>NZ_AUAU01000042.1 GCF_000428885.1 Geothrix fermentans DSM 14018 | reverse complement strand
GGTTCCTCGCTGAATTGGGTGGGTAGGACCTCAGCGGACCGGTAAGGCGAAGTCGAGTTTGCCGGCGATGAGGTAGGCGATGTTGAGGAGGTTGCGGGTGGTCCGATAGCCGCGGGCCTTGGCTTTGGCGGCCTGGATCAAGGAGTTGATGCCTTCGAGGAGTCCGTTGCTGAACCCGCTCCAGAACCAGTGCAGGACGCCATCGGCATGCTCCATCAGGGTTCGGGCGACCTTCTTCATGGGTTCCAACCCAGCCTCCAGAACCATCTCGCACCAGTCGGCCAGGAACTCAGCCGCGGCCTTTGGGTTGGCCTGCTCATAGAAATCCTGGAGGGTGAGGCGCATCCGGTAGGCCTCGGCCGTCTGGAGATTCATGGACTGGAGTTCCTGCAACCTCTCGCGCTGGCGGAAACTCAGATTCGAACGGTTCTTCAGCCAGACATACCGGCTGCGTTTGAGTTCAGGGCGGTCTCTGGCCTCGACCCGGCGAACATCATCGACGGCCTTGTTCGCCAACTGCATGACGTGGAACCGGTCGAAGGTGAGGTGGGCGTTCGGAAACTGGGTCCTCAGCCCCAGGATGAAGGCCTGGGACATGTCGCAGCAGGCCTCCGTGATCCGTTCAGCGGAACCGCCGTGGGCTTCCAGGTCCTTCCGGAAGGCTTCGACCGTGCTCTGGTCATTGCCCTCGGTGCCGAACAGCAGGCGCCTCCGGTCCAGATCCATGAACAGCGAGACGTAGTCCTGCCCACGCCGAGCAGCGGTCTCGTCCACGGCGACCGCCTTCACTTGACTCATATCCAACCGCTGGCGGGCCTCCTCGACATGGTGATCCACCAGGCGCCAAAGCCTCGTGTCGTGCTCGCCCACGAGCCGGGCCACCGCGTTCACCGGCATCTCCCGCATCAGTGCCATCAGCAGCGCCTCGAACAGCAGCGTGAAGCCCGAGCCCGGGCGCGCCCATGGCACCTGTACCTGCTTCACCCCGTGCTGGTCGCAGCGGCAGCGCGGCACCCGCGCCGTCAGATAGGCCGAGTGCTGGAAGAAGTCTAGGTGCCGCCAGGACTTCTCCTCGGTGTCGTGGACCTTCGAGGATTCGCCGCACTCCGGACACGGGAACGAGGCCCCCCGTGGGAAGTCGATCCGGATGTCCAGTCGCCGTGACTCGGCGGTAAACACCAGATCTTTCACCTCCCAAGGGGAGGTCAAACCCAGCGCCATGGTGAAAAGGGCATTCGCGTCCATCCACCCATGGTCCCAGCCTTACCAGTCCGCTGAGGTCCTACCCACCCAATTCAGCGAGGAACC
>NZ_AUAU01000041.1 GCF_000428885.1 Geothrix fermentans DSM 14018 | reverse complement strand
CCTGTGGGCTACCGGGCCGCCGATGTTTCTCGACGCTGGATCCCGGCCACGCCCGCGTGGCCGGGGCTGGCCCGAATCCAGCTGGGCGCACTTGGTGCGCCCAGCTGGATTCGAACCAGCGACCTGCAGCTTAGAAGGCTGCTGCTCTATCCGCCTGAGCTATGGGCGCGCGGGGAATAGTCTAGCGGGTCGGGATGGGGGTGGCCGGGGTCGCCTCCTGTCCTAGACTGGGGGGCTTCCAGGAGGCCCCATGCCGGAGACCCTCGATCCGATCCAGGAGGAGGTGCAGGACCACGCGGGGGACAGCCGGTTCAACGGCTTCATCGCCCTCTTCGTGGCGGTGGTGGCGACCTTCATGGCCCTGTGCAACGTGAAGGACGGCAACGTGGTCCAGGCCATGCAGCAGTCCCAGGCCAAGGCGGTGGACCAGTGGGCCTACTACCAGAGCAAGAGCACCAAGCAGCACATCGCCGAGAATGCCGTGGAGATGCTGAGGGTCCAGCTCGACATGAACCCGGAGCTGAGGCCGGAGGCCCGGGCGAAGGTCGAGGCCCGGATCGCCGCCCAGGGAGCGGCTGCTAAAAAGTACGAGCAGGAGAAGGAGCAGATCCGGGCGGAGGCGGAGCGGGCCGCCAAGGACTATGACGCGATGAATGTCCATGACGACCAGTTCGACCTGGCGGAGGCCTGCCTGAGCGTGGCGGTGGCCCTGGCCGGCGTCACGGCCCTCACGCGGAAGCGGTGGCTCTTCGCCGTGGCGGGCGTCTTCGCGGGCATCGGCTTCGTCTTCGGCCTGGCGGGCTTCCTCCACTGGAACCTGCACTCGGATCTGATGGCCAAGCTCCTGGGGTGACGAAGAAGGGGGGCCCGGAGGCCCCCCTTCCCATCGGCTCGGCCGCTGCTAGAAGTGGATCTGCAGCTGCACCATGGGCGCGGTGACGCGCTTGTTGGTGGCGGGGGCGGGACCCTCGTTGTTCGGGCCGCCGAACTTGTTGTTCCAGTACTCGAAGCCGGGGCCCACGTAGACCTTCTTCTTGGTGCCGAAGAGGGGGCTGATGTCGAAGAGCAGGGAGAGGTTGGCCAGGGTCTCGGGCTTGGTCTCGACGCCGAAGCCGTCCTTGCCCTTGGCGCCTTCGTAGTTGGCGTAGCCCTTGAACTCGCCGCCCACCTGGCCCACTTCGAAGGGGATGCCCCAGGCGGTCGTGACGTAGTAGGCGGTCTTGAAGTCCACGGACTTGCCCACGATGCCGTTGTAGTTCTGCTCGTGGCTGGCGAAGAGGCCCAGGTCCCAGAAGCCCCTGGGCACGGCGAAGTGGAAGGTGGGGCCGGCCACGAGGAAGCGCTTCTTGGAGGCGAAGGCGGTGTCCTTCGAGTTGAAGTCGAAGCCCGCGGTGAGGGAGATGTCCTTCACGGGGCCGAAGGCCAGGCTCTTCCCCGTGAGCTTGCCGAGGCTCAGGGAGCCGCGGTAGAGGACGTAGACCTCGTTGGCGCCGCTGTTGCCGCTGGCGGTGGGGTCGTTGCGGTCGGACATGAGCATGTCCGCATTGAAGAAGTTCGTGCCGTAGGCCCAGCCACTGACATGGCCGAGCTGGACGATGTTCTTCTTCACCGTGCCGTCGATGCCGGGTTCGCGGAACTGGGTGCCATAGCGGTAGCCGATGAAGGTGTCGCTCCAGTCCGCGGCGGACAGGGGCAGGGCGGCCGCCACGAGGAGGGCGAGGGCGAGCTTGGTCATGGAGTCTCCGTGAGTGAGGAAAGATTCACCACGGAGGCACCGAGACCACGGAGGAGACACGGAGGGGGACACTGAGGGGTTTCTCCGTGGTTTTTCTCTGTGTTCTCAGTGTCTCCGTGGTGGGGCTTTTAGGCGGACAGGAAGAGGAGCTTGAGGAGGAAGATGGCCGAGAGCACGAGGATGATCGGGTTGATCTCCTTGAAGCGCCCGGTGGCGGCCTTCAGCACGGTGTAGGCGATCATGCCGAGCGCGATGCCGTTCACGATGGAGAAGGTGAAGGGCATCACCACCACGGCCAGGTAGGCGGGGATGGCGTCGGTGACGTCGTCGAAGCGGATCTCCTTGATCTCCGACAGCATGAAGAAGCCGATCATCATGAGCGCCGGGGCCGTGGCCTGGAGCGGCACCATGAGGAAGAGGGGCGAGAGGAAGAGGGCGAGCGCAAGCCAGCCCGCCACCACCAGGGCCGTGAGGCCGGTCTTGCCGCCCTCGGCCACGCCAGAGGCGCTCTCGATGTAGGCGGTGATGGCCGTGGTGCCGAACATGGACGCGAAGGTGGTGCCCACGGCGTCGGCCATGAAGGCCTTGGAGGCGCCCGGGAACTTGCCCTCCTTGTCCAGCAGCTTGCCCTGGGCGCCGATGCCCATGAGCGTGCCGATGGTGTCGAACATGTCCACGAAGAGCAGGGTGAACAGGATGATGAAGATGTTGATCATGCCGCCCAGGGACTTCGTCCAGCTCCAGTCGTACTGGAACATCTTCGGCCAGCTGGGGAGCTGGAAGATGGTGCCCGTGGGCAGGTGGGTGAAGCCGCCACCGAAGGACACGGGCAGCAGGCCCGCCAGGGTGATGGCCAGGATGCCCAGGAGGATGGCGCCCTTCACGCGCTTGGCCACCAGCACGGCGATGAGGAAGAGGCCCACCATGGACCAGAAGGCCGGCGTGAGGTGGCCGTGGTCCCAGAACTTCGCGATGAAGAGGTTGTTGACGTCGTGCAGGCCGAAGATGGCCGCGGGGTCGTTCTTCAGGACGGGGAAGAGGGTGTCCGCGTCGAACTTGAGGCCCACCTGGGTGACGCCGGAATCCACGAAGCCGATGATGGCGATGAAGAGGCCGATGCCCACAGAGATGCCCTTCTTCAGCGAGAAGGGGATGGCGTCCATGAACGCCTCCCGCACCTTCATGGCGCTGAGGATGATGAAGACGAGGCCCTCGAGCAGGAGGGCCGTCAGGGCCACCTGGATGGTGTAGCCCATGCCGCCCTGGCCGGCGAGGGCGCAGACCGTGAAGGCGAAGAAGGCCGAGAGGCCGATACCCGAGGCGAAGGCGATGGGCAGGTTCGCGTAGAAGGCGCCGATGAGGGTCGAGAGGATGGCGCAGACCACGAAGGCCGTGAAGCCCTGGGCCGGCGCGATGCCCGCCACCTTGAGGAAGGCGTTCGGGATCAGCGAGATCACGTAGGCCATCGAGATGAAGGTGGTGGTGCCCGCGAGCACCTCCGTGGCCACCGTCGTGCCCTTGGCCTTCAGGTTGAAGAATCGTTCCATGCGCCCCCCGGGGAATGTGGTGGAAACTCAGTGCTGAGGATCGGTGTCGTTGCTGAGGCCCAGGTGGTCGAGGCCCCAGAAGAGCAGGCTGAGGACGATGGCCACCACCGTGCCCAGCGCCATGCCCTTGAGCTCCACGGTGCCCAGCTTCACGGCCGCGCCGCTGATGCCGCTGATGAGCACCACGGAGGTGAGGATCAGGTTGCGGGATTGGGTGTAGTCCACCTGCTTCTCGATGAGCATGCGGATGCCCGCGGCGGCGATGACGCCGAAGAGCAGAATGCAGACGCCGCCCATGACGGGCACGGGGATGCTCCGGATGAGGGCCGCCAGCTTGCCGGAGAAGGACACCAGGATGGCGATGCAGGCCGTGCCGCCGATGACCCACACGCTGTAGACCTTGGTGATGGCCATGACGCCGATGTTCTCGCCGTAGGTGGTGTTGGGCGTGGCGCCGACGAGGCCCGACAGCACGTTGGAGAGGCCGTCCCCCAGCAGGGAGCGGTGCAGGCCGGGCTCCTTCATGAGGTCCTTGCCCACGATGTTCCCGGTCACCACCAGGTGGCCCACGTGCTCCGCCAGCACCACCAGCGCCGCGGGCAGGATGATGAGGATGGCCTGGAGGTTGTAGGTGGGCGCGTAGAGGGTGGGCACCTGGAACCAGGGGGCCAGGCGCACGGACTGGAGGTCCACCACGCCGAGGCCCAGGGAGATCAGGTAGCCCGCGATGACGCCCAACAGCACGGGGATCACCGCCAGGAACCCGCGAAGCAGGATGGAGGCCAGGATGGTCACCGCCAGGGTGGACAGGGACACGATCAGGGCCAGGCGCAGGGGCATGCCCAGCACCGCGGGCCCGGCCGTGAGCCCGGCCATGTTGGTGGCCACCGGGGCCAACTCCAGGCCGATGATGGCGACGATGGCGCCCATGGCCGCCGGGGGGAAGATGATGTCGATCCACCGGGTGCCCGCGAACCGCACCACCTGGGAGAGCAGCATGAAGATGAGGCCGAAGACGATGAAGCCGCCCTGGGCGGCCGAGTAGCTGAGGCCCGAGGCCAGCACGGCGAAGACTGGCGAGAGGAACGCGAAGCTCGATCCGAGGTAGGCGGGGATGCGGCCCTTGGCCACCAGCAGGTAGATCAGGGTGCCCACGCCGTTCATCAGCAGGCAGGTGGCCGGGTTCACCTTGAAGAGGAAGGGCACCAGCACCGTGGCGCCGAACATGGCGAAGAGGTGCTGCAGGCTCAGGGGGACGGTCTGCAGCAGGGGCAGGCGTTCGTCGACGTCGATGGTGCGGCGCTGCATGGGGGCCTCGGCGGATGGGACCCTGTCACGGCGCACGGGGGTGCGCGGATTTCCGGATACCGGGGAGGGTCGGTACGGTCCGGAAGCACAGGGACCTCTCAATTCTTCCGCGCCCCGTGGCTTCTGAAAGTCACATTTTGTTTTTTACAAGTGGTCCGCGCGGGAGCGGGCTAGCTGTCGCGGCCAAGGACGTTGTTCAGCTTTTGAGCGGGGGCGAGACCGCCGAGGGCTGAGTGGGACCTGTGGTGATTGTAGTGGTGGAGCCAGGCTTTGAGGGCTTGGCTCCGCTGTTCTGAGGATTGGTAGGCCAGGCGGTAGGCCCACTCGCGAAGGGCTGTCTGGATGAACCGTTCGGCCTTGCCGTTGGTCTGAGGGCGGTAAGGCCGGGTGAAGCTGTGCCGGATGTCTTGGGCCTCGCAGACAGCTTGGACCAGCTTCGAGTGGTAGCACATGCCGTTGTCGGTGAGGATGCGCTGAACCCGGACGCCCTGGCTGGCGTAATGGGAAAGCGCCCTCTGG
>NZ_AUAU01000040.1 GCF_000428885.1 Geothrix fermentans DSM 14018 | reverse complement strand
GGCCCTGGCCCCAGCAGGTGTGCGGGATGAACTGCCACGACCCCGAGCAGGTGCAGCAGCGCATCCTCGAGCACGAGCTGATCCACTACAAGCTCTTCCTGCCTTGAACTGCCCTTGAATCAACCAGCTCGACTGCGCCGGAAAGAGCCCGGACAGTCTCGGTGACAGGTGCAACCTCTTGGCCAAACCATCGCGAGGAACTCCACCGATGACCGGCATTCCCTTGCTGGGGCAGAAAGAAGAGAATTCACGGTCATTCCTACTCGGTGGGTCTGGCTTCCGAGGGGAGCGTAGGCGGGAAGAAAGGGTGAGGGCAACACACCCCTCCGACATTGCGCCAGGAAATGCGCCTGGCGCGCTCCCGGATCGCGGGGTGTCCGTGGAAGGATTCGACACATCTATGCGCCAAAGACCTCACAATCCAGCGCTTCGCTTGCGCCCGGCCATGAGCCCCCGAGATGACGGGGGGGGCTCACGACCAGGACAAACGGCAGGGGGGAAAACAGAAAAGGGCCGAGGCCCCTTTCTGAAACTGCCGAAAAGCGGGAGGGTCTTATCTCGAACATCGGCAGTGGATGGAGAACAAAAATTCACTATCTCTTCTCTGGCCTCTTCGGAAAATTCGCGGACCCAATCTCTGGTAGGCGCTCTTGCACCAAGTCCCAACCCACCAATTCCTCAGCCTTCTCCCACCATTCCCATGCTTTCACGGGGTCGGTCTTCCTCGTTGAAGGGGGTTGCGGAATGGACCTGCTTGGGTCCGTGCGGTCAGTAACGGCAGTTGTTTTCCCACCCCCTACCGACGGGAAACCGAATGCGTAGAATCGGCCCATTTCAACCATGGCCACCCAATCCCCATCATTCGCAGCCTTCTCGATCCAGTGGACTTCATGAGTGCGCATACCATATCGGCATGCAGAGTCCCGATCGAATTCAGCAGCCTTTCTCAACCATTCCATCCACTCCTTCCCAGAAAATAATGAGCGATGGGCAGGATCATCCTCGATTGGAGGAATAGGTCCATAATTTGCCATAGCCACAATCGCCTCGGGATCTCCTTGTTTGGCTCGATCCTCAAACATGCGCTTCCCTTTGACCCACCATTTAATGGCTTCTTCTTTATTTTTATCTAGACGCCAAAGGGAATCAGCGTAGACACCCATTGCAGATGGTTCGTCCAACCAAGCTGCCTGCTCGACAAGTTTTCTGCGGCGCTCTTTCAAGGCTTTATTCTTCTCTTGGTTTTCTTGATCCCATGGAAGATTGTCAGCCAGCATGATCATGGCCTTGGCATTGCCTTGCTTAACGAGTACCTCAAGCTTTTCCCGAATAAGAGCCTTGGGGAAAACCTCCGTTTCAACGCCGTCATGCCACTTGTTTGCGCGGATCATGGCGAAAACATCACCCTCTTTGCCTCGCTCAAAATCCGATCTGAGCCTTATTGGCATCTTGGCAGGAATTTCTTTGGGCATCCCTGATGCCTCTTGCCCGTTTAACCCCAAAGACACCGATAGCAGCATTGCGACTAACAATTGCATGGGCTCTCCTAATTTAAAAAATTCTTGGATTTTGTTCCCCACTGTAAATGGAGGTGATTCGTGTGGACACCCTGAGGCGTGGTGTCTCCAATCCACTGCTTGTCATCAACACCCCATGGTTGAGGACGATCTGATTCCGGCTGGATTGCAGGATTATTGGTGAGGTTTAGATCGCTGTACCAGATAGAGCCCGAAGTGGTGCCATCTGTCCAAGGGGCGGACAACGGAATACAAGCACCTGTAAGCATCAGGTCCCGCAATTGCTGCGCCTCAGCGACGAACTGTGGGTATCCATCGCCCGCCGTTGACATGTAGATGAAGCTGTTGAGGCCAAAGGGGCCCACGGTATCCACCGTCATAAAATCGCGGATTTTCACCCGTGCGTTCCGAATCCATTGGGCCAGCTTCCTCACAGCATCAGGGTCTGATGGGACGGTTCTTATGGGTTGATAATTTGCATCTCGTTCAACCCAACCCCGCGCCCTTTGTAGCGTTGGAATTAGTTGAGTATCTCTAAACTGGGTTCCACTGGTGTTGCTCACACTCCCAATGAAGGTGGTGTACGCCGGGTGGTACATATCCGCCTGACGACCATCAAGGTGGCTGTATGAGTGCCCGGTGTTCCTTCCGTGTTCCAAACTAATATCGTTCACTGGCTCCAAAAGCCCACGTTTGGCTGGATCAGAAACCCACGAGAATGTGCTTAGATTACACCATTGATCATTGTTGCGCGTTCCATAAGATTGCCCTTGAAAGAGTTGGGATGCATCCCAATGGGCCTGAATAATCGTTGGCACATTCCATGGCGGCAGGGTGAAGGGCTGGCCGGAAACTCCGTTCAATGTGTAGTAAATCTTGAACTCATAGTTGAGTGTGTCGGAGGGTGGTAATTGACCGTTGACACCATACTGAATTGCAGAGGGAGCATTTGTCTTCATGGTCACGCGCACTTTGTAGAACTCAGTTACGTGATCTGATGGGGTACTTGCCGGAAGCCAGGCTTGAAGCCATTGCTTTCGTAAATATTCTCTTTCAGCTTCATCAGTCGGATCTCCGGGAGGCGCAGGGAGTCCGTGATAATAAGTCACATCAGACCGAGAAAAGAGTTGTGAATAATCAGCAGAAATTGGACCGTTCACTACCTGGTTTTGATTACCAGCCTTTAGAGTCACTGCGAATCCAGTGATTGAATAATTGGGGCTTGGTTTCTTGATCTTAAGAATGAAATACCGATTTTCTTCATTAACCCCACCGGCCATGGGCACGCTGATTGTAGCTTTTTTGGGAATTAAGCCTTCATGCCAGGTATCCCCAATTTCTGGAGCTAGCACTTTGGCTACTTTGTCGTATTTCAATGACGCTTCCTCAGGGCATGCAATTACATTCCAACTGCTTGAAATCACACCCATCAGCGTTGATCCGGAAGTCAGCGTATTACCCGCCAGATCCGCCGCCGCCATCATCTTCAAGCCATTACTCTGTGATTGCTGAGCAGGTGGTTCCATCGGAGCCTGAACCTGACCAGCCACAAACACGCTGCCGTCTTGAAGGAGCGCTAGTTTTGGCTCGGACAATCCGTAGTCGAGGTGATCCATGACGGAGAAAGTCCCCGAGTCCGGATCAAAGAGTTCACTTGTCTTGGGCCAGCTCTTGGAACCATCCCCATATTGAGTGATACCACCAACAACCATCACTTTCCCGGTGGGCAGGAGAATCGCCGCATGGTCTCCGCGAGCTTCACTCATATTCCCCGCAACGGTCCATATGTTCGACGCAGGATCGTAGATTTCAGATTGATTTGTGGAAATCCCATACCACCACCCATCCAGGGCAAGTTGGAAGGCCTGATACCCGCCTGTAGCCAATACTCGTCCGTCGGACAGCACCGTCAATGTGTGGCCCAGACGAGGGGTCAGCATCGGAGCCACCGTGGTGAAGGTCTGAGAGGCCCCATCGAAGATCTTCGACTCGGACAACGAGACACGGCCACCGTCACTGGTTTTCTGTCCACCGCCCGTCATGAGGACACGTCCGTCGAGCAGTTTGACGACGGCCGTGCCAATCCAGGTATTGACGTAATTCGAGGAATCCACCCACATGTACGAGCCGGGGGTGTTCGGATCTGGAACCAGATTGGTCAGATCGAAGGTCCCCGTCGCCGGGATGAACACGTCGGATCGATTGATCCAATAGTCGTTCGGATCATCCGTTCCCCCCACGACCAGAACTTGGCCGTTCGCCAGGAGAGCCGCCGCCCCACTGTCGGCATCTCCGGTTTCCGTCGGAGCGGAATGAGCCCCACGCATGAACCCCGCCGGGAAAGTCGGGAAGCCCGGCGGCACGGGAAGCGCCTGGAACGTCCCGCTCGCGGGATCATAGATCTCGCCCCAACGCACACCTTGAAGCTGCGTGATTGCATTCGGGTCCGTGGGCCACTTGAAGTAGCCAGATCCACCCGCGATGAGCACCCGCCCATCGTTCAGGAGCGTGGCCGTATGCCATCCCCTCGCTTGCAGGAGGCCGCCGGTGGGAGCGAACGTCTTTGAATCTGGGTCGTAGAGGTAGGCTGTCGAAAGATAGCTTGCTCCGTCGTAGCCCCCGGCGATCAGGATCTTCCCATTCTGAAGGGAGGTCACGCTGTAACCCTTCCACGCGCCCGACGGCGCGCCAGCAAGGGGGGTCACGGAAGACACCACCGTGATGACCGCTGATCCGTTCAGCACCGGATTGACTGTGCTGGTGGCAAAGACCCGGTACGTGCCCGGCTGGTTGGCCACAAACACCCCGGAGGTATCCACCGTGGCCGTGGCAGGCCCGTTCTCCACAACCCAGGTCACGGACTGGTCGTCCAGGCCCGCAACGACGGCCGAGAAGCTTTGGTAGGTCCCCGAAGGAATGGACACTGTGTCCGGCGCGACCGCGACACCCTGATTCGTGGGGGTGGCATTTCCAGAACCACTTCCTCCCCCACCCGCAAGCACCGTGATCGTCGCCGTGGCGGTCTGGGATGGATCATCGGGGTTGATTCCGACGAGGTGATAGACCCCTACCGTGGTGGGGGCAAAGTACTGCCCCGCGTCCGTCACCAAGCCTCCGGCAGTACCCTCCAGAATTGTCCACTGCACCTTCGGGCGGATGGCGCCCGAACTGTCCATGGCTTCAAACAAGGTGGATTGCCCCGTGCCCAACGTGAGGGCCGAGGGCATCACGGCCCAGGCCAGGGGTTGGGCCGCGTTTACGGTGATCCCAGCCGGGGGGGAGATGAGGGAGGGAGTGGCCCGGCTGGTGGCCGTGACCGTGTAGGCTCCTGCCGCAGGGCTGCTGAAGAACGCCGAGGCCGTGCTGGCATCGGGTGCCAGGTTGCCCCCGGTTGCGGCCCAGTCGAGGCCGAGGCTGGGGTCGGTCGTGGCATAGGCTGTCCCGAGGAAGAGCCGCTGGCCAGGCTGAAGCGTGGCCGCCTGGGGCAGGATCGACAGGGTGGGCGTAGAGCTGGAGGGTGCCGACACCTGGATGGTGGTGATGGCCGACACATCCGGGTTGGCCGTGCTGGTGGCCGTGACGGTATAGAGGCCCGGGATCAGCGGAGCCGTATAGAAGGCCGCGGCGCCTTTAGGAAGGATGTTCCCGCCCGAACAACTCCAGACGATGCTCGTATCGGAACTCCCCGTCACCTGGATGGAGGAACCCAGGCTGAGGCTCTGACCCGTCATCAGGGCAGTGTTGAGAGGGGTGATGGAGAGCGTGACCTGAGGCCGAATGACGGTCACCACTGCCGTCGCGCTGCGGGTGGGGTCCAGCACGCTGGTCACGGTCACGTGGAAGGAACCTGGGGTGTTTCCGGGGGTGTAGGTGGCGGACAACCCGATACCAGAGATGGCTCCCTTGGGATCGTCCGTGCTCCAGGTCACCGCCGTGCTACCAGTGGAAGTGATGGACGAGCCGAATGAAAGGGGAATCCCCGTGTAGACGATGGCATTGGTCGGAGTGATCCCGATTGCTGTGATGGGGCTGACAATGACTTGAACGTCCTTGGCGGCCCCTCCGTAATAGTTGCTTACGCTGAGGGTGTAGGTTGTGGTCTTGGTCGGATAAAGCCTGAAACTTGAATAAGATGTCACATTCCAACTCTGCCCTCCGTTGCCGTATTGGTCAGGGGGAGTCGTGAGAACTTGGTAAGTGGCACCGGTTGATTGCCAACTGAGCGTAGTGGGTGCCCCAGCTGGCACCACGGTGGGACTTGCCGTGAAACTGGCGAGGGTGGCGGGGATCCCGACAACCACAGTGCTTGTGGCACTCTTTGTTGGATCAAAGAGGCTCGTAGCTGTAACGGTGTAGCTCCCTTCAGCTACCGGGGCCGTGAAGATGCCCTCCACTGTGATCGCTCCTGCAGGCACCGAACTCCATGTCACGCCACTGGGGGTTCCCTGGGTGCCGCTTATTGAGGCCGTGAAGGATCGGATGGTACCGGCTGGCATGTACTGAGTGCCGCTTGGATTGATAGACACATTCCAGACAGCCCACTGGGTGAAAGAGACTCTCGATTCCTCAATGCCGGAGGCATTGCTCGCAACTAAGGCGAAGCTCGCAGTGGCCGATGTCGCGGTCATGCTTGCCGTGCTCACACCCATGACATCCAGGTCCTGCAAGACGGTCCCGCTGTTATCACGCATTTGAAGGTGAATGGCATCCGCCCACTGAGTATTCCAGGTGACATTAACGACCGTGCCGGCTTGGCCCGAGACTTTGTCGAGAACCAAGTCATTCACGATAGGGGGCGTGGGAATCACCCGTACGGTCGATACGGATCTGCCACTAGCAGTGGTCGCCACGACATGATAGATTCCGGCCGTGGTAGGGGCGTGGTAGGTGCCATCCTGGGCGACTGTTCCGCCTACCGCCCCCTCCAGGACTGACCAAGTGATCGGTTCAGTCTTTGCGGTCCAGCAAGAGAGTTTGAATGGTTCACCCAGGGGGATGGCGAAACTCGCAGGGAAAGTCGTGACGGGCAAATTAAGTTTGACTCGCCAAGGTTCAACAGCTCCATTATTCATTAATTCAATCAAAGAATCACCTTGGGCAGTCATCCCAATCCAGCGCGTTCCTAGGGGAATTTTCAGATCCTCGCTGACAACCACAGCATTCTTCACAGAATCATAGAAAACAATATATGACCCTCTGAATGCCGGGGTCTCGAAGGAAGAGCCAATGGACGCACGCTGGATGAACCCTATCGGATAGATGCCATCACCGATGGGTTCCCACATAGAGATTGCAATGGTGCTGTTTGGAGCCTGGATTTTCCTTGCATAGGTATCTGAAATTGGATCCCAGATGCCAATCCACTGAGAATAAATGGGGAAACTCGATTCCGAAAATGTACTACGCTCAAGTAATGAGTACCTTCCCATCAGCCATAAGTGCCGCACCTGCAATGCGGCTAGTTATGCCATTCTGACCAGCCCACCACCCCTTGAAACCTGCAGCTAGGGTTGAAGTCTTCGTCGTAAGATTCAATACCTCTGGCTGCCCCCCGCCAAGAAGCACTCGGCCATCCCGCAACAGGACCGCCTTTCCAAAAGCCATTTCGTTTTGAGAGTTCCAATAATCGGTTGTTCCTGTTCTAATATCTCGGGTTTCTATCCAACTCGTAGACCTAATAATGGGATGAACCAAATAATAGTTATGCGCCGCATCATCCCAAAATGTGTAAGCACCCTCTCCATTTAGGAGCGTAATTCTACCATCAAGTAATTGAAGTACCTGTGCACCACGATATCTATCATGAAGTCCCTGCTCGGTATTATCTAAACTGCCATACGGTCCAACGAGGGAATCAGCAACAAAGCCATCATGTGCAGCTCCACCGAAATAAGAAACGCCCCCATCAGCTCGGACCAAAGATACGTGATTGGCCCTGAATACATCAGGTGAAATAGATACGTCTCCAGTAGCAGGGTCATAAATTCGCTCATCGGGCACAGGGACTGATACATCATCATGGATGAATACATTATTAGGGGTTATCTTGCCACCCCCAGCAATTGCGATTTTACCATTAGGCAGAATCTCAACCGAGTAACCACCAGTACGCTTGTCGTACGCTGTGGCCGTCAGTAGTTGTAAGTCTTTCGTTGCCGAGGCTCCTATCGCTGGAGCCACCCAATCGCTTAACAAGGTGAGTGAGGTTTGAGCATTAACTTTTAGGGTAAGTAAATATTGGGTGAGGGTACTCGGTTGGACTGGATATGAATTACCATTGGTAACAACCCCGGGGGCTGGCGACATGGTTGAAGTTGCCCCTGAAGCCGCAAAGTAGGGCGACACCTGAGCGTTTGATCCTGGGAGATAGGCTTGGTTCCCGATCTCAATGCCGTAGATGGTAGGCGTTGTCGCTTCTACAACCGTCACGGGGATTGTCTGGCTTTTGGAGGGATCGTCCTCCGGCGTCACTGTGACCTGATATGTGCCTGCCAACGGGGGAAGTTGGTAAGACTGTGAAGTGGCGCCTGTGGTTATGGACTGAGAGAGTTTGCCACCGGTGGTGGTCCATTTTGCGATACCTGTGGATCCCCCACGAACAGATACTGAAAATCCGGCTAAATATAATGGTGTTTCAGTCAGGGAATTGGGGCTCACATAGAGTGTTACCATAGAAGGGTCCAGCACTTGGATGGTAATACTCGCAAACTTGCTTGAGTCTTCATTACTTGTAGCCGTGATGAGGTATACTCCTGGCATAGAAGGTGCCTGATAAGTCATGCGCGAAGTCCCAGGCGGTTCATATGAATAATTAAACGTTCTTATGATTTCCCCACCATTTAATGACCAAGTGACTCCCAGAGAATTATTGATTCCACCCGTCACTGCCACTTTAAAGGTTGGTTGATCACCAGGATAGAGTGTCTGCAGCATCGCATAATTAGGCGAATCCAGACTGAGTGCGACCTGAATGTTTTTTGCGACTGTGACCGTCGCCGTTCCTGTTTTGGTAATATCCGAGTTCAACGTTGCCTTTATCATGCAGGTGCCTGTATCACTCGGGGCCGTGTAGAGACCTGTCGCGTCAATCGACCCTACTCCGCTGGCGATGGACCAGGTAACTGCAGTCTTGGTAGTCCCCGTTACCGTTGCTATGAACTGTTGTTGAGCATCAGGCACCAGGTTGACCGCGCTCGGACTCACGGTAACGGTAATAGGGGTTGGACCGGCCAGCAGCGGCGTAACTACCGCAAGGCAAAGCGCCATAAACCAGCGGGAAAAGGCACCAAACATGCGCAACCTCGCGGAGATTCAAACCGTGTTGAAATCTGGATCAACTCAAATTCGAAAACGACCCGAGAGCAACCGAAATAACCAATATTGCAATTCAAATACAACAAATTAATACTATTTTATGACATATATCACAATAACAATTATGAAACAGTGTAAAATTTAATATACTCTAGACATATTGTCTCTAATTCCTCGGATGGCAGCGAGAATGGCCAGAGGTGGAGCAGGGTTCAAGCCGTGTGATGCTTCATCATCTGTCCTGGTCCTCTTCGAACCAGGCACCACCTATCCGTGGTAGCCATTCCGTCGTGCGTTTTCAACACAGTCGGCTTGGTTCTTGTAGCCCTGTGATGAGGCACCAACCACTCGACCATTCACCGCGACTCGGCGCCAACGCCACTCACCCTGGGCGTCCTTATAGAACTCCCACTTGTCTTGATCCGACATGATGCCCTCCGAAGTTAGCGAAAAACTACAGAGAGCAGGTAGACACCTCAAGGAGTACCCCCGAACGGTCGTTTTTTGCCGCTGAACGGTAGTGGACTGTTTGTTTGGAGAGTGAGACTTCATCTCTTAGCCAACCTCGACACGCCCCCGGTGCCGCATCCCCCGGATGCCGACCCCTTCCAATCCGAACAGCACCTCACTGGAGATGAATTCAAACGGAGCCTTCATGCCCATCCGCTTCATCGGGAGGGCAGCGAAGGCCATTGGCCTACCCAAGGACATCACCGACCACCGCCTCTGGGCGAGCTTCGCCAACACTCTCAACAAGTGGGGTGTGCCGTTACCGACGATCCAGAAGCTCATGCGGTACTCGAAGGTCGAGACCACGATGATCTAGATTGAGACCCGCGAGGAGGAGATGCGTGGGGCCATCAACCTCGTGGGGTAGGATCCAGCCAAGGGGAAATTCCGATTCCTGCGGGGGGGCCTTTCCGGCTGAAAAGGTCAACAGGGACCACCACCTGAACCTCGATGACAGATTCGATTACAGGCTCACCTGCTGACACATAGCCCGAACATGACCCAACCGGACCGGGATTCCGCCAAAATTGAAGGATGCACCTCACGCTCCGCGCCCGGGCCCAGGCCATCCTCCATGACGCCGGCTGGGACCTGGCGCCGCCCCCGGTGGTGTGGTCGCCGCGGATGGCACGGTGCGCGGGGCTGTTCGTGATCGAGAAGGACTCGCGCGGCAAGTGGCACCCCGAGATCCGCCTCTCGATCCCCCTGCTGCGCCGCCGGGACTGGCCCTGGCCCCAGCAGGTGTGCGGGATGAACTGCCACGACCCCGAGCAGGTGCAGCAGCGCATCCTCGA
>NZ_AUAU01000039.1 GCF_000428885.1 Geothrix fermentans DSM 14018 | reverse complement strand
TCCAACCCAGACCGGCCCTCCTTCCTGAATCGGGCCAGCCATTTGTAGGCAGTCCGGACGCTGATCCCCGCCGCCTGGGCCGCTGCCTGGACGGTCATTCCCAGGCACCGGACACGCCGGATCAATAACGCTCGACTTCGTGGACAGGTCTTTGCTGAACTGTGGAGGTTCATCCGGGTTGCCTCTGCGAAAGCCGCTGTGTGGTAACAACAGCTTCCCAGCTCAACCCGGATGAACAACCTCCTTGGCAGTTACAGCTAGCGGGAGCCGCGTCCCCGGCCCGCCGGCGCCGGGCGCGGGACCTTGACCTCCTCCGAGGCCCGGGAGGCCTTCTTGAGGAACTGCTTGGTGGACATGAACTCCAGCATGGCCTCGAAGGCGTCCGCGGGCAGGGGCCGGCCCAGGAGGAAGCCCTGGAGGCAGTCGCAGCCCAGCAGCTCCAGCATGTCGCGCTGACCCTCGGTCTCCACGCCCTCGGCCACCACCGTGAGGTTGAGGCTGTGGGCCAGCTGGATCACGGCCCGCACGATGGCCTCGGAGGAGAGGGCGGGATCCTCGGACTGCAGGGCGGCGATGAAGGACTGGTCCAGCTTCAGGGTGGTGATGGGCAGGCGCTGGAGGTAGCCCAGGGAGCTGTAGCCCGTGCCGAAGTCGTCGATGGCGATGCGCGTGCCGATTTCCCGCAGCCGGTGGAGGGGGAGCAGGTCGTCGTGCCCCTGCCGCATCACCAGGCTCTCCGTGAGCTCCAGCTCGAGGCAGCCCGCGTCCAGGCCCGTGTCCGCCAGGGCCTTGGCCACACAGGCGTCCCAGTCCCCGTTCACGAACTGGAGCACGGACACGTTCACCGCGAGGAGGAGGGGCGAGGGGCTGATGGACTGCCACTTGGCCATCTGGCCGCAGGCCTCGCGGAGGGCCCACTCGCCGATGGGCAGGATGAGGCGGCTCTCCTCGGCCAGCGGGATGAACTTCACGGGGGGGACGGCGCCCAGCAGGGGGTGGTTCCAGCGCATGAGCGCCTCGGCGCCCGCCAGGCGGCCGTCCATGAAGAACTGGGGCTGGTAGTACATCTGCAGCTCGCCGTTCTGCAGGGCGCTCCGCAGGCAGCTCTCGAGTTCCTGGCGCTCCAGCGAGACCTCGTTGAGGGTGCTGGTGAAGCACTCGATGCGGTTCCCGCCCCGCTCCCGGGCGCGGCAGAGGGCGGACTCCGCGTGGGCCTCCAGCACCTGGGCGTCCATGCCGTCATTGGGGTAGACGCAGACGCCGATGCTGGCTGTGAGGTCCAGCTCCCGGGAGCCCACATGGAAGGGGGCCTGGAGGGCCTCCAGGAGCTTCTGGCCCACCCGGGCCGCGGCGGCGGCGTCCTTGATCTCCTGGAGCAGGATGAGGAAGCGGTCGCCGCCCATGCAGGCCAGGGTGTCGCCCTGGCGCAGCGCCCCCTGGAGGCGCTGGCCCGCCTGCCGCAGCACCTCGTCGCCGCCGTGATGCCCCAGCAGGTCGTTGACGCGCTTGAAGCGGTCGAGGTCCAGGAGGAGCACGGCGGCGATGTGCCCGTGGCGCTGGGCCACCAGCAGGGCCTGAGTCAGGCGATCCGCGAAGTGGCGGTGGTTGGGCAGCCCGGTGACGGCATCCAGCAGGCTCAGCTCGGAGACGCGCTGCTCCAGCTCGCCGATGCGCCGCTCGGCATTCCGGAGGCGCCCCACCGCATCGAGACGGTCGATCTTGAGCATGAAGCCCTTGAGATCCAGACCGTGGGAACGCTCGTTCGGCAAATGCACTCCGGATGGCAATCAAATCCTAAGGCACCGCTTCATGCGGCGCCACGGAGAAAGGCCCGGCCCAAGAAAAAAGCGTCAGGCGCTTCCGGGAAGAAGCGGGGTCGTCCGGAGGGGTTCCTTTCCCCGAACCGGACCTGAACGGGGGGGAGCCGCGGCCCATGGTTGGATCCGCGGGAGACCCCGCGGAGGAGTTGTCCATGCGAGCATCCGATCCGGCTGGCCGTTTCCGGCCCTTCGCCACCTTGGCCCTTCCCGCCCTGCTCTTCCTGGCCGCGGCCTGCGGCGGGGGAGGCGGAGGCGGTGGCGCGCCCGCCATGGCGCCCGCGCCCCTACCGCCCGTCGTCCGCTACGCGGCCCTGTCCGGGGCCGACGAGGCGCCCGCCAATGCCTCCACGGCCATCGGCTCCGCCACGTTCTCGGTGAACCCCGCCACGAAGGTGCTCACGGGCACGGTCACCACCACGGGGATCGCCGGCGTGGCGGCCCACATCCACGAGGGCGCGCCCGGCGTGGCGGGCCCCATCATCATCCCGCTCAGCGGCGGGCCTGGCGGCGTATGGACCGTCCCGGCCAACACGGTGCTGACGGACGCCCAGTACGCCACGCTGCAGGCCAGCGGCTACTACGTCAACGTCCACAGCGCCGCCTTCACGGGGGGCGAGATCCGCGGGCAGATCGAGCTGCGCGTGAGCTTCGCGACCCTCAGCGGCGGCCAGGAGACCCCCGCCAATGCCAGCGCGGCCACAGGCTTCGCCTCCCTGGCCGTGAACGCCACCACGGGGGCCATCCACGGCTCCGTCGTCACGGCGGGGATCACGGGCACCGCCGCCCACATCCATGAAGGGGCCGCCGGCGTGGCGGGGCCCATCCTCATTCCCCTCACGGATGCCGGCGGGGGCGTCTGGACCGTGGCGCCCGGCGCCACCCTCACCGCCGCCCAGGTCACCAGCTGGCAGGCCGGCAACCTCTATGTGAACGTGCACAGCGCCGCCTTCCCCGCCGGGGAGATCCGGGGCCAGCTGAACCTCGGCGCGCCCGTCACCCAGTCGGCGGCGCTGTCCGGCGCCAACGAAGTGCCGGCGAACCCGTCGACCGCCACGGGCAGCGGGGCCATCGGCATCGACCCCTTCACGCTCGAGCTGACCGGGGGCCTGTCCACCAGCGGCATCACCGGGACGGGAGCTCACATCCACGAGGCCCCGGCGGGGACCGCGGGACCCATCATCGTGCCCCTCGCCGACGCCGGCGGCGGCGTCTGGACCGTACCGGCGGGCACTCGGCTCACCAGCGGCCAGTTCACCAGCTGGCGGTTAGGGAACCTCTACGTGAACGTCCACAGCGCCACCTACCCCAGCGGCGAGATCCGGGGCCAGCTGGGCGGCTCCTCCGGCGGAGGCACCGGCGGCGGGACCGGGGGCGGGGGTTACTAGCCGCGCCTCGCGCCGCGCCGGAGACCTGGGCTCTAGGCCTGGCCCACCGCGCTGACGATGACCGCATCCCCGGCGTCGCCCTGCCGCCAGATGGCCGCCACATGGCCGCGGGGCGACAGCACGGCCCCGGGGTCCTGCACCTCCTTCCGGCTGGGCGTCCCCAGGAGGAGGGGGTTGGGGCCCCAGGTCGTGCCGTCGAAGCGGCGCAGGCAGATGGAGGACTGGGCCTCCTGGATCTGGGACCAGATGACCAGGGCCTGGCCCTGGGCATTCACGGAGAGGGCATGGGCCCGGCTCTGCCCCAGGTTCTCCACCAGTGGGGTCCGCTGCTCCTCCCAGCGTCCCCCGGCGAACCGCTTGGTGAAGAGCTTCATGGCGCCCGCGGCCTCCTGCCGCCACACCGCGTGGGCCCTTCCCTGGCCATCCAGACCCACCTGGGGCCAGAGGATGGCCCGGCCCGTGGTGAGCCGGAGGGCGGGCGCCCACTCGACGGTCTTGCCGTCCAGGTGGCTGGCGTGGAGGCTCTGGATGCCCGCGTCGCCGTCCTCCACCCAGAGGACGATGGCGTTGCCCCGGCCGTCCTGGGCCATGCGGAGGTAGGTGGCGCGGCCCTTCGCCACGAGGGTCGGCCGGTCGCTCCAGCACCGGCCTCCGGCATCGTAGTGGCAGGCTAGGATGCGGTGCCCGCCGCCGGGGGCCTCGCTGCCCCAGACCACCAGGCCCTGGCCGCCCCGGTCCACGGCGAGCTGGGGGAACAGCGGATCTGGTGACGGGTCGCCCAGGGGGGTGGGCTGGGCGTCCCAGCCGCCCTCCTCCACCTGGTAGCCGCAGGCGTAGACCCGGTAGGACCCGGGCTGGCCCAGGCACCAGACGGCGTGGATGTTGCCCGCGAGGTCCATGGCCGTGTGGAGGCTGTGGACCTCGCCGGGCAGGGACTGGAGGGTCAGGGGGTAGGGCACCCAGGTCTCCGCGGAGCCGAGCATGTGCCGGGCGCAGATCTTCGCCTGGGGTCCCTCCTGCTCCTGCCACACCACGGCCATCTCACCCCGGACGTTCATGGCGATCTCCGGCGCGTGGGCCTGGGTCCGGGCGCTGTCCAGGCGGCGGGGCACCACGTCCCAGCCCCGCTGGTCCGCGTAATAGCGGCAGATGTAGACCCCCTCGTCCGACTGGCCCCGGTGGTGCCAGGCCGCGATGGCGTTCCCCTGGTCGTCCACGGCGATCTGGGGCCGGCCCACCCGCCCCCGGTCCAGCACCCGCGGCGCCCCCCAGGTCCCCGCCGACGTCTTGGGCTTGGAAGCGGTCAGCCGGTTCAGGAGTGAACGGAGCGACATGGAGATCCTCACGGGGCCGGGTCGGATGGGAAAGCGTTACCCATCCTACCGCGCCGCCTCGAGCCGGGGATCTCAGCCCTTCAGCAGCCGGTCTTCGGCCAGGCGCAGCATGTGCTCACTGGCCAGGACGCCGTCCTGGTGGTTCATGCGCTGGAAGTGGCTGCGCAGGTGGCGCAGGGTGCGGGGGATGGCCGGGGCGAAGTGGCACTTGTGGCGGTGCACGAGCTGGTGGCCGAAGGTGCCCAGGGCCTTGAGGTTCCGCTGGAGGGCGCTGAGGTTCAGCTCCTCCAGCAGGGCCTCGTGGTTCCAGCCCAGCTCGTCCTGGAGGGGGTGCACCAGGAGGCGGCCGGCCTCCCGGGACCAGTCCCAGTAGCCGTCGTAGAGGATGCTGGCCAAGTCGTAGGTGGCGGCGCCGCGGCGGGCGTCCTGGAAGTCGATCACCACCAGGCGGTCCCCGTGGACCATGAGGTTGCGCACATGGAAGTCGCGGTGCGTGAAGAAGTGGGCCCGGGTCTCCAGGCTGGCGTGGGCCTCCTCCATCATGCGGTCCAGCCAGCGGGGCGGGTCCTTCTGGAGGAAGTCGCGGAAGAAGTTGGCGCGGCAGTACTCCCACTCGAAGGTGAACTTGGCCTGGTCGAAGGAGCGGCCCATGAAGAAGGCGTGGGCCGGGGCGCCCAGGGTCAGGGGCCCGGCCAGGGTGGCCAGGAGCCAACCGGCCCGCTCGGCCCAGAGGCCCTCCTCCTCGGGATGCTCCACCAGGCGGCGCTCCAGGGGGGTGTCGCCCAGATCCTCCACCAGCAGGCAGCGGTCGGTGTCCTCGGAGTCGAGGATGGTGGGCACGCGGAGCACGGGGTCCAGGTAGGCCTGGAGGGCGCGGAATTCGAAGTAGCTGTCGTCGGGCTTCTCGGGGGTGTCCAGGGGATGCAGCACCACCAGGGCCGTGCCCAGCTGGGCGTGGCTGGCGCGGAAGTACTGGCGCGCCCCCGCGTCCCCGGCCAGGGGTCGGGGGTCCGTCAGGTTCCAGCGCGCCAGGGCGCGGTCCAGGCGGGGGTCCATCCCCTCAGGGTAATCCCAACCGCACCTGGTTTCCCCCCTCCTCGAACCAGAGGGCGTCCGAGTCGGCGGTGGAGGGGGGCGGGGCGGCGCCGGGGCCCAGGACGCAGCGCTCCAGGCGGCCCGCGGGGCGGGCTGTGGGGTGGAGGTAGCAGCCGGTGAGGCGGCCCTCCTGGTCCGGGGCCACCGCGGCGGCGGCCTCGATGAGGGCCTCGGCCGTGCCCACCTCCCGCCAGGGGAAGGGCTCCACCACCACGCCCTGGTGGAAGGCCAGGCGGGGGCGCAGGTCGTTCATCTCACTGGGGCCCTCGGGCAGCAGGGCCAGGGCCTCCGGCGACCAGGCCGCGGCGCCGGTGAAGTGGTAGGGCCCCCAGGGCCCCGTCACGCCCTTGGGCAGCACCCGGCCCTCGTGATCCATCCACACGGGGTTCCAGGGCCCCCCGGGGTGGGGCACCAGGAGCCAGCTGAGGGTGGCCCTGACCCCGGGACGGCCTTCGCGGTGCCTGGCCCGGAGCTGGTCGAAGGGCGTCTCATCGGCCCAGATGTCCGCGTTCCACACCAGCAGCTCCGCCTCCACGCGCCCCAGGGCGTGGCGCAGGCCCCCGGCGCTGCCCAGCAGCTCCGGCTCGTCGCAGACTTCGATCCCATCGGCCACGGCGCGGAGACGCTCCGGGAGCAGGTGGGCGTTGCAGGCCAGGCGTGAGGCTCCGGCGCGGCGGAGGGTTCCGGCGCCCCACTGGAGGAGGGGCCTCCCCCGCAGGGTCCAGGCGGGCTTGGGCAGGCACTCGCTGAGGGCCCCCATGCGGGTGCCCAGGCCGGCCGCCAGGAGGAAGCCGTCCAGGGGCTCAGGCATCGCCGGCGTCCGACCCGTCCGGCGCGGGCTCCGGGGGCAGGGCCTTCAGCAGGAACTGGCCCGGTGCCAGGCCGCGCATGGAGAGCACGCGGATGCGCCAGCCCTGGAGGCGCAGCTCGTCGCCGGGGCGCAGCACACGGCCGAGGCGCTC
This sequence comes from Geothrix fermentans DSM 14018, assembly GCF_000428885.1. Taxonomy (GTDB): domain Bacteria; phylum Acidobacteriota; class Holophagae; order Holophagales; family Holophagaceae; genus Geothrix; species Geothrix fermentans. The sequence continues at coordinate 4,402 of NZ_AUAU01000039.1, read as the reverse complement.
CTGGAAGAAGCCCCCCAGGCTCACGGAGCCGGCCTCCGCCTGGAGGTCCAGCTGCAGGTGGTCCACCAGCTGTTCCAGCATGACGTCGCCCTGGGCCAGCCAGGCCCCGCCCCGGGTGCGGCGGAGCTGGATGGCCTCGCGGTCGAACTCGTCCTGGATCTCGCCCACCAGCTCCTCCAGCACGTCCTCCAGCGTCACCAGGCCGTCCACGCCGCCGTGCTCGTTCACCACCAGGGCGAGGTGCTGCTTGCGCTGCTGGAACTCCAGCAGCAGGCCCTGGATGGGCTTCATCTCCGGCACGAAGAAGGCGGGCCGCGCCAGGGCCCGCAGGTCCACGGGATCCGGGCCGTCCTGCATGGCCCAGAGCAGCTCCTTGAGGTGGACCACCCCCACCACGCGGTCCAGGTCGCCCTCCACCAGGGGGATGCGGGTGTGGGTGGTGGTGCGCGCCAGGGCGAGGTTCGCCTCCAGGCTCTGGTGGAGGTCGAAGCACACCACCTGGGCCCGGGGCACGGCGATCTCCTTCACGGTGCGGCGGCTGAAGTCGAAGAGGTTCTCGATGAGCTCCTTGCGGTCGAGGTCCAGGCGGCCCTCGGCTTGGCTGCGCTCCAGCATGCGGCGGAACTCGGCCTCGGAGGGGACCAGGTCCTCGACCCCGGCCTCCGGGTGGATTCCCACGGCCCGCAGGACCAGGTGGCTGAGGCGGATGAGGACCCAGGTGAGGGGGCGCACCAGGCGCGACCAGGCCAGCAGGGGGGAGGCCGTGCGGAGGGCCCAGGGGAGGGCTGCCCGGATGGCCAGGCTCCGGGGCACCAGCTCCGCCAGCACCACGTCCAGGGTGGTCATCACCAGCAGGGCGAGGCCCGAGCTCACCGGGGCCACCACCGCAGGCCAGGGCAGGTGGCCGAACACGGCGCGGAAGACGTGGCTGAACAGCTCCTCGCCCACGGCGCCCAGAGCCAGGGCGCAGAGCACGATGCCCGCCTGGATGGACGAGAGGTGGTGGCCCAGGGCCCGATGGACCTCCAGGGCGGCGGCCGCCCGCGGATCCGAACCCGCCAGGGCCTCCAGCTGGGTGGGGCGCACGCGCACCGCCGCGAACTCCGCCATGACGAAGAAGGCGCTGAGCAGGAGCAGGGCGACGCAGAAGAGGGCTGCGAGAAGGGACATGCCGGTCCTCAGCCGCGGGTGAGGTCGGATCCCCGCCGAAGGAGCTCCTGGGCCTGCTGGAGCAGGGTGTCCAGGTTCCGGAGGCGGTCGTGGTGCTCGGAGAGCTGGCCCTGGGCGGCCTGCTTCTCGCGCTCCAGGAGGGCGTGGGCCTCCCGCAGCTCGATCAGGGACCGGGCCAGCCGGCCCAGCTCCGCATCCTTCTGGTCCAGCCCGTTCATCAGTTCCAGCCGCTCGCCATCGTGCTGGATGGCGCGCTCGTCGAATTGCTGCCGCAGGCCGGAGACCTGGACCGCGAGGCGGGTGATCTCTTCCTGGCGCTCCTGGAGCTGCTCCTGGAGGAGCAGCACCTGCTGCTCCCGCTCCTGGGCCCGCAGCCGGGCGGCGGCGGAGTCCGCCTCGGCCCGGTCCAGGCGGGCGGCGGTCCCGGCCAGGTCGCGCTCCTGGTCCCTCAGAGCGGCTTCGGTGGTGGCCAGGTTCAACTGGAGGAGATGGGCCTTCTCCCGCTGGTCCGCCAGCTCCCCCTCCCGGGCGGCCAGGGCGGCCTCGGCCGCGGCCACACGCGCCTCCAGATCCTCGACCTCCCGTTCGGTGGCGGCGGCCTGGTCCAGGTTCAGGGTGGTCGCCCCGATCTGCTGATGCAGGTAGTCCTCGGCCTCCCGGAGCTGCTGGTCCTTCACCCGGAGCTCCTCGCGGAGGGCCACCACCTGCTCTTCCAGGAGGTGGGCCCGGGTGGTGTCCGGCGGCTGGGTGGCGCGGGAGCTCTTGGACGGGGCCTTGGGGGCCGGAGGTGGAGGCGGAGGCGGGGCGGGAGGCGCCGGCGGCCGCGGGGCGGCCGGTTCCGGAGCGGGGGCTCCGGGGGCCTTCGGGCCCTCGAACCAGTCGTCGCCCAGCTCCGTGTCCACCAGGTCGCCCAGGGGATTGTCGGGGTCCACGGCGCGGCTGGGCACCAGGGGGGTGAGGGCCGCCACCAGGGCGCTGGGGGCGATGGGCTTGTGCAGGTAGAGGTCTGCCCGACCCTTGAGGGTCTGGTGCCGGCGGTACTCCTCCTCCGTGGCCTTCGCGCTGATGAGGGCGATCTTCAGGCCGGAGAGGGCCGGCATGCGCCGGAGGGTGGAGCAGAGGGCGTACCCCTTGTTGTCCGCCACCTCCACGCTGATGAGCGCCGCCGCGAAGGCCCCCTGCTCCAGGCGGGCGGCCACGCCGTCGGGCGAGGAGGCCACCTCCAGGTCGAAGGCCGCCTCCAGGCTGACCTGGTGCTCTTTCAGGAAGCTCCGGTCGCTGTCCACGAGGAGGAGGCGTTGGCCCATGGGTCGATCCTTAACCGGGTTGAACCTCCGAGTTTACCCTGAATGACCGGAGCCCCGGCGGACCGGGGCTCCGGGGACGGGCGGAGGGCTACCGGGGCGGAATGGCCAGGGTGACCTTCTGGCTGCCGTTGGGGCTCTGGATGAAGAGCAGGAGCGTCCGGCCGCCGGCCTTCTTCACCTGGGCGTTGAACTCCGCCAGGTTGTTCACGGTCTGGCGCCCCACTTCGGTGATGACCATGCCCGGGGCCATGCCGCGCTCGGCGGCGGGGGAGCGGGGATCCACGGAGGTCACCACCACGCCCTTGAGCCGGTGCTTCAGGTCCATGGGCTCCACGGTGAAGCCGTAGGTCTTCTCCAGGTTGATGCCCTTCACGTCCCCCTGCGGCTTCTGGCCGCCCTCGTCTTCGGAGTCCTCGCCGGAATCGCCGCGGCGCTGCGCCTCCAGGGCCTTGCGGTCGCCCAGGGTGACGGTCAGGGTGAGGGTCTTGCCGTCGCGCCAGATGCTGAGCTTGACGGTTTCGCCCGCCCGCCGGCCGGAGATCACGCTCACCAGCTCATCCTGGGTGCGCACCGGCTGGCCGTCCACGGCGGTGATGACGTCCAGGCGCTGCACGCCGGCCTTGTCCGCCGCCTGGCCCTTCTCCACGGTGCTCACCACCACGCCCTCCTTGGCGCCCAGGGCGTCCTGGTAGGCCTGGTCGAGGTCCGTGGGGCCGACGCCGAGGTAGCCGCGGCTCACGGGCTTGCCGGCGCGGAGGTCCTTGATGATGCGGTTCACCTGGCTGATGGGCACCGCGAAGCCGATGTTCTGGCCCGCGGGGTTGATGGCGGTGTTGATGCCGATGACCTCGCCCTTGAGGTTCAGCAGCGGGCCGCCGGAGTTGCCGCGGTTGATGGCGGCATCGGTCTGGAGGAAGGAGCTGACGCCCGTGTCGAGCTTGCGGCCCTTGGCGCTGATGATGCCCTGGGTGACGGTGTGCTCCAGGCCGAAGGGGTTGCCGATGGCCACCACCCACTCGCCGATCTTGAGGGAGTCCGATTCGCCCAGCTTGGCGAAGGGCAGGTGGGCCGCATCGATCTTGATGAGGGCGATGTCCAGCTCCTTGTCCTTGCCCAGCACCGTGGCCTTGTAGCTCTTCCCATCGTTGGTCTTCACCTCCAGCGCATTGTCGCCGCCGCCCATGCTGGCGATGACGTGGTAGTTCGTGAGGATCTCGCCCTGGGGGCTGATGATCACCCCGGAGCCGCCGGAGACCGCCCGCTGCTCGGCGTCGTCCCCGCCCCGGGGCGCCCGCCGCTGCTGGGGCCCGCCGGGGCCGAAGAAGAAGTCGAAGAAGTCCTCCCCCCCGATCTGGGGGTGCTCGAAGCGCCGGTTCTTCACGAAGCTCGTGTTGGTGATGGCCACCACCGTCGGGTTCAGCTTCTCGGCCACGTCCGCGATGGGCGGCAGGCGGTCCACACCCTTCGCCTCCACCGTTACGGGCTTCTCCTCCTGCGCCTGGGCCTGCCACCCGTGGCTGAGCCCCATCCCCAGGGCCATGCATCCGGCCGCGAAAGCCGACAACCCCAGAACCTGCTTCACCTGACGATTCATGCCATCCTCTCATCGCCGGAACCCCGGCAGTTATTTCGATGGCCGCAGCCCCCCGAAGGTTCCCGCTGGCCTTCCAGAGCCGTCCAGGATAGTCTGAATGGTCCGACGGCGGCTGTAGCTCAGTTGGTTAGAGTACTGGATTGTGATTCCAGGTGTCGTGGGTTCGAGTCCCATCAGCCGCCCCAGATCAGCGCCCCGCTCTGCGGGGCGCCTTCATATCGGCGGCTGATGGGACTCGGGCCCACGAGTGGGACCGCGGAGGCCCTCCGGGGGAGGGCCGGGAGCGGGACCGGCAGACCGCGAAGCGGGATGCGGTTCGAGTCTGCTCAGG
>NZ_AUAU01000038.1 GCF_000428885.1 Geothrix fermentans DSM 14018 | reverse complement strand
GCGACATTCGCAGCAGACGTGAATTCGTTCAGCGGAAGTTGGGGGCCATCCACATCTTACTATGGTGCCGGTTACTTCAATGGTACACGCCAGGCGGGGATAACAGTTAAGCTTACCCCACCTTTCTCCAGCCTATCCATGAGCGACTCGGCTCAATTCACAGCGGATGTAGCGGGGACCTCGGACAAGCGAGTGACTTTTACAGCCAGCTCCGGTTCAATGACTGCGGATGGTTTATTCACGCCGACCAGCGCCGGCACGGTCACCATCACGGCCAAGAGTGTGGCTGATCCCACCAAGACCGTCACGGCCAGGGTGCTCGTTACCGACGGCAACCCCGCCGCAAGCCTGGTGGCACGATGGACGTTTGAGGAAGGAGTGGGCGCTACGGCGCTGGATGCTTCCACGAACGCCCTCCATGGAACGCTCTACAACACACCTGCTTGGATCGATGGTCGTGTGGGCCAGGGCCAGGCCATGCAGTTCAACGGGTTCACCTCCTACATGGAAGTTCCAAACAACACGAAGCTCAACCCTCAGAGCATCAGCCTGGCCATGTGGATCTTCCTACCCGCCGATCCCAATTGTGGCAACAACGGAAACTGGCGCAGCCTGCTTCACAAGGGCTCTGTCTACGGAACAACCTCGGCCTATGACGTGATCCTGGAGGTCAATCGCACCATCGCGTGGGATACGGGCACCGGCAGCTCAGATCGTTGGTGGCCCTCTGGAATAACGGTCCCCATCGGCCGCTGGACCCACCTGGTTCTGACCTACGATGCCGGAACCGGCCTGAAGCAGGCTTTCCAGGACGGCATCTTGATGGACTCCAGGATTCTGGCGCCGGCCTCGCTCACGCCCAATTCCAGCAGCCTGGTCATCAACAATGCAGCCGCTTCCGCCTGTTCCTCAGGCTATGGGCACTTCGACGGGGCCATGGATGATCTCCGGATTTATAACCGAGCCCTCAGCCCCAGCGAAGTGACGTCCTTGTTCGCGCCGGTCAGTCTCAGTCCGGCCCAGCGTTCCATCACACCGAATGAAGGCATGGCGTTCGTTGCCTCGCGCCCCGATGGCCTTAGCGCGCCGATCACCTGGGGCGCCAGCGGTGGGAACATTGGAACGGACGGAACGTTCGTCGCTCCGACGCTACCAGGCGCATACACGGTCACGGCAACCAGCTCCCTCGATCCAGCCAAACCGGCTGTCGCCATTGTGGATGTTCGTGATTTCGATGCCGCGGATGAATTCCAGAGCTCGTCCAATCCCAACGGCGCGTGGTCCTATGGCTGGACTGGCACTCTGGGGAGCGGGTTCACACCGTTCGTCAACCATGCCCCCCGCGCCGATGGTTTGGATGGTTGGGATAGCTGGCCTACAGCCTCCATCTTCCACAATCCCACGCAGAAAAACGTGACGGTTAGTGGTTCGAGTGTGGTGCTGGTCCCCAATCAACTCTCCATGCACCCGGGCTCTGGCGGGCAGTACTCCGTGTTGCGATGGACCGCGGCAGCGGCTGGCTGGATGGACGTAAGTGCATCCTTCATGGGCGCAGATCCCCGTCCCACCACCACCGATGTCCATGTGCTATTGAACGGGGTCTCTCAGTTCGACGGCATGGTGAATGCCTACCACGTGGGTCCAAGTTACCGGGGGACTCTCTCAGTCCAGCCTGGCGATACCATCGACGTGGCGGTGGGTTTCGGGAATGGGAATTACTCCAACGACACCACCGGAGTGCAATTCCGCATCAACAAGGCCACGCCTTCCCTCTCGGTGAGCCCGTCTTCGGTGCTCCTGGCCCCTGGTGTCAGCAAGGTCTTCTCCGCTTCCGGAATGGGTCTGCCTGATTCCAAGGTGACGTGGTCGGTGGAGGAGGGTTCCTTCGGTGGGGCCATCGGGCCGGATGGGACGTACACCGCACCGGATCTTCCGGGGGTGTACCACGTGGTAGCTACCAGCACAGCCAATCCGACAATCTCCGCCAAGGCGACCATCGTGGTGGCTTCCGCCACCGCCGTCATCAGGCCGGAAATGAAACGCTTCGATCCTCCCAGGCCGAACACTCGCCCTTCCTTCGCTCAGCCCATCACGGTTCTGGCCCGGCGGTAGGAGGAGGCTTCTTTGATTCGAGGTAATGCTGTGTCTCGGTTGGCCTCTGTCCTTCGCGCATTGATCATCCTCGCGACCATGGTGGTCGGAACCCATTCACAGGCCTCGGAGATTCCAGGCCTGGCCGGAGGAACCCGGGGATGGGTGGCCATGCTCATCGAGGATCACGCAGGAATGCGCGAGATCGTGTGGGATGGTTCGTTTAGGGATTTAGAGGTTTCGGGCCCATTTAAGAAGGATCACCGATACGCGATCGTCACCAAAGGCGCCACGGGCCTGGTGGATCTGGGCTGCTGGGACCAGGCATGGCCGCGGGGTGGCGGCTGGACCGCCCCGGCACCCATGATGGCTGTGAGCTTCACGCAGGATGGATCCGGTGCGATTCTCACCGCAGGAGGCAAAAGCACCTGGTTGCCCGTCGCCGCGGCCTATGCCGGGAAGGGGACCCCCTCAGCCACGCTGCGCGGCGCCTACTTGAACTGGCTGCTGGCCCACCGGGGAACCACGCCCAGCATCCCCAGGGAGACTCGTTGGCAGCGGATCTGCCGAGGCGCCGAGGCGGTGGTACGGGATCTTCTTACCCGCAGCGAAAGCCAGCCGGATTTCCGTGTCGTGGGCATCGGCACCTCTGGGCGGTTGCTGATCCCTCCCGGAGAGGGCCTGCAGGCTGGTTTGAATGCGGTAGCCCACATGGAACCTTCGGACTCGGGCAGCATGCCGGAGGCTCTGAACCGGGTGCTGGAGACCGCACAGAAACTGAGGGCATCCGGTTCCTGCGAGCCAGGCATCGTCCTTCCTGTTGGTGATGGCTGGGCCCTCAACGGGAGCTGCGGCGTGGGCGAGGCCTATGAACCCTCCAGCAGCTACGCAGCGATGCTGGCCACAGTTCGAGCCATCCGCGACAGCGGTGAAGCGGAAATATGGGCCTGGAGCGTGGATGGGCCACGGGTCTGGTCCAAGGCATTCGGGGCCGAAGGGGCTGGGCGGAGCTTCTCCGAGGATGCGGTGACGGATCTGGATGCCGCCGTCAAGGCCTGGATGGGGCGCCGAGGCCAACCGCTCCTGCTCACGCTGGCCTTCGACCAGCCTGCCCTGACGCGGGTGGCCCAAGTCACACTCAGCATCCAGTCCAACCATGGACTCCTGTCGGCCACCCTCAACGGTCAGCCCATCCAGGCCACGGGTCTCGAAACCAAGGTTCCTATCACCCTGAACGAAGGCCTCAACACGGTCATCGTTTCCGCCACCGACCTCTGCGGTAGCCAAACCCAGGCCAGCGCTGCCATCACCCTGGACACCATTCCACCGCACATCACCCTGAATTCATTACCGCCCGCTCTCACCAACCAGATGACGCTGACGCTGCAAGGTCAAGTGGACGATCCCACTGCAACGCTCACCCTGGACGGCCAACCTGTGACCCTGGATCCCCAGGGCGGCTTCAGCGTGCCGGCTCCATTGCTTGAAGGCCCTAACACCTTCGCGCTCGTGGCCACGGATCCCGCCGGGAACCCGGGCCGTCAGGACATTTTTGTGGTGCGGGACACCACCCCCCCGGTTATCACGCTCAACAATGCTCCTCCAGCCGTAACCAAAGCCGGTTCGGTGGATCTCACGGGGTCCGTGAACGAACCTGCTTCTGCCATGACGCTCAATGGAGCATCGCTTTCCTTCAGCGGGCAAGGTTTCTCCACCCTTGCCTCCCTGAGCACTGAGGGCACCAATACCTTCGAGATCACGGCGACGGATCTGGCCGGGAATGTCGGTAGGCTTACCGTCCAGATTCAAAGGGATACCACGCCTCCCGTGGTGCACTTCGTGGCCCCTCAGGACGGTTTCACCACCAACCAGGCATCCGTGGTCGTCCGTGGCACGGTGGATGATCTTTCCGCCCGTCTTACCTTGATGGGTCAGGACACGCCCCTAGATCCTCAGGGTCGCTTCGAGGCGACCATCAAGGCCAGCAAGGAGGGTCCGTTGGCGGTGCGAGCGGAGGCGACGGACTCCGTCGGCAATACAGGCAAAGGCACCGTGTACGTGAAGTTTGACTTCACCCCTCCCACCCTGGCCTGGGTGAACCCCACGCCCGCGGAAGGTGCGACGCTTGCGGCGAGCCTCATCCCGGCTGCGGTTGTCATCAATGAGGCGGCATTGACCTCCATCAACGGACGGCGCATGGAGTTGGAGCCCAGCGAGAGCGTGTCCATGCCTTTCCTCGCCCGTACGGAGTTGGAAGCGCAGGAAGGGCATGTGGTCCTGCGAGCCACCGCTGTGGACGGTGCAGGGAACAGCGCTTCCATTGAGCGCGCCCTGGAGGTGGGACTCACGCAGCCGCGCATTCTCCTGGAATCTCCTGGACTAGACCGTGACCTGCGCTTCACCACCGCCAATCCTGGTGTCACCCTGATGGGTCATGTGGAAGCACCCGATCTTGTGAAGCCTTTGGTTTTCAGCGTGAACGGGCAGGTTCAGTCCCTTACCGATGAAGGTCGTTTCAATGTGCCCGTGAGCCTTGCCACGGGTCTGAATCCTTTCGTCCTTGTGGCCACGACGAAGCTTGGGCAGTCTGCGACTCAGAACTTGACGGTGCTGCGTACCTCAGAAGACCTCCCCGCGGATGCGCCAGCAGCCATCCAGATCGACTGGCCCCAAAATGGCTTTGCATCGGGTATCACGCCCATCCTGGTGAAGGGGCGCGTGAACAAGGCCGGAATGCAGGTGGTCCTCGCGGGACAGAGTGTCAGCGTGGACCCTCAAACCCTCCAGTTCTTGGGGAACGTGGCGCTGACGGCAGGTTCCAATCGCATCCAGGCCGTTGGAACCGATGCAGCCGGGAGAACCGCCACCGCGGAAGTGCTGGGATCCTACGTACCCCCTGGATTTGCCAAATACATATGGGAGACTCCAGTGGACGGCGCGCAGAGCGCCACACGCACGGTGCGCATTGGAGGTCAGGCCGACCAGCCTGGAGTCCTCTCCATCATGGTGAATGGCGTACCCATGGCCCTTAGCGGTGATGGCGCCCTGGGCCGTTTCAATGGCGAGGTGGGCCTCTCGTCTACGGGCCGCAACACGCTTCTAATGGAAGTCCGGACTTTGGCCGGGGAAACCCGGACGGAGAAGCGGGATATAATCTTCGAGCCAGAACTGCCTCGGATCCGCCTCATAGCGCCCGATTCTGCGCGCCCGGGTGACACCGTCCCAATCCAGGTAAGTCCCGAATCCGGCACCAAGCTTTTGAAGGCGGACCTCACTTGGAATGGCCGGTATTTGGCCACGGTGACAGAACCCTTTGCCCCGGTGAGCGCCGTGGTTCCTTCGGATGCCGTGGTGGGAAGCCGCATCAGCCTTGAGGCGGTTGGAACAGGGGTGGAAGGCGCTACCGCGACAGCCCGGACGTACGTGACGGTGTTTGGAGCGGGCGCGTTGATGATCGAGGCCTACGACGATAGGTTGGGCTTGCCGTTCACTGACAAGACTGCCACTGCTGCCGTCGAGGGCGGAGAGTCGCAAACCCTTGACGAGCATGGACGTACTGCTCTGGCCACAGCTCTGCCTCAGAACTGGATCAAGGTTTTAAAAACCGGCTTCACGCCTGTGTGGCGGAGTGCGGCGCTCCAAGTTGGAGGTGTGCAGTCCTTGGTGGATGCACGGCTGACCCCCATAGGAAAGCCTCAAGATGTAGATGCATCCGGCTTCACGGGAGCGTTTGGGGGTGGAACCCTGACGTTGACGATTCCAGCAGGTGTTCCGGGCAGCACGGGAAAGGTATCTGCCACGCCGCTTTCAGCTCAGGGACTGCCGGGGTTGCTGCCTTTGGGCTGGTCCGCCATCTCAGCCTGGTGGATTCAGGTGGATGGCGCATCCTCGCCCCTCGCGGGCATGGCTTCCCTCATTCTGCCTGCGGCCATGCCCGCGCTTCCTGCGGACGGGCGTTATGCCTGGGCGCATTGGGACGAGACCTCCCACGTCTGGGTGGCCCTGGCCGCAGGCCTGCCAGCAAATGGCTTGGCAACCCTTTCCATGCCTTCCGCAGGCGGCTACGTCCTGTTGATGGCGGATCCTGGCGCCACCGCGCCTCCGGCAGCGGTCGCAGGCTCCGTGCTGGCGGGTTACGAAGGCTCCGGTTGGCGGGACGGCATCAAGGCTTCTGGCAGCGTGGATCCTTCGCTGATGCCGACCGTGGACGCGATCCGAGGGGCGAGGGCCACGGCGATATTCGGCCTGGCCTTCGAGGGTTTGACTCCATTGCCTTCTGGCCTTCCCATTCAAGCCGACGTGTTGGAAAGCTACGCCCTTCTGGATTCAGCGATCATCGAGCCGGATGGCTTCAGCCAGGATGCCGTGGCCTCACGCTGGATGCTGGAAGTGGTGGATGGGAAACCTGTACTCACGGGTGCGGGGGACAGCTTGGGGCTGAGACTACCTATTCACATGAGCCGGACCTTCGGTGAAACAGAGTTGGTGGAGGGCAGGATCTTCGTGGGCTTCTACCACGACGGCGTCCAGGTGGCCCAGAGCGGATCTGAGCTACTGGGAGCTTCCGGTGGTGTGGTCAGCCAGGATGGGGTGAACCTCTCCTTTGCCTCGGGTTCTCTCTCGGGCACCACGCTGGTGCGCCTGAGCGTGGATGGAGGGAATGCATCCTCCCTCTGGCCTGAACTGGCCGGGAAGGGCGCCCTCACGAAATCCTTCAGTGTGGATATCGTCGGTACCCTGCTCTCGGGTCTCGGCCTCTCAGTGGATGCCCTGGACCTGCCTGATACAGCGCGGCCGCTCCTGCTCCAGCGTCGCGTGGTGCAGGGCGAGCACCTGGTGGTGGCGGTCGGGGAATTGAGGAAGTCCGGCTCCTCCTGGGTTCTGGTGGTGCCTGTCGGGGGTAACGAGATCCTGGAAGGTGGCGCCTTCGCTATTTTGGCACCTGCTTCCACTTGGGATTGGATCTCGGGAACAGCCTTGCTTCCGGGCTCCACCGCCCAGCCCTTGATGCAGAACCTCGGGGTGAAGGCCAGGATGGTACCCGTGAAAGCCTTGGCTCAGCCAAGGGCGGCCAGTGGTCAGAAACCCGGATCCAAGCCCCTCGCCGCTGCTCCGCTCAACACAACCCTGGCCATGGCACCCTTGTCCCCTTCCGACGATGTGGCCGTGGCGGATGTGATCGTCGATGGGGGATTCCTCCAGGCTGTGTCTGGAACCACTGGTGCCTTCGCCGTGCCGTCATTCGTCCCCGGGGGCGCCACACTGGTTCCCATCAAAGGCGAGCGGCGCGATCTTGGCGTGACGGGCAACTTCAGTGCATCCGTGCCCAGCTCAGACAACCTCCTGCGCCTGGCCACCGTTCCCTTCCGGGTGCTGAACGCCGTGCCGGCCAATGGCGCCACCGCTCCCGTGGGAAGCGTCGTGATGTTGATGCTTTCAGGCCCCGCGGATGTGGCCACCCTCACAGGTGCGAAGCTGTTCAAAGAGGTCGAAACCGCCTCGACCACGCTCCAGGCCATGGCCTCGGCACCGGCGACGAAAACCGATACGACGGTAAGAGTGGGAACCTCGAAAACCAGAAAGGTTCAATCCGCCCGGAAAACCCCCAAACGACGTCCCTCGAAGGCCGAGAAACGAGCGCTCGACCTGTCGGTGGCTCCGACCCTGGTGGAGGTCCCTGTCCGCCGGAGCCTCAGCCAGGATGGGAAGACGATCTTCCTGACTCCCGAGCAACCCCTGGAATTGAGCGCCACCTACCGCATCGTGGCCGATGGCCTCCTGAACCTGGGCGGAGAAGCCGCTCCCACCTTCGAAAGTCGCTTCCAGACGGCGGCGGTGCCCTCCCTGCCATCCGAGGTGGACTTCAGCCGAATCAAGCTCTCCTATCCTGACGCATCTTTCAACGTCACCGTGACCATCCCCGAAGGCGCCCTTCCACCTTGGGCTGTGGCCGAACTTGAGGCCAACGGCATGGGTTCCTACGGCAATGGCACCATGCCCGACAAGGGCGACCTTGTGTTCACCCTCAAGGCCACCCTCGGCGAGCGCCTGAAGATCCGTGTTCAGCTGAAGGATGGGCGCGTCTTCGAAGGCTTCCTTAGCCGCTACGAATCCAACGACGGCACAGGTCGTGTGACCCTGGGCATCGATGGCGGGCGGGTGGAATCGGCGGATGGCTCCTGTGCCGTGACCCTGCCCGAAGGCACCTTGGACCACCCCGTGGAGTTCAAGGCTCGGTTCGTCCCAGAGGTTCCCGATGACATCCTGCCCGAGGCGGCGGTTCCCATCTGGGGTCGTGTGCAGCTTCTGGCCAAAGAGAATGTGTCCTTCGCCAAGATTCCCCGAATCGAGGCTACTGCTCCCGAGGGAGCGGGGGACCTGGGCGTGTTCCAGGGGTTCGGGACCTATGCGGTTTGTTTCAAGAATCAGATCTTTGGGCCCGATGGCCAGCCCGCCAGTGTGTGGGAATTCCTGGACACGGCTCAAGTGAAGGGCGGGAAGCTGGAAGGACTGGGAGGCCTGCCCTGGACCAGCAGCTTGGAGGGGCTGGGGGACCAGGCTCCGGCCACTTCAATCAATCTCCAGAAGCGGGTAAAGATGGTGGCATCCGGGGCTGTGGCTGAGGGCGCGATGGGCGTGGTAGAAACGACCAAATGCCCAATCGGGATGAGTGATTACCCATTGCCCAAGTCCTATCTCAACCTGAGCCGCCTCTACGACATGCTCGCCAGGCTTGGGTTTGGGCAATATGGCGGAGGCTCCAATTATTCCGAGGCGTTTGAGGTTGAACTGGACGGCATGATCGTGAAGAACCCCGGGAACGTGATCTACAAGGGTCGGGCCTTCACGGAGTTGCCGGGCCAGAGCCGCGGGGAAACCGTGGGAGCGCCGGTGTATTATTCCGCTGGCACGGCTACGGATGTGAAGGTCAATGGCCGCTTGGTGCAGCGTACCAGCGAATGCGGCACCTACATGGTGATGAACGCTCTGTTCGCCGACGATCCCATCAAAGAGGGCGGCGCCTTTCTGGGCGTCGAGCCCGACTTCGGCATCAGCCAGATCCGAAGTCCCTTACCTACGCCCTGGATGAACGACACCCAGCACGATCGGAAGCTCTTCCAGGTACCGGATTTCGTGTTCAAGGTGGAGCCCATCCAGTTGGAGGATCACGCGGCTCCTTGGGCCCAAGCCTGGTTTGAAGGCGCGGATGTGCTGAGCAGCACCGCGGCGCGCGCGGGAGGGGCTTCGATCTTCCTCGGTGTGGCCGGTTACGATGCGAAGGATAAGGCCAACCTGACCTTAAAAGTCTCCCTCGACGGACATGAGCAATGCACAGCATGCACGGCCGATCCCTCCCGATCGAGCGGGGAGAATCAGGCCAGGATTTGGCAGATTCGCTTGATGTTGACGGTTGGGCAGCACGTGGTGGATGCCTGGGTGTCCGATGCTTCCGGCAATGTGACCCACCTTCGCAATGAGATCACAGTCCTGGATTTCCTTGATCAGGAACCTCTCGTGACCCAAGGAGTTCCACCGAAATTCACAGTAGGGGTTGCCGGAGGGCTGGACGCTGCCGATCCAGGAACCGCAATCAAGATTCAGTTCTCGGAGCCGGTGACGGGGTTGAGCTCTCAAACCCTGTTCTTGAACAAGGTTGATGATCCCAACAAGGGTTGGGTCTCTGAGGTCCGCATCTTGGGTTCCCAAGGTGAGGCAAAGGCCGATCAGCGCCTGTACACCGTCTACCTGCTGCCTTCCGCCAAGCTGGAACTGGGGGCCACCTACGAAGTGTTCGGAATGGGGACCATTCAGGACTTCAACGCTCCACCTTTGAAGCTTGGCAACGGGCTGGGCCAATCGGTCCGGTTTACGGTCAACAAGGCACAGACTCTTGGACAGGTCGCCTTCTCGCCGCGGGTGGTGAAGGCGGATGCCCTTGGCGGAAGGTTCTTCGTGGCCACTGACCAGGGGCAAGTGGCTTATACCCAACTTCAGGATGGATTCCTAAGCGGTTTCACCACCTTTGGCGTGACCGGATCCGGCACGGCCAACTTCCTCGGTCAGGACATCACGGATTTGCAAACCTTCCGGCGCGTCACCGTAGGGGGGGTGCCCATGGATCTGTTGGTTGTGACCACCCAACCGACTGCAGCTAACTACAACCAGCAGGGTGCCCTGTGGGTATTCAATGCTTGTGCTGCTTGTGGGACGCCAAAGCTCCTTTTCGGCATGAGTACGGGACAAGGTGGTCAGGGCTACGCGCCCACCGTCGGGTTCCGGGATGGCATGCTTGTCGTGGGCCGGCTGTCCTCCTCGGTCCAGATTGTGGATGTGGCCACGGCCATCGCCCGTTGGAACGGGGATATCTCGGCGGTGATCCAGCCTCAGGGCAATGGGACAAGCGCCCTTCTCCAGTCCTTCTACCTGGCAGACCCCGAGTACTTGTGGAAGAGCGGGGATACCTTGGCAGGGTCTGTGGGCATCAATTGGAGCGTGGCCGCCACGCCTTGGCCCATTGAAGCAGGCAAGCAGGGGATCCAAGTGGCTGTTGGCTTCAACCAGCCCGGGGCCCAATGGCGGGGCATTCCCCTCACGGGGCTTCCCGTGTTCCAACTGCCCATAGAGCTTGGCAAGTACACCCCTGCGCCGGCCTTTGTTGCCGATGCCAGTTCGGTGGCAATCAGTCAGGTGCAGAATGCGCCTCCGGCCCATGCCAACGCCCATCCGGGTAGTACTCCGGGAGGGCGCGCCATGACCCGCATTGCCTCCTGGCCCCGCGCTTCGCTCCTGATCAATGGGGCCGCCGTCATCCGGGACACAGTGGTTGGCCTGTCTCCCAACGGTGCTCCACTCCAAGACACTCAGGGCCAATCCCTCGGCATCCTGGGGAATTCTCTGGTGCTGGAAGATGTAACGGGGGATTCCCCGAACCCTCGCATCGCGGTTCCGCTTGGTTACTGGCCGGTACAGCCACCTTTCGGGGCGGGCGTGAAATACGAAATCCTCCGGAAGGTTCCGACGGTTGATGAGCTCACCGGCCTGCTGGCCGTGCCCGTCCAGAACCTCGCCACGGGCGCCACCGCCTGGTTCGTCATCGATTTCAAGAATCCTGCCGCCCCCAAGACCGTCCACATGGAGCCGAACCTCAGTTCTTGTGGCGGCTTCAGCAACGGCGTGCTCTTTGGCATTGGCGGCGGGAAAGTCATCGCCAAAAGGGTGATGGATGGCATTTCCGGTGTGGACGAGGGAGATTGCTACACGATGCAAGCCAAGGTTGAGATGGCCATGGATGGGAAGCGGAGTGGCGATAACATACTTGAATTTAACGACGATAATCGGAACTATCTTTTCTGGGTGAATGATGATCGTGATGCGACCTCGCTGAAATGGTGGGACGAAGACCTCGCTTCACTGCCGATCACAGTAGAAGACGACGAAAGCCCGGATGGATTGGTTTATGTCCCAAATCCTCAACCCAGCAGAAATAACCCGGGATATATATGGAAGTGGGTCAAACCGAATTGTGAGGATGACGAAATCAACGGGCTCCGCGACCTGGAAGATTTCACACGGTTACACCTTCGGATTGATGCCACTACCGCCGCCTTCTCAGGCGTGACCTACTGGATGAAATACGAGGCGGAGGACCCCACTAAACGGCCTGCTGTGAATCTGTTTTCAGCCGTGGATCCAACAACGAAATACCTAATCGATACCAGTGCTGCCAACAAGCAAGTTTCTGTCCAGAAAGCGCTTTCGGTGGGTTCTGAGGAAGTGGAATTGCCCAAAACCTTCATCCAGCCTCTAGGTGTGGTTACTCCCTTTTTATTGGAAGGCGCGTCGGAAGGAAAAGGGCGGTTGATTCTGACTGCCAAACTCAATGGAATCGACATTGGACATGCATCCATAGGTCTAGAACTTCGTCCCATCACAACCTTCTACGACAAATTCTCTTTGGAAGTAGGCTCAGACGACATGGTCCCAGCCAGCCTAGATCCGGCCAAACAACGACTCGCCACTTACGCTTCAACCAACCCGACAGATGAGTACTGCCTCTATGTCCATGGCTGGAAGATGGCTGAATGGGAGAAGGACCGCTGGGCCGAAACCACCTTCAAGCGGCTTTGGTGGCTGGGATACAGAGGAAAGGTTGGGATTTTCGAATGGCCCACGTTGGAAGGCATGACTACATATGATCAAAGTGAATTCAGGGCCTGGAGATCAGGCCATGCGTTAATGCAGTTACTTCACGACCTGAATGAAAAACACCCAGGGAACGTCAGAGTGCTGGCCCACAGTATGGGAAATGTAGGGTTCCTCGCTGAATTGGGTGGGTAGGACCTCAGCGGACTGGTAAGGCTGGGACCATGGGTGGATGGACGCGAATGCCCTTTTCACCATGGCGCTGGGTTTGACCTCCCCTTGGGAGGTGAAAGATCTGGTGTTTACCGCCGAGTCACGGCGACTGGACATCCGGATCGACTTCCCACGGGGGGCCTCGTTCCCGTGTCCGGAGTGCGGCGAATCCTCGAAGGTCCACGACACCGAGGAGAAGTCCTGGCGGCACCTAGACTTCTTCCAGCACTCGGCCTATCTGACGGCGCGGGTGCCGCGCTGCCGCTGCGACCAGCACGGGGTGAAGCAG
>NZ_AUAU01000037.1 GCF_000428885.1 Geothrix fermentans DSM 14018 | reverse complement strand
GGGGTCTCCACTGGAGGGCAGCCCTGGGGGCCGTGATGCGCAAGCTGCTTGTCCTCATGCGAGCTGTGCTCAAGGCCGAGCACGACTGGGTTCCCAAGATCCAGGCCGCGTGAAGGAGGAGCCCACCTTCTGCTTTTCCCTTCACAGCGGAGCCAACGGTCGCAGCCGGGAGGGGCGCAAAGCCTGCGGGCCGCGAAAGGCGTGCCAGAAGCCGTCCCTGGCGTCCCTTTCGCGGCCTTGCGCCTCTCTCGGCTGGACAGATCCTTGCCCGCCCGAAGGGAAAAGAATCCCGAGACCTTGACTGCCAACTGACAACCTTCGTGGAGATCTTTCCCGGCTGAGGCTCGTCGATAATCAGGTTTTCTTTTCTGCGTGAGGCCGAATCAGGCGTAGACGCGCTGGAGCCCGGGATCCTGGGTCAGTTCCTCGATGAGATCGCGGACGCTGATGAGGTCGCGGAGCTTGGCACCGTTGCTGCCGGTGAAGAAGAGGCCGTTCTCCTGGTCGCCCTTCATGGCATCGGCCAGGCGGTCGGCGATGCAGTAGCCCACGGCGGCGGCGCCCTTGCCGTGGCCGCAGGGCGACAGGCAGTTGCTCACGCAGCGGATCTGGGGGGCCGTACCGGCCTCGATGCGCTCGTGGAGCGTGGTGCGCACGCCCCGGGCGGGCATGCCCACGGGGGACTTCATGAGGCCGATGTCCTCGGCCTTCGCTCGGAGGATGACCTCCTTGAAGATGGGCGAGGCGTCGCACTCGAAGGTGCCGATGAAGCGGGTGCCCATCTGCACGCCGGAGGCGCCCAGGGCCAGGAACTTCTGGATGTCCGCGTGGTCCCAGACGCCGCCGGCCACCAGGATGGGGAAGTCGCCCCACTTGTCCCGCTCCTCGATGACCTCGGGCAGGATGTTCTCGAGGGTGTGGGCCGGATCCAGGCAGCCGTCGTGGCTGAAGCCCTGGTGGCCGCCGCTCTCGGGCCCCTCGAGCACCACCGCGTCCGGCAGGCGGCTGTACTTCCGCTGCCACTGCTTGCAGATCACGCTGAGGGCGCGGCCCGAGGACACGATGGGCACCAGGGCCACGTCCGCGTCGCCCACCATGCCCGGCAGGCCCAGGGGCAGGCCCGCGCCGGAGACGATCATCTGGGCCCCGCCGGCCAGGGAGGCCTGCACGGCGGACTCGTAGCCTTCGATGGCGCAGAGGATGTTCACGCCCACGGCGCCGCGGCCTCCGGAACGCTCCCGGGCCTCGCGGATGATCCACTCCAGGGCCTTGGGCGGGTTGAGGGAGTCGGTGCCGTCGGGACGGCCCAGGCGCATCTTCGGATTGGCCGCGCCGTGGTAGCCCGTGCCGATGGCCGACACCAGGCCCACGCAGCCCTCATGGGCCACGGCTCCGGCGAGGCCCTCCCAGGAGATGCCCACGCCCATGCCGCCCTGCTGGATGGGATAGGCCAGGTCCAGGTTGCGGATGCGCAGCCGGGGCAGCGTGCAGGCGCCCTTGCGCACCAGGGACTGGGCCATGGAGTCGAGGCCGGCCATGAGGCGCGCGCGGAAGGCCGCGAGCGGTGAGGCGTCCAGCAGCGCGGGCGTGCGGGGCTGGAGGCCCACGGCGCCGTCGGCCATGGCCTGCTTCGCCTCGGCCTCGGTGTCGGCCGTGGCCATCACCGGCAGGCCCAGGTGCCGCAGGGCCGCCACCAGGCCCGGCCGGGCCAGGAGGCCAGAGGCGCCGCCGGCCTTGGCCTGGGCCGCCTCCTCGGCGTTCTGGACGGCCACGATGCGGGGCAGGTTGGCATGGCGCAGCATGGTGAGAGAGGGGGGCAGTTCCGCCGTGTGCAGCAGGAAGGCCACGCCCGCCTCGCGGGCGGCGGCCATGACGCTGTCGGCGCTATCGCGGAGGCCGCGCAGGTCCAGGCCGATCCGGGCGCCCTCGCGCATGGAGGCCTTCAGTTCGTGCAGCCGCTCCCGCAGCTTGGCGGCGTCCGGGAAGGCTTCGGTGCGCGGCAGCGCCCAGCCTCCGGCGCGGAGGAAGGCGGCCTGAAAATCCATGGAACCGGGTGCCTGCCAGCCCTGGAGGGTCGGCAGAGACGCGGTGTTGAAGAAGGACTCGGACATGCTTGGCTCCGGGGGAGCGGAAATGGCTTTTCTCCCAATAACCATTGTGAGGCCAAATCCCCTGTGACGGAGTTCATGGATTTGACCTGGAGTCAGGATCCCCAAAAAAGGCGGAAAATCACCACCAGGGCACCAGGAAAAGATCAAAACGTCTGCTTTTGCAGCGCTTGGTGCCCTGGTGGTGAAAAGCCTCTCCTCCCGCCTCAGACTCAGCCCTTGGCGGCCGGAGCCGGCTCTGGCACCTCCACCGGATCAAGGAACGGCATCATGCGCCGCAGCTCCCGGCCCACCTTTTCCAGCGGATGATCGTGGTCGGCGGCCCGCTGGGCCTCGAACCACTTGCGGCCCGTGCGGTTCTCCTCGAGCCAGGCGTTGGCGTAGCGGCCGTCCTGGATCTCCTTGAGGATCTCCTTCATCTCGGCCTTGGTCTGGGCGGTCACGATGCGGGGGCCGCCGGTGTAGTCGCCGTACTCCGCCGTGTCGCTGATGCTGTAGCGCATGAAGCTGAGGCCGCCCCGCTGCATCAGGTCCACGATGAGCTTCAGCTCGTGGAGGCACTCGAAGTAGGCGATCTCGGGCTGGTAGCCGGCCTCCACCAGGGTCTCGAAGCCGGCCTTCACCAGGGCGCTGGTGCCGCCGCAGAGCACGGCCTTCTCGCCGAAGAGGTCCGTCTCCGTCTCCTCGGTGAAGGTGGTCTCCAGCACGCCGGCCCGGGTCAGGCCGATGGCCGCGGCATAGGAGAGCGCCACCGCCAGAGCCTGCCCGCTGGCGTCCTGGTGGACCGCCACCAGGCCCGGCGTGCCGGCGCCTTCCACGAAGACTTCGCGGACGCGGTGGCCGGGGCTCTTGGGGGCCGCGAGGCTCACGTCCACGCCCGCAGGGGGCTCGATGCAGCCGTAGCGGATGTTGAAGCCGTGGGCGAACATCAGGGTCTTGCCGGGCGTCAGGTGGGGCGCGATGGATTCCTGGTAGAGGGCCGCCTGACCCGTGTCCGGCGTGAGCACCATGATCACGTCCGCCCAGGCCGAGGCCTCGGCGGGCGTCATGACCGTGAGGCCCGCGGCCTCGGCCTTGGCGCGGGAGGCAGAGCTGGCGGGCAGGCCCACGCGGACGTGGACGCCGCTGTCCTTGAGGTTGAGCGCATGGGCGTGGCCCTGGGAGCCGTAGCCCAGGATGGCGACCTTGCGGGCGCGGATGAGGCCGAGGTCGGCGTCGTAGTGGATCTTGGCCATGGGAGGCTCCTTGGTGGGTGGTCGGAGAGGGGTGGGTCGAACGTCAGACGGACATGGCCTGGTTGCTGGCCGGCTGGGGAGCCGCCACGGGCCGCGACTGCGGCGAGGCCCGGATCCCCCGGGCCATGGCGACGGCCC
This sequence comes from Geothrix fermentans DSM 14018, assembly GCF_000428885.1. GTDB lineage: Bacteria > Acidobacteriota > Holophagae > Holophagales > Holophagaceae > Geothrix > Geothrix fermentans. Next base: position 11,829 of record NZ_AUAU01000037.1, on the reverse strand, counting down.
CGGTGCGGCCCAGCTCGAGGATCCCGAAGGGCCGGAGGGCATCCACCAGGGCGTCGATCTTGTCGGGGCCGCCGGTGCACTCGATGGCGAGGCTGTCGCCGGCGATGTCCACCACGTTGGCGCGGAAGACCTGGGCCAGCTGGAGGATCTCGGAGCGGACGTCGAGGCCCGCCGCCACGCGGATGAGGGCCAGGTCCCGCACCACCTTGGGGCGGTCGCCCAGCTGCTGGACTTCGAGCACGCTCACCTGCTTCTTGAGGTGCTCCACAGCCAGCCGCACCGTGGACTCCTCCGCGTCCACGACGATGGTCATGCGGGACTGGCGGGACCGCTCCGTGGGGCCCACGGTGAGCGAGTGGATGTTGAATCCCCGCCGCCGGAACAGCGAGGCCACCCGAGTCAGGACGCCCGGTTCATCATCGGTGTAGACCACGAGCACATGGGGCATGGTTGTTCCTTTCAGACGGGGTCGGAGCCGGTTTCGGCGATGGCGCTGGCGCCGGCCTTGGCGTTGGGACGGCGGATCATCTCGTGGAGGGCGGCACCGGCGGGCACCATCGGATAGACACTGTCCTCCTGCTCCACCCGGAACTCGATGAGGGCGGCGCCCTCGGCGGCCCGGGCCTCGGCCACAGCGCCGGCCAGCTCGGCCCGCGTGTCCACGCGCTGGCCGTGGATGCCGAAGGCCCCGGCCAGCTTCACGAAGTCCGGCGAGAGGATGGGCGTCGCGGCGTAGCGGCCCTCGTAGAAGAGTGCCTGCCACTGGCGGACCATGCCGAGGAACCCGTTGTTGATGATGGCGATGTTGACCTTCACGCCCTCCTGCACGGCGGTCATCAGCTCGGCGAAGGTCATCTGGAAGCCGCCGTCCCCGGCCACCACCCAGACTTCCGCCTCCGGGCGGGCCAGCTTGGCGCCGATGGCCGCGGGGAGGGCGAAACCCATGGTCCCCGCGCCGCCGCTGGTGATGAGGCTGCGCTCCGCATCATGGTGGTAGTACTGGGCCTCCCACATCTGGTGCTGGCCCACGTCGGTCACAACGACCGCCTTGCCTTCGGTGAGGCGCCAGAGGTCGTGCATCACGTGGGCGGCGTAGAGATGGCCTTCATCGGGCAGGTTCTTGATGTCGCGCACGGCGGAGTCACCCCGCCAGCTGCGGATCTGCTTCAGCCACTTGGAGCGGTCCGCCACGGGGACGTCGGGCAGCAGGGCCCGGAGCACCGTCAGCAGGTCGCCGGCGATGGCCACGTCCACGGGCACGTTCTTCCCCAGCTCGCTGGCGTCGATGTCGATGTGGATCTTCTTGGCGTGGGGGGCGTACTCCTTGAGCTTGCCCGTCACGCGATCGTCGAAGCGCATGCCGAAGGCCAGCAGCAGGTCCGCCTCCTGGATGGCCCTGTTCACCCAGGCCTCGCCGTGCATGCCCATCATGCCGAGGCTGAGGGGATGGGTGGCGGGCACGGCCCCCAGGCCCAGCAGGGTCAGGGCGAAGGGGATGTCCGCCCGCTCCGCCAGGGCCAGCACCTCGGCCCGGGCGCCGGACATCTGGATGCCGTGGCCCGCCAGGATGATGGGCCGCTTGGCGTGGCGGATCAGGTCCAGAGCCCGGGCCAGAGCCTCGGGGTCCAGCGGGGGCGGCAGGTGGCGCAGGTGCCGGATGGGCTCCGCCGCCTCCCAGTCCATGTCCGCGCGGCCCTGCTGGGCGTCCTTGGTGATGTCCACCAGCACGGGGCCCGGGCGCCCGCTCTTGGCCACGGCGAAGGCCTCCCGCAGCACGGGCACGATGTCCGCGGCCCGCGTCACCAGGTAGTTGTGCTTGGTGACCGGCAGGGTGATGCCCGTGATGTCCACTTCCTGGAAGGCGTCCGTGCCCAGCACGCCGGAGCCCACCTGGCCCGTGATGGCCACCAGCGGCGTGGAGTCCATCATGGCCGTGGCCAGGCCCGTCACCAGGTTGGTGGCGCCGGGACCGGAAGTGGCCACCACCACGCCCACGCGGCCCGAGGCCCGGGCATAGCCGTCCGCCATGTGGACGGCGCTCTGCTCGTGGCGCACCAGCACGTGCCGGATGGGGAAATCCACCATGGCGTCATAGGTGGGGAGGATGGCCCCGCCCGGATAGCCGAAGACGGTGGCGACGCCCTCCCGCGTCAGGCATTCCCAGATGAGCTGGGCCCCGGTGTGCGTTCCCGCTTGGCTCATGGTCTCTCCTACTGGGTCCGGGTGAGGTCGTCGGCGGCGCCGCAGGGGCTGGGAAGCTGGTCGGATCGGCTCATGGAAGACCTCGTGGAATCGCGTGATGGGATGGATGGATGTGAAAAGGCCCCGCCTGAAGTGCGGGGCCGGGATCTGGATGCTGCCGTCCCCGCCCCCTAGCCCGTCAGCCGCAGCACCAGCCCGGGCAGCCCGGTAATCACGACGATGCGCCCTACCACGGTGGTGGGGATCGCGTCGGCGTGGGGGGAGACGGGAGGCATGGGTCGGGTTCCGGGCCGTGGACTCAAAGATGGTGGCGGGCGCCCTCGGGCGAACCGCACCAGGCATAGGCGGAATCGGCCAGGCGGGCGCCCTTGGCGCCGGGAGGCCGGATGGCGTCGCGGATCTTGGCGCCCAGGGCCTGGGTGCCGTGGTGGTGCTTGAGCCCCTGCAGGTCGGGCGTGCCATGGCCGCCCTTGAGGACACGGTCCACAGCGGATTCCAGGGCCTTGGCCTCGGCCTCGAGGTGGAGGCTGTGGCGGAGCAGCATGGCTGCCGAGAGGATCGTCCCAATGGGATTGGCCGCATCCTTCCCGGCGATGTCCGGGGCGGAGCCGTGGATGGGCTCGTAGAGACCCACGGGGCCGCCCAGGCTCGCGGAGGGCAGCAGGCCCAGCGAACCCGCCAGCACGGCGGCCTCGTCGCTGAGGATGTCCCCGAAGAGGTTCTCCGTCAGCACCACGTCGAAGTCGCCGGGCCGGGTGATGAGGGCCATGGCGAAGCTGTCCACGTAGGCGTGCGTGACCTTCACCGTGGGATAGGCCGGGGCCAGCTCATCCACCACCTGCCGCCAGAGGCGGGAGGTCTCCAGCACATTGGCCTTGTCCACGGACACCAGCCGGCGGCGGCGGCCGGCGGCCAGCTCGAAGGCCACCCGGGCGACCTGCTCGACCTCGGTGCGGGTATAGGGCAGCGTGTTCACGGCCCGCTCACTCGAGAAGGACCGGGGCTCACCGAAGTAGAGGCCGCCGCCCAGCTCGCGGACGATCATCAGGTCCGTGCCGCGGACCAGTTCCGGGCGGAGGGGCGAGGCGTCCTCCAGGGCCGGGTGGACCTTGACGGGGCGCAGGTTGGCGTAGAGGCCCAGGGCCCGCCGCAGGCGCAGCAGGCCGGACTCCGGGCGCTGCTCGCGGGGATGGCGGTCCCAGGCGGGTCCGCCCACGGCCCCCAGGAGCACCGCGTGGCTGGTCTGGCACCTGGCGAGGGTGTCCACCGGCAGCGGGTCGCCCGTGGCGTCCACGGCGGCGCCGCCGATGAGGGCCTCTTCCAGGTGGAACTGATGCCCATAGGCCTTGGCCACGGCCGTGAGGCAGACGGCCGCCTCGCGGACCACCTCGGGGCCCACGCCGTCGCCGGGAAGAAGGGTGATGCGGGCTTCCACGTTCAGACTCCCCAGAGGTACTGGTCAGGGTCCGCCCCATCCTCCGTGGGCGGGGCGGGCAGCGCGGCGGCCTGGAGGGCAATGTCCGTCCTGGCGTCGCCGGATTCAAGGCCTTGCGGCAGGGTTTCCTTCATCACATCACCTCCTGGCGGCCCGCGGGACCGGCGGCGGTCGTGCCAGCCGAGCGGCGGACGAACAGGACCCTGTTGGAGGCGTTCAGGTAGGCCCGGGCGCTGGCCTCGACAATGTCCGTGCTGGCGCCCTTCCCCCCTTGGACGACGCCGCCGAACTCGACCTGGACGAACACCTCCCCCACCGCATCCGCGCCGCCCGTGATGGAATGCACGCGAAAATCCACCAGCTTCCCCTTCAGTCCCGTGAGCTTGTCCACGGCCGCGAAGACCGCGTTGACCGGACCGTCGCCCATGGCCGTCTCCGTGGCCTCGCCGCCTTCGCCGGCCAGGGTGACCAGGGCCGTGGCGAACATGGCGGTGCCCGCCGTGGCCTGCACCGCCCGGAGCTTGAAGGCCTCGGGAACCTGGGTGAGCCCGTCGCGCACGATGGTCAGGAGATCCTCGTCGAAGATCTCCTTCTTCTGGTCGCTAAGCTTGGTGAAGAGCTTGTAGGCCTTCTCCAGGGCCGGCTTGTCCAGCGGATAGCCCAGCTCCTCGAAGCGCTTGCCCAGGGCGTGGCGCCCGGAGTGCTTGCCCAGCACCAGGCTCGTGCGGTTCGCCCCCACGGACTCGGGGGTCATGATCTCGTAGGTGGAGCGGTGACTCAGCATCCCGTGCTGGTGGATGCCGCTCTCGTGGGCGAAGGCGTTCCGGCCCACGATGGCCTTGTTGGGCTGCACCTGGACGCCGGTGATGTTGGCCAGCGTCTGGCTGGCGCGGGTGATGGCCTCCCGGTGGATGCCCGTCTCGTATGGCAGCGCGTCCCGGCGCACGGACAGCGCCATGACCACTTCCTCGAGGGCGGCGTTGCCCGCCCGCTCGCCGATGCCGTTGACGGTGCACTCCACCTGGCGCGCCCCCGCGGCAACCGCCGCCAGGGAGTTCGCCACGGCCAGGCCCAGGTCGTTGTGGCAGTGGACGCTGATGGTCACCCCATCGATGCCGGGCACCTTGTCCTTCAGGTGCCGGATGAGCCGGCCGTACTCGTCTGGCACCGTGTAGCCCACGGTGTCGGGCACGTTGAGGACGGTGGCCCCCTCCTCGATGGCCGCGGTGAACACCTCCACGAGGAAGTCCCAGTCGCTGCGGGTGGCGTCCTCGGCCGAGAACTCCACGTCCGGTGTGAAGCCCTTGGCCGTCCGCACCCCCTCGCGGATCATGGCCAGGGCTTCCTCGCGGGTCTTCTGGAGCTTGTACTCCAGGTGGATATCCGAGGTGGCCAGAAAGGTGTGGATGCGCGGCCGGGCGGCGCCGGAGACCGCCTGCCAGGCCCGCTCGATGTCCTTGGGAAGGGCGCGGCAGAGGGCGGCGATGGCCGGCTTCCGGCACTCGCGGGCCACGGCCTGCACCGCGGCGAAGTCATCCTCCGAGGCCACGGGGAAGCCCGCCTCGATGACATCCACGCCCAGGGCCTCCAGCTGGCGCGCCATCAGCAGCTTCTCGTCCAGGTTCATGCTGCAGCCGGGCGACTGCTCTCCGTCGCGGAGGGTGGTGTCGAAGATGGCGATCCGCTCGCTGCCCATAGAGGTGCTCCTGGACCGGCCGGGGCCGGAGGGATCACCCAAAGATCCTCCACCCCAACCCATAAATACATTTAATTTTTTTTATGATTACATAAGTAATACTTAAACACCTACACTTCCCGACGGAGGGTCCATGGACCTCGGACAGCTGGAAACGTTCCTGGTGGTCGCGCGCGAGAAGAGCTTCTCCCGCGCGGCGGAGCGTCTCTACCGCACCCAGCCCGCCGTGAGCCTCGCCCTGAAGCGCCTCGAGGAGGAGCTGGGCGAGACCCTGGTGGACCGCACCACCAAGGGCGGCACGCTCACGGACGCGGGCGCCACCCTTCTCCCCCTGGCCCAGCGCATGTTCGACCTGCGCCAGGAGATCCTCGACACCTTCGGGGCCCTGAAGGGCCTCCAGCAGGGGCGCCTGAACGTGGGCGCCAACGAGAGCGTGTCCGAGTTCCTGCTGCCCCGGATCCTCCTGGCCTACCAGCAGGCCTGGCCCGCCATCAAGATCCAGGCCTACCGCCAGACCTCGGAGCGCATTCCCACGGAAGTGCTGGAGCGCAGGCTGGACGTGGGTTTCGTCTCCTACGACGCCCTCCATCCCGAGCTGGTGAGCGAGGTGATCCACCGGGACCGCATGGTGCTGGTGGTTCCCCCCGGGCACCGCTTCGCCAAGAAGAAGTCCCTCAGCATCACTGATCTGGGCGAGGAGCGCTTCGTGGCCCACAACGCGCCCACGCCCACCCGGACCGCCATCATCGAGCTGTTCGCCCGCTGCGACACGCCCCTGCGCCTCACCATGGAGCTGGCCTCCATCGCCACCATCCTCGAGTTCGTGAGCCTGGGGGCCGGGCTGGCCATCCTGCCCCGCATGACCACCACCACGGCCGTTCGTGAGGGCCGGGTGGTGGAGATCCCCGTCCGCGAGCTCCAAGTGGAGAAGCTCATCCGCATCGTCACTCGCCGCGAGGCGGCCCTGTCGCCCGCCACCCGGGCCTTCCTCGACCTGATCCGCGCCCTCGACTTCGACCACCCCGACTCCGCTCCAGCAAGGAAGAGCCCATGAGCCCGCGCACCCTCTACGACAAGATCTGGGACGAGCACCTGGTGGCCACCCGCGCCGACGGCACCAGCCTCATCTACATCGACCGCCACCTGGTCCACGAGGTCACCAGCCCCCAGGCCTTCGAGGGCCTGGTCCTCGCCGGCCGGGCCCTGCGGAGGCCCGGGAACATCCTCTCCGTGGCCGACCACAACGTGCCCACGGCAGACCGCGAGAAGGGCATCGCCGACGAGACCTGCCGCCTCCAGATCGAAGCCCTGGAGGCCAACGTGGAAGCCCACGGCGTGCCCTACATCCCCCTCCTGGACGACCGGCAGGGCATCGTCCACGTGGTGGGCCCCGAGCAGGGCTTCACCCTCCCCGGCACCACCGTGGTCTGCGGGGACAGCCACACCAGCACCCACGGCGCCTTCGGGGCCCTGGCCTTCGGCATCGGCACCAGCGAGGTGGAGCACGTCATGGCCACCCAGACCCTGCCCCAGCGGCGCTCGAAGAACCTGCGGGTGCGCTTCGAGGGGGCCCTGCCCACCAGCACCGGCGCCAAGGACATGGCCCTGCGCCTCATCGGCCAGATCGGCACCGCCGGCGGCACGGGCTGCGTGATGGAGTACACGGGCCCCGCCGTCCGCGCCCTCACCATGGAAGGCCGCATGACCCTCTGCAACATGAGCATCGAAGGCGGCGCCCGGGCGGGCCTGGTGGCCCCCGACGACACCACCTTCGCCTACGTGGCGGGCCGTCCCCTGGCGCCGAAGGCCGCCCTCTGGGACGCCGCCGTCGCCCACTGGCGCACCCTCGCCTCGGACCCGGAGGCCGCCTTCGACCGCGAGGTGGTCGTGGACCTCCGCGGCCTCGCGCCCCAGGTCACCTGGGGCACCAGCCCCCAGTGGGTCACGGACATCACGGGCCGCGTGCCCGATCCCGCCCAGGCCCGCAACGCGGAGGAGCGCGAGGCCATCCTCCGCGCCCTGGACTACATGGGCCTGGAACCCGGCACCCCCATGGAGGCCATCGGCATCCAGGCCGTGTTCATCGGCTCCTGCACCAACGGACGCATCGAGGACCTGCGCGAGGCCGCCGGCATCGCGCGGGGCCGCAAGGTGGCCCAGGGCGTCCGCGCCCTCGTGGTGCCCGGCTCCGGGCTCGTGAAGAAGCAGGCCGAGGCCGAGGGCCTGGACCGCATCTTCCTCGAGGCGGGCTTCGAGTGGCGCCAGCCCGGCTGCAGCATGTGCCTGGGCATGAACGAGGACCGGCTGGAGGCCGGCGTGCGCTGCGCCAGCACCAGCAACCGCAACTTCGAGGGCCGCCAGGGCCGCGGCAGCCGCACCCACCTCGTGAGCCCCGCCATGGCCGCCGCCGCCGCCGTGGCAGGCCACTTCACCGACGTCCGCCGCCTGCTGGAGGCCTGATGCAGCCCTTCACCACCCTCACCGGCACCGCGGCCCCGCTGATCCGGGCCAACGTGGACACCGACCTCATCATCCCCAAGCAGTTCCTCACGACCCTGGTGCGCTCGGGCCTTGGCCGCCACCTCTTCCACGAGCTGCGCTACGATCCCGCGGGCCAGGAGCTGCCGGACTTCCTGCTGAACCGCGAACCCTACCGGAAGGCCACCATCCTGCTTTCAGGCCCGAACTTCGGCTGCGGCTCCAGCCGCGAGCACGCCCCCTGGGCCCTCCTGGATTTCGGCATCCGCTGCGTCGTCGCGCCCAGCTTCGCCGACATCTTCTTCAACAACTGCTTCTCCAATGGGATCCTGCCGGTGTCCCTGCCCGCGGAGTCCATCGCCCAGCTTGCGGCCGAGGAGGGCCCCCTCACCGTGGACCTGTCCGCCCAGACCGTGAGCGGCGCGAGCTGCGGCTTCCGCTTCGAGATCGAGCCCGCCCGGAAGGCCACCTTGCTGGAGGGCATGGACGAGATCAAGCGCAGCGAGGCGAACCTGGCCGACATCGAGGCCTACGAGGCCCGGCGCCGCGCCGAGGCGCCCTGGCTGGAAGTCAGCCAGCGCTGAGGGACTCAAGACCTCCACGAAGGGCACGAAGGAAAAGACAAGGGCGCGAAGAGGGGTGGGATGTCCCCAGCTCCCCCATTCGTGCCCTTTCCGCGCTCGCAGAGCGTATTCGTGTCCTTCGTGGAGATTATTTCCGCCTAGGGTCGCGCTACCCTGGAAATCCAACGCCACTCAGGGGTTCCCATGCGATCCATGACCGCCTTCGCCGAGGTCGTCCGGCCCCTGGCCGCCGGACAGCTGCGGCTGACCCTGCGCAGCGTCAACCACAAGGCCCTGGACCTCAGCCTGCGCCTGCCCCCCGCCCTCTTCGCCCTGGAAACGGGCCTTCGCGCCCAGGTGCGCGAGACGGCCTCGCGCGGAAAGCTGGACCTCACGGTGGAGGTGCAGGATGACCCCTCGCTGGAGCCCCGCCTGAACCGCGCCCTGCTGCGCGCCCTCGCCAAGGGCTGGCAGGAGGACGCCGAGTGGCTGGAGCTTCCGCCCATGACGGCGGAGGCCTTCTTCCGCGTGCCCGGCGCCTTCCAGGCCCCGGACCCGGACCTGGCGGAGCGCCTGGAGGCCCCCGTGCGCGAAGCCATGGCGGCCCTGCTGGAGATCTGGAACGCGGGCCGGATCCGCGAGGCCGAGCGGCTGCGCCCGTTCTTCGAGGACGGACTGGCCCGGCTGCAGTCCCTGCGCGAACGCCTCGAAGCCGAAGCAGACCAGCAGGCGGCGGAGCTTCCCGGCCTCTACCGCCAGCGCATCGAGCAGCTCCTGGAGGATGCCCGTCTCGCCGGGCAGCTCCCCGCCGAGCGGCTGCTGGCGGAGGCCGGCGTGCTCGCGGAGCGCCAGGACGTGCGCGAAGAACTGACCCGCCTCGCGGCCCACCTCGACGACTTCGCCGAACGCCTCGCCAGCGACCGCCTCGAAGGCAAGGCCATCGACGTCTGGTGCCAGGAGGTCCTGCGCGAACTCAACACCACCGGCAGCAAGTGCAAGCGCATCGCCATGACCCGCGCCGTCATGGAAGCCAAGGGCGCGTTGGATCAGATCCGGGAGCAGTCGGCGAATCTGGAGTGAGCGGGGAACATCCCCGATGCAGCCCTAGTAGGAAATGCCTGAGGTCCTTGCGGGCGGTGACGGTTGGGAGGGATCCTACGGCACTGGATTGGGATGCCAATACTCCTCCACCTTGAGATTCGCGAGGGCTCTGAACTTTCCAGTCCTCAAGGCAAACCTACGCTCGCAGCCGGCGGTTCATCTCCCCCCGACTTTTTCTCTTTCCCGATCGATGGCCATCAGGATGAAAGTTGACAAAAGGTCCTCTTCATTCACCACCACCGCCCTGAATCCTTGATCAGCTTGGGAATGTCCGGTTTGGGAGGGCGCCCATTCACATGGAAGCGGTAGGCCGTCCGCACTTCCTGCTCCAGCCTCAGGCGCACATCGATCGGCAGGTCCGGCTCTTCGTCCAGGACCCGGTCCCCATAGGGGTTGATCACATAGCCGTTGGTAAGTCCGAATTCATAGGTCTCGCCCCGGCTGGGCTTCCGAACAAAGGGCCTGTCGTTCACATCGAAATTCTCCCCCAGGTCGATGCGCGCGTACACAAAGGGGGTTCGGCTGCGGAGGTAGAGGTAGCGAAGCCCCGGATGCGCCAGCTTCTGCTGCCCCCACTTTTCCCAGCGGGACGGCTCGCCAGTCGGCCCCAGCGTGAGGCTGGGCTGGTAGCCCGTTTCCGGAGCCACATAAAGCAGCTGGTCGGAGATCATCAGCCCACCGCCCGGCGTTCCGGTCGAAAGCACCACGGACCAGGTGTGGTTCTTCGGATTCCAAAGACCTTTATAGAGGATGTCACAGCAGAGGGGTTCACCGTTGATGCTGGGATTTTCGATTTGATCCGGTGAAATCCGACACCCTTGAATCATGTCGTCTCCGAAGGTGAACCCGGCCTCCTTGACCTTGAATCCGATGGGCACTTGACCCCTCTCAAGAAAGGTGATTTCACTTCGTTTGCGAACGACAAATATTACAGGCTTATCCACACTCGGTTCCACGAGATCCATGTTGGTCCCTGCAAAATGAATCCTACCCCGCGGATCTCGTTTCAATCGCCATGAAATGGCATCGTAATTCGCAAATATCGAATATTCGAATCCCCTTTTTTCAATATTTTTGATCGTGAAAAACTCCGCCCATTTCCATCTGATCGCAAACCGACCGTGAGCATCGGTTTGGTAATCTGCCTCCGTGACTCGCCCCATCCATCCCAAAGGAATGCTTTGGCTGAACTGGATGGTGACCTTGGCCCCAGGTACTGGTTGGTTGTTCTGGTCGCGGACTTCTCCATAGAAGCGGACACGATGATTCAAGGTCAGGAGGTTGAATCGCACACCAGGACAGGACAACAAAGCAAGAAGCAGAACCCCGCTCAGTACAGGTAAGTAGATCCAGCAACCGCGCCTTCGTAGCATCACTGATCCCACCCTTGATGAATCACATCCAACGCGAAGTCTTTTCTCAATTGCTTCCAGAAACGGAGCATGTTAGGAAGGTTTGAGCGAAACTCCTTGCTGTGAGAATAGTGGGTATTATCGAATCCCATAGTTTCCAGGTCGACATGATCTCCAAAATTATTGACCCTATCGGTTTTTCCTATGGTTCCCAAGGCCCATGAACGAGATTGAACAGCAAAGGAAAATATTTCGAAAGTGTCTTCAGGAAGCGTCAATGTTTTGAGATTATCGACTATACCAAATTTATCTCCAGCGCTGGCATTATAAGTATCAACATTACCATCGCCTTCAGCATAAATATGATATGGCTTAGAAAGCCAGTCTGGCCTCGTCATTTCAGTATTCCGCCACCAAAAGTTGAGCGCATAGTCTTCCTGATTAAAGTAGTTAATGATCCTGTTTTTGGTTTTGTTAAGGAATCCATCAAAGTAGACAGGCTCACTCTCGTTCCCATGAGGGTAATGCCTGAACACATCTGGAGTGGTAATGGACCAGACTGAATCATCCACGAGACGACTTGGAAGTTTTGGATCGTACATATGGGCTGGAACCGCTGCCTGTGCCGCAACATATGTGTTGACATAAACGCTGGGGGCTTCGCGTAAAGCCTCCCCCATCACTACATTTGGTTCCTCGCTGAATTGGGTGGGTAGGACCTCAGCGGACCGGTAAGGCGAAGTCGAGTTTGCCGGCGATGAGGTAGGCGATGTTGAGGAGGTTGCGGGTGGTCCGATAGCCGCGGGCCTTGGCTTTGGCGGCCTGGATCAAGGAGTTGATGCCTTCGAGGAGTCCGTTGCTGAACCCGCTCCAGAACCAGTGCAGGACGCCATCGGCATGCTCCATCAGGGTTCGGGCGACCTTCTTCATGGGTTCCAACCCAGCCTCCAGAACCATCTCGCACCAGTCGGCCAGGAACTCAGCCGCGGCCTTTGGGTTGGC
>NZ_KE386813.1:7113-16098 GCF_000428885.1 Geothrix fermentans DSM 14018 | reverse complement strand
AGAAAAGACAACCGGAGCTGAACGGAGATGAGCGAAGAAAGAAGTTCGGCTTTATCTCTGTCCATCTCCGTTCATCTCCGGCTTTTATCTTTTTGAGGTAATCCATGGCTGACCTGGATGCCATCCCGGAGCGGATCCTCGGCTGCGCCTTCAAGGTGAGTACCCCTCATCTGGCGGCGGCAGGAGGGCCGGGAAAAGAAAAGACAACCGGAGATGAACGGAGATGAGCGGAGAAAAAGAAGCTTGGCTTTATCTCTGTCCATCTCCGTTCATCTCCGGCTTTTCTCTTTTTGAGGTAATCCATGGCTGACCTGGATGCCATCACGGAGCGGATCCGCGGCTGCGCCTTCAAGGTGAGTGCAGGGCTCGGTCCGGGTTTTTTGGAAAAGCTCTACGAGAACGCCCTGGTCATCGAGCTTGAGCGAGCTGGTCTGCGCGTGGCCCGGCAGCACCCGCTCGCGGTCTGGTACGACGGCATTCAGATCGGCCAGTTCGCGGCGGACCTCCTGGTGGAAGACCAAATCCTGGTCGAGCTCAAGGCCGTGCGGGCGCTGGAGGACCTCCACCTGGCCCAGGCCCTCAACTACCTCCGGGCTTCCCTCCTGCCAGCCTGCCTCCTGCTGAATTTCGGCACGCCGAAGCTGGAGATCCGGCGTCTGCATCCCAGCCCTTCCTGGCCCCGACCTGCTGCAAAGGAACCTACGGCATGAACCCCCTCCAATTCCTGATCGACGCCCGCCTCGCCTCGGGCCCCGTGCCCGCCGCCGAAGTCATGGCCCTGGGCCTCTACCACCCGGAGCACGGCTACTACCGCCGCCAGGAGGGTCCCTGGGGCTTCGCGGGCAAGGACTACTACACGGCCCTGGACTTGGGCCCTCTGCTGGGCCAGACCATCGCCCTGCGCCTGGAGGCGGCCTGGGAGCGCCTGGGCCGGCCCGCGCGCTTCACGGCCCTGGAGCCCGGCGCGGGCCGCGGCTGGCTGGGCCGCGACGTGCTGAACGCGGTGTCGGGGCCCTTTGCCGAGGCCCTGGTCTACGTCCACCGCGACGACAACCCTGCCGCGAAGCGCGCGGCGGAAGCCGCGCTCAAGCCTTTCCTGGCGGCAAATCGCGCGCGATTTGCCGCCGAGAACGAACCCCTGGAGCCGTTCGTCGGCGCGGTGTTCAGCAACGAGCTCTTCGACGCCCTGCCCGCCCAGCCCTGGCGCTGGGATGGCGAGCGCTGGCTCCGCGAGGTGCTCACCGCTTCGGGCCCCCAGTGGCAAGCGGCGGAGCCCGGCGAGGCCGGCGCCTGGTTCGCGGAGCAGACCGACGGCCTAGAGGCCCGGGACGGCAGCATCTGGTGCGAGGCCCTGCCGGGCCTGGTGCATGACCTGGCGGCTCCCCTGGAGGCGGGCCTCTTCCTGGCCGTGGACTACGGCGAGGCCGCAGACCGCCTGCTGGCCAAGGGCGCGGACCTGCGCCGCTTCAAAGCCCACAGCGTGGACGGCAACTGGCACGAGGACCTGGGCGAGGCGGATCTGACAGCGGATGTCGACTTCACGCGCCTGGCCCGCCTGCTGGCGGGCCAGGGCTTCTCAGGCCTGGGGCACATGGAACTGAGCAAGTGGATCCGCACCCACGCCCCCCTGGAGCAGTGGGCCCCGGGCTGGATGGCCCTGCCCGCCCCCGAGCGCCTGAAACGCACCGAGAACCTCCTCCAGCTCACCCTCCCCGACCTGATGGGCAGCCGGTTCCGGGTGCTGGAGGGGTGGAAAGAATAGGAAGAATCAGCCACGGATAAACGCGGATAAACACGGATGAAGACATGCGGTTTTTATCTGTGTCCATCCGTGTTCATCTGTGGCTCGTGAGCTTTTCCTGACCACACCTCCACGCCGATCCCGCTGGGCCGCGCGGCGTCGTGGAAGACGGTGTGGGTGGCCTTCCGGTAGTCCTCGGGCCTGGCCTTGTTGATGTCCATGAACTGCTGGGGATTGCGGTCCATGAGGGGGAACCAGCTGCTCTGGATCTGGACCATCACCCGGTGGCCCTTCCGGAAGGTGTGGAAGATGTCGTTCATGGACCAGGCCACGCGGGTGGGCTGGCCGGGGGTGAAGGGCGCGGGCTTGGACAGGCTGTCGCGGTACTTGCCCCGCATGACCTCGCCCCGCACCAGCTGCTGGTAGCCGCCCATGGGGTTGGGCGTGCGGTCCCAGGGGGTGCCGCTCTCCTGGAAATCGGGATTGCGGAAGTCGTCGGGGTAGACGTCGATGAGCTTCACCACCCAGTCGGCGTCCGAGCCCGTGGTGGCCACGAAGAGCTCCGGGCGCAGGGGGCCGGCCAGGGTCAGGTCCGTGGCCAGGGGCTCCGTCTGGAACACCAGCACGTCGGGCCGCCTCCCGGCGAAGCGCTGGTCCGCGGTCATGTAGTCCTTGGGCATGCCGATGGCCACCTGCTCCACAAAAGGTACGGGCTTCGACGGATCGGAGACGTAGGTGTCGGCGCCGCCGTCTGGCGACGGCGGCGTGAAGGATAGCCGGCCGCTGGGCTGGAGATAGAGCTTTCCATCCTTGGCCGACGCGGGAGGCCAAGCCTCGAGCCGGTGCCAGCGGTTGGCGCCGGTCTCGAAGACCGTGGCCTTCGGCAGGGCGGGATCCTTCGCGTCCTTCAGGTGGTGCAGGAAGAAGGGGAGGAGCACCTCGGCCTGGAACCAGGCGGAGGTATCGGCCCCGAACTGCACGGGGCCCAGGTGGTCGCCCTTGGTACGCTCCCAGCCGCCGTGGGACCAGGGGCCCATGACCAGGCGGCTGTCCGTGGCGGGGCTCTGGCGGGCGAGGGTCTTGAACACCTGGAGGGCGCCGAAGAGGTTCTCCGCGTCGAACCAGCCTCCCACGGTGAGCACGGCGGGCTTCACGTCCTTCAGCTGGGGCCGCAGGTTGCGGGCCTGCCAGAAGGCGTCGTAGTCCGGGTGGTCCAGCATCTCGTTCCAGAAGGCCACGTCCTTCGTGTACTGCCGGGTGGCGCCCGTGGTGCCCAGGCGCAGGAACCACTCGTAGCCGTCGGAGGTGCCGTGGCGGAAGGCCTTGCCCCACTCGGCGGTGGGCTGGGGCCGGGGCTTGCCGAAGTTCACCATGAAGTTGAAGGCGTGGGGCAGCCACAGGGCTCCGTTGCGGTGGAAGTCGTCGCCCGCGAACCAGTCCGTGATGGGCGCCTCGGGCGAGACGGCCTTGAGGGCCGGATGGCCGGACAGCATGCCCACGGCCGTGTAGAAGCCCGGGTAGCTGATGCCCCACTGGCCGGCCTTCCCGTTGTTCCCCTCCACGTGCTTCAGTAGCCACTCGAGGGTGTCGTAGGTGTCCGTGCTCTCGTCCACGGCCGCGCCGCTGACGGCGCGCTGGGGCCGCATGTTCACGAACTCGCCCTCGGACATCATCCGGCCGCGCACGTCCTGGTAGACGAAGATGAAGCCCTCCTTCTGGAAGGCTGCCGAGGGCCCGAGGTGGTCGGGGTAGGCGTCCGCTCCGTAGGGGTGGACGCTGTAGGGCGTGCGCTGGAGGAGGAAGGGGTAGGTCCGGCTCGTGTCCTTGGGGGTGTAGATGGCCGTGAAGAGCTTGGCGCCATCCCGCATGGGGATCTGGACCTCACGCTTGGCGTACTGGTCGCGCACGCTTTCGGGCCCGGTCGGGGGCTGCCCGGCCGCGGCTGGGGCGCCGAGGAGGGTGAACGACAGGAGCGCGGCGCAGAGGGCGCGGACCAGGGCCATGGAAACTCCGGGGAAGCCCTCATGATAAGCGGCATGGGCGCCTTCCGGGGGATTCCTGTCAGCGCAGCTTTCTGCCCCCTGCCGACGGCCCCCCGCCTGCAAAAAACCTCGACGGCGAAAAGCCCTTTTGATGAACTGGAGGGTGCTCCCGCTTCGGGGGCGCATCCTGTCCAGGGGTTCCGCACCATGTCCCTCCCAATCTACCGACAACCTGCCGAGTGGGACCGTCACAGCGCCTGCTGGCTGGCCTGGCCCGCCCACGGCCACCTCTGGCAGGAGAACCTGGCCCCGGCCCAGGCCGAGTGGGCCGCCCTGTGCCGGGCCATCGCCGAGGAGGGTGGCGAGGCCCTGGACATCCTCGTGGCGGATGCCAAGGGAGAGGCCCAGGCGCGGCGGGCCCTGGCCCCCGTGCTGGCCCAGGCCCGCTTCCACACCGTGCCCGTGGGCGACATCTGGCTGCGCGACACGGCCCCCATCTTCGTGAGGGATGGCGACGGCGGGCTTCGCGCGGCCTGCTTCGGCTTCAATGGCTGGGGCCGCAAGTACCTGCTGCCGGAGGACGACCGGGTGGCGGGGCGGGTGGCGGCCCGCAGCGGCCTCCCCCGCACGGACCATGCGTGGATTCTCGAAGGCGGCTCCGTGGAGGTGGATGGCGAGGGCACCCTGCTCACCACCCGCCAGTGCCTGCTCAACCCCAACCGCAACCCCGGCCTGGACGCCGCGGAGATCGAGACGGCCCTGGCGGACGGCCTGGGCGCGGAGAAGGTGCTGTGGCTGGACGAGGGCCTCATCAACGACCATACGGACGGCCACATCGACACCCTGGCCCGCTTCACGGCGCCGGGCGTGGTGGTCTGCATGGAGGCCCGGGACGGGGCCGACCCCAACGCCGCCGTGCTGGACCGCCTCGCCGCCGACCTGGCGGCCATGACCGACGCCCGGGGCCGGAAGCTGGAGGTGGTGCGCATCCCCTCGCCGGGCCTCGTGCTCGACGAGGAGGGCGAGGTGATGCCCGCCAGCTACGTGAACTTCTACATCGGCAACCGCACCGTGGTGGTGCCCACCTACGGCACGGCCTACGATGAAGCGGCGGTGGACGCCCTGGAGCCCCTCTTCCCCGGGCGCCGGGTGGTGGGCCGCTCCGCCCGCGCCATCCTCAGCGGCGGCGGCGCCTTCCATTGCATCACCCAGCAGCAGCCGGAGGTTCCGTGAGCGCCGAGTCCCGTATCATCCGCGTGGCCGCCCTCCAGTGCGCCCTGGGCGATGGCCCCGACCAGAACGTAGACCGGGTGGAGGCCCTCGTGCGCGAGGCCGCGGCCACGGGCGCGAACGTCATCCTGCCCTCCGAGCTGTTCGAAGGCCCCTACTTCTGCCGGGAGGAGAAGGACGCCTTCTTCGACTGGGCCCGGCCCGCGGAGGGACACCCCACGATCGCGCGCTTCCAGGCCCTGGCGAAGGAGCTGGGCGTGGCGATCCCCGTCTCCTTCTTCGAGCGGGAGGGCCATGCCTTCTACAACAGCCTGGCCATGGTGGATGCCGACGGCGCCCTGCTGGGCATCTACCGCAAGAGCCACATCCCCGACGGCCCCGGCTACGAGGAGAAGTTCTACTTCCGGCCCGGCAACACGGGCTTCAAGGTGTGGGACACCCGCTTCGGGAAGCTGGGCGTGGGCATCTGCTGGGACCAGTGGTACCCGGAGTGCGCCCGGGCCATGATGCTCCAGGGGGCCGAGCTCCTGTTCTATCCCACGGCCATCGGCACGGAGCCCGAGAACCCCGAGCTGGACACCAAGGACCTCTGGCAGCGCGCCATGATCGGCCACGCCGTGTCCAACGTGGTGCCCGTGGTGGCCGCCAACCGCATCGGCCTCGAGGGCGGCCAGACCTTCTACGGCCACTCCTTCATCGCGAACCACCGCGGCGACAAAGTGGCCGAGCTGGGCCGGACGGACCCCGGCCTGATCACCGCCGACTTCGACCTGGAGGAGATCCGCCGCAACCGCGCCTCCTTCGGCTTCTTCCGGGACCGCCGGCCGGATCTCTACGGGATCATCGCCAGGACCTGAGGGCCATGCGGCCGAAGGCTTCAAAGGCCTCCACGAAGGGCACGAAGAAGTATGCAAAGTCCACGAAAGCGGGTTCCCGGCGCCCTGGCCAGGACATCCGGGCCTCCGGCCCCAGGGGCATCGCGCGTCCGGCTTCGCGGGTGGCGGTCGGGGTGGCCCCTGGATGCCACCCGGAGCCGCCACCCGCGAAGGGATGTCCGCGATGGGTCGAGCCCCCTTCGTGCCCTTCAGACGCCCGCAGGGTGCCTTCGTGACCTTCGTGGAGTCTTGTTTGGCTGAGGTTCGGCGATAACCGGATTTTCTTTTTGACGGAGATCCGAACGGGGCTACGGCTCGCCCAGGATGCCCGCCACGGCCGTGTAGGGATCCTGCGCGTGGTCGGCCACGGCCTGGATGGCGGCCTCGAGGCGCTCGGATCCGGCCTGGGCCCGGGCCCGGCGCAGGGCGGCCTCGGCCAGCAGCGACTCGAAGCGCAGGCGGGCCCGCTCCCGGGCTTTCCGCGCCAGCCCGCCGTGGGCGCGCAGCCAGGCGCCGTGCTCCCGCACCCGGTCCAGCAGCTCGGGAATCCCCTCGCCCTGCTGGGCCACGGTGCGCAGCACCGGCGGGTCCCAGGGCCGGGGCGGGGCCAGGGACTTCATGGCCGTCAGCTCCTGCTCCACCTGGTCGGCCCCGTCGCGGTCGGCCTTGTTGATCACGAAAAGGTCCGCCACCTCCATGATGCCGGCCTTGATGGCCTGGATCTCGTCGCCCATGCCCGGCACCAGCACCACGCAGCAGGTCTGGACGCAGCTCACGACGTCCACCTCGTCCTGGCCCACGCCCACGGTCTCCACGATCACCGTGTCGTAGCCCGCGGCGTCCAGCAGGTCGATGGCGTCCTGGGTGGCCCGGGCCAGGCCGCCCAGGGCCCCGCGGGTGGCCATGCTGCGGATGAAGATGCCCGGATCCGCCGCGATGCGCTGCATGCGGATGCGGTCGCCCAGGATGGCCCCGCCGCTGAAGGGGGACGTGGGATCCACGGCCAGGATGCCC
Source organism: Geothrix fermentans DSM 14018 (assembly GCF_000428885.1). Classification (GTDB taxonomy): domain Bacteria; phylum Acidobacteriota; class Holophagae; order Holophagales; family Holophagaceae; genus Geothrix; species Geothrix fermentans. The sequence goes on along the minus strand of NZ_KE386813.1, from coordinate 9,256 downwards.
ACCTTCTGGCCTTCGGCCCGCAGGGCCCGGGCCAGCCGGTCCGTGAGGGTGCTCTTGCCGGCGCCCGGAGAACCCGTGATGCCGATCACGACCGCCCGGCCCAGGTGGGGCCAGAGGCTGGCCATGAGGTCCCGGGCGCCGGGGTGGCCATTTTCCATCCACGAGATGGCCCGGCCCAGGGCCCGCGGCTCCCCGCGGCGCAGGGGCTCCAGGAGGTCGGCGGAGGAAGGCATGGGCCCAGGATGCCAGCACCCCGCCGGGACCGGAACTCGCCCGGGGCATCCCGATGCGGTACCCTGGTGCTTCCGGCCCGCGCCGCAGTAGGACCATCAACGATGATCAAAGGGCTCAAACCCTCGAATGACCCCGCCTCCGGGGACGCGGCGCCGGAGGCTACGTCCGGCCCTGGGTCCGGGCCGGCCCCGGCCAAGCCCGCCGTCCGCCTCACCAAGCGGGCCCCGGTGACCCCCCCGGATCCCAAGACCCCCCGGGAGAAGATCTGCGCCGAGTGCGGCATGCGCTTCAAGGTGGAGACGGGCCAGAAGTTCTACCTCTGCCCCGACTGCTACCGCCGCTCCTTCTCCTACAAGCGGAAGGGGGGCAAGGAGGCCGCCCGGGTCCTCACCCACATCACCTGCGCCGCCTGCGGCGCCCAGGAATACCTGCCCTTCGTGCCCGAGGACCCCGCCAAGGCCCTCTGCCGGGCCTGCTATGCCAAGGAACGGCCGGAACCCAAGGCCGCTCCCCGGCATTCCCGTTCATGAGTCAGGAGATCTGATGCGTTTCGCCATTCTGCCCTTGCTGGTCACCGCCTCCCTGCTGCCCGCCCAGGGCCCCGGCCCCAGGCCCGCGACCTCGAAGGCCGCCGCCAAGGCCGCGTCCAAAACCGAACCCACCTCCGAGACCGCCCGCCGGGCCTTCACCCAGGTGCTCGACGCCGTGGATGCGGGCTGGTTCGGCCAGCCCTACCAGGGCATCACCTCCGTGGAGATGCAGGGCACCCTCGGCGTGGCCCTCAGCGGCGCCGCCGTGAACCAGAAGGTGGACAGCCTCAGCCAGGGCCAGGTGAAGGGCAACAGCTCGGGCGGCCAGGCCAACCTCCGCCTCAAGGGCACCTACTTCGCCAACGGGGACTTCCGCACGGACCTGGCCGGGGACTTCGGCAACCTGCTCTACACCCGCCGGGGCACCCGCGGCTTCCTCTACAGCAAGGAACAGAACGCCTACACCACCCGCGTGGACCTGCCCCCCTCCGATGCGCCCCGCACCTACATGACCTGGTTCCGCCAGACCCTGAACGACATCAAGGCCGCCTACATCGATGCCCCCACCTTCAAGGCCAGCGTGGCCGGGGAGGAGACCAGCGGCGGGCGCACCCTCCAGCGCCTGGTCTTCAACGCCCCCACCAAGCCCTGGGATGCCAAGCGGCGGGAGCAGAGCATGGCCCAGAGCCTGGGCTTCTGGAAGCGCGGCCGTCTGGAGGTCACCGTGGACAAGGCCACGCAGATGCCCCAGCGCCTGGACTTCCGGAATGACGAGCAGGGCATCCACACCCGCATGGACTTCAGCTACGGGGCCGGCAACAAGCTCCAGGCCGTCAACCTCACCAACAGCAGCCGCGGCTTCGAGGGACCCGGCTGGCTCCGCGTGGGCTACGGCGGCGACGGCCTCATGTCCCACGTGGCCGGCGAGCTGGCCAGCCAGGACAAGAAGATCTCCTTCGCCATGGACCTCGCCTGGTCCCGGACCCGCACCCCCAACGAGATCATCGCCATCCCCCCCGCCGGCGCCACCAAGCGCGGCCGCGAGGACCTGGAGATCCAGCTCATGGTGGGCCTCGCCTCCCGGATCTTCGACCTCCAGCGCGCCGGCCTCAACCTCCGCAGCGTCGCCATCGGCGGAAAGTAGGCAGAAAACCAAGTAGACTGGTCCCATCGGAGCGTGGCGCAGCCTGGTAGCGCATCTGCTTTGGGAGCAGAGGGTCGCGAGTTCGAATCTCGCCGCTCCGACCAATGGGTTCCATCAAACGCCTGTCGGCGAGATTCGAACTCGCGAGTGGGCTTTCGGAGGCAGGACTAGATGTCCTGCCGGAGAAAGACCGGCGGCTGGCGAAGCCAGACGCAGTTCGAATCGCGTATTGGTG
>NZ_KE386813.1:0-6848 GCF_000428885.1 Geothrix fermentans DSM 14018 | reverse complement strand
CGCCTATGTGGGGGGCCGGAGAAAGACCGGCGGCTGGCGAAGCCAGACGCAGTTCGAATCCTCCCGTGCGAGTCGATCAGACCGTCGGTGCCGTCGGCGTGATTCGGGCTTGCGCACGGCCCCAGTGGCCCCGACCGAATCCCCCCCGCCGACCGCAAACTTAACAACACTTAACACAAGACCTGCATCGAGCTGGTTCGATAATGGGCCCAATGGTCATCTACCAGGGCGCCGCATCCACGAATCCAACCGCTCGAGGCCGGACATGAAGCTCGTCGAGGGACCCCAGGCCGGATCCAAGCAAGGGGAGGGCAGGACGCGGAGCTTTTCGCGGCCGAGGCTGCTCACCCGCCGCAGCGATCAGGTCGTCGAGGCGCGCGACGGATTCGGCCGCCTTCTTGCCCACTACAACCCCAGGACCAACGAGACGCGCGATTACCGCGGCGAGCTCCTGGGCATGGGCAACCGGCTCCAGCGGATCCTCCTGTCGGTGGGTCCCATCCTGCATCCGGAACCGGCGGAGCACTGAGCCGGGCCCAGTGACCTCCGGCGCCGGAGCACCGGAGGTCCCGAGGTCGGATCTCCCTCACCAGATCGGCGCCGCCTCCAGGTTCCGCGCCGCGAGCTGCCGGGCGGCCTCGGCGATGGCGTCCGCCTGGGGGGCGAAGGCCTGCTCCAGGGGGTAGCTGGCGGAGACGGGCGCATCGGGGCCCGTGAGGCGGACGAGGGGGGCCTTGAGAGACTCGAAGGCCTGCTCGGAGATCAGAGCGGCGATCTCGGCGCCCACACCGCAGAGGCGACTGGCCTCGTGGACGATGACGGCGCGGCCGGTCCGGCGCACGGAGGCCAGGATGGTGGCCTCGTCGAGGGGCTTCAGGGTGCGCAGGTCCACCACCTCGGCGGAGACGCCCTGCCCCGCCAGGGTCTCGGCGGCGGCCAGGCAGGCGTGGACGGTCTTGGCGTAGGAGATGAGCGTGACGTCCGTGCCCTCGCGGCAGATGGCCGCCTGGCCCAGGGGGACCATGGTCTCGTCTCCGGCCTCCTCCCCGGGCACGTCGCCGGGCGTGAAGAGCAGGCCGATGTCCATGAAGAAGAGGACGGGGTTCTCGTCGCGGATGGCGGCCTTCATGAGGCCCTTGGCGTCCGCGGGCGTGGACGGCATCACCACCTTGAGGCCCGGGGCGTGGACGAACCAGGCCTCCAGGTTGTGGTTGTGCTGGGCGCCCACGCTCCAGCCCCCGCCGGTCATGGCGAGCGCCACCATGGGAAACGAGAACTGCCCGCCGGACATGTAGCGCAGCTTGCCCGCGCTGTTCACCAGCTCGTCCATGGCGAAGCAGAGGAAGGGAGCGAAGGTCAGGTCCACCACCGGGCGCAGGCCCGTGGCCGCCGCTCCGGCGGCTGTGCCGGTGATGATGCCCTCGGCCAGGGGCGTGTTGCGCACGCGGGCCGGCCCGAAGGCCTTGAGCAGGCCCTTGCGCTTGGTGGCGGTGCCCTCGCCGAACATCAGCACGCGGGGATCGCGGGCCATCTCCTCGTGGAGGGCGGCTTCGACGGCGTCGTGGAAGGTCATCTGGGTCATGGACGGGCTCCTCAGGCGTAGACGCCGGCGGCGAGGTCGGAGAGGTCGGGATAGGGGGAGGAGGTGGCGAACTCGGCGGCCGCGTCGATGGCGTGGCGGGCCTGGGCATGGAGGGCCTCAAGGCTGGCCGTGGTCAGCTCGCCATCGGCCAGGAGGCGGGCCTCCAGGCGGGCGATGGGGTCCTTGGCCAGCCAGGCCTCGAGCTCGGCGGGGTCCACGTAGGACTGGTCGTGGGGCTCCATGTGGCCGCGCTGGCGGTAGGTCCAGGCCTCCAGCAGGAAGGGGCGGCGGGTCTCGCGCACCTGGGCGGCGGCCTGGAGCGCGGCCTTGCGCACGGCCTCCACGTCGTTCCCGTCCACCGTGAGGCTCTCGATGCCGTAGGGCGCGGCCCAGGGAGCCACGAAGTCGCCTTTCATGGTCTCCGTGCGGTGCACGAAGGCCTGCCACTGGTTGTTCTCGCAGACGTAGAGCACGGGCAGGTTCCAGACGGAGGCCAGGTTCAGGGACTCGTGGAAGATGCCCTCGCAGGCGGCGCCGTCGCCGAAGAAGCAGACCACGATGCCCTCGCCGCCCAGCATGGCCCGGGAGAGCGCCACGCCCGGCGCCAGGGAGAGCTCGCCGCCCACGATGGTGGAGGTGAGCACCACGCCCAGCTCTTTGACCGAGATGTGCAGGGTGCCGCTGCGGCCCTGGCAGTAACCCGTGCTGCGCCCCATGACCTCGGCCAGCATGCGGCCGGGGTCGGCGCCCCGGGCCAGCAGGTGGCCGGCGCTGCGGTGGTTGGTGAGGATCTGGTCCTCGGCCCGCAGGGCCGAGACCACGCCCACGGCGGCGGCCTCCTGGCCCACGGAGGTGCAGACATTGGGGAAGGGGCCCGCGGCATGGAAGGCCACGATCTGCTCTTCGTAGGCCCGGATCTTCAGCATGGCCGAGAGCAGGTCCAGGCGGGTGGGCGCGGGCGGCGGGGTGGATGGGGTGTCGGCGGACAGACGCAAGGCGGACCTCCAGAGGGGAGACGGGAAGCAGAGGGGAGACGGGAAGGACGTTCGGGAAGGAGAGGTTCAGTGCGACGGCAGGGGGGCCATGCCGGCGATCCAGCGGCGGATGTGTTCGACGGCAGCCTGGTCCACGCGCACGGAACCCAGGGGCGGCATCTGGGCGATGGCCCCGCGGGAGGCCATGCGGTGGAGGAGGGCGCTGCGCTCCGGGTGGCCGGGGCTGAGGAGACGGCTCTCCGGCTGGCCGGGCACGGGGAAGCTCCCGGGTCCCAGGGCCGTGCGGAGGGCATGGGCCGGGCGCAGGTCCAGGTCCAGGCCCGGGATGGGCCGGTCCCCCCGGTGGCAGGTGGCACAGTTGGACATCAGGTAGCCCAGGGCCGTGCGGGCCGCCGGCGGGGCCTCGATGCGGGGCGGACGGGAGGCGAGGTCCGGCCGGGCGCCGCGGAGGAGGCCCCGGGCCGCCAGCTCCTTCAGGGTGACCATGCCGGGCCGGAGGGGCTCGGCGTGGAGGGCTCCGGCATCGCGATCCGGCGAGAGCTGGAGGGCCGTGAAGCCCAGAACCTCCACCTTCTCCCGGCCGTGGCAGTCGCGGCAGTCGGAGCGCGAGGGGATGGTGTGGCGCAGGCCCGGCGCCACCTCGGCGGCGTCGGGCTGGCCTCCCTCGGGCACGAGGACGGCCTCGGTCTGGGCCTCGTTCCAGGCGTAGGTGGCGAAGACCCAGGTGGCCGGTCCCGTCTTCCAGAGCAGGCGCGTCTCCACCTTCCGGCCTCCGAAGGCGAACTCCTTCCAGGCCTTGGTGCCCACGGGGAACACCCAGCCCGCCTCGTCGCGGCCGTCGATGGCGGCGGGCAGGTGGATCCAGCGGGCCTTGGCGGCGCCGTCGGTCCACAGCGGGTACTGGGGCGCGTAGGCCAGGTTCCGGGCCGCCACCACCCCGGGGGCCGCGTAGAGGCCGGTCTGGGAGAGCAGGCGGGGCGGGGCGGGGGCCTTCGCGGTCCCCGGCGTGGCGCCGAGGACCAGGAGGGCCGGGAGGAGGAGGGCGCGCATGGCGGGTTCCGGATCAGTGCATGGGGATGGGCGTCGGGGCGGGCTCGAGGGGGGCCGGCACCTTGTTGCGGATGGCGGGGATGGACTGCAGGTAGGCGAAGATGGCCTTCAGGTCCGCCTCGGTGGCTTTCTGGAGGTTCTGGATGGGCATGGGGGGCAGGATGGCGCGGCCCTGGCCCAGGTGGCGGCCGCTGCGCACCATCTGGAGGAACTGGGCCTCGGTCCAGGCGCCCAGACCCGTCTCCTTGTCCGGCGTCAGATTGGCGGAGTAGCTCACGCCCCAGGGACCCGTGAAGGCGGTCATGGTCAGGGAGCCGGCCCAGCCCCAGGGGCCTTCGGCCAGCTTCGGCGCCGGCGGCATCTTCAGGCCCTCGGGGTGGCCGGAGAGCATGCGGGTCATGTCCGGCTCGGGCCCCTTGGGGCTCATCTTCAGGGGCGTGTGGCAGTCGTGGCAGCCCGCGATGGTGACCAGGTAGCCCCCGTGCTGGATCTGCTTCTGCCGGGCCGGAGGGGCGGCCTGCAGGGCGCAGGCGCCGAGGACGAGGCCGAGGACGGCCAGGGGAAGGGGGCGGTTCAGGGTCATGGTGGCCTCATCAGGAAAGTCGGGATTCGAAACCCGATGAGGGATATATGACACCGCCAATGATCGGTTTATAGGTTTTTTCCATCCTTAAGAAAGAATTAGCAAGCCTTTAAGGATGTTTTAAGAAAGAGCATGTCCCTCAGGCCCCGGAGTCCATGTCCTCCAGTTCCAGGGGCCGGGTGACCAGCAGCCGGAAGCGGCCGCGGCCCGTCTTCTCGAGCTGCACGCAGGCCCGCCGCTCCGCCAGCCGGCGGTGGAGGAGGACGAGGCGGGCCTCCAGGTTGTCGCTCTGGTCCGGCAGGCGCACCCGGGGGTCGGCGCGCAGCTCCCGGTTGCTGAACTGGGTGCGGCCCAGGGTCTGATGGTCCTGGAGCAGGGTCCAGAGGATGTTCCCGGCCACGCCCTTGATGAGGTAGTCGTCCCCCAGGAAGACGCTGTCGTTGGCGGCGTAGTGCCGCACCCGCAGGGGAACCCCGTCCGGCCGCGGCTCGCGGCCCCCGGCGGGTTGGCTCTCCTCCCCCAGCTCCAGCTCCGCCAGGAAGAGGCGGAAGAGGCCGCCCACCTGGGTGGCCAGGGCCACCAGGGCGTCCTCGTCCGCGTGGGTGAAGCGCATCTCCGTGGGGCTCTCTGCGAAGAGCACGCCGATGGGTTCCCGGGCGCCGGGGATGGGCACCGCCAGCTGGCTGCCCGGCGCGGCCAGGCCCGGGAAGGGGATCTCCGTCTCCAGGAGGTCCCCGAGCCCCCGCCGCTCGGCCCCCTCGCGCTGGGCGAGGCCGTAGGCGTACTCGGAGGTCATGTGCGAAATGCGGATGGGGTTCCGCTCCCGGGCCGCCACGCCGATGACGCCGTCGCCCAGGCGGAGCTCCGAACCCACGCCCGAGGCCGGGTAGCCGCGGCTGGCCACGGTGTAGAGCCGGTCCCGGCCGGGATCCAGCATCATCACCAGGGCGTGCTCGATGCGGAAGTGGGCCTGCAGGCCGTCCAGCAGCGCGTCCAGGAGGGACTCGGCATCGGGGCTCTGGGGCAGGCGCGCCATGCAGGTCCGCAGGGCCAGGAGCGGATCCACGGCGGGGGGCTGCGCGGGCAGCGTGCTTCCCGGCACCACCTCGGACCGCTCGATGCGGTAGATGTCCGAGCCCAGCAGGCGGAAGACGCCGCTCATGCCCGTGTGGGAGGCGATGCCCGCCAGCTTGGCCTTCATGGATTCGAAGACGGGCCCGCTGGTCTCCGTGCGCTCGTAGACCAGGTGGACCCGGTACTGCTGGGCCGTCTGGGGGTGGATGAGGCCGAGGGTGACCCGGGGATTGGCCAGCAGGTTCTGGCGGGTACGGTTGAAGAACTGGTACGAGAGGGCCAGGTGCTGATCGTCCAGGTACTGGCCCTGGGACATGTAGGCCACGTTGGGCGTGCCGTCCGGGGCGCAGGTGGAGACCACGCCCGGGATGACCCCGTCTAGGCAGTCGCGCAGGGCGCGGGTGGGGATCATGGGGCCCCCGGGGGCGGAGCCACCATCGGCGACAGGGGGGCGCCGGCCTGGGCGCCCGGCGTCCCGTTGAAGGCGGCGGTGGGGGTGAAGGCCAGGGCCACGAGATCCGCGTCCGGGCAGTCGAGCAGGGTCCGCACCATGGTCTCCGTGAAGCCCAGGAAGGCCAGGCACTGCGCGAAGGCATCCCGGTAGGCCCGGACGCGGGCCAGGTCCCCCTCCGCGAGGGGCACCACCCGGGCGTCCCGGCCCTTGACCTGGACGGTCCGGTGGGTGGGGGGCTCGCTGAAGACCACGGCCAGGGCCCGGCTGTGGGCCACGTCCCGGAGGAGGTCCGCCGCCTGGCGGGAGGAGAAGAACACGGCCACCTGCCCGCCGCCGGGATCCACCCGGCATCCGAAAGCCCGGCACAGGCTGGGGGTTCCGTCCGCGCCGCCCGCGCCCGCATTGATGGACACCCCGCTCATGAGGAAGCGGGCCGTGTCGGGATCCAGGCGGAAGCCGGGGGTGGGCGAGGGCATGGTCGGTGATTTTATCCAACTCCGGCCGCGGCGTACCTTGCCAATCCGCCCCGTCAATCGGCGGCGGATCCGCAGGCTGGGCGCGGCTTTCCGATGCTCTGGTATTCTTTGAATGTGAACCCCGCCCATGCCCCTCGCAGCGCCAGGCCCCCCGCGGGCTGGCGCCGGCAGCTCGAGACCGGGCTGGAGCCCCTCGACCGCCAGCACCGGGACCTCCTCGAGGCCCTGGCCCACCTGGCCGGAGCCGTCGAGGCGGGCGCGCCCAAGGCGAAGCTGGAGGAGGAGCTGGCCTTCCTGGCCCGGCACCTCATCAAGCACTGCCAGACAGAAGAGACCCTCATGCGGGAGGCCGGATTCCCCGGGCGCGTCGCCCACGCGAACCAGCACCAGGAGCTGGTGCACCTGGTGCGTGACCTCCAGTACCGGCAGGCCAAGGGCCAGTCCCCGGATCTGGAGGCGCTCTCGCGGATCGGGATCGGGCTGGACCAGCACATCTGCGAGTCGGACCTCGCCATGGCGGGATACCTGAAGGCGCTCCACGCGGTGTGAGGGGGGACTTTCAGGGCGCTGGTGGGGGCGCCGACCCACTTCACGCTGGATTCGAACCGCCATCGGCTGGCCCCGCCCACGACGG
>NZ_AUAU01000034.1 GCF_000428885.1 Geothrix fermentans DSM 14018 | reverse complement strand
ATCCCCCTGCTGCGCCGCCGGGACTGGCCCTGGCCCCAGCAGGTGTGCGGGATGAACTGCCACGACCCCGAGCAGGTGCAGCAGCGCATCCTCGAGCACGAGCTGATCCACTACAAGCTCGGTCTTGTCTGAACTTCTTTAGATTCAGTCGGTTCAGACTCGCCCTGGGACCACAGGACAGTCTCGGTTACAGGTGCAAACCCCAGGCCAAACTGGCTGTCGGAACCCAACTGATGACCGGTGTTTCCGAGGGCGAGCAAAATCCAGAGGGTTCATTGGGGTTCCTACGCAGGGCGGAGACGTGCGCCCAAGAGAGTCGGTGGAACGAAACAAGATGGCAACATGCGGCTCCGGAGGTTGGTTTCGACATTCGAGAAGGTTGTGTTGTATCCTCCGAATCCGTTAAAACTCCGATGACTCCCCAAAAATCGGCTTTCACGAGCATGGATGGGATTCTGGCGAGGGACAACGAGCCATCCGGACCTTGAACATCGTGGGCATCTTTACTCGTGAAGGGCCGGCCATCGAGGTGGACTTCACCACGCCATCACCCCTGATTCCACACAAAGACCGGGCTAATCATGGGGGAAACGTCAGTTAGATTCCCAGTGTTTCGGAAGGTCATGTACGCGGTATCGCTTCTTGGTGATCTTTAGGCCCTTCACCACCACCAATTCCACCCAGGGGTCAGTGGCCTTTCCAAGCTTCGCTTTGGGAATCTTCCAGGACACCGTTTCCCGGTCATCCGGATAATCGGGCCCCGTCCTGGGCTCTCCACCTTCCCAGGTTTTTGCGCTTCCCCAGGTTTGTCCCCCGTCCCAGCTCCAGCGCAAGTAGGACTTCGTTGGGACCTGCCCGGAATCCGGGCGGGGTTCCACAAGCAGGTGTTTCGAGGCTTGAGCCGCTGGAGGGAAACCCAATCGATCCCCATCCAACCATCCCAGGGACCAGGCATCTGCGTGATCCTCACGCGCCAGCCTCAAGGCTTCGTGTTGGGCGGCCCAGTATTCCCCGATCAATTTCCCCTCCAGGGTGTACACCCTGAACCCCGCTCCCTCCTCGTCCGTGGGAACCTGGGCTTCAGATCCATCACCGAAGGGTTTCAGGGCCAGAACGCGATATACCTTCCCCGAGACCGTGATGTATTCGAAAATTAACGTACATCTTACATTAATCCAGAAACTGGGTTCTACAGGCATGGTGCTGCCGAGTGTCAGCCGTTTGTGAGCCCGATCCACCATCCCAAATGGAATGGAAAACCACAGCCGCCCTTCCTTTCGGTGCTGACGGTAGTAGGCGTTGGTGTCCTCGGGAACAATGGGCGAGGCTTGGGCGGCGGGCACAGCCAGGGCGCCTTGGGCCTTCAGGGGCATTCCAAAAAGCATTAGCGCTCCTGTAAGGGGCGGGAGCCAGGAGGCCCAGGACTTCCGGAAGGCAATGAGAATCAGGTCATATCGCATGGAAATTTCCCTTTCGGATCAGGGCGTGGGGTTAGTTGTGGCGTTGTACGTGAAAATCTTTTGGAAGTGGAAATCCGAAAGCCAATAATTTTCACCTTTCCCTCTGTTCAGGTAATCCATCAGATCCTTAGCGAGGCTGTAGGCGGTAAGGTCTTGGGGCGTGAAAAACCGGGTGCCCCATACCGGCGATGCCACGGATCCGCTATTCAGAGGGGAGAAAAGGGAAGAGGCATCCAGGGCAGCCCCCTCCAAGGCGAAGGGGTCCCATCCTACGATTCCGAGTCTGGATCCCCCCCTAGCACCATCCCCGTAGGCGGGCGCTTGGGGGTAATCGGTACTGGGATCCATGGTGTGTTTCAAGTGATGGGAGTGTCCCAGTTCATGGGCCGAATCCACCGCATTGCCTGGGAAGGCCGCGAAGAGATGAGAAACATCGCCGCCGAGATAATTCCTCGCGAAGGTCCACCCATTGGTACTCGCCGAAGTCACGCCGGGAAGGGCTTTGATTAGAACGCAAAGAAATGTCCCAGGTTTTGAATATGCTAGAAGATACGGATCTCTAGCCCTTTCAAATCCGTACATCACCAATTTGTCCCAACTTTCATTGATCGAATACCATCCAGAATTATCAAATTTCCATGCCACGAAAGGAGCCATGGGGGTCACGGTGTTGGTGAGAGGGTCGGTGAAAGTTGACGCCCCGGTGTAGGTCTTCCCGTCCACGGAGCGAATCCCGAGATCCCAGGTGGCTTGGACGTTTTCAGTGTTTTCATCCAGCCTGATCCCCCCATCCCCGAAGGGGAAGAGCTTCCTGAGCACCACCTCATAACGAATGCGGAATTCACTCAATTCGGCGGGGGTGAAGCCGAGGATTTGGGAGCTGGTCGATCCGTCCGCCGCCTGCTGCCGGTAAGTGACGGTGACAGGAAGCAGGATGACCTTGATGGAGTTGGGCTGGTCCTTCCAGATCGCACCTTGGCTCGTTTGGAACCACCCTTCCTTCGGTAACCAAGCGGCTCCCCCGGTGGAATCCTTGAGGAGCACCTTGAGCTGGGCTTGCGGAAGGGTGCTCCCGGCCGGGAGGATCGCCTTAAAGCCCAGTTTCTTCCGCCCGACGGGATAGGGGAATTCGCTCCCACTCCACACCAGGGATACATCCGAAGCTAACGTTCGTTCGCTCTTATCTGGCAGCACCGCAATAAGGTCCACTTTCAGGTTCCGACTTAGTTCGCGCGACACGTTCTGATTGAATTCGAAATTCCCATAGACCAGTGTGTTCCGGTTCAGGATTCGAGGGACATCCTTCTTCCATGTGAGACCGGGCGTTCCACCAACCAACGGAGCATTGGCATCATCGATCCCTCGTTCCACGCCCTGGTTCATCCTGAGGTCCGGGATTTGGAGGGTCATGGGCGCGAAGTTTCCGAAGGTCGCCAGCCTTGCCAGCCAACCCAAATCCCCTTGCACCACGGACGTGATCAATGGTTTGACGGTCTTCGCACCTGGAGCCAGGGTAGCCGCTGCGGGCGTGCCCGCTGCGGCCGTGATGATCGGCTTCCCGCCTACGAACACACCGCCATCCTTCATCAGGGTGAGCTTGGGCCGATCCAGTCCGAAGGCCACCTTATCCATGACGCTGAAGGTCCCTGTATCTGGATCGTACAGCTCAGTTTCCGTCGGATAGCTCCAGATAGTCCCGGTGCCATCCCAGGTGGCGCTGAGATACCCTCCCACCACCACGACCTGCCCCGTAGGTAGCATGATGGCGGCATGGTCGCTCCGGGCCCACTTCATTGCTCCGGTAGGTGTGAACGTCCCGGTGGCTGGATCGTAGATCTCAGCCGTGGCGGTGGGATTCGGCAGGAACGTGGAGGTTGATGCAAGCGTGAAATGATCGGATCCGCCAATGATCAGGATCTTCCCGTTGGGAAGCTTGGTCATGGTGTGTCCGGTACGCGCCTGCGTCATGCCGGTCACCGGAAGTAACGCACTGGGCGACTGGGGATCAAATATCCGTGCTTCGTTCAAGACGCAGGTACTGATGCCGCAGGGATAGGTTTCGTTCACACTGTAGGTCCTACCACCGCCTGTGAGGAGGGCCCTTCCATCATCTAAGGCCACAACGGCCCCGCCTTCGCGGGTCTGGTAAATCTCCTGATTGGCAATGTTCCCCGTGACGATATCCGTCAGATCAAAGAGGTTCGTCGCGGGATCGAAGAGATCGAACGGCCAGTAGGTTTGCACCCCAGAAGGACCGCCGACCATGAGCACTTGGCCGTTGGCCAGAGTTGCGGCCTGACCTGTACTTCCATGCGCACTTCGCATGGAACCTGCCGGATATAGCGGATGATCTGGCGGCACCGGGAGCGCTTCGAACTGGCCCGTAGCCGGGATGTAGATCTCGCCCCATTTCACGGGTTGTTCTTGAACAAGGGCATTGGGATCCGTCGGCCACTTGAAATACCCCATGCCTCCCGCGATCAACACGCGACCATCGCTAAGGAGGGTTGCCATATGTCCAGCCCGCGCCTGGATCAGACTGCCCGTGGCCGTGAAGACCTTGGTGCCCGGGTCGTACAGATAGGCAGTGCCGCGATAGCCCTTCGTCGGATCCGTGTCGATCACCCGTGTATCTTGCCCTCCAACCAAGAGGACCTTCCCGTCTTTGAGGACGGTCACTGAATAACCTTCCAGATCCAGTTCTGCTGGAATGTTGCGTAAACCCTTGATGCTGGATTCAACCACCAGAAGCGCGGATCCTTGCCAAGCGGAGTTGGCCTTGCTGGTGGCGACGACAGTGTAAATGCCGGGTTCGTGGGCCGTGAAAACGCCTTGATCATCGACAGCAGCTTGTACTGTGCCGCCTGCGACTGCCCAAGTGACACTTTGATCATCGTTCCCCAGCACAGTCGCATGGAGTGACTGATAGGTCCCTGCGTCCACCGTCGACATGGCAGGTTCCACACTGACGCCGTAGTTCTGGGGGGAGAAAGTGCCCCCTCCACCACTACCAGGCCCCCAATTCCCTCCTCCGGTGATTGCAACGATGGCTGTGGCCGTCGCGGAGCGGCTGCTATCCACTGCGCTGGTGGCCTTGATCGTGAAAGTGCCGACTTCGTTCGGGGCGGTGTAGATGCCGTTTGCGTCGATACTTCCACCGTTGGGTTCGACCACGGACCAGTTCACTGGACCTAAACTGGTGCCCGCCGCAAGCTGGAACTGGCCTTGGGGAAGCACCCACAACACGCTAGGCAGGATCATCAGATCGATGGGTTTCACCTCCACCGTGGCCGTGGCGGTCTTGGTGGGGTCCTTGGAACTGGTGAGCGTGATGGTGACCGTGCTAGGGGTCAACGGTGCGGTGAATACACCAGTGGCGGTGATGCTGCCCGCGCTAGCAGACCAAGTAAGTCGATCATCGGAATAGGTAAAGGCCTGGTACCCGAAACTGAAGGATTGACCGGTAGTCAGAGTAAGGTACGACGGCGTAATCATCAGGCTTACATCATTCACCGTGACTGTGGCGGAAGATGTCTTGGTGGGATCGTCCACCAAAGCCGCCGTCACGGTATAGATGCCTGCCGTGGTAGGTGCCGTGAAGGTGCCATCCACCGCGATGGTGCCGCCATCACATGTCCAGGTGACCTGGTTGGAGGGCGCGTAGATCGAGTAGCCGAACTTGTAGGACACACCTGTGAACATCGTCACCTGGGTAGGCACGACGGCCACGGCGTAGCCCGCTCCTGGGATGGTCAGGGTTCGAGAGATATAACTCTTCCCGTCGGTGATGGTCAGGGTGTAGATCGTAGTGCCTACCGGTGTCACATCGTAGGAAGTTTGACCAGTCGCATCCAATTGAAGGCCATTGCTATCTTGCAGAGTGATCGTGGTTGCACCGACAGTGGACCATGAAAGCAGCACATGCCCTGGACCCTGCGGAGATGGGCCACTGGAGAAGCTGAGGACATCGAGAGTCGGCGGTGGCAGAGTACCCACACTCTTACTGACGATAACGGTAGCAGTGGCGAACACCGTGGGATCTACTGTGCTAGTCGCAGTCACCGTGTAGGTGCCCTCTGTCTGGGGAGCTACCCAAGTGGCGCTGGTGCCTCCTCCCGAAAGAGACCCGCCAGAGTATGACCATGTCAGACCATCCTTGCCTTGAACGGCCAGGACAGATGCGGTGAAAGCCTTACTAGCACCAGGAGCAAGAGTCACAGATGCAGGGGTAATAGTCACGGAGGCGACATCACCGACACGAACCGTCGCGAGGCGAGAGTCTCCTCCCGCCGTGGTAGTCACCATCAGATTGTAGGTTGTGGTCTCAGTTGGGGTGACAGTCCAGCTTGTGGCACCTCCGGTGTTTACGGATGTCTGAACTCCGCTCTGCGTGGTTGCTTTGAGGGTCACCGTGCCTGCTAACCCTGCACTGTCGATACCCCAAGAGAGTGTCGAACTCGCTCCTGATCCGGTCAGGATTCCAGTTGGAGAAGCTACAAATTGTAGAATCGCTGGCGTACAAGGGATCGTGATCGGATAAGACTGGATGGTGTTCCCATTGGCGTCAGATGCTTGGAGATAGAATTGCGGCTGGACATGCAGCACCGAGGGATGACTGGCTTGAATAGTGACGGGAGTTCCGCTGGTAATAGGTCCATACGCCAGCCAGCTGTAGGTGGGACGGTTGTAGTAGTAGAGGGTGGCTGAAGCGGCCGTGAAGGTGCCGACCAAGGTGACGGGGTCACCGGCACGAATGACTCCGGGATTTGCCACGAGCGCGGAAATAACCGCCGAGGAAGCCACTGTTACGGTTAGGCTTCGGTTTCCCTCCAACCCCGAAACACTCCTGGCCATCAGCGTGAATGTGGTGGTTCGTGTGAGGGTGACGCTGTAGGACGTCTTGCCGGTGACATCAATGACTTGGCTGCCAATGGAATCAGCAATGGTCAGGAGGAGCTGTGGATTCGGCGTGTTGTAGGCCGAGATGTTGTCCCAAGTCACCGTGACAGTGTCCCCTGGCTGGACCGAGGTGAAATCTGAATAGAAGTACCCGATGGAGGGGCGTGCTTCATTCACAGTCACAGAGGCGGTAGCATTGACAGTGGAATTCCATTGGGAAGTGGCCACCACGGTAAAGGTCCCCAAGGCCCATCCCGGATGTACTACACCCCACGCGTCCACAGTGGGGGCCCCGGGGGTCGTTTCAAGAATCGACCAGAAGGCTTCATTGGAAAGCTGAGACGGGAATGTGGCGGCAAAGGAAGCGATACTGCCGCTATAACCAACCGAACTAGCGTAAATGGAGGCTTGCGCTGGCAGAACAGTTGGCTGGGCCGGGTCCACAGAGATAGTCACTGATTCCGATTTGGTGGGATCCGCTACGCTTGTGGCTGTCAGGATGAAAGTCGTACCTTTGGAACTTACAGCTGGAGCCGTGAAGGTCACGGAATTCCCATTGGCTTGGATGGTGCCCCCGTTGGCAGACCAAGTGACATCCGTGTTCGCATTGCCGACCACAAGGGCTTTGAAGGTCGCCGTCCCACTGCCCAGGAGTTTTATCGGACTGAAGTCGGTCTTGGGAACAATTCGGACATCCACAATATTGGGCTGGGGGACCTGATTCGTGGCTACCCCGTAGGTGTAAGCAGAGGTCTGGTAGTAACCAGAGCCAAACCACCCAAAATAGGAATAGGTTCCGTTGACGACGAAAGAGCCATCGGGTTGAGGATCGAAGACCATTTCGATGGGCTGGGACAACATCCCGCCATAGTTGACCTGTTGGCGGTACCAACCTTGGAAAACACGGCCTGTCATGGCACCTGTCACCTGGGCGCCATTGAGCTTGCCATAGATCGTGCCGTTGTCCTCAAAAAGACTCAAGGTAGATGTTCTGGCAACTCCATCGTAGGCGTAGACCACAGGCCCTTCGTAGATGCCGGCGACATGCAGCGTCGATGAAGCTGTCACGCCCACTTTTACAGTGTAGCTATTACCTGTGATGCTGGCATTGCTGGTGGCCGTCACCGTGTAAGTGCCAGGTGTTGCGGGTGCGGTGTAGAGACCATCCAGGGTAATGGAGCCAGCAGAGCAGGTCCAGGTGACCGCCTTATCCGCGGTCCCCCCGACGGCAGCTTGGAATTGGACTGTACCTCCAACCATTGTGAAGGCCGTAGACCACATCGTGTGGTTGAGTTCTGCCGCTGTCACTGTTCCAGCCGTCTCGACACCCACCACGATGTTTCCAGATCTGGTTCCACTCTGATACCCAGTGATGGAGTTCCCATCTAAGGAGAAATTGGCTGTGTAGGTGTACCCCCACACGGGAGTCGAACCGGAGATTCCGAATCGAGTGGCCACACAGCTCTGCCCGCTCAGGGTGGTTGAATCCATACCCAAGGTATCGCCAGTCCAGATGCGACGAATGGACTGAGTCGTTCCCATGGAGGTGTTGACGTTCTTAATGCCAAAATCCAGAATTCTCTCACTCAAGGTTCCGGTGCTGGATACGAATTCGCCGGAGAAATCTGGGATCGCAAGAATTTGAGTAGTGGCATTGATCGTTAAGCTGCTGACGGTGTTGCTGGGATGAGCAGTAATAGTGACTGTTCCCGGGGCTGTGGCAGTGTACTTAACTACGGGATACCCATGAGACCAGTCGTACCAAGCAGCGAGAATGGTTCCATTCCCACTGATGGACCAGAACTTGTAGGGGTCTGTTCCCCACCCTCCACCTGCAGACCCAGATGCATCGTAGGTGGCGATCAGAGTACAGCCGGACCAGCAACTGGACACTGCATCGAGTACCCCTGCCGATAGGGGACCCTGAACGGTGACATTGGCCTCCGCATAACTGCTTCCCGAAGTCGCCCGAACAATCACTTTCCGCTCGCCTTCACCATAGTCCAGGTATGCGGGCGCCGTGTAAGTACCTCTGGAAATTGTGCCGGGATTGAGCGAACTCCCGTCCGCCATCCGACAGTCCCAGGTCACGGAATTCCCGCTACCACCTTGGACCGTGGCAGTGAACGACTGCTTACTACCAACACCAAGCGTGACTCCTGTGGGGCTGATGGAGACATCGCCTAGCCCGGGTACATTGAACCCTACTGTCGTGCTTTGACTCGAGTCAATGGCATTGGTAGCGGTGACATAGACTCCCCCCCCGGGGAAGGTGCCGCTCGGTGCCGTAAATAGCCCCGTGTTGGTGATCGTCCCATCTGAACAGGTCCAGATGACTCCACCACCGCCCTTCACCTCGGCGGCGAACTGGACCTGAGAACCGGGAGACACCGATTGGCTCTGCCACAAGGGAGGATTGGTGAAGGAACCAGGGGAGATCAAAACCGTCCCACGTTTCCACACCCGAACAGTAAGGAAGGACACCCTGGAGGGGTCGGCCATACTTGCCGCTCGTAAAGCTACATCAGCGTAATTGGCGCTGGAAATGAGCCCACCCGCTTGGAACGCCCCTAGAACTGAAATTGTGGATCCAAAGTTGGCATATGGGTCCAGCGACCACTTCACGCGGGTGTCTGCGGTGCCAGAGACAGTAGCCGCGAAGGTCGCCGTCTCGCCCTCAACAAACTCGGTCTTGGCGGGTGGAGTAATGGTGACGTTGATTGGCCCGACCGTCTGCAGCGTTACAGTGGCAACGGAAGACTTGCTGTAGTCTGCCTGGGGATGGGCCTTGATCAGTGAAAAGTACGAACTGTTATTGCTCGACTGAAGCACGGCCGGAGCCGTGTAGACCCCTGTCGCACTCAATGCCCCATTATTGCCTCCACCCAGCGGTTCCCAGTAGATTTTGGTATTGCTATTGTTAGCCACTGTTCCAGTAAAGGATTGGGATTCACTTGTCGCGAGGTTCACGGTGATGGGGGCGATCGAAATGGAGGTAAGCGGGATGGCCGCCGTGATTGTCAAAGTGGTAGTAGCGGATTTAGTAGGATCAGCCACACTGGTGGCTGTAATGGTTGCTGTCCCCGTGTTGGCTGGAGCCGTATAGTATCCGGATGCGGAGATAGACCCAGTCGAGGCTGACCAAGTAACCCCGGTGTTCGCCGTCCCAATAAGGTGAGCCTGGAATTGCTGGGTACCGCCAACGGGAATGGCAATCCCAGTGGGATTGAGCGAAACAGAAACCAGGCCTTGGGTGGTCGTCACTGTCGCAGAGGCAGATACCTTCCAGTTATCCTGTTTCGCGGTAACTGTGTAAGTTCCTACAGCATTCGGTGCCGTGTAGCGACCACCCTGATCAACCACGCCGCCGGACGCACTCCATGTGACGGTCGACTGATTAATGCCCAAGACCGTAGCCGTGAAAACTTGACCAGCTCCCGCGAGCATCGTGAGGCTAGTAGGAGAGATCGATATCTGGGGAGGAACGATGATGTTGGCGGTAGTAATTATACTTGGATCGTCTACGCTGGTTGCCCAGACCGAATAGGACCCCGCATTCTGTGGGGCTGTGTACATCCCTGAACTGCTAATCGTTCCGCCACTGCAAGTCCAGGTAACGGTAGGGTTCCCCAACCCACCTGTTACTGAGGTTGAAAATTGCTGAGTGGTTCCCAATGCGAGGGAGACGGCTCCGGGTGTCACTTTGACGATCACAGGTGGTGCAACTCGAACAGGCACAGAGGCTGTAACAGTGGAGTCTACATTACTGGTAACAGTTACCGTGTAGATTCCGGATATAGCCGGAGCTTTGTAAATCACCGAGCCATTTGTGCTTGGAGTCACGCTGCCACCGGAACAAGTCCAAGTAACGCTAGGTGTACTACTGGCATTAGTGGTCAGACCCAAACTACAGCTAGAATTGGGTGAGAGACTCACAGTAGATCTATCTATGGCAAGTCTCAGTGGAACGGTCGCGGTGGCCAAGCCTGTGATGGTTGAGTTCTGCACGCTGATTGCGGTTATGGAGTACGTACCAGCCAGGTAAGGAGCCGTGAAGAGCCCCGAATTAGACACACTCCCCCCAGAACAGGACCAAGTCACTGCCGTGTTGGAGAGGCCAACTACCGAAGCGGTGAATTGCTGCGTGCCATAAGACTGCAGGGTCACATTTGCAGGTGAAACGCTGACCCCAGGGATGACCACGGTGATGATTGCAGTCGCTGATTTGGTGGGATCCATCCTGCTTGTGTAGGACAAGGCATAACTACCTGGCGACTGAGGCGCCTGGTAGGACAGGTTCGAATAACCTAATCCGAATGTGCTTCCTTCATTTGAAATGGTTCCGCTGCCGCCCGATAGCGTCCAGTCCCCACTGGTGTCGCCATATCCATACACATATCCAGTAATAGGGCAGGATTCTCCGGTCGCCAGGGTTCGCGCACTTGGGCTAACAACCACATTGGTAATCCCAGGTGCGACTACCGTCACGGAGGCAGTTCCAACTTTGCTACTGTCTGAAACCAACGTGGCCTGAACGTTGTAGGTTCCGGCTGTGGAAGGAGCCGTGTACATCCCTGTCGAGTTTATCGATCCGCCTGAACAGCTCCAGGTGACAGCTGTCTTGGTGGTCCCCGTTACCGTGGCAGTAAACTGTTGTGTACTGTTTATCATCAGCGTGGTCGAGTTCGGACTCACCGACACTACGATTGAGCTGGGTCCTCCTGCTGAACACGGCAACCAGATCAACATGACGACCGCGACCACCTTCAAACGATAAATACTGAAACGCAGAAAACGGGAGATCATCAGATCAGCAAACATGGCAATCCCGAAAGAAAGGTGGGAATCAAAACAGTCCATAAAACTTGAAACAGGATTTAATCAAATGGAGGATAGAGACCTTGCTCAATGTGCCTGATCTGCAACGCCCGCCTGCTTTCCTGACTTGAACCGGGCATGGTGCCAGATGAGGTGGAATCCTTTCCGTCGGCACCCTTCAAGGGCGTTGGAAGGAAATCCGTCCCTATGGCTGGCACATAGCGGGATGGATGGGCTTCAAGGAGGTGGGGGAGAACCGCGCCAGCCCAAGCCACCACACTTTGATGGTCGATCAGTTGAATGTTCGTGATGTCTGAAGCTATCGACATCACGACTTCCACCAACATTTGATCCGTTGCTTGCGCCCCAGTACCAGGATGTCTGAGGATTACGGCTCGAGTGGGTAGGTCTTCAGTTTTCCCGTGTTGATAAAAGACCCGAACGATTACGCTTCCCGAGGTCCGATTCTGATCCAAGCGGCTTTCGTTCGCTGCCGCGATAAGATCCGCCACGCCACGGTCCATGGTCCATGGTCCAAGCCAGTACGAGCTTATTTTTTACGGGGCGAACCAACTCATCTCGGAATTCTGGTCCCGAAATTTCTTGGGCCCCCGCTGGCCACAGCCAAGCACTCCCATCTACATGGAATCCTCGCCGCGGGGGATTCCTGGTTGGAGCTTGCTTCGTTTGAGCCTGGAGAGTGGCCCACGTAGTCGATAAGAAGGTGATCATCAGGATCGTGGAGCAGCATCGCATGTGAGTTCCCTCGTATTCGGTTCAGTAACGACCTGAGGAGTGCCAGCTCGAGTCCCTAACCAAACAAGTCTCCGCAGAATGTCCTCTTGTCTTTATCCGACATGGCATCCTCTAAATCTGCGTGAACCTACACCTGAGCAGTTAACAGCTCAAGAGAGTCCGCTGAACGGTCGTTTTTTGCCGCCGAACGGTAGTACGGTTCAATTTCGAGATCAGGACTCCATCACTTTGCGCGGCGACTCCCCTCCCCGGAGTCGCGTCCCCCGGATGCCGAACCCTCCCAATCCGAACGGCACATGATCGAGGATGAATTCAAATGGAGTCCCCATGTCCAACCTCGCGTCCCTGCTGAAGTCCGAGACCCTCCGACTCGCCCGTAGGAGGCCCAGACGGAACTCGAATAGCTCCGAAAGGCCTCGGCTCAATATCGAAGCGAGATCACGGAGTTGAGGCCGCGCATAGTTCAGCTGGGAGAGATCGGTGTTTGCACCTAGCTTCTTTCGCTTGGAGTCAGCGCCACTCGTACCTTGGACCGAAGTTCAGAAGGCGTGAACGGTTTCGCAAGGAAGTGAGCATTGGCATCCAGGACCCCATGGCGCAGGATGGCGTCGTCGGTGTATCCGGACATAAAGAGAACCGCCAGGTCCGACTGAAGGCTAGCCACCCTCTCGGATACCTGGCGCCCATTCAGCCCCGGCATGATTACGTCGGTGATGAGCAGATGAATTCGATCAATGGCCTGGGTGCAGAGGGCGATCGCTTCCTCACCATTTCGGGCTTCCAGGACCGCATAACCGGCCTCCCGCAACACAGCCCCTGCCACTTCGCGCACCAGCTCATCATCCTCCACCAAAAGGATGGTTTCACTTCCGCCTTCGTCGGCCGCTCCTCTGGACGCTGCCGCGGAGAGAGATCCCACCTGTCCCTGGAACTCGGGGAAGTAGAGTTTGAAGGTGGAGCCAATCCCGGGTTCGCTGTAGAGCCAGATGTGGCCCTGGCTCTGCTTCACGATTCCGAACACAGTGGATAGACCCAGCCCTGTTCCCTTGCCAGGATCCTTCGTCGTGAAGAAGGGTTCAAAGATCCGGGCCTGGGTAGCCTTGTCCATGCCGTGCCCAGTGTCGCTAACGGCCAACATGACATAGCGGCCCGGGGTGACGCCCAGATGCTCACTGGCATAGGCTCCATCCAGATCGACGTTGACCGTCTCCACGGTGAGCTTCCCACCATCTGGCATGGCATCCCGGGCATTGATCGCCAGGTTCATAACCACCTGCTCAATCTGGCTCGGATCGGCAAAGACGGGCCGTAGGCTTTGAGCACACAGGATCTCAAGCTCGACATCCTCCCCCAGGAGCCGGTGCAAGATTGGGCCAAGGTCTCGAAGCGTGGTGTTGAGGTCGAGGACCTGAGGAGCCAGGATCTGCTGACGGCTGAAGGCCAGAAGCTGGCGCGTCAGCTTGGCCGCGCGCTCAGAGGCCAAGTGAATCGCCTCAAGGTCCCGATCCTTGCCCATGCGCATTTCCAGCGCCTGGGAGGCACTGAAGACCACCGTCAGCAGGTTGTTGAAATCGTGGGCGATGCCGCCTGCCAGTCGGCCCACCGCCTCCAGCTTCTGGGCCTGACGGAGCTGCTCCTCGCTGCGCAGCAGGGCCTCATTCGCCTGCAGGAGTTCGGTGGTCCGCTCCTCCACCCGCGCTTCAAGATGCCCGTGGAGTTCCCGTAGCTGCCGGTTCGCTTCCTGGATTTCCTGGGCCCGCTCGAAAACCTCGGCCTCCATGTGTGAGGCCTGCCCCTTCAGCACCGCAGCGAGGTTCATCTGATCCCGGTGCGCCTCCTTCAGACGGACGAACTCGGTCACGTCCTCTACGCGGTGGATGATGAAGCGAATCTCGCCTTGTGGAGAAAGGACCGGGGTATTGATCGGACTCCAGTAGCGAACTTCGAATCCCCCACCCTCTGACAAAGGCCGTTGAATGTCGTACTTCTGCACGGCCATCACATCCGGCTTCTTGAGGGAAATAACCCGGTGGAGCGAGTCCCGAAGGTTGGCCACCCCGGTCGCGGTCGAATCGTCCGGATTGTCAGGGAATATTTCGAAAATGCCCTTGCCCAGTACCTCCTCGCGACGGGTCAAGGTCGCCGTGAGATAGGCATTGCTTGCGGCCACGATGGTCAGACTGGGATCAAGCGCCAGATAGAGACCAGGCACGGATTCAAACAGAGCCTTGAAATCAGGGCCTGGGTTCCCCGCCGTGGAATCCGCAAACGCCATTTTGCGACCTCCCTCCTACGCCATGGAATCCTCGATCCTCGAAGTCTAGACAAACTCTAGCAGTGGTGGCCGCTGGAAGAATGAATCCTGTAGAGACAGTGTTCACATCAGCCCACGATGGTAAGCCTCATCAATAGCTGAATCCGAGTCACGGGCGCCAATGGCGGTCGATCATCACGGGTGTTGAGTAGATAGCCCGGAATCCGCAAGAGCGGTGGAGAACTCGAGTTTTGAATCGGCTGGGGGGGAGATACCTCTTGGGTTAGTCGAGTGCTGCATCGAGTGTGCAGATGTAACCGGCAGTGCGGTGGAGAACTGAATCGAGGTTTCTATCCGGCCGCTTCCCGACTCATCAGTGAAGTCTCGGTGGCTAGGCGTAAGAAGTAAGTCTCCAGGTCACCGCCTGATTTCTGTACGGGGGCATCGTGTCGCCCTTAGCAATGGGGGCGGTGGTGGAGGGACTGCTGATAGAAGTCCAGACTCCACTTTCTGGGCACTTTTCACCTGTTTTTGCTGTAGTTCCGAGAGGGCATTTTGTCATACGGCCTCCTTTTTGGACGTACTGACAACATAACCATCACCAGTCCTTGTTTAGGCTATTTCCTCCGAACGGTCGTTTTTCACCGCCGAACGGTAGTACCACCTATACCTCAGGCTATATTTAGCAAATGGATTTCAATTCCATGGATCTCACCTGGGAGAGCCAAGATGCCAAACATCGCATCCATCCTGAAAGAAGAAATCCTTCGGCTCGCCCGGAAGGAAGTCCGGAATGAGATCGAGAGCCTCAAGCGGGCCTCCAGCCAGTACCGCTTAGAGATCGCACAGCTGAAGCGGCGTGTGGATCAGCTTGAGAAGCAGCAAGCACGGGTTTCGAAGAAGATTCTGAAAAAGCCGGAAACGCCAGAAGGCGAGGAAGGAACCACGCGCGTTCGATTCTCAGCGAAGAGGTTCGCCCAGCAGCGGCAGAAGCTGGGTCTCTCTGCCCAGGATATGGGCCTGCTCCTCGGAGTCTCCGGCCAATCCGTCTACCACTGGGAGGCCGAAAAGACCCGCCCCCGCCAGGCCCAGCTCCAGGCGATCGCCGCGCTCAGGAAACTAGGGAAGCGCGAGGCGAAGCGAAAGCTGGCCGAGCTGGCCACACCGGAGACCAAAGAGGGTTGAGCCTCACCCTTGAGGAATAGTCCCACTAGGTATCTACACCCCCCTGCCCTGGTGGCCCCGGGTATTCCTTGCTGAGCCTGGGACCTCGATCAAGGCTCTATTGATGCTCGGTAATGGGTCATGCCGGTCTGGCCTTACCCATTACCGACATTACCCAGGAAAACAAAAATAGATTTCAGGGTCGCGGTAATGGTCGAACCCCAATGGGGCTCCCACTTCAATCGGGCCAACCAGAAGCCCAACCGAGTCACCCTACTGGTTTCACTATGCCTCCAGTTCCTCTTCCAGGAACGACTCCTGAGGGTCGTAAAGGGTCTGGCTTTCGAGCCAGCGTTCCCCCTTGGATGGGTCCTCCTTGAGTGAAGGATCTAACGTCAAAGCTCACTGGCGGGCTTGACGACGCGAAGAGGCGGCAAGTTCGTCCACGGGTGGGGCGCTTTGATGGGTTACGGTCTATCCGCGTTTAATAGGTATTGTAGTGGCCTTTGCGCGGGTCACAGCGGATGCAAAACCCTTCGCTTGAGCGTCTATATCTGCCTCAATTTTCACGAGACGCTTTTCGTGGATGGCTAGGGTACGTTCGAGTTCCTTGAACTTGCGTTTTAGTTCTTCACAACACTTCGAATCCGGGCGGCTGATAGGAGTCGCTTGAATGTGGCCGAAGAGTTCCCAGTCGCCTTCGTTTTTCCAGCGGCGGCTGAAGGGGATAGCGCCACCGGCTGCCGCTTGCATTTCACCATGGGAAAAACGGAGCACTGCGCTGCCAATCTGGTCATCCATGTTGCCGAAGCCTAGGAGCCATTCGATGACACTAACACCGTCCTTAATCGCGTCCTTGACGGCTGATCCGATCTGATCCGTCATCCTATCGATGTCTTCCTGCGTAGGTTCGGGGTTGCTGATGCTCAGGGTGCCGAGCAGCTCGGCTAACTTGTCGCGAACCGTGCTGTCGAGACGCTCGTGCCCGCGGGCGGCATCGGAGTCGGAGGTGTTGTCCTCCTCCATCAGCACCACGATGCAGCCTATCATCCCGCCGATTTCACTCTTACCGAGAACCGGGGTCGTTAATGGAATCGGCTTCATGATTGTGCGGTATTCGCCAATAATGGCAGGGACACCTACATCGTCGCCTTCATCAACGTCGCTGGTGCCGAGGTTGCCATGGTTTCCCGGGGTGGTCATGACGGTGGGCGGTCCCTGTAAATATACGTGGCTTAGATCATCAGTGTTGACTACTGTTGTGTCACCATCCACCTTAAAGAACACTGACCATAGATAGGGTTCCGCGTTACCAGGACCATCACCTTCATCATGGCAATGGATGCGATCAAGCTTGAATTCGATATTCAGGTCTAGCATGGTTATGCCCTCCAGGCTTAATCGGATGCTTTGACTAAACGGCTCGTTTATCGCTGCATCCAATCTGCGATAGCGGCCCACCGAAGGAAGCTACTCTTGTAGCCACGCATCCAGTTCTTCATCCACGAATGATTCCCGAGGGTCATAATGGGTTTGGCTCTCCAACCAACGCTGCCCCTAGCCTGACTACATATTCTTTTGTTCAAGTAGATGCTTTAACTGACGGGGTTCTCGGTTCTCTAGCGCGGCATTCGGCCTAGCAATTACGATCCAAGGACCTAACTTTTGCCGCAGGTGATGCCCTACGCGCATCACCCGCATGCAGCAAACCCAGTTGGGCAGCATCAAACATCGGGATCACTCACAGGGTGGAGATTACGAGCCGAAGAGTTGTGCATTGACCGGTGGGTTGACTTGGAACTTTACGTAGGGCGTCGGAATACCAAATCCGACGGTCGTCTTACCATTCAGGTTAGCGGAGCCATCTGAGTACCAGAAAGGAGACGCCGTGTATGCCCGCCAACGAACGCTCAGTGTTCCCGCCCCCAAATTCCACGCGTACACAAACCCGAAGCTCGGGCCTTCATACAGGGTCGTCCACTGTCCAGCCTGACAGAACCTTCCTCCTCCTGACATTAAGCCCTCCCCTTCGTTTGCGGAATCGCAGGAAGCTCTGCGAGGAGCTCCGAGGCATATGGAGGTGCGTGTACAGCCCATCTCACATCCTCGCGGCACCGGATCAGGGCAAGGTGACAGCGAGCCACTAAGTCCTGTTCGTTCTCGATGGGCAGGTACTCTTGACGCATGTAGCGCTCGATGAGCACGGGCCTGAGCCAATGTCCTTCGATGTACATCTGCTGTTCAGGAAGCAGCTTGATGAGTTGTTTTACCGACGTGATCGGGTACTCAATTTTTGCTTCACGTGCAGCCCGCAATACACCAGCGCAGAGGCGCAACTCGGGCGCCTCTTTGAGCGCGATGTCCAGAACTTCGAAGTCGTCTCGATTGAACTCCAGTCTTCGATCGTGCTTCTCTCCCACGATTCCCTTGCTCACTATTCCCTCCGTTAGAAGCGGTTCAACCGATCACTTTTGGAGTTTCAGTGAAGTAAAACGTTAAGAATGCAACCAGCCTAACCAACCAAGCGGATAGGAATGAGAGTCCTAGTCGCTTCGCATGAGCGGAATGCAAGGTAGGTTGAGTCCGATTTGAGCGCAAGGCTGGATTGAACTCGCAGCTCTGCGTTGACATGAATCGAGGTACCGGAAAACTTAGCAGATGTTGAAAAGAAATACCTTGGGCCTACCATCATGAAGCTGGGCCCGCCATGAAAGCGCAATCATAATGGCCGAACGGGCGAATTTGCGGGTTGAACGGTATTCAGACAGCCCTGCTTTTCGAGGCCTAACGAATGAAGGTAACCGGCCGCGCCTGCGCCGAGACGCTGAGCAGAGCCGAGGAAAGGAGAAGTCGAGAGAGGTTGTCAGTTCACCGTCAAGGGTACTACGGTGGATTTCCTTCGCGCGGAAAGGATCGTCCCGCCGGGAGGGGCGCAAGGTCGCGACAGGCGTGCCCGCTGAGTCGCCAGTCACGCCTTTCGCGGCCCGCTTCGCTTTGCGCCCCTCCCGGCTTTGGCCTGGGGCTCCGCTGTGAAGGAAATGCAGGGGATTAATCCGCGCCTCAGAGGGCCTGGGCCTGGGGAATCCAATCATGGCCGGCCTTGACGACGGCCCGCATGAGAACGAGGAGTTTGCGCATGACCGCACCCAGGGCCACGCGCCTTGCCTTGCCCTGGGCGAGCAGTCGGTCGTAGCAGGCTTTCATGTCCGGGTTGAAGCGGATCGCGGCGCAGGCAGCCAGGTAAAGGGCTGCACGGACTCTTGTGCTTCCCTGCTTGCACAGCCTGGGTTTGCCGTGGACGGAGGTTCCGCTCTCCCTTCGACTCGGGCTCATCCCGGCAAAGGCGGTGAGCTGGCGGCTACGCGAGAAGCGGCGCAGATCGCCCAACTCCGTCATGACCGTGACTGCGGTAAGAAGTCCCACCCCGACGACGGAATCCATGCGATCAACCTGTTCCGCCAGCGATTCATGGGACGCGAGATGCTTCCGGAT
>NZ_AUAU01000033.1 GCF_000428885.1 Geothrix fermentans DSM 14018 | reverse complement strand
TCCAACCCAGACCGGCCCTCCTTCCTGAATCGGGCCAGCCATTTGTAGGCAGTCCGGACGCTGATCCCCGCCGCCTGGGCCGCTGCCTGGACGGTCATTCCCAGGCACCGGACACGCCGGATCAATAACGCTCGACTTCGTGGACAGGTCTTTGCTGAACTGTGGAGGTTCATCCGGGTTGCCTCTGCGAAAGCCGCTGTGTGGTAACAACAGCTTCCCAGCTCAACCCGGATGAACAACCTCCTTGGCAGTTACAGCTAGCGGCGTTTGCCTTGCTGGGCGGAGGCCGATGGCCTAATCTGCTGCTTCCATGACCATGGGATGGACAGGATTCCAGAGCCTCCGCCGGGGCCGGGCCGGATGGCATGTCGCCACCGCCCTGTCGATGGGCCTCCTTGCCGCCCCCCTCCCGGCCCCGGGAGCCGCGCCGGCCCAGGTGCAGGGTCAGGTGCAGGGTCAGATGCAGGGTCAGGCGCAGGGCCACCGGATCTGGCGCGCGGAGGCGGGCCTGGCGCAGGACACGGCCACGGCGCTCCTGGAGGGCCGGGACGGATTCCTCTGGATCGGCACCGGCGACGGCCTCGTCCGCTTCGACGGGGCCAGCTTCGACCGCTTTTCGCGCGCCAAGGCCCCGGTCTTCTCCCACGATGACGTGCGTAGTCTGGCGGAGACGCCCGACGGGAGCCTCTGGATCGGCACCTCGCCCTCCGGCCTCTTCCGGCTGAAGGACGGCGCCTTCAGCGCCCTGGGGCCGGCGGAAGGCCTTCCCGACAGCCCCATCCTCCACCTCCACGCCGATGCCCGGGGCACCCTGTGGGCGGCTCCGGGCGAGGGCCCGCTCCTCCGGCGCGTGGGGGAGCGGTTCGAGCCCGTCCCCTGCGACGCCGCCCGGCTCCGGATCCAGGCCATGGCCTCTGACGGCGGGGACACGCTCTGGGTGGGCACGGCCGGTTCGGGGCTGTGGCGGGTCCGGGAGCACCGCCTGCAGCTGGTGACCCTCTCCTCCGTGGAGGACATCACGGCGCTGGAGGTGGATGCCGCCGGGACCCTCTGGGTGGGAACCCGGGCCCAGGGGCTCTTCACGCTCGAGGACGGCCGCCTGGTCCCCGCGGCCCCGGCCCTCCCCTCCGCCAAGCCCATCACTGCGCTTCGGGCGACCCGGCAGGGCGGCCTCTGGATCGGCACCGAGCAGGCGGGCCTCTTCCACCGGACCCGGGAGGGTCGGCTGGAGGCGGCTCCGGATGGGCCGAGGCTCCGGTGGACCGTGCGCTGCCTGCTGGAGGACCGGGCGGGCACCCTCTGGGTGGGCAGCGAGGACCGGGGCCTGCGCGCCACCTTCACCGTCCCCTTCCAGGCCGTGCCCGTCCGGGGGCCCGAGCCCGAGGAGGCGGGCCGGATGGTCTGCCAGGATGCCGCGGGCACCGTGTGGTGCCTCACCGGGGACCAGTCCCTGGGCCAGGTCCGGGAGGGCCGGGTCGAGCCCGTGGCCCTGAGTGGGGTCCCGGGTGGGCCCCTGGCCGCCCTGTGGCCCCGCCGCGCCGGTGGCCTCTGGCTGGGCACCCGCAGCGGGGGCCTGTTCATCCTGGAGCACGGGAGGGCCCAGGTCGTGGCCTGGAAGGGTGGGCCGCCACCGGAAGGCATCCTCTCCCTCTACGAGGATCCGGCGGGCAATCTGTGGATCGCCACCTTCCGCCAGGGGATGCTGAAGCTCCCACCCGGCGGGGAGGCCCAGGTCTTCCCCATGGCCCAGGGCGTCACCGCCATGGCCGGCGGCGGGCCCGAGCCCCTGTACCTGGCCAGCCCCTCCAGGGGAGTGGGGATCCTGGATCTCGAAGGCCTGCACTGGTTCGGCCCCGCCCAGGGCCTGGGGTCCGCCGGGGCCCAGGCCCTCCATCTGGACGCCTCCGGAGCGCTCTGGATCGGCACGGCCGATGGCCTGCGCCTGTTCCAGAACGGGACCTTCCGCCGGTTCACGGGCCCCGGGGGTCTGCTGGAGGCCAGCGTCCACGCCATCCTGGAGGACGCGGGCCACAACCTCTGGCTCTGCACGAGCCAGGGAGTGCTCCGGGCCCCCCAGTCCGCGCTGATGCAGGGCCTGCCCGCCGCCGGCCCCTCCCTGCTCGCCGTCTTCGATCAGGGAGATGGCCTTCCTGCCCGGGCGGCCCACGGGGGTCCCCAGCCCGCCGCCTGGCTCACGCGCGAAGGAGAGCTCTGGCTGTCCACGGGCCGGGGCATGGCCCGCGCGGACAGCCGCGCGCTGCCGCCCGGCCCGCCGCCGCTCCGCCTGCACCTGGTGAAGGTGCTGAGCGACGAGTCCCTCCAGCCGGTCCAGGGACCGCTCCGCCTCGCCCCGGGCGGCCACCGCCTGGAGATCCACTACACGGGCATCAGCCTTACGGGCGCCGGGAAGGTGCGGTTCCGCTACCGCATGGAAGGCGTCGATCCGGGCTGGAATGAGGTGGGGGACCGGCGCTTCGCCGTGTACTCGAACCTGCCCCCGGGGGCGCGCCGGTTCATCCTCCAGGCCTGGCGGCCCGGCGAGGCGGGACCGCCCCAGGAGGTGGCCCTGGACGTGGCGGTCCAGCCCTTCTTCCACCAGCGGCCCGTATTCTGGATCCTCTGCGCGGCGGCGGCGGGGCTCTTCGCCTGGTGGCTGCTGCGCCTCCGCCTGCAGCAGGTGGAGGCCCGCTCTGCCGTCCTGGACGAGCGGAACCGCATGGCCCGGGAGATCCACGACCACCTGGCCCAGGGCTTCACGGGCGTGCTGCTCCAGCTGGAGGCCGCCGAGGCCCGGCTGAGCCGCATGGAGGGTGATCCGGGGCCCGTGCTCACGCGCCTGGACCACGCCCGCGAGCTGGCCGCCGCCAGCCTGCAGGAGGCCCGCCGCTCGGTCATGGTCCTGAGCCCCCGCAAGCCCGAGGGCACCGATCTGCTGGGAGCCCTGCGCATCCTCTCCGACCGCCTTCTGGCGGGCACGGGGATCCGGGTCGAGCTGGAGCAGACCGGGGAGACGAAGCGCCTGGACTCCCGCCTGGAGGAGGAACTGCTCCGCATGGCCCAGGAGTCCCTCACCAACGCCCTCCGCCACGGCAAGGCCAAGTGGGTGAAGGTCACCGTGCAGTACCGGCGGGGCGAGGTGGGCCTCCGCATCGAGGACGACGGCCGGGGCTTCGATCCCGCCACCGGCGCCGCGGGTTACGGCCTGCGCAGCATCCGCGAGACCCTGGCCCGGCTCCGGGGCCGCATCGATATCGACAGTGGACCTGGCCAGGGCACCCGCATCACCATCAACCTGCCCCTCCGGAGGTGGCGTCCATGACCACGAACCCTTCCACCCCCATCCGCCTGCTCATCGTGGACGACCATCCGGTGGTCCGGGACGGCCTCGTCGCCATCCTCCACCAGGGCGAGCCCGACCTCGAAGTGGTCGGCGAGGCCGGCGACGGCAAGGAGGCGGTGACCACCTGGCGGTCCCTGCGCCCCACGGTCACCATCATGGACCTCCAGCTGCCAGGGCAGTCCGGGGTCGAGGCCATCGCCGCCATCCGGCGGGAGGATCCGGACGCCCGGATCCTGGTGCTCACCACCTTCGACGGCGACGCGGACATCCAGCGGGCCCTGGAGGCCGGGGCCCGGGGCTACCTGCTCAAGAGCATGCGGCGCGCCACCCTCATCGAGGCCGTCCGCGCCGTGGCCGCGGGCCAGCGCTACCTGCCGCCCGCCACCGCCGCGCGGCTGGTGGAGGCCATGGAGACCGAGCGCCTCACCGCCCGCGAGCTGGACGTGCTGAAGCTCCTGGCCCAGGGCCACCGGAACCGCGAGATCGCCGACGAGCTGGGCCTGGCGGAACCCACCGTGAAGATCCACGTGAACAACCTGCTGCGGAAGCTCCAGGTGAAGGACCGCACCGAGGCCGCCATGGTGGCCCTCAAGCGGGGCATCATCCACCTGGACCGCTGAGGTCTACTTCCGGAAGGTGAAGAACACCGCCCCCACCAGGCAGAGCCCTGCCCAGAGGTGGTTGAGGTGGAGCCGCTCCCGCATCCAGGCCACGGTGAACACCGCGAACACCATCAGCGTCACCACCTCCTGGATCACCTTCAGTTGGGGCAGGCTGAAGCGCCCGTAGCCCGCGCGGTTGGCGGGCACCATGAGGCAGTACTCGAAGAAGGCGATGCCCCAGCTGGCCAGGATCGCGATCCAGAGCGGGCTGTCGCGGTGGTGCTTCAGGTGCCCGTACCAGGCGAAGGTCATGAATACATTGCTGAGGACGAGCAGCAGGACCGTGCGCATGCCTCAACTTTCCAGGATGGTCTGGATCTTGGCCAGCAATTCCCGGGGGCCGTAGGGCTTCTGGATGAATCCCTTGAGCCCTTTGCCCATGAACCGGCCCATGGCCTCGACTTCGTTGTAGCCCGAGCTGAGGATGACGCGGATATCGGGCTGGAGCAGGCGCATCTCGCGGAAGGCCTCCTCCCCGCCCATGCGGGGCATGGTCATGTCCAGGAGGACCACCCCCAGGGCCGCCCCCTGGGCCCGGACGAGCTCCACGGCCTCCAGTCCGTCCTGGGCCTCCAGCACCTGGAATCCCCGCATCTCCAGGGCCTGCCGGGCCACGGCCCGCACGGTCTCGTCGTCATCCACCACGAGGACCAGGCCCCGCCCCGGATGGAGGGCCTCCTCCGGCGCGTCGGCCGCCCCCTCGGGGATCACGTTCAGGGCCGGCAGCAGCACCTTGAAGGTGGTCCCGTGGCCCGGCTCGGAGTAGACGCGCAGGGCCCCCTTGTGGCCGCGGACGATGCCCATGATCGCGGAGAGGCCCAGGCCGCGGCCGGTGAACTTGGTGGTGAAGAAGGGCTCGAAGATCCGGCTCATGGTGTCCGGATCCATGCCGCAGCCGGTGTCGGACACCTCCAGGAACACATAGGTTCCGGGCGCCACGTCCTGGCCCACCAGCATGGTGCGGATGGCGGCCTCGTCCACCCGCTGGGCCCCCGTGGCCAGCATGATGGTGCCGGAGGCCTCGCCGATGGCCTCGGCGGCGTTGATCACCAGGTTCATGATCACCTGCTGGATCTGGGAGGCGTCCGCGGACACCGCCGGCAGGCCCTGCTTCAGGCCGAGGTTGAGCACCACGGTCTTGGGGAGGCTCACCTCCAGGAGGTGGAGCATCTCCTCCACCTGGACGCTGAGATCCAGGTTCCGCACCTCGAACCGGCCGCGGCCCGAGTAGGCCAGCATCTGGCGGGTGAGGTCCGCCGCCCGCTGGCCCGCCTTCTGGATGGCTTCGAGGTTGCGCTTGGCCGGATGCAGCGGGTTGAGCTGGTCCAGGGCCAGTCCCGCATGACCCAGGACGCCCATGAGGAGGTTGTTGAAGTCGTGGGCGATGCCGCCCGCCAGCACGCCCAGGCTCTCCATCTTCTGCGCCTGGAACAGCTGCCGCTCCAGGGCCGCGCGCTCCGCCTCGGCCCGCTTCCGGTCCGTCAGGTCCCGGAGGACGGCATGGTAGACGCGCCGGGAGTCCAGGAGGTACTGGGTGATGGCCACCTCGCAGGGGACCTCGCGGCCATCGGCGTGGAGGAAGGTCCATTCGAACCGGTTGCGGAGCCCCGTCTTCACTTCCGACAGGAAGGCCTGGGCGGCCTCGAGGCTCGGCCGTCCCGTGGGCTGGGCGGCGGGGCTCAGCTGGATCGGCCCCAGGCCCAGGAGGGCCAGCCGCGGGTACCCGAGCAGGTCCACGGCCGCCTGGTTCACGTCCTCGATCCGGCCGTGGGACAGGAGGGCCGTGGCATCCGGAGACTGCTCGAAGAGCCGGCGGAACCGGGTCTCCTCCGCCTCCAGCGCCTTCCGGGCGAGGATGCGGTTCAGCACCAGGCCGGCCGTCTCCACCAGGCTCTGGAGGGCCTCGAACTGCTCCTCGGAGATCTCCGCGTGGCCCTGGTCCCCCAGGGTCGCCCCGCTGAGGGAGCCTGAGGTGGAGCCCTCGTGGGCCAGGGGGAGGCCCACCCAGGTGCGGAGGGGCCAGGGCCAGGGGGCCCGGCCCGGCCGGGGCGGAAGGTCCTCCCAGCGGCGGATGTGGACGGCCTTCTGGCGGAGGTGGATGCGTTCCAGGATCAGGTCCCCGTCTACGGGCTCAGGCTGGCGGATGGCCTCCGGCGAACCATAGGCCTCCAGTCCCGGGGTCCAGTGGGTGGTGCGGCAGGTGCGGGTGATGGGATCGAAGTGGTTGAACCACCACTCGCCGAGGGGAACGAGCCGGGCGGCCCACTGGAACAGCTGGGCCACCAGGACATCCTCGTCGGATGCCCCCGTGAGGTCGTGCACGGCCTGGGCCAGGTCCCGGAACAGGAGGGCCGTCTCGGCCAGGCGCGCCTCCACCTGGATGCGCTCCAGGACCAGGGCCGCGATCCGGGTCAGGCTCTGGAGGACGGCCCGCTGCGCCTCATCAGGGAGCAGGGGCGCCTCGCCCTGGAACGTGGCGGCAAGGACCCCTCCCGTGACCAACCCCTCGAAGGCCAGGGGGAGGCCCAGCAGGCTCTGGAGGCCGAGGGCCTCCGCCAGGTCCGGCGGCACCAGGGGCGAGGCGCGGACGTCCAGCGCCCAGCAGGGACGGCCCTGATCGCAGACCTCCCGTACGAACGCCGAGTCGAGAAGGGAGGGGCCGGACTCCGGGAGGACCCTTCCGAGGCGGGAATCCGCTGAGGGCAGGCCGACCACCGGCACCACCGCCCTCCGACCCTCCCGCGCCTCGATCCTGACCAGGGCCCAGTGGGCCGCGGGCTGCACCTCGGCGGCCCGGCCCAGGAGCACCCGCAGCACCTCTTCCCGGCTGCGGGCGAGACCCAGGGCGTAGATGCCCTCCGCCAGAAGGCGTCGCAGCTCCGCCGCGGTCTCGGCGGAGCTGCGATCGGTGGGCTGGGGCGAGGAAGCGTCCAAGGCTGATACCAGGCCATGTGGGGGTGGAGACCCATGGACTGTATCAGACCCGGGCCTCCCTACCGGGCGATTTCCACCGCCCGCAGCTCCCGCATGACCGTCACCTTGATCTGGCCGGGGTACTGCATCTCGGATTCGATGCGG
Organism: Geothrix fermentans DSM 14018; assembly: GCF_000428885.1. Lineage (GTDB taxonomy): Bacteria > Acidobacteriota > Holophagae > Holophagales > Holophagaceae > Geothrix > Geothrix fermentans. The sequence goes on along the minus strand of NZ_AUAU01000033.1, from coordinate 14,350 downwards.
CGGCTGACGTCCTTGGCGATCCAGTAGGCCTGGTCGTCGTTGACGGACCCGGCATCCACGAGGATGCGGATCTCGCGGCCCGCCTGCATGGCGTAGCTCTTCTGCACGCCCTTGTAGCTGCCGGCGATCTCCTCCAGCTTCTCGAGGCGCTTGACGTAGGTCTCCAGCATCTCGCGGCGGGCCCCGGGGCGGGCGGCGCTGAGGGCGTCGGCGGCGGTGATGAGCATGGCCTCCACCGTCCTAGGCTCGAAGTCCCCGTGGTGGCAGCTCATGGCGTGGATGACCTCCTCCTTCTCGCCGTAGCGCTGCATGAGCTGCATGCCGATCTCGATGTGGGTGCCCTCCACCTCGCGGTCGATGGCCTTGCCGATGTCGTGGAAGAGGCCGGCGCGCCGCGCCAGCTTGGCGTTGGCGCCCATCTCACCTGCCATGTACTCGGCGATGCGGGCCACCTCCTTGGTGTGCTCCAGGACGTTCTGGCCGTAGGAGGTGCGGTAGTTCAGGCGGCCCACCAGCTTGTGCAGCTTGGGGTGGACGTCGGGGAAGCCCAGCTCGATGCAGGCGGCCTCGCCAATCTCCTTGAGGTGCTGGTCCATGTCCACCTTCACCTTCTCCACCACCTCTTCGATGCGGGCGGGGTGGATGCGGCCGTCGGCCAGGAGCTTGAGGATGGCCTGGCGCGCGACTTCGCGCCGGATCGGATCGAAGCTCGACACCACGATGCTCTCAGGCGTGTCGTCCACGATGAGGTCGCAGCCCGTGGCCTTCTCCAGGGCCCGGATGTTGCGGCCCTCGCGGCCGATGATGCGGCCCTTGAGGTCGTCGCTGGGCAGCTGGACCGAGCTGACGGCCTGCTCGGCCACCACGTCCGAGGCCACGCGCTGGATGGCGGCGCCGATGGTCCAGCGGGCCTTCTTGGCGGCCTCCTCCTGGGCCTCGTCCTCGATGCGGCGCACCAGCTTGGCGGCGTCCATCTTGGCGGCGTACTCCAGCTGGGCGGTCAGCTCCTTCTTGGCGTCCTCGCGGGTGAGCCCGGCGATCTCCTCCAGGCGCTGGGCCTGGGCCTCCACCAGCTGCTTGGCCTCCGCCTGCTTGGCCTCCAGCTTCTCCAGCTCGGCCTTGCGCTTCTCGTTCAGCGCGTCGAGGTCCTTGGCCTTCTGATCCACCTGCTGGAGCTTCTTGTCGAGGCCCTCCTCCTTGGCCTGGAGGCTCTGCTCCTTCGACTGGAACCGCTGCTCCTGCTTCTCCAGGTTGGCCTGGCGCTCGGCCAGGAGCTTCTCCGCCTCCTGCCGGGCGTGGAGGGCCTGCTCCTTCGCCTTCAACTCGGATTCCTTGCGGAGGGCCTCGGCCTCCTGCTGGCCCCGGTCCTTCAGGCGCTGGGCCTCCCGCTGGGCCTCGTCCAGCAGCTTCTCGCGCTGGGCCTTGATGTCCGCCTCGGCGCGGGCCTGGGCCTGGGAGGCGTCCACCGTCGCCTTCTGGGCCCGCAATGCCATCAGGAGGCCGACGCCGGCCGCGGCGAAGAAGAGAAGAAGGAAGATCCAGCTGATCAGGTTCATGGGCGACTCCAGGGAATGGGATCCGAAGAGCCACCAGCACCAGATGTGAAAGAAGATCCCCGCTCAGTCGTGGAGGCTTGCCGAGTTCCCTAGCTGGTAGGGGGGAGTCCAGGATCCCTGGCTAAGGCGCGCCGACGCGCGGAACGCACAGGACAGGGGGAAGGTCTCCCAGGTCGACTTACGGAACAAGCGCTTGGCCATGATCACGGGCCTCGCAGGGAAATCAGTCTCCGTCCTCGCCGAGGAAGGGCACGGGGGCGGAAGGTTCGTCCGGAACATCGTTCAGCAACTTTGAAAGAGTCTGTTCCAGGTTCTGGGTGTGCTGGTTGGCTTCCTGTTCCAGGCGCGCCACACGGTGCGCCAAGTTCAGGGCGCCCAGGAGGTACCAGGACGGGGTGTCCAGGCCCTTCGGGACGTTCCCCCATCTTAGCTGGCATTGCGAGTCCATGTCGCGGAAGGTGTCTTCCAGGATGCGGACCGCCGCCGCCAGGGACTCGGGCCGGTCCGTCTGGACCTGGAGCTCCCGCCCCAGGACCGAGACCGTGGCGGCCCGGACCCCCGGCAGGGGCGGCTGGGGCTTCATCCCAGGGCCTCCAGGGCCTGCAGGATGCTGGCCACCTGGGCCTTCACCGCCTCGCGGTCCTTCTCCAGCGCGGTCTTTTCCGCCAGGGCCTCCTCCAGCCGGGCCCGGAGGGACTGGAGCTCCTGGTCCCCGGCCGCCCCGGCGGCCTTCAGCGCATCCAGCTCTTCCTTCAGCTGGTTGCGCTGCTGCACCAGGGCATGCATCTTCGTTTCGAGCTGTTTGAGCAGGTCCATGGATCCCTCTGGGGCGATTCTACGCCCGGAGTTTCGCGCCGAGGGCCTCGGCCGCGGCCAGGGCCGAGGCCATCCAGCCGTCCACCTCCGCGCCCACCAGGGTGCGGTCCGCCTGGAAGCGCAGGCGCATCAACCAGGCCTGCCGGCCTTCGGGCAGGCTCTTGTGGCGGAACACGTCCACGCAGCGCAGGTCCTGGAGGACCTCCGCCGGGAGGGCGGCCCGCATGGCCCCGGCGAGGGCCTCGTAGGACTGGCCCAGCCCCACGAGGAGGGACAGGTCCCGCTCCACCGAGGGGAAGCGGCTGAAGGGGCGGAAGGCGGGAATGATCCGCTCGCCGGCCTGGGGCAGGTCCGTCACGGGGATCTCGAAGCCGAAGAGGCCCTCGCCCAGGGTGCGGACCTGGGGCAGCGCAGCCAGGCCCAGATCCAGGGCAATGCCGCTGAGGTCGGCCTCCCGCACGGGGCGGGCGGGGCTCAGGTAGTCCTCGCCACCCAGGGTGCCGCCCCAGGCGAGGCCCAGGGTGAAGCGCTCCGCGGGCCCCTTGGTGCCGCTGGCGTAGGTGGGGGCCACCTCGAAGAGGCGCACTTCCCGGGCACCCTGGCGGAGGTTCTGCTCCGCCGCGGCCTTCAGGCTGGCCAGCAGGGTCCCCCGCAGGACCGAGTACTCCTGCCCCAGGGGATTGACCAGGGTGCGTCCCTGGGGGGCATTGTCCGGAGCGGCGAACGCCGCATCCGCCTCGGGGCTGATGAAGCCATAGGTGACAGTCTGGTGGAAGCCCAAGTGGGCCAGGCGCCGGGCCAGGGCCTGGCGGTGGCGGTAGTCCGGCGACAGCCGCTGGGGCGGCCCCTCCAGGGGAGGCAGCACCGAGGGGATCCGCTCGTAGCCCCGCAGGCGCAGGACCTCCTCCGCCAGATCCTCGGGGATGGCCAGGTCATGGCGCCAGGTCGGAGGCTGGACCGTCAGGGCGTCCGAACCGGCCGCCACGGTGCAGCCCAGGCGCCCCAGGGCCTCGGCGGCCTCGCCCAGGGTGAGCGGCTCGCCGGCCACGCGCGTGAGCAGGTCTCCGGTGAGGGTCACGCGGGCAGGGGCCGCGGGCCGGGAACCGGCGGTCCAGGCCCCCTCCAGGGTGGCGCCGGCCCAGCTGCGGAGACGGTCCACCAGCAGGTCCCGGGCCACGGCGGCCATGGCGGGATCGGCGCCCCGGCCGAAGCGGTGGGAGGCATCCGTGTGCAGGCTGTGGCGCCGGGCCGTGGCACGCACGGTCTTCGGGTCGAACCAGGCGCTTTCCAGCAGCACGCGCCGCGTGGCCTCCGTCACCTTGGTGCCGTCGCCGCCCATGACGCCCGCCAGGGCGATGGGACCGGCCTCGTCAGCGATGACGAGGTCCTGGGAAGCCAGGGTGCGGGTCACGCCGTCCAGCGTCACCAGCTTCTCCCCCGTCACGGCCCAGCGCACGGTGACGCCGCCCCGGATGCGGTCCGCGTCGAAGGCGTGGGTGGGGTGGCCGTAGCGGAGCAGCAGCTCGTTGGAGGCGTCCACGGCGGGCAGGCCCTTGGCGGAGGCCTCGAGGGCCCGCAGAAAGGCCTGCGCCCCGGCCGGCGTCCCGCCCGAGCCCAGGCTCAGCAGGGCCGTGGCATACAGCGGGCAGGCGGGGCTCTCCAGGCGCACAGGCACCCGGGGGGCACCCTCCGCCACGGGCGGCGGGGCCAGGGGCGCCAGGGGCTGGCCCAGCTTCGCCGCCACCTCGCGGGCCATGCCGCGGTGGGACATGGCGTCGCCGCGGTTGGCGGTGATGTCCACGTCCAGCACGTCGCCGCCCTCGCGGGAGGCCACGCCGTCGATGGGAAAGCCCAGGGAGGCCAGCAGCTCGCAGAGCTGGCGCGTGTCCAGGGCCGCGGCGGCGGGGATTTCAGCGGCGAGGGCCTTGCGTTCGATCCACATCAGTCGAGCCCTCCCATGGCCCCGAGGAAGCGCTGGTCGTTCTCGAAGAACAGCCGCAGGTCCGGCGTCTGGCTCAGCATCATGGCCATGCGCTCCACGCCCATGCCGAAGGCCCAGCCCGACCACTCCTCCGGATCGATGCCCGCATAGCGGAGCACATTGGGATGGAGGAGGCCCGCGCCCAGGATCTCCACCCAGCCCGAGCCCTTGCAGACGCGGCAACCCTTGGCGTCGCAGAGCGGGCAGCTCACGTCCACCTCGCAGCCCGGCTCCACGAAGGGGAAGTACGAGGGCCGCAGGCGGATCTCCGTGTGGGGGCCGAACAGCGCCCGCAGCGCGTATTCCAGGGTGCCCTTGAGATGCTGCATGCCGATGTCGTGACCCACGAGCATGCCCTCCACCTGGTGGAACATGGGGCTGTGGGTCGGATCGATCTCATCCTTGCGGTACACGCGTCCAGGGGCCAGGAAGCGGATGCCGCCCAGCTTCTCGAGGTCCGGCGCCACCCGCAGGAGCGTGCGCACCTGCACGGGGCTCGTGTGCGTGCGGAGCAGCAGCTCCGGGTGGGCGGCCAGGTAGAAGGTGTCCGAAGAGGCCTTCGCGGGGTGGTCCTCGGGGATGTTCAGGCCGTCGAAGTTGTGGGCCTCGGTCTCGACCTCCGGGCCCTCCTCCACGTGGAAGCCCAAGGGGCGGAAGACCTCCACCAGGCGGTCCATGAGGCGGTTCAGGGGATGCAGGGCGCCGCGGGCGGGCACGGGGGGAGGCAGAGCGGGATCCCAGCTCGAAGCCAGGGCGCCCAGCTGCTTCTTCGCGGCCTCCAGCTCCGCCTGGCGGACCTTCAGCCCCTCTTCCCAGCGCTGCTTGGCGCCGTTGATAGCCGCGCCCAGGTCGCGCTTCTGCTCCTTGGGCGCCACCTTCAGCAGGTCCATCATCCGCGCGGCGTGGCTGCCTTCGCGGCCCACGTAGGCCCCCTTCAGACGCAGGAGGGCGTCCAGGTCGGCGCAGGCGGCCAGGGCCCCCGGGAAGGCTCGGTCCGCCTCGAGAATCTCGGCTGGAAGCAGGTGGTCCATGGATCCCCCGGGGGAGGTGTCTCAAAACAAGGAAAGGCCGCTCGCGCGGCCTTCCGGGTGTCTGCGATCTGCTGCGTTCGCGATCAGCCCTTGGCCACGGCCACGAGCTTGGTAAACGCCTCGGGATTGCGCACGGCGAGATCCGCGAGGATCTTGCGGTCCAGGTCCACGGAGGCCTTCTTCAGGCCGCCCATGAACTTGGAGTAGCTGGTGCCGTTCTGCGTGCAGGCGGCGCTGATGCGCACCACCCAGAGGCGGCGGAAGTCGCGCTTCTTGACCTTGCGGTCGCGGTAGCCATAGCCGAGGGCCTTCTCGACGGCTTCCTTGGCGGAGCGGTACAGCCGCGACTTGGCGCCGTAGAAGCCCTTCGCGAACTTCATCATCCGCTTGCGACGCTGGGCCCGCTTGAAACCGCGCTTTACACGAGTCATGTGCTTTCCTTTCCTCGAGGCCGCTCAAAAGAGCATTGGGGAGCCTCATCGGGGGTGGCCACGGCCACCAGGTTGAACCTTCGAGCTTAGCGCCGAAGGCGGGAGGGGACAACCTGCACGCTGGCTGCGCCAGCGCTTATACGGGGTTCCCGCAGGGAATCCCGCGACCTATCAGGCGTAGGGCAGCATCGCGGCGACGGCCTTCTGGTCGGCCTTGGCCACCATCCCGCCCATGTCCAGCTGGCGCTTCCGCTTGGCGGTCTTCTTGGTCAGGATGTGGCGCTGGTGCGAGCAGCCGCGCTTGAACTTGCCGCCGGCGGTCTTCTTGAAACGCTTCTGGGCGCCCTTGTGGCTCTTGATCTTGTAGCTCATGGCTTCCTCACTGGATCTTGGCTTCGGTTTCAGGGGTCTCCGGCTGGGCCGGCTTGGGCTTCTTGGGGGCCTTGGGCACTTCGATGATCCGGGGGGCCAGGATGGCGTGCATGTCGCGCCCATCAATGCCGGCGCCCTTCTCGACGATGGCCTTGTCGCCGACCCGGCGGATGACTTCCTCGATGATCCGGTAGCCGATGTCGCGATGGACGACTTCACGTCCGCGGAACATGACCACCACCTTGACTTTGTCCTCTTCCTCCAGGAACCGCAGGATGTGCTTCATCTTGAATTCGAAGTCGTGGTCGTCGGTCTTGGGGCGGAACTTCACTTCCTTGACCACGATGTTCTTCTGCTTGGCCCGGGCCGCGTGTTCCCGCTTCGCCTCCATGAACTTGTACTTGCCGTAGTCCATGATCCTGCAGACGGGCGGATTGGCGTTCCCGGACACTTCCACCAGATCGAGGCCGCGCTCTTCCGCGATCCGGATGGCCTGGTGGGGTGGCATCACGCCGAGCTGTTCGCCATCTTCGGAGATGACGCGGACCTCAGGGGCCCGGATGCCGTCGTTGATGCGGGTCTCGTTCGGACGAATGGTTCCTCCCCTAGTTGCACAAGGACAAAAAGTCTACCACTTGGATGGATTCACGCCAAGCAAGGAAAACAGCCTCAACGCTGCCGCTCCCGCACCTCGGCAGTGAGGGCCGACAGGAAGGCGTCCAGGGGCTGCACGCCCAGATCGCCCCGGTGGCGGTGCCGTACGGACACGGTGCCCGCCTCGGCCTCGCGGTCTCCGATCACCAGCATGTAGGGCACCTTGGCCAGCTGGGCCTCGCGGATCTTGGCCTTCAGGCTCTCGTTGCGGAGGTCCAGCTCGGCGCGGAGCCCGAGGGCCTTGGCCTGGGCCGCGGCCTCGGTGGAGAAGGCGTGGGCCCGGTCGGTGATGGGGAGGATGGCCACTTGCACGGGCGCCAGCCAGGCGGGGAAGGCCCCGGCGGTGTGCTCCACCAGGATGCCCATGAAGCGCTCCAGGCTGCCCAGGATGGCCCGGTGCAGCATGACGGGGCGCCCTTCGCTGCCGTCCGCCTTCGTGTAGTTCAGGTCGAAGCGCTCCGGCAGCATGTAGTCCACCTGGAGGGTGCCCAGCTGCCAGGGCCGCTTGAGGGCGTCCAGGATCTGGAACTCGATCTTGGGGCCGTAGAAGGCGCCCTCGCCAGGGTTCAGGGTGTAGGGCATGCCCGCCTCGTCCAGGGCCTCGCCCAGCGCCTTCTCCGCCGCATCCCAGATTTCGTCGGAGCCCAGGCGCTTCTCAGGCCGGGTGCTGAGGGCCACGCGCATGCCCTCAAAGCCGAAGGTGTCGTAGACCTCCTTCAACAGGGCCAGGAAGGCGGCCATCTCGGTCTTGATCTGTTCCGGAGTGCAGTAGATGTGGGCGTCGTCCTGGCAGAAGGTACGCACGCGGGTGAGGCCGTGGGTCACGCCACTGCGCTCGTAGCGGTGCAGGCGGCCGAAGTCCGCGTAGCGGATGGGCAGGTCCCGGTAGCTGTGCTTCTGGGCGCCGAACATGATGCAGTGGCCCGGACAGTTCATGGGCTTCAGCGCGTACTCCCGCTCCTCGGCGGTGGTGAAGTACATGTTCTCGGCGTAGTTCTCGTAATGGCCGCTGGTCTTCCAGAGGGCCACGTCCAGCACCTGCGGGGTGATCACCTCGTCGTAGCCGTACTTGAAGTACAGCTCCCGGATGTAGGTCACCAGCTCGTTGTAGACGTGGGCGCCCTTGGGATGGAAGAAGGGCGAGGCCGGAGCCTCCGGATGGAACGAGTAGAGACCCAGTTCCCGGCCCAGCTTGCGGTGGTCCCGGGCCTTGGCCTCCTCCAGCCGCTTCAAATGCTCGTCCAGCTCCTTCTGGGTGTGGAAGGCGGTGCCGTAGATGCGGCTGAGCATCGGGTTCTTCTCGTCACCCTTCCAGTAGGCGCCCGCGATGCTGAGGAGCTTGAAGGCCTTCAGCTTGGAGGTGTTGGGCACGTGGGGCCCGCGGCAGAGGTCGTAGAAGTCGCCCTGCTTGTAGCCGCTGATGATGTCGCCGGAGGGGATGCCCGAGACGATCTCCACCTTGAGGGGTTCACCCATGGCCTCGAACCGGGCCACGGCGGCATCCCGCTCCAGGTCCTGCCGCTCCACCTCGACGCCCTCGGCCACGATCTTCCGCATCTCCGCCTCGATGACCGGCAGGTCCTCGGGGGTGAAGGGCTTCTCCACCCAGAAGTCGTAGTAGAAGCCGTCCTCGATGACGGGCCCGATGCCGACCTTGGCCTTGGGATAGAGGCGCTTCACCGCGTGGGCCAGCAGGTGCGCCGTGGAGTGCCGGATGAGCTCCAGGCTCTCGGGGCTCTTGCTGGTGACGATCTCGACCTTGACCCCATCGGCCAGGGGGGACTTCAGGTCCGCCAGGCGGCCGTCCACCTTGATGGCCAGGGCCGCGTCCAGCAGGCGGGCCCCGATGCCGGCGGCCAGCTCGGTCCCGGTGGCCCCCTCGGGCAGCTGCCGGAGGGAGTCGTCAGGAAGGCGGACCTCGATGGACATGGATTCCTCGAAATAGGAGACGAATTTTATCAGTAAAACGGCTCCGGGCCATCAGTTGTGATGGCCCGGAGGGGATTTAACGTCGCAGCGACCTACTTTTCCACTCCTGTGAGGAGCAGTATCATCGGCCCTCCAGGTCTTAACGGCCGTGTTCGGGATGGGAACGGGTGTGACCCCTGGGGAAAAGCCGCGACGAAGGGTAGAAGGGTTGAGAAGGGTAAGGCGAAGCTCTGTCGAGCGTTCGTGGGTGATGCAATTCATTGATGAAAGGTCAAGTCTGTGGACCGATTAGTATCGCTCAGCTGAAGCCGTCACCGGCCTTGCACATGCGACCTATCAACGTGGTGGTCTACCACGGGTCTCATAGGGAGATCTCATCTTGAGGGGTGTTTCGCGCTTAGATGCTTTCAGCGCTTCTCACTTCCCGACATAGCTACCCAGCATTGCACCTGGAGGCACAACTGGAACACCAGAGGTCAGTCCATCCCGGTCCTCTCGTACTAAGGACAGGTCCTCTCAAATCTCCTGCGCCCACACTAGATAGGGACCGAACTGTCTCGCGACGTTCTGAACCCAACTCACGTACCACTATTGATCGGCGAACAGCCGAACCCTTGGGACCTGCTTCAGCCCCAGGATGTGATGAGTCGACATCGAGGTGCCAAACCTTGCCGTCGATATGAACTCTTGGGCAAGATCAGCCTGTTATCCCCGGCGTACCTTTTATCCGTTGAGCGATGGCCCTTCCATTCGGGACCACCGGATCACTATAACCTGCTTTCGCACCTGCTCGTCGTGTCTGACTCGCAGTCAAGCTCCCTTATACTATTGCGCTCTGCGGCTGATTTCCAAACAGCCTGAGGGAACCTTCGTACGCCTCCGTTACGCTTTAGGAGGCGACCGCCCCAGTCAAACTACCCGCCTGACATTGTCTTCCACCCGGATCACGGGTGCGAGTTAGAGATCAGCGTTAAACAGGGTGGTATCTCAACGTCGGCTCCACCGACCCTAACGAGCCAGTTTCATAGCCTCCCACCTATCCTGCACAGTCCAACGCCAACCTCAATGTCAAGGTGTAGTAAAGGTGCACGGGGTCTTTCCGTCTAAGTGCGGGTAACCGGCATCTTCACCGGTGCTACAAGTTCGCTGAGTCTCTGCTGGAGACAGTTCCCAGATCGTTACACCATTCGTGCAGGTCGGAACTTACCCGACAAGGAATTTCGCTACCTTAGGACCGTTATAGTTACGGCCGCCGTTCACCGGGGCTTAAATTCGCAGCTTCGCTTGCGCTGACCGCTCCTCTTGACCTTCCGGCACCGGGCAGGTGTCAGCCCCTATACCTCCTCTTTGGAGTTTGCAGAGACCTGTGTTTTTGTTAAACAGTCGCCTGGGACATTTATGTGCCACCACCTCGGGCTATGAACCCTACCGTGGTACCCCTTCTCCCGAAGTTACGGGGTTAATTTGCCGAGTTCCTTCAGCAGAGTTCTCTCAAACGCCTGAGGATTCTCTCCTCGACTACCTGTGTCGGTTTGCGGTACGGACACAAGCACCTCTCCTTAGCAGCTTTTCTCGGCAGTGTAGGATCAGGACTTTTCGTCAGATACCTTGGGCTCGCGGCGCCCGGACTTCCCTAAGCGCCACCCTTGATACCTTTCGCAGGACATTCCATAGCCCTGCGTCCCTACCTTCCTGCGTCCCTGCATCGTGCAAACGAGATGCTCATGGTGCTGGAATATTAACCAGCCTTCCATCGCCTACGCCTTTCGGCCTCAGCTTAGGGTCCGACTAACCCAACGCGGATTGACCTTGCGTTGGAAACCTTAGTCTTACGGCGGACGGGGTTCTCGCCCGTCTTTACGCTACTTATGCCGACAGAGTCTCTTCCCATGTCTCCAGCTGTCCTTACGGTCAACCTTCACAGACGTAGGGAATGCTCCCCTACCACTTACGTTCGCAGCTTCGGTAACATGCTTTAGCCCCGTTGAATTGTCGGCACAGACCCGCTTGACCAGTGAGCTATTACGCTTTCTTTAAAGGATAGCTGCTTCTAAGCTAACCTCCTGGCTGTCTAAGCACATCCACATCCTTTTCCACTTAGCATGTATTTTGGGACCTTAGCTGGCGATCTGGGTTCTTTCCCTCTCGACTACGGATCTTATCACCCGCAGTCTGACTGCCGGACTTCACGGCGTGCCATTCGAAGATTGGTTGGATTCAGTAAGCTGGTAAGCCCCCTAGTCCATTCAGGTCTCTACCTGCACGACGAAACATCCGACGCTAGCCCTAAAGCTATTTCGGGGAGAACGAGCTATCACGGAATTTGATTGGCCTTTCACCCCTATCCTCAACTCATCCAAGCGGTTTTCAACCCACACTGGTTCGGACCTCCATCCGGTGTCACCCGGACTTCATCCTGGTCAAGGATAGATCATCCCGTTTCGCGTCTATTTCCAGCGACTTCCGCCCTATTCAGACTCGGTTTCCCTGCGGCTTCGCCTCCTCGGCTTCGCCTCGCCACTGAAAATAACTAGCCGGCTCATTATGCAAAAGGCACGCGGTTCCACTGGTAAACCATAGTGGTTCCACTGCTTGTAGATTGACGGTTTCAGGTTCTATTTCACTCCCCTCATCGGGGTTCTTTTCGCCTTTCCCTCACGGTACTGGTTCACTATCGGTCAGATGAACATATTTAGCCTTACCGCATGGTCGCGGCAAATTCTGTCAAGGTTTCTCGTGCCCCGACATACTTGGGAACTCCACTCAGAGTCCGATCGGCTTTCGCGTAAGGGGCTATCACCCTGTCTCGCCGGCCTTTCCATGCCGTTCCGCTAACCGTCGGTTTTGTAACTCTGTGCCAGAGGGCAGCTCTGGCCTGCGGGTCCCACGACCCCCCCTACGCAACGCCTGCCGCTTACACGTAGGAGGTTTGGGCTCCTCCGGTTTCGCTCGCCGCTACTACCGGAATCACTGTTGTTTTCTGTTCCTGTGGGTACTGAGATGGTTCACTTCCCCACGTTCGCCTCTCCAAGCCTATGAATTCAGCTAAGAGATTCCTGAGCTTTCACCCAGGAGGGTTTCCCCATTCGGACATTCCCGGATCACCGTTCGCGTGCAACTCCCCGAGACTTTTCGCAGCTTACCACGTCCTTCATCGCTGTCATCTGCCAAGGCATCCACCGTCAACCCTTTGTAACTTGGCCTTCCATCAATGAATTACATTGACTTCAGACCCACGAGAGTTGTTGATTCGCTAAACTTGCCTCGCCTTAAGCCCACAGCGTCACTTCAACGCCATGGATCACCCTTCTCTATTCCTTCTATTTGATTGTCAATCAGCCCCGTCTTTCGACCCGCCCCTCGAGGCGGCTTTGAGCTGGATTCAAATCCCGCAGGATCTCAACTCAACTCAAATTGGTGGGCCTAGGTGGATTCGAACCACCGACCTCACGCTTATCAGGCGTGCGCTCTAACCAGACTGAGCTATAGGCCCCAGTTGCATGCACCACCAGGCGCTGGTGGACCCGACCGGGATCGAACCGACGACCTCCTGGATGCAAACCAGGCGCTCTCCCAGCTGAGCTACGGGCCCGCGAATCCGATGTGGGTCACGAGACACAGCGCGGTGCGCTGTGGCGAGTGGGGCCCCACACGGATGAGCATAACGCCCACAGAACCAACGATGACCACCCGTTGCCAGGCCCTCATCGCAGCACGCTCGTCAAAGACTTGCTCGAGCGTCTTTAAAAACCGGATAGAAATTCGATCGGAAGCGTTGACCTATGCCATTCCGTAGAACGGCTCTCCTTAGAAAGGAGGTGATCCAGCCACAGGTTCTCCTACAGCTACCTTGTTACGACTTCACCCCAATCACCAAGTTCACCATTGAGACCTAGCCCCCTTGCGGGTTACCACAGCCTCTTCAAGTGCTCCCGGCTTTCGTGATGTGACGGGCGGTGTGTACAAGGCCCGGGAACGTATTCACCGTATCATTCTGATACACGATTACTAGCGATTCCACCTTCATGTAGTCGGGTTGCAGACTACAATCCGAACTGAGGACGACTTTCTCCGATTAGCTCCATCTCGCGACTTTGCAACGGTTTGTATCGCCCATTGTAGCACGTGTGTAGCCCTGGACATAAGGGCCATGAGGACTTGACATCATCCCCACCTTCCTCCCGGTTAACCCGGGCAGTCCCCGTAGAGTTCCCGCCATGACGCGCTGGCAACTACGGGTAAGGGTTGCGCTCGTTGCGGGACTTAACCCAACATCTCACGACACGAGCTGACGACAGCCATGCAGCACCTCTGCAGCAGTTCTTGCGAAAAGGCACATCTCTGCACCGGTCCACTGCAGTTCAAGCCCAGGTAAGGTTCTTCGCGTTGCGTCGAATTAAACCACATGCTCCACCGCTTGTGCGGGCCCCCGTCAATTCCTTTGAGTTTCAGCCTTGCGACCGTACTCCCCAGGCGGAACACTTAACGCGTTAGCTCCGGCACGGAAGGGGTCAACTCCCTCCACACCAAGTGTTCATCGTTTACAGCGTGGACTACCAGGGTATCTAATCCTGTTTGCTACCCACACTTTCGCGCCTCAGCGTCAGTTACTGTCCAGGTGGCCGCCTTCGCCACTGGTGTTCCTCCTCATCTCTACGCATTTCACCGCTACACGAGGAATTCCACCACCCTCTCCAGTACTCTAGCCTTCCAGTCTCAGATGCAGTTCCCAAGTTGAGCTCGGGGATTACACATCTGACTTAAAAAACCGCCTACGCGCCCTTTACGCCCAATAATTCCGAATAACGCTTGCCCCCTCTGTATTACCGCGGCTGCTGGCACAGAGTTAGCCGGGGCTTCCTCTCCAGGTACCGTCAAGTAACACGATTATTAGTCGTGCCACCTTCGTCCCTGACGACAGGGTTTTACAGTCCGAAGACCTTCATCACCCACGCGGCGTTGCTGCGTCAGACTCTCGTCCATTGCGCAAAATTCCCCACTGCTGCCTCCCGTAGGAGTCTGGACCGTGTCTCAGTTCCAGTGTGGCCGATCACCCTCTCAGGCCGGCTACTGATCGTCGCCTTGGTGGGCCATTACCCCGCCAACTAGCTAATCAGACGCAGGATCCTCTCCTTGCCCCAGGCCTTGCGGTCCCCAGGTTTCACCTCCAGCATCCCAGCCGAAGGTCTCATGCGGTATTACCACTCCTTTCGGAGCGTTATTCCCCACAAAGAGGTAGATTCCCCACGCGTTACTCACCCGTCTGCCATGCACCTTGCGGCACATCCGACTTGCATGTGTTAGGCACGCCGCCAGCGTTCATTCTGAGCCAGGATCAAACTCTCAAGTTTAATATTCCTGAACTCTTCACCCTCGGGTTCCCCCTCGGGCCAATGTTCTGGTCGTATTTCTCTGAATTCCACGATCCGTCCTAGAACGTCCCGCGGAACCCTCAAAGGCTTCCTATCTTCTATCCGGTTTTCAAAGACGCCCACCGCGCTTCCGCACGGCCTGAAGTTGCCTCGCGAGTTCCCTCGCCGCCCCTTCCAGCACCTCGCAGCCTCAACTGCGCAGGACGTT
>NZ_AUAU01000032.1 GCF_000428885.1 Geothrix fermentans DSM 14018 | reverse complement strand
GATGGCCACGTGGAGGCCAGGATCCAGCTCCAGAATCCAGGTGGCCACCTCCTCGGCAAAGGTGGCGGTAGCCTCCATGACGAGGCCGAGGCCGGCATCCGGGCCTCCCTCCTCCCGCATCCAGGCGAGGAGGGCGCGAGCACCGGAGGCGGATCGCGGGAAGGAACGGACTCGCATCAAGCGGAACGGGTCGTGTCCCCAGAGGGCTGCTTCGAAGGTCGCCTTGGCCAGGTCGACGCCCGCCCAGGACAAGGTGTGGGATGGGGGTTGCTTCTGCATGGGGCCTCCCAATCCGTCCGGGAAAGCCTATGTTTTCAAACGTGGGCGCCACGACCACTCTTGCAAATACGGCAAGTCAACCAAGGTTGTCACCGGTCCTAAGGCGCGCCACGGGAGGGGGGATGGGCTGAATCTCTCTCTCGGCGATTCTCTCAGCGCCACGAGCGGAATCGGCACCATCCCCCCGTTTGAAACACGGACCTCCTTCCGGCCGTCAGATCCATCTGATGATCAGAAGGCGCCGGACGTGGGGGAAACATACAAGGGCGGAAGGCAATGCAGGCGGGGTCCGAGTTGAGCGGAGGGTTAGGCCTACTGGGAGGTAGCAAATCATTTTCGCACTTCCCCTGGACCCAGACCGAGACGTTTATTCTCTTTAAGGAGGATGATTGCTTCAGCGATTCGCTTACCACGCGTATCTTCGCGTTTGGCGGATGAAACCCAGCCAACATATCGACGCTGATGCGATGGAGGCAAGCTTTGGAAGTTGCTCAGTGCGACCATATCAGCCTGGATGGCGGTGATGAACCAAACAGGCGGAAATGGTTCGGGGTGCTTGCTTGAGTCGGCTTGGGGGGACCTTGCTTGGTTGAGTGAGGCAATCCCTGATGGTGAAAGAAGGCCTTCGGCCTCCAGTTCTTTTGCTAGAGCAAGATTGACCAAAGACCATTTGGACGTTTTAGTGCGCGGAGAAAAGCGCTGTGCATATTTTTCGTCGTCGATTCGCTGGCGCACACCGTCAATCCAGCCAAAGCAAATTGCTTCCAATAGAGCATCTTTGTATGTAAACGCGACTCGACCAAAATGCACCTTTTTGAAAACCAGCCAAATTTCCTTATCAATAGCGTGATGATGCTCAAGCCAGTCGCGCCAAGCTTTGCGATTTTTTGGCTGAAGAGTGGCTGTGAGCAACATATTTAGGCCTAACGAATGGAGCTAACCGGATCCGCCTGCATCGAGGCGCTTAGCGGAGCCAAGGAAGCGGGAAGCTGAAGAAACCGAAATACAATACAGGCGGAGTTCTATTTGAGCCAGGGATCAGACCTGTCCAACTTTGTGGATGGGGAGGGGTCATCGAAGAATGGTGTTGGTAGACCAGTGAAAGGCCAATAGGGAATGTTTGTTCCGCACAGACGATTGTAAGCATCACCGGCGAGTGCCGCCATTTCTCGATATGACCCACCAACCGTCAAGGGCGGAGTGGTAATTGCCTCAAGTAGAACAGCAGCTTCCTGACAAAGCTGGATCCCAGCCATTACTAGGAGCAAATAATGGTCACGAAATTTTTCCAGTTTTTTCCTGTCCGATGGAGTGGCGGCTACAAAGCTGCAAATCAGATCATGGTTCTCGATACGCCATCTGAGCCAGTAGGACACCGGCCGTCCAAGCAGGCGTTCTCGAAGCGAAGCGATGTCGGATGGCTGCAGAACGGCCCGTAACTCCTCGCCGATGTTGGATGATCCCGATGCATAGTTTGCGAGACCGCTCATGAATGACGCCTAAAGATGGAAGCTAACCGGCCCTGCCTGCATTCAGGCGATGAACGGAAGTTGCCTAATACATACGCATGGATCATATTCAAATGAAAACAAGAATTTATTACCGATCTTTGTTGGATTGGGCTAGAACAGAGGCTGCAAGAGTTTTGGTGTCATCGCTGTATTTGGCACTTTGAAGCACTTGAGAGGCTAGGGTTTCAAGCTCTTTGCCTGTTTGCTTGGCTGTATTCGCTTGAGCCACCACGGAAGCAGCAAGGCTCTTCGCTGTTTGGGATGCCTGCTGATCTGCTAGGGTCTTGGCTGCGAGATTTGCGACCTTGGGAGAAGAATGCTTTGCGTTCTTGCTCATGATGTATACCTCCTCATGAAGTTTGTGGAAACCTCGGCGCCAAAATTTATGTGGTTCGTCAAATTGCATCGATCTTTGCGTCCCAACCGTCGGAGTGAATTATCCGATCTCGATAGAGCCCCCCTGAAATTACTTCTGCCTTGGAAAGCTGGGAGGCTGTGGGCCAGTTCATGTCAAAGACATAAGTTGCATTTCCAAACTTCACGCATTCCAGAATGGCCACTCCTTTGACCGGAAACACATAGGCCATGTATCCATGGAACCCTCCATTTCCGGCATAGATCTCAGCTGGATTCTTGCTCTCAATCTTTCTCTGTCTGGCCAGGATAGGATTTAGTGTCCTCGGCGCCCGATCGTTCAGAACCTCCTTGAGGAGCCGTTCGACCATAGGCCATGGATGGCTCCCAGGCGGCAACATCGTCCAATTGACTCGGCGTACATGCGGTGTGGTCAGCAGATGAGCTAAGTCCGCCATCCGAATTTCACAGCTTCCAAAAAGTTCAAGGAACACGTTCACGATGTGGCCGATCTGATCGCTGGAATCAGTTCCAGGCGTTAGTTCGCGAGATACCAGAAGTAAATCCACGCCAGTACTGACAACGATGAGTTCCTCAGCGGGCGGGGCCTCGAAATCCCTTTGGTAGCAGTCCCGATAGATATCCTTGAACTCAGTGATCGTTTGCTTCGGCCCTTTGCCGTTCCATTGCTCGTACGTCCATTCGATCGTGTTGATGTATCGCGACTCCAACGGTAAGTTACGCCGAAGGTGGTACCGGCCATGGGCATTGAACCTAGTTCTTGGACCAACCACGGTGGGGAGGAAGGAGTCTCCAACTACGAATTTCGATCGGTACCCAGACCTTTCAAGTCGAGAGGCTGAAATACCGTCCACCCTGATAACAACTCGAAAGGCTGTCCCCGAGGGAACCGCTTGAAGAATCCGGTCACCAGACATCACGCGAGTCTGCTCAATATGCATCCATACCCTCAGAGCCAATGGAATCCATGTGAATTCCCGGCATGAGGATATCGATGTCCCTCTAGGGATCAAGAATTATTTCGTTTATTTTTTCTATTTTTTGCTACCAATCAAACTTAGATCAATTTCATTGTGTTGACCTGTTTTTTCTAGGTGGCTCAAGTAACAGTCTTTCAGTCGTGCAGTAGAGAAGGTCTCCAGCTTTCCTGCTTCTCATCAATCCTTGGGCTTGGTCTTATCGCCGATCACCAACCACACCTGCCTGCCCTGCCGTTTCGCCTCCCGAATCACCTGGAGGGCCTGACTGAGTTGGACCAGCGCGGCATCCTCGGCCTGCGTGTCGACCTGGAGGATCTCTCCCTGCTGGAGCTGGGGTAGGAGATGTCGAAGGTCCTGGATGTCCCGCTTACTCATGGCAGCACCACTGGACTGCCCAGGAGCCTCGGGAAGCGTGAAGCCCTTCCCCTGCACGAGTGCCTCGACTGGAAGCCGGAACAGCCTGGAGATCGAGATGAGGGCAGCCCCACTGGGACGACTGACATCCTTCTCCCACTCGCTGACCATGCTCTGCGCACTTCCGAGTGCCTCCGCGAGGGTTGTCTGGGTCCATCCCCATGCTCGCCGGACCGCACGGATGCGCTGCCCCAGCGTACTGGGCTGGCTTGATTTGACCTTCGCCTTGGAAACGACACGACCAGAAGTCATGGACGCTTCCCCGGCGTGTCGATAATATCGGTATCCGATATATCTTGTTCCCCATTTCTCAACCCTTTCACGAAAGGGCGAGTCCTGTGGGGCACAACCATGGCCATACGGTAGCAGATGGACGCGGTTGAAGCCCCCGGGCCCGCTTCGGAAACCCTCCTGCATGGCTTCGATCCCATCCACCCAGTTCGATCATCTCCCCTGGTTCGCCCAGGAGGTCAACGGGAGTTTTCTTTCTTTCTCGGAATTCCGGGTAAGCCGGGTCATGGGCCAGGGCTCTGTTGTCCTCTTGGTTTGGTCATTGGACGGTTCCCGGGTGCCCAGAGGCACCCCAAGGAGACCCACCATGAGCAAGCTGTTCAGTTCCGGTTCTGCCAAGTCCGAGCCCACCTCGGTTTCGGGTCCCAAGAAGAAATCCACGATGGACTTCTTTCCCGGCAAGGGGCTCGGGAGCTATCACTGCTTCGGCCCCACCGAGGACAAGCAGCGCAAGCTCTTCCGCTCTGCCGTGCTCCAGTACGGCTCGCTGGTCTCCCTCTCCAATGCGGACCAGGCCCTGGCATCGGTCCTGCCCCGGGGATTCGTCGATGAGGCTGCCCAGCAGGGCTGGACGCTCAAGGAGGCGATGCAGGAGGCCCAGGCCCATTACGCCGCGATGCCCGCTTCCACGAAGCCCAAGCGCGATGCCGTGGACTTCGATACCCGTCGTCTCGCCGGGATCCTGGCCAGCCTCAGCCCGAACGATCCTCCCGAAGCCCTGCTCACCGAATTGAAGGGCCTGATCGAGACCAAGGGCGAAACCGCGTTGAAGCACCTCACCCGGATGGCCCAGGAAGCCGGACGCGATCAAGAAGGCTTCATCTACCTCCGCAGGGTGGCCCGGTCCTAGACCGGGCTTTCCTTTATCTCAATTTTCCTCACCAACCCCTCAATTAGCCGTGGAGCCCACATGGGAACGCAGACCTCAACCGGCAGGACGATCAGCGCCAAGACAGGCTGGATCATCATCGGGATCGTCCTTGCCGCAGTGATCGGTATCGGCGCTGCGGTGGCCCCGACCTCGAAACCGGTAGCCGGAAAGGAGCCGTCTGTTACGGCTGAAGTGGAAGAGCAGAGGCTATTAACTGCGACCCGGATGATTGATGAGGGGAAGCTCAACGCAGATGGGATCAAGCGGATCAAGACGAAACTTGAGTCTGACCTCGACCGAACGAATGGAAGACAGCTCGCTGCCTACGGCGGATTCCTTTGGGCTGCGTACGAGGCCACTGCTGCCACAGACACGGCAATGCGACAGTCCTACTTCAACGAGGGCATGGAGGCACTGACGGGAGCTGAATCCAGAGGATGGACAAAGGCCTTCATCGTCGATGGTAGCTGGCGGGGACAGCACAGTTGGAACTCTACAGCAGTATTTCTCGGAGAAAGCGATCCTCGTAGCAGTACCTGGCCAATCCTGGTTGCAGTGGCCAGGTGGCAGGAAGGGGCAAACAAGGGAGATGCCTCCTGTCGCTTCCTCATGGACAACTTGGCGCCGGCTTGGGGCACCACGCAGGGGATCATGAGGGAGGTGGAAGCGCTTGAGAGAACGTTCCGAGCCAACGAAAAGGCTGGAACCGCACGTGAGCTTCTAAAGGCGGATCTCGCGGCAGCAGATGAAGCAAAGATGAAATGGATCATCAATAGTGGCCTGATTTCGACCCAT
Organism: Geothrix fermentans DSM 14018; assembly: GCF_000428885.1. Classification (GTDB taxonomy): domain Bacteria; phylum Acidobacteriota; class Holophagae; order Holophagales; family Holophagaceae; genus Geothrix; species Geothrix fermentans. The sequence goes on along the minus strand of NZ_AUAU01000032.1, from coordinate 18,232 downwards.
GGGGCCGACCACCCGCAGCACTCCTTGCCGTGCTGGGCATGGGTCGTTGACAAGTCCAGCGCCCTAGTGAGCCAGTGGAATCAAGCCCACCCCCAGCCGTGACGGGACATCACTTCGGAGTCTGAGATCCAGATCCAAGGCGGGGCCTCCAGCGATGGAGGCCCTTTTCGTGTCAGTACTCACTCGCCAGCATGCAGGTGTAGACCCGAGTGGTTCTCTCATCGTTGGCGGGGTCCTCGCTAGCCTCACAGGGGTTCCAACTGCGGGCGAAGCAATCCGCCTTGAGATAGAAGGTCTCTCCATCGAGGACCACCTTGAGCAGATCGCAATCACCCCAGGGGTTCACGGCAGGATCGATCTGCGGTGGACACGTCAGGAGCTTCCGCAGCGCCTCGGCTCCACGGGGATGATGCTGGACGCCCCTGGTGATGTAGAGGCGGGCGTACTTGGGTGACACAGCCTGCCCACCGCCAAGCTGCCTACGCCAATGCTCATTCCGAATGCCTGCGAGGGTGATCATGACCATGATTGGCCTCCCTCGGCACCCTCCCGGAGGGGCTCGGGGTGAGGCAACCCGGCTCAGGCTGGACCCGATCCAGGCTCTGCGTATTCGCTCGATAGCATGAGGCTGTAGAGGCGTGTCGTCAGGTCGTCATCGCCGGGGTCATCACTGCCCCGTTTCCTTGGTTCGCTCTGGGCTAGGCAACTGACGAAGAGATCGAAGCCAACGCCATCAATGCTAGTCCTGAGCCAGTCGCAGTCACCTTCGGCATTCACGAGTGGATCAAGCTGAGCGGGGCACGTGAGGAGCCGAGCCAGCGCTTCCACCGCCCCGGGATGCTCTCGTGCCCCTTCGGAGATCCACACCTGGGCGTATCGCTCCGGCACCATCAGACCGCATAGGAGCCGCCTCCGCCAGTATTCGTTCCGCATCCCCTGGGCGCTGATCTGGATCAACGAGGCCTCCCGCGATAGTGTCCGGGAGGTCCAGGCCGAGGGGTACGGTGAGTTGGGCCGCGATTGCTGGCCCGGAATCAGGTCCAGAACCCGTGCTCTGCCTCGGAGCCGCACACGCGATGGCAGGCCTGGGCCACTTTGGAATTCCCGTGCCCGGATACCCATAAGGTTAGCCACGGGAGGGTCTTACTCATTACCCACATCACCCAGGAATTCAAACAAATATTCAGTTGATCCTTATCGTCGGGTCACTCCGAATGCTGCTTCCCGGCCTTTACCTTCATCTGGTTGTACTGCTCCATGTACTGGTCGTAATCTTCAAGAGCATCGAACGCAGTTCCGTTGGAATTTAGGATTACGCCCCCTTGTTCAAGAGCATGCTCCACCGACCCTCGCCGCCACTTGAAGGTGTCCGGACCTAATCTGATGGGCAATCGCTCATCAAGGTCTGGATAGATCGGGGCCACCACATAACGGGTCCAGGGAGATCGCCGAACCGCTTGGGGGGACTCGACCAGATAGATGATTTCAAGCCGGCCGACCTCCGCCTCTCGGGACCAGGACCGCCTGAGCTTCCGTGAACAATGCTTGGTGTAGATGACACCCTGGCGGAGGGGGGCCTCGTCGTCCCCATAGATGGCCCAGCGATAGAACCGGTTTGGTTGGTAACTGGGGCCGGGTGGGGGCAGGTTTTGGGCCTCACGCGGGACCCAAAGGTCCACGACCCCCTCTCCCTCGTCACTGAAGGCCAGTTCGATAGAACAACCTAAATATCCATTAATCATGATTTGCACCTTGAGGCCAATCCAAGGGTATCGCCGTGAACCCAGCTGAAGGCCCTAGGCAGTCAGAAGCTTGTACCCCGTCCTTATTTCTACTACCACCCAACTGTGGTGGCCAGAAAAGGAGGGCCCATGCCCACTCAAGCTTCAACCCCCACCCACGACCGCGTGTTCGCGGTTCCCTATCGTCGGACTGGTTCCTATATCAAGGGCCAGAGGGTAGCTCACCCCAGGTTCGGGCTCGGCACCGTCATTAGGGTGAAGACCGGCAAGGTCATCATCCTCTTCGACGATCCCCAGGAGCGTCCGGACCGCCCCGGCCGAGAAAAAGGTGAGCGGGTCTTTCTAGCCGCCAAGCTCAGCCTCAGCCAGCGGCGCATCGCCAACAAGATGGGCTTAAACGAATCCCTCCCGGCCTATGACATCGGGCTGGATGAGGCCAGCGAGGAAGAGGAGGTACAGGAGGTCCCTGAACATGGGGACCCTGCTGAGGCCTACGACGACGTGGACGAGGTCGCCTAACCAATCAAGTGGCCGTGATCAGGTTGCGTTGCCAGGCCTGATCACGGCCACGCTTCACACCAGGAGGTGCCCCACCAGAGGGGACAAATAATCTCGAAATCCGGATCCCGTGGGTAATGCCATGGCTAACGCTGCCGTTTTCAGCGTGATTCAGCATTCCCCAAGCTGGTAACCAGCTGGATCCCGGAACAAGCCACCGAGAAGCGGCCCCACTCGCTTGCTTTCCTACTCGATCTGCCCGGCGGTCGTTACCACTTGGTCGATCTCTAATCCGCTTACTCAAACAAACCCGACGGCGCATCGCCGCATCGAAAGGTATCAATGAACGACGAACCCTTAGAAACAAACTCTACTTCAGCAACATCAAGCCCAGACGCGATCCGTTTCAGCCTCTTCAACGGTTGCCACGACAATCAGCCCATACACTTTATTGGGACCTGGGAGCAGTTGATCTCTCCCGACGGCCTCGGCAAGATCCGTGAAGTCCACGGGGACACCCCTAAGAAGGCCAAGTCCCAACTCTTGGCGGTGGGCCCCGCCTTCTATCCCCCAGACACTCCCAGGGGTGATCAGTACCTTGAGGGCCTTCAACTCTTCATGCTCGACTTCGACAACAATGTCGAAGCCCCCACTGGAGAGGTCAAGGAATCGGGTGAGCCCCTGTTCCGAAAAGCGCCAATCGCGGGCGCCCCGAAGCTCGATGATGTCCACCAACACCTCACCGGGCTTGGCATCACACACTTCGGCTACCACAGCTTTTCCAGCACACCAGAGTGCGAACGCTTTCGCATTGTGATTCCCCTGGCCCAGGTCTCTGACGGCCGCAACTGGAAAGTAGTCTCGGAATGCCTTCTGGCTCGCCTCCAGATGGACCACTGGCGTGACCTCGGCTGCATCGACCTCGGCGCCATGCACCGTGCTGCAGGCATTTACTTCGTGGCCGGGTACTGGTCCGGTGACCCGCAGGCAAAGGAGCGCATCCGCTTCGTGTCCTACCTCGGCAATGCACTGGACCTCCCGACTCATGAGGAGATCGCCCAAGCCGTGGTCCCAGCCACAGCTGTCCACCCCCTCCGGCGTGCTTGGATCGAGCAGAAGGCCGCCCAGCGGGCTTCCACCATGAATGGCGACCCCAAGGACTGGTTCAAGTCCTACGATGTGAACTTCCCCACGCTTGACATTGTCGGGCTGGTTCGGGACCTGGGATCGGAGGTTCATGAGCCTGTTCCCCACGGGACCGGATCTAAAGCCCGATGCACCTGCCCCTTTGCCAGCGAGCACACGGGCGGCCAGGACCACGGGGACGCCGCCGTGTTTTTCGGCCCCGACAAGTGGCCCGGATTCCACTGCATGCATGATGTTCATGAGGGCATCGGCCTCCGTGAGATCTGTCTGGAGGCGGGGCCGGACCTGGTTCAGCGCCACGCCAAACCCTTCGGGCTCGTCTCCGCTGGCCACCTTTCGACCACCCAGCCGAGCGAGGCAATCGAGGCTGAACTTCTGGACGAAGATGACGGCGCCGACCTCTCCGACAAGGAACGGGCCGCCAGGACCAAGGCCAAATGGTCCGCTGTCCTGGAGGACCACGGGGTCGAGCCTGACGACATTCTCTTCAACAATCGCGGCCAGATCCTGAAATGCCGGTCCAACCTTGAGGCCATCCTGGGCTCGATGACCGAATTTCAGGGCGGCATTCGACTGAACCAGATGACCAACACCATCGAGGTCCGTACCCCGGAACGGGACTACCTGGAGTTGGACGACCTCAATCGCAACCTCACCTCGGTCCGGATCTACCTTGAAAAGACATTCAGGGATAGCTGGTCCGGGGAAGCCGTCGGGGATGTAGTGGATCTCGTGGCCGCCCGGAACGCCTACCACCCCGTGATGGAACACCTTCTGGGCCTTCCGCAGTGGGACGGCCAGGACAGGTTCCCCCTGCTGGTGGAGGCGGTCCTGGCCGCTGGGGAGACCCCAGACTTCGAGGTCTACCGCGATCTCTACATCGAATACATGCGCTGCACCTGCATCGCGGCTATCCGTAGGGTGTTCGAGCCTGGATGCAAGATGGACACGGTCACCATCCTTTACGGCGACCAGGCAGCCCTAAAGTCCACCTTCTGGAAAACCCTGGCCGTAAACCCCGGCTGGTTCAATGACTCGAAAATCCAAGTGGACCACCCCGAAGGCATGAAGGTGCTACACCATGCCTGGATCCATGAGTTGGGCGAGATCGACGACATGACCTATATGAAGCCTGCCGAGGTCATCAAGGCCTTCGTCTCCTCGGCCACAGACACTTTCCGCGAGTCCTACGGAAAAGCCCCAAAGGCCCACCCGCGCCGCAGCATCATCGTCGCCTCCACCAACAAGGAACAGGTTCTAAACGACCCCACGGGCTCCCGCCGCTTCTGGGTCATCCCCGTGGGCAAGCGCTGCGACCTGGATCTACTCCGGGCCAACCTTGAGCAGATCTGGGCACAGGCCCTTCACCATTACCGCGAAGGGGCCCCGCACTTCCTGACCCCCGAACTCGAAGACCTGCGGGTCGCTCAGAGCGGGCGCCACCAGGTCGAGAACCGATTCGCCGACCTGCTTCCTAGGATCCTGGACTTCTATGTGAGCCGCCCTCGCCCAAAGGGCATCACGCTGAACGAGGTTTTCAGCTTCCTCGAGGGAAAGCTGGAGGAGGGCAAGGGCTTCGCCAAGCCCAACCATGCGGATCGACGCGACCTGGGAGCTTGCCTCCGTGCCGCAGGGTGGAGCGTCAAGTCCAACTGGATCAACGGGGCCAGCTCCAAATGCTTCACCCCGCCTGGGGACCACCTGCTGCTCGCGCCACCGGCGGTGATGCCCTTTCCGGCCTCATCTATGGGCCCGGGTCCATTCAGCGATCAAGCCATGGCCGAAGGCCGAAAGCCATTCCAGGCCCCTGACAGACCCATCCTGCTGTAAAGGCCAGCGAGCACCGAAGGGGACCCCATCACGGGTCCCCTTTTCTTTTGACGCCGATCCCCGAGCCTGAGCGCACCTGTGGCGGCTTCAGGTGTGTGAAACGCAAAACCACTGTTAAAGAGATAGCCAATCCCCATCAACCCGGATTGGCCCCTGGGGTCCCCAGGTCAACCATGGAGGCCAAAATGGCTAACATCCGCAGTACAAAAACAAACACGGGCTGGCACGCCCCTGCCCCTCAGATCACCGGGAGCCCTGCCGCACAGGGCCTTGCCAGCCTACTTCCTCATAGGGCGCTGGGTACCTCGAAGGGAGCGGCCTGATGCGCATCTATGGGTATTTCATCCTGCCCGATGCCTCTGTCTGTCGGTTGCGCCCCCTTCTCGATCACGGCTGCGGGGTAGTGGCGGCAACTTCCAAGTGGGCAGCGGAAATGCAGATGTCTTATCTCGATGCCTCTGACATCCATGCCGACATCCGGACTGATGGTCATCGCATTCTGTTCGTCAGGCGAGGGGTGCTCACCACGCTCGGCATGAATAACCGCCTCTTTCTGGGAATGGACACGACTTATCGCACGGAGATCATTGAGGTCGGTTCGGCGGGGCTCGCCTCGGCCATCACTTGGCGCCTTAGGGGGTTCAAATCCAGGTACGACGGCCCTGTGGTCTACATCAAGAAGTCCGGCCGTATTCATTTCGACCGGATCAAGAAGTCCATCATCGAGACCCTGGTTGGCTTCCCCGAGGGTCAGGTCCGACTGGTCGATAACCTCACCAAGGATCGAAATGCCCTGTTCACGCTGAACGGCGTTCGAATCGACCAGTAAGGCTTGCCAGAACAAAAAGAACACCGAGGCCTCCGATTGGAGGCCTCGTCTGTATGACCAGCTGTGCACCCGACCAATTCCGGTGAATAGCTTCCGATGACCGACAAAACTTGTGCCCCGTTTCAGGGGTCTCCACACTCCTGACGCCGTTACAGGTGTCTCCGAGCGTAGAAGTCCTGTTAGAGACCCGAGGTGATCCCTTGGGCTCGATTACTTTCCCTACTCCAGCCACGCATCAGGTCAACGGCAATTCGGCCGAGGCAGTGGTCCGGCAAACCTGGACGATCCAGGTCCCTGGCCCCCAGGTGTCCTCAAGGCCAATCCAGGGGAAGGTGCGCCCCAGGGGGCGTCGCGTGGAGGATGGGAAGCTGCACTTTGTCCAGAACTTGGCGAAGCATCCTGTCAGCGGCGTCTACCTCTACCGCTTCTCTTATCTGGGCCGGATCTACACAGGTTCGACCGGCTGCTACCGCCTTGTGGAGGCCAGGGATTACATCAACGCGATGAAGGGGCGGCTCTCCCTGGAGGGCGTCGGGATCAAGAAGCCGAAGGCGATCACGTTCCGGCAGTGTTTCGACGCCTGGGATGAGGAAATCGCGCCCCAGATGACACCAAACTATGTCCGGACCCTCAAGGGGCTCCTTACGCTGCACGCCCTGCCGATCATCGGGGGCTTTCTGGTGTCCCAGGTAGACGAGACGGCGATCAACGGGGTTATGAACCGCTACCTGGTGGGGCGCTCCCGGAGCGGAGCAAACTCACTCGGCGGTTATGTCGGCATCATCCTGGGGTTCGCCGTCACCAAGGGGTGGCTCGACGAACGGCCCCAAATTCCCATGCTTCAGGTCCAGCGGAAGGCTCGACCGGTTGTGCCGGGAGACCTGCTGGACCGCTTCCTGGAAGCTGTGGACGCTCAGGGGTGCCTCCACGCCTCATTCCTGGTCCGGGCCCAGCTCCTCATGGGCATGCGGAACCACGAGGCCCGGCTGATGCGCTGGTCCGGCCTTCGCTTGGACGAGAAGGTGTTCATCCCGGACAAGACCAAGAACGGGGATGCCCCCGTGATGCCGATCCCTGAGGTGATGCTTGTTTGGTTTGAGAAGCTCAAGCCCGAGGGAGGAGGAACGTTCGGCCTCATCTGCCCCGGGGAGAAGGAAGGTAAGCCTCGCGGGCACGATTTCACCACCCGATACATCCGGAGGGCAGCGAAAGCCGTCGGCCTGCCCGAGAACATCACCGACCACCGGCTCCGGGCGAGCTTCGCGAACATTCTCAACAAGCGTGGCGTCCCATTGCCGACGATCCAGAAGCTCATGCGGCACTCGAAGGTCGAGACAACCATGATCTACATCGAGACCCGTGAGGAGGAGATGCGCGAGGCGATCAATCTGGTGGGGTAGTGTTCACTGCTTCATCGTTGACGGACCGAATCTCTGCCTGTCTGCCCAAGCGACCATTTCCCCGAGCACATCCGGAACAGGGCGCCCGGTGATGAGAGCCCGCTTCGCATTAATCCACGCCATGTAGTTGAAGGCTCCAATCCGTCCCTCTACGAGTGGGTAGAACTGGTTTTCGGGCTCTTCATGCATGTCGTCCATGATGAGCAGGCGAGTAGGTGAAAGTGGAAAGCTAACTAAAGTCCCCTTAGTTTTGAATCCGAATCGATCACGGTCTGCATGATGAAGCGCAACTGGCTGATCAGTGGTGATGAAAGCGTCTGCTTCGGCAACAACAACGGACCATCGCTTTTTCATCAGCAGCTCAGCAATGTGAACGGCCTCTGACTGAATCGCCTCCACGAAAAAACGATCGTGTTCCTTCTTGCCCCATTCTCGATATTCCTTCCAACCACTCGGATCGAACTCGTAAGATTTACCATCAGCGACAAGCGTATGGATTGATGGGATCCCATCTGGTCCAATAGGCAAAGCAGAAAATGCTTCTACCAGCCTTTGATGAATTCCTTCGACCTCTTTCCGCTTTTCAAAATTCCGAAGACTCATCACCGCCACAAAAAGCGATAGCCCTTTTCTCATCGAAACTTCGCTTAGATCTGGATAGCCATTCGCAAGGGCTGGCCAAATCTGACCAAGTAGTGATTCCAAATCACCGAGCTTCTCTTCGAAATTCCAATCCCGTTCGCCATATTCATCAAGAGGGGTGTAGAGGAATCGTTTCGCACAAACGTTCCTAACGTTGGTGCAAACCTCCTCCCCATCGCTTTCGTCCCTGGAGAAAGTCCAGACCTGTGCCTCCTCCTCTCCCCGGGTCTCAGGAGTGGCAAACTGCCGCAGATAGAATTGCGGGACCCAATGCTGGTTTTTCGGACGATTCATATAGGTCCTATGGGAATTATCGACGTTTATCTTAAGCCAGCTGCATCTCAACAAAGTTACTGCACACCTCCTTCCATCAACATTTATGCACGCTCCGGGGCTGCTGATCGAACGGATGGATGAAGAGATCAACCTCGTGGGGCAAGGTCCGGGCAAAGGGAAATTCCGAATTCTGCGAGGGAGCCGGTCCCCTCGGATGAGGTCAACGGCAGCCCTCCCCGGGACACCTCGGACAGATTCAGTTACAGGCTCACCTGTTGACACATGCCCCAGAGGGAGCCCAAACCGGCCCCATCTCCCTCAGAATGAACCCATGCACCTCACGCTCCGCCACAAAGCCCAGGCCATCCTCCATGACGCCGGCTGGGACCTGGCGCCGCCCCCCGTCATCTGGTCGCCGCGCATGGCCCGCTGCGCGGGGCTCTTCGTGATCGAGAAGGATTCCCGCGGCACCTGGCATCCGGAGATCCGCCTCTCGATCCCGCTGCTCCGCCGCCGGGACTGGCCCTGGCCCCAGCAGGTGTGCGGGATGAACTGCCACACGCCCGAGCAGGTGCAGCAGCGGATCCTGGAGCACGAGCTGATCCACTACAAGCTCTGGATGGACCGGGAGAAGGACTGGGGCCACACGGACCGCTTCCGCCAGCTGGCGTGGGAGGTGTTCGGGCATCAGAGCATTACCCACGGCATCGGCTCGGAACCCGATTAGCCCGGCGCGCGAGTTCAGCATGACTCGCTCCCTGTGGGGCCCCGCTCCGCAGGCTCCCCCGGAGCCTGCTCCACTACCCACATGGTCGCGACCCACGGCATCGGCACCGAGCCCGAGTAGCCTTGAATGAGCCACGGATGAACACGGATGAACACAGATAAAGGACTGGGCTGATCGGAAGTGCAGCCGCAGAGACCCACGATGAAGGCGTGAAGAGCGCTGCTTCTTCATCCGAGTTCATCCGTGTTCATCTGTGGCGGCTCAGATGTTTCGGCCGGGTATCACCCCCCGAGGGTGGCGCGCAGGGTGACCAGGTCCTCGGTGTAGACGCGCAGGCGGAAGCGGCCGGGGACCAGGCCGTACATCCAGCGCCGCTTGAGGAACTCGGCGGGCGGATCCAGGGGCAGCTCCAGGTAGGGCGGGCGGAACCAACCGTGAACCTCCTTCACGCGGCCCGCATGGACGGCCCTGGGCACGCGGAGGAAAGGGGTGCCGAAGGTGGACACCAGCAGATCCCCCTCCACCACCGCCACATGGGCCAGGAAGAACTTCCACTGGCCGCCCCCCACCAGCGCCACCTCCACATGGGGCTGGCGGAAGGCCGCCATCGCCTGGGTGCGGTCGTGGGGCGCCCGGCCCGCCCGGCGCCCCACGATCCAGAGGAGGCCCGCCGGCAATAGGAGGACCACCAGCGGAAAGAGGAACAGGACTTCGAGCGGCAGGAGAAAGCGGTGCCGGGATTCGCGGGGGACCGAGGCCAAGGCGGCCCCCAGCCCGGCTCCGGGGCCGTTCCCATCCGCCCCACGAAGGGACAGGAGCAGGGCGTCGAAGACGCCTTCCGCAGGCCGGAAGCCCTGGGTGGTCCTCAGCTCCATCCAGTGGCGGTGCCCGCCCGCGTCGAAGCAGGCCGCCATCACCACCACCTTCCGCTCCTTGTGCAGCGACAGGGCGCCCTGGCGGAAGAGGGGCAGGGGCTTGAAGTAGCGGTCGTGTCCCCCATCGCGATGGTTCAGGGGTCCCCCGGGCCAGGCCGGGAGGTGGAACCAGCGCTCGCAGGCCGCTTCGAAGGGGGTGCCGTCCAGCGGTTCCGCCGAGAGCCAGAGGCGGCCCACGCCGCGGGCCTCGAAGATCTGGATGGCCCAGGCCCGGTTGGTCCGGGCCTCCACGGGGCGGAAGGCCGCCGGCAGCGGCAGGTTGACGGAGCCGAAGGCCACGGGACGGGCGCCCGCCGGATCCCGGGCCCGATCCGACGAGGTGCCGATGAAGAGGGCGATGCCCGCCATGACCGCCAGGACGGCGGTCGCGACGGGGAGCAGGATCAGGGTCTGTCGCCGCATGGGTCCATCCTTGTACTCCAGAGTAGACTCGCTCCATGACCGCCTGGGACCCCGCCCTGCTGGCCGCGCCGCCCCTGCTGGGCGGGGAGGACCGGCTGCCGCCGGAGCACAAGCTCTTCGTCCTGCGCACGCTGCCCATGGGGGAGATCCGGGCCATCGGCTTCGACATGGACCACACCCTGGCGCGCTACCGGGCGCCGGAGATCGACGAGCTGGCCTTCAAGAAGGCCGCCCGGTTCCTGGTGCGTGACCGCGGCTACTCCCCCTGGCTCCTGGAGATCGCCTACGATGCGGCCTTCGCCGTGCGGGGCCTGGTGCTGGACGGCCTGCGGGGCAACCTCCTCAAGCTCAACCGCGAGCGCCAGGTGGTCCGGGCCTGCCACGGCACGCGGGTGATGCCCCGCCCGGAGCTGGACGCGATCTACGGCCGGCGCCGGCTGTCCACGTCCGCCAAGGGGTTCCGCAACATCGACACCCTCTTCGAGATCCCCGAGAGCCACCTCTTCGCCCGGCTGGTGGACGGCTTCGACCAGGGCCGGCTGAAGGCCGACAACTACCTCCAGCTCTTCCGCGACGTGCGGTGGGCCGTGGACACCGCCCACCGCAACGGGGAGATGAAGGCCGAGATCCTGGAGCACCGCCACTTCTTCATCCCCCAGGACCTCCAGCTGGCCCTGGCCCTGGACCGCCTCAAGCGCGACGGCAAGAAGCTCTTCCTCCTCACCAACAGCGAGTGGAGCTACACCGCCGGCGTCCTGGGCCACCTGCTGGACGGCCAGGACGAGGCCCGGCCCCGCTGGACCGACTACTTCGACCTGGTGGTGGTCTCCAGCCGCAAGCCGGCCTTCTTCCTGGACACACCAGAACCCATGCCCATCGAGGGCTGGCCCCGCTGCTTCACGGGGGGCCACGCCGCCTGGCTGGAGGCCCAGCTGGGGGCCGAGGGCGAGCAGGTCCTCTACGTGGGCGACCACATCTACGGCGACGTGCTCCGCTCCAAGAAGAACGCCTCCTGGCGGACCATGCTGCTGGTGCCGGAGCTGGAGCATGAGCTCAAGCTCCTGGAGGCCCGGGCCCAGGACATGCGCGACCTCCTGCGCCTGGAGACCGTCCGCCGCCGCACCCTGCGCCGGGCGTCCGTGCTCATGGACCAGTGGAAGCGCAACCGGGTGCGGCGCCACGTGCTGGGGCCCCGCCTCAGCAGCGAGGCGGCCGTGGCCCTGGATCACGAGGCGGCGCACCTGGCCGCCAGCGCCGAGGCCCTCCAGCGGCGGGCGGAGCTCCAGAGCCTCGAGTTGACCAATCTGACGAAGGCCGTGGAGGCCGCCTTCAACCCCACCTGGGGCCCCATGTTCCGCGACCGGGACGAGCCCACCCGCTTCGCCGACCAGCTCCAGCAGTTCGCCTGCGCCTACACGGGCCGGGTGGCGAACCTCTACATGTACGATCCCCGGGCGACGCTGTACGCGCCCCTGCCCACCCTTCCGCACGAGCGGCTGGTGGGGCGCGTCAACGGGTGACGCGGCTCCGCGACCTGGCCTGGGCGATCACGTGCTTGATGGCGCCCACGGTCTGGTCCTGGTCCGCCTCGCTGAGGCCCGGCCACAGGGGCAGGCTCATGAGGCGCTCGCCGCTCCACTCGGTGTGGGGCAGGCCATCCTTGGGCAGGTGCTGGGGGTGCGCCGCGTAGAAGTCCCGGTACCAGGGATGGATGTGGGCCGGGCGGTAGTGGATGCCCGTGCCGATGTTCTCCTCCTTGAGGGCTGCCACGAAGGCGTCCCGGTCCAGGCCGACCTTCTCGGGGTGGATGCGCAGCACGAAGAGGTGGAAGCAGTGGCCGTGGTCGGCGTCGCCGGGCCAGGGCAGCATGACCTCGTCCAGGTCCTTCATCAGCTCCAGGTAGCGGTGGAACAGCACGCCCCGCCGCTCGTTGAAACCGTCCAGCTTGTCGATCTGGTGGAGGCCCATGGCCGCCTGGAGGTCCATGAAGTTGGCCTTGCGGGCGGGCTCGTAGACCTCCGTGTGCGGGCTGCCCTCCTTGGCGAAGCGCTTCCAGGCGTCGCGGTCGATGCCGTGGAAGCGCAGGCGCTTGATGCGGCTCTCGTACTCGTCGTTGAAGAAGGCGATGGCGCCGCCCTCGCCCGTGGTCATGTTCTTGTTCGGGTGGAAGCTGTACACGCTCATGATCGAGCGCGGGTCGCCGCCGATCTTCGTGCCCTTGTAGTGGGCGCCCATGGCCTGGGCCGCATCCTCGATGACCCAGAGGCCGTGCTTCTCGGCCAGGGCCCAGATGGCCTCCATGGGGCAGGGCAGGCCCGTGAGATGGACGGGGATGATGCCCTTCGTGCGCGGTGTGATGGCGGCTTCGAGCTTGGCGGGATCGAGGTTCAGCGTCACCGGGTCGATGTCCACCAGCACCGGCACGCCGCCCTGGAGCACCACCGTGCTCAGCGTGCTCACCCAGGTGAGCGACGTGGTGATGACCTCGTCGCCCGGCTGCAGGTTGAGCACCTGCATGGTGATCTCCTGCGCCGTGGTGGCGCTGTTCATGGCCAGGCAGTGGGGCACGCCGTTGTAGGCCTTCAGCTTCTCCTCGAAGGCCGCGGACTTGGGCCCCGTGGTGATCCACCCGCTGTGGATGGTGTCGATCATCTCCGCGATCTCCTCTTCGCCCACCATGGGACGGGTGAAGGGAAGGAAGTGGGGACGGCGGATGTAGGACATGGGGGCTCCGGGATTGGCTATCGGCTATCGGCTATCAGCTATCAGCTGTCAGCTGTCAGCTTCAGTAACCAGGGCGCGGGAGTCCCTGGGGCTTTTCAGGATAAACCAGGGCGGGACCGGATATGATCCGGGGCATCTCTCAGGACAGACCATGCAGGATTTCCGCAATCTCGCGGTGTGGCGGCATGCACATCAGTTGGCATTGGCGATCTATCGGGAGGCCTCCGGGTTCCCCGATTCGGAACGATTCGGCCTGACCAATCAAATGCGCCGCTCCGCCGCTTCGATTCCGACCAATATCGCTGAAGGGTGCGGACGGAGTTCAGATGCGGATTTCGCGCGCTTCCTCCACATGGCCCTGGGCTCGGCTTCCGAGCTGGAATACCAGATCCTGCTCGCCGCCGGCCTCGGCCGCCTTCTCCCGGCGACGGCCGGATCACTCATCGGTCAAGTCCAAGCCATCAAGAAAATGTCCTCCTCCCTGGTCCGCAGAACCAGGGCACCCCGATCAAAGAACGGCCCACCGACAGCTGATAGCTGACAGCTGGCAGCCCTACGCGATCGGCATCGTGATCTTCAGCGTACTGCCCTTGCCCGTGCCTTCGCTGCTCAGGCCGATGGTGCCGCCCATCATGCCCATGAGGTGCTTGCAGATGACGAGGCCGAGGCCCGTGCCGCCGTACTCGCGGGCGTGGCCGCCTTCGGCCTGGGCGAACTTCTGGAAGAGGCGGGCCTGGCCCTCGGGGCTCACGCCGATGCCCGTGTCCACCACCCGGAGGGCGATGATGCCCGGCTGCCGTTCCACCTGGACGGAGACGCTCCCCTCCTTGGTGAACTTCAGGGCGTTGGACAGCAGGTTGAGGAGCACCTGCTTGAGGCGGCTGGGATCCACCATCACCTCGGGCATGGCGCTGGCGTCGGGCCAGATCAGCTCCACGCCGGCTTTGCGCGGGTAGGCCTCCGCGATGGGCCTCATCTCGTCCAGCAGCTGGGCCAGGCTCGTGGGCGCGCAGTGCACCTCCAGGCGGCCGGACTCGATCTTCGCCAGGTCCAGGATGTCGTTGAGGAGTCCCAGCAGGTGCTGGCCGGAGGTGTAGCTGTCCTGGAGCATGGACCGCATCTCCTCGGCGTCGTCGTAGAGGCCGTCCATGACCAGCCGCGTGAACCCTAGAATGCCCGTGAGGGGCGTGCGCAGCTCGTGGCTGGTGAGGGCCAGGAACTCGCTCTTGAGCTGATCGGCCTCCCGCAGGGCATCGTTCACGCGCTCCAGCTCCAGGGTCTGGCTCTGGAGGGCATCGCGCTGCTCGGAGAGGTCCCGGAACAGCCAGGCGTTGTAGAGGGAGATGGCCGCCTGCCGCTGGAGGATGGCGATGGAATCCAGTTCCTCGTCCTCCACCTTGCGATCCGCGGGCAGGGCCATGATGAGGAAGCCCATGAGCAGCAGCTGGTGCTCGAAGGGGATGAAGTAGAGGGGCGCGCCTTCCGGCCCCCGCAGGGCCGCCAGGGTGGCGCGGCCCGTGGGGGGATCCAGCCACTGGCTCTGGAAGAGCACCAGGGGCGTGTCCGGGAAGGGGTTCGGCGCCGGGAGCCCGAGGGTGGACCACTGGGCGCGGGTGAGCCCGGCGCCCTCCTTGGGCACGTAGCCTGAGCCACCATCCTCCAGCGTCCACACCACGGCGCGGGGGCAGCGGAACTCCTGGACCAGCACCTCCAGGACCACGCTGACCACCTGGCCCCCCTTGGAGGTGGCCGCCAGGATCTCGGACACGTGCTGGAGGACCTGCATCTGATGGGAGCGCCGGCTCAGCTTGGCCCGCAGCTCCCGGACCTCGTGCATGGCCTGGGTGGACTGCCGCTGGGCCTGCACCAGCTCCGCCAGCAGCTCCGCCCCCTGAGGCCGCGACGCCTGGGCGGGCGGCCGGGATCCTGCGCCGGCGGACAGGGGCTTGGGCCCGGAGTCCGTCTTCGGGTTCGGGGGGACCGGCTTGGGGCCGGAGGGGGGATTCGGGCTGGACATCGGACTCCAGGATGGCCTCAAGGGGGGACACTGCCAAGATGGTGGCATGGCCCCTCGCGCCCAGACCTTCTCGTTGCAGCGGATCATCTTCCTGTCCGTGTCCGTGGTCCTCTGCCTCCAGGTCGGCTGGTGGATCCGCCTCCAGATCCGGGATTCCGGCCGCCTGCTCGAGGCGCGCACCGATGCCCTGCGGGCCGGCCGGGCCCGGGCCTGGCAGATGGACAGCCTGAAGCTGCTCGCCCTCCTCCACAGCCAACCCGACCCCTCCTCCCGGCGCGGCTCCGTGGAGGGGCAGGTCCCCGCCATGCCCAGCCTGGCGGAGCGCCGGCAGGCCATCCAGGCGGCCTACCCCCACGTGGAGCTGGTGCCCCGCCCCATGGCGCCGGACGACCCGCTCCTGCTGGACGGGACGGCCTACCTCACCCTGCGGCCCGGTCCGCTGAAGGATCTGCAGGACGAGCGCTGGCACGCGGTCTTCCGGGCCAGCACCGAGGGCGCCTTCATGGTCTTCGCGGTGCTCTTCGGCTTCGTCCTCATCTACCGCAAGCTGTCCGAGGAACTGGACCTCAAGCTGCGCCAGCGGAACTTCACCTCCGCCGTCACCCACGAGCTGAAGACGCCCATCGCCTCCCTGCGGGTGTGGACCGAGACCCTCTTCACCCGGGAGCTGGGCCCGGACCAGCGCCAGCGGATCCGCGGGCTCATGGAGAAGGACCTCGAGCGCCTGAACGAGCTGGTGGGCAACCTGCTGGACGTGGCCCGGGCCGAGTCCGGCAGCCTGGTCCTCCACCTCGTCCCCCTGGAGCTGGGGCCCTGGCTCGGCGACATCTGCGAGGGCATGGACCACCGCCTGGGGCCCGGGTCCCTGGGCCTGAAGCTGGAGCGCTCGCCGGAGCCCCTCTGGGTGGACGCAGATCCCAAGGCCCTGGGCACCGTCATCGAGAACCTGCTGTCCAATGCCTACAAGTACTCCGGGGAGCCCCGCCAAACCACCGTGACCCTCGATGGCGACGGCGACGACGTCCTCATCGTGGTGAGCGACCAGGGCCACGGCATCGCCGCCAAGGACCTGCCCCGGGTCTTCCACCGCTTCTTCCGGGTGGGCGACGAGATGACCCGCCAGGTGGCCGGCACCGGCCTGGGCCTCTTCCTGGTGAAGGAGATCGTGACCCGCCACAAGGGCGAGGTGCGGGTCGCCAGCCGGGGCACGGGGTTCGGCGCCGCCTTCACCATCCGCCTGCCCCGTCGGGCCTGTCCGGAGACCGCATGAGCCCCCTCCCCGGCCCCTCCGAGGCGGCCCTGGTCCAGGCCGCGGCCGCCGGCGACGCCGAGGCCTTCGAGGCCCTGGTACGCCCCCACCTGGGCATGCTCTTCCGGGTCGTCGACCGCATCCTGGGCAATGAGGCCGAGAGCCAGGACGCCCTCCAGGACGCCCTCCTCACCATCCTCCGGGAGCTGCCCGGCTTCCAGGGGGCGAGCAAGTTCAGCACCTGGGCCTACCGGATCTGCGTGAACCAGGCCCTCATGGCCCGGCGCAAGCGGGTCCGGCGCCGGGAGGACGCCATCGAGGATCTGATGCCACGTTTCGCCGACGACGGGCATCACAAGGACGTGGACCTTCTCCTTGAGTGGAGCGAGGACGCGGAGGCTTTGATGAAGGTCGAGCAGGAGGAGCTGAAGGCCAGGGTCCGCATGGGCCTGGACCGGCTGTCCGACGACCAGCGGGCCGTCTTCGTCCTGCGCGACCTGGAGGGCTGGGACACGGATGAGATCAGCCGGCACCTGGGCATCACCCGGGAGCTGGTGCGCCAGCGCGTGCACCGGGCCCGCTTGGCCCTGCGGGCCATGCTGCCGGAGTTCGCCCCCCGGCCGGCGGAGGACCGATGACGCTGCTCATGCCCACCTGTGCCGAGACCGTCGCCCTGCTCACGGACTACGAGGAGGGCGCCCTGGGGCCCCTCGGCTGGTTCGGATTGAAGTTGCATCTGAGTCTCTGCCCGCCGTGCCGGGCCTTCCTGGCCAGCCTGCGGCGCACGCCGGAAGTCCTGAAGGACCTCTGGCCCGAGCCCCCCGCGCCCGCCGCGGAGCGCGCCCTGGGCGGCGCCCTGGCGGCCCTGCGCCAGGGCCGCGTGCCCCGGGGCCCCGTGCACCACCCGGAGGACGAGGCCTGGAACGCCCTGGAGCCCGGCGGCGATCCCCTCATGGCGCTCCTCCTCCGGGTGCATCTGGGCCAGTGCGGCGACTGCCGGAATATCCGGGGAGGGGATCAGGCCCTGGAACCCGGACCCGACCCCCTGGAGACCCTCCGCCCCCACCTCCCGCCCGAGAGCCAGTGGCGCTGGGTCAAGCGCGGCCTCGGGGGCGCCCGGGTGGCCCGGGTCCTGCACGACCCCGTGACGGGGGCCTCCCTCAGCCTGGCCCGGCTTCCCGGGGACCGCCCCATGCCCCTGCACCGGCACGGCGGCCCGGAGATCTCCCTGGTGCTGGCCGGCGGCATGAAGGACGGCCCCGCGCACCTGCGCTCTGGCGACTGGGTGGCCGTGCCCACGGGCACCTGCCACAGCCCCCTCGCGGATTCGGATGGCTGCTGGGCTCTGCTCCGCATGGAGGGCGGCATGCGCTTCGCCGGCTGGCGGAGCCTGCTGGGTGTCGTGCATTAGGCTGTTCCCAGCGGGAAAAGCCAAGGATCTCCACGAAGGGCACGAAGAAAAGGCAAGGGCACGAAGGGCATGGCTGATGGAGATCCTTCGTGGCCCTTTTTGCGCCCGCAGGGCGTATTCGTGTCCTTGTATGTTTCCCTCGCCCCCTGTCTAGTCGATGGGGAGATTCTCCAGCGGAGGCAGTGTGGCAAACGGAGGGATGGTGCTGGTTTGTGTTGAGGCGCTGAGAGAATCGCCGTCACAAAGGTTCAGCCCATCCCTCCTCCCGTGCCGCGCCGTAGGACCGGTGACAACCTCGGTTTCGAGCCGAATGCGCAAGAATGGTCAGGCGCGCACGTTTGCAGCATAGGCCTTTCCCGCTGGAATGGGAGGTCTCATGACTCGAGGAACATCCGCTCCAACCC
>NZ_AUAU01000031.1 GCF_000428885.1 Geothrix fermentans DSM 14018 | reverse complement strand
AGAAGGGGTCTCCACTGGAGGGCAGCCCTGGGGGCCGTGATGCGCAAGCTGCTTGTCCTCATGCGAGCTGTGCTCAAGGCCGAGCACGACTGGGTTCCCAAGATCCAGGCCGCGTGAAGGAGGAGCCCACCTTCTGCTTTTCCCTTCACAGCGGAGCCAACGGTCGCAGCCGGGAGGGGCGCAAAGCCTGCGGGCCGCGAAAGGCGTGCCAGAAGCCGTCCCTGGCGTCCCTTTCGCGGCCTTGCGCCTCTCTCGGCTGGACAGATCCTTGCCCGCCCGAAGGGAAAAGAATCCCGAGACCTTGACTGCCAACTGACAACCTTCGTGGAGATCCTTTGCTTGAGTCCACCGACGGCCGAACCAGTCTTTTCCGTGTTTTCCGCGACCAGCCAGGCTCAGTTCACTTGTGGTATTCCCTGCCCCGCAGGATGGTGAAGGCCCGGTAGAGCTGCTCCAGGAGCATCACGCGGCTCAGCTCGTGGGGGAAGGTCAGGGGGGAGAGGCTGAGCTGCTCTTTCACCTCGGCCTTGAGGGCCGGATCGAAGCCGTGGCTGCTGCCCAGGGCGAAGGCCAGGCCTTCCCCGCGGTCCATGCGCTCCCCCAGCCACCGGGCCAGGGCCTCACTGTCCCGGAGCTTCCCCTCCGGCGTGAGCAGGACCGGGCAGGTCACGGCCTTCAGCCGGGGCCGCAGGCGCTCGGCCTCCTCCCGCAGCTGGCGGGCGGGATCCCCCTTCCCCTCCGTCAGCTCCGTCAGGTCCACCTTGGCATAGGGGCGGAGCATGTCCAGGTAGTGCCGCTCCAGCCCCCGGCAGGGTTCCAGGCGCAGGCGGCCGAAGGCGATGACTGCAATGGGATACATGATCCCATTGTGATGAATTTCCCTTGGCAGGGCAGTGGGAAGACTGCATCCTCACAGTCATCCAGACCACCCCGTTCCGGAGGCCTCCAGATGCGACGCAACCTCATGCTGCCCCTCGCCAGCCTGCTCCTCGTGCCCGCCTTCGTGGGCTGCGGCGGTGACGAGATCCCCACCACGCCTCCGCCCGCCGCCACCGAGCCCGCCGACATCCTCTACCACCTGCAGTACCTGGCGGTGCGCAAGGACTTCAAGCACGTGGCCCTCATCGCCCCCATCACGCCGGACGTGGTGTTCCCCTCCGCCCGCCAGATGCACATGGACGCCAAGGCCCTGGGCCTCACCCTCACGCCCGAGGAACTCAAGGGCCTGGGCGTGGAGCACCTGGCCGCCAAGCTCGATGAGCTGCCCGGCGGGCCCGATGCCGTCAACTTCCCCGACTACACCGTGAAGGACGCGCGCCTGGCCTACAACGCCGGCATCTACCGCCTCACCAAGGGCCTCACCGCCAAGTCCTGGGGCAAGATGCGGCACATGGGCATCGTGGACAACACCGCGGCCCGCCAGTTCGGCGCCCAGACCATCGTCAAGGACATGTCCCTGGGCTTCGACGGCACCAAGATCCTCTCCGTCAGCTGCCTCAAGAAGCCCGATGGCACCTATGGCGTCTCCTTCATGCGCTACCAGGTGTCCCTCAAGAGCCTGAAGCAGTAGCAGCCACCCGACCCCCCTTCGCGGCCCCGGGCGACCGGGGCCGCGCTATGCTAGGCCCCGCTGGGCGATGGCGGCGGGGGCTCCCATGGACGGGCGCACGAACCTCTTCGAAAGCGTGAACCGGCAGTTCGATGAGGCCGCGGACATCCTGAACCTTTCCCAGGAAATGAGGGAACTGCTCAAGACGCCCTACCGCGAGATCACGGTGGCCATGCCCATCCGCATGGAGGATGGCACCCTGCGCGTGTTCAAGGGCTACCGCGTGCAGCACAACGGCGTGCGGGGCCCCCAGAAGGGCGGCCTGCGCTTCCACCCGGACCTGGTCCTGGACGATGTCCGCGCCCTGGCCAGCCTCAACACCTGGAAGACCGCCGTGGTGAACATCCCCTTCGGCGGGGCCAAGGGCGGCATCCAGTGTGATCCCGCGAAGATGTCCCTGCACGAGCTGGAGATGCTCACGCGCCGCTACATCTCCAAGCTCTCCATGGTGCTCGGCCCCACCCGCGACGTGCCCTCCCCGGACCTGAACACGAACGCCCAGACCATGGCCTGGGTCCTGGACGAGTACGGCCGCAAGAACGGCTACCAGCCCGCCTGCGTGACGGGCAAGCCTCTGGAGCTGGGCGGCAGCCAGGGCCGGGAGGCCGCCACGGGCCGGGGCGTGGCCCTCTGCGCGCGCGAGGCCTGGACCCGGCTGCTGGGCCACGACCTGGCGGGCGCCCGGGTGATCCTCCAGGGCTTCGGCAACGTGGGCAGCTTCGCGGCGAAGTTCCTCCACGAGATGGGAGCCCGGGTGGTGGCCGTGGCGGATCGGGACGGCGCGGTGCGCCGCGCCGAGGGCCTGGACGTGCCCGCCCTCTTCGTCCATGCCCGAACGAACCGGGGCACCGTGGCGGGCTTCCCCGGCGGCGAGGCCTTCGATCCCGGGACCATCTGGGCCCAGGAGGGCGACATCCTCATCCCCGCCGCCCTGGGGGGCGTCCTCACCCAGGCCACCGCTCCGGAGGTGCGGGCCAGCCTCATCGTGGAGGGCGCCAACGCCCCCACCACGCCCGAGGCGGACCGGATCTTCTGGGAGCGCGGCATCACCCTCATCCCCGACATCCTGGCCAACGCCGGCGGCGTCACCGTCTCCTATTTCGAGTGGGTGCAGAACCTCCAGCAGCTGTTCTGGGACGAGGCCGAGATCTTCGAGAAGGAGGAGAAGATCCTCATGCAGGCCTTCCGCGACGTGGAGGAGAAGGTGAAGCGCCACGGCTGCACCTGGCGCACCGGCGCCCTGGTCCTGGCGCTGGAGCGGGTGAAAAAGGCCAATGAATTGAGAGGTTGGTAGGGTCCCCGGTTACAAGCGACCCCCACGGGGCTTTTGCGGGTGGCTTTTCCTTCTGGTGCCTGAGAAAATCGTCCATTGGGCTGGCGGGGCGTCCCGAGAGACCAGCTGCGGAGGATCCATGTCCACGAAAAACGTCGTCCATGTGGTCGGCACGGGCACCATCGGCGAGCCGCTGATCGGCCTGCTGACGGAGTACAAGAAGGAACTGGGCATCGACGACGTCACGTTCCACAAGAACAGCGTCAGCGAGCGTCCGAAGGTCAAGGCTCTGCTGCGCCGCGGCGCCAAGCTCGTGGTGGACCCCGACAAGCTGGAGGGCTTCAAGGCCATGGGCGTCGAGCCCGCCATGCTCCACGACCAGGCCCTCAATGAGGCCACGGTGGTCATCGACTGCAGCCCCAAGGGCATGGACATGAAGGAGAAGCTCTACACGAAGTACGAGCACAACACCAAGGGCTTCATCGCCCAGGGCAGCGAGTTCGGCTTCGGCACCATGTACGCCCGCGGCATCAACGACGACGTGCTCAAGAAGAGCGGCCAGTATGTGCAGGTCGTAAGCTGCAATACCCACAACCTCTCCTGCATCATCGACACCCTGGCCCTGGCCGAGGGCGATGACAACCTGATCGAAGGCAGCTTCGTCTGCATGCGCCGCGCCAACGACATCAGCCAGGTGAAGGACTTCTGCCCCGCCCCACAGGTGGGCACCCACAAGGAAGGCAAGTTCGGCACCCACCACGCCCGCGACGCCTACCACCTGTTCCAGACCCGGGGCCTGGAGCTGAACCTCTTCAGCAGCGCCATCAAGCTCCCCACCCAGTACATGCACAGCCTCTGGTTCGACCTGCGCCTCAAGCGGCCCACCACGCTGGAGAGCCTCAAGACCCGCATCAAGGCCAACGACCGCATCGCCATCACCGAGAAGAAGGACGCCAACACCGTGTTCTCCTTCGGGCGCGACCAGGGCCACTTCGGCCGCATCCTCAACCAGACCGTGATCCCCCTCAGCACCCTCGCCATGCCCACGGACACCCGCGTGGTGGGCTTCTGCTTCACGCCCCAGGACGGCAACAGCCTGCTCTCCAGCGTGGCCGCCGCCCTGCACTTCATCCACCCGAACGACTTCGAGGAGCGCATCCAGGTCCTCAAGCCGTACTTCTTCGACGAAGTGTGAGGCGGGCTCGAATCGCTTCGCGATTCGAGTAGCGAAAGGGCCCGCTCGCGGGCCCTTTCACGTGAAATGCTTTTCTGTACTCGGGCCGCGACGCGGCCCGAGCCTTCCGGGATGCCCATGCAGATCACGGCCACCTACACCCTGACGCCCGACGAGGCCCTCCGGGGCGCGCGGACCTTCAAGCGGCTCTGGTACCAGGTCTCCGTGGGCGCGGGGGTGGGGCTGATGCTGCTGGGCGCGTTCAATCTCGGCCCGGGCCGGGGGGTGCCGGGCCTGTTCCTGATTCTGAACGGCCTGCTCTTCGCCCTGCTGCCGGAGATCGTCCTCCGCATGGCGCGGCGCCGGCGCGGGGCTGACGCCTACACGCCCGTGGAGGTGGTCCTCGACGATGAGGGACTCACCCTGCGCACGGAGGCCAGCGAGGGCGGCCTGCCCTGGGCCGGGTTCGAGCGGATCCAGCGCCAGAGCGGCTTCTGGATCTTCCGCACCGGTCCCTCGCGGGCGGTCCTCCTGCCTGAGCGGGCCCTGGACGAGGCCTCCAGTGCCGAGCTGGCGGCCTTCCTCCGCGCCCGGAAGCTGCTGCGGCCGTGAACCTCGAGGGCCCCCCCGACGCCGCCGCCCGGGCCCTCCTGGGCATGCTCCTGGTGCGCGGGGATGTCCGCCTCCGCATCACGGAGGTGGAGGCCTACGGCGGGCCCGGGGACAGTGCCAGCCACGCCCGCCACGGCCGCACGGCCCGCAACGCGCCCATGTGGGGCCCGCCGGGCCATGCCTACCTCTACTTCTGCTACGGCGTGCACTGGATGCTGAACGTGGTGACCGGACCCGAGGGCGACGCCTCCGCCGTGCTCATCCGCGGGGCCGAGGTGGTCTCGGGGCTGGAGACCGTCCTGGCGCGGCGCCGCGCGGCCAAGGCCACCCCCCAGCTCTGCGCGGGCCCCGGCAAGGTGGCCCAGGCCCTGGGCCTGGACCGCGCCTTCGACGGCCACGACCTGCTGGCCCCCGGTGGCCTGGAGCTGCGCCCGGGAACGCCCCCTGCCCGCGTGCTCGCCGGCCCCCGCGTGGGCATCGCCTTCGCCACCGCTCCGGATCAGGCCCGCCCCTGGCGCTTCGCCGACGGGGAAAGCGCCGCCGTCCTGCACCGGAAGCTCCTGGAACCCCTGTGAATGGGCCTATGCTTCCTCCCAGGAGGCCGCCATGCCCTACGTGAACATCCGCATCACCCGCGAAGGGGCCACGCCTGAGCAGAAGGCCCGCCTCATCCAGGGTGCCACCCAGCTCCTGGTGGACGTGCTGGGCAAGAACCCCCAGACCACCGTGGTGACCATCGACGAGGTGGAGACGGACAACTGGGGCGTCGGCGGCGAGACCATCACCGCCCGGCGGAAGCAGGGAAAGTAGGAACCCTCCCTTGTGCCCCCGGAGCCGAGCCTCCATACTCAGGATCCGTTTCGACCGACCCTTCGAGGAGGCGAGATCGCCACGGGACCACACACGGGGGTGACCGGTTTCGACAGGTCCCGACCATGTGGGTCGCGGAACAAAGCCCGGTGGGCTTTGTGAAGCGGGGCCCCACAGGGAGGGAATCACGCCGGGACCAGCCGCATCCGGTGTGTGGTGATCAGAACACACGGGGGTGACCGGTTTCGACAGGTCGTGATCCGGGTGCCTGGTGCAGGCGGGGGTTGGACGGCTGGCCCCCTCATCAAGCCGCCCAAAACAAACTGCCAACGATAACTTCGAACTGGCTCTCGCTGCCTAGGGCAACCTAGGTTCCGAGCGAGTCCCCGGGATCTCTGGGTACCGGGCTCGTTAAACCTCCGAAAGGGTGGCTTCGGCCTGCCGGACGGAGGCACCAGATGGGCCGCCGCGACGCCCCCTGACGGCGGCCGAGATCAGGGGGCGCCCCGACCGAGCGGCTCGTCCGTTCCCCGCCGGAAGGGCCCAAGAGCGGACCAAGCCTGTGGAAGAGCCGCCATCCGGCATGTCTTGGACGTGGGTTCGACTCCCACCACCTCCACCAAGCAAAAGCCCCCGCCTGCGGGGGTTTTTGTGGAGTGAAGCATAAGTTGTCGCGAACGACAGCTTATGCTTCTTTTCGTAGGTGCGACAACATATGGTCTACACCCAAGTCAGAAGACCTACGGGCGAGGCGCTTGCTACCCATATTTTTTTGGCCGATGAGACCCACGCAAATAGCAATTTTTAGATTCGTCCACTTTCGGGCCAACCAATCTATATATTGGCAGTAAAACAATTAAAGCAACCACATAGAACAACCCGAGTGCGTGCAATTCAGGCCGGATTGCGCATCAACCATGCGCAAAGTGCATTTTATGGCTTGACAGAGAAAAAACCCACTGTGCAAGGATGTCCGCCCTATCTCATAGGCGGTCGTCATGTCCCTGACCGTGCCCATCAGGAAGCCAGCCCAGCGCACCCAGGATTGGACACGTTCAAGCCCGACACATCTCGCTCTTGCCATCTCGTCCAGCGACTGGAGTGACGAACCGAGTACCTTCACCAGCCTGCGATCGAGACGGAACCATTTCGCCCAGCCACCGCTGATTCAAACCCTGGATCCAGATTTGGCTTCAGGGCTTCGCATCTTCAGGGCGCTTTTCTTCTTCTTTCTTTCTTCTTTTTCTTTTTTCTTTTCGCTTCGACGAAGAAAGAAGCACCCCCCGTACCCCCAAAGATGGGTTCGGCAGTGGTCCGCGCAAGTGCCTGAAACAGATGAGATTCGCAATAGGGCACCAATGGGGAGGTTAAATGCTTACTCCGGTTGAACTTGAGAATATTTTCAATGAAATCGGCCTTCCTGAGGGGGGCCGCCGCCTTGTGGCGAAGGCTCGAAGGGAGGCTCCGGTCCGGCAGGTTCGGTCCAGCCGGTCGAACCTTATCACCCGATACCCAAGCCAGAAGATGGGCCGGGTCATCGAAACCGAGAGCCACACGGTCGAGTTCGCGGCGATGCTCCGCTATGAGTGGGACCCTGCGGTCTTGGAGTATTACCCACAGCCGATGGAGATTGATCAGAAGGTCAAGGCTCCTGGTGGGAAAGCCACACGGCTCCAGCACACCCCGGATTTCCTGTTGATCAAGCGGGGCGTGATCTTGGTGGAGGAGTGGCGCGAGGAGGATCGTCTCCTCAAACTCGCCCTCAATAGCCCCGGGAAGTTCCTCCGTGAGACGGAGGGTTGGCGCTTCCCCCTGGCCGAGGGCTACTTCGCGGAACACGGCCTGGAATACCAACTCCGATCCGCCGATGAGCTCCCCCGCCAGTACATCCAGAACCTGCTCTTCCTTGGAACATACCTGGAGGCCGGCTACCCCGAACTCGAGGGGCGGGATCTGGAAATCCTGAAACAGGTCTTTCAGGACAAGACGTCCATCCATCTGAAGCAGCTCATGGATGTCCCGGGGCTGACCGCAGACACGATCTACAAGGCCATCGCCGACAAGATCCTGGCCTTCGATATCTACAACGACAATCTGGGCGAGACGGAACGGGTGATGGTTTACCGGGATGAGCCGACCATGGTCTTCCTCCAGAAGTCCATGGCTCCCCCGGTCGGACTTCCCCAGGAGCGGCTCGACTTCGCCATCCAGCCTGGCGGGAAGCTGGTTCTGGACAAGACCGAGTACGACATCCTCTTCGTCGACGGGGATCGGGTCTCTACGAAGTGCAGGGAGGTTATCCAGGACTTCCCTTTGGACATCGTCGAGAGGCTCCACCGGAAGGGGCAGCTCAAGCTCATCCCCAACTCGTTGGCCATCCACGGCAAGAAGGTCGAGGGCTCCAACCTTGAGGATTACACGCCGGCGCAACTGGAGACCGCGCTGACCAGGGCGACCTGGCTCGAGCAAGCGTCCCTTGCTCCGGACTCGGTGCCGGTTTGTGGGCGCACACTTCAGCGTTATCGAAGGGCCGTGGAACTTGCCGGAGAGAGCGCCCTCGCGCGAAATCTTGCGTTAGTTCCCAAGCACTTCTTAAAGGGGAATCGCAAACGGAAGATCTCCAAGGAGGTGCTTGACCTCATCGATCAGGTGACCCGGGAGAAGTTCAACAACCCGAACAACATCTCTATCCGCACCGCCTACCTTTATTTGGGCAAGGCGTGCGAGGCCGCGAACCTCCTCCCCTGCTCGCTGAAGGTGTTCTCTCAGGAGGTCCACCAAAGGAAGTCCACCAGGCTGCGCCAGGGGAAGCGCATGGCCTACCAGGAGGGCCAGTTCGTCAACTACCTGCACATCAAGGAAGAGGTGCATGGTGTCCGCCCCTTCCAGATCGTCCACATCGATCACACGGAGCTTCAGATCCTCCTTTGCCTCCCGAATTCGAAGGAGTCCTTGGGGCGGGCCTGGTTGACCCTCGCCGTAGATGCGGAATCCAGGGCGGTGGTCGGCTTCTACCTCACCTTCGACCCTCCGAGCTACCGCTCCTGCATGATGGTCATGCGGGATATCGTCCGGCGTCATGGGCGCCTGCCTGAAATGCTGGTGCTCGACAACGGGAAGGAATTCCACTCCAAGTCGATGATGCGGCTGTGCGCTCTCTATGGCGTGAGCATCCGGTATCGGCCCTCCGCCAAGGCCCGCTTCGGCAGCGTTATGGAGCGCCTGTTCGGTACCACCCAGAGTCAGCTGATCAATCAGTTGGCCGGCAACACCCAGCTTCTCCGTTTCGTTCGCTCTGTCACCAAGCAGGTGATGCCTGAGAACTTCGTCTCCTGGACCCTGCCGGCTCTCCACGCCGCCCTGGATTTCTACTTCACGGAACTGTACGGGGCGGATCCGCACCCGACGCATCATGAAGGCCCCGTTCAGCACCTTTCCAGGCGCCTCAAGGAGACCGGGGAGCGGCATACCCGCCTGGTGGCCTACGACCACCGGTTCCTGGTGGAGACCTGCCCCAGCCCCGTCGATCGGGAGACGCGGGTTGTGGACATGCAGCGTGGGGTGAAGGTCAATCACTTCCTCTACCACTGCAAAGAATTCTGCTCCCCCAGGCTCGACGGAACCGCGGTGGAGATTCGGGTGGATCCCTGGGACATCCGGTTCGTCTATGCCCTGGTCGAGAACAAGTGGCTGCGGTGCGCCAACAACCATTTGGCCAAGTACCGGAGCTACACCGAAGTCGAGCTTCGGTACGCCTTGGAGGAGGCCAAGAATCGCACCCGGAAGAAGTCCCTCGCACCCGGGCGAATCGCGGAGTGGCTGAAGGTCCTCGATCCGGAGAACTGGGATGACCGTCTGAAGAAGGAGGACGACCGTCAGTCCGAATGCCGCCTTCTTTACGAATCCTTGGGGATGGGTGGGATTGAGCCCAACACTTCTGGCTCGGTGAAACCCACATCAGAGAAGACGAAACCCGCCAAACCCCGCCCTGTGCTGAAGAAGTTGGTGTCGGAGGCACCCGCCTCCAACCAGAACGAGACCCAAAGGAGCTCCAGTTGGAGCCAGGAGGACGACTATGAGCTGCTCTAGGATCAATCCCCTCACCGCTACACCGGAAGAGGCCTTACAACTCTCTGACGAAGACAAGCGTCTCCGCTTCAAGAAAACTCGCCTCTCCCACCCGATGATCGCGGACACGCTCGCCGAGATGACCACCCTGGCCACCCCCGGGTCGGGGAAGAACATCCTGCTCCTCACAGGTCCCACCGGTGTTGGGAAGTCCACGCTGGTCCGGGTCCTGGAGGAAAGGGAAATGGGGGCCCACCAGGAGGAAATGGAGGCTGATCCGTCCTTCATTCCTTTGGTCTCCATCGTCGCCCCGGCTTCAGGGGAACGGGGGTTCTCTTGGAGAATGTTCTATACCGAGATGGGCCGAGCCTTGCAGGAGCCCCTCCTCGGTATGAAGCGCGAGACCCTCAGGGTAAACGATCCGAGGCCGACCACCCTGTACTCTGCCAGGACCTCGGTCAGTGCCATGCGATTGGCGGTAGAGGGCAGCATGGCCCAGCGTCGGGTCCGCATGGTCGTGATCGATGAGGCGGTGCCCATCCTCCGGCAGGCCCGGGGTAATGATCTCGAGAACCACATGGACGCCCTGAAGACCCTGGCCGACAAGGGGGCGACCTTGATCTTGGTTGGCTCTTACGATCTGCATCAGTTGACCCAGATGAGCGGTCAATTGGCTCGTAGGATGGGCGTCATCCATTTCAGGCGCTACAAGTCGGATGTGGAGGATGAGAGGAAGGAGTTCTGCAAATCCGTCAGGCAGCTCCAAAAGTACTTGGCCATCAAGGGACTGCCCGACCTCGGGGAAAGGGGCGAACTGCTCCAGGAGGCCTGTGTCGGCTGTGTGGGGATCCTGAAGACGGTCCTGACGACGGCGTTGGAGTGTGCGCTGAAGAACGGCGGCAAGTGGTCCGAGGATTGTCTAAATCGCGCGCTTCCCAGCCAAGACCAGATGCTCACGATCCTGCGGGAAACCCTTCACGGAGAAAGGCTCCTGGAAACCTCTGCCCTGGGGACCTCCTCGCTGAAGTCCTTGGCCGAGGCGTCCAAAGCCGTCTATGCCGAACTGAAAGCGCTCGGATGATTCATCACCCGGATGTTTTCCAGCTGGTCGGGCCGAAGGTTCGCCTTCCTCCCCGTTCGGTGCTCGTGCGGCTCAAGCCTCTCGGGATGGGAACGCCCTATCGGGAATGCCTGAGCAGCTACTACCAGCGCCTGGCAGATGTGCATGGCCTCACCCCCCAAGTTCTGGCTCGCGAGCTGGTGTTCTCAGACATCAGCCAGGCTTCACCGAACAAGAGCTTCCACTTTGAGGAAGCTTGGCGATTGCCGTCCTTCAATGGACTGGTCGTCAAGGAGGGGCACTGGCCTGATCGGCTGAAATCCCTCACGAGGTGCGAGGGATTGGAGGATCTGACGCTGGGGTTCCTCAGTGCCTTTGTGTCGACCCGGGGGCTGGTGACGAAACGGTCGAAGTGGTGCCCGCTTTGCCTCGAGGAGGACGCGTCGGGTTCGACGCCTTACGCCCGATTGCTCTGGTCCTTCAAGGCCGTCACCTGCTGCCCCAAGCACAAGGTGAACCTGGTCTCCAGCTGCGGTTGTCCCAAAGCTGAGTGGAAGTCCTCAGGTAGGGTGAAATGCCTTCCGAACGTCTGTCCCAGATGCGCTGGGGATTTGGGTCGTCATGATCACCCCAAGGCCACCACCCCTTCGACGAAGAAGCTCCTGCACGCCAACATGGTGGCGGACCTGTTGGTGAGCGGTCTGGCCAACCGCTCAACCACCCAAGAAAGGACACTGGGGGATTTTCTTCAGGACTCCGTCCATTTGTTCATGGATGGGCAGGCCATCAATCTGGCAGGCCTACTCGGGGTCACTAAATCCACCCTCTCCGGATGGATGAACGGAAAACACCGCCCGGAGTTCGCTCGCATCATCCAGATCGCCGAACTCCACGGCTGCTCACTTGAAGATGTTCTCTGCGGCCGAAGCGGGCGCGCCAAGTTGGTTCTCACACTCCAGAAGGAGAGGTCGAAGGAACCGCGGTCCCGTCGGGACCGGGGTGACATCGACTGGATGAAGGTGGTGGCCTTCTTGAAGGAGGCCCTCCGGTCCGACAGCCCGCTGCCGCTCACCAAGGTGGCGATCCAGGTCGGATTACGCGCAGATACCTTGCGAAATGCTGAGCCCGAGCTCTGCAGCGCCATCTCAGATCGTTGGCATGCCTGGCGGAGGTCGTGCACCACCAAGCGAGATCTTGTCTATGCGGACCAGGTTCGAATGGAAGCCACGCGACTGGCAAATCTTGGGCACCGACCTACCTGGCAACGACTTGTTGAGGAAGGGTTCCCGAAGGCCTCGATCTGGCAATGGCGGACCTTCGTGCAACGGATCTGCGACGAGGTCTGGAAGGAGTTCGAGGGCTCGAAGCGGATCGCTTGAGTGGATGTCGGCGCAATCCACTCGCCTGGGAAAGTAGAATGCCGCCCCCCCATAGCTGCCAGGCACCTTGACCAAAGATGAGCTCTACGGAAATGCGCAATCGCGACCAGATCATTGCGCGTTGATTGCGCATGGATCCAGTCGTACCAACGGTTTTCGGTCCTTGCGTTCCAGCAGAACACCTCCATACTTCCGTTCGGGTCGGCCCCAATGGATCACTCTCCAGCCATGAGCACCTTCAAACCCGGACCAGCAGTGGCCCTCAGGACCATCCCCATCTACCTATATCTGGGTGGCTGGGGAGATGGCCCCGACTGGCTTTACGTGGGCAGCCGACTCTACCTCACCCATCAGACCAATGGTCAGATCCACTTCGTGTTTGGGTGGAACAAGCCAGGGCCCCAAAATCTCCCGCCCTCTGGATCGTTCTTCCCGGATGAGCTACCGGGTATCGCCTTGGTTGATCAGGAGAGCGTCGCCCGATTGTTGGCTCGGGAGCTAAAGGGCGGAGACTGAGCAGTGAGTTCGAATTGAGCGAGAGATGATGAGGCCACCTGGAAATGGCTGCGGATTATTTTCTAATCCAGCAATCTTCAAAATCTGCGATCGCTTCTTCAGCCGTGGAAAACCAAAATTTGGCCCACTCGCTTCCGCAAGCCCACTTCCACCCCGGCTCTTTGCGAAATACGGTCGCGTAGGCGCCATCGGGAAGATGGCAGATCCAGTTTCCTTTTTCATTTGTACGCCAGCCAGTCTTGCTCATGGTCTTGGCTTGGTTTCTCTCAAAGAAGCAAGGACCCGGATTATCGTTGGACATAATCCACGAGTAAGCATCATTTATCGGTCGAAAGATTTCCGCCATTCCCCCTGCATCTGGGTGATGAATTTGGGTGAGGAACCTGTACCTCGACTTTATTTCATCGAGCGAAGGGCTCTGTTCGGGGAAAAACCCAAGAATTGTATAGGGGTTCACAACGCCGTTCATATCCATCGAACTCGTCGCTCCGCATGATAGAGATCATCTAGCCATTCGGGAAATAGAGTAACCCACCCCACCTGCACCGGGGCAATGGACAAACACAAGGACGCGGGAGTTTCAGTGAACGGATGGCGGTGTAGAGGTGGCATACCAGTTGAATGCCGGTTTGGGAATGTCTCAACGAATCGATTTGAAATGGCCAAGGAATCAAGAACCATCGGATCGAAATTGGTCATAGATCATACGAAGCGTAAACCCTGATTTCCTATGCGAGAAAAGTCGGTGGTTGTTGGCCAGATGATCCACCTCTGGCCAGCGCTCGAGATCTGCGGCAATCAACCACTGATGGATTCCACAGACTAGGCGGACTAATTTTCGGAGAGAGCGTCATTTAGGCCACCGATGCTGGGGTGTGTGCTGCAGCCCAGTCTTGGTAATGATGTCGAGCACCTTCCCGCCTGGGACTATACTGATCGAAGCATGCCGGTGAGCAAGAGCAACCGGGACGATGGAGTTCTCGTAGAGGTCCATTTCGAAATGGCGGATGAAGTCGCAGGCCCGCTCGATTAATGACCCATACCTAGGTAATTCAGCCTTATTTCTGGCAAACTGAGCCTCGTTGCCGCCCTCACTCTTGGTTCGAAAGGGGTAGGGTATTGCAAAATTGAAGATTCGCTTACGTTCGGTCTTGAAGAGGAAATCCTGACCGTAGTAGGTCTCATTCCCGAAATTAGCGGCTGGCGAGTCATTCCCCTTGATGTACTTGTTTCGGTACTCGTCATCCAGCACGCGCAGAACTCCTACAGGTAAGAAACGGGAGATTAGGTTGGCGTGATCCATAACTTCGCCGGTTTTCTGAAGTCCGATCACGAGGAGAGGTTCCAGTCCCAACTCTCGAAGCCTCTCGTTGACATTGGCCAACAGGTCCATGAGCCGTGCATGAAGCTTGGCTGGTTGGCCAAAGATGGCTAGTGGGCCATCCATCACGAAGGCCATCTTGGCGAGCGACCGAGCATCGGCCCCGAAAACCTGCAGAATCAGGGCGGCGAGGAGCAGGTGCTCTACCGCGTTCATCATGCGGGTCATGGCACTGGCGTTATCTCCAAAATCAGAGACGTCTTCATGTAAGCGCAGCCAGTCCGTGACAAAGACCGGCTCATTGCAAGCTGGGCACTCTAGTTGCTGGCCACCGAGGGTGAAGGAGAACGTATGTCTGGTCCCGCAAGACGGGCACTTTTCTAGGGCGATGGCTTTGTTGTTAATCGTGATCAGCGTATCGGAGAGTTTTAGTTGGCTAGCTCCTCCGTTGCCTCGGTTGGTGCTGAGCTGCTGGAAGACCGCCCTGCGGAACCCGTCCTTCACACTTTTTGCATTCTTATAGCGGATGTTGCTTCCGGGGAGAGTGAAAGTGATGGGGGCGGCGCTTCGATGCAACTCGGCTGCCTTGAACGGGTCTACGAACCGCGTCTTCGGGTCAATCATCTCGGAGTATCGGTCCATCGTAATGAGTACATGGCTCACCTTGATGAACCCGACCTGCGTACTGGGAAGCTTGTCACTGATCGGTGTGTCACTCTTGCTGGCATCAGAGGCGACCACATACTCGGGGAGACAAGGAGGGCTCCCGGCAGGTGCAGGCATGTAGGTCGATGCGATGGCCTGCGCCTCGGCCTCGCTGGGTTCTCGCATGTAATCGCAGTCCGCAAGGAACGCTTGGACATCAGGGTTTCTAACGAAGTCTGAATGCCCCCCTTTGCCGGCACTTTGGCGGTCGTAGGGCATTACTTGCTCCTTCTTGCCTTGATTTGCTCGACCTTGACCTTGATTTCCGCTGGAGAGAATCGGTTGATTTGGGTGGGGATTACAAAGGGAGCCGAAAGCGTCTTGATCCGAGCGAACCCCACGTTTTGAGCTGCTTTGAGAGAACTAATGAAGTCGCCAAAATCGTAGAATTTCCCGAGGGTCTTAAGTTCATCGTCGTTGTTTAGGTGCGTCACGAACCAGTTCTCTGTGTTGGCGAGAATGTTGGGATGCACAGATGACGGCTCCTGGGTCGCGTACACAAAGGCGATGCGGGCCTTTGCACCCTCCTTGGCGATACGAGGCCACGTACCGTTCAGGTCCTCCTTCTTACCCACCAGGTTGTGGGCCTCCTCGACATAGAGAACCACATTTTGCGGCACCCTGCCGGCATGCATGGTAGCCATCTGGCGTTCGAAGACCTGTCGCGCGATGCGTTCTGATAGCACGGTACGGATCTCCACCGGACCAGCAGAGAGGTCAAGTATGACGATCTTCCCCGCATCTAGATGGCTGATGACCTCGTCGGTGACGTCGGCGGAACGACGGCTGGAGTGGTAAGGCTTGTACTTGGAGACAGCACGAAACCCACCGAAGTCCATGTCTCTATTGTTCTTTCGGGCGAGTATGTTGAGGTAGGCCTCCAGAACCGGGTCGACCCAGGGGTTACCAGGGGTGCTCGACCGCAGACCGATCTCCGAAGCGCCCTGCGCCTTTTGTTGTGCGCGGAGGGAGAGGTTAATGGTCCGAAGCTGCTCAAACCACGCACTCGCCTCTGCGGCGGGAATCCGGTCGTTGGTTGGTACGCTAACCGACGCAGGTGGCGTTTGTGCCTGCGCCCAGGCACGCACCTGGTCTACCAACGCCTTCACGATGGGGACCTTGATCACAAAGCCCTGCGGCACATCGTAGCCCGCGCGGAAAAGGATGCATTGGAACACGGCCTTCAGGCGTTCCCAACGAGTATGGGTAGAACGGTCGGTCGATTCAGGTTCTTCAAGCGTGGAGTTCATAAAAGTGTCCAAGTCCTGACCAGAGAACATAGATTTCTCGGCCTTGAACAGAGACTGGAGAAGCTTGAGCGCTTGGTCTACCTCGGTAAAAAAATTGGTCCGAAGGTCTTCGAAGCCGGGTGTGTCAAGAGCACGGTAGCGGACGGTGATATCCGGGAAGACGTCTGCGATGGAACTTCCATCGTCCTGATGGTTGGCGTTGGCGTACTCCCCATTAACATCAAAGATCAACTGGCCGACGCGGATGTCGTCCCCCATGGCTGCAAGGGCGACTGATGACACGGTCGTCTTTACAGTGTTCGACTTACCCGTGCGGGTCATGCCGAGCACCGCAGTTCGCCGGGCAAGAAAATCCGCCGGCTGGATGAGCACCTCGACCAGAGGTTCATCCTTCGCACGATGGAGTCGATCTGTGGAGGTGTAGCGGATAGTGCCGATGTGAATCGGTGAAGGCACTGCATTGAAGCCAGCTTTCTTGGCCTCCTCCGCAGCTTTGGCGCGAACCTCAGGGTTCACGTGGTTGACGATGGCTGCAAGAGCCTCGGCGCGGGGCTTGAATGCCCGCATTCGGGAAAGACTCATGAAGTTTTCGATGTCGCTGCCAAGGCGAAGCTGTCCGTCGTCATCGACAAAGAAGGTCCCTAGCACGCTGCACTTCAACCCCCCGGCTTGAAGCTCTACAGCAGTGATGGGATCCAATCCGTCATGGACGTCGCCCGGGTACTTCTCTTGCTCCGTCCGCCGCTGATGGTGCTCGATCCGGGTTCGGACAAAATCATTGTCCTGGGGCAGCCCCACGGGCTCTAGCACCCGGAGAAGGATCACCTCTTGATCGGTCCGATGGGCCTCCGCGAATCGTTCAGGATGAAAGCCGGCAGCGACCAAGAAGGAATTGTGAGGAATGCCGTTGACCTTCTGTTTGAACTCGTCGTTAGTCAGAACCAGCACTTCATCGAAACGCATCCCATACACGTATCCAACAAACGAGGAGTCGAACTCCCCAAGTAGCTTCACCAGGGGTGACTCGCTGGTGACGACGGTGTTGACGATATTGAGGGGTGTCACGGCTGTCTCCGGATAGAGTCATGATTTATGCAGATTCCCCCCATCCTGACACTAGCGCTTGAATCCAAGAAGGGAATCATGGCCACGGATTCTTCCGGCTTGGGCCATACTCCTGAAGAGATGAGGATGCATCCTCTTGACTAGTTGGTTAGGCGATGGAGGGCATGGTGGCCGTCTTCTCGCAAGGCCTATAGACTAAACACGTTCACCATAGGACTCTCGATGCCCTCGCCACGGTACTACAGCCCCCTTCGCTACCCTGGTGGGAAGGCGAAGCTCGCCGAGTACGTCAAGGCGATCATCGTATCCAACGGCCTGGAGAACGGATGCTACGTCGAACCCTACGCTGGTGGCGCAGCGGTCGCCCTTGAACTTCTCCTTCTTGGTAATGTCTCGAGCATTTGTGTCAATGACCTGAATGCTTCGGTCTACGCATTCTGGTCCTCAGTTCTTAATCAAACGGATGCGCTATGCGAGCGTATCCTCAACGTCCCACTGAGCATGAAAACATGGCACCAACAAAAGGCCATTCATGATGCACCGTCCATGCAAGAGGAGTTGGACCTCGGGTTCGCAGCCTTCTTCCTCAACCGCTGTAATCGCTCTGGAATCATCGGTGGCGGCGTCATTGGTGGGAAGAATCAGGCCGGGAAGTGGAAACTGGATGCCCGATTCAATCGAGAGGTGTTGGTCCACCGCATTCAGAAGATCGCATCATTCAAAGATCGGATCTTCCTGACTAACCTTGATACGGTGGAATTCCTAAAGACCAGGAAGTGGAGGATCCCTCACCGCTCGCTGGTCTACCTTGATCCCCCATACTTCGTGAAAGGGAAGCGGCTTTACGACAGCTTCTATTCCTACGAAGACCATGCTGCGGTCGCCAAAGCCGTAATGAAACTCAAGGGCGTGAATTGGCTGGTCTCTTATGATGACGTGCCAGCCATCAGGGATCTGTATCAAGGAGTGAGGAACATCCGCTACGCGCTCAGTTACAGCGCTAAGGATCGCTACAAGGGTAGCGAAGTAATGTTCTTCTCGGACAACCTGGAGATCCCGCCACTCCCTTCAAAATCCTCGGTCCAGCTTCTGGCTTCTTAAATCGATTGACGTTCTCCCCTGGATTTCGGCCAAGGATTCAGTGTCTTTGCCCATCGGATTCGAACCACTAAGTTACATAAGGCTGATTGTCACCTGCGCCCGTAGATGTAGCGGCGCTTCCAGAGATCCACCTCGCTCCGAAGCTCGACTTCCGTGCGCTCCTGCACCGCAGGGCTTCCACGAGCGTCCTTAGGTTCCGAAGCAGGCCGAGACGCACCACCCTGAAACTCTGCGGGCGTCCTCCATTTCTTGAACAGGGCCGGAAGGTCGATGGATCCGAGGAAGTCTCGTGCCTGCTCAAGGCGCTCCCAGAGCTTGGCCTGTTCCTCCAATGGTGCCTCCTCCACGAGACGCTCTACCTCCGATAGGAAGGCTTGCACGCGCTTGGCCTGATCCCATCGCTTCATAAGATCCAGCAATTCGTCCTTGCTGTCCTGGATGGCCTTGAGACGAGCCCTCTCGAGCTTGGCGAGCCGCTCCTGCTCTTCTTCGATGGCTCGCCGCCTCAACCAGGCTTCATGCTCCGCCACGCGCCTCTCGTGCTCGATCCGCTCCTTCTCCTCGGCCTCGCGCACGAGCGGGACCAGGCGTGACGCCTGCGCCTTCAAGGCCCCTGCGATCTGATCGAGCAGCACCGGGAACCCACCTTCCTCGGCCTCTACCCAGGTCCGCTCCCAGGGCACATCCTTATAGGGCGAATAGGCGCGAACCGCGACCCGCCCCGTCTTGAACTCGTGGGTGGAGGTGTAGTAGTTCGGCTCGTAACTCCTCCGCCTCCCCGAGGGTGGAGGAATATCAGAAACCCGAACCCACTTCCCGCTGCGCAGCTGAGCCTCGACCTCCTCAGATTGCTCAAAGACGGTGAGCCCGATGGGCATGGTCCCGAAATACACGAGCGTCGGCCTTGCCGGATTCAACCCATCATAGGACGACTGACCCGCCGACTTTCCTTCACAGTAGGCAAGGGCCGGTCTGTGGAAGTAGACCCCCACTGGGCTGAAGCCAACCCGATAGCCCCTGCCCTCCAGGTGCAGGTAGAGCTGGCTGGCTGCTTCGATCACCCGGGGCAGGGATTTCTTGGTGGCATAGAGATCCGCCAAGAGCCGCTTGGAGGGCCTCAGGTAGTCATTGCTCATCACTGTGGCGTTCTCGAAGAGGGTCTCGATTCCGATCAGGTGAGCATGGCGACCGGTCTCGTCAGTCTTTGCGGGTACAGCCTTGGCTCCTCGCGCCCTCTCCGTTGAAGGTGAAGGGTAGGGTTGGCGCGGTACCGGTCCACCATCTCGGACCCAGGCAAGCTCATCACCAGGTTCTGGGCTTGGAAGAGGTGGGACCTTGGACCTCAACCCGTCTGGCTTCCGAATCCAGTAGCCCCGAGGGGGACAAGGAACATTCATTCGCCTGCATACCCGGGTCAGGAAGGAAGAGGACACGTTGTAGCGAGCCGCTACCTTCAGCAGTGGTTCAGCCCACACCTCCTCATGGAGCTTCTCGCGGCTCACAGACATGGCATCAGGGTAGCTGGTCTTACGAACAATCACTGGCCTTTCGAAACTGGGATATGAAATCCCAATCCGCTGTATGGCCAGCCTTGATCATTAAGTCATTCACGCGAAATTCAACGTTCCTTGTTGCTCTGAGAAAGAACTGATCCAGCGAGAGTTTTCGTATCATCCGAATATTTCTCACTCTGTATCACCTTGGATGCGACTGATTCAAGTTCCGCTCCCGTCTGTTTCGGTGTGTGAGACTGAGCAAGAACCGAGGCCGCGAGGCTCTTTGCCACCTTCGAGGCTGAAGGATCAGATAGGGTGGTTGCCGCAAGCTTCGTGACCGCTGGTGACGGCTGCTTCGTGTTTCTGCCCATGCTTGCTCCTATTGGTCGAAGGGGGAGACTGGGGTTCTTCCGGTCTCCTGAAAATTAGATGTGGATGTCACCCAATGATCCGGCCTCTTGGAAGTGCCCACAAACCTTTTGGGCGGCGCAAAGAGCCTGTATAGCTGCATGCGGTTTCAGGACTTGGCGGATTCCATCGAACTCCGTGTAAAGGTCGGGCAATGACTCGGGCCCGTCGTTCCAAGGGGTCAGGAGGCGCATAAATTTGTCCACAGCCATCGAGGCCAGGATCCCATTGGGCCAAACCACTTGCGGCCTGCCACCCGCCTTGCCGTATGCCTCGGCATCCTCTTTCAACCTCTTTTCGCTGGGGTACCCCATGCAGCGCATGCACCAATACCCAGGAAGGCTAAGGATGACCTGCCCTGTGATTACGAATCTATTCGGATCTCCCGAAACATCCATCCCCACATCGATGTAGGGCACCATGTGGCGTCGGGCGAACCCCTCAAGCTCTACCCGAGCCTGAAACGAGTCGATGCACCCAAAGATCACGGTGCATTCCTTTAGCGGTCCGAGATTGTCCTGCCAACGAGTCGAAAAGGGCTCCACATTCGCGTCGGGATTCACGCCGAGAATTCGTTCATGCATTACCTGAACTTTGCTTGCTTCAGATACAGCCCCAGCCCATGTAAGGCCGACCATACGATTTATGTTGCTATCCTCCGCGTGGTCGGGATCGAACAGCACGAAGTTCCCGACTCCAATGTGGGCCAATTGCTGCGCGATATGCGATCCGCCTCCGCACAGACCAACGATTGCAACCTTGGATCGACCAAGGAGGGCATCACTGCGTTCTCCCAAGAAGCTCTGTCTGCTGAACCGACTCATCACGCCTCCCACATCCATCGGAGGGGCATACCGACCACCATGATTTCGTCGATAGGCTTGGGGAGGCGGTCAACTGGATCCCAGATCAGCCCTTGAGCAGAGTCCTGGCTTAGAACGATGACCCCGTGCGGCATCCCAGGTCGAACCTTCCAGAAGTCAGGGACAAATTTCCGACTCTCCGCGAGGTCTGCTCGACTGAAGCCCGGCTGACCAAAGCATTCATGGCGGTGAATGTGGAAGATGTTGATCGCATCACTGTAGGCAAGGCTTAGCACTTTGCGGAAACCCGAACCACTGACGACCGCGCCAAATGCGGGGTCGTCAACATAGTCCTGATCATCGACTGGAAGGTACCTCTCGGCCAGGATCGCCATTCCGTTTGGCAGGGTCGACTGACGGCAAGAGATGAATCCAACGCGCTCAGCTGCAAATTCATGAGGACGGTCCAAGTCTGCGTGGATGTCGCGCAGAAGCCCTTGGGTGATGCGGAAGATGGTCTTCATCGCAATGCCTCAAGGTGAGCGATAAGCATCTGAGCCAGGGGCAAGTGCGCTGGAACGTTATTCCAGGACCAGGTGTGCCAAGCCCGACCAAGCAGAACGTGCGTACTCCAATTCGCCGCATGCGGCCCGATACTGGGGCGCTCGGCTTGCAAGGATTCCGAAAGGAAGAGTCGGGTGGAGTAATTGCTGTGGGAGAAGGGACAGAGAAGACCGTCCATAATCCGGACGACGCCCCCAAGAGATACCTTCAGCCCAGGCAAAAGGACCATCTCTTGACCCGCCTCGGCGACCTGTCGTGCCCCCGGACAGATCTGCTGCAGAAAGGCCACCTGGCCCTGGTCGAGGCTCACGACGAGCCCCCTTGTCGAACGTGGCTGACGAAGATCTCCTCGCCCTTGATGTGGATCTCCGCGTTGTCACCCAGCGGTTGGAATACCCCTTCGACAACCTGATCCAGCTCAAGATCGGGAGCCACCCCAACCTCGGCCTTGAACTCAGATACCAGGTACTTCCCTTTTTTAACCAACTTAGCAAGGCCGTCCACCATCACCTGGACCTTTCCCGGGTGATCTGGATGTGGATGTTCCCCTTGCTCGTGCCCCTGTTTGTCAACCAGGGGCAGGTCGGACCCGTTAGACTCGGAGGCGCCATCCGAGTGGTGGTGGAGGTTGTCGTTCATGGTGTTTGGCTCCAAAAGGCCGTAAGGAAGAGTGTCGAACAGACAAGACGTCCTTGCCAGCTCATGATTTACAAGTATGATGTATTGCGTGGTGTTTGTCAACCATGCCAACTTTGGAGGCAAACAATGATTGGAAAGAGGCTTAGTCAGGCAAGAGCAAGCGCCGGCCTCTCCCTGAGGGCACTGGCAGACAAGATTGACAACCTTGTTTCCGCCCAGGCCATCAGCAAGTACGAACGGGACGAGATGATGCCGGGGTCGAAAATCCTCATCGCCATGGCTCGAGCGCTCGGCGTGACAGAGGAGTACCTGGTCAGCCAGAGCGACCTGCGCCTTGAGGGAGTCGAATTTCGGAAAAAGGCCATCACGAGCCAGAAGGAAGAGGCCTCGGTCGCCGCCACCGTTCTTGGTGAGATTGAACGCTATTTAGAGGTCGAAGACCTTGTCGGGGCGCAAAGCGCCTCTTGGACCCCCCCCTCAGAAGCCCCGTTCATGGTGAGGGACTTCTCGGATGCGGAGTACGCGGCCACCAGCCTGCGAAGCTCCTGGAATCTTGGGACAGAACCCATTCCCAACCTCACAGAATTCCTTGAGGAGCGAGGCGTCAAGGTGCTTCGCCTACCATTTTCAGACAACGTGGCTGGAGTGATGTGTAAGGCACGAAGAGGAAATGGCGCAGCAGTTCCAGTGGTGATTATCAATCAGAACGTCAACGGAGAGCGTCAACGCTTCACGCTCGCACACGAACTAGGCCACCTGATCCTCTCAGTGGCCCACGACGTTGACGAGGAGAAAGCCTCTCACCGGTTCGCCAGCGCCTTTTTGATGCCCCGCGAGGTGCTGTGGGCCGAGGTCGGAAGGAGTCGGACAAGCATCTCAATTCGCGAACTCTTTCAGATCAAACAGATGTTCGGAGTCAGCGTCCAGGCAATCGCCTACCGTTGCAAAGATCTCGGGATCTTCAGTGAGACCTTGCATCGAAATCTGTTCAAGTACTTCAACGATCAAGGGTGGCGTCGCCCCCCGTTCCCGGAGCCGAATCCCATTCAGCCAGAGCACCCGAAACGATTCGAGCGACTCTGTTACCGTGCGATGTCGGAAGGGCTCGTGTCTGAAGCAAAGGCTGCCGAGCTTCTCGGAATCACCGCGCGCGAATTGTTTGGACGAATGGACAGGCCTGAGGAGATCAGTGAGTCAGTCTTGACATGACCATTCTGGTTTCTGACACGTCGGTTCTGATCGACCTTGAGCGCGGATCCCTACTTGAATCCGTATTCAGCCTCTCAGCCACGTTTGCAGTACCAGATGTCTTGTTTGAGCGAGAACTCAAAGCCTATGGAGGCGAAAACCTTCTTGCTCTGGGTTTGAAGGTTCTAGAACTGGATGGTGAGGGCGTTCTGTTGGCACAGTCTTATCGAGCGCGGTCGAAGCAAATCTCATTGCCGGATAGTTTTACTCTCGCCTTGGCTCGTCGAGATGGCCACACCTTATTAACCGGTGATGGAGCCTTACGCTCCCTGGCTGAGGCTGAAGGCCTGGAATGCCATGGTTTTCTTTGGGTTATTGACCAGCTTATAGGAGCCGGAACCGTCCCCAGAGTGTTGCTTGCCGCCAGAATAGAATTGATCGTAAGCCATCCCCGCTGCAGGCTACCCCGCCGGGAAGTGAAACTTCGCTTAGAGCAGCTCCTTCGGAAGGAGTGGCCGTGACCCCTAATACCTGGGCTGGTTATCGGGGAGAACGTCAGACAATTCATTAATAGAATAAACACCTCCCCCACGCATTCTGGATGAGCGAGCAAATGAAACGTGAAAACAATATCAAGTTCGGGAAAATGGCTATCGAGTGGCTAAGGTCAACCCACCCTAATTGCTCCGAGTTCCTTCTGTCCTTGTCAAAGAATGACTCGACGTTAAGAGTGGTCGGGATCGATCTAAAAAGCGGATCTGATGCGCCAATGCTTGGACCGATTGTGAAGACTTTCGGCTCTCGGTTCATGCCAAAGTGCGGCTATGACATGACCCTTGTGCCCCTGTCCTCAGCCGAGTGGGCGAAGGTTAAGGCCCGTACCCTTGAACTTCCCGCAGGGTACATGAGCGCAAGGGACCTGATCTCCTTTGAGCCTCCGATATGCGACATCTTGCTTATGTGCGCCACACAAACAGGTTCCTCGCTGAATTGGGTGGGTAGGACCTCAGCGGACTGGTAAGGCTGGGACCATGGGTGGATGGACGCGAATGCCCTTTTCACCATGGCGCTGGGTTTGACCTCCCCTTGGGAGGTGAAAGATCTGGTGTTTACCGCCGAGTCACGGCGACTGGACATCCGGATCGACTTCCCACGGGGGGCCTCGTTCCCGTGTCCGGAGTGCGGCGAATCCTCGAAGGTCCACGACACCGAGGAGAAGTCCTGGCGGCACCTAGACTTCTTCCAGCACTCGGCCTATCTGACGGCGCGGGTGC
>NZ_AUAU01000030.1 GCF_000428885.1 Geothrix fermentans DSM 14018 | reverse complement strand
ACCTGCTTCACCCCGTGCTGGTCGCAGCGGCAGCGCGGCACCCGCGCCGTCAGATAGGCCGAGTGCTGGAAGAAGTCTAGGTGCCGCCAGGACTTCTCCTCGGTGTCGTGGACCTTCGAGGATTCGCCGCACTCCGGACACGGGAACGAGGCCCCCCGTGGGAAGTCGATCCGGATGTCCAGTCGCCGTGACTCGGCGGTAAACACCAGATCTTTCACCTCCCAAGGGGAGGTCAAACCCAGCGCCATGGTGAAAAGGGCATTCGCGTCCATCCACCCATGGTCCCAGCCTTACCAGTCCGCTGAGGTCCTACCCACCCAATTCAGCGAGGAACCCATAAGACGGCCTTGATTGAAAAGCGGCTAGTGCTCAGCCTGCCAAACCGTCTGAGAAAGCGTTTGGGTGGAATTATCGAAAAATTCGACTTTGATTTTGAAACGCGCGACGACTATTCAAGCTGGAGTAGTCAAACCAGCGCAATTATAGAAACAGAAGCCGAGTTAAGGCGTAGATATGGAGTTGACGAACTTGAAGCTCGAGATGAGAACGGTCAAATTTGTAAAGTTGATCTAAAAGGATTCATCTTCGGAACCTATCCTTCAAAAGTTCTTGATGCTATTGAGTTTTTCTTTACACAACTACCCGAAGAACGTATGCTGAATTTTCAAAATGAAATCAATTTGGCGTTCGAAGTCGAATCTTCTCCTTGGAGGTTAAGTGGAGGTCAATTTTTCCAAGTTGATTCCACCTTCATAGAATTAAATCTAATTGCCAAGTCATATGAACTTTTAAAAGCAGAAGGATTTGATGGAGCATTGAATGAATTTAATGAGGCAAGAAATAATCTTTCTTCTGGTGACACAAAGGGGGCTATTGTTAATGCATGCAAATCATTTGAAAGCGTACTTAAAACCATTCTGAGCAGCACCGAAGGAAATGCCTCTACTCTTATTCGTAATTATTCAAAAAATGTCATCTCTCCAATATCAATTGCCAATTTTGATGCCGCGTTTGGTGAAAGTGTTCTAATGAGTGTTGCATTTCTCCGTAACCGCCTCGGAGGTCATGGTCAAGGCGAGACCATCCAAGATGTTCCCAAACGGTACGCCAACCTAGCAATTAACCTCACAGCCAGCTTGAACCTTTTTCTAATTGAATCTTACATTCTTGCCACAAAAGATAGTCCTAAAAATGAAG
The DNA here is from genome assembly GCF_000428885.1 of Geothrix fermentans DSM 14018. Lineage (GTDB taxonomy): Bacteria > Acidobacteriota > Holophagae > Holophagales > Holophagaceae > Geothrix > Geothrix fermentans. Next base: position 23,998 of record NZ_AUAU01000030.1, on the reverse strand, counting down.
AAGGGACTTTTGATGAAGACATCCCTTTCTGATTTTCGTCGAACCATCGCCCTAACCCTGCGCTCAACTCGGATTCCGCCTGTATTGCCTTCCGCTCTCTCTCAACCACACGCTTCCTCGGCTCCGTTCAGCGCCTCGGTGCAGGCGGGGCCGGTTAGCTTCATTCGTTAGCTGCTAAGGAGTAACCATGGAGATTCCGGTGAAAATTGCACCAGATGAAGGTGGCTACACGGGCAGAGAATGTCCAACATGCGAGAAATATTTCAAAATCAAATTCGGGACTGGCCTTCCCTCTGCTTCAGAATGTCATTGCCCGTACTGCAATCATGTCGGTCTTCAGAATGTGTTCTGGACGAAACAGCAACTCGAATATGCGAGATCAGTGGTCCTCAATCAGATCTCCGGCGATCTCCTACAACAAATGAAACGAATGGAGAGAAGGCCAGATCCGAATGCTTTCATCTCAATCGGAATAACTGTGAAGGGGCAACCAACTCCAATTGCCTATTACACAGAATCTGAGCTAGAGGAGCGACTGACCTGTTCTTCTTGCACCCTTGAATACGCGATATACGGAGCATTTGGATTCTGTCCAGATTGCGGCGTCCACAACTCATTCCAGATCCTGAATGCGAACTTTGATCTAGCTTTGAAGGTCCTTGATCTCGCCAAAATTTCGGCCGATGAGATCAAATCGAAGCTCGTCGAGAACGCGCTAGAAGACGTTATTTCCTCATTCGATGGGTTTGGGAGGGAGCATTGCCTAAACCTGCCCGGCAAACTCTCATTCCAGAATATTGCGGCTACAAAAGAAAAGTTGCTCCGTGAAAATGGAATCGACATCTCACTGGGCTTAAACACAGCCCAGTGGTCCTTCGTCTGTGAGCAATTCCAAAAGCGGCACTTGTTGGCACACAAAATGGGAGTCATTGATGATGATTACGCGTCCAGGACGGGGACTCATCCTTCTCTAATAGGGCGAAAAGTGGTCATCACCGAGAGCGATGTACGTATTCTTATCGAAAACCTCCAGGTGGTCGGTCAGAATTTGGTTAAAGGTGTCGCACGCAGCTAACCCTCCGCTCAATTCGGACCCCGCCTGCATTGCGTTCCGCTCTCTCTCAGCTTCCCGCTTCCTCGGCTTCGCTCAGTGCTTCGGTGCAGGCGGGGCCGGTTAGCTTCCTTCGTTAGGCCTCATTTGGAGCGTCCATGTCCTCTTCTTTTCCTCCATCCTTGAAAATCGCTTGGCAGAACCTCAGCAACATACCGGCAAAGCAATATGAGTGCAGTTTCTGTGGAGCCTCGGTTGCGCCCGATAAAGGGTGGTACGGGGTTAACCCTGGCAACAATCGGCCAACTGCCTCGATTTTCATTTGTCATCAATGCACACGTCCGACTTTTATTGATCCAGACGATCGTCAGTACCCAGGCAAGCCATTTGGACAATCCGTCGATGGAATTCCAGAACAGTCATTGCGCGATTTATTCGATGAAGCCAGAAATACGATGTCCGCGTCATGCTACACGGCCTCGGTGCTCTGCTGCAGAAAAATATTGATGCATATAGCTGTTGAAAAAGGTGCAGCACCTGGCGATAAATTCATTAAATACGTCGAGCACCTTTCTGAGAATAATTACATCCCGCCGGACGCCAAGGGCTGGGTCGACCATATTCGAACCAAAGCGAATGAAGCTAATCACGAAATCACCGTAATGACTCGTATAGATGCTGAAGAACTACTTTCATTCACTGAAATGCTGTTGAAGGTGATTTACGAATTTCCGGCAGCAATCAAGAAACGAATAACGCCTCCTGCTTGAGTTCGCCCCTTGGCCTAACCTCTAGCTCAACTCGGACCCCGTCTGCACTCCCCTCCCCTCTCTCTCAACCGCCCGCGCCCTCGACTCTGCATGTTCCTTGGCGGAGGATAGGTCGGTTTTCTTCATTCATCCGTCCCACTTCAAGGAGTCGCCATGCACCTCAAAAATCGAATCCTTAGTGCCCTTGTGATCGCGCTCCTGGCCTTGCCTGTACGCGCCAACGATGTGGTGAAATGCTCCGCCAAGGAGCTTCCCACGCACGCCTTTGTGTACGACGGGATCTCCATCCAGGTTACGGAACTCAACGGGTACAAGCTTTTCGACCGCGAACGGAAATTCTCGGGCCGGGCGAGGGTGACCCTGTCCCTAGAAAATAAAACGACCCATGTACGAAAATTCGAGCCTCAGGCTTTGAGCTATGTCGGGAAGGACGGCCTTCAGGTCTTCCCAGTTTTTGAGCGGAATCTGGCCGATGACACGCTCCCGATGGTCCTCCTCCTAGCGCCCGGAGCCCATGCTTCCACCGAATATGCGCTGACGGGCCGGCTGACCTTTCCCGTCAGGATCTACCTTGGAGAAGCACTCGTGGCTGAGGTATCCGAATAGCGTGCCTGACCCCACGCTCAATTCGGGCTCCGTCGGCATGGCCTCCCGCGCTCCCAACATCCTGTTTCCCCGGTTCCGCACATCGCCTTGGTGCAGGCGGAGCCAGCCGGCTTCCATCCAGGAACTCCCTCATGCACCGGCCCCACCCCGCTGTCGTCGCCGCCCTGATCCTCCTGTCCACCGCTTGCGCCCCGCTGGTCTCGACGCACGCCAAGGCGCCGGGGGTCCAGATCACCAGCGAGTGCTTCACGGAGGGCGGGGAGACGTTCGTCCGGCTCGGGGTCGTGGCGGTGGAGGAGGGGGCGCCCTGGTTGGTGGAGTTCGCGGAGGGGGCGCCGGAGAAGCTGGTGGTGGAGGTGAACCAACCCCTCACCCGCATCCGGTGGAAGGTGGGGCGGGATCGCTTCAAGGCGCTGGGCATCGCCCCCTACGAGCTGCGGCTATCCTCCGGGGACCGGGCCTTCAAGGTGACCGTGGCCTTCCGGACCACCTCCCAGCAGGTCATCGGGGCCTTCATCCAGACCGTCGCCAGCCTTCATTGAGCCCATCGCTCACTGGACCTCGAACACCGCCAGCCCGTCCTGCAGGGTGGTCTTCCCGCGGATGGACACCACCTCGCCCACGCGGAAGGGGCGCTGGCGGCGCCTGAGGACGGGGGGGAAGGCCACGGCTTCGCAGAGGCCGGTCTCGTCCTCGAAGGTGACGAACTGCATGCGCTCGCCCCGCTCGGTGGCCACTTCCTTGTCGGCCACCACGAGCGCCCAGAAGCGGAGGCGGGTTTGGGAGAAAGATCCACCACGGAGGCACGGAGGGCTCTGAGAAGAAATCACGGAGGGATGCTCTGTGGTCTCCTCCGTGATTCCTCCGTGCGCTCCGTGTCTCCGTGGTGAAGCCTTGCCCACATCCGCCACCCGGTCGGGGCCCCCGCCCTTGCGGACGCGGGCCAGGGCGGCGGGGTGGATCTCCAGGGTGAGGGCCATGGTGGCCAGCTCCAGGTCGGCGCGGTCGAAGGCGTCCGTGGGGCGCGGACGCACGCCGGCGGGCACGCCGCCCAGGCGCGCCCACATGAGGCGCGTGCGGTCGCCGTCCGGCGCCCAGCGGTCGAAGGCCCCGGCGGCGCAGAGGGCCTCGGCGGTGGTGACGGAGGGCTTCACCCGGCCCAGCAGGTCGTCCAGGTCCGCGAAGGGGCCACGCTGTTCCCGATTTTCCAGCAGGGCCTCCACCTCTTTCGCCAGGGCGCCCTGCACCTGCATGAGGCCCACCCGCAGGGCCTGCTCGCCCTCGGCGGTGAAGGCCCAGGCGGAGGCATTGGCATCGGGCCCGCGCACCACCAGGCGGTGCCGCCGGGCGTCGCCCAGGTAGGCGATGGCGGGGTAGTAGCCGCCCTGGTTGGTGATCACCGATGCGAAGAACACCGCCGGGTGGTGGGCCTTGATCCAGGCGCTCTCGAAGCTCACCTGGGCGTAGCTGGCGGAGTGCGGCTTGCAGAAGGAGTAGCCCGTGAAGGTGCGGATCATGTCCCAGGCCTCGTCCACCGTTGAAGGCCGCACGCCCCGCGCCGCGCAGCCGCCGCGGAACCGGGCCTCGAAGTAGGGCAGCTTCTCCTCGCAGTCGGGCTTGCCCAGGAGCTTGCGGAGCTGGTCGGCGTCGTAGTGGCTCCAGCCCGCCAGCGCCACGCAGACCTTGATGACGTCCTCCTGGTACACCAGCACGCCGTGGCTCTCGGAGAGCAGCTCGTTGAACACGGGATCGCTGGGCTCCCAGGCCTCCTCGCCGCGGCTGCGCTTCACGTAGCGGTCCACCCAGCGGTAGGCCGCGGGGCGGATGAGGCTGGAGTGGATCACCAGCGTCTCGAAGTCGCCCTTCCGCACCCGCTGCTGGAGCTGGCGCGTGGCCGGGCTCTCCACGTAGAAGACGCCGATGCTGTCACCCCGGGCCAGCAGGGCCTGGGTGGCGGCATCGCCGCGGGAATGTGAGCCGGGGTCCGCCGGCACGGCGTCACCCAGCACCGCGTAGGCGTCGCGGATGACGGCCAGGCTGCGGTTCCCCAGCAGGTCGATCTTCACCAGGCCGTAGTTCTCCACGCCGTCCTTGTCCCAGGTGGTGGTGGAGACGCCCTCCTTGGCGGGCGCGGGCTGGAAGGCGGCGTGCTCCCAGAAGGGCCCGGGCGTCACGACGGTGCCGCCGGGATGCACGGAGAACTGGTGGAAGTGCCCCCTCAGCGCCGCCGCCTGGCGCAGGATCGTGTCCCAGGCGGGGTTCTCGGCCGCGCGGGGGAGGCCCCCTTCCCAGCCGCGCACGTAGCGGGCCAGCTGCTTGAGCTCGCTGTCGGGCCGCCCGTGGGCCTGGGCCACGGCCCGCAGGGCGCCCTTGGCCTTGAAGAAGGCGTGGTTGGCCACCATGGCCACGCGGTCGCGGCCGTAGCGCTCGAAGACGGCCTGGATGACGGCGTCGCGCTCGTCCCAGGCGAAGTCGATGTCCATGTCCGGGGGGTCCTTGCGCTCCGGCGTGAGGAAGCGCTCGAACATGAGGTTCGTGGCCACGGGGTCCACGTTGCTGAGGTCCAGGGCGTAGCCCACCAGGGAGGCCGCCCCGCTGCCCCGTCCGCAGATGCGGGTGGGCAGGCCCTTGTGCCTCAGGGCCTGCACGATGTCCTGGACCAGCAGGAAGTAGCGGGTGAATCCCATGGCGGTGATGAGGTCCAGCTCCCGCTCCATGCGCAGGAGGGCCCGGTCGCGCAGGTCGGCCGAAGCGCGGGCGTACTTCTCCGCCACGCCGGACCGCACCCGCGTCCGCAGGAGGGTTTCGAGGTCCTCGGCTTCCCGGCCCAGGGGCTTCGACACCTCCCAGCTCCCCCAATGGATCCGCCACCCCGAGATGCGCTCCAGCACGGCGGCCGTGGCCCGCGCCACGGCGGGTTCGCAGAAGGGGAAGCGCGATTCCCAGTCGGCCCGGGGCACGGCGGCCTCGGCGGGCTGCCACAGGGCTTCCGTCCGGATGAGCGTGGCCTGTGCCTCGATGGCCCGCTTGAGCCGGTGCATCTCCAGGCCCTCGGCCGTGCGGAAGCGCAGCACCTGGGGCGCCACCACCTCCAGGCCCGCCGCCAGGGCCTTCCGCGCCTCCTGGGCGCGCCGGGGATGGGCCAGCAGGGCGCCGTAGAGGCCCTCGCGCAGGAGCGCGTCCAGGCCCGCGAGGTCGTCGGCCAGCAGCACGCAGTCCCGGGGCGGTTCGGGGGCGCCGAGGCCCGGGATCTCCGACGTCCCCTCGTGGGCCTGGGCCGAGAGCAGGCGGTTCAGGGCGGCGTAGCCATCGTCACTGAAGGGCAGCGCCCCGTAACCGTGGCCCCGCCAGGTGAAGCGGCTGCCCAGGTGCAGGCGGAAGCCCTCCCAGCGCGGATCCGGCGGCAGGCCCTCCAGGCGCCGGGCCTCGTGGATCCATTCCAGCTCCCCCCGCAGCTTCGGGTAGCCCGCCACCCCCCGGTCCCAGCAGACCAGGTCGCGGTAGCCCAGGCGCCGCGCCAGCTCCAGCAGCTGCCTGGCCGGGTAGACGCCTTCACCTATGGAGAAATCGGAGATGCCGAGGGCGAACATGGGGGGGCATACCAGAGGAGAAAGGATCTCCACGAAGGACACGAAGAAAGGCACCAAGAGCGATTCGTGTTCTTGTTTCCCCTTCGTGTCCCTCTCGGTATCGGCGAAGCCGATACACGAGACGAAAGGACATCTTGTGGAGATCTTTTGTGAGAGAGGAGGCCTCAGGCCCCCCGGTGATGCATGAGGTATTCGACAGCGGCCACCTGGAGGAGCGCGTTCAGAGAGAGGCCTTCGGCCTTGGCCCTGGTCTGGAGCTGTTCCAGGAGGGCCTCGGGCAGCCGGATGGCCTTCACCACAGTGGGGGCGGCGGCATCCCCGGCCTTTGGCCTTCCCCGGCGGATGCGGATAGGCGTCCCCAACACCTCCCTGCCCTGGAAGGCCCGTTCTGCCCAAGCGGCATCGGCCTCCTGGCGGGCCCGCAGGGTTTCCAGGGGTTCACCAGGTTCGGAGACCTTCTCGAACTCGGCCATGGACATGCGCTTGGCTTTCTTGGAAGTCATGGCGTTCTCCTGCGTTTGGGGCTCATCCAATGCGCGGTGATGATCCGGAAGCCCTCGGGGAAGACTCTGGCGAAAGCCACCTTGAGCGTCCGATCTTCCACGGCGGCCTCCAGCACCCATCGATTCAGCCGGGCGGCATCGGGAAAGACCGTGGCATCCCCAGCCTGGAAAGCCGCCTCCGCCTGGGCTTCGGAGACGCCGTGCCGAGCGATGTGGGCCCGGTTTTCATCGTCCCAGTGAAAGATCATCCCGGCTCCAATAAATGTAGAACAATTAATCTCCCTGTCAACACGAGACCCCCCGCCCCATCCACCCCGGCAGGACGGCGCGGTCGGGGAAGCGGCGGCGGAGGCGGGCGAGGGCGGGTTCGAGGCGTTCGAGCTTGGCGTTCCGGGGGTCCTCGAAGAGGCCCCGCTCGCGGCCCAGGCCCCAGGCCAGGCGCAGCTCCACCTCGCGCACCAGGAGGCGGCGGGTGGCCAGGGCCAGGAAGGCCTGCTGGAGGCGGCGGGCCAGGACGAGGGGCGGCGCCGTGAGGTCCTCGGGGGCGGCCCGCCAGGTGTGGGGTTCGCCGTCCACGTCCCACCAGCGCAGGGTCAGCGTGCGGGGGTGGCGGGGGTCGGACCAGAGCCAGTCCAGGCAGCGGGTGGCCAGGGCCACCTCCTCCGGCAGGCGGGGGGGCTGGAGGCGCCAGCCGTGGCGGGCGTGGCCGGGGCGCTCCGTGAGCAGGGGCAGCTTCGGCCGGTCCTCGCCCCGCACCCGGGCCCGCAGGTCCGGCGCCAGCTTGGGGTTGGTCAGTTCCGCCAGCACCGGCAGGGGCACGGGCTGGAGGTCGCCGAAGGCCCGCAGGCCCAGGCGGTGGAAGCGGTCGTGCAGGCGCGGGGCCAGATCCGGCAGGCGGCGCAGGGGCTGGGGGGCCAGGAAGTCGGCCTCGGCCCCCTCCCCCACCCGCTCCAGCTCGTGCTCGGCCCGGGCGGCCAGCTGGGCGGCGGTGGCGCTGAGGGACAGGCCCCCATGGCTGGCCCAACCGCGGCGCTGGGCCAGCTCGCGGCGGATGCGCTCGGCGGTGTCCGCCAGGGGGCCGAAGAGCCGCTGGGTGCCCTGGAGCTCCACCAGGGCCTCGCCCAGGCGGCCCAGCTGGCCCTGGGGCGTCCAGTGCTGGAGGAAGTCCCCCAGGTCCGCCTGGGCCTCCCACCAGACCTGGGGCGAGGGATCCAGCACCCGCAGGCCTGGCGCCCGCCGCAGGGCCTGGTCCAGGGGCAGGCCGGGCGCCAGGCCCTCGGCCCGGCCCAGGCGGTTCGCGAACCAGAGTACCGGCGAGCGGGGGCTCTCGGGGCTCAGGAAGGCCAGGGGCCGGTCCCGCAGCGTGCCGTCCCGCCCGCAGGCCAGCTGGAACGGCAGTTCGGGAACCCACATCGCCAGCACCGGGACCTCCTGGGGGATCCCAATGTAACGAAAATTAAGCGAAAATCAATCCTTGAGATCCTGCCCATCGAGGCGCGCGGGCTGCACTCGCGCGTATGCGCAAACCGCGCAGCGGTTTGCGCCCTGCCACTACATCTGGAATCTGTGGGTGCACTCCACCCAGCTCTCGGACCCGTCCTTGTAGCGCTCGCGCTTCCAGATGGGCACGCGCTGCTTGATCTCGTCCATGATCCAGGCGGCGGCCTGGAAGCTCTCGGCGCGGTGGGCGCTGCTGGTGGCCACGATGACGGCGGCCTCGGTGAGGGGCACGACGCCGATGCGGTGGTGGACGGCGCAGCGGGTGAGGCCATAGCGCTCGATGGCCTTCTCGCGCAGGAGGCCCAGCTCCTTCTCGGCCATGGGCGCGTAGGCCTCGTAGGCCAGCTCCAGCACGGGGCGGCCTTCGTGGTGATCCCGGGCCCGGCCCTCGAAGAGGACCAGCGCGCCCGCGTGGGGATCCTCCATGACAGTTCGTAAAGCCATGGCATCCAATGGCGCTTCCTGAACCGATATCCAGGGAATCATGCGTGCCTCTCTCCGCTCCAGACCCAACCATACATTGAATACGACATCCCTGAGGGCCGCCATGACCAGCCTGCACGTTGATCCGAACGCCGTCTTCGACACCCTGGGCCGCCACATGCTGGTGGACGGGTTCCATCTGGTGATGGACCTGGAGAAATCCCACGGATCCTGGATCGTGGATGCCCGGGACGGACGCAAATATCTGGATTTCTACACTTTCTTTGCCACGACCCCCCTGGGCCACAACCACCCCCGCCTGCGGGAGCCGGAGTTCGTCCGGCACCTGGGCGAGATCGCGGTCAACAAGCCCGCCAACTCGGACATCTACACTACGGCCTTCGCGGAGTGGGTGGAGGCCTTCGGCACCTACGCGGCGCCGGACTACCTGCCCCACCTGTTCTGGATCGACGGTGGCGCCCTGGCGGTGGAGAACGCCCTGAAGGCGGCCTTCGACTGGAAGGTCCGCAAGAACCTGGCGGCGGGCAAGGGCGAGAAGGGCTCGCAGGTCATCCACTTCCGCGAGGCCTTCCACGGCCGAAGCGGCTACACCCTGAGCCTCACCAACACCGCCGACCCCCGCAAGCACCAGTACTTCCCCAAGTTCCCCTGGCCCCGGGTGCCGAACCCCAAGCTCACCTTCCCCATGGACCTGGCCCAGATCGAGGCGGCGGAAGCAGAGTCCATCGCGGCCATCGAGGCCGCCGTGGCCCAGAATCCCGATGACATCGCCTGCCTCATCGTCGAGCCCATCCAGGGCGAGGGCGGCGACAACCACTTCCGCGGCGAGTTCCTGAAGAAGCTCCGCGTCCTCGCGGATCGTCATGATTTCCTGCTGATCTTCGACGAAGTGCAAACGGGCTTCGGCGCCACCGGCAAGTGGTGGGCCCACCAGTGGTTCGACGTGCAGCCCGACATCATCGCCTTCGGCAAGAAGGCCCAGACCTGCGGCATCGCCGCGGGCAAGCGGCTCGATGAAGTGGAAGGCGTCTTCAAGGTGCCCAGCCGCATCAACAGCACCTGGGGCGGCAACCTGGTGGACATGGTGCGCGGCACGCGCATCATCGACGTCATCCGCGAGGAGAACCTGCTGGAGCACGGCGTGAAGCAGGGCGAGCGCCTGCTCAAGGGCCTGCAGGAGATCCACCGCGACTTCCCCGAGTTCACCGCGAACCCCCGCGGCCGCGGCCTCTTCTGCGCCCTGGACATCGCCACGCCGGAGCTGCGCAATGCCGTGGTGGCCAAGGGCCACGAGCTGGGCATGATGATCCTCTCCACGGGCTTCAAGGGCCTGCGCTTCCGCCCCGCCATGAACCTCCGGCCGGAGGATCTGGACCTGGGCGTGGAGCTGCTCCGCAAGGCCGTGGCACAGGTGGCGGCCTCATCCCCTACTCTGGTGGGATGAAGATCGAGCTCTACTGCGATGGCGCATGTCTCGGGAACCCCGGTCCGGGCGGCTGGGGGTACCTGCTGCGGGTGCATCTCGCCTCCGGCATCCAGGAGAAGGAAGGCTCAGGGCCCGAGGCGGACACCACCAACAACCGCATGGAGCTGACGGCGGCCATCCGCGGCCTGGAGGCCCTCACGAAGCCCTGCCAGGTGCTGCTCCAGAGCGACAGCCAGTACGTGGTGAAGGGCATCACCACCTGGCTGAAGGACTGGAAGCGGCGGGGCTGGAAGAAGGCCGACGGCAAGCCCGTGCTCAACGCGGATCTCTGGCAGGCCCTGGACGCGCAGCTCTCGCGGCACCACGTGGAGGCCCGCTGGGTGAAGGGCCACGCGGGCCACACGGAGAACGAGCGGGTGGACCGCCTGGCCAACGAGGCGGCCCAGTCCCTGACGTGAAACGGGCCCCGAGGGGCCCGTTTCGTGAATTCCCGGAGCTCTATCTCCGCTTGGGGAACTTGTAGATGATCTCGGGGGTCCAACCGCGCACGGGCCTGCCGTCGCGGATGGCGGGGCTGAAGGTGGACTTGTTCGCGGCGTCGATGGCCGCCTCGTCGAAGCCGAAGGCCCCGGAGACGCCCTCCACCACGGACACCTTCAGGGGCTGGCCCTGCTCGCCGACGAACACCTTCAGGCGCACGAAGTGGTCCAGGTTCGTCTCCCAGCGCATCTGGACGGCGCGGAGGGGGAAGATCGGCACGACCTGGCTCACCACGCGGGCGGGCTGGTCGTTGACCTGGGAGGCCGCCTGCTGGGCTGCGCTCTGGGGCGTGGGCACGGACGTGGGGGTGGGCACGGCCGCCGGGCGCGGGGCCTCCTGCATGGGCTGGGGCTTGGGCGCCTCGGGCGCGGGCGGGGCCGCGGCCACCTTGGTCTCGGCGGCCTTCTTCTGCTCCGCCAGCCGCTGCTCAGCGGCCCTCTGCTCGGCCATCCGCTGCTCCGCGGCCTTCTGCTGCCGCTCGAGGTCCTGCTTACGCTGCTGGTTCTCCTCGAGCTGCTTCTGGAGCTTGGCCTTCTCCTCGGCGGACTTGGTCTCGCTGAGCTGCTTCTGGAGCTGGGCGGTCTTCTCGGCCTCGGCCCGGGCCTTGGCGTCCAGGTCGGCCTTCTGGGCCTCCATCTCGGCCTTGATCCGCTGGAACTCCACCAGCTGGGCCTGGATTGCCGGATCCACCTTGGGGCGCCCGAAGAACATGTAGCCCAGGCCCAGGATCACCACGGCGGCGAGGCCGCCGCCGATGAGGACGGTCTTGTTCTTCTGGCTGGCCTGCTCCTCGGCGTGGCCGTCGATGTGCTCCACGCGCGTGGCGCCGCTGCGCAGGCTCTCGCCGGCGGCGGTGTAGGCCAGGAAGTTGTCGCCCTGCTCGGCTTTCATGGCCGCGGCGTCCCGGTCGTTCTCCTCCCGGAACAGGGTGTGCATGAAGAAGGCCATGTTGAAGGTGGTGGGGCTGTACTCGCCGTCGTAGAGGACGCGCTCGAGCTCGGTGCTGAAGGCCTCCACCGTGGGGAAGGCCTGGCGGCCCAGCAGCAGGCGGCCGAGGAAGGCGCGGATCTCCGCCGGCAGGGGCGAATCCTCCTGGGCGGCCTTGAGGGTGGCCTGGTCCAGGGTGGCCTGGAGGTCGCCGCCGACAGGCAGCTTCTCGAAGGTGAGCAGCTCGTAGAGCACGGCGCCCAGGGCGAAGAGGTCCTGCTGGAGGGCATCGTTCTCGGGGCCCTGGAGGTAGGGGGCGAGCTTGCGCTTCACCGTGGGGGTCCGGGCCAGCGCGCCCTTGGCGAGGGCGGCGAAGGGCGCGTCCACCACCTGGGCGGCCCCCTCGAAGCTCACCCACACGCTGTGGGGGCTCAGCACGCCGTGGGCGGCGCCCTTGGCCTGCATCTGGACGATGCCCTGGGCCACGCCCTGGATGACCGTCAGCGCATGGTCCACGCCGAAGGGGATCTGCTCCTGCTTGGCCTTGTCGATGAGCTGGGCCAGGCTGCGGCCGGGCACGTAATCCCAGGCCACGTGGGGGGTCTTGCCGCTCTCCAGCCGGTAGCCCTGGCCGAAGGTGCGGGCGCCGCCCAGGAGGGACACCACGCGGCCCGCCTCCGCCAGATGCGCCCCCAGGCCCGCCTGGTTCACCTCCTCCGAGAAGGTGCGGACCAGCATGTGCCGGTCGAAGTTGCTCCCGGCGATCACCACGGCCCGGTGGATCGAACCGAAGGGATCGCTGGCCAGTTCGGAGGCCAGGAGGTAGGACCCGAGGCGGGTATAGGTGCCCATGACTTCTCCAGAGGGGATGCTTGGAAAGATATCCGATGCGCGTGGTTTCGCCTAGCCTCGCCGGTGGCGGAATTCATCGCTCCTGCGGGAGTTCCCACTGGTCCCCGGCGGCCCGCCAGGCCAGGATCCAGAGGTTCGCCGTGGCGTGGACGCCATTGGAAAAAGCCAGCTGGAGCTGGGCGAAGGGAACCGAGAGGTCGTCCCAGGGGCCGATGCGGCGGCCCGTGTCCTCGTCGAAGTGGTCCCGGAGCCGGCGGTTCCGCTCCTGCTTGACCGCCAGGAGGCGGCGCAGGGCCGGTCCCGGGTCCAGGCCCCCTGTGGCGGCCCAGTAGGCCTCCTGGGTCACCAGCAGGTGGCTCAGGTTCTGGTCCGCGTAGGCTTCGAAGCTCTCGCGGAGGGGGCTCAGCCCGTCGCTGGCGGAGGGATCCGTGAGCAGCTGCACCTGGTGGGCCAGCACGCCCAGGTCGCGCACGATCTCCTCGGGGCGCCGGTGCTCGTCGCTGAGGCGGAGGACGGTGCGGAACTGCGCCTCCACCTGCTCCACCGTGGGCGGCTGGTCGTTGGCCACGCCCCGGGCCCCCTCCAGCAGCGCCTGGGGATGGGCCCGCAGCAGGGCGGCCATGCCCTTGGGCAGCAGGCGGATGGCCTTGGCCGTCTGGGCCTCGTGGACCCTGGGGGACCAGGCGGCCAGAGGCAGGCAGGAGAGCAGGAGGACCACCAGGGAATCACGCATCAGGCGCCTCCACGGGATGAGCGGTTTCCGCGTCCCCCGGATCCAGGGGGATGCCCAGGGCCCGGAGGCGGTGCAGCAGGGTGGTCCGGCGCATGCCGAGGCGGCGGGCCGATTCGCTCTTGTTCCAGCCCGTGGCCTGGAGGGCCTCCTCGATCAGGTGGCGCTCCAGGTCCTCCAGGAACCGCCCCAGCTCCTGGTTCGGAGGGAGCCGCGGGAAGGCCGGGGAGGGTAGGAGGCCCGCCACGGAGGCGGGGAGGTCCTGGTGCAGCAGCCGCTCGGGGTCGGAGCCGAGGGCCATGGCCCGCTCCACCGCATTCTCCAGCTCGCGCACATTGCCGGGCCAGGCATGGGCCTCCATGGCCTGCAGAGCGGCGGGCTCCACCTGCTTGAGGGGCAGGTGCAGCTCCCGGGCGAACTTGCGCAGGAAGTGGGCCACCAGCACGGGGATGTCCTGGGGATGCTCACGCAGGGGGTGGATCTGCACGGGGATCACGTTCAGCCGGTAGAACAGGTCCTCCCGGAACCGCTTCTGCTCCACGAGGCCGCCCAGGTCCTCGTTGGTGGCAGCCACCAGGCGGAAGTCGGCCTTCAGGGTGCGGGCCGATCCCAGCGGCGTGAACTCCCGCTCCTGGATCACCCGCAGCAGCTTCACCTGGAGGCTGAGGGGCATGGTGCCGACCTCGTCCAGGAACAGGGTGCCGCCCTCGGCCTGTTGGAAGCGGCCGGGCCGGTCCGTGCGGGCATCGGTGTAGGCGCCCCGCACGTGGCCGAAGAGCTCATCCTCCAGCAGGGTCTCGGGGATGGCGCCGCAGTGGATGGGGATGAAGGGCCCCTGGGACCGAGGGCTCCACTGGTGGATGGCCCGGGCCGCCAGCTCCTTGCCCGTGCCCGAGGGCCCCGTGATCAGCACCGTGGAGGGCGAGGGGGCCACCCGCCGCAGCAGGGTCTGGAGCTTCTGCCAGGCATCCGAGCAGCCCACCATCAGGGGCTCGGGCTCCTGGCCCTGGATCTGCTCGCGGAGGCGCTTGTTCTCCTGGTTCAGCTGCGCCTTCTCGATGGCCCGCAGCAGCGTGTGCTCCAGCCCCTCGGTGCGGAAGGGCTTGGGCACGTAGTCGTAGATGCCCATGCGCATGGCCTGGAGGGCCGTCTCCACGGAGGTGGAGCCCGAGAGGACCACCACGACCGTATCGGGCCTGGCCACCGCCTCCCGGGCCAGGTCCAGGCCGTTCAGGTCCGGGAGCATGAGGTCCACCACGGCCAGGTCGAAGGCCTCGTTCCGCAGGAACTGGGCGGCCCGGCGGCCGGAGCCCGTGCCCACCACCTCGTGCCCATGCCGGGACAGCAGGGTTCCCACCACCTCGAGGATGGTCGGATCGTCGTCCACCAGCAGGACCCGCGCCGGATTCATGCAGTCAGGGTCCCGGGCGGGGAGGCCCCTGTCAAGGTTTGGACAGGCTGGCTACACTGGGCGCCATGCTCTCCAGATCCAGCCTGTGGCAGCGCCTGTCCGGGGCCCCGCTCTGGCCGCTGGCCTGGGCCCTGGCCGCCGCCAGCGCTGTGCCCTGGCTGGTGCCCGAGCGCTGGGACGGCCAGGTGGCCGGCCGCTGGGTGGCCCTGGGCGCCCTCATCTGGCTCCTGACCCTGCCCCTGGTCCGGTTCCGCCGCTGGGTCGTCGTGCCCCTGGCCCTGGGCCTGGCGGGCCTCACCTTCCTGGGCCTGGCCCGGAAGGCCCGCTGGGAGGTGGCCCTGCCCGCGGGCTTCCAGGCCCTCGAAGGCCGCATCGACGCCCCCTGGACCCTCCAGGGCGAGCGCCTGCGGAGCCGGCTGGAGGTATCCGCCCCGGATTCCCTGAAGGGCCTGGCCCTGCCCCTCACCGTGCCGGCCGAGGGCGACCTGGCCCCGCCGGCCCCGGGCACCCCCGTGCGCCTGCGCGCCGAGCTTCGGCCCATCCAGCCCGCGCCGGTCTTCCTCGCGGAGCGGCCCCTCTGGCGGGCCCGCAGCGACGAGGCGCCCCGGCGCATCCACCTCGCCTCGGCCCAGCTGATGGAGGCCACGGGTCCCCCCGCGCCCTCACTTCTCCTGCGCCTCCAGGCCTTCGCCCGGGCGCGCTTCGAGGCCCTGCCCCTGGGACCCACCGCCAAGGATCTGTGGGGCGCCCTGGCCCTGGGCATCCCGCCCGCGGACGAGGCCCACTTCAGCGTCTTCGCCGAGAGCGGCACCCTCCACATCCTGGTGGTGTCCGGCCTCCAGGTGACCCTGGTGATGGCGGCGGTGGAGGCCCTCCTGCGCCGGCTGCGCCTGCGGGGAGCCGCCGCGGGCGCCATCGCGGCGGGCCTGCTCTACTCAGGCCTGGTGGGCTTCTCCGCGCCGGTGTGGCGGGGCCTCTTCATGGGCGTGGCCTGGGCCATCGGGCGCTCCAGCGGGTGGAAGCTGCCGCCGGTGGCGGGATTGCACCTGGCCCTGCTGCTCTGGCTGCTGACCCACCCGGCGGCGGGCGCGGAGCCGGGCTTCCTGCTGGCCTGGTGGGCCCTGCTGGGCCTGCTCTGGGGCGCGGAGCCCCTGGCGGGCCTGCTGTCGCCCCTGCTGGGCCGCCTCGCCCTGCCCTTCGCCAGGCTGGCGGCCCCGTGGCTGTCCACCATGCCCCTGCTGGCCCTGCTGCACGGCGGCGCCCCCTGGTGGGGCATCCTGGCCAACCTGCTGGTGCTGCCCCTGGTGGCCTTCCTCACGCCCCTCTGCCTCCTGCTGATCCTGCTGCCCCTGCCCGGCCCCACCCAAGCCGCGGCGGCGTTGCTCACCTGGATGGGCGACCGGCTCGTACCCGCCCTCACCGGCATCGCGCCCCTGGCCACGGGGTGGCTCTGGCCCTGGCTCCTCCTGGCGCTGGGCTGGCTGGCCCTGGCCCACCTGCAGGGGATGCTGCGGCGCACCCGGACCCTGACCGTGGGCCTGGTGGCCGCCTCCCTGGGGCTCCTGGCCTCCCGCGGCATCGGGCGGGCTCCGGGCACCCTGACCCTGGAGGCCGTGGACGTGGGCCAGGGCGATGGCCTGCTCCTGCGCGTGCCGGGAGGCGACGCCACCCTGATCGATACCGGGCCGAGCCCCTGGACCGGCCGGCGCCTCGCCCGCGTGCTGAGCCGGCGCGGGGTGCGGGAACCGGTGCACCTGGTGCTCACCCACGCGCATGGAGATCACGCCGGCGGCTGGGCCACCCTGGCGCGGATCTGGCCGCTGGCCTCGACCTCGGTGCCGGTCACCTCGGACGACGAGGATCCGTGGGAGGCCTTCCGTCCCGCGGGCGCCGACCCCGCGGGACTGCTGCGCGGCGATGCCTGGACCCGCGGCGGGGCCGCCTTCAGCGTGCGGTGGCCCGCCCGGGCCTATGCCCTGCCGGACGCCAACATGGTGTCCACGGTGCTGCGCGTGACCTGGCGGGACCGGGAGCTGTGGCTCATGGGCGACGCCCTGGCCATCCAGGAGCGGGACCTGCTGGATCTGGGCGATCCCGGCGCCAGCCGGGAGACGGAGCCCCATCGCCTCCTGAAGGTGGGACACCACGGCAGCCGCAATGCCACGGATTCCGCGTGGATGGCGGCGCTGAGGCCGGAGGTGGCCATCATCCCCGCGGGCCTGCGCAACCGCTTCGAGCACCCCCACCCGGAGACGCTGGAGACTTTGAGCCGGGCTGGAGCAGCGGCCTGGATCACGGGGCCCAGCGCAGGGGTGCGGATCTCCGCCGTGGCGGAGGGCTGGCGCGTGGAGACCGGCGATGGCGCGGCGATGCTCACACGCCTTCGAAGAAGCCCGATGCCCTGAGGGCCTCCACCAGCCGCTGGCTGCCCTCCGCGTGGTTGGCCTTCCACTGGACCGGGGCTTCCGGTCCCACGTCGTTGACGACGACCAGCGCCCCGCCGCAGGGCACGCCCGCCGCGTGGCAGGCCGCGAAGACGCCCGTGAGCTCCAGGTGCTCGGCCGGGGCCAGGGGGGCCAGCAGGGCCGCACCTTCGGCCGTCTTCGTGATGGCGGGCGGCACGGCCACGGCCTGCGGCGGCAGGGGTCCGGGAAGCGTGGAGGCCCAGCGGATGCGCTCGAGGCCGGGCCGGTAGGCGCCGCCCCGGCGCTCTTCAGGGGAGACGGCGATGGCCTCGGAGGCCCACAGGCACTCGAACAGGGCCAGCCGCCCGTCGTAGCGCCCGCAGGTGCCCAGGAAGAGCACCGCCTCGGGCCGCCGCTCCGCCAGCAGGCGCGCGGTGGTTACGGCGGCGGTCACGGCTCCGATGCCCACCGTGGCCGTCTCCCAGCCTGGGGGTGGATCCCCGGCCAGGGGACCCAGTTCCGGCGTGAAGGCGGAAAGCAGCAGGCGCATGGACAGAGTCTACAGATGATCCAGGGCCCAGGCGGCCACGGGGATGGAGAGGCCATTGCCCAGCAGGCGGTAGCGGGCCTCAAGCGACAGCTCCGCGGGAAAGCGGAACCGTTCGGGCAGGCCCAGCAGCCGCGCCACCTCCGCGGGCGAGAATCGGCGCACGCCGCGCTGCGTCTTCAGGAAGGAGCCGCTGCCCACGAAGCGCTGGCCATAGCCGCCGATGAAGCAGGTACTGCGGCGGTCCTCCGGCGTCACGAAGTCCATGCCGTGGCGGTGGCGGGCCAGCACCTCCGGGCGCAGGTAGAGGCTTTCGTCCTCCTCGGCATCCAGGAAGTCCCCCAGGGGCCGCGGAGGCAGGTCCGGCCGTGGCCGACCTGCCAGGAGCTTCCGCGAGGCCACGATGAAGACGCGGGGCCGCTGGTTGGGCAGGCCGAAGCGGCTGGGGCAGGCCTCCAGGTCCAGGCGGTGCAGGCCGTGGGCGCGCAGGCGGTCCGACAGCAGTTCGTGGGCGTCCGAGCCCAGGAAGCCGGCCACGTTCTCCAACACCAGCCGCTCCGGCGGCGCCTGGAGGAACAGGTCCATGAGGTGGCGGAAGGCCCGGCAGCGGCGATCCTCCAGGCCATGGCGGTTCCCCATGCGACAGAAGGGCTGGCAGGGCGGGCTCAGCAGCCAGGCGTCCGCGCCATGGGCCGCCAGCTCCGCCGGGGGGATCGTGGCCAGTTCGCGGGCCTTCGGTTGATCTCCGTGGTTCAGCGCATAGGTGGCGTTGGCGGCCTCGCTCACATCGTAGGCCGCCACCACGCGGCCCCGGTCCCCGAGGGCCAGGCGCCAGCCACCCAGGCCCGAGAACAGCTCGAGGACGCGCATCCGCCTAGCTGCAGCCGCAGCTTCCGCAGCCGCCGCAGGAGGCGGCGGCAGACAGGGTCGTGCCCCGGGCCAGTGCCTGCCCCACCACGAACAGGCGCAGGCCCATGGCCGCCCCGGCGGCCGCATCGGCCCAGGGGAACCACCGGTCGAGCAGGGCCCCCGCCAGGAGCAGGCCGCCCAGCTCCAGCAGCGTGCCGACCCGGGAGGCGTCCGAGGCCAGGCTGGGATGGAGCCCCGACTGGGCCCGCCGGGCCCACCAGAGGGGTGCCAGGACGGCCAGGGCCGCGCCCGCCAGGGCCAGCGGAGCGGAACCCGCCTGGGGCCTGCGCTCGCCCATGAGGGCCGCGGCGGCGGTGAGGATGGCACCCAGGGCCAGGAGGCGCAGGAGGTGGCTGGCCATGCGGAGGGTCTGCCGCTCCCGCTCGAGGCCACGGTTGCCGAAGCCCTCCCGGATGCGCTGCCCCACCACCAGGGAGGGCAGGCCCAGAAGCAGGGCGGCGGCGCCGAAGGTCCAGAGCGCGATGGCGCCCATGCCGAGGCCGAGCCAGAGGCCGGGCACGCCCAGGAGCAGGCCCGCGGCGGCGGTGGCGAAGGCGGGAACCGGAGAGGCTTCGGTCTTCATCGCGTGAGCTTCCGGTACTTGATGCGGTGGGGATCGAAGGGCTTGAGGCCCAGCACGTCCTTCCGGTACTGCTCGTACTCGGTGTAGTTCCCGTCGAAGAACTGCACCTGGGAGTCGCCCTCGAAGGCCAGGATGTGCGTGGCCAGGCGGTCCAGGAACCAGCGGTCGTGGCTCACCACCACGGCGCTGCCCGCGAAGCTCTCGATGGCCTCCTCCAGCGCCCGCATGGTGTTGACATCGAGATCGTTCGTAGGCTCGTCGAAGAAGAGCAGGTTGGACTCGCTCTTGAGCGTGAGCGCCAGGTTCAGGCGGTTCTGCTGGCCGCCGCTCAGCTCAGCGACCTTCTTCTGCTGGGAGTCGCCGGAGAAGCCGAAGCGGCTCAGCCAGGCCCGGGCATTGATGAGCTTGCCGCCCAGCTCGATCTGCTCGTAGCCGCCCGAGACGGCCTCGAACACGCTCTTGTCGGGATTGAGGCCGGCGCGGAGCTGGTCCACGTAGGCCATGCGCACGGTCTCGCCGAGCTTGATGGTGCCCGCGTCCGGCGTCTCCTGGCCCGTGAGCAGGCGCAGCAGCGTGGATTTGCCGGCGCCGTTGGGGCCGATGACGCCCAGGATGCCGCCGCGGGGGATGGCGAAGCTCAGGTTCTCGAAGAGGACGCGATCGCCGTAGGCCTTGGTGACGCCTTCCAGCTCCGCCACGAGGTCGCCCAGGCGCGGGCCGCTGGGGATGTAGATCTCCAGCTCCTGCTCCTTCTGGCGCCCTTCTTCGCCGGCCAGTCGCTCGTAGTTGGCGATGCGGGCCTTGCTCTTGGTGTGCTGGCCCTTGGGCGACATGCGGATCCACTCCAGCTCGCGCTCGAGGGTCTTCTGCCGCTTCTGGTCGGACTTCTCCTCCCGGGCCAGGCGGCCCTGCTTCTGCTCCAGCCAGCTGGAGTAGTTGCCCTTCCAGGGGATGCCCTCGCCGCGGTCCAGCTCGAGGATCCACTCGGCGACATGGTCGAGGAAGTAGCGGTCGTGGGTGACGGCGATGACCGTACCCTTGTAGTCCTGCAGGTGCTTCTCCAGCCAGGCCACGGTCTCGGCATCCAGGTGGTTGGTGGGCTCGTCCAGCAGCAGGATGTCGGGCTCCTGGAGCAGCAGGCGGCAGAGGGCCACGCGGCGGCGCTCGCCGCCGGAGAGCACGCCGATCTTCGTCTCGGGATCCGGGCAGCGCAGGGCGTCCATGGCCTGCTCCAGCCGCGAATCGAGATCCCAGCAGTCGTGGGCGTCGATCTTCTCCTGCAGCTCCGCCTGCTTGGCCAGCAGCGTGTCCATGTCCACGTCGGGATCGGCGAACTGGTCGCTGATGGCGTTGTAGTCCTTCAGCCACTGCACCTTCTCGGCGGCGCCCTCCTCCACGATCTCGCGGACGGTCTTGGCCTCGTCCAGCTGGGGTTCCTGGTCGAGGATGCCCGTGGTGTAGCCCTTGCTCAGCACGGCCTCGCCATTGAAGTCGTGGTCCACGCCGGCCATGATCCGCAGGACCGTGCTCTTGCCGGAGCCGTTGAGGCCCAGGACGCCGATCTTGGCGCCGTAGAAGTAGCTGAGGGAGATGTCCTTGATGACGGGCTTGTTGTTGTAGATCTTGCTGACCCGCATCATCGAATAGATGATCTCGGGCTGATCTGAGGACGCCTTGGTGGAAGTCTTGGCCATGATCCGCTCAAAAGGGCGATTCTATCGTGCCGGAGCCCCGGCCCAGACTCGCCCTTTCTGGCCTGGGGGCACCCACCGGACGGCCCCGCGATCAACCAGAGGACAGGGACTTGCACCAGAAGCCGTCCGCTTGTAATTTAAAGGCACCAAAATCCATACGCGGGCGTATGCCGCGCCCGCCGGCCCGGATGGCCCGGAGACTCCCATGAACCAAGTGGTGGCGCGATACCTGGACGGATCGACCTTGAAGGGCGAGACCAACGACTTCTTCCCCAACAAGGAACTCTTCCACGTGTCGGTGAATGGATCGAAACCCCTGGAGGTGAAGATCCCGGAGCTCAAGGCCCTGTATTTCGTCCGGACCCTCCAGGGCGATCCCGAGCACCAGAAGACCAATGATTTCCCCCCCAACGGCCCGGCCCCCGGCCGGAAGATGAAGGTCACCTTCAAGGACGGGGAGGTGCTGGTGGGCACCACGCAGGGCTACCAGCCGGGCCGGCCGGGCTTCTTCCTGCTCCCGGCCGACCCGCGCTCGAACAATGAACGGTGCTACATCGTGACGTCCGCCACGCAGTCCGTGGCGTTCGTCTGAATCAATCCAGGGCCGCCTGGGCCGCCGCCAGAGTGGCGATGGGCACGCGATAGGGGCTGCAGCTCACGTAGTCGAGCCCCACGCGGTGGAAGAAGGCCACGCTGCGGGGATCGCCCCCGTGCTCGCCGCAGACGCCCAGCTTGATGCCGGGACGCGCCGCGCGGCCCTTCTCGCAGGAGATGCGCACCAGCTCGCCAATGCCCTCCTGGTCCAGGCTCTGGAAGGGGTCGTCCTCCAGCAGCTTCTTGCCCACGTACTCGGGCAGGAAGGTGCCCGCGTCGTCACGGCTGAAGCCGAAGCCCATCTGGGTGAGGTCGTTGGTGCCGAAGCTGAAGAACTCCGCCTCCACGGCGATCTTGTCGGACGTGATGGCCGCCCGCGGGATCTCGATCATGGTGCCCATGGGGCAGGCGAACTGGGTGCCGCGCTCCTGGTTCACCTGGGCGATCTCGTCCAGCATCTCGGTCTTGGTGTAGGCCAGCTCCCGCACCGTGCCGATGAGGGGCACCATGACCTCGGGCACGGCCTTGACGCCCTTGACCGCCACGTTCAGGGCCGCCTCGGCGATGGCGCGGACCTGCATGCGGATGATCTCGGGGAAGGTGATGCCCAGGCGGCAGCCCCGGTGGCCCATCATGGGGTTGAACTCGTGGAGCTGCGCCACGCGGCGCTCCACGGTGCCGAGGTCCACGCCCAGCACCTCGGCCATCTCGCGCTGGCCCGCCTCATCCTGGGGCAGGAACTCGTGGAGGGGCGGGTCCAGCAGGCGGATGTTCACGGGCAGCCCGTCCATGGCCTTGAAGATGCCTTCGAAGTCCTCGCGCTGCATGGGCAGGAGCTTGGCCAGGGCCTTCTTGCGGCCCTCGGTGTCCGTGGCGAGGATCATCTCGCGGACGGCGAGGATGCGGTCGCCCTCGAAGAACATGTGCTCCGTGCGGCAGAGGCCGATGCCCTGGGCGCCGAAGGCCCGGGCGACGGCCGCGTCGTGGGGCGTGTCGGCGTTGGTGCGCACCTTCATGCGCTTGGCCTCGTGGCTCCAGGCCATGATCTTGGCGAACCGCTGATAGAGCTCACTGTCTTCCGCCTTCAGGCGGCCGTCCACCAGCACCTGGTTCACTTCCGAGGGGTGGGCGCTCAGCTTCCCGGCGAACACCTCGCCGGTGGAGCCGTCCATGGAAATCCAGTCCTGGCCGGCCTTCAGCTCATGCTCGCCGACCTTCACCACGCCCTTCGCGAGATCGATCTGCACGGCAGAGGCGCCGCAGACGCAGGGCTTGCCCATGCCGCGGGCCACCACCGCCGCATGGCTGGTCATGCCGCCGCGGGCCGTGAGGATGCCCTGGGAGGCCACCATGCCGGAGATGTCCTCCGGGCTCGTCTCCACGCGCACGAGCACCACGGGCCCTTCCTGGGCCATCTGCTCCGCCTGTTCGGCGGTCAGGGCGATGCGGCCCGTGGCCGCGCCGGGGCCGGCGTTCAGGCCCTTGGTCAGCAGCTGCCCTTCCTTGCGCAGGCGCTCCTTCTCCTTGGGGTCGAAGACTGGCGCCAGCAGCTGGGAGAGGCTGTCCGCATCGATGCGCTTCAGGGCCGTGCGGCTGTCGATGAGGCCCTCGTCCACCAGGTCGATGGCGATGCGGATGCCGGCCATGGCTGTGCGCTTGCCGTTGCGGGTCTGCAGCAGGTAGAGCTTTCCGCGCTCGATGGTGAACTCGATGTCCTGCATGTCCTTGAAGTGGGTCTCGAGGCGCTTGCAGGTGGCGTCCAGCTCCGCGAAGGCCGCGGGCATGGCCTCCTCCAGGCTCTTCAGGCCCGTACCCTCGGCTTGGGCGCGCGTGATGGGCTGGGGCGTGCGGATGCCCGCCACCACGTCCTCGCCCTGGGCGTTGATGAGGTACTCGCCGTAGAACAGTTTCTCGCCCGTGGCAGGATCACGCGTGAAGGCCACGCCGGTGCCGCAGTCGTCGCCCATGTTGCCGAAGACCATGCTCTGCACGTTCACGCCCGTGCCCCAGTCATCGGGGATGCGGTTCAGGCGCCGGTAGGTGATGGCCCGCGCCGTGTTCCAGCTCTCGAAGACGGCGCGGATGGCGCCCCAGAGCTGATCCATGGGCTCCTGGGGGAAGGCCTGGCCGGTTTCCTCCTTCACGATCTCCTTGAAGGCGGCCACGAGGGCCTTCCAGTCCTCGGCGCCGAGCTCCGTGTCCTGGTGCTTGTGGAGCCGCTCCTTCGCGCGCTCCAGTTCCGCCTCGAAGAGCGCGTGCTCCACGCCCAGCACCACGTTGCTGTACATCGTGATGAAGCGGCGGTAGGAATCCCAGGCGAAGCGGGGATTGCCGCTGGCCTTCTCCAGGGCCAGTACGGTCCGGTCGTTGAGGCCCAGGTTGAGCACCGTGTCCATCATGCCGGGCATGGAGACGCGGGCGCCGGAGCGCACGGAGAGCAGCAGGGGATTCTCGGTGGAGCCGAAGCCGCAGCCACGCACGCCCTCGAGCCACTTCAGGGCCTCCAAGACCTCGGCCTTGAGCCCTTCGGCGAGCTGGCGGCCGTTCGTGTAGTAGGCGTTGCACTGCTCCGTGGTGAGCGTGAAGCCCGGAGGCACCGGAATGCCCAGCCCGGCCATTTCCGCCAGATTGCAGCCCTTGCCTCCGAGAAGGTTGCGCATGGCGGCGCTCCCTTCGTTACGGTTCCCCCCGAAGGTGTAAACACCTTTGCTCATCAGTTCCTCCACGCGGAACTTCCAGTGTATCCGCCGTGACAGATAAATCAGCCGCGGATCCGCGTCCCGGTACGCGAAAACGGGCCACCTCGGAGGGTGGCCCGTTTGGGATTTAACGTCGCAGCGACCTACTTTTCCACTCCTGTGAGGAGCAGTATCATCGGCCCTCCAGGTCTTAACGGCCGTGTTCGGGATGGGAACG
>NZ_AUAU01000029.1 GCF_000428885.1 Geothrix fermentans DSM 14018 | reverse complement strand
AGCCAGGGCGTCCGGGTTCAGCGCATCCTCACCGACAACGGCATGTGCTACCACTCGAAGCTGGTCCAAGCTGTCTGCGAGGCCCAAGACATCCGGCACAGCTTCACCCGGCCTTACCGCCCTCAGACCAACGGCAAGGCCGAACGGTTCATCCAGACAGCCCTTCGCGAGTGGGCCTACCGCCTGGCCTACCAATCCTCAGAACAGCGGAGCCAAGCCCTCAAAGCCTGGCTCCACCACTACAATCACCACAGGTCCCACTCAGCCCTCGGCGGTCTCGCCCCCGCTCAAAAGCTGAACAACGTCCTTGGCCGCGACATCTACTCCCGGCTCCGGCTGCGGCTCCGCTCGGCCACCAGGTCCACACCCAGGCGCCGGGCGGTGGCGTAGAGGGCGGGACGGGCCAGGCCCAGGGCCTCGGCAGCCTCGGCCACGCGGTGGCCGCAGGCCTGGAGGGTCTCCAGCAGCAGTCGCCGCTGGAAGGTGCGGGTGGCGTCCTCCCAGGTGCGCGCCTGGAGGGCCGGGGCGTCCAGCTCCGGCAGGTGGGCGGAGCGCAGGGTGCCGCCCTCGCAGCGGAGGATCGCCCGCTCCAGGGCGTGCAGCAGCTCGCGCACGTTGCCGGGCCAGGCGAGGCGGGCCAGGGCCTGGGGCAGGCCCGGCGCCAGGGCGGGCACGGGCCGCTTCGCCGCGGCCGCGGCCTTTACCACCAGGCGGGGTACGAGGAAGGGGAACTCGTGGCGGCGGGCGGCCAGGGGGGGCAGGCGCAGCACGGCGCCCTGGAGGCGGAAGAGCAGGTCCCGGCGGAAGGCGCCGGTGGCGGCCAGCTCCTCCACGTCCCGGTGAGTGGCGGCGGCGAAGCGCACATCCACGCGGATGGATTGGTCGGAGCCCACCCGGCGGATCTCGCGCTCCTGGAGCACCCGCAGCAGCAGGGACTGGAGGCGGGGCGAGAGGTCCGCCACCTCATCGAGGAAGAGCGTTCCGCCCCGCGCCGCCTCGATGGCGCCCCGCCGGTCGCGGTCCGCGCCGGTGAAGGCCCCTTTCACGTGGCCGAAGAGCTCGGATTCCAGCAGGCCCTCGGCGAAGGCCGAGCAGTTCACGGCCACCAGGGGGCCGGAGCGGCCCGAGCGCCGGTGGAGTTCCCTCGCCGCCAGCTCCTTGCCCGTGCCCGTGGCGCCGAGGATCAGCACCGGCAGGTCCGAGGCGGCCACGCGGTCCAGCTCCCGCAGGACCGAGGCCATGGGCTCGCTGCCGTCCGTCAGCAGGAGGCCCCCGTCCCCGGGAGGCTCCGGCGGTCGGGCCTCCTGGAGCCGGGCCACCCAGGGGGCCAGCAGCAGCGGCTCCACCGGGGGCTCGGGCGGCGCGTCCGGCGCCTGGGCCAGCAGGACGGCCCCCACGGGGCAGCCCTCCCAGGTCAGGGGATGGCCCCGCCAGACCCAGCCGTCGTGGCGGAACGCCGCCAGGGCCCCCTCCCGGGCCAGGCGGCTCAGGGCGCCCTCGGGCGGAGGGGCTCCCGCGCCGAGGACTCGGGTCCCGGGACCCTCTCCCCAGGCCAGCCAGGTGGGCGTGGACCGCTGGGCCAGCCAGCGGTCCAGCAAGGCGGTCGGGTCCAGGGCGGGTGCCGTCTCCAGCTCGGGCCAGAGGATGGCCAGGCGACCTAGGTGGCGGGGCGACTGGGCCCGCTCGGCGATGGCCTGGAGGGCCAGGAGGGACTCGGCCCGACGGAGGTCAGGCCGCCGCTCCAGCACCTGCAGGCCCAGCTCCAGCCGCATGATCTGGGTGGGACAGCCCCGCCAGGCCGCCCAGAAGACCTCTGGGTCCCCGGTGCCCCGGAAGAGGCGGTGGGCCGCCCAGCTGAGGCGGGTCTCGGGATCCGCGTCCGCCGGCGGAGGCTCCGTCAGCGGGCCCAGGGCGGCTTCCAGGAAGCGGGCGTAGGGGTGAGTCCGCACCTGGGGCAGAGCCTCGCGGACCAGATCCCAGCGCTCCCGGTCCGCCCCGTGCAGGGCCAGCAGGCCCCACCCCGCGGGGAAGTCGGGGTGGGCCTCCACCAGGCGGCGGATCCGGGCGAGGGCCGCCTCCGGCTCCAGGTTCACCTCCGCCAGCTGGGCCTCCTCCAGGTCCTGCCAGGGCGGCGGCAGGGGGCCGCGCAGGGCGCTCCAGCGGGCGTGGGCGGGCAGGTCCGCCCACTTGAGGGCCAAGTGGGCCGCGTTGGAGGCCGCCCGCTCCGCCCAGCCCGATGCGCCCAGCCGGGCGAAGTGGGCGTGGGCCAGGGTGAAGGCCCGCAGGGAGCCCTCGGGATCACAGGCCCGGTCCGCCCGCAGGCCCTCGGCCATCCAGTGGAAGGGATCGGCGCAGGGGTGGGCCCGGGCGCCCCAGTCCGGGTAGCCCGGCACCGGCGGGGCCGCCTCTCCGCCCCAGCGCACGCGGATCCGGTCCCAGGTGGGATGACCCGAGGGGGGCGGCGGGGACGGGCGGTGGAGGGCCTCCCGGATGTCCGCCTCCAGGGCTTCGCCCCAACCTTGGGGATGGCCTTCCGCCTGCCGGAGGTCCAGGAAGGCCGCCAGCGCCGGTTCCGGGGCTCTGCCGCCAGCCAGGCCGCCCGGCGCGAGGGGGTCGAATCCCCCGGGCGAGGCGCCCCAGCCCCGTGCCCAGGCCCGCAGACGGGGGTCCAGCACCCATCGGCCTTCCCGCTCCACCAGCCAGGGCGCGCCACGATGGGGGGCCAGCTCCGGGGGCAGGGCCTCCAGGGCCAGGGGCTCCGCATGGGCCTGGAGGGCGGGCCAGGGTAGGGCCGGATCCAGGGAGCCCTCCGGCAGCAGGCGACCCTCCGCGTCCTGGCTGCGGAGCAGGAAGGCCCACCAGCTGGGGGGGAGCTGGCGGAGGGCGGAAGGGACCAGCAGCTCCAGGAAGGGCGGCAGGTGCAGGGTGCCGGCCTCGTCCACGGCGCCCAGCGGCGCGATCCAGCGCAGGCGCTGGGCGCGATCCAGGAGCACGGCGCCCGCGGCCATCCAGGGCTCGCCGTCGCCCTCCAGCAGGGCCTCCCAGGCCCAGGCCAGCAGCTCGTCCTCCCGGGGGCCCCGCTGGGCGGCAGGCACCGCGGGGCTGCCGTGACGCAGGAGCGCCACCCAGGCGGGATCGGGGCGGGGCCCGAAGGCGGTGGGCGGCTCCATCACCTGGGGACCCTGGGGCCGCCGGGCCGTCTGGGTCAGCCGGGGCCAAGCCCCCTCCCTGCCTCCGAGCATCCAGGCCTGGCTGATGGCCGCCAGGGCCCAGGGGACATCCCCCCAGCGGCGGCCCCGGTCCAGGCCCCAGGGGGCCTTCCAGGCGCCCAGCCAGGGGGCGTTCAGCACCCGAGCATCCCGCGCCAGACGTCCCAGAAATCGGGGAAGGTCTTGGCCACGCAGTGGGGGTCGAGGACCTCTCCGCCGCAGCGCAGCCCTCCCACGGCGGCGGCGAAGGCCATGCGGTGGTCGTTCCGGGGATTGAAGGGGGGACGGGGGCCGGGTCTCGGGCCGGGCTGGACGCGCAGGGTGTGGCCGCCGATCACCTCCGCGGATCCGCCCAGCCAGCGCACCAGCTCCGCCGAGGCGTCCAGGCGGTCGCACTCCTTGAGGGGCAGGGTGTGGAGCCCGCGCAGCTCGGAAGGCCCCGGGGCCAGGGCCGTCAGCGCCGCCAGCACGGGGCCCAGGTCCGGGCAGTCCGTGAGGTCCCAGTCCAGGCCCCGCTGGAGGGGGCCCGCCAGCTCCAGTTCCTGGGTCCCGGTCCAGCGGGCGCGGCAGCCTCCCGCCTCGAGGATGGCCACCATGGTGCGATCGCCCTGGGCGTCCTCGGGGTCCAGGGGTGCCAGCCGGAGGGATCGGCCCGTCACGGCGGCGGCGGCCAGGAAGGCCGCGGCTCCGCTCCAATCCCCGGGCAGGTCGAGGTCCCGCGGGGCCAGGGCGCCGCCGGGGATGTCCCACCGGCCTGGCTCCAGCCGGGCCTCGCAGCCGAAGCGGCGGAGCCACTGGGTGGTGAGGGCCAGGTAGCTGGGGCTGGCCACCTCGGCCCAGTGAAGGGTGCCGCCGCCGGGCAGGGCCGCGGCGGTCAGGGCCAGGCCCGTGAGGAACTGGCTGCTGAGGCGGGCGTCCACCGCCAGGTCCAGCCGCTCCGGCGCGCGCGCCGCGGGGCGCAGCCAGGCACCCTTCGCATCGGGTTCCCAGGTGGCGCCCAGGGCCTCCAGTGGCGCCAGCAGGGGACCGAGGGGGCGCTCGAAGAGCCGCGGATCGCCCTCCAGGCGCACGGGCCCCTCGGCCTTCAGGGCCAGCCAGGGCAGGAGGAAGCGCAGGGTGGTGCCCGAGGCGCCGAGCCAGAGGGGCGCCGCGGCCCGGGGCCGGCCGCCGCCGGCGATGGTCCAGGTGCCCTCCTCCTCCTGAACCTCCAGCCCCAGCCCCGCCAGGGCCCGGCGCATCCAGCGGGTGTCCTCGGCCTCCAGCCCGCCGCGGAACCGGCTCCGGCCCGGGGCGACGGCGGCCAGCAGCAGGGCCCGGTTGGTGACGGACTTCGAGCCGGGCACGCGGACCGGGTGCAGCGCCGCTCCCCGGGGCAGGGAGGTGTCTTCAGGAAGTGACAGGGACATAAGGCAGGGTGCCTTGGTAAGCCCCCTGCCGCAAGCCCGGTCTGGCCCCGGCCTAGACCCGGCCTAGCCGATGTTCTCGAAGATGGGTTTGGAGATCTTCTTGTTGGTCTCCACCGTCAGCTGGTAGACGCCGTAGAAGTCGATGACCCGCTTGTACCGCAGGGTGATGGTGCAGGTTCCGGCCTCGCCCTCGCCGGCTTTGGAGACGCGGATGGCGTTCCGGTCGACGATCGCCTCGCGGATGCCCAGCTCCTTGGCCTTGTCCCGGACTTCCCGCTCGACGGTCTCGATGGGCTTCTTGGCGGCGCTGCTGGCGATGAAGTCGCAGGCGTCCACCAGCTCGC
Source organism: Geothrix fermentans DSM 14018 (assembly GCF_000428885.1). Taxonomy (GTDB): domain Bacteria; phylum Acidobacteriota; class Holophagae; order Holophagales; family Holophagaceae; genus Geothrix; species Geothrix fermentans. The sequence continues at coordinate 21,288 of NZ_AUAU01000029.1, read as the reverse complement.
TGTTCCCGTAGTAGACGGGGCCGGCCTTGTAGGCCGCCGCCGCCAGGGCGCCGAATACGAGCAGGGAGACGATGCAGCCGATCTTGCCTTCGCCGCGCTGGTGCTTCATGGGGACCTCCGGGTCACTTCAGGTCGTCGAGCGCCTGCCGGGCCAGGGGGGCGATGAGGGGGCCATCGGGACCGAGCAGGGTTGCCTGAGGATACTTCAATGCCTGTTCGAATGCCTGGATCGCTTCGGTGCGGTAGGCGCTCCCGAGGTGGAGGAAGCAGAGGCCCGTGCGGTAGTCCAGGGTGCCCTGGCCCACGCCCGCGGCGGAGCCGAGATGGGCGTCCCGCAGCTGCCCGATGGCCTTGTCGTAGCGGTGGGCGTGCATGAGGGCCAGGCCCATGTTCAGGCGCACGAGGCCGGCCTCGTCGCCCTGGGCCCCCGCCTGGAGGAGCCGCAGGTGGGCGAGCACGGCGGGGTGGCAGAGGTTCGAGGCGCCCACGGGGATCTCCAGGGCCTCCGCCTGGACCGGCAGGGCCACCGGAGCGCCGCCCTGGCTCAGGGTGACGGTGGCCTTGGCGCCCTCCAGGGCCCGGCGCAGGGCCGCCACGGAGGACACGGGCTTCCCGTCGAGCTGGAGCAGGGGCTTGCCCACCTGGATGCCCGCCTTCCGCGCCGCCTCCGAGGCCGACAGCACCCAGGGACCCGGCTCGCCGGGGACGTCCAGGAGGGAGAGGCCCAGGCCGGGCTCGCGGAGGGACGGCATGGCGTCGAGGCGGGCCGCCAGGGGACCGAGCGGATCCTCCTCCAGGGGCTTCACCACCAGGCGTTCCTCCTCGCCCTCGAGGGTGGCCACCAGCAGCTCCACCCGATGGATCACCCGATCCTGGATCGGCGTGGCCAGGAGGATGAGCTCGGCCTCGCGGGAGGTCCGTACTCGCGCCAGAGCGTCCTTCGGAGCCTCCCCGGGCCTGGCCGGCAGGTAGGCCAGCTGGTGGAGCCGGCCGCCCAGGGCCTCCAGCTGGGCGAGGAGGCGGGACCTGCCGGTGAAGTCCACCTCGCCCTCCATCCCCAGGAACGCGATGCGGGGCTTGGGCCGGGCCTCCAGGGCGAGGGCCTTGCCTTCGGCGATGGTGATGCGCTGGGAGAACCCGCCGGCCGGGAAGCGCACCAGCAGGTCGTAGGTCCCCGAGCAGACCGGCAGCTGGGCCACGGGCAGGGGTCCCCGGCTCTGGCCCGAGAGGAAGAGCTCGCCCCCGGGCCAGGCGGAACTCACGGACAGGGTGCCCCTGGAGGCTTCGAGGCGGATGGGCTCCAGGATGTGGTCCGCGAAGGGCGTGGCCAAGTCGGCGCCCATCTCGAGCACCCGGGTGCGATGGCAGGGGGCGCGCAGCTCGAGCTGATGCTTGCCCGGGGACAGCTCCCCGATGACGAAGGCCCCGGAGAGGTCCTCGGGCCGGAGTCCCAGGGGCGCGGCCAGGGGAGCCGCCTCCTCGCCCGCATGGCCCGCCGTGCGGCCCAGGCTCCTTCCGTCGAGGAAGACCTCGGCACCGCTGGGCTGCACGTAGAGGGTGACGGCGGAGGACACCCGGGTGAGCTTGAACTCCGCGGACCGGCCCCCCCCGGAGGCGGTGAGGTCCAGGATCTCCTCGGCGGGGGCGTAGCCGGGCCGGCTGTAGACGAGCTTGTGCGTACCGAAGGGGAGGAACCGGCGGCCCAGGGGCGCGCCGGCCCGGCCGTCCACGGTCAGGGTCCCGCCCTCGGGCGCGTAGGCGAGCCGCACGGGCGCGTAGCGCTCGGCCCTCAGCCGCTCGAAGAGGGCCGTCAGGCGCTGGGAGGTGAGGGCGCGGTCCACCTCGAAATCCGGGTCCAGGTCGATGAGGGCCTGGAGGCGTCCCTGGGCCCGGGCCTTGGTCTGGGCGCCGCGGTCGTCCAGCACGGCCAGCCAGTTGTAGCTCTCGCAGAGCACCTGGGTCCAGGCGGGGTCCAGCGTGGCGGCCCTGGGAGCCAGGGCTCCGACCACCTGCTCGAAGCGCGTGGTGGCGTTCTCCCGGTCCCCCTGGGTGGCCCAGAGGGCCTTGGCCTGGAGGAAGGTGTCCTTGAGGGCGGGGTCCTGGGCGCCGAGGCCGAGGCCCAGGAGGAAGGCGAGGGGGAGGAAGCGGCGGAGGCGCATGTCAGTTCAACCGGTACAGGAGGTCGTTGCGGCGGTCGCAGAGGATGAGGCCCCCGGAGCGGTCCAGGGCCAGCGAGGTGATGCGCCCGCTGATGCCCAGGCTCTTGAAGGTGGCCTGGCGCAGCAGGGCGCCGCGGGGATCGAGGATGAGCACGCCCTCGCCGAAGTCGCCGCCGTCCACCAGGACGGCCACCTGCCCGGCCCCGTCCGAGGCCAGGGCCAGCACGTAGCGGAAGGGGGCCGGCAGGTCACGCCCGTAGGGGACCACGGCGCGGGGCTGGCCGTCCGCGTCCAGGAAGAGCAGCTTGCGGTCCGCATCCGCGGCGATGACGACTCCGCCTGAGGGCAGGGGCGCCAGGGCGTTGGCCGTGGGGGAGGCCACGATGCGGCTGGCGCCATCGGCTCCGAAGACCGACAGGGCCGGTGTCTTCGCGTCTGCCACCCAGAGGGCGCCCCAGCGGTCCAGGGCCGCGCCGGTGATGGCGCCGAGGCCGTTCAGGGGCGTGGGCGCCGGGGTGGACTCCCGGGCCAGGCCGGACTTGGAGAGCAGCCACACCTCGCCGGCGGGCGAGGCGAGCAGGGCCCTGGCCCCGGTGGCGGCGGGACCGGCCGGCGACAGCTCCCCGCCGTGGAGGCGGAAGGCGTGGTCCAGGTCGCTCTGGTAGATGAGCAGGTCCCCGTCCGGCGCCGTGGCCAGCAGGGTGGGTGTCTTGAGCCACTTGGCGCGGCCCGCGGGCCAGGGTCCTTCGTTGGCCAGGGGCGGCTTCTGGAGGCGGTGCTTCACGCGCAGGGCCAGGCGCCAGGCGGCCTCCTGGGCCTCGGGGCTCTGCGGCGCCTGGGTCCGGACCCGCTGCAGCATCCGGAGGCAGCCCGGCAGATCGTCCAGGAGGTCCAGGGTCTCGGCGGCCTCCAGCATGGCCTTCGGCGCCACGGGGGCGTCCGGCCGGGTCTGGAAAGCCGCCACGAACTGCTGGAGGGCCCGTCCCCACTGGCCCTGGTCCCGCCAGGCCCGGCCCAGGCGATGGTGGGCCTCCGGCACGGCGGGGGAGTCCGGGAAGAGGTCGATGACCCGGTTGAATTCGGCCATGGCGTCCTTCAGGTCCGCCGGGCGGCGGGCCTGGCGCGCCAGGAGGATGCCCCGCAGCAGCAGGCCCCCCGCGGCCTCCGGCGCCCGGATGTGCTCGGCCTTGAGCCGGTCCAGGTAGGGCATGGCCGCCTCGGGCTTGTGCTCCACCTCCATCTGGTGCCGGGCCAGGGCCAGGAGGGCCCGGGGGGCGAACTCGCTCCGGGGCGCGGACTGGAGGAGCTGGCTCCAGGTGTCCACGGCCTCCTTGTAGGCCTTGTCAGCGTAGGCCCGCTCGCCGCTGCGGTAGAGCCGCTCCGCCAGGTCCGCCTCCTGGGCCCGGACGGGCGGCTGGACCAGGGCCGGCAGGGCGCAGAGCAGGGCGACCGGGGTGCGGGACCAGGGGGATGCGGGCGACATGGAGGCCTCGGGGCAGAGGAAAAGCATAGCCGCGAGCGGTTGGCGGGTCCGGGGTCGCCGGGGAAGTGCTAGCGTTTTGGGTATGCGCGCCGCCCTCCTCGCCCCCCTGGCCGTCTGCGCCCTGGCCCAGCACCCGGCTTTCGTGGACAAGCTCTCCCCGGCCGCCCGGGCGGAGGCCCTGGACATCATCAGCCGCGCAGACTTCATCTTCGAGACGCAGACGCCCCCCAAGCATGTGCGCCTGGCCACCATGGAGAAGCTCTTCGACCACCCGCGGCTGGCCTCGGCCATGTGGCGCCACTGCCAGTTCGTGCCGGCCTTCTACGCCTTCATCCATCCGGATGGGGCCTGGAGCATCGATGACGCCCACGGCCTCAAGGGCACCCTCCGCCTCGTCTACCAGCGGCCCGGGCACCGGGTCTACCTGGTGGAGGGCGTCGCCGAGAAGGGCCGCCTGAAGACCCCCTTCGCCGTGGGGGCGAAGATGCTCACCTCGTACCGCTACTGGGAAGGGAAGAACGGCTTCGAGACCCACCTCCAGACCTGGACGGCCCTGGATTCCGCCCTGCTGGGGGCCATGGCACGGCCCTTCCGGGGCTACATCAAGCGCCGCCAGGACGAGTTCATCGCCTACATCAACGGCAATGTGGCCACCTTCGGGGAGTTCGCGGACCTGAGCCCCCGGGACTTCCACGGCCCCCTCAAGCGGGACGGGGATGCCATCGCGCTGCGCGACTTCGAGACCCTCTTCCTGAGGAAGTGATGCGGGTCCCCTTCGAGGCCTCCCTCCGGGCCCTGGTCCGGCCCACCGGAGCCTTTGCGGAGCCGCCCCCGTCCCTGGGCCGGGCCCTGGCGCGGATGCTGGCCCTGTGGACGCCCCTGGCGCTGGCCCACGCGGCCCTGACGGTCCGGGAGGGCCTCCAGGCCTACGGGCAGCTGCGGCGGATGGGCCCGCCGGGGTGGATGTCGCGCCTGCTGGGCGCCGATCCCGAGACGCTCTGGGAGCTGTTCCGGGACCTGCCCGCCGCGCCGGCCTTCGGGCGCATCGCGCCCTGGCTCCTGGTCGGCGTGCCCATCGCCCTGCTGGGCACCTGGATCCACCACGCGGTCTGGGACCATGCCGGCCTGTGGCTGCTGGGAGGGCTGAAGGGCAGGCGGGGTTTCAAGACCACCCTGGTGGCCGAGGCCGAGGCCCTGCGCATCGCCGCCCTGGGCACGCTGGCCGGGCTGCTGGGCTTCCTGCCGGGCCTGGGGGCGGCCCTGGCCTTCCCCCTGGTGCTCCTGGAGGGCTACCTCTGGCTGTTCCGGGGCTTCGCCCTGGCGGCCCGGCACGGGTGCGCGCCCTGGCGCGGGGTGGCCGCCACCGTCGTACATGCGGTCCTGCTGGGGACCTGCGCCCTGGGCCTCGCCGGGCTGATGCTGGTCCTGCTGCGGGTGGGCCCGTGAGGCGGGTGCCCTGGATCGTCCTCGGGCTGCTGGCGGTGGGCCTGGGCCTCGGGCTGGCGGGCCTCCTGGCCCCCTACGCGGACCTCCTGCCCGGCTGCGCCTTCAAGCGGGCCACGGGGATCGCCTGCGCCACCTGCGGGCTCACCCGGAGCGTCCTCGCCCTGGGCCAGGGCCACTGGGGCGAGGCCCTCCACTGGTATCCGGCCCTGGCGCTCCTGGCCGCCGGGGCGCCCCTCGCGGCCCTCTGGGACCTCCGGCGGGCCTGGCGTGGAGATCCCTATCCGGCTCTGCCCGCCTCCCGGGCCCTGCGGTTCGGGGCCTGGCTCCTGCTCGCGGGGATCTGGGCCCTCCAGGTGGCGCGGGGCATCTGAGCGCTCTGGACCGGGCCGCCCGGGTTTTGCCATGGGCCGCCAGTCCGGTCATGCTGTCAGCACGCATCACCGGAGTCCCACCATGTTCCAGCAACTCCTGGATCAGCTGATCGAACAGGTGCCCGAGGCCCTGGCCGCGACCTTCAACGATCGAGACGGGGATCCGATCTGCTCGCGCACCATCCAGGTCTCCAACGAGGGGCTCCAGCTCCTGGGGGCCTACCAGCACGTGGTGAAGCGGCACCTCCAGCAGGCGGTGGAGGAGTTCGATCGGGGCGAGGTGAAGCAGGTGGCCTTCGCCACGGAGCAGCATTGGATCCTCATGATGGGTGCCAAGGAGCAGTGCACCCTGGTGCTGGTGATGCGCCGGGACGGCCTCCTGGGCCGGGCCCGGTTCTTCATGGAGAAGGCCGTCGAGGCCCTGAACGCCGAACTGTAGGGAGCCTGGATGGGACGCTTCATGGGTCTGGCCGGAATCGTGGCCTTCATGGCCATCGCCTACGCGCTGTCGCACAAGCGCAGCGCCATCCACTGGCGCACCGTCGCCTGGGGCCTGGGCCTCCAGTGGATCTTCGCCCTGGTGGTGCTGAAGGGCCAGGCCATCTCCGGCCTGCTCTCCTTCCTGCCCTTCCCGAAGGGGGCGGGCTGGGTGGTGCTGGCGCTGATGTTCACCCCCATGCTGCTGCGCCGCTTCGCCGCGTATGAGAACAAGTCCCTCAACTGGGGCCTGTTCGCGGTCATCGTCCTGGGCCTGCTGCGGGGTAACCTCGTGGGTTCCTCCTTCGACCAGATGCGCGTCGTGGTCGAACACCTCATGGCCTACGCCCACGAGGGCGCGAGCTTCGTCTTCGGCTCCCTGTCCGACGGCCCCGGCGGCAAGGTGGGCATGGTCTTCGCCTTTGCCGTGCTGCCCACCATCATCTTCGTGGCCAGCATCTTCGCCGTGCTCTACTACGCCGGCGTCATGCAGTGGGTGGTGGGCGCGGCGGCCCGCGCCATGGGCCGATTCCTGAAGGTCTCCGGCGCCGAGAGCGTCAGCGTGGCCGCCAGCATCCTCATGGGCCAGACCGAGGCCCCCCTCACCATCCGGCCCTTTCTGGCCCGCATGACCCGCAGCGAGCTCATGGTGATCATGACGGCGGGCATGGCCCACGTGTCCGGCAGCATCATGGTGGCCTATGTCCAGGTGGCCCGCGTGGACATCGTGCACCTCCTCACCGCCGTGATCATGACCGCCCCCGGCGCCGTGATGATGGCCAAGCTCCTGGAGCCGGAGACCGAGGCCCCCGAGACCGCCGGCGAGGTGAAGGTGGACATCCCCACCCACGACGCCAACGTGCTGGACGCGGCCGCGCGGGGCGCCTTCGAGGGGGGCCAGCTGGCCTTCAACGTGGCCGTGATGCTCATCGCCTTCATCGCCCTCATCTACCTGATCGACGGCGTGATGCAGGCCATCCACCCGGGGTTCAGCCTGGAGGTGGTGCTCGGGACCGTGTTCAAGCCCTTCGCCTACCTCATGGGCGTGCCCTGGATCGAGGCGGGCCAGGTGGGGTCGCTGCTGGGCAAGCGCATGGTGGTGAACGAGTTCGTGGCCTTCCTGGACCTGGGCGCCATGACGGACCTCTCCACCAAGGCCCGCCTGGTGTCCACCTTCGCCCTCTGCGGCTTCGCCAACTTCAGCAGCATCGCCATCCAGGTGGGGGGCATCGGCGCCCTGGTGCCCGAACGCCGGGGGGACCTGGCCCGCCTGGGCCTGCGGGCCATGCTGGCAGGCACCCTGGCCAACTTCCTCAGCGCGTGCATTGCCGGGATTCTGAGTTAGAAAAAAGACTTGATAAAAAATCGATATTCCAACACCTGATCCCCACGGCTAGAGTGGAAGGCTTGGAGGTGGTTCGGATGGCCCGTTTCAGGACCTTGGTGCTTGCGCCTGCTCTCGTCTCGATGAGCCTTGCCGCTGGCGACTATGACGCCCTGATCGGCGTCATGGGGAAGGCGTGGCCCAGCGTGAAGACCATCGCGGTGGTGTGCGATGCGACCTCCAACAAGAGGGCCGTCGCGGCCTTGACCGCCTCCGCCGAGGGCTTCCGGGTGCTGGTGGTGGACGTGAAGGGCCCCCAGGACATGGGCAAGGCTGTCGCGGCCCTGTCCGGCCGCAAGCCGGATGCGGTGGTGCTCCTGGCCGGCGACCATGTGGCCGGGGACGGGACCGCCGCGGCGAGCTTCATCATCCAGCGCATGGCGGTGCAGAAGATCCCCACGGTGGCCACCACCGAGGCCGGCGTGAAGCAGGGCGCGGTCCTGGCCATCGGGCCCGGGACCGGCGGCAAGCTGATGGCCAACGTCAAGGTCGCCTCCGTGGTGGGCGTGCCCGTGCCGCCGGGAGCCATCACCCTCTGATCGCAAGCTGGACCCTGAGAGGCTGATTCGAGGCTGGCCTAGAATCAGCCTCTCAGTGGACGTGGGCCATGTCCTCGGCCCCGTCGCGGGGGGGCTCGATGGCCCGCCATCCGGCCTTCCAGGCCAGGTTCAGGAGCACGCTGAGGGTCAGGTAGGCCGCGAAGAAGCCCACGAAGAACCGCTGCTGGAAGAGGATCATCAGCGCGAAGACCAGCACGATGCTGAGGCTGGTCAGCATGGCGGCCCGGGGGCTGCCGGCCCGTTTCTTGAAGCTGGGGAAGCGGATGGTGGACACCATCAGGAGGCCCACCAGGAAGAGCTCCGCCGCGAAGGCGTAAGCCTGGAGGGCCGAGGCCGGGGGCGTGGGGTGCCAGATGATCACCGAGGCCACGCAGGCGGCTCCCGCCGGAATGGGCAGGCCCACGAAGTAGCGGGGATCCACGGCGCCCACCTGCACGTTGAACCGCGCCAGGCGCAGGGCCCCGCAGGCCGTGAAGACGAAGCAGGCGGCCCAGCCCGCGGCCCGCAGGTGCGAGTCATGGATGCCCAGCTGGAAGAAGCCGTAGCGGTAGGCCAGGATGGCCGGCGCCATGCCGAAGCTCACCACGTCCGCCAGGCTGTCCAGCTGCACGCCGAACTCCGTGGCGGTGTTGGTGGCCCGGGCCACCCGGCCGTCCAGCCCGTCGAAGACACCGGCCAGCACCAGCAGGCCTGCGGCCCAGAGGAAGTAGCGTTCCGGCGTGGCGCCCGCGGCATTGATGGACATGACCACGCTGGAGAAGCCGCAGAAGATGGAGGCCATGGTGATGCTGGAGGGCAGTACGAACATGGACCGCCGCATGGCGCGCTTCCGGCGGTCGCGGCGTTCCTCGGGGCTCAGACGGGGTCGCATGGCCCCAGTTTCTCACATCCCGCGCAGGTGCAGGGGGCCGAGGCGGGGAGGGTATCCTGACAGCCTTCGGAGGGTGGATTGAAGCAGGTGGTGGTCATCGGCGGCGGACATGCCGGAATCGAGGCGGCCCACATCGCTGCCCGCCTGGGCCTGCCCACGACGCTCCTCACCATGAACCTGGACCAGATCGGCCAGATGAGCTGCAACCCCAGCATCGGTGGCGTGGGCAAGGGCCACATGGTCCGCGAGCTGGACGCCCTGGGGGGCGCCATGGGCCGCCTCATCGACGCCACGGGCATCCACTTCCGCATCCTGAACGAGAGCCGGGGCGTGGCCGTGCGCGGCCCCCGGGCCCAGGCGGACAAGGTCAAGTACCGCATCGCCGCCCGGCACCTGCTGGAGCACACCCCGAACCTGCGCCTCCGCCAGGGCATCGCCGCGGCCCTGCTGTGGGACGCGGGCACGAAGGGCCTGCGGGGGGTGGAGCTGCTGGACGGCTCCGTGCTGCCCTGCGAGGCCGTCGTCGTCACCAGTGGGACCTTCCTCCATGGCCGCATCCTCATCGGCGAGCGGCGCATCGAGGCCGGCCGCGCCGGCGAGCCCGCCAGCACCCACCTGGCCGAGCAGCTGCGGAGCCTGGGCCTGCGCCACCGCCGCCTGAAGACGGGCACGAGTCCCCGGCTGGCGAAGGCCAGCATCGACTTCAGCCGCCTGGAGGTCCAGCCTGGCGACGACCCGCCCCGGCCCTTCAGCTTCTTCAGCCCGGGCATCCCCCAGCCCCAGGTGCCCTGCCACATCGTCCACACCACGGCCGAGACCGAGGCCATCGTGCGGGAGAACCTGCCGAAATCGAGCCTCTACGGCGGCCATATCGAGGGTGTGGGGCCGCGCTACTGCCCCTCCATCGAGGACAAGTTCGTGAAGTTCCCGGACAAGGGGCGCCACCAGATCTTCGTGGAGCCCGAGAGCCTGGAGACGGAGGAGATCTACCTGGCGGGCCTCTCCACCTCCATGCCGCCCGACGTGCAGCTGCGCATGGTGCGGAGCCTGCCCGGCTTCGGGGCCGCCGAGATCCTGCGGCCCGGCTACGCCATCGAGTACGACAGCTTCGACCCCCTGCAGCTCCGCCGCGACCTGTCCGTGGAGGCCCTCGAAGGCGTCTGGTTCGCGGGCCAGATCAACGGCACCACGGGCTACGAGGAGGCCGCGGGCCAGGGCCTGCTGGCGGGGATCAACGCCGCGCGGTGGCTGAGGGACCGGGAGCCCGTCGTGCTGGGCCGGGACCAGGCCTACCTGGGCGTGATGATCGACGACCTGGTCACCAAGGGCACCGACGAGCCGTACCGCATGCTCACGGCCCGGGCCGAGCACCGGCTGGGCCTGGCCTGCGATGTGGCGGACGCCCGCCTGCTGCCCGTCGCCCGGGAGGTGGGGGCCCTCTCGGACGCGGAGCTGGCCTCGGTGGAGGCCCGGGTCGAGCGGCGGGAGCGGCTGCGGACCCAGTGCGAGGCCGCCTGGGCGACCCAGACCAGTCCCTTCGGGCCCATCGCCGCCGCCGCCGGGCTGCGCCTGGACGCGGGCCTGAGCTTGGCGGACCTGCTGCGGCGCCAGCACATGGGACCGGCCGAGGCCGACGCGTGCCTGGCCCTCCTGGAGGGATGGGCAGAGCCCCAGGCCGGATGGAATCCCGCCTGGGAGCGGGACCTGCTGCTCTTCGACCTCCGCTACGCCCCCTACCGGGAGCGGGAGGCGCGGCTGCTGGAGGGCCACCGGGCCTGGGACCACGTGCGGATCCCGGCCGACTTCCGCATCGAGCACCTGCACGGGTTGTCGAAAGAAGTGTTAGAAAAATTAAGGTTGCATCACCCGGAAACCCTGGGTCAGGCCAGCCGGATCCCCGGCATCACCCCGGCGGCGGTGGCGCTGCTGCACGTGCATCTTCATCGCCATCAGCGCATATAGTTTTTTGTGATTTTAGCCTTGAGGTTTCATGTAACTGGAGACTTATACTGGGACCGTTGCCTTCGGGAGGGTCCCATGTCGACCGTCGCTGAATTCCACCCCGCCCCGGCCCACTCGGCCCCGGCCACCCGCCTGCTGAAGATCGGTCAGCTGGCCGCCCGGTCGGGCCTCACGGCCCGGAACCTGCGGTTCTACGCCGACGCCGGCGTCTTCGGCGAACTGCCCCGCTCGCCCAAGGGCTACCGCCTCTTCCCGCCCCAAGCCGTGCAGTGGGTGCGGATCCTGAAGGCCTCCCAGGCCGCAGGCTTCTCCCTGGATGAGATCCAGGAGCTGCTGCGGGCCCTGCGCCAGGACAGCGCCCCCTGCGCCCACGTGCGGGATGCCCTGGGCGGCAAGCTCCGGGTCCTGGAGGGCAAGCTCGCCGAAATCCAGCTGCTGGTGGAGATCCTCCGCATCACCCTGCGCACGCCCGATGGCCAGAGCAGCGACCTGGGCTGCAACCTGATGGAGACGCTGCTCAACGAAGCCAAGCGGCTGCCTGCCCTCACGGAACTGCGGGCCTGAACCCTGGAGAACCCATGAACACCCAGACCTATCGCGTGACCGGCATGACCTGCGGCGGCTGTGTCCGCCACGTGGACAAGGCGATCCGGGCCACCCCGGGCGTCACGGATGTGGCCGTGGACCTGGCCAGCGGCACGGCCACGGTGACCGGAACCGCCACCTTCGAGACTCTGGCCGCCAAGGTCGCCGAAGCGGGCTACCAGATGGCGAAGTCGGCCTAGGCCGAGAGAAGGATCCATGAGCAGCGAGACCTACACGGTCGCGGGCATGACCTGCGCCTCCTGCGTGCGGCACGTGGAGAAGGCCCTGACCTCCACTCCCGGCGTCCGCTCGGCCTCCGTGAACCTGGCCACGGCCACGGCGACGGTGGAGGGCGATGCGGCCTTCGAGGCCCTGGCGGCCCAGGTGGAGGAGGCCGGCTACGGGCTGGGCCGGCCCCAGCCGGACCAGGCGGTGGCGCAGGCGGAGGATGACCCGGCTCCCGCCCGGAACCGGATGCTCGTGGCCCTGGTGCTCACGGCCCCCCTGCTCCTGGCGATGATCCCCGGCCTGGGGCTCCACCTGCCGGGCTGGCTCCAGGCGCTGCTGTCGGCGCCGGTGGTCTTCTGGGCCGGCTGGGGTTTCTTCCGCCGGGCGGCCCGCCAGGCGCGGCACGGCCAGGCCTCCATGGATACGCTCATCGCCCTGGGGGCCGGGGTGGCCTGGGTCTTCGCCGTCGTCGAGTGGCTGAACGGCGTCCACCACCTCAGCTTCGAGACGGCCGCCGCGCTGGTGGCCTTCCTGCTCACGGGCAAGTACCTGGAGAGCCGGGCCAAGTCCAAGGCCACGGACGCCCTGAAGGAACTGCTCGCCCTGGCGCCGCCCACGGCCCTGCGCCTGGCACCCGATGGGTCCGTAACCGAGGTCCCCGTGGCGGACCTGCGCCCCGGCGACCGCGTGCGCGTCCTGCCCGGCCATGCGGTACCGGCGGACGGCCGCGTGACGGCCGGCCAGGCGGAGGTGGACGAGTCCATGCTCACGGGCGAGCCCCTGCCCGTACCCAAGGGCACGGGCGAAAGCCTGGTGGCGGGGACCGTGGTGCACGGCTCCGCCCTGGAGATGGAGATCCAGGCCGTGGGCGCCCAGACCCAGCTGGCCCGCATGGCCCAGCTGGTGGCCCAGGCCCAGGGCTCCAAGGCCCCGGCCCAGGACCTGGCGGACCGCATCAGCGCTGTCTTCGTGCCAGCCATCCTCGCCTTGGCCCTGCTGACCCTGGCGGGCTGGTGGCTGGCCACGGGCAGCCTGGCCCATGCCTGGCGGCCGGCGGTGACCCTGCTGGTGATCGCCTGCCCCTGCGCCCTCGGTCTCGCCACGCCCGTGGCCGTGATGGTCGGCCTCGGCTCCGCCGCGCGGAAGGGCGTGCTGGTCCGCGACGCCGCGGCCCTGGAAGCCCTGGGCCAGGCCACGGACCTGGCCTTCGACAAGACCGGGACGATCACGGAGGGGAGGCCGCGCCTGCGGCGGACCCTGGCCACTTCGAACCTGCCCGAGGCCGAGCTCCTGGCCCTCGCCGCCAGCCTGGAGCGCGACTCGGAGCACCCCATCGCCCGGGGCCTGGTGGCTGCCCACCCGGGCACCCTCAGGCCCGTGACGGCCTTCCGGGCCCACCCGGGCGGCGGCGTCAGCGGCGGGATCGACGGCACCACCTGGCGCCTGGGCAGCGCCGCCTTCCTGGGCGCGGCCTTCCCCGAAGTGGACGAGGATGGCATCGCCGTGGGCCTGGCGGACGAAGCGGGCCTGAAAGGTGTGTTCGTACTGGGCGACCGCCTGCGGGCGGAGAGCGCGACGGTGGTCGGCCAGCTGAAGCGGCAGGGCCTGCGCCTTCACCTGCTCACGGGAGACCGCCCGGAGCCCGCCCAGCGCATGGCCGGGGCCGTGGGCATCGGATCAGTGTTCGCGGGGCTGCGGCCGGAGGACAAGCTCACCCGCATCCAGGCTCTCCAGGGCCAGGGCGCCGTGGTCGGCTTCGTGGGCGACGGTGTCAACGACGCCCCGGCCTTGGCCCAGGCGGACTGCGGCATCGCCATGGGGTCCGGAGCCGGGGACCAGGGCACGGGCGCGGCCATGGCCGCCGCGCCGCTGGCACTGCTGCGCCCGGGGCTGGAGCCCATCCTCGCGGCCCGGCGGCTGGCCCTGCGGACCCATCGGATCATCCGCCAGAACCTGGGCTGGGCCTTCGGCTACAACCTGGTGCTGGTGCCCCTGGCGGCCTTCGGCCAGCTGGAGCGCTTCGGTGGTCCCATGCTCGCTGGGCTGGCCATGGGGCTCAGCTCGCTCACGGTGGTGCTGAACGCGCTGCGGCTGCGGCGCTAGAGGGATTCCGCCAGGTTCTTGAGGTAGGCGGAGAACTCGTCCTTCAGGTCATCCCGTTTGAGGGCGAACTCCACGTTGGCCTTCAGGTAGTCCAGCTTGTTGCCCGTGTCGAAGCGCTTGGCGGGGATGGGCGCGGCCACCAGCCGGCCCTCCTTGGCCAGGATGGCCAGGGCGTCTGTGAGCTGGTACTCGCCGCCCACGCCGGGCTGGAGGGCCGCAAGGTGCTCGAACACGCGGGGTTCCAGCACGTACCGTCCCACCACGGCCCAGCGGCTGGGGGCGTCCGCGGGTTGGGGTTTTTCGACAATCGCTGTCACATCCCACACGGGCTCGAGGTCGACGGGGCCACTGACGATGCCGTAGCGGGAGACGTGGTCGCGCGGGACCTCCTGGACGCCCACGACGGACTTGCCCGTGGCGCGGTAGGCGCTGATGAGGGCATCCAGCGCCGAGTCCCGCTCGTCGAAGACGTCATCGCCGAGGAGCAGGGCGAAGGGTTCGTCGCCCACGGCGTGGCGGGCGCAGAGCACCGCGTGCCCGAGGCCCAGGGGCTCGCCCTGGCGCACGTAGGCGAACTGCGCCAGGTGCGTGATGTCGCGCACCAGGTCGAGGTCCTCCTGCTTGCCCCGCCGGCGCAGCGTGTCTTCCAGCTCGTAGGCCACGTCGAAGTGGTTCTCGATGGCGCCCTTCCCGCGGCCGGTGACCAGCACGAGGCTCTCCACGCCGGCGCGGATGGCCTCCTCCACCACGTACTGGATCACGGGGGTGTCCACGAGGGGCAGCATCTCCTTGGGCTGGGCCTTGGTGGCGGGCAGGAACCGGGTGCCGAGGCCGGCGACGGGGATGACGGCTTTGCGCAGGGTCTTCATGGCGGCTCCGGAGGTCATGATGGCCTAAGATGGCTGGAATGGGAGAATCCGGAATGGACTCAAGGGATTTGTGGCAGCGGATGGTTGGACATCCGATGTCGGGATGGCTCGGCGCGGAGGATGTGGCGCTTCCGCCGGCACTGGCGCCGGGCCGGCTGCTCTGGTGCGGGATCGGCGGCTCCCTGCTGCCGGCGGACGCGCTCATCCATGCCCTGGCCGGCGCCTCCCTGCGCCATCGCTGGCAGCCGCTGGCCTCGCCGGAATGCAACGGCCTGAGGCTGGAGCCCGAGGATCAGCTGGTCTTCGCCTCCAAGAGCGGGCGCACCCTGGAGCTCTGGACCTGGATCGGGCGGCTGCGGGCCCAGGCCGGCTGGGGCCGGTGGCGCCAGGCTCCGGTGGCGATCACGCAGGATGACCAGAACCCGCTGGCCCAGCTGGCGCGAGCCGAGGGATGGACGCTGCTGCCGATTCCGGAGCGGGTGGGCGGGCGCTACTCGGCCTTCACGGCCATCGGCGCCTTGCCGCTGCGCTGGGCGGGGCTGGACCCCTGCCGGTTCCTCGCGGGCGCTCGCGAGGTGGTGGCGCAGACCGAGCAGGGACGCGGCCTCTGGGGTACCCGCGTGTGGGATATGGTGCGGGCCTTTTCCGGCGGCTTCCTGCGCGGCACGGACCAGTGGGTGCTGCTGCCCTACGCCACTCGCCTCGAGACCGTGGGCGCCTGGTGGGTGCAGCTGGTGGCGGAGAGCCTGGGCAAGCAGGCGGCGGATGGCAGCCGGCGGGGCCTCACGCCCATCCGCGCCATCGGGCCCCAGGACCAGCACGCGCAGCTCCAGCGGTGGCTGGATGGCCCGCGCAACGTGGGCGTGGTGCTGGTGACCGTGGGCCACGACCATGCGGTCGAGCCTTCCGATCCGCCGCCGCAGTGCCCCTTTCCGGGCCTGGGCCGCTGGGGCGGTGAGGACATCCTCAGGGCCCAGGCGGAAGGGACGCGCGAGGCGCTCGAAGGCGCGGGGATCTCCGTGGTGCATTGGCACCTGGAAACACTGGATGAGGCCTCGCTGGGGGCCTTCCTCATGGCCTGGCAGCTGGTGGTGGGGCTCTGCGGCATGGCGCTGGAGGTGGATCCCTTCGACCAGCCTGCGGTGGAATCCGGCAAGCGGCGGACCCTGCTGAAACTGGGGATTTCCTAGGCGCCACCTGGGGTTTTCCCCAGAGATGCAACATTGGCGCGGCCCTCCTGAAAAATTTCCGCTTGCGCCGATGCGCTCCCCTGGTAATCTAAACGTCCTGCGCAGTTGAGGCTGCGAGGTGCTGGAAGGGGCGGCGAGGGAACTCGCGAGGCAACTTCAGGCCGTGCGGAAGCGCGGTGGGCGTCTTTGAAAACCGGATAGAAGATAGGAAGCCTTTGAGGGTTCCGCGGGACGTTCTAGGACGGATCGTGGAATTCAGAGAAATACGACCAGAACATTGGCCCGAGGGGGAACCCGAGGGTGAAGAGTTCAGGAATATTAAACTTGAGAGTTTGATCCTGGCTCAGAATGAACGCTGGCGGCGTGCCTAACACATGCAAGTCGGATGTGCCGCAAGGTGCATGGCAGACGGGTGAGTAACGCGTGGGGAATCTACCTCTTTGTGGGGAATAACGCTCCGAAAGGAGTGGTAATACCGCATGAGACCTTCGGCTGGGATGCTGGAGGTGAAACCTGGGGACCGCAAGGCCTGGGGCAAGGAGAGGATCCTGCGTCTGATTAGCTAGTTGGCGGGGTAATGGCCCACCAAGGCGACGATCAGTAGCCGGCCTGAGAGGGTGATCGGCCACACTGGAACTGAGACACGGTCCAGACTCCTACGGGAGGCAGCAGTGGGGAATTTTGCGCAATGGACGAGAGTCTGACGCAGCAACGCCGCGTGGGTGATGAAGGTCTTCGGACTGTAAAACCCTGTCGTCAGGGACGAAGGTGGCACGACTAATAATCGTGTTACTTGACGGTACCTGGAGAGGAAGCCCCGGCTAACTCTGTGCCAGCAGCCGCGGTAATACAGAGGGGGCAAGCGTTATTCGGAATTATTGGGCGTAAAGGGCGCGTAGGCGGTTTTTTAAGTCAGATGTGTAATCCCCGAGCTCAACTTGGGAACTGCATCTGAGACTGGAAGGCTAGAGTACTGGAGAGGGTGGTGGAATTCCTCGTGTAGCGGTGAAATGCGTAGAGATGAGGAGGAACACCAGTGGCGAAGGCGGCCACCTGGACAGTAACTGACGCTGAGGCGCGAAAGTGTGGGTAGCAAACAGGATTAGATACCCTGGTAGTCCACGCTGTAAACGATGAACACTTGGTGTGGAGGGAGTTGACCCCTTCCGTGCCGGAGCTAACGCGTTAAGTGTTCCGCCTGGGGAGTACGGTCGCAAGGCTGAAACTCAAAGGAATTGACGGGGGCCCGCACAAGCGGTGGAGCATGTGGTTTAATTCGACGCAACGCGAAGAACCTTACCTGGGCTTGAACTGCAGTGGACCGGTGCAGAGATGTGCCTTTTCGCAAGAACTGCTGCAGAGGTGCTGCATGGCTGTCGTCAGCTCGTGTCGTGAGATGTTGGGTTAAGTCCCGCAACGAGCGCAACCCTTACCCGTAGTTGCCAGCGCGTCATGGCGGGAACTCTACGGGGACTGCCCGGGTTAACCGGGAGGAAGGTGGGGATGATGTCAAGTCCTCATGGCCCTTATGTCCAGGGCTACACACGTGCTACAATGGGCGATACAAACCGTTGCAAAGTCGCGAGATGGAGCTAATCGGAGAAAGTCGTCCTCAGTTCGGATTGTAGTCTGCAACCCGACTACATGAAGGTGGAATCGCTAGTAATCGTGTATCAGAATGATACGGTGAATACGTTCCCGGGCCTTGTACACACCGCCCGTCACATCACGAAAGCCGGGAGCACTTGAAGAGGCTGTGGTAACCCGCAAGGGGGCTAGGTCTCAATGGTGAACTTGGTGATTGGGGTGAAGTCGTAACAAGGTAGCTGTAGGAGAACCTGTGGCTGGATCACCTCCTTTCTAAGGAGAGCCGTTCTACGGAATGGCATAGGTCAACGCTTCCGATCGAATTTCTATCCGGTTTTTAAAGACGCTCGAGCAAGTCTTTGACGAGCGTGCTGCGATGAGGGCCTGGCAACGGGTGGTCATCGTTGGTTCTGTGGGCGTTATGCTCATCCGTGTGGGGCCCCACTCGCCACAGCGCACCGCGCTGTGTCTCGTGACCCACATCGGATTCGCGGGCCCGTAGCTCAGCTGGGAGAGCGCCTGGTTTGCATCCAGGAGGTCGTCGGTTCGATCCCGGTCGGGTCCACCAGCGCCTGGTGGTGCATGCAACTGGGGCCTATAGCTCAGTCTGGTTAGAGCGCACGCCTGATAAGCGTGAGGTCGGTGGTTCGAATCCACCTAGGCCCACCAATTTGAGTTGAGTTGAGATCCTGCGGGATTTGAATCCAGCTCAAAGCCGCCTCGAGGGGCGGGTCGAAAGACGGGGCTGATTGACAATCAAATAGAAGGAATAGAGAAGGGTGATCCATGGCGTTGAAGTGACGCTGTGGGCTTAAGGCGAGGCAAGTTTAGCGAATCAACAACTCTCGTGGGTCTGAAGTCAATGTAATTCATTGATGGAAGGCCAAGTTACAAAGGGTTGACGGTGGATGCCTTGGCAGATGACAGCGATGAAGGACGTGGTAAGCTGCGAAAAGTCTCGGGGAGTTGCACGCGAACGGTGATCCGGGAATGTCCGAATGGGGAAACCCTCCTGGGTGAAAGCTCAGGAATCTCTTAGCTGAATTCATAGGCTTGGAGAGGCGAACGTGGGGAAGTGAACCATCTCAGTACCCACAGGAACAGAAAACAACAGTGATTCCGGTAGTAGCGGCGAGCGAAACCGGAGGAGCCCAAACCTCCTACGTGTAAGCGGCAGGCGTTGCGTAGGGGGGGTCGTGGGACCCGCAGGCCAGAGCTGCCCTCTGGCACAGAGTTACAAAACCGACGGTTAGCGGAACGGCATGGAAAGGCCGGCGAGACAGGGTGATAGCCCCTTACGCGAAAGCCGATCGGACTCTGAGTGGAGTTCCCAAGTATGTCGGGGCACGAGAAACCTTGACAGAATTTGCCGCGACCATGCGGTAAGGCTAAATATGTTCATCTGACCGATAGTGAACCAGTACCGTGAGGGAAAGGCGAAAAGAACCCCGATGAGGGGAGTGAAATAGAACCTGAAACCGTCAATCTACAAGCAGTGGAACCACTATGGTTTACCAGTGGAACCGCGTGCCTTTTGCATAATGAGCCGGCTAGTTATTTTCAGTGGCGAGGCGAAGCCGAGGAGGCGAAGCCGCAGGGAAACCGAGTCTGAATAGGGCGGAAGTCGCTGGAAATAGACGCGAAACGGGATGATCTATCCTTGACCAGGATGAAGTCCGGGTGACACCGGATGGAGGTCCGAACCAGTGTGGGTTGAAAACCGCTTGGATGAGTTGAGGATAGGGGTGAAAGGCCAATCAAATTCCGTGATAGCTCGTTCTCCCCGAAATAGCTTTAGGGCTAGCGTCGGATGTTTCGTCGTGCAGGTAGAGACCTGAATGGACTAGGGGGCTTACCAGCTTACTGAATCCAACCAATCTTCGAATGGCACGCCGTGAAGTCCGGCAGTCAGACTGCGGGTGATAAGATCCGTAGTCGAGAGGGAAAGAACCCAGATCGCCAGCTAAGGTCCCAAAATACATGCTAAGTGGAAAAGGATGTGGATGTGCTTAGACAGCCAGGAGGTTAGCTTAGAAGCAGCTATCCTTTAAAGAAAGCGTAATAGCTCACTGGTCAAGCGGGTCTGTGCCGACAATTCAACGGGGCTAAAGCATGTTACCGAAGCTGCGAACGTAAGTGGTAGGGGAGCATTCCCTACGTCTGTGAAGGTTGACCGTAAGGACAGCTGGAGACATGGGAAGAGACTCTGTCGGCATAAGTAGCGTAAAGACGGGCGAGAACCCCGTCCGCCGTAAGACTAAGGTTTCCAACGCAAGGTCAATCCGCGTTGGGTTAGTCGGACCCTAAGCTGAGGCCGAAAGGCGTAGGCGATGGAAGGCTGGTTAATATTCCAGCACCATGAGCATCTCGTTTGCACGATGCAGGGACGCAGGAAGGTAGGGACGCAGGGCTATGGAATGTCCTGCGAAAGGTATCAAGGGTGGCGCTTAGGGAAGTCCGGGCGCCGCGAGCCCAAGGTATCTGACGAAAAGTCCTGATCCTACACTGCCGAGAAAAGCTGCTAAGGAGAGGTGCTTGTGTCCGTACCGCAAACCGACACAGGTAGTCGAGGAGAGAATCCTCAGGCGTTTGAGAGAACTCTGCTGAAGGAACTCGGCAAATTAACCCCGTAACTTCGGGAGAAGGGGTACCACGGTAGGGTTCATAGCCCGAGGTGGTGGCACATAAATGTCCCAGGCGACTGTTTAACAAAAACACAGGTCTCTGCAAACTCCAAAGAGGAGGTATAGGGGCTGACACCTGCCCGGTGCCGGAAGGTCAAGAGGAGCGGTCAGCGCAAGCGAAGCTGCGAATTTAAGCCCCGGTGAACGGCGGCCGTAACTATAACGGTCCTAAGGTAGCGAAATTCCTTGTCGGGTAAGTTCCGACCTGCACGAATGGTGTAACGATCTGGGAACTGTCTCCAGCAGAGACTCAGCGAACTTGTAGCACCGGTGAAGATGCCGGTTACCCGCACTTAGACGGAAAGACCCCGTGCACCTTTACTACACCTTGACATTGAGGTTGGCGTTGGACTGTGCAGGATAGGTGGGAGGCTATGAAACTGGCTCGTTAGGGTCGGTGGAGCCGACGTTGAGATACCACCCTGTTTAACGCTGATCTCTAACTCGCACCCGTGATCCGGGTGGAAGACAATGTCAGGCGGGTAGTTTGACTGGGGCGGTCGCCTCCTAAAGCGTAACGGAGGCGTACGAAGGTTCCCTCAGGCTGTTTGGAAATCAGCCGCAGAGCGCAATAGTATAAGGGAGCTTGACTGCGAGTCAGACACGACGAGCAGGTGCGAAAGCAGGTTATAGTGATCCGGTGGTCCCGAATGGAAGGGCCATCGCTCAACGGATAAAAGGTACGCCGGGGATAACAGGCTGATCTTGCCCAAGAGTTCATATCGACGGCAAGGTTTGGCACCTCGATGTCGACTCATCACATCCTGGGGCTGAAGCAGGTCCCAAGGGTTCGGCTGTTCGCCGATCAATAGTGGTACGTGAGTTGGGTTCAGAACGTCGCGAGACAGTTCGGTCCCTATCTAGTGTGGGCGCAGGAGATTTGAGAGGACCTGTCCTTAGTACGAGAGGACCGGGATGGACTGACCTCTGGTGTTCCAGTTGTGCCTCCAGGTGCAATGCTGGGTAGCTATGTCGGGAAGTGAGAAGCGCTGAAAGCATCTAAGCGCGAAACACCCCTCAAGATGAGATCTCCCTATGAGACCCGTGGTAGACCACCACGTTGATAGGTCGCATGTGCAAGGCCGGTGACGGCTTCAGCTGAGCGATACTAATCGGTCCACAGACTTGACCTTTCATCAATGAATTGCATCACCCACGAACGCTCGACAGAGCTTCGCCTTACCCTTCTCAACCCTTCTACCCTTCGTCGCGGCTTTTCCCCAGGGGTCACACCCGTTCCCATCCCGAACACGGCCGTTAAGACCTGGAGGGCCGATGATACTGCTCCTCACAGGAGTGGAAAAGTAGGTCGCTGCGACGTTAAATCCC
>NZ_AUAU01000028.1 GCF_000428885.1 Geothrix fermentans DSM 14018 | reverse complement strand
CTGGCTGAGGCTCGCCGATAATCAGGTCCGAATAACCGCCTTCGTGGCCTTTGCTTTCTTCTTCGTGCCCTTCGTGGAGGCTTTTGAAGCCTTTGGCCGGGCCTCCGGGGGGCTGCACCCTCCTCGACCATCGCCCTGCTCCCAAGGAGATTCGCCCTTTTTCCGCCTTTGGCCCACACTGAGGGGATGGCGCATCCCATGGACCGCTACTTCGCCCCGCCGGAGGGACGGATCTTCGCCTGCTTCCCGGGGGCCGAGGACCGGCCCGGCCAGCGGCGCATGGCGGAGCTGGTCCACAACGCGGTCGTGGAGGGCACAGCCCGGTTCCAGCGCTGGCGGGACGGCGGCGGCGAGCCGGAAAACAGGCCCGAGGCCGTCATCCAGGCCGTGGAGGCGGGCACGGGCACGGGCAAGAGCCTGGGCTACCTGGTGCCGGCCCTGGCCGCCGGGCGGCAGCCCGTGCTGGTGGCCACGCGCACCAAGCAGCTCCAGCGCCAGCTGCTGGAGGAGGACGTGCCCCGGGCCTCGGGCATCCTGGGCCGGCCCATCAAGGCCGTGCTGGCCAAGGGCCGCGCCAACTACCTCTGCCGCACGGCCTGGGAGGCGGTCTCCACGGATCCCCACCTGGAGTTCACGCGGGCCGACCAGCAGCTCTGGCTGGCCCTCCAGCGCTGGACCCGTGAGACCCAGGACGGCGACCGTGAAGGCCTGGGCCGCTTCGGCGAGGGCGAGTCGCCCCTGTGGGACAAGCTCAACGCCCGGACCGAGCGCTGCACGGGCCGCCAGTGCCCGCGTTTCGAGGACTGCTTCCTCACGAAGCTCCGCGCCGAGGTGGCCGAGGCCGATCTCATCATCGTGAACCACGCCCTGCTGCTGGCGGACCGCGTGCTGCGGGAGTCCGCCTTCGGCCAGGTGCTGCCGGACGCGCCCGTGCTCATCCTCGACGAGGCCCACGACCTGGAGGAGCAGCTCACGGAGAGCTGCGCCGAGGCCTGGTCCAGCCGCGCCATGCAGCTGCTCTTCACGGACCTGCGGGACGCGGCCAAGGGCCAGGGTGCGGCGCTCCTGGCCCTGCTCGAGCCCTGGGAGAAGGCCTGGGGCGACCTCCTCGCCTGGGTGCCTCTGGAAGGCGGCGTGCTGCCCCTGCTCTCCCCGGGCCCGGAGATGAAGGCCCTGGCGGACGCCGTGGGCGCCTGGGTGGAGGCCGGCCACCCGCTCTGGATGGAGGCGCGGCGCCTGGCGGGGGCCGACCCCGAGAACCCGCTGTGGATGCGCCTGGCGGAGCGCGTGGGCACGGCCTTCTCGCGCATGGAGCAGATCTTCGCCCAGCCCGAGGGCTGGGTGTCCACGGTCAGCCGCGAGGGGTCGCACCTCGTCCACTTCAAGTCGAACC
The DNA here is from genome assembly GCF_000428885.1 of Geothrix fermentans DSM 14018. Classification (GTDB taxonomy): domain Bacteria; phylum Acidobacteriota; class Holophagae; order Holophagales; family Holophagaceae; genus Geothrix; species Geothrix fermentans. The sequence continues at coordinate 30,477 of NZ_AUAU01000028.1, read as the reverse complement.
CCGTGGACGTGCGGCCCTTCTTCCACCAGCACGTGCGGCGGGGCTTCGAGAGCGTCGTCCTCACCAGCGCCACCTTGCGGGATGGCCGCGGCTTCAACGGCCTGGGCCTGCGCCTGGGCCTGACAAGGCCCGAGGTGGAGGCCGCCGAGCACGTGGACAGCCCCTTCGACTTCGAGGCCCAGGGCCTGCTCTTCGTGCCGCCGGGCCTGCCGGAGCGCCGGGCGGGCGGCGGTGGCGTGGGTGATCCCGCTTGGATCGAGGCCTCGCTCTCGGCCATGGAGCGCATGCTGCGCGCCAGCCGGGGCCGGGCCCTCCTGCTCTTCACCAGCCGCAAGATGCTGGCGGCCTTCCGCCCGCGCCTGGAAGACGCCCTGCCGGAGCTGACCTTCTTCGTGCAGGGGGACGGCCTCTCGCGAACCCAGCTGCTGGAGCGCTTCCGCGCCACGCCCTCGGCCGCGTTGCTGGGTCTCGCCAGCTTCTGGCAGGGCGTGGACCTGCCGGGCGACGCGCTCTCCCTGGTGGTGGTCTCCGCGCTGCCTTTCGCGCCGCCGGACGACCCCGTGCTCCAGGCCCGCATCCGCGAGGCGGACGCCCAGCGCGAGGGCCTGGGCTTCATCGGCATCCAGGTGCCCCAGATGACGCTAAAGCTCAAGCAGGGCATCGGCCGCCTCATCCGCACCCGCGGCGACCGCGGCGTGGTGGCCGTGCTGGATCCGCGCCTCATGCTGCCCAGCGAGGACTCCCGCGGGAAGCGCTACGCCGCCCAGGTGAGGGCCGCCCTGCCGCCCTTCCCGCTGACCCGGGACTGGGAGCGGGTGGAGGCCTTCCTGCGCAACTTGTAGGGTCGGCAGACCAAGGGCCCCGCGCGGGGCCCTTGGTCTGGAGCAGGCAGTGTCCCGGGTTCAGTCCCCGGGCCCGTCAGGTGGGGCGGGCGGTGCGGGCGGTGTCGGCGGGGCCGGGGACACCGGAGGCCGCGGCGGGACGGGGGCGCCCTTCGGCGTCTTGCGCCCCTTCGGCGTGGCGGCCATCTGCTTCTGGAGCTGGTCCAGGCGCTTCTGCATGGACTTCATGGCGGACTGGAGGGCCCGGATCTCCACCTGCGGATCCGCCTCGACGCCCGGGTGCCCGATGTGGATCTCGGGGATGTGGACCGGGGGGATGGTGATGTCCCCGGGCACCTCCACGACCATGTCCTCCTCGCCGGGCCCGGCGAAGACCCAGGTGCCCGCCTCGCCTTTCCCCGGGCGCGGGAGCTTGACGCGCTTCTCGACCACGTCCTTGCCATCCGCCCGCCTCCGGATGATGACGGTGTCCGGGCCGACGTCCTCGGTGAGGATCTCGACGTCCTTCCCGGCCTCCCCCTTCTTGCGGATCACTTCCATCCGGACCTTGCGGCGCTCGGCGCGGGCCTTTTCCAGGTCCGCCCGCGCCTTGTCCAGGTCGGCGCGGACCTTGGCGCGCTCCTCGGGGCTCAGCTCCGGGAGGCGGTCCAGGTCCTTCAGGTGCGTGTCCAGCTCCTTCAGGTGGGTGTCCAGCTCGCGGGTCTGGTCCTCCATCCGCCGGGTGCGGATCTCGATGCGATGGACCTTGTCCCGGGCCTTCTGGGCCTTGGCGGCATCCTTCACGGCCTCCCGCAGCCAGGCCTCACCCTCGGCATCCAGGGGCCGCTCCTGGCCGTCCACGGTGTAGGTCCGCTTCTCCTTGGAGGCGCTGTAGGCGCGGGTCTTCCCGCCCAGCTTCTCCTCCACGCGGAAGCTGCCATCGCCGGGCACGGCCACGGGTTCCTTCGCGGTAGCGTCCAGTTGGACATCCCCCTTCATCTGGAGGTCCAGCTTGCGGTCGCCGTCCACGACCTTCATGCGGGTGTTCTGCTCGGCTTTGGGGGCGGCCTCCTTCCCCTGGTCCTGGAGGGCCACGCCGGCCCCCAGCAGGGAGGCGGCGACGAGCGCCAGGGCCGCGGCCCGGGCGGCGTTGGAGGCGGGCAGGGCGGGCTGGAGCAGGTGGCGGACGCGGTGCATGAGGGAACCTCCATTGGCGGCCAGGGCCAGGTGGGGGGCGGGGGACGCGGCCTCGCGCAGAGCCTCCAGATCGGTCAGGGCGCGGGCCAGGAGCAGGGGATCGCCGCAGAGGGAGGCGGCCACGTCGTCGCAGCAGAGCTCGCGCTCGTGCCGGATGCGGGCCGACAGCCACCAGACGGCCGGGTGGTAGAAGAGGGTCACTTCGACCAGGGACTGGAGCAGGTTCACCAGGAAGTCGCCGCGGCGGATATGGGCCAGCTCATGGGCCAGAATGGCCTCCAGCTGCCGGGGGGCCAGGCCGGAGAGGGCGCAGGCCGGAAGGAGGATGACTGGGCGCAGCCAGCCCAGGGCCGTGGGGACATCCACCGCGGCGGATCGGAGCAGGCGCACCGTGCGGGAGAGCCTCAGCTCCCGGCAGAGCCGCGACAGCACCAGGTGCCACTCGGCGGGCACCGGCGAGGCCCCGTGGTGGCGCAGGCGCTGCACGCGCGCCCAGCCGCCCAGGAAGCGGCCCGAGAGCAGGGCCACGCCCAGGGCCCAGGTCCCGAGCAGCCAGGGCAGCCACGGATCCAGGGCCGCCTTCAGGCGCAGGGGCAGGGGTGCCTCGGCAATCAGGGCCCCGGCCGCCTCCACGGGCAGGCCAGCGGGTTCCGCCTGGACGACCTGGTGCTGGAGGACGAGGAAGGTGGCGACGGGCGCCGCGATCATCAGGAGGAGGGCGGCGCAGGCCGCGCCATAGCGGGCCCGGGCGCTGGCGCCCCGCAGCAGGGCCAGAGCCAGCCAGGCCAGGAGGCCCAGGGCGGCGCCCTGCCAGAGGAAGTGGAGGAGCGTCCAGCCCAGGGCCTGGGCCCAGGGCGCCTGGACGAGCGTGGCCAGCGGACTCATCGCTTCCCTCCTTCAGCCTGGTCGAGCAGTTTCCGGATCTCCGCCAGCTCCTCGCGGCTGGCCCGGCGGGTGGCCAGGGCCTGCATGACGAGGCTGAGGGAGGACCCTCCGAAGGCCTTGTCCAGCAGGTCGTCCAGCAGGGAACGCTGGGTCTGGGCCTGAGTCTGGGTGGCGGAGAAGACGTGCACCCGGTCCGAGGCGTCCCGCTGCACCAGGCCCTTCTCGTCCATGATCTGGAGCATCTTCAGCACCGTGGTGTAGCCCAGCTCCCGCTCCGCGGAAAGCACCTCGAAGACCTGCCGCACCGTGCTGGGCCCCCGCTCCCACAGCACCCGGAGGATGGCGAGTTCGGCGTCGGTGGGCCTGGGGGAAGGGGTCATGGGAAAGCGCTCCAGGAAGGCAGTGCCGAGAATGTACGACAAGTTTCGTGGTTGTCAACGAAGATTGTCGTACATGGTTTGGTTTTCGACGGGGCTACACTGCTTTCCCTGGAGGATTCCGCCATGGCGCAGATCGAATCCACCCCCTCGTTTGTGAAGGCCGTCTACGAACGCATGGCCGCCAACCTGAAGGTGGTGCGCCATCGCCTGAACCGGCCCCTCTCCCTGGCTGAAAAAATCGTCTACGGCCACCTGGACCACCCGGACCAGGCCGAGATCCTGCGGGGGAAGAGCTACCTGGAGCTTCGGCCGGACCGCCTGGCCATGCAGGACGCCACGGCCCAGATGGCCCTCCTCCAGTTCATGACCTCGGGGCTGCCCGAGGTGGCCGTGCCCTCCACGGTCCACTGCGACCACCTCATCCAGGCCGAGGTGGGCTCCAGCCCGGACCTGGCCCGGGCCAACACCGAGAACAAGGAGGTCTACGACTTCCTCTCGTCCGTCTGCGACAAGTACGGCCTGGGCTTCTGGCGCCCGGGCAGCGGCATCATCCACCAGGTGGTGCTGGAGACCTACGCCTTCCCCGGCGGCCTGATGATCGGCACGGACTCGCACACGCCCAACGCGGGCGGCCTGGGCATGGTGGCCATCGGCGTGGGTGGGGCGGACGCCGTGGACGTCATGGCGGGCCTGCCCTGGGAGCTGAAGGCGCCCAAGCTCATCGGCGTGAAGCTCACCGGCGCCTTCCGCGGCTGGACCTCCCCCAAGGATGTCATCCTCAAGCTGGCGGGCATCCTCACGGTGAAGGGCGGCACCGGCGCCATCGTGGAGTACTTCGGCCCCGGGGTGGACGCCATCTCCTGCACGGGCATGGGCACCATCTGCAACATGGGTGCCGAGATCGGCGCCACCACGAGCCTCTTCCCCTTCAACCACCGCATGGCGGACTACCTGCGGGCCACGGGCCGCAGCGAGATCGCGGCGCTGGCCGAGGGCTTCTGCGAGCACCTGAGGGCCGACGAAGGCTGCCAGTACGACCAGGTGGTGGAGATCGACCTCAGCACGCTGGAGCCCCACATCAACGGGCCCTTCACGCCGGACCTGGCCTGGCCCCTGTCGAAGTTCGCCGCCGCCGTGAAGGAGAAGGGCTACCCCGAGGAGCTGAAGGTGGGCCTCATCGGCAGCTGCACCAACTCCAGCTACGAGGACATGGAGCGCGCCGCCAGCGTGGCGCGGCAGGCCCTGGACCACGGCGTGAAGGCCAAATCGACCTTCACCATCACCCCGGGCAGCGAGCAGATCCGGGCCACCATCGAGCGCGACGGGCAGATGGCGACCTTCACGGCGGTGGGCGGCACGGTGCTGGCCAACGCCTGCGGTCCCTGCATCGGCCAGTGGAAGCGCCACGACATCCAGAAGGGTGAGCGGAACTCCATCATCACGAGCTTCAACCGCAACTTCGCCGCGCGGAACGACGCCAACCCCGAGACCTGCGCCTTCGTGGCTTCGCCGGAGATCGTCACGGCCTTCGCCCTGGCGGGCCGTCTCACCTTCAACCCCGAGACGGACACGCTCACCGGCGCGGATGGCAAGGCGTTCAAGCTGGCACCGCCCAGCGGCGACAGCCTCCCGAAGAAGGGCTACGACCCCGGCCAGGCCACCTACCAGGCGCCTCCCGCCGACCGGCACCGCATCGAGGTGAAGATCGATCCGGAGAGCCAGCGCCTCCAGAAGCTGGAGCCCTTCAAGGCCTGGGAGGGCACGGACCTGGCGGACCTGCGCATCCTCATCAAGGCCCAGGGCAAGTGCACCACCGACCACATCTCCGCCGCCGGGCCCTGGCTCAGGTTCCGCGGACACCTGGACAACATCAGCAACAACCTCCTCATCGGCGCCACCAATGCCTTCAACGGCTCCGTCAACCGCGTGAAGAACCTGCTCGCGGGCATCTATGACGAGGTGCCCAAGGTGGCCCGGGCCTACAAGGCCGCCGCCGAACGAGGAGAGATGGGCGGCTGGGTGGTCATCGGCGACGAGAACTACGGCGAGGGCTCCAGCCGCGAGCACGCGGCCATGGAGCCCCGGCACCTGGGCGGCCGCGCCATCATCGTGAAGAGCTTCGCCCGCATCCACGAGACCAACCTCAAGAAGCAGGGGATGCTGCCCCTCACCTTCGCGGACCCCGCCGACTACGACAAGCTCCGGGAGGACGACCGCCTCGCCATCCAGGGCCTCACCACCTTCGCGCCCGGCAGGCCCCTCACCCTGGTGGCCACGCATGCGGACGGCGGCGAGGACCGGATCACGCTGAACCACACCTTCAACGAGGGCCAGATCGCCTGGTTCAAGGCCGGCTCGGCCCTGAACCTCATGGGGGGCAAGGCGAAGAAGTAGCCTCGCTCAGCCCCCGGAGCCCGCCTCGCGCCGGCCGAAGCGGGGCATGTTCCAGCCGTACCGCAGCGACAGGTAGCGCAGCCCGAAGCAGGCCAGGAGGCCCGGCCAGGTGGCCCAGGCCGCGCCCCAGTGGAAGTGCTGCGCCAGCACCACCAGCAGGGCGCCCAGCAGGGCGGCGGAGGCGTAGATCTCCCGCTCCAGCACCACCGCCACGCGGCCGAGCAGCATGTCCCGGATGATGCCTCCGCCCACGGCGGTGAACATCCCGAGGAGGATGGCGGTCTCGGCGTTGCGGCCCATGCCCAGCGCCTTCTGGGTGCCGGCCACGGCGAACATGGCCATGCCCAGGGCGTCGAAGAGGAGCACCGGGTAACGCAGGCGCCGCACCCAGCCGTAGGCGCCGATGGTGGCCAGGGCGCCCAGGATGGCGAGGGCCAGGTAGCGCCAGTCCGCCAGGCCCACGGGCGGCAGGGCGCCGAGGCAGAGGTCGCGCACGATGCCGCCGCCGCAGGCGGTGACGAAGGCCAGGGCCACGATGCCGAACAGGTCCAGGTCCCGCTGGCGGGCGGCCGCGGCGCCGCTGATGGCGAAGACGAAGATGCCCGCCAGGTCGAGGAACTCGAAGATCGCGCGCTCAGGCATGGCCGGCGGATTCCCCGTCGCAGAGCCAGACTCCGGCCGCGGCCAGCATGGCCAGGAGGCCGGTCTTCAGGGTGGGGTGAAGCACGGGGGCGAACCTGGACGAGTGGTTGCTGGGGATGCGGTTGACCTGCCCCTCGGCTTTGGCCTTGGCGTAGACGCCGGGATCGGTGCCGCCCACGAACCAGAACACGTAGGGCGTCTTCCAGGCCCGGCCGAAGTGGCTGAAGTCCTCGCTGGCCGCCGCGGGTGCCGTCTCGTAGGCCGCCTCCCCGAACCGGGCCTTGAAGACCTCCATCACCCGCGCCGTCGCCGCCGCATCGTTCACGGTCATGGGGTAGCTGTTCAAGGGGGTGAACTCGGGATCCCGCGGGGCGTTGGAGGCCGCGCACTCGGCGCAGCAGATCCGCTTCACCGCGGAGAGGACGTGGTCGCGCACGCCCTCGTCGTAGGTGCGGATGTTCAGCTTGAGGGTGGCGTCTTCGGGGATGATGTTCTCCTTGGTGCCGGCCTGGAGCGAGCCGATGGTGAGTACGGCGCTGTCCAGGGGGCCCACCTCGCGGGAGACGATGGTCTGGAGCCGGAGGACCGTGGAGGCCGCCATGACCACGGGATCGATGGAGGTCTGGGGCTGGGAGCCGTGGGAGCCGCGCCCGAAGAGCTGAACCTGGAGGCTGTCCCCGGCGGAGAGGATGGTGCCGCTGCGGATGCCCACGGTGCCCGCCGTCCCCACCATCACGTGCTGGCCCAGGATGACGTCCGGTCGGGGGAACCGCTCGGTCATCCCGTCGTCCACCATGCCCTTGGCGCCGCGGCCGACCTCCTCCCCGGGCTGGAATACGGCCAGGAGGGTGCCCTTCCACAGGTCCCGGTGCTCGCCCAGCACGCGAGCCGCGCCCATGAGCCAGGCCACGTGCAGATCGTGGCCGCAGGCGTGGGAGACGCCCACCTCCACGCCCACCTCATTTTTCGCCCTGACCGTGCTCGCGTAGGGCAGCCCCGTGGCCTCCACCACCGGCAGGGCGTCCATGTCCGCCCGCAGCATCACGGTGGGCCCGGAGCCGTTGCGCAGGAGGCCCACCACGCCCGTGCCGCCCACGCCTGTCGTCACCTCGAAGCCGCACCTGGCCAGGTGTTCCGCCGCGAGCTTCGCGGTGCGAACCTCCTGCATGGACAGCTCCGGGTGGCTGTGGAGATCCTTGTAGATCGCCTCCAGCTCCGGCAGGAGCGCGTCCAGATGGGGTTCGAGCGCCTTGGCCAGCGGGTCCATGTGCCCTCCGTGGGCAGATATCATGCACCTTTTCCCCGTTCCGGTGGGATTCCCACCGGAACCCGTCTCGTGGAACGGTATTGGCACGGGCCTCACCTGTCGTAACATGGGTTCTGGGATGGCCCCTGGGGGAAGTGATGAAGCGTACTCATGCGGGGCTCCTGCTGGTCTGCGGCCTGATGGGGGGCTCCCCCGCCCGGGCCTGCGGCGCCTGCGGCTGCACCTTGAATTCCGACTGGTCCAGCCAGGGCCATGCCGTGGGCCCCGGCCTCCGGTTCGACCTCCGCTACGACTATTTCTCCCAGGATCAGCTCCGGCGGGGCACCCGGTCCGTGGACCGGGCGAGCTTCGGGCTTCCTGCCGAGGAGGAGGTCCAGGAGAAGACCCTCAACCGCAACCTGACGCTGACCCTGGACGTCAGCCCCGGCCCGGATTGGGGCCTGACGGTGCTGGTGCCCGCCTACGACCGCTACCACGCCACCGTGGCGGAGGGGGACGTGGACCCCTCCATGTCCCAGATCACGGGCCTCGGTGACATCCGGGTGCTGGGGCGCTACCAGGGATTCTCGGAGGAACACGCCTTCGGGGTGCAGCTGGGCCTGAAGCTGCCCACGGGTGGATTCCACCAGACCTTCGGGGCCGGGGCCCAGGCGGGCCAGCCCCTCGACCGCGGCCTGCAGATGGGTACGGGCACCACGGACCTGCTCATCGGCGCCTATGCCTTCGGGGACCTCACCCAGACCTGGGGCGTCTTCGCCCAGGTGCTGGTCCAAAAGCCCCTGGGGGAGCGGGAGGGCTTCAAACCCGGTGACGGCCTGAACGCCAGCGGCGGGGTCCGCTACACCGGATTCAGGGGCATCACCCCCCACCTTCAGCTGAACTTGCGGGCCGAGGGCCGCGAATCAGGCCCCCAGGCGGATGCGGCCAACAGCGGGGCCACCCTGGTCTACCTCAGTCCGGGCGTCACCCTGGACCTCGGCCGCGCCCTGCAGGTGTATGCCTTTGCGCAGGTACCCGTGGCCCAGCGTGTGACGGGCCTGCAGCTGGAGCCGCGCTGGAGCATGTCCCTCGGGCTGCACTGGAGCCTCTAGGTCCGGGCCCAGGCTGGAGGAGGGGCGATTTCCTTGTAGAATCAAGGGTTCCAGTGGAGTTTCGCCATGCCCTTCCAGCCCCTGACCCAGGAACCCGAGATCCAGCGCCGCTGGCTCGAGTCCGGCGCCTTCCGCGCCAAGCGGTCCCGGGAGCTGCTGCCGGATTCCAGGACCTTCTACATGCTCGTGATGCTGCCCTACCCCAGCGGCCGCATCCACATGGGGCACGTGCGCAACTACACCCTGGGCGATGTGACGGCGCGCTTCCGCAGGATGCGGGGCTACGAGGTCATGCATCCGCTCGGCTGGGACAGCTTCGGCCTGCCGGCGGAGAACGCCGCCATCAAGCACGGCATCCACCCCGCCATCTGGACCCGCAAGAACATCGAGGAGATGAAGGGCCAGATCCAGAAGATGGGCATCAGCTACGACTGGGACCGCGAGATCGCCAGCTTCCAGGACGACTACTACCGCTGGAACCAGTGGCTCTTCCTCAAGATGTGGGAGGCCGGGGACGTCTTCCGCGCCATGCGCACCGTGAACTGGTGCGAGGCGCTGGGCACCGTGCTGGCCAACGAGCAGGTGGTGGACGGCAAGGATGAGCGCACCGGCTTCCCCGTGGTGCAGAAGCCCCTGGAGCAGTACTTCTTCAAGACGACGAAATACGCCGACGAGCTGTTGGACTGCCTGGATGGTCTGGACTGGCCCGAGAACGTGAAGACCATGCAGCGCAACTGGATCGGCCGCTCCGAGGGGGCCCGGGTGCGCTTCGCGCTCCCGGGTGGGGAGGACATCGAAGTCTTCACCACGCGCCTCGATACGCTCTTCGGCGTCACCTTCATGGCGCTCAGCACCGAGCACCCGGTCATCGAGCAGGCGGCGGAGACGGATCCCGGGCTGAAGGCCTTCTGTGACCAGGTGGCGGCCATCAGCCGCGAGGAGCGCCTCACCAGCGATGTGAAGCTGGGCCACCGCACGGCGCTTTCCGTCATCCACCCGTTCACGGGCGACAAGGTGCCGGTCTTCGCCGCCAACTACGTGCTGATGGATTACGGCACGGGCGCGGTCATGGGCGTGCCCGCCCACGACGAGCGGGACCACGAGTTCGCGCAGAAGTACGGCCTGCCCATCCCCAAGGTGATCGAGGCCGAGAGCGAATGGGATCTAGGCACCCTCGTCAACAGCGGCGAGTTCACAGGCCTGAAGAGCGAGGATGCCGTCACGGCCATGGTGGCCCAGCTCAACGGCCGCGCCGAGAAGACCACCACGTACAAACTCAAGGACTGGGGCCTCAGCCGCCAGCGCTACTGGGGCACACCCATCCCCACCGTCCACTGTCCCAAGTGCGGCGTGGTGCCCGAAAAGCCCGAGAACCTCCCCGTGCGCCTGCCCGAGGATGTGGCCTTCACCGGCCACGGCCCCTCGCCCCTGACCACGTCTTCCTCTTTCTTGGACACGAAGTGTCCAAGCTGTGGCGCGGATGCCCGTCGTGAAACGGATACCATGGACACCTTCGTGGACAGCAGCTGGTACTGGCTGCGCTACCTGGATCCGAAGAACGCCGAGCTGCCCTTCGCCAAGGTTGAGAGCGACGCCTGGATGCCCGTGGACCTCTACGTGGGCGGCATCGAGCACGCCACCATGCACCTCATCTACGCCCGGTTCTTCTACAAGGTTCTGCGGGACCTGGGCCTGGCCAGTGGCCCCGAACCGTTCCAGAAGCTCATCTGCCAGGGCATGGTGCTGAAGGACGGCTCGAAGATGAGCAAGTCCAAGGGCAACATCGTGGACCCCGACGAGGTGATCTCCAAGTACGGCGCCGATGCGCTCCGGCTCTTCATGATCTTCGCCGCGCCCATCGAGAAGGAGATCGACTGGACGGGGTTCGAGGGCATCGAGGGCGCCAGCCGCTTCCTCAAGCGCGTCACGCGCATGGTGGAGGATCACGCCGTCACCACGGGCCCGCTGCCCGCCAAGGATGCCCTCAGCGCCGGGGAGAAGACGCTCCTTATCAAGCTCAACCAGACCATCGCCCGCCTCACGGACGACCTGGAGCGCCGCTACCAGTTCAACACCGTGGTGTCCGGCCTCATGGAACTGTCGAATGCGCTGGGCGACCTGCCTGCGGGTGCCCCCCACCGCGGCGCCGTGATGCAGCACGCGCTCGAGGCCTTCGTGCGGATGATGTCGCCGGTGGCGCCGCACCTGGCCGAGCAGCTCTGGTCCACGCTCGGCAAGCCCGGCCTCTGCATGCAGGCGGCCTGGCCCGAGGCCGATGGGCAGTACCTGGAAGCCGACGAGGTGCTGGTGGTGGTGCAGGTGAACGGCAAGGTGCGTGGCCGCATCACCGTGCCCGCCCATGCGGACGAGGCCCAGCGGCGCGCGGCGGCCCTGGCCTGCGCCGAGGCCCAGGCCCACCTGGCGGGCAAGGAGATCGTGAAAGTGGTCCTTCCTCCGGGCGGCAAGCTCGTGAGCATCGTGGTGAAAGGCTGATCCCGTGGCAAACGCCCTTCCTCCCGTCGTCGATACCGTCCTGGACCTGGTGGGGAACACCCCCCTGCTGCACCTGACCCGCTTCGCGCCGGGCCTCCAGCTCTTCTCCAAGCTGGAGTACCTCAACCCCGGCGGCAGCGTGAAGGACCGCATCGGCGTGGGCATGATCAAGGCCGCCGAGGCCCTGGGCCAGATCAAGCCGGGCCTCAGCACCATCATCGAGCCCACCGCCGGCAACACCGGCGTGGGCCTGGCCATCGCAGCCAAGGCGCTCGGCTACCGCTGCATCCTCTGCGTGCCGACGAAGTACAGCCGCGAGAAGATGATGCTCATGAAGGCCCTGGGCGCGGAGCTGGTGCTCATCCCCAAGGAGCAGGGCATGAAGGGCGCCATCGCCAAGTGCCAGGAGCTGGCGGCGAGCATCCCCCACGCCTTCGTGCCCCAGCAGTTCGACAACCCCAGCAACCCCGACAGCCACTACGCCACCACAGGCCCCGAGATCTGGCAGCAGATGGAGGGCCGCGTGGATGCGGTGGTGCTGGGCGCGGGCAGCGGCGGCACCTTCACGGGCATCGCCCGCTACCTCAAAGAAAAGAACCCCGCCCTCAAGGCCGTGGTGGTGCAGCCCGTGGGCTCGGTCTACTGCGGCGCCCCCGTGGGCGAGTGGGTGGTGGAGGGTGTGGGCAACGGCTTCATCCCCGCCAGCCTCGACCTCTCGCTGGCGGACCGCATCATCGACGTGGCGGACGCGGACAGCCTGGCCACGGCCCGGGAGCTCATCGCCACCGAGGGCTGCCTGGTGGGCGCCTCCGCGGGCGCCAACGCCTGGGCCGCCCGCGAATATGCGAAGACCCTGCCCGCCGGTTCCCGGGTGGTGACGCTCTTCCCCGATGGGGCCGAGCGCTACATGTCCAAGCAGCCCGTGGCTGACCTGGAGCTCTGATGTCCCTCTCGCCCCGGGATCTCGTCGCCTGCCTGCTGGACGTGGGCGCCGTGCGCCTCCAACCCCTGGACCCCTTCACCTGGGCCAGCGGCCTGAAGGCGCCCATCTACTGCGACAACCGGCAGCTGCTGGGCTTCCCCGAGGCCCGCGGCCTTATCGTGGAGGCCCTGGCGGCCCGGACGGCCAGCTTCGCCCCCACGCTCGTGGCCGGCGCCGCCACGGCGGGCGTGCCCTGGGCGGCCATGGTGGCGGACCGCCTGGGGTTGCCCATGGCCTACGTGCGTCCCACGCCCAAGAACCACGGCATGGGCCGCCAGGTGGAGGGCCCGCTGGCCAAGGGGCACCGCGCCGTGCTCATCGAGGACCTGATCTCCACGGGCATGTCGAGCCTCAAGTGCGCGGATGCCCTCAGGGCCGAGGGTGCCGAGGTGCCCGCGGTGCTGGCCCTCTTCAGCTATGGCCTGCCCCAGGCGGAAGCGGCCTTCGCCGCGGCGCGCATCCGGTTCGAGGTGCTCGGTTCGTTCCAGGTGCTGTCCGAGGAGGCCGAGCATCGCGGCATCCTGGATGCCACCGGCCTGGCCGCCCTGGCGGACTGGCGCACCGATACCGTGGCCTGGAGCCGCGCCCGCGGCGGGGCGTAGGCGCCGACCCGCACCGGCAAAAGGCGCTGACAGGATTAACAGGATTAAGTGATTGATTAACAGGATTAGGGCAACAGATTGAATCCAAAATGGGACGATTTTATTTTTCCTTTCTTTCTCTAATCCTGTTAATCCTGCTTTCCATCCTGTTAATCCTGTCCCAGTCTTTTCGAGGTTGTCATGAAGCTGTACACGCGCACGGGTGACGATGGCTCCTCGGGGCTCTTCGGGGGGGAGCGGGTCAGCAAGTCGCACCTGCGCCTGGTGGCCTACGGCACGCTGGACGAGCTGAACAGCGTCATGGGCCTGCTGTTGCTCCACGCTACGGCTCCCTGCGCCACGCCGGAGACCCTGCAGCGCATCCAGCATGACCTCTTCGTGCTGGGGGCCATCCTGGCCACGCCCGCCAACCGCCAGGAGCTGCTGGGGGCCCGCATGAGCAGGCCCACCTGGACCTTGGCGGACATGGAGGCCGACATTGACCGCCTGGCGGCCCTGGCGCCCCCCATGACGGCCTTCGTGCTGCCCGGGGGCACGCCCGCCTCGGCCCACGCCCACCTGGCCCGCACGGTCTGCCGCCGGGCGGAACGCGAGGTGGTGGCCCTCACCCACGAGGAGCCGCTGAACCCCGCCGTCCTGGCCTACCTGAACCGCCTCAGCGACTGGCTCTTCGCCCTCGCCCGCGCCGAGAACGCCACCGCCGGCGTGGCCGACATCCAGTGGGTGCCGAAGGACTGATCGTACTGAATCCCAGCGGAGGCGGTACAAGGCTCGGCCCCCGTTCGGGGGCCGAGTCATGCGGACCGGAGATCCGGGCTAGAAGGCGATCTTCACGCCAAGGTTGAAGCGGCGGGGGAGAACATAGCCGTAAGCCTGGCCTTGGGTCAGGTAGCCGGAACCTACGAAGTTGGAAACGGCGGCGATGTCCGTGGCCTGCTGCTTGTTGAAGAAGTTGAACACGTCGGTGTAGACGGATCCCTTTAGGCGCTTCCAGAGCTTGAAATCGTACTGGAGGTGCACGTCCATGGTGTCGTAGCGGGGGCTCATGTTCGTCCCGAGCATCTCGGTGTTCAGCAGCGTGGGATCGCTGGGCACCTTCAGCAGCAGGCGGGAGGAGAAGGCCTGCGAGGGGCTGTAGTGGTAGCCGGACACCACGTTGTAGGTGGCGCCCAGGGTGACTCCGGAATCCCACTTGTAGTAGAGATTCGCCTTGGCCAGCCAGTCGACGGAGCCTTCGAGGCTGCCGTTGTTGTAGGGCAGGCGGGGATCAAAGCGGGCGAGATCGCCCTGGTAGTCGGCGTTGCCGGAGCTGTTGGAGTTGCCCGTGGCGCGGACCTTCGTGTAGGTGGCGAAGCCACCCCAGTGGTCCTGGAGCTTGCGGGTGACCGTGAAGTCGAAGGTGTTGTAGTAGCGGAAGCCTCCGGGCAGGTTGGCCAGCACGAAGTTCAGCTTGCCCTTGGCCACCCGATCGACATTCTGGGCGCCGGAGTAGCCACCGCCGGCGAAGTAATTGGGATCGATGACGAGGGCGCGGTAGGCGTCGATGACGGCCTGGCCAGATGCAGACAGGGTGGAGTAAGCCCCTGTCCCGAGCTTGAAGACCGAGCGGGCTTCAGCTTCGAGGGCGTTCACATCGGTGTAGAGCGTGGGATCCCAATCCTCCACGATGTCGTAGTCGCGGCGGTAGGTGTAGGTGGCTTCGGCGGACCAGGCGTTGCCGAAGTCCTGGGCGAAGCCAAGGCGGAACTCATCGGTCTTGGGCAGCTTGAAGGTATCCGCGAACACGGCGTCTACGGTCTTGCTGCCGCCGCGGGTGTTCTCAGTCACCCATACACCGGCGAGGCGGATGTCCTCCGTCTGGACCGAGCTGCTGAGACTGCCGGTGAAGCGGACCATGTCCAGCTTGATGGGGTCGATGTAGCGGCCGAAGTAGGCGTAGGCCTTGCTGCGGCCGTTGCCCTTCACGTCCCAGGTCAGGCCCAGGCGGGGCGCCCAGTTGACGCCCGTCTTGAACAGGGACTGGCCATTGTCGGCCTTGTACTCGTAGGTATCGAAGCGAACGCCCGGGCTGAAGGTCCAGGTGCCGATCTGCCACTGGTCCTGGATGTAGCCGCCCTGGGTTTCCAGCCTCGGGGAGGATGTGGCCTGGCTCGCCAGGTTGCGACGGTAGCCCATGTAGCCCATGTAGGGGCGAGCGGGATCATACAGCTCGGTGAACTGGTAGGCGCCCAGCTCTGCCAGGCTCACGACGCCATCGCTGTTGGTGTCCAGGGCCGTGCGCACGGTGGGGTAGGCGCCGCTGTTGATGGCTGTCAGCATGCGGCTGCCGGTGCCCGGGACGAAGCCGCTGTAGTTCTTGTCCACGTAGTCGAAGGTGGGCGCCGGACCACCGGCGACATTCCCCACGGGGCCCAGGTTTTCGTACCAGGCGCCATTGGAGATGAAGATCGTCTGGGTAAGCTCGGACTTGCCCTTCTGGACGCCCAGCTTGAGGGTATGGCTACCCAGGGCGTCGAAGAGGTAGGTGAAGTCCACGCGGCCATTGTCCACCTGGTACTTGCGCTTCGTGCCGGCGGAACTGCCGCCGAAGAGGCGCTGGATGGTGGGAACAGAACCCGCGATGGGGTCGGTCTGCACCGTGACCTGGGCTCCCAGATTGGGGTACAGGGCCTGGGTGGTGTCCACTTCCTCGTGGCGGAGGAAGCGGGCGTCCAGGATGAACTTGGATTCCTGCCAGGTGTAGGAGAGGTTGTAGTTATTGCCGCCCCGCTCCGTCTGATTGGCCTGGCTGGTGGGAGTTCTGGGGTTGTTCAGGTTGTCGAATTTCCCAGGATTCCGGCTGAACCCGCCCACGAAGGTATGACCCTGGATTGGATTCCAGGTGAGCTTCACGAAGTACCGCTGCTCATCGTTGAGGACGGATTCACGTGTTTCACCGGGGGTCAGGGTGGCCGTCGGGTGCACGTCGATCTTCCCGGATTCCTTCACGGTCTGCCCGGAGGCCACGATCCAGAGGCGGTCCTTGAGGATGGGACCCGAGAAATAGAGGGTCGTGTCCTTGACCTCGGAGTTCACCACGGCGGGACGGCCCCGGCCAACCTGGTTCCACCAATCGCTGCCCCGATAGTAGTAGTTCAGGCCGCCGCTCCAGTCATTGGAGCCGGAGATGGTGGTGGTGTTGGAGAACAGGCCGGCGCGGGCGGTGTATTCGGCGGTGATGGCGCCGGTCTTGATGTCCTGGGCGGCGACGAGTTCCGGAGCGATGGTCGTGCGGTAGGTGCCGGCCTCGGGGCTGGTCACGTCGATGCCGTCGATCATGTAGGTGTTGTTGCGGGCCCCGTTGTTGCCGAAGTTGTCACGGTTGAGGCCGGCGGCCAGCGAGGGGTTGCCGCCGACGCTGATGACGCCAGGGGCCAGGTTCAGGGTGGCCAGCTGGCTGCGGACCACGGGGAGGTTGGTCAGCTCTTCCTGGGTGAGCTGGGTGCCAGCCGTGACGGTGGTGACATCCACGGCGCTGACGGTGCTCACCACTTCGACCACCGCGGCGCCGACGGGCGCCAGGCGGGCGTTCACGCCCTGGGTCTGGTCCACCAGCACGTCCACCTTGTCGATGGTGGCCGTCTGGAACTCCTTGGCCGTGACCACGACCTTGAAGCGGCCGGGCGTGAGGCGCAGGAAGCGGGCCTTGCCTTCGCGGTCCGTGACCTCGGTGCGGGCGCCGCCGATCTGGGTGGGGCTGGAGATGGTGACCGTGGCGCCAGCGACGATGGCGCCGGTGGTGCTGGTGACGGTGACGGTGATGCCGCCATCTCCGGCCGCGTGCAGGCTGGCGCCCATCGCCACGAGGAGGGCCGTGGTCCGGGCCATCCGGGAGGGGGAGAGATACATGCAGGACTCCTGATGAGTGCGGGCAGCCGCACGAGTGAAGGTGGCTTGTCGCCGTCTCCGCCTGCACCTAGGCCAGGGCCAGCCTTCATCCAGGGGTCAGGGAGGGCGGGCGGGAGTAGACCAGATGATTGGGGGGAACAGCGTCCAAAGAGCGGAGAGTGCGATAAGCATAGGCTAGGTTCACGAATGTCACTTGAATTTTCTTGACCTTTTGCCACGTTGCATCGCATCGCGATATAAAAATCGGAACACTCTGAATTCCCATGAAATACAAGGCAATTGTCGCAGGGTTGATGAATCATTGATGATTAATAGATCGTGAATGGTTCCCGCCGTCCCAATGAAAACGGGCCCCGAAGGGCCCGTCTGTCGTGCGGTCGCTGGTTCCGATTAGAACTGGAACTTCACGCCGAACCGGTAGCGACGGCCGACCTGCCAGGCCGTGGCGTAGCCGAAGCGGACGTCCTGGCCGCCACCCTGGTCCGTGGCCTGCTGGAGCTGGTCCGTGGCGTAGCGGGTGTTGAAGAGGTTGAAGACGTCCACGCTGGGGATCAGCTTGTACTTCTTGCCGAACTTGTAGGCCCAGTCGAGGTGCAGGTCCACGTTGTTGAGGGCCGGGGTGCGGCCCGCATCGCCCTGCCTCCCGTTCGCGGCAACGGCATCGCCGTAGAAGCCGATGTCCAGGAACTGGTGGGAGCCACCCGTACCGTTGAAGTCACCAGAGCCAACCGCGCCACCAGACCAGTTGGTGGCCTTGTTCCACTCCACGTCGCTGTTCGCGACGACGGGATGACCGGCGGCGTCGTAGTACTGGTGAGCCGTGTCATAGCCGGGGGCATAGCCGTTGCTGGTGGAGCCGTCATCCCACACGCTGGTGGGCGAGCCGCTCTGGTAGGTCCAGTTGAAGCCCACGTTCAGGTCGCCGCCGAAGAAGTCGAAGCGGTGGCTGGCGTAGAGCTTGACCACATGGGTGCGGTCGTTGGGCAGCAGGCCCCAGCCCACGTACGGGTAGTAGTCGAAGCTGGCGGTGATGTTGCCGTCGGCCTGGCCGTTGGAGCCGGACACCACGCCCTCGTAGTTGCCTTCCAGGCGGCTCCAGGTGTAGCTGAAGCTGAAGGTGTCGCGGTCGGTCTTCTTGTCCAGGGTGAAGTCCACGCTGGAGTACTTGTTGCCGGCCTTCTCGTACCCGGTGTTCTGGATGGTGAAGAGGCCCGTGGCGGGGTTGTAGTAGTCCAGGATGTTGATGCCGTAGTTGTTGGTGGTGACTCCCTGGCCGAGCAGGACGTTGGTCATGCTCTTGGGGTTGGGCCGCCACTGCTGGAAGGCCCCGGGGTTGCCGATGACGGCGGCGCCGGCACCGTAGCGGGGGGTGCCGCTGGCGGTGTAGGAGATGGCCGGGCCCTCGTCATAGGGGTTGCCGTACTGGTCGGTGAACACCATGTCTTCCATGGGGTTCTTCAGCTCGCGGTACTTGGCGTGGATGCCCGCGGTCCAGCCGCTGGCGAAGGTGTGGTCCACGCCCAGGATGTACTCGCTGCGCTCGGGCAGCTTGGTGCCCTGGGCGATGGGATCGAAGCTGAAGGGCGTGCCGTAGTCCGTGATGGTGTTGGGCGTGGCGCCGTAGGTGTAGGCACCCGTGGCATTGTCATAGGTCGAATTGGTGAAGCGGTAGTTGTAGCGCAGGTAGGTCTCGTTGGCGTAGACCCGGATGGCCATGCGCTGGGGAATCTGCTCGAAGTACTTGGCGTAGTTACCGCTGACCTTGGTCTTGCCGTCCTGGTTCACGTCCCAGGTGAAGCCCAGGCGGGGCTGCACATAGTCCTTGAAGTCGTCGAACTTCATGAAGGAATTGTCGTGGAGGTCCCGCTGGTCCTGGGTCTCGAAGCGGAAGCCATACATCAGCTTGACGCCGGCGCCCACATCCCAGGTGTCCTGGGCGTAGACGGCGTTGATGATCGCCTTCACGGTGGCGTTGGTGTGGAGGAACTGCCGGATGATGCGGTTGCTGTTCTGCCCGGGAGCGTAGACGGACACCCGCTCTCCGCCGGAGGTGGCGGCGATCTCGGTGTACTTCGAGGTCAGCTGGGAGACGCCGAACTTCATGTTGTGGTTGCCCACGAACCAGCTGAGGTCGACGCGGGCCTGGGTGGTCTCGGTCTTGTCCGTACCCACGTAGTAGCCGGCGCCGCCGCGGACGAAGGCCAGGCCGCTGCCGGCATTGGGATCGCCGCCGAGGAAGCCGGGGCCAGTCTCCTCCCAGGCGTAGTCGGTCACGCGGATCGACGTGGTGTCCGTGGGGGTGTTGGTGGTCTTGTACTGGGTGGTGCCCAGCTTGGCGCTGAGGAACAGGCTGGGGCTGATGTTCCAGTCGTAGTTCAGCACGAAGTTCTGGACGGTGTCCTTGCGGTTGCGGCCGAGCTGGGCGTTGCCCAGGGTGCCCGGGTACTGGTTCGGGAAGTCGTCCTTGGTGTCGTTGTAGTTGGCGGAGAAGGTGATCTGCTGGTCCTGGGTGAGGTACCAGTTGATCTTGCCGATGACCTGGTAGGCATCGACGGTCTGATCGCCGTTGCGGAGGCCGCTGCGGTTGGGGAGGCTGTTGCTCCCGGGCGCCTCGGTCTTGCTGCCGTCCACACCCACGAAGAAGAACAGCTTGTCCTTGATGATGGGACCGCTGACCTCGCCGCCGATGTCGTAGCGGCTGTTGGGGGGGGTCTGCTTGAAGTAGTCGTTCTTCTTGGGCACGGCCTGGATGCCGATGGCATCCCAGGTGGCCCAGGCGGAACCCTTGAAGCTGTTGGTGCCGGACTTGGTGATGGCGTTGATCACGCCGCCCAGGGCGCTGAACTCGGGCTTGAAGCCGCCGGTCTGGACTTCCACCTGATCGATGAAGTCGGTGACGAGGGAGGCGCCCTGGAAGCCGCGGGCGGTATTGGTGGTGGAGAGGCCGTCCACGACGTAGCTGTTCTCAGCCGCGGAACCGCCGCCGATGGAGGGGTCGTTGCCGAAGCCGCCGGCGACCACACCGGGGGCCAGCATGGCCACGGTGCTCATGTCGCGGCCCTTGGGGATGGCGGACAGGTTGTCCATCGAGGTCACCAGACCCGTCTGGGTGGTGGTGGTGTCCACGGTGGCGGTGGTGCCGAGCACCTCGACCACGGTGGCGGCCTCGGCGGCCATCTTGATGTTGACGGGCTGGGTCTGGTTCACCAGGACGTTCAGGTTCTGGGTGAACTTCTGGAGGCCCGACTTGGTGACTTCGATGGTCCAGGCACCGGGGTTGAGGAGGCCGAGACGGAAGGATCCGTCGGCGCCCGTCACCGCCTGGCGGGTGGTCTGGGCGGAGGTCAGGCGGATGGTCGCGCCTGCGACCGGGGCGCCCTTGCCATCCGTCACCGCGCCGCTGACCGCGCCGGTGGTGGCCGTCTGCGCGTGCGCGACGATGCCGCTCCCGGCGACGATGGCGGCGGCCGTGAAGCCCAGCCGGGTGAAGACTCGATTCATAAAAAACTCCTTTTGGGGGGAAGGCGGCCCAGGCCGCTTGGTGCAGAAAAAAACGGCAAAATCAATAATTGGTCAGGCAAACGCAAATCCGCCGCAGGATCTGCGGCGGGGGACTGATGGGTGCAGGTGACTTCCAAAGACCCGGGACGAGTGTCGAAAGGATAGGCCAGGTTCCAAGAACTTTACAAATTATTTTGATGGGCTGGGACAAGATGCATCGTAACGAGATGTTGATGCTCCTGTCAAAAGTTCCAATTGGCGGAGTCCTACAAAAACAGAGGCCCTTGCGGGCCTCTGTTCTCGGGACTGAGCTTCCGGTGTCTAGAAACGGAAGCCGGTGGAGATGGCGATCGTGCGCGCGGTGCCGAAGTTGGTGTTGCTGGTCACCTTGCCGTAGTTGGAGTTGGGAACCCAGGGATCGTTCAGCCCCGTGACGGCGTCGTCGTAGCCGGTTCCGTAGCTGATGATCTGCTGGTGGTTGAGCACGTTGCCGATGTTCAGCTTCACGAAGGCGTTCACGCTCTTCTGGAAGACCTTGAAGAGGGTGAAGTCATGGGTGACGGCCAGGTCCAGGTAGGACTGGCCGGGGAAGGAACCGGCTTCGCGGCGGCCGCCGAGGTACTGGGTGGCGGAGCTGCCGTACTGGTCGGAGAGGTTGGGATTGAGCATGGTGGGCTCGATCACACGGGTCCGGCTGTAGTACGAACCGGAGTCGAAGCGGTACACCAGGCCCCAGGTGGTCTTACCCCAGGAGTTGGTGTCCACATAGGCGCCCGTGGCTCGGATACGGATGGGCACGTGCCCGGCCAGGTAGCCCTCGGGGGAGGTGATGTTCCGGTCATACATGAACACGCCGTCCTGGATGGTGAAGTTCTTCAGACCCTCACCACGACCGGGGGAGTTGGAGCTCTCACCCTCGTAGTTGCCGCGGAGCTCGCTCCAGGTGACGTTGCCGCCGATCTGCCAGGGGCCCTTGGCCAGCTGGCCTTCGAACTCCAGGCTCTTGTACTTGCGGGTGGCCACGTCGCTGTTTTCCCAGACGCGGAGGTAGACGTCCGCGCCGTCGGGGGTGGTCACCGTGCCGTCATTGCCGGCGCGGTAGTCGAAGAGGTTCTCCCACTTCTTGTGCACGCCGGTGAGCTTGAGGAAGCCGGCGCCGATGTTGGGGTGGTTGAAGGAGTACTGGAAGCTCAGCTGGAACTCGTCGACCCGGGGAGTCTTGAGGTTGTCGGCGAGCCGGACGTTCACCACCGGGTTGTTGTAGTAGGAGATGGTGTTGAAGTCGTACAGCGTATTGATGTTGGCGAGGTTGGTGAGGAAGCTCAGCGTCTGGGGAGAGCTGGGCCCGATGTAGGGGTGGTCCACTTCCGTCGGGTTGCCCTGGCCGGTGACGGCGTTCATGACGGATTCGAGGGCCTTCGCGTTGTAGCGGGCGTAGGACGCGCCCAGCACGTAGACGCCATCGGCGAACAGGTCGTACTTCAGGCCCAGGCGGGGGGAGATGCCGGAGGCGCCGGCGGTCTTCTGGCCGCTCTCGTTGGTGGACTTGAAGGTGTCGAACCGGACGCCGAGCTGGAGGGACAGGTTGCGGTTGAGGGTCCACTTGTCGTTTACATAGAAAGCGTGCGACTTGGTGACCGCCTCGCCATCGGTGCTCGTGTAGACCCAGATGTCGCGGCCCTGGGCGCGGTCCTCGGCCAGGTTCATCCGGCGGACGCCGAAGATGTAGCCCGTGGCGGACTGCTCATTGCGGGCTCGGCTGGTGCCCTTGTAGTAGTCGAAGCCCATGTCGGTCTGGTGGGAACCGATGGCGTCCCAGAAGAGGGTCACCTTGCCGTTGGCGGTGTCGTTGTTGCGATTGTCGCCGCCGTCGTTCTGGTTGAAGATGCCGTTCTGGTAGAAGTAGCCGTTGGTGTAGTTGTAGACCGGGCTCCCATTGGCGGCGTTGGCGCCGGCGGAGAGCTTCTGCTTCTTGCGGCCGATCTTCATCTCGGACGTGATGGTGTTGGACCAGATGGCGCGCCACTGCAGGTTGGCGAACTCGGAGGTGCTCACCTGGGGCACCAGGGCGCGGGTCTCACCGGCGGAGTAGTTGCGGTTCACATCGTCGATGCGGGCATTGTTGAAGGAGCCGACGAGCGTATGTTCCGAGGTGATGGCCCAGGTCAGCTTGATCTGGCGGCGGATTTCCTTGCGGAGGGTGTCGTAGGGGGCGTTGTACCCGGCAGGCCCATTGCCAGTCAGGTAGGGCCCGGTGCCGGCGAGGTCGGTCCAGCCCAGGGAGCCGTAGTTCACGACCGGAATGTTGGCCCCGATGGTGCCGGCACCGTTCTGCTCCGTGGTGAAGAAGCTGGAGGAGAACCAGAGCTTGTCCTTGATGATGTAGCCGCTGAGGCTGAGGGTCTTCTCCTCGTTCAGGCGGTTGTTGAGGGCCGTGCGGTTCTGGAGGGGCTGGTAGGCGTTCCAGGAGGGGTTGGAGAGCTCCCAGCGGAGCTGGCCCTGGAACTCGTTGCCGCCGGAACGGGTGATGGCGTTCATGACGCCGCCGTCCACGTCGCCGTACTCGGCCGAGATGGCGCCGGTGATGACCTGAACCTCTTCGATGGAGTCATCGATCAGGCGCACGCCGCGGTTGTTGTAGGCGTTGTCGGAGATGTTCTGGCCGTCCAGCAGGTAGAGGTTGCCGGAGGTCATGGCGCCGCGGATCTGCACACGGCCGCCCACGCCGGAGGTGACGCCGGGGGTCAGGAAGGCCACGCCCTCGATGGTGCGGGCGTTGGGCAGCTGATCCACGTTGTCGAGGCGGTAGTTGGTGGCCGACTTGACGTCCGTCTTGTCGATCTCACCGGCGGAGGACACCACCTCCACCACGGCAGCTCCGGTGGTCACCATCGTGTAGCGGGGCTCGAAGGTCTGGCCGATGCCCACGGACTGGGTCACCTGGACCGTCTGCATCCCGGCTTTGGTCAGCTGGATGGTGTAGAGCCCGGGAGGCAGGAGGCGGGCCACGAAGCGGCCGTTGGAGCCGCTGACGATGTGGCGTTCGCCCTGCAGGCTCGGGGAGGTCAGGCGGACGGTGACGCCCGCGAGCGGAGCCCCGGCCTTGTCCACCACCTCGCCAGAGATGTTGGCTGTCTGCGTGCCCTGCGAGTACAGTGCTGCTCCGCCCAGAGCGATGAGGGCCGTGAGGCGGCCCAGGCGGTGGTTCAAGAGATGCATTGCATCCTCCAGGAAACCGGAGCCGGATGGGTGGGCTCCGTGGTGAAAAAAACATCTGTGGCCCAGGGCCCGCGCGGGGAAGTGCGTGCGTCGGAGCGGAACAGAAGGCATTGAGGGGAGAAAGAACCAGGTGCGATGATGCGACCATTGTATTGCGAGGGGGATTAATTTTTGTGAATTCTGCCGGAAACCCGGGAACCGATCGGCCCATTCCGGCATAAGCCTTGAAACTCGAAGGCATATGTCGATATACGAGGTTGTGACAACAATGGTCAAATCGCAAAATTTTATCGATTTATGAACATGCTGTTTCCGTGGCAGGCGGATTCTGCCAAGGCTCCACAGAGTCCACAGAGGTCGCAGGCCCCTGGCACTAAAGAAGACGGGCCCCTTCCGGGGCCCGTCCCTGGTTGCGTGATGCGCTGATCAGAACTGGTACTTCAGGCCCAGCCGGACTCGGCGGGCCGTCTGGTAGGCCAGCACGTTCATGAAGTTGCCGTTCGGGGCATCCACCGAAGCCTCGAAATCCTGGTCGTAGGTGACCGGCTTGTGGACGTTCCACAGGTTGAACACGTCGATGCGGGCGGCGATCTGGTGCTTGTTGGCCAGCTTCCAGACGTATTGGCCGCTCAGGTCGAAGTTCACCGTGTTGGGGGTCCGTCCCTGGGATCCGCGGCCGCCGGCGGCGAGCTCGCCGCTGTTGTCGTAGTCGATGAGGCCGTAGAGCTTGTTCAGGGGCGTGCCCGTCTGGAACTTGACCAGGGTGGTGAGGGAGAACCCGAAGTCCCACTGGTAGGTGATGCCGCCGTTGGCCACGACGGTGCGGTCATTGGGGAGCGGTCCCGATGCGAACGCCTCGTCGCCCGTCAACCCGCGGGGGTGGTAGTCCGGGTTGTTCGGATCCTCGTACTTCTTCATGTATTCCAGGGAGAAGTCGAAGAGCGAGGTGATGTTCGGATCGCTCTGGCCGTTGTCGTTGCGGAACAGACCCTCGTAGTTCCCCTCGAGCCGGGAGAGCCGGAGGTTGAAGAAGCCAGTCCAGTGCTTGGCCGTCTTCATCGCCTCGAACTCGAAGGCCCAGTAGTCCCGCTTGGGCTTGGGCCAGGAGGCGGTGGGCGTGATGCTGTTCCCAAGGGTCGGGTCAATGGCGGCGGCCATGGCGGTGATCACGGCGGTGTTCTCGCCGGGATTGCCGATGAAGTAGGGCAGGTTGTTGCCGCCGTCGATGCCGAGGTCCTCGAGGACGCGGCCCACGGAGCGGTAGATGATCCGGTTGCTGAGGGTGAGGCCGTCCGAGGGGCGCATGTCCCAGCCGAGGACGTACTCGTTCGTGTAGGGCAGCTTGGTGTTGGGGAGGACCGGCGTGAGGAAGCCCTGGCTCCCGATGAAGTGCGTGGAGTTGGTGTTGCCCGGAATGCCGTTTCCGTTGACCGTGTCGGGCCGGACGTCCCGGATGGTTACGCCGTTCTCGATGGGGTTGCTGAGGGCGTTGTAGCCGCTGCTGATGTTGTAGAAGTCCGAGCGGCTGACGCCGACCTCGGTGCTGAGGGAGCGCACGGCCAGATCCAGGGGAACCTTCTCGAAGTATTTGCCGTAGAAGGCGTAGATCTTGTTCCGGCCGTCCCCTTCCGGATCCCAGGTGATGGAGATGCGGGGGGCCATGGCATCGGCGGCCTTGAACTTGTAGGTCTGCTGGAGGCCCTTCATGTCCTCCTGCTCCCAGCGGAATCCGGCCTTCACGAACAGGCGGTTGTTCCAGGAATACTTCGCCTGCACGAAGTAGCCTTCCCAGGGCGCGGAGGTGGGGATGAGGGGCGGCGAAGTGCGGGCGCGGGTGATGCGCCAGTAGGGGGCGATGTTGCTGGCGGGCGTGCGCCCGTTGGCATCCACGAGGTTGGGATCCAGCATGTAGTAGCGCTGGCTCACCAGGGCGCCGCTGGAGTAGGGCTGGCCGGTGGCGGTGGTGTGGGGATCCACGAAGCCCGCGGGCCCCTGGTAGGTGTTGCCACCCTTGTGGTCGATGTCCTCCTTGAAGTAGCCGGCCTTCAGTTCGACGGGCCCGAAGGTCTTGGTGAGCTTGAGGTCGTACTGGCGGTTGCGATCGTCAGTGCCGTCCACGAACCCGGGTCCGGGGGCATAGCCGAAGCCGGTGTAGACGTCCGTCACCCGGAAGGTGGCCTGCACGGCGGGATCCAGCTTGCGCCGGAACTTGTTGTTGGCCTGGGAGACCCGGGCCTCCACCAGGAAGTCGTTGAAGAACACGCCGTTGTATTTCAAGGTCCAATTGCGGCCGCCGAACTCCACCTCCTCCCAGGAGTAGGGGGCGTTGTAGATGGCGTTGGTGAGGTTGGGGCCGAAGGGCAGCTTGCCGGGATCCCCGAAGATGCTGAACTCCAGGGACTGGCTGGTGGTGATCATCCAGTTCAGCTTCCCGTAGTAGGTGTCCGTCTCGGTCTTCTGCTCGACCTGCCGGCGGTAGAAGGGCTGGTCGGGGTCCACCTGGGTCCGCTTCACCTTGGTGCGGATGGGGTTGTAGCCGATGAAGTAGAAGAGCCGGTCCTTGATGATGGGCCCGGAGATCGTGAATCCGATCTCATACCGGTCCCTGCTGTCGAAGGAGGGGGTGAGGCGGAGGGTCGGGTCGATGCGGGGCGGGACCTTGTCCTTGGCCTGGAGCCCGTCGAGGTCGAAGTAGGCGAACACCTGGGCGTGCAGGGTGTTGTCGCCGGTCTTGGTGACGGCGTTGACCATGCCGCCGGTGGCGCCGCCGAACTCGGCATCCATGCCGAAGCTCTTGATCTGCACTTCACTGATGAAGTCCGTGTTGATGCCGGTGCCGAGGGAGCCGTAGACGATCGAGTAGGAGCCGCTGGCGCCGTAGCCGGCGCCGGTGGTGTTGACGCCATCGATGACGTACTGGTTCTCGAGGCCGGAGGAGCCGCCCACGGAGGGGTTGTTGGCGTCGATGCCGCTGCTGGAGACGCCGGGGGCCAGGTTCACCACCGACGAGAAGGAGCGGCCCAGGGGAAGGGCGGAGATGGTCTCGGCGGTGTAGGTCGAGCCCGACGTCTGGGTGGTGGTGTCCAGGGCCTGGGCGGCGGCGACCACTTCGACGACGGCGCCGGCGGCCTTGGTCATGGTGACCCGGACCGGGGTCAGGGTGTTGATGGAGGCGGTGGCCGTGAGCTTGGTCGCCGTCTCGAAGCCCGGGGCGGTCACCGTGAGGAGGTACTGGCCGGGGATGAGGGCCGAGGCTTTGAAGGTGCCGTTGGCGTCGGTCACGCGCACGATCTGCCCGCGGCCGCCATCGAGGATGACCTTGGCGCCGGCGAGCGGGCTGCCGTTCGGGGCGACCACCGTCCCGGAGATGGCCCCCGTCGTGGCATCCTGCGCGCAGAGGATCACCCCGCCCAGCGCGAGGAGGGCCGTAAGGCGGCCGATGGTTGAGAAGCGTCCATGCATACTGCCTCCAGAAAAATCGGGGCCATGCACCGCAGGTCCCGAGGGTGAGCACGGGTCCTCCGCCAGAAGTCGCCAAACCTGGGCCCGCCCGGGCCCGTAGCCATGACTTCTGGGACATCATCATGGAAAAGATCGATCGAAGGTCGGTCGCATTATAGCGGTCCCGGGCCGATCGAGTATCTTTTTTTGGGTTTTTTCGGGAACCCTTGGATCAAAGGGGGCACACAGCCCCCCCCCCTGGGTTCAGCAGCCGATGGTGGCCAGGAGCCAGGGCGTCGCCAGGGGCC
The DNA here is from genome assembly GCF_000428885.1 of Geothrix fermentans DSM 14018. GTDB lineage: Bacteria > Acidobacteriota > Holophagae > Holophagales > Holophagaceae > Geothrix > Geothrix fermentans. The sequence goes on along the minus strand of NZ_AUAU01000028.1, from coordinate 3,366 downwards.
TCGTCTCCGTGATCTGGAGCGTCGCGAGATAGGGGGCGGGGTCAATCCGGGCCCCGGCCTTGGCATGGATGGTGAAGAGGCGGTCTCCCGCCGCGATCCGCTGGCCCACGCGCCCATGGACCCGGATTCCCACGCCCAGGTCGAGGACGTCGTTCCGGTCCTTGCGCCCGGCGCCCAGGTCCATGGCCAGCAGGCCCAGGGCCCGGCCGTCCATGGCGGAGAGGTGGCCGGCGCGGTCGGAGAGGATGTCGACGGTCTGGCCGGCCTGGGGCAGGCGGCCGAAGTCGTCCAGGGCCTTCGCGTCGCCGCCGTTGAGGGCCGTGAAGCGCCGCAGGGTCTCCAGGGCGGAGCCGTCCTGGATGCAGGCCTCCACCAGGGCCTGCGCCTCGATGAGCGTCTTCGCGGCGCCCCCCATGATCAGCATCTCCGCAGCCAGGCGGAAGCTCATCTGGGCCAGCTCGGAGTCGCCGTGCTCGCCGCGCAGGATCTCCACGGACTCCATGACCTCGAGGGCGTTGCCGATGGCCCAGCCCAGGGGCGCGTCCATGCGGGTGATGAGGGCGCGGATCTGCATGCCGTGGGCGCTGCCCACGTCCACCATGCTCTGGGCCAGGATCTGGGCGTCCTCCAGGGTCTTCATGAAGGCCGTGGGGCCGCACTTCACGTCCAGCACCAGGGCGTCGGCCCCGCCGGCGAGCTTCTTGGACATGATGCTGGCGGTGATGAGGGGGATGCTCTCCACGGTGGCGGTCACGTCGCGCAGGGCGTAGAGCTTCTTGTCCGCCGGGGCGATGTCACCGGTGGGGGCGGAGTTGGCGAAGCCGGTCTCCGCCAGGCTGCGGATGAACTCGGCGTCCGTGAGCTCGACCTTGAGGCCGGGTATGGCGGCGAACTTGTCCACGGTGCCGCCGGTGTGGCCCAGGCCCCGGCCGCTGAACATGGGGCAGGGCACGCCGCAGGCGGCCACGATGGGGCCGAGGATGAGGGTGGTCTTGTCGCCCACGCCGCCGGTGCTGTGCTTGTCCACCTTGGTGCCGGGCACGGAAGACAGGTTCATGCGCTTGCCGGAGTCCCGCATAGCCAGGGTGAGGGCCAGGGTCTCCTCCGTGGTCATCCCCCGCCAGCAGATGGCCATGAGCAGGGACGCGCTCTGCTCGTCCGGGATGCTGCCGTCGGCCGCCCCCTTCACCCAGAAGGCGATCTGATCAGGCGACAGGGCGCCGCCCAGCTTCTTGGTGTAGATCAGGTCGTACATCCGCATGGGATGACTCCTCGGCGGCGGGCGCTCAGATGCTCTGGATCAGGCTTTCGAAGGCGCCGGCATCCCCGCGCCCCTTGAAGCGGGCCTTGTACTCGGCCAGGTCCTTCAGGGCCTGGGCCCGGTCGCCGGCCAGGCGGTCGGCGTCCAGCTGGCTGGCCCAGTAGGCCTCGGCCCAGGGCTCGCCCGGCTTGGCCTTGGCCCGCAGGGGATCCAGCTGGGTCCGGGCCGCCTGGGCCTGGCCCAGGGCCAGGGCGCGTTGGGCCAGGCGGATCTGCCCCCAGGGGTCGTCGGCCTTGGCGGGAGCCTGCTCCTTGCCATCCAGGGCCAGGCGCCAGGTGGCCAGCAGGCCGGCCGTGGCGGCCTTGCGGGCGGAGGGGGCGTCGGCCACCAGGGCCTCCAGGCGGCCCAGCCGCTCCCGCATGCGCTTCTCCACTTCGGCGGGCGACAGCGGCGTCACCCCGTCGCCTTCGACTTCCATCTGGAGGGCGGAGAGGGCCGCCTCGTGCTTTTCCACGGCGGAGGTCTGGTAGGCGCTCCAGGCGCCGTAGAGCAGTCCCACCGCCACCACGGCGGCGACGCCGATGAGGATGGGCTTCAGCAGTCCGCCGTCTTCCTCCTCGCCCTTACCCAGCTTCGTCTGGAAATGGGCGAGACTCTGCGCGGGCTTCTGGACCTGGATCTCTCGGTTCTTGGTGGGCTGGGCCATGACGGACCTCTCGGACAATGCGGCACTCAAACCATTGAGGATGCCCCAATCCCCTCCCTTCCGGCACTTGAAAATGCGCCGCTGCCTGATATCCTGGCTCTTCCCGCCTGGGTAGCTCAGTTGGTAGAGCAATGGATTGAAAATCCATGTGTCGGCGGTTCGATTCCGTCTCCAGGCACCAAAATCAAGGCCCCCGCATGGGGGCCTTGATTTTGGAGAGACGGAATCGAAATCACAGCCGTCTTGGGGCGCGTGTCGGAGGCCGGAGGACGCGCAGCGTCTGGAGGCCGCAGGCGCCCCTGGACGGCGTGTGGCCCGGGGGAGGCGCGCGAGCGCCGGAGGAGGGGATTCCGTCTCCAGGCACCAAGACCAGGGCCCCCGTTTGGGGGCCCTGGTGCATGGAAACGGATTCCGGGGCTACATCCCCGCGGGGCGGTAGTCGTCGGCCAGGGTGACGGGGACCTTCTGCTTGACCTCGTTCTGGATCTGGTCGCTGAGGGACTGCATGTGCTGCTGGCGCCAGAGCTCGGGCAGCTGGGCCTTGACCGTCTCGAAGGGGGGCACGCCCTGGGCGCGGCCCTGGGCCTTGAGGGCCTCGATGCGCTCCTTGTAGAAGGCCTGGAGCTGCTCGTCGGTGGGGTTCATGTTGGCCATGCGCTTCTTCATGAGGGCCTGGAAGAAGACGTTGGCCTGCTGCTGCTCCAGCTGGCGCTTTACGGAGGGATCCTGATCCAGGCCCGTCTGTGCCGCATAAGCGGTGATGGCCCGGGACATGGCGATGCGCTGGGCGAGCTGGGCGCGCTCTTCGCGGGCGGTGGCATCCGTCAGGAAGGCCTGGGCCTCCTTGGCATCGGGCGAAAGGCTCTTCACGATGTCCTGGAACTCGGCCTCGGTGAGCTTGGCCCCCCCGATGTTGGCGATGATGCGGCTGGAATCCGGAGTGGCGGTCTTGCCGCAGCCCAGGGCGAGGCCTAGAAGGAGGGCCGGCGCTGCCACGAGCCCGGCCTGGATGGTCATCTTGGACATGAAACCCCCAACAGAAGCATCAAAGCATCCAGAATGACAGGTCCGGGAGGATCGCATGAGCCGAATTGATGACCTGCAGGGCTTGGATCTGGCGGTCTACAGCGCCACCTGGTGTCCGGACTGCCGCCGCCTGGAGGCCTGGCTCACGGGGCATGGCGTGGCCCACCGGAAGGTGGACATCGAGACCGTCCCGGGGGCCGCGGAAAAACTCGAGGCCGAGACCGGCAAGCGGGCCATTCCGTTCGTGCTGGTGAACGGGGGGCGCTGGGTCCGGGGCTACCACAAGGAGCTGCCCCAGCGGCTGGACGGGGACCTGCTCGTGGAGGAGTTGCTGGCGGCCGGGAAGTGACGCCGCCCCGGACACGCGCCTGGA
>NZ_AUAU01000027.1 GCF_000428885.1 Geothrix fermentans DSM 14018 | reverse complement strand
AGGGGGCATGGGCGTGTTAGAGCACGCCTCTCTTCTTCTGATCCAGCTCAATGGAGTCATACAGGGCTTGGAAATTGCCCTCGCCGAAGCCCATGTTCCCCCGCCGCTGGATGATCTCGAAGAACAGCGGCCCGACCTGGTCCTCGGTGAAGATCTGCAGCAGGTAGCCGGTCCCGTCACCGTCGATCTGGACGCCCAGCTCCTGCACGGTGGCAAGGTCCTCCCGCACGGTGTAGCCGCTCTTGGCGATGCGGCCGGGCAGCAGCTCGTAGTAGGTGTCCGGCACGCGCAGGAACTTGAAGCCCTGCTCCTGGAGGGTGCGCAGGGTGTGGAAGATGTCGTTGGTGGAGAGGGCGATGTGCTGCACGCCCTGGCCGCGGTGGCGGGTGACGTACTCCTGCACCTGGCTCTTCTCGTCCGTGGGCTGGTTGATGGGGATGATCACGCGGTTGTCGGCGCTCTGCACCACCTTGGAGTCGAGGCCCGTGCCCAGGGCGCCGCGGATGTGGAACTCGCGGGTGACGACGAACCCGTAGACGCGCTCGTAGAAGTCCACCAGGGCGTCCATCTCGCCGGGGCCCACGTTGTTGGTGAGGTGGTCCACGCGCACCAGGCCGGGCTCGCAGAAGGCGGGGGCCGGGTCCGGCGTGAGGCCGGGCCAGAAGGCGGGCTCCCCCTTCCGCTCGTCGGCGTTCCCAGGCGTGCGCTGCACGAGGAAGTTCCAGACATCGCCCACGCCCTGGATGGCCGCGAAGCGGAGCGTGCCCTGGCCCAGCTCATGGGTCTCGGGCTCCAGCATCACCCGGGCGCCCTGGGCGCGGGCCTGGGCCAGAGCCACGTCCAGATCCTGCACCGTGAAGTTCAGGGCGCAGACCCCCTCGCCATGAGCCTGGAAGTAGCGGCCGGCGGGGTGGTTCGAGACCGCCTCGAAGATCAGGATGTCCATGCGCTGCTGGCGCAGGTGGACCAGCCGGCCCCAGGCGTGGTCGCCGCTGGCCACCCGGGCGAAGCCCAGGCGGCGGTAGAGGGTCTCCAGGCGCGGGATGGAGCCCGTCAGCTGGAAGTGGTCGATGCCCGCCAGGCCCAGGGGATTGCCCGCGGGCTGCCGGTTCGTGGGGGCGGAGAGGGCGAAGCTGGGAGCGGACATGGATACCTCGTCTGGAACGACCGCCCATTCTGGGTTCGGATGGCCGTGACAAGGATCACATGAATTGTCATTACCCGAGCGGATTCAACATTTAAATACCACTAAGTCAATTATGACAATCAATGAAAAACGGGCCCGCTTCGCGGGCCCGTTTCCGATCTGCGCGAAGCGCAGATCGCCTCAGGTGAGGCTCGTGGCGATCACCTTCTCCTTGCTGAAGAACTCGAGGATGTCCCCTTCCTTCAGCTCGTCGAAGCCGTCGAGGGAGATGCCGCAGTCGAGGCCGTTCTTCACCTCGGTCACATCCTCCTTGAAGCGCTTGAGGTTCTTGAGGCCGCCCTCGAAGAGGACCTCCTCGCCGCGCTTCACGCGGACCTTGTTGGACTTCTGGACCTTGCCCTCGGTGACGAAGGAGCCGGCGATGACAGCCTTGCCGATCTTGAAGAGCTGGCGCACCTCGGCCTGGCCGTGGATGGTCTCCTTCTCGGTGGCGTCGAGCATGCCGACCATGGCGCGTTCGACCTCTTCCGTGACCTTGTAGATGATGTCGTGGAAGCGCAGGTCCACGCCCTCCTCGTGGGCGAGTTCCTCGGTCTTCTTCTCGGCCTTGGTCTGGAAGCCGATGATGGTGGCCTTGGAGGCCTCGGCCAGGAGCACGTCGTTCTCGGTGACGGTGCCGGCGGCGCTGTGAATGATCCGCACGCGGACCTTCTCGGTGCTGAGACGCTCCAGCTGGCCCACCAGGGACTCCACGGAACCCTGGGTGTCGGCCTTGATGATGAGGGGCAGCTCCTTGACCTGGCCGTCCTTGAGGGTGCTGAACAGAGTCTCCAGCGTGGCGCGCTGCTTGAGCTGGGCGGCCTGCTTGGCCTTCTCCTGGCGGAAGGAGACGATGGTGCGGGCCTTGCCCTCGTCCTCCACCACCTGGAAGTTGTCGCCGGCGCTGGGCACTTCCTCGAAGCCGAGGATCTGCACGGCGGTGGACGGCTCGGCCTCGGTGACGCGCTGGCCCAGGTAGTCGAACATGGCGCGGACGCGGCCCATGGTGGCGCCGGCCACGAAGATGTCGCCGGCCTTCAGGGTGCCGCGCTGCACGAGCACCGTGGCCACGGGACCGCGGCCCCGGTCCAGGCGGCCTTCGATGATGGACCCGGCGGCGGGGCAGTCGTAGACGGCCTTCAGCTCCTTGAGGTCCGCCACGAGGAGCAGGGTCTCCAGCAGCTCGTCCAGGCCCTGCTGGGTCTTGGCGCTGACGAGGACGGCCGGCACGTCGCCGCCGTAGGCCTCGGTCTGGACGCCGTACTGGAGCAGGCCCTGCTGGACCTTGTCCGGGTTGGCGCCGGGCTTGTCGATCTTGTTGATGGCGACCACCAGGGGCACGTCCGCGGCCTTGGCGTGGTTGATGGACTCCACGGTCTGGGGCATGACGCCGTCGTCGGCGGCCACCACCAGGACGGCGATGTCCGTGACCTTAGCGCCGCGGGCGCGCATCTTGGTGAAGGCCTCGTGGCCCGGGGTGTCGAGGAAGACCACCTTGCGCTTCTCGCCGGTGTTGGGGTCCTTCACGGCCACGTGGTAGGCGCCCACGTGCTGGGTGATGCCGCCGGCCTCGCCAGCCGCCACCTTGGTCTTGCGGATGGCGTCCAGCAGCGAGGTCTTGCCGTGGTCCACGTGGCCCATGATGGTGACCACCGGGGGCCGGGCCAGCTTCTCGCCCAGGACCTCGCCGGACTCGTCGGCGGCGATCTGGACGTCCTCCTCGAAGGAGACGATGTCGGCCAGGTAGCCGAACTCGCGGGCGATCTCCTTGGCCATCTCGGTGTCGAGGGGCTGGTTGATGGTGGCGAAGATGCCGCGGTGGAGCAGCTTGGCGACGACGTCCTTGGCGGGACGGTTGCACTTCTCGGCGAGCTCCTTGACCGTCACGCCCTCGGACAGCATGACGATGCCGATCTCATCCTCGACGTACTCGGTAGCCACCTGCTGGGCGCGGGAGCGGGGCTGGCGGAGCTTGAGGTCCAGCTCCTCCTCCTTGCTCCGGACGAAGCCACCCTTCTTCTTGCCGCCCTTCTGGGCGCCGCGGCCGGGGCCCTTCTGGCTGTTGGGATCGATGGGACCCGCGGCGGGGAGCGAGGGGCCGCGGCCGGGTCCTCCGGGGCGAGGGCCACCCGGACGGCCGGGTCCGCCGGGGCGGGGGCCCATGCCGGGACGGCCGGGACCGCCGGGGCCGCGACCGGGACCGCCGGGGCGACCGGGGCCGCTGGGCCGGGCTCCGCCAGCGGGCCGGGGCTGGGGCAGCTGGATGTAACGGGCGGGCTCCTGGGGCCGGGGGGCCGGGGGAGGCGTATCCGAGGTCTTGATGCGGCTGAAGCCCTGGTCGGACCTCATCTCCGTGATGGCGGGCGGGATGTAGGGCCGCCGGTGGGGCGTGGCGGGCGCGGGCGCGTCATGGCGCACCTCGCCTCGGCCGGTGTTGGTGGCCATCTGGAGAACGGCCTTCTCCTTCTGGGGCATGCCGGAGCGCTGCACATTGCTGGGCGCCGGGGTCTGGCCCGGGCGCTGCACGATGGGACGGGCGCCGGCCTCGGGGCGGGGACCGCCGGCCTGGCCCGCGGGCTGGGCGGGCCGCTGGGGGGCCGAGCCGCCTGTGGGGCGCGCCGGGGGCAGCTGGATGTAGCGGGCGGGTTTCTCCTCGCGGGGCGCGGGGGCCGCTCCCGTGGACACCTTCAGGCGGGAGAAGGTCTCCGGAAGCGGCTCGGCCGGGGCCGGGGCCGGTGTGGGCGCCGGGGTGGGCGCGCCAGCGGCCGGAGCCGCGGGGGTCGCGGCCACGGGGGGCTGCGCGGGGGCGATGGCGGGCTCGGCCGCCTTGGGCTGCGGAGCCGGCGCCTCGGGGATGGCGGAGACCGGAGCCTGGGGCTCCGGCTCAGGCTCCGGCCGGGGCTCGGCCTTCTTCACCAGCACGGCGGGCGCGGGCTTGGGCACCTCGACCGGGGCCTCGGCCTTGGGCTCGGGGCGGGGGGCGGCGACCGGGGCGGGGCCCTTCACCACCTTCACGGCGGCGGAGGGCTTGTGCAGCGCGAGGGGGGGGGCCTCGCTCTCCCCCTTGTGCTTGCCCTGGAAGGCCCGGCGCAACTGGTCCGCCTGGTCATCAGTGAGGTTGGAGCTGTGGCTCTTCCCGGGGAGGCCGAGACGCTTCTCGGCGGCCTCGATGACCTCCTGGTTGGCGACTCCGAGCTCTTTGGCGAGTTGGTTGATACGCAGCATGTAAGCGGATTACCTCGGCCTGGGTGTGGGGAACGGGAAGGGCTGCAGGTCTACAGCCTACTCCCCGAAGTGAGCCTGCACGGCATCGATGAGACGGAAGGCCAGATCCTGGTCCATGCCATCCACCTGCATGAGCTGCTCGGCAGTGACAGTGTAAAGGGATTTGGCGTCGGGATAGCCCGCGGCGGCCAGCTTGGCGGCAAGGGCGGCATCCAGTCCCTCGGCCTGGATCTCGTCCAGCAGGGTGGAGGCGGGGGCGGCGGCCTCGGCGGCGGGGGCCGCCTCGGCGTCCATCTCGGGGAGGGCCAGGCCCATGGCGACCTCGGCCTCGCGGCGCTTGTCGGCCTCGCTGCGGACATCGATGTTCCAGCCCGTGAGCTTGGCGGCCAGACGGACGTTCTGGCCCCGCTTGCCGATGGCCACGCTGAGCTGCTCGTCGTCCACCACCACCTCGACCCGGCGGTTCTCGGGGTCCACCAGGTTCACGCGGATGGCCTTGGCGGGGTTCAGGGCGTTGGCGATGAATTGGGAGGCGTCATCCGAGAAGCGGACGATGTCGATCTTCTCGTTCTTCAGCTCGCGGATGATGGCCTGGACGCGGCTGCCCTTGAGGCCCACGCAGGCGCCCACGGGATCGACATCGGGGTCGAGGCTGTGGACGGCCACCTTGGCGCGGTCGCCGGCCTCGCGCACGCAGTTGCGGATGACCACGGTGCCGTCGTGGATCTCGGGGACTTCATTTTCGAAGAGCTTGATGAGCAGCCGCGGATCCGTGCGGCTGACCTGCACCTGGGGGTCCTTGGCGCTGCGGTCCACGCTGACGATGACCACCTTGATGCGCTGGCCCTTGTCGAAGCGGTCGCCGCGCAGCGCCTCCGAGCGGCGCAGCATGGCCTCCACCCGGTCGATCTCGAGGATGATGGCGCTCTTCTCGAAGCGCTTCACCTCGGCCACCACCACCTCGCCGATGCGGTCGGCGAACTCGGTGAAGATGCGCTCGCGCTCGGCCTCGCGGACCTTCTGCACCAGCACCTGCTTGGCGGCCTGGGCGGCGATGCGGCCGAGCTGGCTGGTGTCCTGGGGCAGCCAGAGGGTGTCGCCCTCTGCGGCGTCCGGGTTCAGCTGCTGGGCCTCCGCCAGGCTGATCTCCAGGTCCTCCTCCTCGACCTCCGCCACGACCTGCTTCAGGGCGTAGACGTGGAACTCGCCGGTCTCCCGATCCATCTGGGCCTGGAAGTTGCCGTAGAAATCCTGGGCGTTGAAGAACTTGTCCGCGGCCTTGGCCAGGGCCTCCTCCACCGCCGCGAAGACGTCTTCCTCATTGATGCCCTTCTCGGCGGCGATCATCTTCACGCTGTCGAAAAAGGTCGTTGCCACGTTCGCCATCTCAGGCCTCCTCGTCCTCGGCGGCGCTTGTCTCTACGCCGTCGGCATCAGGTAATTCGCTCAAACGGGCGGCCAGGTGCTTGGGCCGCGGGGTCTTCTCTTCATCAAAAGGCGCCAGGCGCGCCTTCTGGATGGCTTCGAGGGGAATGGCCTTGAGGACGCCGTCCTCTTCGAGGGTGACGCTGCCGTCCTCCACGGGGCCGATCCAGCCCTTGAAGCGTTTCTGGCCATTGATGGGCGCGGCGGTCTGCGCGCGGCAGAGCCGGCCCGCGAAGCGACGGAAGTGCTCGGCCTTGACCAGGGGGCGCTCCAGGCCCGGGCTGCTCACCTCGATGCCCAGGGTCTCGCGCAGGTCCGGGAACTCCACGTCCATCCACAGCAGCAGGCCCTCGTGGGCCGCGGTGCAGTCGTCCAGGGTGATCCGGCGGCCGCTGGTCTCGGCGTCCAGGTGGTCGATGTAGAGGCGCAGCACCTCGTCCCGGCCTTCGCGGGCGGTCTCCAAGTGCACCAGCTCGTAGCCCAGCAGGGCCAGCTGGCGCTCGATGGGGGGCTGCAGCTTCTTCAGATCCACTCAGGCTCCGTCAGAACAACAAAAAAGGTGGGCCGAACCCACCCAGTCTTGGCCCCCGGGTCCGGGATGCCATGGCCGAATTGACCTATGAGTCTACCGCCATCAAGGGGAGATGCCAAGGCCGGGAAAGGGATTCTGGGTCTCAGGGCCGAATCCTGTTCCAATGGAAGGTCCGCCGGGCGGACGTGTGGAGCTTCATGCGGCAGGGTTCACTCATGAGGAGAGCGAGGCTGTGGGCGCCGCTCGCGGCCGCGCTCCTGGCCGGAGGCGGGGCGCAGGCGCAGGAAGCCGCCCTGGCCCTGGGCCGTCTCCACGAGGTGGGGGAGAAGGAGTTCACCTACACCTGGCGGATGGACTACTACCAGCGCCTGACGCCGCATTTCGCCGTCTCCCTCGGCTGGCTCAACGAGGGCCATCTGGAGAACCACCATCGGGATGGCTGGACCGCCCAGCTCTGGGCCACCCGGGACCCCCGGGGCCAGCGCCTGCGGATGGGTGTCGGCCTGGGCCTCTACCGGTCCTTTGACACCAGCGTGGAGGAGGGCGGGAACGGCTACCGGAACGACCACAACACCCGGCCCCTCCTCTCGGTGGCCATGGCCTATCCCCTCGGGGACGGGGACCTGTCCGCCCAGGTCCAGCTCAACCGCACCCTGGGCGGGCGGGACCCCGTGACCCAGGCCGTACTCCTGGGCCTGCTGCTGAGGATCGGGCCTGCCGAGCCGGCGGCACCCAGTCCCCCGGCTAGGCAGGCGGGAGAAGGCCGCCAGGAGGTCCTCTTCTACTACGGGCAGACCATCCTCAACAGCGACACGAGCCAGACGGCGGACGCCTACGAGATCGCCTACCGGCGGCGGATCTCCCCCCACTGGTCCTGGAGCGCGGGCTACGTCAACGAGGGATCTCCGGAGAAGGTGCGCCGCGACGGTGTGAGCCTCCAGGCCTGGCTGGACGGGTTCTTCCTGGAGCGGCGGCTGCGCCTGGGCATGGGCGTCGGTCCCTACGCCACCCGCGTGGAGCACTACGAGGGAGGGCCGGACCGGGACGACGTGCGGCTCTCGGGACGCGTCACCCTGGCGGCGGGCTGGCGCCTGGCCCCCCAGTGGATGGCCCACTTCACCTGGAACCGGACGGCCACCTCCTACCACCGCGACACGGACGTGCTGGCGGCGGGCCTCGGCTTCGATTGGTAGGTTTCGACTGGTAGGCTGGAAAGGGGGCCAGCGAGTCCCCTTTTCCAATGGGAAGGATGGCTCATGGCTCAGGTGCTGGATGGCAAGGCGCACGCGGACCGCATGCTGGAGGCGGTGCGCCAGGGAGTGGAGGCCCGGCAGGCCAAGGGACTCCGCGCGCCGGCCCTGGCCGTGGTGCTGGTGGGCGATGATCCCGCCAGCCACGTCTACGTCCGCAACAAGTCCGCCGCCTGCGCCAAGGTGGGCATCACCTCCCTGGAACATCGCCTGGCCGCGGACACGCCCCAGGCCGAGTTGGACGCCCTCATCGACCGCCTGAACGCCGATTCCGGCGTGGACGGCATCCTGGTGCAACTGCCCCTGCCCAAAGGCCTGGACTCCAAGCGGGCCCTGCACCGCATCAGTCCCGCCAAGGATGTGGACGGCTTCCATCCCGTGAACCAGGGCCTGCTGCTGGAGGGTCTGCCGGGCCTGCGCCCCTGCACCCCCAGCGCCTGCATGTCCCTCCTGGCCCACCATGGCGTGGAGCTCAAGGGCCTGCGGGCCGTGGTGCTGGGGCGCAGTGAGATCGTGGGCAAGCCCATGGCCCTCATGCTGCTGGAGCAGCACGCCACGGTGACCATCGCCCACAGCCGCACGAAGGATCTGCCCGCCGTGTGCCGGGAGGCGGACCTGCTGGTGGCCGCCGTCGGTAAGCCCGGCCTGGTGGAGGGCTCCTGGATCAAGCCCGGCGCCGTGGTGGTGGACGTGGGCATCAACCGCGTGGACGACCTGGCCCTCGGCCAGCGCATCTTCGCCGCCGAACCGAAGAAGCTGGAGACGCTCATCGCCAAGGGCGCCGTCCTCTGCGGCGACGTGCGCTACGGCGAGGCCATGCAGGTGGCCTCGGCCGTGACGCCCGTCCCCGGGGGCGTCGGGCCTCTCACCATCGCGGGGCTGCTGACCAATACCCTCCAGGCGGCGAACCAGCTGGACTAATCCGGCGGCCCCGTGGCATGACCTCCTCGCCGGATCCTCGCTTCGCAGGCTGCCCCGCAGCCTGCTCCGCGATCCGGCGGTCGGTCAAGGGCAGAGCCCGCCGTCCACGTTGATGATCTGGCCGCTCATGTAGCTGGCCCAGTCGGAGCAGAGGAAGGCCACGACGCCGGCCACCTCCTCGGGCTCGCCCTCGCGCTTGAGGATGGCGGGGGCCAGCATCTCCCGGCGCAGGTCCTCGGGCACGTCCTGGGTGAGCTCCGTGTGGATGAGGCCGGGGTTCACGGCATTCACCAGCACGCCGAAGGGCGCCACCTCCCGAGCCAGGCTCTTGGTGAGGGCCATGACGGCACCCTTGCTGGCGCCGTAGTTGGTCTGGCCGGCCTTTCCGATGATGCCGGTGGGGCTCACGATGTTGACGATGCGGCCCCACTTGCGGGCCATCATGCCGCGCACGAAGGCCTTGGTGGCGTACACGGTGCCGCGGAGGTTCACGTCCATTACCTCCTCCCACTTCGCGTCGCCCATGAGGATGAAGGGGCCGTCCTTGCGCGTCCCGGCGTTGTTCACGAGGATGTCCACGGGGCCCAGTTCCGCCTTCACCCGGTCCGCGGCGGCCTCCAGTTCTGCCTTCACCCGCACGTCCGCCAGCACCACCATGGCCCGGCGCCCCATGCCCCGGATCTCCTCGGCCACGGCCTCGGCCAGATCCTGGTTCTTCTGGGCATGCACCACCACGTCCGCGCCCCACCGGGCGAACTCCACGGCGATGGCCCGCCCGATGCCCCGGGAGGAGCCGGTGACAAAGGCGATGCGGCCGAGCAGGGGAGGCTGGTTGAAGGGCATGGCGCGATTCCAGGGCAACGGATTAGGATGCCCCATGGGAGAAAGCATGTCCAAGGATCTGGTCAGCCCCGACGCCATGGAGGCCTTCCTGAAGTCGCACCCCGATTGGGTCGCCCAGGGGGATGCCCACGGGCTGACCCTCCGGCGCCGCTATGTTTTCTCCGCCTACCCGCGGGGCCTGGGCTTTGTCATGGCCGCAGCGGAGCACGCCGAGAAGGTGAACCACCACCCGGACCTGACGCTGGGCTACCGCTGGGTGGTGGCGGTGCTCACCACCCATGTCAGCCGCGGCGTCACCCAGCGGGACCTGGACATGGCCGAAGCGCTGGACCGGATGTACCTGGAGCACATTTGACCGACGGCCAGGTGGCGGAGAACGCCGGGTGGCGGCGTTCGGAGTCGGGTCCCGGCGAGGAGGTCATGCCACACGCGGGCGCCGGACCGCGGGCGGTCCGGCGCATGAAATGCTTGTGGTCGGATCAGGGCTTTCGCGGCTTGGGTTTGACGGTCCGGGGGGCCGGTTTTCGGGCGGGGCGCTCGGAGGATCCGTAGCTGCGGCGCGGGCGCTCGTCGCCGCCCTCACGGCGGGGCCGGGCCGGGCGATCGCCGGGGGTGAAGGGGCGGCCAGGCCGCTTGTCACCGTCGTCGCGCCGGGGGCGTGCAGGGCGCTCGGAGGATCCGTAGCTGCGGCGCGGGCGCTCGTCGCTGTCCTCACGGCGGGGCCGGGCCGGGCGGTCGCCGGGTGTGAAGGGGCGGCGGGGCCGCTCGTCACCGTCGTCGCGCCGGGGGCGGGCGGGGCGGTCGGCGGCGCCGTAGCTGCGGCGCGGGCGCTCGTCGCCGTCCTCGCGGCGGGGCCGGGGTCGGTCGCCGGGGGTGAAGGGGCGGCGAGGCCGGTCGCCATCGTCGTCGCGTCGCGGACGGGTGGGGCGCTCAGCGGAGCCGTAGTTGCGGCGGGGCCGCTCGTCGCCGTCGTCGCGCCGGGGGCGGGCAGGGCGGTCGGCGGAACCGAAGCTGCGGCGCGGGCGTTCGTCGCCCTCTTCGCGGCGGGACCGTGCCGGACGGTCGTCGGGAGTGAAACGGCGGCGGGGCCGCTCTTCCTGCTCCTCCTCGCGGCGAGGCCGCGAGGAACCCCCCAGGGGACGCTCGCGCTCCTCGGGCCGATCGTAGCGCTTGGCGCGGGCCACGCGCTTGAGCTTGTGGTCGCGGCTCTCCGTGGGCTGGAAGATGCCCTCCTCGCCCTTGGCGCCAGTGGCGGCGCGCTGCAGGCGGGCGGAATTGCGCAGGGCCTTGAGGGCCGCCTCCATGTCCGCGGGCATGGGGGCCGTGACGGTGACCTGCTCCTCGGTGACGGGGTGCTTGAAGCCCAGCAGCTCGGCGTGCAGGGCCTGGCGGTCCAGCAGCGGGCTCTCCACGCCGTAGACCTGGTCGCCCAGCAGGGGGAAGCCACGGTCCGCGAACTGCACGCGGATCTGGTTGCGGCGGCCGGTCTCCAGGCGCACCTCCACCACGGTGTGGCCGGGCAGGCGCTCGATCACGCGGTAGTGGGTGACGGCCTCCTTGGCGCCCGCGGGCATGCGCTTGCCGCCTCCGGGGCCCTTGCGCACCTTGGCCACGGACATCTTCAGGGACTTGGCGTGCTCGATGAGATGGCCGGCCAAGGTGCCGCTGTTCTCGGGCAGCTCACCCACCAGGATGGCGAAGTAGACGCGCTGGAGGCGGTGCAGCTCGAAGTGCTTCTTGAGGCCGTGCAGGGCCTCGGGCGTCTTGGCGAAGACCAGCACGCCGCTGGTGAAGCGGTCGAGGCGATGGACGATGTAGAGGTTGAAGCGCTTGAAGCCGCGGCGGCGGTAGGACTCGGTGATGGCCTCCGCCAGGCTGGGCTCGCCGCCCTGCTCGGCGGGTACCGTCAGCAGGCCCGCGGGCTTGAAGACGAAGAGCAGGTGGTTGTCCTCCCACAGGGTCTCGTAGGGTCCGGAGCTCAGTTTTTTCGGGGGAGGCAGCACCTCGTAGGTGAGCTCGGGATCGAAGACCACCTTCACGGTGTCGCCGGCCTTGAGCCGGTGGCCGTGCTTCTCGGCGGTCTCGCCGTTCACCGTCACGCAGCGGCCGTCGATGAAGCCCTTGGCCTGCCGGTGGCTGATGACCATGACCTTGTGCAGCTCCGAAGCCAGGGCCGCGCCCTCCTGCTCGGCCTTCCATTCCCGTTCGATGCGCGCCATGGCCACGCCCTCCGTCATCGCCCCGCGTCACTGATCAACGCCGAGCGGACATCCAGAAGACCATGGATCGCTGTTTCCTCCTAGCAAAATGGGGGAGCGGCAGGCCGCTCCCCCATTTTGCCAGCACGAGAAAGACTACTTCTTGGTGAAGTCGCCCGCTTTGACGATGACGAGCTTCGCGGGATCCAGGTGCCGGCGCAGGGCGGCGTTGACCTCGTCCAGCTTCAGGGCCTTGACCTTCGCTTCCAGCTCCGCCTCGAAGAGCACGGAGCGGCCGAGGTAGAGCGAGCTGTTCAGCCAGCCGGCGATGGCGCGGTCCTCCTGGCGCTGGGCCTCCTCGCCCTGGAGCCAGGTCTTCCGGGCGAAGTCCAGCTCCTCCTGGGTGAAGCCGTCCTTCAGGGCCTTCTGGAGTTCCTCCTGGAAGGCGGCCTCCAGCTTCGCGGCGTTCTGGGGCGCGTAGATGGCGTAGCCCTGCCAGGAGGCCACGGGGTCCTGGCTGCTGACGTTGACGTAGGAGCCGGCGCCGTAGCTGAAGCCCTCCTTCTGGCGCAGGCGGTCCGCGATGCGGTTCTTGAGGGCGCCGCCGCCGAGGATCTGGTTGGCCATGAGGAAGGCGGGATAGCCGGGATCCGTGTCCTTCATGGCCCAGCGCTCGGCGGCGATGAAGATGGCCATCTTCTTGTCCGGCGTCTCCAGGACCCTGGACTGGCCGGGGACCTCCTTCAGCCGGGCGGGGATGCGCGCGTAGGGCGACGTGGAGGTCCAGCTGCCGAAGAGCTCAGTCACCAGGGCCTGGAGCTCCTGGGCATCGAAGTCGCCGGAGGCCGCGAAGGTGGCGTGGTCCGCCCCGTAGAAGGCGGCATGGAAGGCCTTCAGGTCCTCGGCCTTGGCCCCCTTCAGGTCCTGGAGCCGGGTGTCGAAGGACCGGTAGGCCGAGGGGTGCCCCGCGGGGTAAGCGTCGAAGGTCCGGCCCAGGAACTCCATGGCCTTGGCCTGGGGCTCCTGGCGCTGGGACTCGATGCCCGTGCTCTGCTGCTTCGCGAGGGTCTCCAGCTCGGAGGCGGGGAAGGCGGGCTCGCGCAGGACTTCGGCCACCAGCTTCAGGGCGGCCGCGAGGTGCTCCCGGGGGACCGTGATGCGGGCGTTGGCGGAGGTGGCGCCGCCGGTGACCATGACCTCGGCCTTCAGCTGGTCGAAGGCGTCGGCGAGCTCCTGGCGCGAGTGCCTGAGGGTGCCACGCATGAGCATGGCGCCCGTGAGCTCCGGGATCGCCTGCTTGTCGCGCAGGGAGGCCTCCTGGCCGAAGCGCAGGGTGAGCTGCACCGAGGCCATGCCGCCCTTGGTCTTCTTGGGGAGCAGGGCGCCCTTGAGGCCATTGGGAGCCGTGAACCGGATGGTGCGCCGGTCCACGTTGGCGGGGCTGGCGTCGAAGGCCTCGCCCTGGGCGATGGTCTGCCTGCCCGTGTACGAGGCCACGTCGGCGGCGATGTCCGGCAGGCCCGGCACCTCGGTGCGGTCTGGCTTTTCCGTGGGGACGTACTCCCCGAGGGTGCGGTTGCTGGGCTTGAAGTAGGCCACGGCCGCCGCCTGGACCTGCGCGAGGGAGGCCCCCAGGGTGCGGTCGCGGTCCAGGAACCACTCCCGCCAGTCGCCCGTGGCCATGGCCTCGCTCAGGCCGATGGCCATGGCCTTGGTGTCCGATAGGGTCTGGTCGATGCCCTTCTGGACCTGGGCCTTGGCCCGGTCCAGTTCCGCCTGGGTGAGGGGCCGGTCCTTCAGGCCCTCCACCTCGCGCAGGAGCACCTCCTGCGCCTTCCCCAGGTCCCCGTCCTTGGGCAGGACCACGCCGAACATCTGGTAGCCGGGTTCGTAGGTGGTGAAGGAGAGGGGGAAGACCTGGGCGGCCAGCTTGGTCTCCACCAGGGCCTTGTAGAGGCGTCCGCCGGGGGCGTCCGTCAGGATGGCCGCCGCCAGGTCCGTGGCGCTGCGGTCCGGGTGGGCCCCGGGGGCGATGTGGTAGCCGGCGATCAGGAGGGGCGTGCCGCCCACGCGCCGGATGGTGACGAGGCGCTCGCCGTCCTGGGTGGGCTCCACCGTGTAGGTGGGCTCCAGGGTGCGGGCGGGCTTGGGGATCCGCCCGAAGGTCTCGTTGACGAAGGCCAGCGTCTTCGGCCCGTCGAACTTTCCCGCCACCACCAGCACGGCGTTGTCCGGCTGGTAGTAGGTCCGGTAGAAGGCCCGCAGGTGGTCCACGTTCACGTGCTCGATGTCGCTGCGAGCGCCGATGACGGGCTTGCCGTAATTGTGCCAGTCGAAGGCCACCGACAGCACCCGTAGGCCCGTGACATTGAAAGAGCTGTTCTCGGTCTGCTCGAACTCGTTGCGGACGACGGTCATTTCGCCGCTCTTGCCGTCCTTGCCCCACAGCGTCTCCGCCGTGAAGCTGCAGTTCAGCATCCGGTCGGCTTCCAACCCCAGGGCCTTCTTCAGGTTCTCCTCGGAGGCCGGGAAGGACACGTAGTAGTTCGTGCGGTCCAGGTTGGTGGTGCCGTTGGCGTCGCCCCCCAGCTCGTTGAGGATCTTCCAGGTGTCGGGCCGGTCCTTGGTGCCCTTGAAGAGCATGTGCTCCAGCAGGTGGGCCATGCCCGTCTCGCCGTAGTGCTCCATGCGGCTGCCCACCAGGTAGGTGATGTTGGTGGTGATCGTGGGCTTGCTGGCGTCGGGGTAGAGCAGCACCCGGAGGCCGTTGGCCAGGCGGTACTCGGTGATGCCCTCCACCGTCGTCACCTTGACCGGCGCGGGCACGGGAAGGGCCTTGGCCTTCCCCCTGGGGGCCGCCTTCACCGCGGGGGCCGGCCTGGAGGCATCGCCCGCCACCAGCGCCAGGGCCAGGGCCCCGCACAGGGGCAGCGTGAATCGACGGGACAGGGACATGTGACCTCCAGGCTGCGAAAGATCCCCCACGGGAAGCCCTCAGCTTACGCGGCACGTGGGGAAGGGCCAGTTAAGACATGTTTAGGCCCGCCCCCAGGTTCCTCCGGAGGGGTTGACCGCGACGGTGGGGTGATCATAATGAACCATCTAGATGTCATAAACATCTAGATGTCATATTGGAGCCTTACCCATGTCTGCCTTCGTCCTGTTCCTGCTGGCCCTGATCGGCCTGCTCCTGTCCGCCCGGAAGGACCGGGTCCGCACCCGCCAGGCCCTGGGGGCGGCCTGGCGCTCCTGGCTCGGTCTGCTGCCCTCCCTCCTGGGCCTGACCGCCGGCATCGGCCTGATCACGGCCCTCATATCCCCCCAGGCCGTGGCACGCCTGTTCCAGGAGCACGGGGCCGTGGGCTTCCTCCTCCTGTCCGGCGTGGGCGCCCTGCTCACGATTCCCTCGCCGGTGGCCTATCCCCTCGCGGGGACGCTCCACCGCATGGGGGCCAGCCTGCCCGCCCTCGCCAGCTTCATCACCACCCTCACCATGGTGGGTCTCCTCACGGCGCCCCTGGAGGTCAAGGCCTTCGGCCGGGCCTTCACCGTCCGGAGGCAGGCCCTGAGCCTGGTGCTGGCCCTGGCCATCGGCGCCGCCATGGGGGTGCTGCTGTGAGCCGGGCCTGGCGCCCCGTCGTCGGGATCCTCGTCGCCATCGCGGCGGTCCACCTCGCCCTGGCCTGGCGCTTCCCGCAGCTTGCCCTCGCCTCGGCCAGGGGCGGCCTGCAGGGCTTCCTCCAGATCCTGGCCATCCTGCCCGCGGTGCTGGTCCTCCTGGCCCTGTTCGACGCCTGGGTCCCCCGGGCCGTGGTGGAACGGAGCCTGGGCCCCGGCTCCGGCTTGCGGGGGGTGGCTTTCGCCATGCTGCTGGGCACGGCGGCGGCGGGGCCCATCTACGCGGCCTTCCCCCTGGGCCTGTCGCTCCGGGAGAAGGGGGCGCGCACCGCCAACCTGGTGATCTTCCTGGGGGCCTGGGCCGCCATCAAGGTGCCCATGCTGCTGCTGGAGAGCGCCTTCCTGGGACCCCGCTTCGCCCTGATCCGCCTGGCTCTCACGGTTCCCGGGATCCTCGGCTGCGGGTTCCTCATGGAGCGCCTGGAACGGCGCCCGGCGCGCTGAGGGTACACTCCAGACATCCCATGCCCGCCGCCCGCCGCCACGCCCGCCACCTCCCCGCCTTCATCCTGCTGGCCCTCACGGAAGGCCCCCTGCACGGGCACGCCATCCGGGCAGAGCTCCATGCGCGGTTCGCGGACTTCAAGGGGGATCCCGGCGCCATCTACCGGACGCTCCAGGCCCTGGAAACCGCCGGCGAGGTCACGGCCCACTGGGACACGGACCACCGGGGCCCGGCCCGGAAGATCTACGAGCTGACGGCCGAGGGCTGGGAGCGGCTCGGGTTCTGGGAGGCGGACATCCGCCAGCGCCTGGGCTTCCTGCAGGGCTTCCTGGACGGCTACGCGCAAGTCCGGGGGCGCGGCCCCGGCCGATCCTGATCCAGCAGGCTCCGGAGGCGAGCCTCCCATTCGCCGGGGAGGTCCTCCAGCCGGAGGCCGGCTGAACGGAAACCCGCCAGGCCGGACAGCGGGGGCTACCGGGCGGAGACGGCCTCGGAGCGGCCCTGCCGCCTGCGGACCCACTGCGCCAGGTACCGGATGGAAAGGAACGCGAGCGAGGCGAGGCACGCCACGAGCAGCGAGGTGCGGAGCAGAGATGCGCTTGAGAAGGAAAGGCTGATCCCCGTCCCTGCCGCCACGTAGGCCGCGAGGCACATGGGGCATTTCGGAAGCAGGACCAGGACGATGCCTGGGACGCCCCACCGCCTCAGCCGCCGCGCGAAGGCCCGCCCGGCTGGACGAGGCGCCTCCGGGACCGGACCCCCGCCGTGGGGACCCTCCGCCGGTGGGGCGGAGGATCCCGGGCGGATCTCGCAACAGGTCGGAGGCGTCACGGCTTCCCTCCGGCGACCATGAAGGCGAAGGGGTCCTCGGCACCGTACCTGTCGTGATGGCGGAGCCACTGCATGGGATAGGCGTCGGCCTCTTCGTCGCGGCCCTTGGGGACGATGTCCAGCAGGTCGTAGGTGCCGATGAACGATTCGAGCCCCCGGGCATAGGACGAGTAGGTGTGGTAGATATTCCCCGCCTCGTCCCTGGCGAACACGCTGATGCCCGGCGCCTCCTGCAGCGGGAACGGCCCGGTGGCGTAATTGTAATAGGGGGTGCGGCGCTGGATCTCCTCCTCCGTGAACGTGACGTTGAAGTCACGGTTGAAGTCGTTGTCATGGGAGGACACCCACTGGAAGGACCAGCCCATGCGCTTCTTGAAGGCCTGGAGTTTCGGCAGGGGGGCGCGGGACACCGTCACCATCGAGACATCGCGGTGGTTCAGGTGCACGATGGCCGGGTTGTAGTGGTCCGCGAGGAGAGAACAGGACTTGCACCCCTGTTCCCAATCGGGATGGAACATGAAGTGGTAGACCACCAGCTGGTTGCGGCCCTCGAACAGATCGCCGAGGGAGACCTTGCCTCCGGGAGCGTCGAAGAAGTAGTCCTTTTCGACCTTCATCCAGGGAAGGCGGCGGCGTTCTTCGGCCAGCTTCTCCCGGAGCCTGGTGAGTTCCTTCTCCTTTTGCAGGAGCTGGAGACGCGATGGGAGCCATTCCTCCGCGGAAACGATTCGGTTGTGCATGACAGTCCTCCTTCTGAAGGTTTATGCCTCAGTGCCTCTGCCTGAGGTCGGGGGGGGATGTTCCGCGGCGATGGAACGCAGCGCCGCGAAGGCAAACGCGGTCTTTCCTTCGCCCAGGGCGAGGGCAGGCGTTCAGCGAGCCGGCTTCCTGTCGATGGAGCCCGGGCCGCGGCCAGGTGCTTCGGCCGCTCCTCGACCCATCATGGTCATCGATGTGCCGCCGCCCCGGATGGGGCAGAGGCCTGGTTCACGTCAGGCTGCCGTGGTCATGGGTGGGCCCATGGATGCAGCCGTGGATGGGGTGGATGGCGACGGCGGATCATGCCGCGCGGACGTGCCCGGCGAGCAGCTCGAGAATGTGGGTCCAGCCCATCTCATGCGGAATGGCCGCGGCCTGGTCGGGCAACTGCTCGTGGGTGACCACGACGTTGGTTCTCCGGCCTTTCTTCAGGAATTCGACCGTCACGAGCGTCTCCGTGTGCTTGGTCGCTTCGGAGATCCACGTGAACTTCAACACGCGGGGGCGTTCGATGACCTGGTACCTCCCGGTATGGACGTGGGGTCGGCCGGGTTCCGTCATGACGATCTCGAACTCGCCTCCGACCCTCGGATCGACGCGGGCGGTGGCGTCCACGCAGGTCGAACACCGCATCCAGGCCGCGAGGCTCTCCGGGTCGAGCCAGGCGTCGAACAGTTCCTCGGCGGTGGCGTCGATCTCGCGCTGAACGACGACCGCCGGAAGGGGGATGGTGTGGTTCATCTCGGGTTTCTCCTGTGGGTCTGTTCTCGTTTCGTTTGGATGAAGGTGTCGAGGGCCGCGAGCCGGTCGTCCCAGAACCGCCTGTAGTGCTCGATCCATGCGGAGGCTTCTTCCAGCGGGCCCGCGTTCAACGAAAGCACGTGGTCCCTTCCCCGGACCTCCCGCCGGACGAGCCCCGCCCGCTCCAGCACCCGGATGTGCTTCGAGGTGGAGTTGAGCGAGATCGGAAACGCCTCGGCGAGTTCCGTCACCCGCGCCTCGGAGCTGGCCAGTCGTGCGAGGATCGCCCTCCGGGTCGAATCGGACACCGCCCCGAACACCTGATCGAGCCTGTGCCCTTCCATCACGCGCCTTCCCGGGCGCGGCCCGGGGCGGGCGCGCCTTCGATCGGTTCGAGCGGCACCATCCGCGCATCGTAGGTCTTCATGCCGTCCTTTCCATGTTGGAACAGGTGAACATTCACCCATGTGGGTGAATGTATGAAATCGGGCACCGGCTGTCAATGGCTGCTCGATAAAAATCTTTCCTGCTTATCGGCCAAGCTCAGCCCCATGTTCGCAAGATGAAAGGCTGGAGCCGGAGATGACGGAGAAACGGCCTCGGGTCCACAGATTTGCACAGATTGAAAACGGGGCTGCGGCTGATTTGGGGGTGCAGCTTCGCAGGGGTGGGCGCTCCCATGCCCTCCGGCAACGCCGGAGGCCGCCTTCGGCGGGCCCACGCATGGTGGGTCGAGCCCCCTCCGCGCTCTCCGTGCGCCCGAAGGGCGGTCTCTGCGCCCTCTGCGTTCCGCTTTTCTGGCTGAGGCTCGCCGATAATCAGGAAATCTTTTAGCGGAGATCGAGGGGGGCGTCCGGATCCGGGCAGAGCAGGGTCTCGAGCCGGGCCATCCAATCCCCGCGGAGGTCCTCCAGCCGCAGGCCCTTGCCCTTGCCCGGCGCGGCCTGCAGCAGGCCCTGGGCGCTGGGATGGGGCAGGGCGTGCAGCTCGAAGGGAGGCGCGCCCTCCAGCCGCAAGAGCACCCACTCCGCCCGCTTTCCGAAGGCGATGACGCGCAGCGGGGAGGTGACACCCTGCGAAGCCCGGGTCAGTTCCGAGACGAGCCGGGCCAGGTTGGCGGGGGCCAGCAGATCCTTGTTGGAGGGGGCGTGGAAGTGCTCGCCATCCTTGGTCGGGCAGGCGGGGTAGGCGTTGCTGAGGGCCGTGCCGAGCAGGCGCGGCGCCAGGCCTAGCGCCTTGAACCGGGCCCCGTCCCAGTCCACCCAGGCGGCGTCGGGCACCTCGGCGCGGCCCGTGGCGGCCAGGGCGCGGTAGACGGTGATGCCGGCGCCGTCCCCCCAGAACGGGAGGCCCGACTGGTCGGCACCCCGGGGGCCCGGCGCCTCGCCGAAGAGCATCACCGACACCGGGCCGGCATCGGGGAAGAGGGCAGGAACAGGGTGGCCTTGGATGCGGGGCATGGGGCTTCCGGAAGGCTTACATTCTGCGATGGTCCCGTGCCCGGGCGGAGTGCTTCCCGCAGGAGGTGGATCGTGAGGCGATTCAGGGAAGGCTTCTGGACTTGGTCCGGGCGGCTCGCCGGCGCGGCGCTCCTGCTCGGATCGGCCTGCGGCGGCGGGGGTGGGGACGTGGTGATCCCGCCTTTCTGGGTCTGGGGCCAGGTGGTGGTGGCGGATCTGGATGGCGATGGGCGGGACGACGTGGCCGTGGCCTCCACCCTGATCGACGGCGGAACCCACCGCAACAGCGTGCAGGTCTTCCTCCGGGGCGCCGGGGGCGGGTTCGCCGCGCCGAGCGCGTACCCCCTGGCCTTCGATCCCTGGGGAGTGTCCGTGGGCGACCTGGACGGGGACGGCCGGCCGGATCTGGTCGTGGCCATTCCCGCCTCCACGCCCCCCCAGCTGAACACGCCGGGAGACAGCGGCGGACTGGTCCTGCTCCGGCAGGATCCTGCCACGCCAGGGCGCTTCCTCGCGCCGGTCTGGGTCCGGACCGGCGGGGCGGCCGAAGCCTGCGCGGTGGCGGACCTGACGGGGGACGGCCTGGCCGATGTGGCCGTGGCCGATGGGGTGCTCGTCAACGGTCGCATCCTCCTGCTGGCGCAGGCTCCGGCTCCGCCCGGCTCCTTCCTGCCGGCCGTTCCGGTGCCGGTGGCGGCCGGCCAGGGGTTCAGCAGCCTGGTGGCCTCGGATGTGGATGGCGATGGCCGGCCGGACCTGGTCCTGGCGGGATCCGGCGGCCTCGCCGTCCTCCACCAGCGCGCGGGCGGAGGCTTCGCGGCGCCGGTTCTCCTCGCCGTGGGACAGCGGTTCGACGGGGTCGCGGCCGCGGACCTGGATGGCGATGGCCGGCTGGACCTGGTGGCGGCGAATCCCGGAAATGCCCCGAATGGCGGGAGGGGCGGGGCCAGTGTGACGGTCTTCCTCCAGGCCCAGCCGGGCATCTTCACGGCCACGGCCGTCCCCGTGGCCGACGGGGCGCGCCAGGTGGCCATCGGCGATCTCGATGGCGATGGCCTGCCGGAGGTGGCGGTCATCTCGCTGGTGTACCAGTCGCTCTCGACGCCGTCGAAGGTGACAATCCTCCGGCAGTCGGCCACCCGGCGGGGGACCTTCGTGGCCGCGGCGGCCCTGGACGGAACCCAGAATGCCAACTTCCTCGCCCTGGGCGATGCGGACGGGGACGGCCGCACCGACCTCATCCTGAACGAGGGACCCAGCGTGATGCTCCAGACGGCACCGGGCGTCTTCAGTCCGCCGCGGGCGCTCCGCTGAAGGAGCCTCAGCCCGGCTGCCCCTCCTTCATGAGCGCCGACAGCGCCTTGAACTGGGGGTGGTTCTTGTCGCGGGCCCACTCGAAGGCCACGGACTCGTGGTTGGTGAGCGTGGCGCCGGCGGCGGCCATGCGCTCCAGCGCATGCTTCCGGTATTCCTCACCGCGGCCGCTGACCGCATCCCAGCAGAGGTGCACCTCGTGGCCCGTGGCCAGCAGCTCCAGCACCGTCTGCATGACGCAGACGTGGGCCTCGATGCCGGCCACGACGATCTGGCGCTTCTCCCGGGCCAGGTCGGGCCGCGCCTGCTGGAGCAAGGCTTCGAACCCTGAGTCGCCGCAGCACCCGAAGGCGGTCTTCTCCAGGAGGAACTTCGGCGTGGCCAGGGCCTCGTAGGTGGCGCGGATGCTCTCCTCCGTGGGGCCGATGCCCTTGGGGTACTGTTCCGTGAGCACCACGGGCACCGAGAAGAGGTCCGCCAGCTTCATGAGGCGGCGGGTGGCCTCCAGCACCAGGGCCGGCCGGTGGACCATGCCCACGAGCTTGCCCTGGAGGTCGATGACCACGAGGATGCTGCGGCTGGAATCGAGAAGGGCCATGGAAGCCTCCTTGCCTGCTACCAGATCTTCACGCGGTCCGCGGGGGCCAGGTAGAGCTTCTGGCCGGGCTTCACCTCGAAGGCGGCATACCAGGCGTCCAGGTTCCGCACGGTGGAGGGCCGGAACGAGGCCGGGGCGTGGCCGTCCGTGAGGATCTGCTGGCGGAGCAGGGGCTCGCGGGTCTTCTCGCGCCAGCTCTGGGCGTAGCTGAGGAAGAACTGCTGGTCGCCGGTGAGGCCCTGGACCACGGGAGCCTCCTTGCCCTTCATGGAGAGGCGATAGGCATCGTAGGCGGCGGCCAGGCCGGCCACATCGGCGATGTTCTCGCCCAGGGTCTGCTTGCCCTTGATGTGCAGGCCGGGGAAGGGCTCGTAGGCGTCGAACTGCTTCACCAGCTGATCCGCGGAGGCCTGGAAGTGCTTCAGGTCCTCGGGCGTCCACCAGTTCTGCAGCTTCCCGGTGGCGTCGAAGAGGGAGCCGGAGTCGTCGAAGCTGTGGCTGATCTCGTGGCCGATCACCGCGCCGATGGCGCCGTAGTCCATGGCCATGGGCCGCTTGGGGTCGAAGTAGGGCGGCTGGAGGATGGCCGCCGGGAAGTTGAGGGCGTTCATCACGGGCAGGTTCACGGCGTTCACGAGCTGGGGGTTCATCACCCATTCGGTGCGGTCGATGGGCTGGCCGAGCTTCCTGAGGTTGCGCTCGTACTCGAAACGCTCCGCCCGCTGGGCGTTGCCGAAGGCATCCCCGGCCACGGCCTTCAAGCCGCGGTAGTCGCGCCAGCGGTCCGGGTAGCCCACGCCCACCTTGAGCGCCTCCAGCTTGGCGATGGCCTTGGCCTTGGTGGCGGGGGACATCCAGTCCAGGCGCTCGATGCGGAGGCGGAAGGCCTCCTTGATGTTGGCCACCATCTCCTGGGCGCGGGCCTTCTCCGAGGGCGGGAAGTACCTCGCCACGTAGGCCTTCCCCACGGCCTCGCCCAGGGCGCGGTTGGTGGCTTCGACGCCGAGCTTCCAGCGGTCGCGGGGCCTGGTGGCGCCGCTGAGCACCTTGCCGTAGAAGGCGAAGGACTGCTCGCCCACGGCCTTGGGCAGCACCTCCGCCCAGCGCTGGAGGGCGTGGAAGGTGAGGTAGTCCTTCCACACGTCGAGGGGGACCTCGGCGGTCAGGGCCGAAAGGCCCGTGACAGCGCCGGGCTGCCAGACCACGAACACCGGAGGTTTCGAGAGGCCCGCGGCGGCGAAGAAGGCCTCCCAGTCCAGGCCCGGGGCCTTGGCGGGGAAGTCCGCGCGGGTCCAGTGGTTGTTGCCCTTCTGGACGTCGCCGGATTCCTCGCGGCCCAGGTGGGCCTTGGCCATGCGGGTCTCCAGGTCCACCACGGCCGTGGCGCGGGTGAGGACGTTCGACAGCCCCGCCAGCTTCAGCATGGCCGCCACGTGGGTGGTGTACTGGGTTCGGACGGCGGCCATGCCGTCGGAGGGGTCCAGGTAGTAGCTGCGCTCGGGCAGGCCCAGGCCGCCCTGGAGCAGGAAGGGGGCGTACTGATCGGGATGATCCAGATCCTGCGCCACCCAGAGGCCGAGGAAGTTGGCCGTGTGGTACTGGGTGTTGTTCAGGACGTCCACGTCGGCCCGCAGCGTGGTGCCCAGGTAGCGGGCCAGGGCTTGGCGGTCCCCGATGGCGCCGATGGCCCGGAAGGTGGGCTGGAGGGGGGTGAGCCCCTTCCGTTCGATGGCCTTCTCCGCCATGAAGCTGGTGTAGAAGTCGCCGATCTTCCGCAGCTCGGACCCGGCCGGGGCCTTGGAGGCGGCCTTGATCAGGTCGGCCGTGCGCCGGTCCGTGAGGTCCGCCACCTCGCGCCCGACCCCGTACGAGCCCCGGTCCGCGGGGATCTCCGTCTTCTTCACCCAGGCGCCGTTGGCATAGGCGAAGAAGTCGTCGCCGGGGGCCACGCTGCGGTCCATCCCCGCCAGGTCGAGACCGCGGGGCTCGGCCTTGGGCGGCGCCGCCACCAGGGCGGGGACGAGAGAGAGGGCAAGGAGGGACAAAGATCCGCGCATGGGTACCTCAGGACCTTCCAGGGTGGACCGAAAGGTGCCGTGGGGGAAGATACGGGATCAGGAGGGTTGGCCCACCTCCACCGGGAACGCGTGGCGCCAGTCCCGCCCGGCCAGCAGCACCTGGGGCTTGCCGTCCGCGAGGAACACGGCCGTGTCCCACAGCAGGCCCGGGAAAGTGCGGGCGGGGCCGGGCGCGGGATCGAAGGAGAGGCTGCGGGTGTGGAACCAGCGCCGGTAGACCAGATGCCAGCCCCCGCCCGCCTGGACGAGGAAGGCCCCGTGGAAGCGCGGCAGGCCCTTCACCTGGCGGGCGAAGCAGGGCAGGATCTCCGTGGGGCGCGTGGGTGCCAGCTCCAGGGCCTTCAGCTCCGCCCAGAGGGGGATCTCCTCGCGGCTGCCGCGCCCCACCAGGGAGCGCAGGGCGCCGCGGAATCCCGTGAGCACGAAGGCCAGGGCCCGCAGCAGCAGCGGGAGGAGGAGGGCCGTCGCCACCAGCACCGCCCCGAGCACAGGAAGGGCGATGGCGGGATGGCTGTAGGCCAGGGCCAGCAGGGCGGCCACGCCCACGTCCTCGGCCACACTGAGCACGCTGTGGCTGGCGGGCTCGGGGGCCGTGTGGGCCAGGAGGCGCACCCCCATCTTGCTGCCGTGGGTGCCCAGGGCGATGGTGCCGCCCGCCAGCAGGGCCAGCACCTTGGCCACGGGGTGCAGCTCGCCGGCGGCCCCCAGGGCCAGCAGGGCGCCGCCAAGGGGCCGGATGAAGGTGTGCAGCCCGTCCCAGATGGGCGTGATGAAGGGCACCTTGTCCGCCAGGAACTCCATGAGGAACAGGACGGTCGCGACCCCGAGCACCACCGGGTGGCTCAGGATGCCGAGTTCCGGGGGCAGGCCGTGGATCCATCCGTACCGCTGGCCCGCGCCCACCAGGAGCACCGTCAGGTAGAGGTTGATGCCGGAGACGGTGGAGAGGCCGAGGATGGCCGCCAGGGTCTGCGTGGGGCCCATCAGGCGGTGAACCGCTTGTAGAGGTGGTAGATGCCCAGGAGGATCACCGCGCCCACGATGGACATGAGGAAGCCCGCGCTCTGGCCCGGCTGGTAGTGGCCCACGGCCCGCCCGAGGTAGGTACCGAGGAACGACCCGGCGATGCCGAGGACCATGGTGATGATCCAGCCGCCGGGGTCCTTGCCGGGCATGATGAGCTTGGCCACGGCGCCGGCGATCAGGCCGATGATGCACGTCCAGATGAGGTGGAGCATGGGTCCTCCTGTTGGGGGCTGGATGCGGGCCACCCTACGCCGGCCCACCCCGGGCGGTCAACTCCCCGTCAAAGGACCGGGACGGGGATGGGACATTCCCGGGGAGGGGCTTGCCTCGACAGGGGATTGACCGGACCCTGGGGCCCTACTTCCTGAGGAGGATGTCATGGGTCTGCTGGACATGGTGGGCGGTCTGCTGGGACAGGGCGGCCAGGCGGAGGGCGGGAACCCGCTCATGGGCGCCGTCATGGGCCTCATCCAGAACCATCCCGGGGGCATCCAGGGCCTGCTGGGCCAGTTCCAGGAAAAGGGGCTGGGCGACCAGGTGGCCTCCTGGATCGGCACCGGCGCGAACCAGCCCATCAGCGCCGAGCACGTGCAGGCGGCCCTGGGTTCGGACCAGCTCCAGCAGCTGGCGGGCCAGCTGGGCCTCTCCCACGGCGAAGCCGCCTCGGGGCTTGCGGACCTCCTGCCCCAGGTGGTGGACAAGCTCAGCCCCCAGGGCAGCCTGCCCGAAGGCGGCATCGGCATGGACCTGCTGAAGAAGTTCCTGGGCTGAGGCCAGAGCAGCTAGCATCCCCCCGCGGGACCGCGAGAAAGTCAGGCGGGATGCCCCGCAAGGAAGGGCCCGCAGGACGATGTGGTTCATCGTTCAAGGGCCGTGACGCCGCAGGGCGCCCGCCTGGCTTTCTCCCTTCGGGCGAGGGCCGGCGGGGAGGCTCCGCCTCCGCGAGGGACGAGCGGGAGGGCCCTGCGAGGCAGGGCCCGTCAGGCGGAGGGCGATGCCGCTGCGCCCTCCGTCTGACGGCACGCCTTGCGTGCCTCCCACTCGCCTTCGGCTCGTGGAGCCGGAGCCTCCCTCGCGTTCCTCGCCTCGCTCGCCCGGCGACCCTCGCGCGGTCCGGTGGGGGGGTGCTAGGTGCTCTACATCCGGAGCGCGGTTTCCGCCGCGGCCTGGTCCCGTTCCTTCAGATGGTCGAAGAGGATCAGGTACCAGCCGAAGGCGGCCAGGACCGCGTGCCGGTAGCGGATCGAGTGGGCCGAGTTCAGGTCCACGTCGCCATGCTCGATTCCCGGCGGGGAGGCGAGATCCCTCCCCGTGCGGGCATGGAGCCGCACCAGGGGCATGCCCCCCTGGTCGGAGAAGATGCCGCCGAGCCCCGCGGGATCCCAGGCCCAGTCGAAGACGGCGCCGTCCAGGAACTCCAACCGCCCCTGGCGGAAGGCGTGGGGGTGGAAGGTGGCCAGGTTGGCCTTCCCCCCTTCCTCGCGGAGGGTCACGACCGGGTTCATGACCCCCAGGTGCTTGAGGGTCCAGGTCCCCTCGGCGGTCTCCACGCGGGCCAGGATGCACGCGTCATCCAGGAAGGCGAGGGTGGCGAAGGTCCCTTCGCCGGAGCGGAGCTCGAAGCCCAGGGGCCCCGTGTCCGTCCTCCACCATTCCAGGGATTCGGTGGGGCATTCAGTGAGGGATCTCATGGCGCACCCCTTTTCTTGTCGCGCCGGAGGTACCAGCGCAGGGGAAATGTACGTCCTCGGGAAGGTCGGAGCAGAGTGCCTCCCGCGGATTCATCCATGTGGACATCAGGTTCCATCGGTGTTGAGAGGTGGACGCAGAAAAATCAGGACCATGCGAAGGACTGCACTGAATGCCGCAGGTCACGAAGCGCCCCGCCAAGGGGGGCGCAGGGGGGTGGCAGGTGGCGCAAGGGGACGGGCAGACCTATCTTTTAGATTCCACAGAGGAAAGAGATGGCCTGCGAGACACAGGGCGATCGACGCCAGGCGTCGCAGTTCCGGGAGGACGAGAGCCGCGGGGCCCTCTGGTCCCTGCCGGATGGCCACCGCCTGCCCAACCTGGTGGACGAAGCCCCCCTCCTGATGGGGGATCCCGGCCATCCCGCCCGCCTGCGCCCCACGGACCTGGAGCATCCCGAGGACTTCCACCACCGCCTCACCGCCTGGTTGCTGCGCCAGGGCTGAGGCCGGGAAAGGCCGGGAAGACTCCGTCCGGGGTTGTGGTACACCTGGGACTGTCCGTCCATCCCGGGGGTCCCCATGCGCGTCCTGCTCTTCCTGGCAGCCATCCTTGGCTTGGCTGCCCTTCCCCTTCAGGCCCAAGCCCAGGCCGGTCGTCCGGGGAATGTGAACGACATGATCCTCGAGGTGATGCGCACGGACCTGGGCAAGGACAAGGAGGCCATGGCCATGTGGCTGCCCCAGGAATTCTTCGTCGCGGCCGGGATGACGCAGGCGCCGGGTCTCGATTCCAGGGAGCTGGAGAAGGAACTGGCCTTTCTGAAGGACTACGCGGTGTTCATGGTGCAGGCCAAGACCAAGGGCGAGGATGGCCCGGTTTCCCTCAGTACTTCCCAGCTCCGGGCCCTGGCCACCCTGGTGGACGAGTCCGGCCGGTCCGTGAAGCCGCTGACGGAACTCCCGGCCAAGGTCGAGGCCACCCTCAACGCCGTCCGCCAGGGCTTCTCGGCCAAGGGCCGGGAGGACTTCCGGTTGCTGGTGTTCCCGGGCCGGAGCCAGGATGGCGGGCCGCTGATGGCCTCCCCCACGCGTCGGGGGGCCATCAGCCTCCGGCTGGCGAAGGTGGACGCCTTCCCGGGCATGGCGTTGACCTGGAAGACGCCCCTGGCCTCCTTCGTGAAACCCGTGGCCTGCGCCAAGTGCGGCGAACCCCTCCAGCCGGCTTGGTCGTTCTGCCCCTGGTGCGCCCAGCCGGCGGGGAAGTAGGCCGGATCACCCGGCCTTGGGGTGGACCCGGAGTCCCTCCACGCAGCGATCGTGGAGCCGGGGGATCAGCTCCCCCAGGCGGGACTCGGGCACGAGGAAGGCGATGGAGACCGTGCTGCTGCCCGTGAGGAGGCCGCCCACGGGCTCCTGGCCGAGGGTGGCCAGGTGGCGCAGGGCCGCCAGGGGATCCGACCGCAGGCCTTCGCCCACCAGGGCCACCACGGCCCAGCCGGTTTCCAGCTCCGGCCCGGAGGCCGCCAGGGCCTCCAGGATCCTGAGGGAGGCGGGGGTGTCCGGCCGCACGGCCAGCAGGGTGCCCGCCGGGCTCGAGACCAGGCCGAAGCGCAGGGCCCCGGCCTCTTCCAGGCGCCGGGCCGCCTTCAGGGGTGGCTCCAGCCCCTCGGAGGCCGGGAAGCGCAACAGGCTGAGGCCCTCCTTGTAGGCCACGGAAGTGACGGTACCGGGCTCGCGGCGGGGCGGCGCCGGCAGGATCTCCGTGCGGGAGGCGCCGGGGCGCAGGGTGTTGGCCACCACGAGGCGGAAGCCGGCCCGGCCGCCGGGAGCCAGGGAATCCGCGTGGAGCACCTTGGCTCCGAAGGCGCTGAGGGCCTCCGCCTCCCCCAGGCTCATCTGGGGGATGGGCCGGGCCCCGGGCACCAGGCTGGGATCCGCCGTGAGCACGCCGTCCACGTCGGTCCAGATCTGCACCTCGGCCGCTCCCAGGGCCTCGCCCAGCAGGGTGGCGCTGGTGTCCGAGCCACCCCTGCCCAGGGTGGTGGTGTGGCCCTCGACCGTGGCCCCCAGGAAGCCCTGGGTGATCCAGAGGGCCCCGCCGGCCAGGGCCTCGCGCCAGGGGGCGGCGGCCTCGCGCAGGGCCGCGAGCTGGGGCCGGGCCTTGCCGAAGCGGGCATCGGTCCGCATCACGTCTCGCACTTCCTTGAAGGCCCCGCCGAAGCAGGCCGCCGCCAGGTGGGCGGAGAGCGTCTCGCCCACGGCCAGGGCCGCATCCCGGCTTCGCGCCGTGGCCTCGCCCACCATGGCCATGCCCGTGAGGAGCTGATCCAGCCGCGTGAAGAGGGGCTCCCACTCTGCCTCGACCGCCGCCAGGAGGCCCAGCCCGCCGGCCACCTCGCGATGGCGCTCCCGGATCGTGGAGAGGCGGGCCCGGGCCTCGTCGGGCCGCCCCCCGCCTGCGGCGGCGCAGGCCTCGAGGATGAGGTCCGTGGTGCCGCGCAGGGCCGACACCACCACGAGGCCGCCGCCGGGCAGTTCCTCCCGGACGATGGCCGCGGCGCGGCGGAGGGCCTCGGCGCTGCCCACGGAGCTGCCGCCAAATTTGAGGACCTTCATGCCCGCCTCCCTTCCACGGGGAGGAGGCCCAGGTCGAAGGGGGCCTCCTGGTAGACGAAGTAGTTCAGCCAGTTGGCGAAGAGCAAGTTGGCGTGGCTGCGCCAGCGCACCAGGGGTTCGCGGGTGGGGTCGTCGCCGGGAAAGTAGTTCTTCGGGATGCCGATGGGCAGGCCCTTGCCCAGGTCCCGGGCGTACTCGCCCTGGAGGGTGCCCGGGTCGTACTCCGAGTGGCCCGTCACGAAGACCAGCCGCCGGTCCCGGGACTGGACGAGGTACACGCCGGCCTCATCGGATTCGGCGAGCAGTTCCAGCCTCGGTTCCGCCAGGATGTCCTCGCGGCGCGTCTCCGTGTGGCGGGAGTGGGGCGCGAAGAAGACATCGTCGAAGCCCTGCACGATGCGCTCGTGGCGCGCCAGCGTCCGGTGGGGGAAGACGCCGAACACCTTCTCCGCCAGGGGATGCTTGGGGACTCCGTAGTAGCGGTGGAGGGCCGCCTGGGCGCCCCAGCAGATGAAGAGGCTGGAGAACACGTGCGTTCGGGCCCAGTCCAGCAGCTGCGCCAGCTCCGGCCAGTAGTCCACGTCCTCGAAGGGCAGCGTCTCCACCGGGGCGCCGGTGACGATGAGGCCGTCGAAGGTCTGTCCGCGGACCTCGGCGAAGGACACGTAGTGCTCCAGCAGGTGCTCCGCCGGGGTGTTCTTCGCCTCGTGGGAGGCCATGTGCAGCAGCGTCACCTCCACCTGAAGCGCGGTGTTGCCCAGCAGGCGCAGCAGCTGGGTCTCCGTGGCGATCTTGGTGGGCATCAGGTTCAGGATGGCGATGCGCAGGGGCCGGATGTCCTGCTGGAGGGCGCGGCGCTCCTCCATCAGGAACACGTTCTCCGCCTCCAGGACGCCGCGGGCGGGCAGGGTGTCGGGCACTTTCACGGGCATGGCGGCGCTCCTAGGCCTGCGCCAGGGCCTGGTCCAGGTCCCCGATGAGGTCGTCGATGTGCTCGAGGCCCACGGAGAGGCGGATCAGGTCGTCGGTGACGCCCGTGGCCGCGCGCTCTTCGGCCGCCAGCTGCGCGTGGGTGGTGGTGGCGGGGTGGATGATGAGGCTCTTGGCGTCGCCCAGGTTGGCCAGGCGCGAGAAGAGCTGCACGGCGTCGATGACGGCCTTGCCCGCGGCCAGGCCGCCCTTCACGCCGAAGGTGAGGATGCCGCCGAAGCCCGCGCCCTTGCGGAAGTACCGGGCCGCCGCGGCGTGGTTCTCGTTGCCGGGCAGCCCCGGGTAGTTCACCCAGGCCACCTTGGGATGCGTCTCCAGCCACTGGGCCAGGGCCAGGGCATTCTGGCCGTGGCGCTCCACGCGCAAGTGCAGGGTCTCGACGCCCTGGAGGATGAGGAAGGCGTTGAAGGGGCTCAGCGCCGCGCCCGTGTCGCGCAGGCCCTCGATGCGGGCCTTGGTGATGAAGGCCGCCGGGCCCGCCAGGTCCGCCAGCACGGCGCCGTGGTAGGCGGCGAAGGGCTCGGTGAACTCGGGGAACTTGCCGCCCTTCCAGTCGAAGGTGCCGCCGTCCACGATGAGGCCTGCCACGGAGGTGCCGTGGCCGCCCAGGTACTTGGTGGCGCTGTGCACGACGATGTCGGCGCCGAGCTTGAAGGGGTTCAGCAGGTAGGGGCTGGGCAGCGTGTTGTCCACGATGAGGGGGATGCCTGCTTCGTGGGCGATGGTGGCGATGGCCTCGAAGTCGGGGACATCCAGCTTGGGGTTGCCCACGGCCTCGATGTAGATGGCGCGGGTCTCGGGCCGCAGGGCGGCGCGGAAGGCCCCGGGCTTCGTCGAGTCCACGAAGGTGGTGGTGATGCCCGCGCGGGGCAGGGTGTGGTTCAGGAGGTTGTAGGTGCCGCCGTAGAGGTTATCGCCGGCCACCACGTGGTCGCCGCCCCGCAGCAGGGTGGTGAGCGTGAGCGTGATGGCCGCCTGGCCCGAGGCCGTGGCCAAGGCCCCGATGCCGCCCTCCAGCTGGGCCACGCGCTGCTCCAGCACGGCGGTGGTGGGGTTCATGATGCGGGTGTAGATGTTCCCCGGCACCTCCAGATTGAAGAGCGCCGCGCCGTGCTCGGTGCTGTCGAACACGTAGCTGGTGGTCTGGTAGATGGGCACGGCCCGGCTCTTGGTGTCCGAGTCCGGGGCGTGGCCTCCATGGAGGGCGAGGGTCTCGAAACGCGGGGTTGGGTTCGGCGTGGGGGTGGCGCTCATGGCGGCTCCTGGAAAGGCAGGTTGGGAAGGCCGAGGCCTCGTCGTCCAAAGCAAGTCCAGGAAAAGCAAAAGCCGAAGGGGCCCGATCGCTCGGGCCCCTTCGGCATGTTGTCAGTTCGACACAGCTCGACATCTCTCCATGAATCGCTCGCGCGCTCACGGCAGGAATTGGCACCTTGCTTTCGCAGGTTGCCAAGGTTTCACAGGGCCCGTCCCTCCACCTTTCTGGATAACTCGCTATGGAACTGACAAGGATCTCGTGACAGCTTTCAGTCTGGCAGGCCCCCCGGCGGGGTCAAGGGGCTTTCGCAGGGGTGGATCGCATTCCCGCCGCCGTATAGTGGGACGAGGGCCGCGGCCCGCCACCCTGGGGGATCCTTGGCCGAGCTGCGGCGTTCCGTCTGTCCCTTCGATTGCCCCGACGCCTGCGGGATGCTGGTGGAGGTCGAGGCGGGCCGTGCGGTGGGGGTCCGCGGGGATCCGGACCACCCCTACAACCGGGGCACCCTCTGTCCCAAGATGGCCCACTACGAGCGCAGCGTGCACTCGGATCTGCGCCTGACGACACCGCTGCGCCGGGTCGGGCCCAAGGGCGAGGGCGCCTTCGAGCCCGTCTCCTGGGAGGAGACCCTCGACGAGATCGCCGCCCGCTGGAGGGACATCCTCGGGCAGTGGGGCGGCGAGGCCATCCTGCCCTACTCCTACGCGGGCACCATGGGGCTGGTGCAGCGGAACGCCGGCCACCCCTTCTTCCACCGCCTCGGAGCCTCCCGCCTGGACCGCACCATCTGCACGCCCGCCAAGGGCGCGGGCCTGGCCGCGGTGCTGGGCAGCACGCCGGCCCCCGATCCCGAGGCCGTCCTGGGGGCGGACCTGGTGGTGCTCTGGGGCCTCCACGCCCTGGCCACGAACCTCCACGGCTTCCAGCGGGTGCGCGAGGCGCGGCGGCGCGGTGCGAAAGTGTGGGCCGTGGAGACCTACCGCACCGCCACCACGGACCACGCCGACCACGTGATCCTCGTGCGGCCCGGCACCGACGGCGTGCTGGCGGCGGGTGTCATGCACCTCCTGCTGGAGGCCGGCGATCTCGACCGCATCTTCCTGGACCGCCACGTCCTGGGCTTCGAGGCCTTCGCCCGCGAGGTGCTCCCCCAGTACCCGCCGGCGGTGGTGGCCGCGAAGACCGGTGTGGACGAGGCCACGCTGCGCGCCTTCGCAGCGGCCTACGGCCGCGCGGAGAATCCGCAGATCCAGCTGGGAGGCGGCATCACGCGCTACGGCAACGGGGCCATGACCACGCGGCTCATCCTCTGCCTGCCGGCCCTGGTGGGCGCCTACCTCAAGCCCGCGGGCGGCGCCTTCCTGGGCACGTCCACCGCCGGCGTCTTCCCCATGGCGAAGCTCCTGAGAGAGGACTTCCAGCCCGGCCCCACGCGCCTGGTGAACATGAACCGGCTGGGGGAGGCACTGGACCCCGCCATGGATCCGCCGGTGAAGGCCCTCTACGTCTACCACTCCAACCCCGCGGCGGTGACGCCGGACCAGGGCGCCGTGCGGGCGGGGCTGCTGCGGGAGGACCTGTTCACCGTGGTCCACGAGCGGTTCCTCACGGACACGGCCCGCTATGCGGACCTGGTGCTGCCCGCCACCAGCTCCCTCGAGCATCCGGACCTCTACCGCGCCTACGGCCACTATGGTGTCCAGAAGGTGGCGGCGGCCCTCCCGCCCCAGGGCGAGGCCCGCTCCAACTGGCGGACCTTCCAGGCCTTGGCGGAGCGCATGGGCCTCGAAGAGCCCTTCTTCAGGCAGAGCGAGGACGACCTCATCGAGGCCCTGCTGGTCGATCCAAGTCCCTGGCTCACGGACCCGGAGCGGGCCGCCCTCGCCGAGGGCCGCCCGGCCCGCCTGAGCCCGCCGGCTCTGCCGCCGCCCTTCGGCACGCCCAGCGGCAAGGTGGAGATCCTCAACGCGAGGGAGCCCGAGCCCCTGCCCCGGCCCCTTCCCAGCCACGCCGAGGGGGATCCGGAGCCCCTGGCCCTGGTGACGGCACCCTCGCTCTACAGCCTGAACAGCACCTTCCAGGAGCGGGAGGACCTGCCGGCACGGCAGGTCGCGGCGACGATCCGGCTTTCGGCCGGAGACGCAGCCGCCCGCGGCATTTCCAGTGGTGATGAGGTCACAGCCTTCAACGGCCGGGGGGAGGTGCGCCTGACCGCCGAGGTCACCGAGCGCGTTCCGGAAGGCGTCGCGGTGGTGGAAGGCGTGGCCTGGTCCGCCTTCTCCAAGGGACGCGCCACCGTCAACGCGCTCACCAGCCAGCGGCTCACAGACCGCGGCGGCGGCAGCACTTTCTACGACCACCGCATCGACGTGAGGCGGTCCTAGACGGAGAAGTACCGCGCCTGGGGATGCCAGGCCACGAGCGCGCTGGTGCTGTACTCGGGATCCATCTGGTGGCTGTCGCTGAGGTGGACGCCGATCTCGGCGCCGCGCAACAGGTCGAGGATGGGTCCGTTGCCTTCGAGGTCGGGGCAGGCGGGATAGCCGTAGGAGTAGCGCGAACCCTGGTAGCCCTGGGCGAAGAGGGCGCGGCCCGGAAGGTCCTTGTGGTGGATGCTCAGCTCCCGGCGGATGCGGGCGTGGAGCCGCTCCGCATAGGCCTCCGTCAGCTCCGTGGCCAGGCCGTGGAAGGCGAAGTAGTCCGCGTAGCCGTCCTCCCGGTAGAGCTTCGCCGCGTGGTCCGCGGCCGCTTGGCCCAGGGTGACGAGCTGGAGGGCCAGCACATCGGTTCGGTCGGCCCTGAAGAAATCCGCGATGCAGAGCCTCCTACCCGCTCCCTGGCGCGGGAAGCCGAGCACGGCGAGGGTCCGGGTGCGATCCGCGGGATCGAGCACACGCAGCGCGTCCCCCTCGGCCCGAACGGGGAAGTAGCCGTAGCGGGCCTTCGGCTGGAAGAGCGGGGCCGCGGCCAGGCGCGCCTTCCAGGCGGCAAGCTGGGGCTCGGCCTTGTCCCGCAGCACGGCGGCGAAGGCTTCGTCGCTTTGCGCGCCCTGGCTGAAGCCCCAGCGGTTCCGCACCAGGGCGAACTCGTCCAGGAACTCGAACAGGTCGATCGGCGCGTCCGCCAGCTCCCGCACCCCCCAGAAGGGCGGCTGCGGCGTTGGCGCATCCTGGCGCACCCAGCTGCTCTGCCCCGCTTCCGTGAGCGGAACCGAGGCTGCTCCTCGTTTGATGATTTTGATTTCTCCAGCCGCGGATGCGGCTGGAGCCGGCGCCGGAACGACGCTGTCGCCGGACACCAGCGCCTGCATGTGCCGCAGCCCCTCGAAGGCATCCTCCGCGTAGAGCACCGCCCCCGAGTAGGAGCGCCGGCAGTCGCCCTCCACGTAGTCGCG
Source organism: Geothrix fermentans DSM 14018 (assembly GCF_000428885.1). Lineage (GTDB taxonomy): Bacteria > Acidobacteriota > Holophagae > Holophagales > Holophagaceae > Geothrix > Geothrix fermentans. The sequence continues at coordinate 12,203 of NZ_AUAU01000027.1, read as the reverse complement.
GGTGAGGGCCGCGCCGCCCAGGATGACGGGCACGCGCTGGGCCTGCTCCTCCAGGAAGTGCAGGTTCTCCTTCATGATGACCGTGGACTTCACCAGCAGGCCCGAGAGCCCGATGGCGTCCGCGGGCCAGGCCTCCAGTTCCTTGAGGATGGCTTCGATGGGCTGCTTGATGCCCAGGTTCCGCACCTCGAAGCCATTGTTGCTGAGGATGATGTCCACCAGGTTCTTGCCGATGTCGTGGACGTCGCCCTTCACGGTGGCCAGCAGGATGCGGCCCTTCTGGTAGGTGGATTCCCGGGGCAGGTGCGGTTCGATGCGCTTGATGGCGGCCTTCATGGCCTCGGCGCTCTCCAGCACGAAGGGCAGCTGCATCTCGCCGGCCCCGAAGCGCTCGCCCACCACCTTCATGGCCCCCAGCAGCACCTCGTTGATGAGCTTCAGGGGGTCGTGGTCCCTCAGAGCCTCATCCACGTCCGCCAGGATGGCCTGCTTCTCGCCGTCGAGGATACCGCGATGCAGGCGCTCCAGCACCGGCAGGTCGGCGCGGCGGTCGTCGGCGAGGCTGGCTTTGCGGTCGCTGAAGCGGGCCAGCACGGCCTTGAGGGGATCGTAGCCGTCCGCACGCCGATCGAAGATCAGGTCCTCGACCATGCGGCGGTCCTCGGAGTCGATCTTGGCGACGGGCAGCACCTTCGAGGCGTTGAAGATGGCCAGGTCCAGGCCGTGCTTCACGCCGTGGTAGAGCATCAGCGCATTGAGCACGTGGCGGGCCGCGGGGTTCAGGCCGAAGCTCACGTTGCTCACGCCGAGCATGGTCATGACGCCGGGCAGCTCGGCCTTGATGAGCTTCAGGGCCTCCAGGGTCTCCACGGCGGAGCCGCGGAACTCCTCGTCGCCGCTGCCCAGGGTGAAGGTGAGGGGATCGATGATGAGGTCGCCGGGATCCATCCCGTACTCGTCCACGACCAGGGCGTGCAGGCGCTTCGCCACGGCCAGCTTCTCCTCGCGGGTCTTGGCCATGCCCCGCTCGTCGATGGTGAGGGCCACCACGGCGGCGCCGTAGGTCTTGCACAGGTCCAGGATCTTCCGGGCCTTGCCTTCGCCATCCTCGAAGTTGATGGAGTTCACCACGCACTTGCCGGGACTGCGCTGGAGGGCCCGCTCGATGACCGGCACCTCGGTGCTGTCGATCATCAGGGGCAGGGTGATCTGGGTGGCCAGCCGGCCCAGCAGCTCGTCCGCGTCGCGCACCTCGTCGCGGCCCACGTAGGCGACGCAGAGATCCAGCAGGTGGGCGCCCTCCTTCTGCTGCTCCTTGGCCAGGGCGATCATGCCGTCCCAGTCCTCGGCGGCCAGCAGGTCGCGGAACTTCTTGGAGCCGTTCGCGTTCGTCCGCTCGCCCACGATGAGGGGCGCGGGCTCCTGCCGGAGGGCCACGCTCTGGTAGAGGCTGGCGGCGCTGCGCTCAAGCTTCGGCGTGCGCTTCGGCGGGTTCAGCTTCTCCACGCCGGCGGCCAGCGCCTCGATGTGGTCCGGCGTGGTGCCGCAGCAGCCGCCCACGATGGCGAGTCCGAACTCCGAGGCCGCGTGCAGCACCTTGGGGGCGAAGGCAGCAGGGTGGAGGGGGTAGACCACCTGGCCGTCCACGTTCACCGGCAGGCCCGCATTGGGCAGGCAGCTGATGCGGAAGGGGCTGGCTTCCGAGAGGGTCTGGAGGTGGGCGTGCATCTCGTCGGGGCCCGTGGCGCAGTTGAGGCCCAGCACGTCGATGCCGAGCGGTTCCACGCTGGTGAGCACGGCGGCGATGTCCGAGCCCACCAGCAGCGTGCCCGTGGTCTCCACGGTGGCCTGGACCCAGAGCGGGACCCGGCGCCGCTTCGCGGCCATGGCTTCCCTGGCGGCCCGCACGGCCACCTTGATCTGGCCCAGGTCCTGGCAGGTTTCGATGAGGACGGCATCGGCGCCGCCATCCAGCAGGCCCTCCATCTGAACGCGGTACGAGGCCAGCAGCTCCGCGTAGCCCACGTGGCCGAGCGTGATGAGCTTGGTGCCCGGGCCCACGGAACCGATGACGAAGCGGGGCCGGTCGAAGCTGCGGGCCACCTCCCGGGCGAGGGAGGCAGCCTGCACGTTCAGCGCGTAGGCCCTGTCCGAGAGGCCGAACTCGCCCAGCACCAGCGGGTTCGCCCCGAAGGTGTTGGTCTCCACGGCGTCGGCTCCGGCCTTGAAGTAGCTCTCGTGGATCTCGCGGATCCACTGGGGGCGGCGCTCCGTGAGCAGGTCCACGCAGCCTTCAAGCGCCGCGCCGCCGTAGTCCTCCAGGGTGGGAGAGCGGGCGAAGATCTGGGTCCCCATGCCGCCGTCCAGCAGCAGCACCTTGTCGCGGAGGAGCGTGTCGAGGGTGGTCATGGCTAAGCCCTTAATTCGCCACGGATGAACACGGATGAACCCAGATGGAAGAGCGAAGAACTGGCTCGCGCATGAGGCGTTGTCCTCGCGAATGCTTATCCGTGTTCATCTGTGTTCATCCGTGGCTAAAGACCCAGGTATTCGATATCGACGTCCCCCTGGACGGTCACCTGGCAGGCCAGGCGCTGGTCGGGGGGCGCGTCCAGGCCCTTCAGGAAGTCCCGCTCCTCGGCGCCCATGTCGCTGCACCGGTCCAGGCCCTCGGCCACGCGCACCCGGCAGGTGCCGCAGGAGCCCGTGCGGCAGCCGAAGGTGATGTCGGCGCCGGCGGCATCGGCGATGGCCTGCAGCGGCGTCCCCTCCGGCGCCTCCACCAGCAGATCCTCCAGGAGGAAGTGGACCTTCACGCTCATGCGACCTCCCGTTTCGGCAGCAGCGGCGCGACGAGTTCCACTTGGCCGAAGGGGGCGCTGAGCTGGAGGCCGCGGATGCGGGGGCGGATGGTCGCGATGACCTCCTGGGCGATGGCCAGGCCCTCCTTGACCTGGTCCTCGGCCGTGGGCCACTTGGCCATGCGGGCGAGCACGGTGGGAGGCACGTAGGCGCCGGGCACCTCGTTGGCCATGAACTCGGCGTTGCGCAGGCTCTTGAAGGGCCAGATGCCCGCGATGACGGGCAGGCCCGGGGCCACGGTCTCCGCGAAATCGAGGAAGCGGAAGAGGCTGTCGGCGTCGAAGACGGGCTGGGTGATGGCCCACTGGGCGCCGGCCTCCACCTTGTAGCGGAAGCGGGCCTTCTCGCGCTCCGGATCCGGGGCCACGGGGTTGGCGCCCACGCCCACGCTGAAGGAGGTGGGCTTGCCGATGCTGGCGCCGCCCAGGTCGAGGCCCGTGTTCAGGCGCTTGAGCATGTTCACGAGGCCGATGGCGTCCACGTCGAAGACCGCCGTGGCCTGGGGGTAGGGGCCCAGCTTCGGAGGATCGCCGGTGACGGCCAGGATGTTCCGCAGGCCCAGGCCGGCGGCTCCCAGCAGGTCGCTCTGCATGCCCAGCAGGTTCCGGTCGCGGCAGGCGTAGTGGAGGATGGTCTCCAGCCCCACCTGCTGCTCGATGATGAGGGCCGTGGCCAGGGCCGACATGCGGGCCATGGCGCGGGGGCCGTCGGGCACGTTGATGGCGTCCACGCCCAGGGCCCGGCACTGGCGCGTCTTGGCCACGAGCTTGTCGTACTCCATGCCCTTGGGCGGCACCAGCTCCACGGTGTGGGTGAACTCGCCCTGGGCCAGCTTGAGGCTGAAGCGGCTGCGGTAGGCGAAGGGGACTTCCGGCTGGGGCTGCTCGTGGGGCTTCAGCTCGAAGCCGCCTCCGCCCTGCACGAAGGCCCGCTCCTGGCGAAAGGAGCCCCGCATGGCGCGGATATGGGCGGGCGTGGTGCCGCTGCACCCGCCCACGGCGCGAGCCCCCGCCGCCAGGGCGCGGGCCGCGAAGCCGCCCAGGTACTCGGGGCTGGCCCCGTAGATGAGGCGGCCGTCCACCTGGTGGGGCAGGCCCGGGTTCGGCTGGAGGACGATGGGCTTGGCGGTCACCGACTTCAGGCGCTCCAGCAGGCGCAGGTGGGGCGCCGGCCCGTTGCCGCCGATGAGGCCCACCAGGTCCGCGCCCCAGGTGTCCAGCTGCTTGATGAACCACTCGGGTTCCGCGCCGAAGAGGGCCTGGCCGTCATCGTTGGTGGTCATCAGGGCGGCGACCGGGAGGCTCCCGGCCTCCTTGGCGGCCAGGATGGCCTGATGGACCTCGTTCAGGTCCTCGAATCCCTCGAGCACCAGGAGGTCCACCCCCGCTTCGACCAGCGGCTGGGCCTGCTCGCGGAAGAGGGCCCGGGCCTCGTCAAAGGACGTGGGCCCCCAGGGCTCGATCCGCACGCCCAGGGGGCCGATGCAGCCCGCCACCCAGGCCCGGCTGCCCTGCTGGGCGATGGCCTGCTTCGCCAGGGCCACCCCCTCGCGGTTGATGGCGTCCAGCTGGCCCTCCAGTCCGCGGGCGGCGAGCTTGAGCCGGTTGGCGCCCCAGGTGTTGGTGGTGAGCACCTGGGCGCCCGCCGCCAGGAACTCGCCATGGATGGCCAGCAGCAGGTCCGGCGCCTTGAGGTTGCACTCCTCGAAGCTGCGCTGGAGGGTGATGCCGCGGTCGTGCAGGGCCGTGGCCGTGCTCCCGTCGAAGAGGAAGCACTCGCCCCCGTCGAGGGCCTGCTGGAAGGTGGGATGGGTCATGGATGCGCCTGGAGGCGGCCGTCCGTCATCGGCATCCAGGGGGTCTCGGGTCAGTCTGAGTCATTCGGTATCTTCCCCCCGGACGCGCCGGGGGCAGGAATTGGCACCTTGCTGTCGCAGGTTGCCAAGGTTTCGCAGGGCCTTTCCCTCCACCTTTCTGGATAGCGCTATCGGACTGCCAAAGATCGAGAAGTCAGAATGGTCTGACGACAACCATCCGTCAAGCCCGGGCTGGCGGAGGGGGCCCCTCCGGCACCGGCTGCGCCGTGAGGCCCTTGCGCTTCAGGTGGCCCCAGCTGTCCTTGCCGCGGATCCAGTCGAAGATGCCCCGCAGGCGCCACCAGAGGGTCAGCTGCCGGTAGCCGAAGTTCTCGACCACCGCCGCGAAGATCAGCAGGATCCAGGCCTTGAGCCCCTGGTAGCGATGGCCGCTGATCTCCTGGAGCACCACGGCCACCACGGAGTTCAGCACGCCCAGGAGCAGGGCCACGTAGACGAACAGGATGGCGAAGTCGGCGTTGACCGAGCGGGTCCAGAGGGACCAGGCGAACATGAGGTAGCCGCCCACCTCGATGACGGGGGCCAGGGCCTCGAAGAGCAGGAAATAGGGCATGGAGAAGAGCCCGATGCGGCCGTACTTCGGGTTGAACCACATGCGCCTGTGCCGCCACAGGGTCTCCAGCAGGCCGCGCTGCCAGCGGTTGCGCTGGCGGCCCAGGCCCCGGAAGTCCTCGGGCACCTCGGTCCAGCAGACGGGATCGGGCACCAGCGTGATGTGGTGGGGGCGCTTCCAGTCCCGCAGGCAGCGGTGGAGGCGCACCACCAGCTCGAAGTCCTCGCCGATGGTGGCGGTCTCGAAGCCCCCGGCCGCCACCACCACGTCCTTGCGGAACACGCCGAAGGCGCCGCTGACGATGAACATGGTGTCCAGCGAGGCCAGGCCTACGCGGGCGAAGAGGAAGGCCCGCAGGTACTCCACGATCTGGAACCGGGCCAGCCAGGAATCCGGGAGGAAGATGCCGCGGATGCCCATGGGGGTCACCTTGCAGCCGTTCACGGGCCGGACCACGCCCCCGGAGGCCACCATGTCGGGCCGGTCCATGAAGGGCCGGGCGATGCGCAGGAGGGCGTCGTTCTCCAGGAGGCTGTCCCCGTCCATGCAGCAGACCAGCGGATAGCGGGCCAGGTTGATGCCGCAGTTCAGGGCGTCGGCCTTGCCGCCGTTGGCCTTGTCCACCACCACCAGGTTGGGCACGTAGGCGCTCTCGTAGATGCCGCGCACCTCCTGGGTGGGCAGCAGGTGGCGCACGACGCGCTGGCTCGGCTGGAGCTTGAAGGCCTTGACCAGGCGCGCGAGGGTGGTGTCCGTGCTGCCGTCGCTCACCACCACCACCTGGAACTCCGGGTAGCGCAGGCTGATGAGGCTGTTGACGCTGGGCACCACGCCGGCCTCCTCGTTGAAGACCGGGCAGATGAGCGTGATGGGCTTGTAGTGGCTGGTCTCGAAGGCCGTGTCGAGGCGGTCGATCCGCACGGCGTCCAGGTAGCCGCGTATGGAGAAGAAGGCCCGCAGGATCAGCGACAGGGTCGTGAGCTGCATGGCGAGGAAGTAGAGGAGGATGCCCCACTCGGCGAAGCCGGTGGCGAAGGCGCGGAAGGTCACAGGTGCCCCCGTTCATCGGCCCATTCGAGCCGCTCCCGAGCCATGTCGCGGGCGAACCGGTCCGCCTTGGGATCCTCCGCCAGCCAGGTCAGGGCCGAGACCCCGGCATGGCCCAGGTCCACGAGGCTCTGGGCGGCGTTGCGGCGCACCTCGAACACGGGATCGGCCATCAGGGGCATCAGGTCCGGAACGGCCGAGGGTCCCCCCAGCACGCCCAGGGCCCGGGCGACCTGGGTCCGGATCTCCCAGGCGGGGCTGGTGGCGAAGGCCAGCACCCTGGGGTAGATGGCCGGGTCCGCGAGGATGATGAGGGCCTTGAGGACCGAGGCGCGCAGGTCCACATTCGGGATGTCGAGGAGCCACAGCAGGCGCGGCTGGGACTCCCGGTGCCGGTGGGAGCCCGCCAGCAGGGCGAAGAGGATCCAGGGCCCTGGGTTCTGGTCCGGGGATTCCAGGTTGTCCTTCATCCAGGGCAGCAGGCCGGGACCAAAGCCTTCCAGCACCCGGAGCAGCCGCTCCCGCTGGTAGAGCTCCTCCCGCATGACCCAGGCCACCACCGGCGCGGCGTACCTCAGGTTCCGGCTCTGGGTGAGGGTGAGGGCGGCGGTGTGGGCCACGTAGGGGACGGGGTCGTCCAGCAGGGGCAGGACCCGGTCGAGGTAGCCCTCCAGGCGGAGGCCGGGCTTCCAGCGCCAGGGCCGCTCCGCCGCCAGCGGCGCCACGTGCTCCGAGGGCTCGTCCAGCCGGAAGGCCCCGATCTCCTTGGCGGCCTGGGCCCGCACCCTGGGGTCCCGGTCCCGCAGCCGGCGGGGCAGGGAGGCATGGAGGCCGATGTCCAGGTAGAGGCCGCGGAGCAGCTCGGATTCCTCGCCCGCGATGCTGGACTGGTAGCGGGCCAGGAAGTCCCTGAAGAGCCAGCGGTCCGCCCAGGCCACCGGCCCGAAGTCCCCATGCTCGTACCCCTTCCGGAAGAGGAAGTCCGAGAGCCGGGTCTCCCAGGCCTGGTAGCGGGCGATGCGGTACCGGTTCCTGCGGTCCTGGCGGTACTGCATGACCGCGCCGACCAGGATCAGGCCGGCCACGAGGGCGACCAGGATGAGCGTCGCCCACTGAAGGATGGGCAGCAGGAGGTGGTGGGGGATGCGGATGGGGAGGATGGCTCACCCCGCCCGATGGGAGCGTTCGTAGAGCCGCCAGAGCCGCTCCACCATCACCTGGACGGAGATGGGCTTGGCCATGTAGTCGTCGGCTCCGGCCGCCAGGCACCGCACCATGTCCTGCTCGCTGTGGTTGCTGGAGAGAAGGAGGATGGGCACGCGGCCCTTGGGGGGGGGCAGGTCCCGCACCTCCTGCACCAGCCGGAACCCGTTCATGGCCGGCATCATGAGGTCGGTGGCGACCAGGTCGACGGCCTCGCGCTGGAAGATCTCCAGGGCGTCCATGCCGTTGGTCGCCACGAGGACCCTCAGCCCCTCCATCTCCAGGCGGACCTGGATGATCTTCGCGGTCGCGGCATCGTCTTCCACCACCAGGACCGTTGTGTGAGCTGGCCAATGTCGGGTCATCGGAAAAAGTCTACCCCCTTTCACCAGATCCATCGGCTTCCGCGGACCCGGATCCCGAACCGGAGCGTGTGGTCCCGGTAGCTGGTGGGGTCCAGGGGGTCCGCGATGGGCAGGCCCGCCACGCTCTGGTCCCAGGAGGCGAAGAGGGCGATGGCCGAACCGCCGGGCGTCCAGGTGCCCGCCAGGGTGTAGCCCCAGGTGAACTGGCTGGCGGTCCGGTTCACGGTCTGCCGCCCGCCCCAGGCGTCCAGGGCCAGCTCCCACCGTTCCTCGTGCCGCAGGGAGGCCCCGGCGGTGGCCCCGTAGTACCGGTAGCGCTCGGGGTTGAAGTAGCCGATGCGCAGGCTGCGGTCCTGGTCGACGAGGCGGGTGGCCAGACCGGCGCGCGCCTCGCCGCCGGCGAAGGGGAAGCGGTGCCCGCCCTCCAGACGGAGGCCCTTCCGGGCGGCGTCGGCGGAGAGGAAGCCCCGGTCCAGGGACAGGGTCACGTGATCGAGGGTCTGGTTGAAGACCCAGGCCCCGCCCAGGCCCCAGGCCCGGGTGAAGGTGCGGAGATCCACCGCCCGGGGCGTGGCCAGGCTGGGCGCGAAGGTGTGGGACAGCACCAGGTTCAGGCCCGGGGCCGCGCGCCATCCGAGGGAGAAGCTGTGGAAGCCCGCGGCTTCGCCGCCCACGTCGTCCACCCGGCCCACCTGGGCCGAGGCCGTGAGGCGGGTGCCCAGGGGGTGGGTGATCCCCAGCGACCACTCCCGGGGCTTGCGCTCGCCCTGGCCGCTCTGGTCCAGCAGGTCCCAGGCCCCGCCCAGGCGCAGGGTGCCGTCGAAGAAGGGGAGGGCTGCGTCCACCCGCTGAGCCTGGGCGCGCAGGCCCTCGTTGGAATCGGTGCGGACCTGGGAGAGCTCGATCCAGGGACCCTGGGCGTCGGCGAAGCCCCAGAGCCGGGACTGGGCCTCCTCGCGCATGTCCGGCTGGTCCAGCAGGGCCTCGGTCCGGGCCCGCGCCCGGCGGCGGCGGCCCAGGCGCTGGTCCACCTGGGCGCGCATGAGCTCGGCCTCCGGGCTTCTGGCGGCCTCGGGCCCCAGGCCGCCCATGCGGCGCTCCGCGCCCTCGGGATCCCCGGCCCAGAGGTCCAGCTGGGCGAGCCCCAGGAGGGCGGGGCCATCGCCGGGCGTCCTCCGGAGGGCCTCCTCGTAGGTCCGGCGCGCCTGGTCGTGCAGGCCCCGCCAGCCCAGCACCCGGCCCCGAAGGATGAGGAAGTCGTGGTCGGCGGGGTGGCCCTTGAGCCACTCGCCGGTCAGGGCCAGGCTCCGGTCCAGCTGGCCGTCCCAGCTCAGGTAGGTGGCCGTGTCCAGGGTGGCCTGGCGATCCCCCTTGGCGACCTGGGGCTGGAGGATCGCCACGGCCTCCCGGAAGCGCCCGGACCAGGCGGTCACCCGGGCCAGGACCGGCTCGGATTCCGCCGCCAGTTCCGGGTGGACCTCCCCGTGGCGCTTCAGGTCGCGGATGGCCTCGTCGTAGCGCTTCATCCAGCTCAGGGTCCGGCCCCGCTCCAGCAGGGCCTCGGGCTGGTCCTTCCAGAGGTCCAGCATCCGGGTGTAGACCGCCACGGCCTCGGCGAACCGCTTCTGCGAGCGCAGCTCCCGGGCCTGCCTCAGGAGGGCGGCGGCATCCGGAGCCGGAGCGGGCTGCTGCAGGGCGGGCGGGGCGGCGTGGATCATCGGGGCGTCCTCGGTTCGTCGGGGGTGTCGGCCAGGGCCTTCTGGTAGAGGGCGAAGGACTGCTTGCGGAAGCGGTGGAAGGTGGGCTGTTTCCAGGTCTCCCAGGTGAAGAGGGGCGGCAGGGGCAGGCGCCCCCGGCGGGCGGCGGGGAGGGTGAGGCGGGGCGTCCCGGCACTCTCCCCGAGAGGCATGTCGGCATCCAGGACCAGCAGCACGAATCTGAACCCGGGAGTGACAGTCGTGCCTCCGGCGCCAGGGGCCGTGCCCCCCGGATCGTCCAGGACCCTCCGGCTGCTGGGATCCGTGACATGGAGGAGCGTCCAGGGGATCCGCGCCTCGATGAAGCCGCGCCCATCGGCGGTGCGCCCCGACTGCCACTCGGCCCGGGAGTCGAAGGCAGGGTCGGTGCGGTCCTGGGTGCCCTGGCGGAGCCAGCCGATCTCGGTGCTGTGGCCCGGGAACCGCGTCCCGTCGCGGCCGACCCGGGGGTGGTTGCTCTTGGCCGTGGGCAGGACGAAGCGGCCCTGGTCGTTGGCGAGGCTGCGGTGGCTCCGGTCCGGCCGGAACCGGTACTCGGACACGGCATAGGGCGCGTCCACGAACAGGCCGGTGCGGTCCGGTCCCTGGAAGAGCGCCACGAACTCCAGCCCCGCCTCGCTGCGGAGCCCGCCCGTCCAGGGGATCCGGTGGTCCCCCCGCCGGGGATCCACGGTGTCGAGGCCCACCAGGACGGCCTCTTTCGAGAAATCCAGGGGGTGTGGAAAGAACAGGCCCAGGTGGAGCCAGCCCTCGTCCGCCCGCGCCTTCAGGGTGAGGCCCCCGCCTTCGAGGTAGGCGGGAACCCGGCCCCAGTCCCCGGCCTTGCCGTCGATGAGGATGGAGGGGCCCTTGGCCCCGGGACGGCAGGCGATGAGGCCGTAGTTCTCCTCGGCGTCCATGGGGTTGTACCAGAGGGGCTTCCGTTCCACCGGCCGCTCGAAGGGCAGGGTGAGCCAGTTCTGCTTGAACCACTCGTCCATCCAGGCGAAGAGCACGCCCCCGGCGCAGCCGGCGTCGTAGATGTTCCGCTGGAGGCGGGCGTCCTGCTCCCCCTGCTCCCGCTCGCCCTGGCCCCCGTGGGTCAGGCCCTGGGGCTGCCAGTGGGCCACGATCCGCGAGGAGGGCACGCCGAACTCGGCGATGAGCACGGGATGGCGGGTGTGGTGCTTCACCAGGTCCGCGAGGTAGCCCGCATAGTTGCTGGGCCCCAGGTGGTCCCGCGCCTGGGCGTAGCTGGGATCCAGGTTCATGAAGTCGGGGTAGTACGGATAGGCGTGGTAGCTGGCGAAGAGGCCCGCCTGGAGGAGGGGCGTGCCGCTGAATTTCTCCATGTCCAGGCCCACGGCGTCCTCGTCCTCCGCCGCGGGGCTCGGCGGGCCGCTGGCCTGGCCCGCTTTCCGGCGCAGGGCGTGCTCCTCCGCCTCCGTGGATTCCGTGATGTGGAAGAGGGGATCCAGGGTGGGCCAGTTGGTGAAGGCGACGGGGCGCTGGGCGCGGTACTGGTCCCACTCGAGGGCGAGGAAGCGGTCCAGGCTCCGGGCCAGGAAGCGCTCCATGGCGTGGCCCCCCCGCAGGGTGACGAAGCGGCCGGACCAGTCCGACTCGCCCGGATGGCGGTGGTTGAAGGCCACGACGCTGGAGGATTCCCACTCGCGGCCCAGGATCACGGCCAGGGTCCAGGGGCTGACGTCGGCCCCGTAGGCGCCGGCGGCGTGGCCGGGGCGCCTGGGGAGGCGGGCCCGGCCGTGAATGACCTGCACCACGTCCTCCATCTCCCGGTGCCACGCCGCCAGCCAAGCCGGGTCCTGGAAGTCGCCGCGGGGAGGCGGTTCGGTCCAGACGCCATGGATGAGCCGCAGCGGCTTCGGGGCCGCGAGGTTGTGGGCGCGGAGGGCCTCGTAGAAGGCCGGCGGGTGGATGGTGTAGACGCGGACGGTGTTGAAGCCCGCCTCGGCCATCTCCCGGATCCACCCGTCGTAGGTGGCCCGGTCGGGGAACTCGGTGGGGTGCCGGCCGGGCAGGGCTGCGCCCAGGTTCACGCCCTTGACGTAGAACGGCCGCCAGCCGCCCTGGCCGTCGGCCACCTCCAGGCGGTGCGCATGGGCCCGGGCCGGGATCTGGGTTGGGATTTGGGCCGGGGCGGCACCCCATCCGGGGCCTGCCAGGAACAGGGCGAGGCCAACGCGCAACACCATCGGTAAACGTCGAATCATCCGCTTCATTAGAGCGGAAATTTCACGATCCGGGCACGAAATCAGAGACCAGCGTGCTCTAGGTGTCGCGGCCAAGGACGTTGTTCAGCTTTTGAGCGGGGGCGAGACCGCCGAGGGCTGAGTGGGACCTGTGGTGATTGTAGTGGTGGAGCCAGGCTTTGAGGGCTTGGCTCCGCTGTTCTGAGGATTGGTAGGCCAGGCGGTAGGCCCACTCGCGAAGGGCTGTCTGGATGAACCGTTCGGCCTTGCCGTTGGTCTGAGGGCGGTAAGGCCGGGTGAAGCTGTGCCGGATGTCTTGGGCCTCGCAGACAGCTTGGACCAGCTTCG
>NZ_AUAU01000026.1 GCF_000428885.1 Geothrix fermentans DSM 14018 | reverse complement strand
GGGCCGCTGGCGCAGCCCTTCTTCATGCGCTCCCTATCGCAGGCTGCCCCGCAGCCTGCGATAGCCGGTCGCCCCATGGGCTTCGGCGAGGGCAACTTCCAGGCCCTGTACGACTCCATTGAGCTGGATCAGAAGAAGCGGGGCGTGCTCTGACCTTCGCCGCCTGATTCGCTCCTCGCCTGGGCCCGACTCCGCAGGCTCCCCCGGAGCCTGCTCCGTCACCCGGCGGTCGCGACCATTGAGCTGGATCAGAAGAAGCGGGGCGTGCTCTAACGGGTCCCTGCCAGCCGCTTGATGAGCTGGATCTGCCCACCGTGGTGCAGGTCGTGGGCAACGGCGCCGAGGACGAGGTCCCGGATCCGGTGCTGGGCCTTGGCGGAGGGGCGGTCCAGGTCGGCGGGGCCCAGCACCGCCACGGCGGCCCGCAGGTTCCGGTGCATGCGGTCCAGCAGGGCCAGGTCCGCCTTCCAGCAGGCGGCATCGGCACCCTCCCGGGGGAACCAGTTGGAGCCCTTCAGGGGGAAGGCACCCCGGGGCAGGTCCACCAGCTGGCGCAGTACGGCGTATTTCCAGTAGGCCAGGTGGACCACCAGCTCCTGGATGGAGGGCCGGCCCGGGCCGGGCCGGAGGGAGGCGGCCTCGGCGCCCAGGCCCCGGAGGGCCCCCCTCAGGTTGGCCCCATGCCAGGACTTGCGGTCATAGGCCTGGTCCAGGGCCAGGAGGAGCGTATCGACTTCGCGGGAGCGCTCAGGTGCCATGGTGCCTCCGGATGGCCCCCCAGGATGCCAGCTCCCCGACGCAGGGACGCGGCGGCCCGGGCGGCATTGAGGTAAGGTGGTTCCATGCGCGCCGCCCCCTCCCGCCAGCGCGGGTTCACCCTGCTGGAACTGCTCACGGTCATGACCATCCTGGCCCTGCTGGCCACGGTGGGCCTGGCGGGCTACCGGCACAAGACCCTGGTGGCGCGCGAGGCGGTCCTCAAGGAGAACCTCTTCCAGATCAACCACGCCCTGGAGCAGTACCGGGCCGACCGGGGCAAGTACCCGTCGAGCCTGGGGCCCCTCCGGGAGCTGGGCTACCTCCGGGACATCCCATGGGATCCCATCACCCAGTCCCGGGACACCTGGCAGCTGGAACTGGAAGCTCCCGATCCGGACAACCCCGATGCCGAATTGGGGGTGTGGCGGGTCCGCAGCGGTTCCGCCGACAAGGGCGAGAACGGAATTCCCTACAACGAGTGGTAGGGCGGTCTTCAGTCTTCAGTCTTCAGTCTTCAGTCCAGGGAACCATGAGCCCGAAAAGCCTGCGCTACCTCGATCGCATCTCGGCGGCCCTCCTGTTGCTCTGGGCGGGGGCGGCCCTGGGATTCGGCGTGTTCTCCGCGCCGGTCTTCTTCCAGGAGCTGCCCAGCCGTGACGTGGCGGGCCGCATCGCCGGGCTGATCATCGGCCGACTGGACTGGGCGGCCTGGACGGCCTTCGGGCTGGCGGGCCTCAGCTGGGGCGCCCGCTGGATGGCGGAGCTGCAGGAGGAGGCCATCGGCCCCATCCGCCTCTGGAGCGCCGGGTGGCTGGTGGCCATGCTCATGTGCCTGGCCAGCACCTTCGTGGTGACGCCCAAGGTCCGGGACATCCGCGCCCGCATCGCCGCGCCCGTGGAGACGCTGGCGCCGGACCACGCGGACCGCGTGGCCTACAACAAGGCCCACGGCGTCAGCCGCAACCTCTTCTTCCTGCGCATCGCGCTGGCCCTGGGCCTGGCGGCCACCGTGGGGATGCTGCCCCGGAAGAATCAAGCCCCGGAAGCCTGAACCCGATCCCCGTCCTTCAGGCCCACGGGCGGATTGAGCACCACGGTCTCGCCGGGCTGGAGGCCGCCCAGCACGCGGATCCGCTGGTCCTCCTCCTCCCCGAGCTGGAGCGCCTGGAAGCGCACCGTGCCATCGGCCAGCACCACGGCGGCCAGCGGTTTCCCCTCCCGCAGGACCACGGCCTCAGCGGGCACGGCGAAGCGCCCGGAGGCGGGCAGGTTCAGCCCGGCCCGGATGAAGCCGCCCGCCAGGAAGGCCCGGTCCCGGTTGTCGAGGTCGGCCTCCACCAGCAGGGTGCGGGTCCTGGGATCCAGGGCCCCGGCTACCCGGCTGAGCCGGACCTTGCGGACCACGTCGAGGCGCTCCACCGGACGGACCTCCACTTCGGTCCCCACCTTCACCCGGGCGGCTGCGGTGGCGTCCAGGTACAGGGTGACGCGCAGCCGGTCCACCTGCGCCAGGGTCACCAGGGGCTGGGCCGTGCTGGTGGCGCCGCCGTTCTGCACCAGGGCGCCGGGATCGGCGAAGCGCTGGGTGACCACGCCGCTGAAGGGGGCGCGGACCACCTGGTAGCCCTTCAGGGTGGCCTGGGAGGCCAGCTTGGCCTCGGCCACCCGGGCGTCCGCGTCGGCCTGTTCCACGTCCCGGGGGCTCAGGAGGCCGTCCTTCCCCAGGGACCGGCTGCGCTCGGCGTTCCGGCGCTTGTTCTCCGCGTCCGCCTGGAGGGCCTGGGTATCCCGGTCCGTCTCAGGGGACTCCACCACGGCCACCACCTGCCCTTTGGCCACGGCGCTGCCTTTGTCCACGGGGATGCTCCGCACGAAGCCGCTCACCTTGGCGTAGAGGGTGGTGCTCGCGTAGGGCAGGGCCTCGCCCTCCAGGCTCAGGCCCCGCTCGGAACCCTGGCTGTCCACCTTGGCCACGCGGACGCGGGGGCCGGCCTCCAGCTCGGCCCGGCGGTGCCGGGCCTCCTGTTTCAGACCTGACTGCCGGGCCCAGAGAAGACCGCCCACGCCCAGGAGGGCCACGACCACGGTGAGGGCGCCGCCCAGCTTGAAGGCGGGGGATTCCGGACGCTCGCTCATGCTTCACTCCCTTGCTGTTCTTCCTGGAACCGGCTCTCCAGCAGGTGGGCCGTGGGCGGCTTCTTCCGCAGGAGGCTGTAGATGACGGGCACGATGAAGAGGGTGACGAAGGTGGCCATGAGCAGGCCCCCGATCACCGCCCGGCCCAGGGGCGCGTTCTGGCTGCCGGCCTCGCCCAGGGCCAGGGCCATGGGCACCATGCCGATGATCATGGCGAGGGCCGTCATCAGTACAGGGCGCAGGCGCACCCTGCCCGCCTCCAGGGCCGCGTCCAGGGCGCTGAGGCCCGGGTTCCCGGCCCGTACCTCGTTGGCGAAGCTCACGATGAGGATGGCGTTGGAGGTGGCGATGCCCACGGCCATGATGGCGCCCATGAGGGACTCCACGTTGAAGGTCGTGCCCGTCAGCGCCAGCATCCACAGGATGCCCACCAGGGCCCCGGGCACGGCCGTGATGATGATGAAGGGATCCAGCCAGCTCTGGAAGAGCACGACCATGAGCAGGTAGACCAGGACGATGGCGATGAGGAGGCCGCCGCCCAGGCTCCGGAAGGACTCCCTCATCACCTCGTTCTGGCCCCGGATCCTGATCTTCGTGGTGGGGCCCAGGGGCCCCAGGGCCTTGATCTGGCCTTCGATGTCCTTCACCACGGCGCCCAGGTCCCGCCCATCCACATTGGCCATGACGTCGATGACCCGCTGGATCGTCATGTGGTTGATCTCGCTGGGGGTGCTCACGCGCTGGAGGCTGGCCAGGTTGGAGAGTGGCTGGAAGGGCGCCTGGGCCGCGGGTCCCGCCGGCCGGAAGGGGTCCGTCTGGAGCAGGGCCCCGGAACCCGGCGGGCCGAAGGGCGTGGCGAGGAGCCTGTCCGGCGAGTTCAGGGACGCCAGGGGCGACTTCACGGAGACTGTGTAGTTCACGCCGTTGGCCGGGTTCAGGTAGAAGGAGGGGGCCAGCTGGCCGTTGCCGGAGAGCGACACCAGCAGGCCGTTGGCCACATCGCGCTGGGAGATGCCGGCCCGGGCGGCCCGGAGGCGGTCCACGTCGATGCGGTAGGCCGGGGTGTCCAGGACCTGCTTGACGCGCACATCCACGGCTCCGGGGATGCCCTGGATGCCCGCCTTCAGCCGCTGCGCGAGGTCGGCGCTGGCCCGCAGATTCGGCCCCTCGATCTGGATGTCGATGGGCGCGGCCACGCCGAAGTTCAGCACCTGGCTCACGATGTCCGCGGGCTGGAAGTAGAAGCTGACGCCCGGCAGGCGCTTGGGGAGTTCCTCCCGCAGGCTCGCCATGTGCTCCCGCGTGCGGTGCCCCTCCGGCGCCAGGGAGATGAAGAGGTCCGCGTCCTGGCTGGTGACGTTGTCGCTGGGCAGGAAGGCCATGTTGAAGGCGCTGGGCGTGCCGATGTTGCTGTTCAGTGAGCGCAGCTCCGCCGCGGGGATGAGGGTGCGGATCTCGGACTCGGCCTGGGCCACCATCCGCTCCGTCTCCTCCAGGCGCAGGCCCGGGGGCACGCGCATGTGCAGCTTCATGAGGCCCACATCCACCGTGGGGAAGAAATCCCGGCCGATGACGAAGAGCAAGCCGGAGCTGACGGCCACAAAGGCCAGGGCCACGCCCAGGACGTAGACCCGGTGGTGCAGCACCTGCTCCAGGGCCCGGCCGTAGGCCTCCTGGAGCCGGTCCAGCCAAGCCTCGCGCCGGGCGTTGAAGCGGGCCCACCGGCTGTCCGGATCGGGGTGATCGTGGCCCATGAGCATGCGGGAGAGCGTAGGCACCAGGGTCCGCGACAGCACGTACGAGGCCAGCATGGAGAAGACCACGGCCATGGCCAGGGGCGTGAAGAGGTACTTGGCGGGGCCCACGAGGAGCACCACCGGGAAGAACACGATGCAGATGGCCAGGGTGGCCACGATGGCCGGCACGGCGATCTGGTTGGCGCCGTCGAGGATGGCCACGGTGAGCGGCTTGCCCATGGCCTCGTTGCGGTGGATGTTCTCCACGGCCACGGTGGCGTCGTCCACCAGCATGCCGATGGCGAGGCTGAAGCCGCCCAGGGTCATGATGTTGAGGGTCTGGCCCGAGAGCTTCAGCCCCACCAGGCCCACGAAGATGGCCAGGGGGATGCTGGTGGAGACGATGAGCATGCTGCGCCAGGACCCCAGGAACAGCAGGATCATCAGCGAGACGAGCAGCGACGAGACGAGGGCCTCCTTCGCCACATCCAGGATGGCGGCCCGCACGAAGTGGCTCTGGTCGAAGTCGAACTTCAGCTCCAGGCCCTTGGGGGCCGCGGCCTGGATGCCGGGCAGGGCCTCCTTGGCCGCGTCCACCACCGCCAGGGTGGAGGCGTCCGCCTTCTTGAGGATGGCCAGGTAGGTGGCCCGCTGGCCGTTGATGCGCACGATGTTGGTCTGGTCCGCGAAGCCGTCGTAGACGCGGGCCACATCGCCCAGGAGCACCGGCGCGCCGTTCACCACCTTCACGGGCAGGCTGCTGAAGGCCTCGATGGAGGCGGGGCTGGAGTTGGTGACGATGGGCACCTCGCGGCTGCCCATGCGGGCCACGCCGGCAGGGGTGATGACGTTCTCGGAGGAGAGGGCGTTCACCACGTCCGCGGGGCTGAGGCCCCGGGCCGCCAGCTTGGCCGTGTCGATGTCCACGGAGACCTGGCGCGACTTGCCCCCGAAGGGCCCGGGCGTGGCGAGCCCGGGGATGGTGAAGAGGCGCATGCGGATGAAGTTCAGGGCGTAGTCCACCACCTGCTGCTCGGGCATGGCGTCGCTGCGCGCCGCCAGCTGCACCACGGGGACGTTGCTGGCATTGAATTGGATGACGCTCGGCGCCGTCATGCCCGGCGGCAGGATGCGCAGGATGGTGCTGTTCACGGCGGAGATCTGGGCGATGGCCGAGCCGATGTCCGTCCCCGGCTGGAAGTAGACCCGCAGCAGGCCGATGCCCTGGATGCTCTGGGACTCGATGCGCTCGATGCCGTTGACGGTGGTGGACATGGCGCGCTCGCTGACGGTCACCACCCGCCGCTCCATCTCCTCCGGGGGAAGGCCGCCGTACTGCCAGACCACGGCCACCACGGGGATGTCGATGCTGGGGAAGATGTCCACGGGCATGCGCAGGACGGAGAGGATCCCCATCAGCAGCACCAGCATGCACATGACGGCGGTGGTGTAGGGGCGGCGGAGGGCAAGCCGGACGATCCACATGGCGTGCCTACTTCCCTTCCGCGGAGCCCGTCAGCTCCTCGTCCATCCGGTCCAGGTTGTCCATGACCGAAGCCAGGATGTCCCGCAGGCGGTCCCGGTCCTCGGGCGCCAGCCCCTGCTCCATCCCCTCGCGCATGGACTGGCGGAAGCCCCGCAGCTGCCGCACCAGCGGCTCCGCCTCGGGCAGGAGGTGGAACAGCACGCGGCGCCGGTGGGCCGGGTCCGCGGCGGCAAGCACGAGACCCCGGTCCTGAAGGGTCTTGAGGATCCGGGTGGCCGTGGGCTTGTCCATCCAGGTGCTCCGGGCCAGGTCGCCGTGGCAGCGGCCGTCCTTCTCGGCCACGGCCATCAGAAGCTGGAACTGCTGGGGCGTCAGCCCGTACGGGGCCAGCCGGCGCCCGGCCACCTGGCGCATGCGGCTCTTCACGGCGGTGATCACGTGGGACAGGCTGGCGGTCTTCCAGGAGGCTTTTAGTTGCATAAGCAACTATCTTAGGAAAGGGCCAGCCCCGCGTCCATACCCAAACCGTGTCCGGATCTCAGAATGCCGGGGTGGGCTCCGGCAGCTCCCAGTCCTCCAGTTCCCGGGGTTTGGGCGGGCCGGGGATGAGCTCCCGGAGCCAGGCCCGGATCTCGGGGATGCCCGTGGCATGGAGGGCGCAGGCCTGGACGGCGCCCGGGTGCCGCTTCTTCAGGTCCAGCTTCTGGGGGCGATGCAGGCGGTCCACCTGGTTCAGCACCAGCAGCCGGGGCTGGGCGTCGCCCTCCTCGGGGGCGCAGCCGATCTCCCGCAGGGTGGCGCCCACCACCCGCAGGTGGTCCTCCAGGTCCGGGTGGGCGGCATCGGCCACCACCAGCAGGGCATCCGCCGTGCGCACCTCGCCCAGGGTGCTGCGGAAGGCCGCCACCAGCTGGTGGGGCAGCTTGCGGATGAAGCCCACGGTGTCGGCCACCAGGCAGTGCTTGGGCGCCGTGCTGCCCTCGCCGGTCTCCGGGTCGAAGTCCTGGCCCAGCCAGGCCTTGCGGGTGGTGGTGTCGAGGGTGGCGAAGAGGAGGTCCCGCGGTTCGCCTTCGCCCGTGAGGGCCTTCAGCAGGGTGGTCTTGCCCGCGTTGGTGTAGCCCACCAGGGCCACCCGGGGCAGGCCCTGGGGCCGGCCCTGGCGCTGGGTCTCCCGCACGGTTTCGAGGTGGGTGAGTTCCCGCTTGAGCTGGCTGATGCGGGTGCGGATCATGCGGCGGTCCACCTCGATCTGGGTCTCGCCGGGCCCGCCGCGAAGACCCACGCCGCCCCCCTGGCGCTCCAGGTGGGTCCAGGCGCCCTTCAGGCGGGGCAGCTCGTACTCCAGCCGGGCCAGCTCCACCTGGGCCCTGGCCTCCCGGGTCTGGGCCCGCTGCTCGAAGATGCTGAGGATGAGGCCCGTGCGGTCCAGGCAGGTGAGGTTGGTGAGCTTCTGGATGGCGTTCACCTGGCTGCCGCTCAGCTCGTCGTCGCAGATGAGGTGGCGCACCCCCTGCCGGGCGGCCTCGTCCGCCAGGGCCTGGAGCTGACCCGAGCCGTAGAACGTGCGCGGCGCCACCTGGGGCCGCTTGAGCCGGCGCCGGGTCCAGACCTCGAAGCCGCAGCTGCGGGCCAGCTCCGCCAGCTCCAGCAGGTGGTCCTCGATGGGGTCCTCCCGGTCCTCGGGGCCCTGGCGGGCGATGAGCAGACAGCGGGGCGGGGTTTCGGCCATGAGGTCAATCTGCCGCGCCGGAGGGCATTCATCAAGTCCCGGCTACCCTGGATCCATGGCCCTGTTCGAACGCACCATCGCCGACCGCTACCTGAAGACCCACCGGAAGGGGGCCTTTGTGCGGACCATGGTGCGCTTCGCCCGGGGCGGCACGGCCCTGGGCGTCTTCGCCATGGTGGTGACTCTGGCCGTGATGAACGGCTTCCATGAGGAGATCCAGGCCACCCTCTTCAGCGCCACGGCCCACTTCACCGTCTTCAACCTGGGCGGGGACATTCCGGATACCGAAGGGGCATTGAAGGCCATCCGCGCCGTGCCTGGGGTGCAGGCCGCCTCGCCCATCCGGCTGGAGAAGGGCCTGCTGCGCCGGCCCGACAGCGAGATGCCGCCGGAAACCGTGGTGGTGAAGGCCGTGGACCCCGCCACCGCCCACGGGACCTCCAGCATCTTCGACTCCATGCAGCCCGCCCCCGTGGAGCAGCTCAAGGAGGGGGAGATCGTCCTGGGCAAGGAGCTGGCCCAGCGACTGGGTCTCAAGGTGGGCGACACCGTGGCCCTGGCCGTCTTCCGGCTGGAGCTGGGCCTGGGCGGCCAGCAGCCCAAGGTGGCGGCCTTCCGCGTGGCGGGCACCTTCCACAGCCACAGCTCCGAGTACGACAAGGCCTGGGCCTTCATCCACCTCGCGGACGCCATCCGGATCGCCCGCTCCGAGGGCCGGGCCGAGATGATCGAGGTCCGCGCCACCAGCATCGACGCCATCGCGGACGTGAAGCCCCGGGTGCTCCAGGCCCTGGGCCCGGCCTTCCAGGCCACGGACCTGCGGGAGTCCAACAAGGCCCTCTTCGCGGCGCTCACCGTGGAGAAGTGGGCCTTCGCCTCCATCCTCAGCCTCATCGTGCTGGTGGCGGCCTTCAACATCGTGGCCTCCCTGGTGCTGCTGGTGACGGAGAAGCGCCGGGACCTGGGCGTGCTGCTGGCGCTGGGCGCCACGCCGAAGCAGATCCAGCGGCTCTTCGAGCTGCAGGGCCTGCGCATCGGCGCCGTGGGCACAGCCTGGGGCCTGGGCATCAGCGTGCCCATGTGCCTCATCCTCGACCGCTGGAAGCTCCTGAAGCTGCCGGCGGCCGTCTACGACTTCATCACCTACATGCCCTTCCGCCTGAAGGTGCTGGACGTCGTCCTCGTGGCCATCTTCCCCCTGCTGGTCTCCTGGCTGGCTGCGCGGTACCCCGCCAAGAAGGCCGCGGCCCTGGACCCCGTCGACGCGCTGAGGGCCGAATGAAGCTCGTGCAACCGTGCGTTCAACCCATCAAGATCCACCACGGAGACACGGAGTATGGGCTGACTGAATGCACCGGGCCCGGATCCTTGCAAGGGGATCCGAGCCCGGTGCATTCAGTCCATTCCGGCTTGGCCGGAATGGGCCTTTGGCCAGCCCATGCACGGAGGAACCACAGAGGCCTCCGTGACGCCTCCGCGAGTTCCGTGTCTCCGTGGTGGATCACTAGCCCTGGGTGCGAGGTGCCATGATCGGACAGCCCCTTTCCATCACTGGCCTGCACAAGACCTACCCCGGCAACGCCCATCCCGTCTTCGACGGCTTCTCGCTGGACGTCGAGGCCGGCAGCCTCTGCGCCGTGGTGGGCGTCTCCGGCGTGGGCAAGACCACACTCCTGAACTGCATCGCGGGCCTGGATCACTGGGAGGGCGGCGGCATCGCCGTGGGCGGAGAGCCCGTGCCCGAGGGCGCCGAGGCCCGGGCCCTCTACCGCCGTCGCCGCGTGGGCCTGGCCTTCCAGCAGCCCCACCTGCTGCCGGAGTTCACCGTGCGGGAGAACCTGCGCATGCCTCTGCTCATCGACGGCGACGGCTCCGCCGGGGCCGAGGCCTGGA
The DNA here is from genome assembly GCF_000428885.1 of Geothrix fermentans DSM 14018. Lineage (GTDB taxonomy): Bacteria > Acidobacteriota > Holophagae > Holophagales > Holophagaceae > Geothrix > Geothrix fermentans. The sequence continues at coordinate 37,223 of NZ_AUAU01000026.1, read as the reverse complement.
TCGGACAGCTCCTGTCCACCGTGGGTCTGGGCGATCTCGGCGAGCGGCTGCCGGGCCAGCTCTCCGGCGGCCAGGCCGCCCGCGCCGGACTGGCCCGCGCCCTGGTGCGCAAGCCCGCCCTCTGGCTGCTGGACGAGCCCACGGGCAACCTGGATCCCGCCACCGCCGAGGAGGTATTCGGCTTCCTGCTGGACCTCCACGCCGAACTGCGCCCCACCACTCTCCTCGTCACCCACAACCCGGGCCTGGCCGAGCGCTGCATGCGGACCGTACGGCTGGGCTGAGGGCCGTTCCAGGCGGAAAGCGGAAATTCCCACCACCAAGACACCAAGGCACCAAGAAAAGCTTTCTTCAGTTCTTGGTGCCTTGGTGTCTTGGTGGTGATCTTTTGTCTTTCAGTCCCTGCCGGGCTCAAAGCCCCGCGTCCTCGCGGCTGATGCGGGAGAGGGCGGCCAGGTCCTGGTCGCCGTAGCCCCGGGCCACGGCGGACAGGAGGCGGTCCCGCAGGAGGCTGGCGATGGGCAGGGGGGCCTGGTAGGCCTCGGCGGCGCGGAGGGCCAGGCTCACGTCCTTCAGGCCCAGGCGCAGGGCGAAGCCCGCGGGCTCGAAGTCGCCCCGCACCACGGCGCCCCCGTAGGCGTCCGCCAGGGGGGATTTCAGCAGGGCCGTGTTGAGGATATTCAGCGTGGTCTCCGGCGCCACGCCCGCCTTCTCGCCGAAGGCGAAGGCCTCGCTCAGCGCCTCCACGGCGGTGACGAGGAGGCTGTTGCCCGCCAGCTTCATGGCGTGGGCCGTGGAGGCCCGGCCCCCCAGGGGGAAGACGCCCTGGCCCAGGGCCTGGAACAGCGGCTGGCACTTGGCCACCTGGTCCTCGGGGCCCGCGGCCAGGATCCAGAGCTGGCCCGAAGCCGCCGCGGGCGGGCGGCCGAAGACCGGCGCCGCCACGTAGCCCTGCCTCGCCTCGGCGTGGGCCTCGCCCAAGCGGGCGGAGGTGGCGATACCGATGGTGCTCATGGACACGTGGATGGCATCCGGGGCCAGGGCCTCCAGGAGCCCTCCGGGCCCGAAGGTAATGGCCTCCTCCGCGGCGTCGTCCGAGAGCATGGTCACGGCCACCTCCGCGCCTTCCACGGCCTCCCGCACCGACCCGGCGACGCGCGCGCCCAGCGCCTCGAAGGGCTTGGCCCGGGCCATGTCCCGGTTGAACACCGCCAGCTCGAAGGCGCCCACCAGCCGGCGCGCCATGGGATCGCCCATCCGTCCCAGGCCCAGGAATGCGATGCGCATGCTTCCCTCCCGTGGTGGGGATTCAATCCAGGGAGCTGGCGGGTATCCCCTTGGCCCGCCGGTCCTCCAGCAGCTCGTCCAGGATGACCGCCGCCGCGGCCGCGTCCAGCAGGAGCTTGCGCTTCTCGGGCTTCACCCCCCGCTCCCGCAGGAGCCGCTCGGCTTCGGCGCTGCTCAGGTGCTCGTTCACGAAGCGCAGGGGCAGGCCCGTGCGCTGGGCCAGGGCCTCGCCGAAGGCCCGGGCCGCGGGGGCCGTGGCGCTCTCGGCGCCGTCCTTGTGGCGGGGCAGCCCCACGCAGAGGGCCTGCACACCCTCCTCCCTGCACAGCCGCGCCAGCCGCTCCAGCGTGCGGACCTCCTCCTGGGGCCACACCTCGAAGGGCGAGGCCAGGATCTCCAGCTCATCCGAGAAGGCGAGGCCGATCTTCTTCGTGCCGTGGTCGAGGGCGAGCCAGCGCATCCTGCCATCCTAGCCCCATGACACGGCACCTCCTCACCTTCGCCACCGCCCTGGGCCGCCTGCGCCTGGGCTGGACGGCGGAGGGGATCTGCCTGCTGCGCTTCACGGACACCCTGGATCGAGAAGAGGCCCGGGAAGCCCCGGCCTGGGTGCTGGAGGCCGTACGGCGGCTCATGGCCCACCTCTCGGGCAGCCCCCAGGACCTGACCCGGATCCCCCTGGACCTCTCGGCCCTGACGCCCTTCCAGCTTCGTGTGGCCGAAGTGCTGCGGGCCACGCGGCCCGGCCAGAGCCTCGCCTACGGCGAGGTGGCCCTGCTGGCGGGCCGGCCCGGAGCGGCGCGGGCCGTGGGTCAAGCCGTGAAGGCGAATCCCGTGCTCATCCTCGTGCCCTGCCACCGCGTGGTGGGCGCGAAGGACGAGGGTGGCTGGAGCGCCTTCGGATCGCCCGAGGTCAAGGCGCGGCTGATCGAGTTGGAGGCGCCCCGAGGACAATGAGGTCGGCGGCCTCGAGGATGGCCGTGGGTGCCCCCTCCCGTGCCACGCGGAGCATGGCCCTGCCCAGTTCCTCCGTGGTGAGGATGGCCTTCGGGAACAGGCGCCGCAGCAGAGGGAACGCGGGCCTCATCAGGGTGTAGATGGCCTGGTACCAGCCCGTCCGGGACCGGATGCCGTGCAGGGGTTGGATGAGGCCGGGGCGGAAGAGATACACCGCCTTGAAGGGCAGGCGCCGCAGGGCGTTCTCGGTCCGTCCCTTCACCCGCGCCCACATGGTGCGGCCCTGCTCGGTGCTGTCCGTCCCCGCGCCGGAGACGTAGACGAAGGTCATGGCGGGATTGAGCCGGGCGAGGGTCTCCGCCGCGGCCAGCGTCAGGTCGTGGGTCAGGCGGCGGTACTCGGCTTCGCCCAGCCCGGCCGCGGACACGCCCAGGCAGAAGAAGCAGGCGTCGAGTCCGGTGAGATCCGGTTCGACCACGCGGTAGTCGAAGAAGTCCCCGTGGACGAGCTCCCGCAGCTTGGCATGGGTCTGCCCCGAGGGCTTCCGCACGAGGGCCATCACCTGGGTGACGCCGGGATCCCGCAGGCACTCGCGCAGCACGCCCTGGCCGACCATGCCCGTGGCGCCGAAGAGCAGGACCTTCATGGCAGGCCTCCTTCCGCGATGGGCTGCCGCCCGTCCAGCGTGGCACGGATGGGGACCTCCGCTCCGGTCTTCCAGGGCAGCGCGGGCCACCAGCGCCGGCTGGGCGGCTCCCCGCTGAGCTCGAAGCCCTCGCCCGGCCGGGGCAGCGCCACGGTGACGCCCACCTGGTCCGCCGCGGCCAGCACGCGCTCCACGGGCTCCGTCCAGCCGTGGGCCGCCAGGTTGAAGAGGCCCCAGTGGATGGGCAGGAGCACGCGGCCCCGCACCATCCGGTGGGCCTGCACGGCCTGCTCCGGGCCCAGGTGCCAGTCGGGCCAGGCCGGGTTGTAGGCGCCGGCCTCGATCATGGCCAGGTCGAAGGGGCCCAGGCGCTCGCCGATGTCGGCCAGGCCCGGGAACATCCCCGTGTCCCCGGAGAAGTAGGCCCGGTGCCGGGGCCCCAGGAAGGCGAAGCCGCCCCACAGGGTCTTGTCCTTGTCCCGGAGGCCGCGGCCCGAGGCGTGGCGGGCCGGAACGAGCACCACCTCCAGCTCGCCCACCCGCACGGACTCCCACCAGTCCAGTTCGGTGACGCGGCCCGCGGGCACGCCCCAGCGGATCAGCCGCGCGCCCACGCCCAGGGGCACCACGAAGCGCGTGTCCCAGTCCTTCAGGCGGCGCAGGGTGCCCTCGTCCAGGTGGTCGTAGTGGTCGTGGGAGATGGCCACCACCTGGGGCACGGGCACCTCGTCCAGGGCGATGAGCGGTGCGTAGAAGCGCTTGGGCCCGGCCCACCCGAGGGGCGAGGCGCGCTTGCCCCACACGGGATCCGTGAGGATGCGCGTGCCGTCCACGTCCAGATACACGGTGGAGTGGCCCAGCCACGTGGCCCGCAGGCCCGGGGGGGCCTCCGCGGCCAAGTCCGCCCGGGTGGGATGGACCACGGGCAGCTCGGCCTGGGGGCTGGCGTTCGGATCCCTCCGGAACATGGCGCCGAGCATGCCCCGGGTGTCGTTCCAGAGGGGCTGGGGGTTCCGGAAGCGCCCATCGCGCCACTGGGAAGATTGGGGGGATCGGTCCATGCGGGGACTCCTCAGGAAGTCGGGGGAGGAACCGGCAGCCCAGAAGCCTCCCGCCACCAGAGCGGCGAGGACCAGGGCCCCGGCTTTTCGAAAACGGTCAGAGCGGATACACCACCCCCGTGCTCTGCTCGGAGAGCCGCCACATCCAGCGCTGGAGCCCCTCGTCCCGGGAGCGGGCATCGGACTGGACCGGCATGGGCGCCCCCTTCATCTCCTGGAAGCCCGAGGGCCCGAAGTACTCGCCGCCCTTCACGGCGGGATCCGTGGCCGCCCGCAGCAGGGGCTGGGCGCCGCCGAAGGCGTCCTGGCTCAGCAGGCTCTCCAGGCCCGCGACGCGGAGCCAGCTGATCCAGCCCGCGTGGCGCTGGAGCTCCGTCCGGGCCCAGCCGGGATGCGCAGCCACCGAGCGCGTCGCCGCTCCGGCCGCCGCCAGGCGGCGATCCAGCTCGTAGGCGAAGAGGAGGTTCGCCAGCTTGGACTGGCCGTAGGCGGCCCAGGCCCGGTAGCCGCGCTCGAAGTTCAGGTCGTCGGCGTAGATGCGGCCCATCCGGTGGGCGTTGCTGCTCATGGTCGCCACGCGGGAGCCCGGGGTGGCCAGCAGGCGGTCCATCAGAAGACCGGTCAGCGCGAAGGGGCCGAAGTGGTTGGTGCCGAGCTGCAGCTCGAAGCCGTCCTCGGTCTTTCCATAAGGAGGGACCATGACGCCGGCGTTGTTGAGGAGCAGGTCCAGCCGGTCGAAGCGGCCGAGGAGGTCCGCGGCGGCCTGCCGGACGGAGGCCAGGGAGGCCAGGTCCAGGCCCTGGACCTCCACCCGGGCCCCGGGGTGGAGCACTCGGATGCGCTGGGCGGCCTCCCCGGCCTTGGGCAGATTGCGGCAGGCCAGGACCACCGTGGCCCGGCAGGCCGCCAGGATGCGGGCCGCCTCATACCCCGTGCCGGAGGTGGCCCCGGTGACCACGGCCACCCGGCCGGTCTGGTTGGGCACTTGGGCCCAGGTCCAAGGTTCTTGTCTCATGTGGCTCTCCAACTAGGATTTGACATTCAGACGAATAATGTCAGTGCGTTCATATTGACAATCGGACACATTTTGTCAATCCTCATTTCATGGGCAGCGACAAGAGGTCCCGGGTCCTCGAGGCCGCCGAATCCGTGTTCCTCCGCCACGGCTACCGGCGGACCACCATGGGCGACCTCGCCGAGGCCGCCGGCATGTCCCGGCCCGCCCTCTACCTGGTCTTCTGCCGCAAGGAGGAGGTCTTCGAGGCCGTCCTCCGGTCCTTCACGGCCCGCACCCTGGAGGAGGTCCGCCAGGGCCTGGGCGCCCGGACCACCCCCCTGGAAAAGCTCCGCTTCGCCTTCGAGCTCTGGGCCGTCCGGCCCTTCGGGCTCTTCGCGGCCTCGCCGGAGTTCCGGGAGCCCGCCCACACCGGCCTCGCCTTCGCGAAACCCGCCATCGACCAGGCCATCGCGGCCTTTGAGGTCGAGCTGGCGGCCATCCTCGCGCCCCTGGGCGCGGGTACCCTGCCTCCAGAGCAGATCGCCCGGGTCCTCACCCGCGCCGTCCACGGCTTCAAGGAGACCGCCAAAGACGCCGACGAGCTCCGCGCCATGATCGACGGCCTGCTGGAGATGGTGCTGGCCTCCCTCCGGCCCGCGCCGGAAGCCGGGAGCTGAGCCGGTTCGTCCATACTGGAATCGATGACGCGCCCCCTGCCCGACGAGCTGCTGAAGGTGCCCCACCGCCGGGACGTGCCCTTCGCGCGCCTCACGACGCTGGGCGTCGGAGGCGTCTGCCGCTGGCTCTTCGAGCCCACGACCGAGGATGAGGCCCAGGCCTTCGTCCGCGCCTGCGCCCGGGAGGGCCTGCCCTGGCGGGTGCTGGGAGGCGGCTCGAACCTGGTGGTGCTGGGCGACATCGACACGCCGGTGCTGCGCCTGGCCCTGCCGAAGACGGTCCAGCGCGACGGCGCGCGCCTCACGGCTCCCGCCAGCCACGGCCACATCGCCCTGGCGGAGGCCGCTGCGGCGGCGGGACTCTCGGGCCTGGAGTTCGCCAGCGGCATACCCGGCTCCCTCGGCGGCGCCATCCGCATGAACGCCGGGGCCTACGGCCGGGAGTGGGTGGACGTGCTGGAGCGCTACCGCTTCCTCACGCCCGAGGGCGACCTGGTGGAGAAGGCCCCGGATCCCGGCGAGTTCCGCTACCGCTGGAGCTTCCTCACGGGGGGCCGCGTGGTGCTCTCCGCCACGGCCCGGCTGGCGGAAGGCGATCCCGCCACCATCCGGGCCCAGGTGGCCGAGTACCGGCAGAAGCGCGGCACCAGCCAGCCGCTGTCGAAGCGCAACGCCGGCTGCATCTTCAAGAACCCGCCGGGCCAGAGCGCCGGCCGCCTCATCGACCAGGCGGGCCTCAAGGGCCTGCGCGTGGGCGACGCCGAGGTGAGCCCCGAACACGCCAACTTCCTCATCAACCACGGCCACGCCACCGCCGCCCAGTTCGCGGAGCTGATGGAGCGGGTGCAGACCGCCGTGCGGGAGCGCTGGGGGGTGGCCCTGGAACCCGAAGTGGAGATCTGGCGGTAGGGTCCAGGGCCGCCCGTCGAACGCGATCCCCGCGCCTATTTCAAGGCGGCGCGGCGCTGCTCGCTTTCGCGGATCATCGGGGTGAGGTCCGCGGCGGGGCGGATCTCCCAGGGGCCCATCTTCAGCCCCGGATGGTTCGAGATCAGATGGATGGCGTGGTTGAGATCCCTGGCCTCCAGGATCAAGAGACCACCCAACAGCTCCTTGGTCTCGGCATAGGGGCCGTCCGTCACGGACACCTTGCCTTCCTTGTATCGCACCATGACGGCGGTATCCGGGCCCTGCAGCCCCTCCCCGCCGACCCAGTGGCCGTCCTTCTTCAGCCCCTCGTCGTAGGTGAAGCACGCATCGAACCTGTCGTGTTGCTCGCTTTGGGAGAGGGTCGCCCACTGCTGGACGTCGAGGTACCCGAAGCAGATGTATTTCATGGGTGGCTCCTTGGGGGTCGTCTTGACCGCCTTCACCCCCTGGTCGTTCGAGGAGGAACCCTTTCGACAGGGCCCGAAACATTATTTCTGGAGCTCGACCAGACGCCGTTCGAGGAACCGCCGCTCGGGCTCCTGCCGGGCCAGCCCCAGGGCCTGGCGGTAGGAGTCGATCGCCTCCCCGGTTCTCCCCAGCCGGCGGCAGAGGTCCGCCCTGGCGGAGTGGGCCAGGTGGTACTCCGCCAGTTCGCGGCGCCCCAGAAGGGCGTCGATGAGGTCCAGCCCGGCCCGGGGGCCGTCCCGCATGGCCACGGCCACCGCCCGGTTGAGTTCGACCACGGGCGAGGGCGCGATCCGGAGGAGGAGGGTGTAGAGCCCGATGATCCGGGTCCAGTCCGTGGCGGATCCTTGGACAGCCTCGGCATGGACGGCGGCGATGGCGGCCTGGAGTGTGTAGGGTCCGACCCGGCGGGAGGCCAGGGCCCGCTCCGCCAGCGCCTTCCCCTCGGCCATCAGGGCCCGGTCCCACAGGGAGCGGTCCTGGTCCTCCAGCAGCACCAGGTCCCCCGCCGGCGAGGTCCGCGCGGCCCTCCGGGACTCCTGGAGCAGCATGAGGGCGAGCAGGCCCCTCACCTCCGGATCCGGCAGCAGCTCAAGGAGCAGCCGGCCCAGGCGGACGGCCTCGCCCGAGAGGTCCGGACGCGTCAGCGCCGCTCCCGAGGAGGCGGAGTAGCCTTCGTTGAACACGAGGTAGACGACCTTCAGCACCGCGTCCAGCCGGTCCGGCAGTTCCTCCCGGCCGGGGACTTCGTAGGGAATGCCGGCGTCCCGGATCTTCGACTTGGCCCGGACGATCCGCTGGGCCAGCGTCGATGGGGCGGTGAGGAAGGCGCGCGCGATGGCCTCCGTCGTCAGGCCGCACACCTCCCGGAGGGTCAGGGCGGCGCTGGCTTCCGGCGACAGGGCCGGATGGCAGCAGGTGAAGATGAGCCGAAGCCGGTCATCTTCAATACCTTCTTGCCCTTCCATGAACCCTGGCGCTTCTTCGTCGGGGATCTCCGCCAGGCCTTCGAGCGGGGTTTTGAAACGGGCGGACCGCCTCAGGCGGTCGATGGCCTTGAAGCGGCCCGTGGAGACCAGCCAGGCCCTGGGGTTCCGGGGCACGCCATCCCTGGGCCAGGATTCCAGCGCGGCCGTGAACGCATCATGCATGCCGTCCTCGGCCAGGTCGAAATCCCCGAGCAACCGGATCAGCGTGGCCAGGATCCGGCGCGACTCCGAGCGGAAGAGCGCATCAAGGAGATCCGGAATGCCTCCGGGGGCGGTCGCGGCCATGGGGCATCCTCCCAGCTTTTCGAGGATGGGGGATGCTTCCGGATCATTCGGGCCGCCGCCCCCAGGCGGTAGACTGACCCCCATGCCCATGCTCCCCCGCACCCGTCCCAAGCGCCCCTGGTTCCCCTGGGTGCGGGCGGGACTCACGGTGGTGGTGCTGGGCGGGGTGGCCTGGGGGCTCATGGAGGTGGGCACCCGGTACCTGGGCCTCCAGAAGCTCACCATCGAGCAGGTGAATGTGAGCGGCTGCCGGGGCGAGCGCCAGGCGGAGATCCAGGCCCTGGCGGAGAAGCTGGTGCTGGGCAAGCCCCTCTTCTGGGTGGATGCAGAGGAGTTGCGGGCCCGCATCGAGGCCAAGCGCTGGGTGAGGAACCTCCTGATCCGCAAGGACCCCCCGGACCGGCTGAGCCTCGTGGTGGAGGAGCGGCATCCCGTGCTCTGGCTGGTGCGGAGCAACGGCGTGTTCCTGGTGTCGGACGACGGCATCCTCCTGGACCGGGTGAGCCAGGCGAACCTAAGCCCCATTCCCGTGGTGGTGGATCCCGCCAGCCAGACGGACCAGGGTCTGGCCCGGCTTGTGAGCGCAGCACGGGCTCTGAGGGAAAAACAGGGAGGATTTTACGATCGGCTGACGGAGCTGAGGTGGAGCTCGAAGGGGCCCGTGGCCTACATCGAGGGTCTCCCGGCCCCCATCTATCTCTCCCGCCAGGATGTGACGAAAAACGTGCCCAATTTTCAGGGTCTCTTCGTGGATCGCCTGTCCCAGCGGCCGGATCTGGCCCGGCTCCGCTACATCGACCTTCGCTGGGACGAGGAGGTCGCCGTGGGGGAACCCGAGGAGGCCTCCCCCGCCGCCAAGACGCCACGCTGACCTCCGCGGGAAGAAAGCGGCGTTTTTTCCGTGCGCAAGGGCTCGAACCCGGCACGGAAGTGGTGTAAACCTAGAGCAAGGAAAAGGATCTTCATGCCTCAGCGTGCCGTTCTCCTAGGGCTCGACCTCGGTGCAAGCAAAGTGGTGGCGGTGGTGGCCGTCCAGGAAGAAGACGGGACGCTGAACGTGACAGGCACCGGCCAGGCCTCGCCCCAGGGCGGCTTCACGCAGGGCCAGATCACGGACATGGACCTCTGCACCCGCGCCATCGTGCGGGCGGTGGAGGAGGCCATGAACACCGCGGGCCAGACCAAGGTGGACGGCATCCGCGTGGCCGTGGACGGCATCCAGTTCAAGGGCGAGAACCTCCGCGACTCCATCACCATCAGCAGCAGCGACAAGATCATCAGCACCTCGGACCGGGATCGGGTGCTGGAGCAGGCCACCAACGGCTGCAAGCTGGCCAAGGAGGAGCTGGTCCTCCACCGCATCCCCCAGATGTTCCACATCAAGGGCCAGCGCGACATCCGGAACCCCGTGGGCATGTTCGGCGAGTCGCTGGAGGCCGAGGTCCGCATCGTCGTGGCCCCCAGCCCCGTGATCATGAACATCCAGCTGGCACTGAAGAATGCGGGCCTGCACGGCGCCGAGCTGATGTACTCGCCCCTGGCCAGCGCCGAGGCGGTGCTCTCCCGCGAGGACCGCCAGAACGGCGCCGTGGTGGTGGACATCGGCGAGCACCTCACCCACCTGGGCATCTTCCTGCACGGCACCCTCTTCCATTCCGCGGTCATCCCCATCGGCGGCATGCACTTCACCCGCGACCTGGAGATCACCAAGCACCTGGGCGGCATCGCCGCCTCCGAGCGCATCAAGATCCGCTTCGGCACCGTGCTGCCCAGCCAGGTGCCCGGCGAGGAGTCCATCGAGCTCGAGGAGGAGGGGCGCCTGGTACCCCGGCGGGAGATCGCCGAGGTGCTCCAGGCCCGGGCCGCGGAGCTGCTGAACCTGGTGCTGGCCGAGATGGGCCGCACGGGCCTCATGCACGAGATCCACGGCGGCGTGCACCTGGTGGGCGGCGGGGCCCTCCTCACCCACCTCGCCATCCTCGCCCAGACCATCCTGGGCCGGCCCCGCGTGGTGCTGGGCCGCATCATGGGCGTGGGTGGCCTGCCCCAGGCCACCGGCAATCCCTACTTCGTGAACGCCCTGGGCGCGGTGAAGGCCCTGGCCCGCGACATGGGCGAGACCCACAGCAAGCAGGACCGGGGCGACGGTTTCCTCGGTCGTTTCAAGAAGCTGTTCTGATCCAAAAGATCCACCACGGAGACACGGAGATCACTGAGAACCACTCAGAGAAAACCACGGAGAAAAGACCTGGTACCTCTTACGCGAGCCCCCCTCGCCCTCCATCTTCCTCCTGGACTTCATCGCCACTGCAAACCCTTTCGACGGCCCCCCTCATGTCTTTCTCCGTGCCTTTCTCCATCTGTTCCTCCGCGTCTCCGTGGTGAATCCTTCCGAATCCCTCGTCCCCCAATCGGGAGTTCCGATGACCGAGACCCCCTTCCTCCCCTGCCCCCACAGCCTGCCCGGCGCCAACATCAAGGTGCTCGGCGTGGGCGGCGCGGGCTGCAACGCCATCAACCGCATGATCGAGAGCGGCGTCACTGGCGTGCAGTTCATCGCCATGAACACGGACCAACAGAGCCTGTCCATGAGCAAGGCCCACCTCAAGCTGCCCCTGGGGCCCCAGAGCAGCCGGGGGCTAGGTGCGGGCGGCAATGCCGAGCGCGGCGCCGTGGCCGCCGAGGAGAGCCGCGAGGAAGTGCTGGCGGCCCTGCAGGGCGCCGACATGGTCTTCATCACCGGCGGCATGGGCGGCGGCACGGGCACGGGCGCGGCGCCGGTGCTGGCCAGCTTCGCCCGGGAGCTGGGCGCCCTCACCGTGGCCGTGGTGCTCACTCCCTTCGCCTGGGAGGGCCGCAAGAAGGGCGACCTGGCCCTCTCGGGCCTGAACAACCTGCGCAGCACCGCCGACACGGTCATCGTGGTGAGCAATGAGCGGCTGAAGACCGTCTGCGACAAGCGGGTGACCATGAAGGAGGCCTTCCGCGTGGCGGACGGCGTGCTCATCCAAGGCGTGCGCGGCATCGCGGACCTCATCCTCAAGCCCGGCATCATCAACGGCGACTTCGCCGACGTGGAGGCCGTGCTCCGCAACGGCGGCGAGGCCCTCATCGGCACCGGCGCAGGCCGCGGCGAGGACGCCGTCATGGACGCCCTCAAGAAGGCCCTGGCCTGCCCCCTGCTGGAGCGCGCCCAGACCGGCGCCGCTGCCAACGTCATGGTGTCCATCACCGCCGACTGGGAGGTCATGGAGGCCACGGCCATCGAGACCGCCATGAACTACCTCCAGGACCACTACAGCGGCCGGCCCGACATCAAGGCCTGCACCGTGGAGGGCGAAGGCATGGAGGACCGCGTCCTGGTCACCATCCTGGCCAGCGGCTTCGACGGGGAGGAGGAGCTCCAGAAGGGCCGCCGGGACAGCCTGCACCTGGGCATCCCCCTGGAGGCCGTCCTTCCCGCCAGCTCCACCGCGCTGGTCGTGCCGGCGGATGGCCAGGCCGTGCTCCCCGCGAATGGCGTCAGCGGCCGCGTCTACGGCGAGGTGCCCGCGGGCGAGCCCCAGGGCCCCACGCCCACCCGCCTCCTGCCCCAGGCCCCCACCCCCAGCGGCGAGCTGCCCGGCGGCAACGACGACCTCCACGTGCCCGCCATCATCCGCATGGGCCAGGGACGCCTGCCCATCGAGTAGGGTCGCGGCGGCCGGCCCCATCCACGGTCCCGGACGCGAATTCCCCTCCATTCCCTGCGCCCGGACGGAGCCAGGGTCGGGAGGATCGGCGCCCGCCACCGGCCGCCCAGCAGGCCCACGCGTGATCCCATGGTCTCGGCGCTTCTCTCCGGGCACTCCCCGGAGGGCAGCTCAGGCCGCAGGCTGCCGCCGCGCCACCAGCCGCGCCACCAGCCGCGCCTGTTTCCAGGCGGTCCAGGCCTCGCGGAGATCACAGCGGTAGCGGGCGCGCTGGGTCTTCCATTCCGCCCGTGCCCCACGCCAGGCTTCAGCCTTGGCCAGGCCCATCTGGTGCCATCCCGCCTGCTTCAACCGCCACGCATCAAGGCAGGCCTGGAAGGCCGCAAGAGCCGCGTCCAGCCGTGCATGGGCCGCCTCCAGAGCTGACCTGGCCTGAAGGGCACCCATCGGGAAGCCCCGGGCCAGATGCGTGGCCAGGCGCTTCGCCTCCATGGCCACGCGGGCGCGCTGCATCTCCGTGGCCGGCACCCGGCGCAGCCCCCGGGTGAGCCCCACCCAGGCGCCGGCGGCGATGAGCCACTTGGCCGGGTCCCACTGGTACCAGCGCGGACCGTTGCGGTAGTCCCACTGCCACATGTGGTGGAAGTTGTGGTACCCCTCGCCGAAGGTGAAGGGCGCCAGCAGGGCGTTGTCGCGGGCGCTGCTGGCGTCCGAGTAGGGCTGGCGGCCGAACCAGTGGGCAGCGGAATTGATGAGGAAGGTGCTGTGGTGCGTCAGCACGATGCGCAGCAGCAGGCCCATGACCAACTGACCCACGAGGTTCCCGGTCGCCCAGCCCACCACCAGCACCGGCAGGGCCGCGACCACACCGCCGATCCAGAAGTGATAGCGGCGCTGCCAGCGCAGCAGGGGATCCCGCAGGAGGTCGGCGACACCATCGAAGGGACGCTCTCCGCCTTCCATCACCCAGAGCCAGTGGGCGTACCAGAAGCCCCGCTTGACCGGATAGGGATCGCGCGCGGGGTCGTCCACGAAGCGGTGGTGATGGCGGTGATCACTGCACCAGGCAATGGCGGAGTTCTGGAAGGCCGCGGCGCCGAGAAGCAACACCGCAAGCCGCACCGGCCAGGCGGCCTGGAAGGCGCGATGGCTGAAGAGGCGGTGGTAGCCGATGGTGATGGCGAGACCGGTGGCCGTGTACATGGCCAGCAGCACCACGACTTCGCTCCAGCGGAGGCCCTGCGCCGCCAGCTTCCAGGGCACGCAGATCAGGGCCAAGGCCAGCGTCCCCAAGAGGAAGAGGGTGTTGAGCCAGGAACGGGGGGTTCGCTTGATCATGGAAGGCCGGGGAAGCTGAAATGCTCCCGCACCCACCATAGGTCCCCGGCCCCCTTCCCGCCTCGAAATCTCGGGATTCATTCATGTCCCTACAGGCACTCCCAGGACCCCGTCCTCCCCGCCCCACGCAGCGCGTCGGCCAGCTCCTCCAGAAACAGGGCCCGGGGCACGCACTGGAAGCCATAGCCCATCAGCCCCTCATGGGGCAGCTGGCCATCGATCAGGGCGAAATTCCAGGCCTTCAGGCGCGCGTCCAGGCTCTGGAGGGCCGCGCGGCTGGCCTCCGGGTTCGAGGCTGAACATGCTCTCGCCGAAGAAGGCCCGGCCCAGGGATACGCCGTAGAGGCCGCCCCGCAGCTCGCCATCCCGCCAGGCCTCCACGCTGTGGGCATGGCCCGCACGGTGCAGCCCCATGTACGCCTCCCGCATCTCTGGCGTGATCCAGGTGCCGTCCTGGCCCGGGCGCGGCACAGCGGAGCAGTGCCCGATGACCTGCTCGAAGGCCGTGTCGAAGCGGACCTCGAAGGGGCGGTGGCGCAGGCTCCGGCGAGTGCGGACGGAGAGGTGCAGGTGGCCGGGACGCAGCAGGGCCCGCTCCGGCGGCGACCACCAGAGCAGGGGATCGCCTTCACCGTACCAGGGGAAGATGCCGCTGCGGTAGGCCAGCAGGAGGCGCTCCACGCCGAGGTCGCCGCCGATGGCCAGCAGCCCGTCCTCCGCCAGCTCCGGGTCCGGGAAGACCAGGGCCTTCGTCAGCCGAAAGACAGGCACAGCCGGCCGTCCTTGAGGTCCACGGCGGCCTTTCCGCCCTTGACGAGGGGGCCGAAGAGGATGGCCTCCGCCAGGGGGCGGCGCAGCTCGCGCTCGATGAGCCGGGCCATGGGGCGGGCGCCAAAGGCCGGGTCATAGCCCTTCTCCGCCAGCCAGACGCGGGCGGCGGGCGTACAGGCGAGGCTGACGCGCTTCTCCTTGAGCTGCTCCTCCAACTCGCGGAGGTGCTTGTCCGCCACGCGCTCCATCTCCGGCCTCCCGAGGGGCGCGAACTGGAGGATGGCGTCGAGCCGGTTGCGGAACTCGGGGCTGAAGGCTTTTTCGATGGTGCCGGTGGCCGAGCGCCGCCCGCCCGCCTCGGCGAAGCCCACCTGCCGGGCCGAGAGCTCGCGCGCGCCCACATTGGTGGTCATCACCAGCACCGTGTGGCGGAAGTCCGCGCTGCGGCCGTGGCTGTCCGTGAGGGCGGCGTGGTCCATCACCTGCAGCAGGATGCCGAAGAGGTCCGGGTGGGCCTTCTCCAGCTCATCCAGCAGCAGCACGGCGTGGGGCTGCTTGCGCACGGCATCCGTGAGCAGGCCGCCCTCCTCGTAGCCCACATACCCGGGCGGCGCGCCGATGAGCCGGGCCACCGTGTGCTTCTCCTGGTACTCGCTCATGTCGAAGCGCAGGAAGGCGATGCCCAGGGCCTTGGCCAGCTGCTTGGCCAGCTCCGTCTTGCCCACGCCCGTGGGCCCGGCGAAGAGGAAGCAGCCCATGGGTTTCAGCGGGTCCCGCAGGCCGGACCGGGCCAGCTTGATGGCGCTGGCGACGGCTTCGCACGCGGGATCCTGGCCGAAGATCTGCGCTCGAAGCTGCGCTTCGAGCGTATGCAAAGCTTCCCGGTCGTCCGCAGACACGGAGGCCATTGGCACTCGCGCCATGCGGGCCACCACGGCCTCGATTTCTGCCGGGCCCACCTGCTTCGCACGCGCCTTCTTCGGCAGCAGCCTCTGGGCGGCGCCCGCTTCATCCACCACGTCCAGGGCGCTGTCCGGCAGCTTGCGGTCCGTGAGGTGCTTGGCTGCCAGGCGCACGGCGGCTTCCAGGGCCTCGCTGGAGTACTTCACGCCGTGGTGCGATTCGTAGGAGGCCTTCAGGCCCTCCAGGATGGCGAGCGCATCGGCCGTGGCCGGCTCGCTCACCTCCACCACCTGGAAGCGGCGGGACAGGGCCCGGTCGCGGTCCAGGGAGCCCTTGAGGTCCTGGAAGGTGGTGGCGCCGATGCAGCGCAGGTCGCCCGAGGCCAGGGCGGGCTTCAGCAGGTTGGCCGCGTCCATGGCGCCGCCGCTGGTGGCGCCCGCGCCCACCAGGGTGTGCAGCTCATCCACGAAGAGGATGGCGCCTGGTTCCTCCGCCAGGGCCTTCAACACAGCCTTGAGACGCTCCTCGAAGTCGCCCCGGTAGCGGGTTCCGGCGAGGAGGGCGCCGAGATCCAGCGCGAAGATCCGCGCCGCCTTGAGGGGTTCTGGCACCTTCCCCTCGTGGATGCGCATGGCCAGGCCCTCCACGATGGCGGTCTTGCCCACGCCGGGCTCCCCCACCAGCAGGGGGTTGTTCTTGCGGCGCCGGCAGAGCACCTGGGCCATGCGGGTGATTTCGGCCTCGCGGCCCACCAGGGGATCCAGCCGACCCGCCGAAGCCCGGGTCACCAGGTCCGTGGCGTAGGCCTCCAGGGGATGCTCGGCCACGGTGCCCTCTTCCTCTTCCTCCTCCACCTGCTTCTTCGCGGAGGGCTTGGCCTTCGCCGCCGCGGGCCCGTGGCTCAGCACCTTGAGCAGGGCCAGCCGCTTCACGCCGTGCTTCTCCAGCAGGTGGCGGGCGTGGCTGGCCTCCTCCTCCAGGAAGGCCGGCAGCAGCTCGCCGCCCCGGACCTCCCTCTGCCCCGCGCTGAAGGCGTGGACCAGGGCCCGCTCCACCACCCGCACGAAGCCCAGGGTGCTGTGGGGCTGAAATTCCTCCCCTTCGGGGACTGGCTCGAACAGCTTTTCCAGGGCCGCCTCCAGGTCGCGCCGGAGGCCGTCCAGCTTCACGCCGCAGCCCTTCAGGGACCGGGCCGCGTGAGGGTCGTCCAGGAGGGCCAGCAGGAGGTGCTCCAGCGCCACGTCCTCGTGGCGCCGCGCCTTGGCCAGCTCGAAGGCCCGCTGGAAGCCCTGGTTCAGGTCCGCGCTGATCTGGGGCGATTCAGGCATCCTCGGCCTCCACGGTCAGCAGCAGGGGGAAGCCCTCCCGTTCGGCGAGCTGGCGGCCGCGCTCGGCGCGGGTCTCGGCCACGTCCCGGGTGTAGACGCCCGCCACGCCCACGCCGGCCTTGTGCACCGCCAGCATGATGGCCGTGGCCTCGGGCTCCGCCTTGCGGAAGACGGTCTTCAGCAGCCACACCACGAACTCCTGGGTGGTGTAGTCGTCGTTGTGGAGGAGCACCTTCCACAGGCCGGGCTCCTTCACCTTCGCCCGCTGGCGGGTGAGGACCTGGCCACCCTGCTTCACCTGCCTGGCCATGGGAAACGCCTCCACCATCCAGTCTAGGTCCTGTCCCCGCCATCCAGGGCCGGCGATGGGAAAAGACAAAGACATCCCTAAGCTGAGGATTGCGGAAGAGCGGAGGAAAGCGGAGTAAAACAACCTCGCTTCCACCGCTCTTCAGCCTCCTCCGCTTGTATCGCTTTTCCTGGGGCGGAAACAGGTCTTAGGACAGGCGCACGAACCCGCCCCGGGCCAGTTCCCGGAGGAAGAGGGCAGCCCGGAAGCCGGCATCGGCTTCGCCGGGGTGCGCCCGGGCCATGGCCTCCATCACCTGGGCCACGGTGCGCGCGCTGTCGCAGGCCCGCCACAGGGCCGTGCCCCGGGCATCCAGCTTCACCCGGAAGTGGGGCCGCTTCATCAGCTTCAGCAGCCAGGCCCAGCGCGGCGAAAGGATCTTCGGGCGGATCAGCACCACCGTATCGCCCTCCCCGGGCTCTGCCTCCACGGCCTGGGCGGGCACGAGGCCCAGGAAGGTGTCATCAGGAAACGCGTTCATGCTCGGGACTCTCAAACCAAAAGAATGAACCACGAAGACGAGAAGACCACGAAGAAAAGCTCATCCTTCGTGGTCTTCTCGTCTTCGTGGTGAAAAGTCAGTGGCCTAGAAATTCGCGCTGGGCGGGGCGGGCTCGTCGGCTTCGCCGGCGTTGGCCAGGGGCACCCGGATGAGGTAGACGGCGATGCCCGCCAGGATCAGCAGGCTGATCCAGAACATGCCGGGATCCTTCACCAGCTCGTACTTCACCTCGAAGAAGGCGAAGGACGCGAAGAGCAGGCCCACCAGGGCCTCGCCGGCGATGAGGCCGGCGGCCAGGAGCACGCCGTTGTTCTCCACGCGCACCTTCTGGGCATCGTTGAAGCCCCGCTTGGCGCCCGCCATCTCCACAGCACCCTTGATGAGGCCGCCCAGGAAGATGGCGAAGGTGGTCTCCAGCGGCAGATACATGCCCACGCTGACCAGCATGGGACTCTTCACCTGCATGAGGATGAAGGCGAAGCCCATCATCATGCCCACGATGATCAGCGGCCAGGCCATCTTGCCCTCCACGATGCCGCGGCTGAGCAGGGCCATGAGGCCCGCCTGGGGCGCCGCCAGCTGCTTGGAGCCGAAGCCGGCGTCCAGGTTCAGCACGGCCTTCTTCTGGTCGGCGGGCAGCTGCTTCACTTCATCCAGCGAGTAGGCCTTGCCGTCAGGGGCCGTGACCACCTGGACCTGCTGGGCGGTGAGCTCGGCGATGCGCTTGGTGGACTGGGCCTTGATGTCGCCCTCGTGGAGCATCATCAGGGGCAGGAAGAGGACCACGGAGGCCAGGGCCACGCCCAGGATGTCGCCCATCTCCATGCGCCAGGGCGTGCCGCCCAGGATGTGGCCGGCCTTGAGGTCCTGGAGCATCTCGCCGGCGACGGCCGCGGACACGCAGACGATGGCCGCCACGCCCAGCACGGCCGCCACGCCCTCCTGGCCCTTCACGCCCAGCACCACCATGACCAGGGCGGTCACGACGAGCGCGGTGAGGGTCAGGCCGGAGATGGGGTTGTTGCTGGAGCCCATGATGCCCACCAGGTAGCCGCTGATGGCCGCGAAGAAGAAGCCGAGGATGACCATCACCAGGGCCGCCACGAAGGAGGTCAGGGCGCCCACGCCGAAGATCTTCCAGGTCACGAAGAAGGTGACGGCGGCGGCGAAGAGGATGCCCACCAGGACGTTGGTGAAGGGCAGGTCCTTGTTGACGCGGTCCACCACGTGCTCGCCGCCGGCGGCCTTCTTCACGTCGGAGACGGAGCGGGCCAGGCCCGCGCCCAGGCTCTTGCGCATCTTGAAGAGGGTGAAGCCGGCGCCTACGAGCATGCCGCCGATGGCGATGGGGCGGACGATGAACTTCCAGACCGCGTAGGAGAGGGCGATCCAGTCGCCGTTGGCGGCGTTCTCAGGCAGGACGCCGGGGGCCAGGAAGTAGGTGATGATGGGCACCAGCAGACCCCAGGCCAGGATGCCGCCGGAGAAGTTCAGGGCGCCGAGCTTGGGCCCGATGATGTAGCCCACGCCCATGTAGGCGGGGCTGATGCCGGGGGAGCTGAGCAGCATGCCGCCCATGACCTTGGCCTTCCAGCCGGCCGCCAGAGTGATGGCCGTGGTCTTGAAGGCCACGAACTTCTCCCAGGTGGTGGCGAAGATCTGGATCTTCACCAGGGCCTGGATCACCGCGCCGAGGCCCATGGCGCCGAAGAGGAACGTGGTGCCGCTGCCCCCGCGGGCGCCAGCCTTGTGGATCTCGGCGGCGGCCACGCTCTCGGGGTAGGGCAGCTCCGCATCCTCCACCATCACGCGGCGGAGCAGGGCCACGAACATGATGCCCAGCACGCCACCGCCGAACATGATCAGGGAGCTGGTGAGGTAGTGCCCGGCGGTGAAGAACTTGGGCCAGATGCCGCTGATGGCGAAGGCCGGGATGGTGAAGATGGCGCCGGCGGCCACGGACTCGCCGATGCTGCCCACGGTGCGGGCCATGTTCTCTTCCAGGATGGTGCCCTTCATCAGCTTGATGAGGGCCATGCCGATGACCGCCGCCGGGTAGGTGGCGGCGATGGTCATGCCCGCCTTGAGCCCGAGGTAGGCGTTGGCGGAGCCGAGCACCACGGCCATGACGAGGCCGATGAGCACCGCCCGCAGGGAGAACTCCCGCAGGTTCTGGTCGGAGGGGACAAAGGGTTGCATCGATGCTCCTGGAAAGGCGCAGAGGGATGGAAAGAAAGGCCGGATGGAGCGGTTAGTCTAATACATCACCGTTTGATCCATTCCATGCCCACCCTCACCAGCAAGGCCAATCCGCGCTTTAAGGACCTCCTGGCCCGCCTCCGGCCGGGGGGCGCCCGGCGCGGAGCCACGGTCCTGCTGGGGGCGAAGCTCATCGAGGCCTGGGCTGAGGCTCGACAGACCGCTGCGGGAAAGCGCCTGCGCCCAGCCCTCTGGCTGAGGCTCGAACAGACCGATCCCCATCCCCTGGAAGCGGTCCTTGGCGTCGAGGCCCAGATCCTGGGCGAGTCGCTCATGCGGGAGCTGGCGGAGGCCGGCAGCCCCCCCGATCACGCCCTGCTGATGGACCTGGGCCCAGAGCCAGCGGGACCCCTGCCCGGCCGGGTCCTCGGCGCCTGGGGCATCCAGGATCCGGGCAACCTGGGCGCCGTGCTCCGCAGCGCTGCCGCCTTCGGCTTCCAGGAGGTGCTGCTGGGTCCCGGCTGCGCGGACCCCTTCCACCCGAAGACCCTGCGCGGCAGCATGGGCGCGGCCTTCCTCCTTCCCCTGCGCCGCACGGAGCGGCTGGAGCCGGATCCCGGCCATTGGTACGCCCTGGACGGCGGCCCTGGCTCGGTGCCGCTGGCGGAGGTCGATCTCTCCGAGCCCCTGCGCCTCTGGGTGGGCAATGAGGGGCACGGCTGGCAGGGCGTGGCCCTCCCGGCGGCCGTGCGGCGCCTCGCCATCCCCATCCAGGGCGTGGAGAGCCTCAACGCCGCCGTGGCCGCGGGCATCGCGTGCTACGAGGCGGCACGGAGGCTGGACCGGGGGACGTCGCGTTGACCCGCGGCTGGCTGCTCCGCCCCCTCGAAACCGCCGTCCTGGCGGGGATCTTCGTGCTGGCCTTCCGCTTCCCCGGCGCCCTGGGGGGCTGGCTGGAGCCGGTCATGGCCCTGCTCTTCCCCCTCCTCCTCCTGGAGGGCCTGTTCAAGGGGCGGCACGCGGCCTGGACCTGGGCGGCCATCCTGGCGGGCCTCCTCCTCCTCTATGTGTGGGTGCCCCAGACCCTGGCCTCCAAGGGCGGCCTTCCCCTCGGTCTGGCCTGGCTGGGGATGGTCCTGCTGAGCCTCTGGGAAGCCACCGGGCTCTGGCTGGTGGCTCTGGGCTCGCGCTGGGCCTTCCGGCGCCTGGGGGCCCTGTCCGCGGCCTGCGCGGCCGGCTTCCTGCTCATGGCCTGGGAGACCTTCGGCTTCCACGTCTACCCCTGGACCTGGGGCGCCGCCTTCGGCGCCCTGCCCTGGGCCGCGCGCGCGGCGGCCTTCCTGGGTGCCTCGGGCCTGTCGGCCCTGGCCTGGGGGGCGGGGGCCTGGTCGGCTGCCTGCCTGGCGGGGGATGCCCCCCTGCGCCGGACGCTGGCGGGCCCCGGTTTCGCCGTGGGCCTGCTGGCCCTGCTGGGCGGGGCCTGGTACCTGCTGCCGCGGGAGGCGGAACGGACCCTGGACGTGGCCATGGTCCAGCCCAATTTCCGGGCGGGCGAGCGCTGGCTGGGCATGGAGGCCGAGATGTGGCGGCGCAGCGACGCGCTGCTGAAGGCCCAGGGCTGGCCCGGGAAGGGACGGGCCACCCTGCTGCTCTGGCCTGAGAGCTCCGTGTTGGGGCGGGACGACCGCCATCCGGATCCCCGCCTCTCCGCCGAGGCCGCCTCCCGGGGCCTGGCCTGGCTCTACGGCACCGAAGGTGGTCCCTACAACCTGGTGCGGGGCGAGGCCGCGGGCCGGCCAGCGTTCATCTTCGCCAAGACCGAGCCCATGCCCTTCGGCGAGCGCACGCCTGGGCCCGCGGCCTTCCGGCGGTGGATAGACGCGAAGATGGGCTTCGTCTCCCAGGAGGCCGGTGTGCTTCAGGAGGGCTGCGCCTTCGCAGTGCCCACCCCCAGCGGCGACCTGCGGGTGCATCCCCTCATCTGCAGCGAGGCCCTCCTGCCCCAGCGCACCCGCCGGGGCTTCGAGCTGGGCCGCGCCGACCTCCTGAGCAACCACACCAACGACGGCTGGTTCGACCGCAGCATCGCCACGGACCTGCACGCGGCGCAGATCCGCCTGCGGGCGCCGGAGCTGGGCGTGCCCCTGCTGCGGGCCACGCTCACGGGGAAGTCGGGCCTCTTCCGCGAGGACGGCCGCTTCGAGCTGTGGGGCGAGCCCCTCAGCGAGGGCGCCTATACCCTGGAGCTGCGCTGGCGGCCCGTCCGCACGCCCGCCCGCTCGGCCTGGCTGCTGCCGGGCCTCATGGCTCTCCTGGCCCTGCTGTTAGGATTGAAGGCTCTGCCCCGGAAGGCCTGATGGACCGTGATCTCCTCGTACCCGAGCCGCTCCTGACGCCATCCGGCACCGTGGCCTTCTTCGACGAGACCTGGAGTGTGGATCCCCGCGAGCTGCAGATCTTCTTCCAGGCGGAGGAAGTCTACTGGACCGCGGATCGCACCATCGGGCAGTGGCGGCGGCTGCTGGCCTGCTCCCGCCTCCTGACGGCCCGGCTCGTGCCTGAGGGTCACCGGGGGGGCCGGCTGGTGGGCGCCACCCGGCTCTGGTCCGATCACGCCTACGAGGCCAAGCTCTACGACGTGGTCACGGCCCGGGACCTCATGGGCCAGGGGGTCGCCACGGAGCTGGTGAAGTGGGCCCTGCGGCATCCCTGGGCGGGAGAGGTGCAGCGCTACGTGCTCGAGACCCGGGACGCGGCGAACTTCTACCCCCGCTTCGGCTTCCGCCTGGGCCAGGACATCGACAGCTTCCACATGCGCGTGGGGACCGCCGAACTGGAGCAGCGGGGCCTGCGGTGAACGAGACCCGGCCCGGCCTGCCCGAAACCACCCTGCAGCCCCTCGTCCTCGCCAGCAGCAGCCCCCGCCGCCGGCACTGGCTGGAGGCCATGCGCATCCCCTTCGAGATCCAGGTCCCGGATGTGGACGAGACGCCCCTGCTGGACGAGGAGCCCGGCGACCTGGTGCTCCGCCTGGCGGAGCTGAAGGCGGAGGTGGTGGCCCAGCGCCACCCCGGCCGCTGGGTCATGGCCGCGGACACCACCGTGGCCGTGGACCATCACACCCTGAACAAGCCCGTGGACGTGGAAGACGCCGTGCGGATGCTCACCCTCATCCAGGGGCGGGCCCACCAGGTGCACACGGGGTTCTGCCTCCAGCGCGACCGGGACAGCCACAGCTTCGTGGACACGGCCCAGGTGGTCTTCCGCCCCCTCACGGAAGCACAGATCCGCTGGTACGTGGGCACCCGCGAGCCCATGGATAAGGCCGGGGCCTACGCCATCCAGGGCATCGGGGCCCTCTTCATCGAGGGGGTGGAGGGCAGCTTCTCCACCGTGATGGGCCTGCCGGTCGAGCGCGTGGGGGAGCTGTTCCTCCGGCTGGGCCTTCTCCTCCCCTGGATGGGCCTGCCCCGGTAGGGGATCCATCGGAAAGTTCCGAAATCATTGGCAAAGGAGAGGTTCTGGGAAGGAATCTCGGCCCCCGGCCTGCCTCCCCCGCCACCGGAGGCGAGGGGCAGGGAGCATCAGCACCGGCCCTGGAGGAAATCGCCCTGTCCAGGCTGGTCAAGATAGAGCACCCTTAAATCCCCTAAATGTCTGCAACTTCCTCAGAAAAAATAGGTAAACAATACAGGTCCATTGATCTATGATCGTGACCTGCGACACAACTCATCACATGGTCGCCCCAGCGGGCCCAGCCCCTGGTTCCGGATGCTGCCCAATCATTGTCCAGGACAACATCCCACCGACACTCCCGGGCGGAGGCGCCGGATTTCGGGGAATCTGCTTCCCCGGTCCCCGTGCGTGCCAGAATCTCCGCGACCACACCCTCCATACCCGGCCGCGTCACCCGTCCCACCTGTTCCCGATGGCCCTCCCGCTCCCTTCGTGAGACAG
Organism: Geothrix fermentans DSM 14018; assembly: GCF_000428885.1. GTDB lineage: Bacteria > Acidobacteriota > Holophagae > Holophagales > Holophagaceae > Geothrix > Geothrix fermentans. The sequence goes on along the minus strand of NZ_AUAU01000026.1, from coordinate 13,890 downwards.
CGCTTTCCATGGGGTTGTGCATGCACCGATTCGATCAGGCGTTCCGCTTCGTCCTGCCGGCGGGGGCCGTGGCGGTCCTTCTCACGGTCCTGTCCGTGGGCTGGTTCACCCAGCCGGACCGCTTCGCCAAGGGCTACGCCCCCGAGCAGCCCATCCCCTTCTCCCACGAGCTGCACGCCGGCACCCTCCGCATGCAGTGCCAGTACTGCCACTCCGGCGTGGAGAAGTCCCGGACGGCGGGCATTCCCAGCGTGGATCTCTGCATGGGCTGCCACAAGGTCACCAAGACCGACAGCCCCGCCATCCAGAAGCTGACGCAGATCGCCAACTCCGGGGCCCCCCTGGCCTGGCAGCGGATCCACACCCTGCCGGACCACGTCTTCTTCGACCACCGGCCCCACGTGAACGCGGGCATCACCTGCCAGAGCTGCCACGGCGAGGTGCAGACCATGAAGGTGGTCACCCGCGAGATGGGCATGCGCATGGGCAACTGCCTGGCCTGCCACCGGGACCCCCATGCCGCGCTGCCGGCGGGCTCCAAGATCACCAGGGGCGCCGAGAACTGCGCCGCCTGCCACCGCTAGGCCGGGGGGATCCGACGATGGCCGACGAGACCCGCAAGCCGCTCCTCGAACGCGCCGCCGCCCTGGTGGCGGGCCCCTTCCTCCTGGGCCGGGAGGCCCTGGGCCTCGTGTTCCCGCCAGGCCGGGAGGCCCCTCCGGAGACCCCTCCGGCCCCCCTCCGCATCCCCGTCACCACCCCTGAACACGCCATCAAGCGCCGCGGATGACCCGATGAAGACACGACTCCCCGAACACGGCCCCCTCGAGACCCCGCGCTTCTGGCGAACCCTCGAGGAGCGCATCGAGACGCCCGAGGCCCAGCAGGCGGCCCACGACGAGTTCCTGCCGGGCGCCGTTCCGGCCGGCCCCAACTACGACGACGTCCATGGCCTGCCTCCCCAGAGCGGCGTCTCCCGCCGCGACTTCCTGGGCCTGGTGAGTGCCGCCGCGGCCCTGGCCGCCACCGTGGCCTGCGACCGCATGGGCCAGGGCACCGTGGTGCCCTACACCAAGCGCCCCGTGGAGGTGATCCCCGGCGTGGCCAACTACTACGCCAGCGCCACCCACGAGGGCCGCCGCGTCTACCCCGTGCTGGTGAAGACCCGCGAGGGCCGCCCCATCCACCTCACGGGCAACGACGAGCACCCCGGCGTGAAGGGCAAGACCAGCCCCCGCGTCATGGCTGACGTGCTGCGCCTCTACGATCCGGACCGCCTCCGCGCTCCCAAGGCCGAGGGCCGCGTCGTCGGCTGGGCCGAGGCTGAGGCGAAGCTGCACGGCGCCCTGAAGGAGGCCAAGGCCTCGGGCAAGCCCGTGCTGCTGGTCTCCGGCGCCGTGGTTTCCCCCAGCCGCAAGGCCCTGCTGGCGGACTTCAAGGCCGCCCTGCCCACCCTGGAGCACCTGGCGGTCGAACCCGCCACCGGCGACGCCGCCGAGGTGGCCGCCCTGGCCAGCTACGGGCAGGCCGTGGATCTGCAGCCGCGGCTGGACAAGGCCAAGGTCATCCTGTCGCTCGGGGCGGACTTCCTCAACGGCGAGGATCCGGAGGCGCTTGGCGCCTGGGGCGCCAAGCGCAGGCTGAAAAGCGCGAATGAATCCATCAACCGGCTGTGGGTCCTGGAGGGTCCCCTCACGCTGACCGGCACCAACGCGGATCAGCGCGTGCCCGTCTCCCCCTCCCGGCTCGGCGCCATCGCCTTCGCGCTGGCGAAAGAGCTGAGCACCAAGGGTATCTCGCTGCCCGCCGGCTCCGACCTGTCCGGAATTCCTGCGGGCACGCCCGCGGGAATTCCGCCTGCCACCTGGACCAGCCTGGTGAAGGACCTCCAGCACGCCGGCCGCAACGCCGTGGTGCTCTGCGGCGCCCAGATGCCCGCCGAGGCCCACCAGGCCGCCCACCTGCTCAACGCCATGCTGGGCTCCGAGGCCGTGACGGTCCGTGCGGCCGAGCCCCTGGCCACCGTGAAGGACCTGGAGGCCACCGCGCAGAAGATGGCCGCCGGCGCCTACGCCGCCGCGATCTTCTGGGACGTGAACCCCGCCTACACCTTCCCCAGGGCCGCCGCCTGGAAGGACGCCGTGGCCAAGGTGCCCGTCCGCGCCTGGATCGGGCAGGTGGAGGACGAGACCGCCGCCCAGTGCCACCTGCTGCTGCCCGAGAGCCACTGGCTGGAGAGCTGGGGCGACTTCAGCACCCCCGGCGCCGCCGTGCTCCAGCAGCCCGCCATCGGCACCCTCTACGATACCCGCCAGGGCGAGGACATCCTCCTGGGGGCCCTCAAGGCCCTGGGCGCCAATGTCCCCGAGAGCTACCACGCCTACCTCCAGGCCCGATGGAAGAAGGAGCTGCCCCTCGGCGTCACCTTCGAGCAGGCCCTCCACGACGGCCTCGTGAAGGTCGAGGAGAAGGCCGCCTACCTGTCCATCAGGGGGGCCTTCAAGGGCGCCTCCGTGGCCCCCGCCGCGAAGAGGGCCGCCGCTTCCAAGGCCGACGGCTTGGAGCTGGTGCTCTTCCCCGGCTTCGCCACCCACGACGGCCGCCACGGCAACAACAGCTGGCTCCAGGAGACGCCGGACCCCATCACCAAGATGACCTGGGACAACCCCGTGGCCGTCTCCGTGCAGGACGCCAAGGCCCTGGGCCTCGAAGAAGGCGACCTGGTCACCCTCTCCCTGGACGGCGCCACCCTGCGCCTGCCCGCCGTCATCCAGCCCGGCCAGGCCGCGGGCGTGCTCGCCCTGGCGCTGGGCTACGGCCGCACCACCGGCGGCGTGGCAAAGGGCGTGGGCGCCAACGCCTTCCCCTTGGCGGGCCTGGATCCTGCCAGCGCCCACGTGCGCGCGGGCGCGAAGCTGGCCAAGGCCGGCGGCCGGAAGGAGCTGTCCCGCACCCAGAGCCACCACCGCATGGAGGGCCGCGACCTCGTCCGCTCCCTCACCATGGACGAGTTCGCCCACAACCCGAAGGGCCACCACCACATGCCCGAGCTGGTGACCCTCTACGAGGACCAGAAGTTCCCCGATCACAAGTGGGGCATGGTCATCGACCTGGCCGCCTGCACCGGCTGCTCCGCCTGTGTGGTGGCCTGCCAGTCCGAGAACAACGTGCCCGTGGTGGGCCCCGAGCAGGTGGCCCGCGGCCGCGAGATGCACTGGATCCGCATCGACCGCTACTACGAGGGCGAGCTGGAGAACCCCAAGGTCGTCCACCAGCCCATGCTCTGCCAGCACTGCGACAACGCCCCCTGCGAGAACGTCTGCCCGGTGAACGCCACCAACCACAGCTCCGAGGGCCTCAACCAGATGGCCTACAACCGCTGCGTGGGCACCCGCTACTGCGCCAACAACTGCCCCTACAAGGTGCGGCGCTTCAACTTCCTCGAGTACACCGCCTACAAGACCGAGCCCGAGACCCTGGCCTACAACCCCGAGGTCACGGTCCGCCCCCGCGGCGTCATGGAGAAGTGCTCCTTCTGCGTGCAGCGCATCAACGACGTGAAGATCCGCGCCAAGGGCGAGGGCCGCGCCATCCTCGACGGCGAGATCACCACGGCCTGCATGGCCGGCTGCCCCTCGGACGCCATCGTGTTCGGCGACCTGAAGGACCCCAAGAGCAAGGTCTCCCAGCTGGTGGCCGCCAGCCGCGCCTACAAGGTGCTCGAGGAGCTGGGCGTGAAGCCCGCCATCACCTACCTGGCCGATCTAAAGAACCCCGCCGTCGAGGCACCCGTGGGAGGTCACCATGAAGCTTGATGCCGCCACGTCCGCCGGCGACATCCCGGAGGGCCTGCTCGAGCCGGCGCTCACAGTGGGCAAGGTCACGCCCGGCAGCCTGGACGACCAGGTGCTGGCCTTCCCTGAGACCAAGCCCCCCAGGCGGTGGTACATCGCCCTGGCCATCACGCTGACCGCCGCCCTCATCGGCGTGGTCAGCATCGGCTACACGTTCTACCTCGGCATCGGCGCCTGGGGCAACACCAGCCCCGTGTTCTGGGCCTTCGACATCATCAACTTCGTGTTCTGGGTGGGCATCGGCCATGCCGGCACGCTGATCTCGGCCATCCTCTTCCTTTTCCGCAAGCGCTGGCGCAATGCCATCGCCCGCTTCGCCGAGGCCATGACGATCTTCGCCGTCATCTGCGCCGTGATCTTCCCCCTCATCCACGTGGGCCGCCCCTGGCTGGCCTACTGGCTCTTCCCCTACCCGAACCAGCGGGCCCTCTGGACCAACTTCCGGTCGCCCCTGCTCTGGGACGTCTTTGCGGTGAACACCTATTTCTCCGTGTCCCTGATGTTCTGGTACCTGGGTCTCATCCCCGACATCGCCTCCATGCGCGACCGCACCACCAGCAAGCTGCGGAAGCTCCTCTACACCGTGCTGGCCATGGGCTGGCGCGGCGCCGCCGCCCACTGGCAGCACTACGAGAAGGCCTACCTGCTGCTGGCGGGCCTGGCGACGGGCCTGGTGCTCTCCGTGCACTCGGTGGTGAGCTTCGACTTCGCCACCTCGGTGGTGCCCGGCTGGCACATGACCATCTTCCCACCCTACTTCGTGGCGGGCGCCATCTTCGCCGGCTTCGCCATGGTGGTGATGGTGCTGGTGGTCGTGCGCGAGACCATGGAGCTCAAGAACCTCATCACCGACCGCCACCTGGACGTGATGAACAAGGTGATCCTCGCCATGAGCTGCATCATGGGCTACAGCTACCTGATGGAGGGCTTCACGGCCTGGTACTCCATGAACGAGTACCTCCACCACGGCTTCATGAACATCATCACGGGCACCTACGGCTGGGCCGGCTGGGTCACCATCAGCTGCAACATCCTCATCCCTCAGATCCTCTGGTTCAAGAAGGCCCGCGCCAGCTACTTCTGGATGATCCTCGTGGCCATCGGGGTGACCATCGGCATGTGGTTCGAGCGCTTCGTGATCATCGTGATCTCGCTGCACCAGGACTTCCTGCCCTCGGCCTGGCGCATCTACAAACCCACCATCGTGGACTTCGGCGTCCTCCTGGGCACCTTCGGGATCTTCTTCACCCTGGTCCTGCTCTTCGCCCGGGTCCTGCCGGTCATCGCCACCACGGAGGTGAAGGCGATCCTGCCGGACGCCCAGCCCTCTCACCATGGAGACGACCACCATGCCTGAGATCACGTCCGCCTCCGGGACCGGCGCCATGCCTGAGACGGCCTTCGCGGCCGAAGGGGCCCCCATGTCCGACCGATCCTTCTCCGTCCTGGGCGTCTTCGAAACCCCGGATGCCCTGATGAAGGCCATCCCCAAGGTGCGGGCCGCCAAGCTGGGCACCGTCGAGGCCTACACGCCCTACGCCATCCACGGCATCGAGGAGGCCCTGGGCCTCCGCAAGTCGCCCCTGGGCGGCATGGTACTGGTCATGGGCATCATCGGCGCGCTCACCGCCCTGGGCTTCCAGTACTGGATCAGCGCCATCGACTACCCCATCATCACCGGCGGCAAGGGCGCAGGCTCCTGGGAGGCCTTCATCCCCATCATGTTCGAGGTGACGGTGCTCTTCGCCACCTTCACCGCAGGCCTGGGGATGCTGCATCTGCTGAACAAGCTGCCCTTCTTCGGCCATCCGGTGCTGTCGTCCAAGTCCATCAAGGGCATCACCCGCGACCGCTACGTCCTGGCCGTGGAGGCCGAAGACGAAGCCTTCGACAGCGCCGGGGCGGCCATGGCCCTCCGGGCCGCCGGCGCCATCGAGGTCGAGGCCCTGCCGGCCCCGGACCGCAGCCCCTTCCTCACCAGCGACAACATCCTGCGGGCCCTCGGCGGCATCTTCGTCGCCTGCCTGGTGGCGGGCCTGGCGATGTACTTCGCCACCAAGTGGTTCCCCCTGCTCAAGCCCATGGCCAACATGCAGGACCAGCCCCGCCTCAACGCGCAGAAGCCCTCCAGCTTCTTCAAGGACGGCCACGGCATGCAGCAGCCCGTGGCGGGCACCGTGGCCCGGGGGCACCTGCCCACGGCCACGGGCACCCAGGATGAGGCCGCCTCGCTGGTGAATCCCCTGCCCCGCACGAAGGAGGTCTTCGCCCTCGGAAAGAAGGTCTACACGAACCGCTGCGAGGTCTGCCACGGGGCCGTCGGCACCGGCGTGGGCAGCCTGACGGCCGCCTACGGCGCCAAGCCCGCCAACCTGCAGGCCCAGCAGTTCCTGGACTACCCGGACGGCAAGATCTATTGGGCCGTCGTGAACGGCAAGAACGCCATGCCCTCCCACGCCCCCTACCTCTCCGAGCAGGAGCGCTGGGCCGTGGTGCACTACGTGCGCGCCCTCCAGCGCGCCCAGAACGCCAAGGACGAGGACCTGAAGGTGGCCACCCGATGAGCCCGAACAAGAACACCTCCAACCTGCCCTCCTCCTGGCTCTGGGGTGCCGTCGCCCTGGGCGCCCTGGGCGTCCTCGGCACCTATGCCTCTGCCGGCCCCGAGCGCTTCTGGGCCAACTGGATCCTCTGGTTCGTGCTGCTCTTCACCCTGGGCCTGGGCTCGCTCTTCATCGTGGCCCTCGAGCACCTGGTCAACGCCAAGTGGAGCGTGCCCGTGCGGCGCATCCCCGAGCGCCTGGCCACCCTGCTGATCCCCGCGGTCCCCGTGGGCCTCATCGCCCTGGCGGCTTTGCCGGTGCTCTACCCCGGCACCCGGCCCGAGGCGGCCCACCACCCGATCCTGGCCGGCAAGGCCTTCTGGCTGAGCCTGCCCTTCTTCTCCGTGCGCACGGTGATCGCCCTGGCTCTCTGCATCCTGGGCCTCTGGGTACTGGTGGGCGGCTCCCTCAGGCAGGACACCACCAAGGATCCCGCCTTCAACTTCAAGGCCCGCAAGTTCGCGCCCGCCTTCATGGCCATCTTCGCCCTCGTGATCACCCTCGTGGCCTTCGACTGGCTGTCGGGCCTGACGCCTGAGTGGTACAGCGACATCTTCGGCGTCTACGTCTTCGCCGGGGCCTTCCTCAGTGGCCTGGCGGCCACGTCCCTCTCGGTCCTGCACCTCCAGGACGAGGGGCGGCTGGAGGGCGTGAAGGGCGACCACCTCTACAACCTGGGCGGCTTCCTCTTCGCCTTCACGGTGTTCTGGTCCTACATCGGCTTCGCCCAGTACATGCTCATGTGGTACGCGAACCTGCCGGACGAGGTCATCTGGTACAAGGTCCGGCTCCAGGGCGCCTGGCGGCTCATCACCATCGCCCTGGCGAGCCTGCACTTCGTCCTGCCCTTCTTCGCCCTGGTGACCCGGGACGCGAAGAAGGACCCCCGGCGCCTCCGCCGGGTGGCCTACCTGATGCTCGGCGCCCACACGCTCGACATCTACTGGCTCATCTTCCCCATCCTCGGTGCCAGCCCCCGCTTCTCCTGGCCCGAGCTCAGCTTCGCCCTCTTCTTCCTGGGCGGGATCCTCCTGTGGATCCGCGGCGCCATGCAGAAGGGCGAGGACATGCCGGCCGGCGACCCCTTCCTGCGCGAGGGCCTGGAGTTCCGTCTATGAAGATCCACGACTACCTCTCCCCCGACGAGCTGAAGCGCCTCCTCTCCGCCCTCCTGGTGGTGGTCTGCTTCATCTTCATCGCCGCCTTCTTCGGCTTCACCGTGCTGCCCGGCCTGCGCTACCAGGCCCACACGGCCACCACCGGGGCCCCGGTGCAGGCCGTGCAGGGCGAGACGGGCTGGCTGGACCCCACGGAGTACCCCGCCCAAGCCCGGCAGGTCATCCCGCCCATCGACCCCGCCACGGTGATGACGCCGAACCCGGCCCTCATGGCCCGGGGCAAGGCCATCTACGCCCAGACCTGCGCCACCTGCCACGGACCCGACGGCAAGGGCGACGGTCCCGGCGGCAAGGGCCTCAACCCCACGCCCCGCAACTTCACCCAGAGCGCGGGCTGGAAGAACGGCACCCGGGTCGAGGACATCTACAAGACCCTGAACGAGGGCATCAAGGGCAGCTCCATGGTGGCCTACACGGACCTCTCCAAGCGGGACCGCATGGCCCTGGTCCACGTGGTGCAGTCCCTGGGCGCCTTCGACCACGGCGCCAGTGATCCCAAGGCCCTCGCCGCCATGGAGAAGCTGTTCGCCAGCGCCGGCGAGGTGGTCCCCAACCGCATCCCCGTCTCCCGCGCCGTGGACCTCCTCTGCCGCGAGTACGCCGAAGCCCACCCGGAAGGCCGGCCATGAACCTCTGCCAGATCCCCGTCACCCTTTCGTCCCTGGCCCTGGCCGCGGCGCTCCTCTGCGCTCCCGCCCAGGCCCAGGCCCCCACGCCGCCCCCGGCCCCGGCTCCCCGGCCTGTCGAAGGCCCGGCCACGCCCTCCTTCACGCCCCAGGAAGTGGGCATCGACGAGAAGCTGGGCGCCTCCGTGCCCCTGGACCTGGCCTTCAAGGCCGAGGACGGCAGCCCCGTCACGCTCCGCCAGCTCATCGACAAGCCCACCATCCTGACCCTGAACTACTTCCGCTGCGCCGGCATCTGCACCCCCCAGCTCAACGGCGTGGTCGAGGTGCTGAACCGCACCCAAGCCGACCCCGGCAAGGACTTCCAGGTCATCACGGTCAGCTTCGACGGGCGGGACACGCCGGAGATGGCGGCCCAGAAGCGCACCAACTACCTGGGCGAGCTCACCCGCCCCTTCCCTCCGGCCGCCTGGCGCTTCCTCACGGGCCCCGATGCCACCAGCCGCGCCCTGGCCGATGCTGTGGGCTTCAAATTCAAGCAGGTGGGCGACGACTTCGTGCATGCCGCCGCCATCATCTTCCTCAGCCCCCAGGGGAAGGTCACCCGGTACATGTACGGCGTCACCTACCTGCCGGCGGACCTCCAGCTGGCGGCCCAGGAGGCCGGGCGGGGCGAGGCCCAGCCCACCATCAACAAGTTCCTGAAGTTCTGCTTCAGCTATGACCCGGCGGGGCGCAAGTACGTCCTGAACACCACGGCCATCAGCGCCACCGTCATCATCCTGGCGGCGCTGATCTACGTGGCCGTCCTCATCCGCCGGGGCCGCAAGCCCAAGTCCCAGGAGGCCGAATGACCACCCACGCCGCCACCGCCCAACCCCAGCCCAGCTACCTGGTGGACACGGGCTCGCGCAAGGGCCTCATGGCCTGGCTGACCACCACGGACCACAAGCGCATCGGGGTGCTCTACCTCTACTCCATGATCGCCTTCTTCCTGGTGGGCATGGGCATCGGCTTCGTCATGCGCCTGGTCCAGCTGACCTCCTTCCAGCACCTGATCACAGCCCAGACCTACAACGCCCTGTTCACGGTTCACGGCGTGATCATGATCTTCCTGTTCGTGATCCCGGGCCTGCCGGCCATCTTCGGAAACTTCTTCCTGCCCATCCTCATCGGCGCCAAGGACGTGGCCTTCCCGCGGCTGAACCTGGCCTCCTGGTACTTCTTCATGGCCGGCGCCATCCTCGCCGTGCTGTCCCTCTTCACGGGCGGCGGCGCTCCGGACACCGGCTGGTCCTTCTACGCCCCCTTCAGCCTGAAGACCGGCACCAACGTGAGCCTGGCGGTGTTCGCCGCCTTCATCCTGGGCTTCTCGTCCATGCTCACGGGCATCAACTTCATCACCACCATCCACCGCCTGCGGGCCCCGGGCATGAAGTGGTTCCGCATGCCCCTCATGTGCTGGGCCCTCTACTCCACCTCCTGGATCCAGCTGCTGGCCACCCCCATCGTGGCCATCACCCTGGTGCTGGTGATCCTGGAGCGGTTCTTCGGCATCGGCATCTTCGATCCCGCCAAGGGCGGCGATCCCCTGCTCTACCAGCACCTCTTCTGGATCTACTCCCACCCGGCGGTCTACATCATGATCCTGCCGGCCATGGGCGCCATCACCGAGATCATCCCCACCTTCGCCAAGCGCACCATCTTCGGCTATGGCGCCATCGCCTTCTCCAGCATGGCCATCGCCGGCGTGGGCAGCCTGGTGTGGGCCCACCACATGTTCACCTCGGGCATGAGCAGCGTGGCCAACATGGTCTTCTCGCTGCTGACGATGATCGTGGCCGTGCCCAGCGCCATCAAGGTCTTCAACTGGGTCGCCACCCTCTACAAGGGCAGCATCGACTTCCAGCCGCCCCTGCTCTTCGCGCTGACCTTCATCTTCCTCTTCGCCATCGGCGGCCTCACGGGCGTCATGCAGGGCGCCCTGGCCATCAACGTGCACATCCACGACACCTACTTCATCGTGGGGCACTTCCACTACGTGATGTTCGGCGGCACCGGCATGGGCCTCTTCGCGGCCCTGCTCTACTGGTTCCCCAAGATGTTCGGGAAGATGTACTCCAAGAAGGCCATCTACGCCTCCTGGTTCCCCATGTTCATCGGCTTCAACATGCTCTACTTCGGCATGCTGATCCTCGGCATGATGGGCATGCCCCGCCGCTACTACGTGCACCTGCCCCAGTTCCACACCATGCATGTGGTGGCCACCGTGGGCAGCTGGTTCCTGGTGCTGGGCCTCCTGATGTTCTTCGGTGCGCTGCTCTACGCGCTCTTCAAGGGCGGGAAGGCCGAGGACAATCCCTGGGGCGGCGTGACCCTGGAGTGGACCATCCCCAGCCCGCCCCCCCTGGAGAACTTCGAGACCATCCCCACCATCACCCACGGCCCCTACCACTTCGAGCAGGAGTCCAAATGAGTGAGCACGTCCACCGCGACGACTTCGGCGCCCGGCTCGGCATGTGGCTGTTCCTGGTGACGGAGATCGTCCTCTTCGGCGGCCTCTTCATCGGCTACTCGTACATGCGGTACAAGTACCCCATCGAGTTCCACCACGGCGGCATGGAACTGAACGCCACCCTGGGCGTCATCAACACGCTCGTGCTGCTCACCAGCAGCCTCACGGTGGTGCTCGCCATCGTGGCCATCCAGCGGGCCGAGAAGAAGCGGGCCATGGCCTTCCTGGGCACCACCCTGGGTCTGGGCCTCACCTTCCTGGTCATCAAGTCCTTCGAGTGGGCCGCCAAGTTCCACCACGGCCTCTACCCGAACGCCCCCCATCTGGCCACGCTGCCCCCGGGGGAGCAGGTGTTCTTCGGCCTCTACTTCACCATGACCGGCCTCCACGGGCTCCACGTCATCGCCGGGCTCTCGGTGCTGGGCGTCATGCTCTGGTGGGTGGCCACGGACCGCATCCGTCAGGACCGCTACGTGCATCTGGAGAACGGCGGCCTCTACTGGCACCTGGTGGACGTGATCTGGATCTTCCTCCTCCCCCTGTTCTATCTCGCCGCCTGATGCTCTCCGGGGGTCCCGCGCTGTGCGCACACCCCCGTGCCCCCCACCTCGCTTCCAGCCAAGCTGGATGCTCGGTTTGAGGAACCCCCATGAGTGAAACCATCCATTCCACAGAAGCCCACGCCGAGCACCCCGGCTACGGCACCTTCATCAAGGTCTGGGTGGCCCTGCTGATCCTCACGGGCGCCCTGGTGGGCGTCAGCCACCTGGGCCAGACCTATGCCGTCTGGGGCCTGCTCACGCTGACCCCCCTCAAGGCGGGCCTGGTCTTCTACTTCTTCATGCACCTGAAGTACGAGGGGCCGCTGCTCAAGATTGTGGTCCTGGTCACCCTGGGCACGCTGCTGATCTTCTTCGCCCTGCTCTTCTCCGACGTCGCTTTCCACTGAGGCACCCATGGACTGGATGAACCAAGCCGCCCTCTCGGCCCAGAAGTCCGACGCGGTCTTCTTCTACGTGTTCGGCCTATCCGTGGCGTTCCTCATCTTCATCACGGCCCTGATGATCTATTTCGTGGTGCGCTACAGCAAGAAGCGCCACCCCGTGGCCGAGCAGATCGAGGGCCACCTGGGCCTCGAGCTCCTGTGGACCAGCATCCCCCTCGTCCTGTTCCTGACGATCTTCTACTACGGCTGGACCAACTACGAGTACATGCGCCAGGCCCCGCGCGACGCCATGGCCGTGAAGGTCACGGCCCGCCAGTGGAGCTGGTCCTTCGAATACCCCAACGGCAAGAAGAGCAAGGTGCTCTTCGCCCCCATCAACAAGCCCATGAAGATGGAGGTCCACAGCGCCGACGTGGTGCACGGGTTCTTCATCCCCTCCTTCCGTCTCAAGATCGACGCCGTGCCGGCCCGCACCAACACCACCTGGTTCCAGGCCACCAAGCTGGGCTCGTACGACATCGAGTGCACGGTCATCTGCGGCGTGGACCACAGCCTCATGCTGAGCAAGGTCATCGTGGTGCCCGAGGACGAGTTCAAGGCCTGGTACTTCGGCGGCGAGGACGCCCCGGAGCCCGGCAAGGCCCTCCGCGCCGCGGAGGCCCACCCGGACCTCAAGGACCTTCCCCCGGGCCTCGCCGTGCTCACCTCCAAGGGCTGCCTCGCCTGCCACTCCGTGGACGGCAAGCCCAAGGTGGGCCCCACCCTCAAGGCCCTCTACGGCCGGCAGGAGGAGGTCCTCGTGGCCGGCGCCATGCGCCAGGTCACCGTGGACGAGGCCTACCTCCGCCGGGCCATCACCAACCCGATGGAGCAGGTGGTGCGCGGCTATCCGCCCGCCATGCCCCAGACGCCCATGACGGAGCAGGAACTGAGCGAGGTCGTGCGCTACATCAAGACTTTGAACTAAGAAAAGCGGAACACAGAGGACGCGGAGATCGCACAAAGGACACAGAGAACTGAAAAGGAGCAGAAACAAATCGCTTTGCTTTTTCCTCTGTGCCTCCCTGCGAGCCTTCTGTGTCCTCGGTGTTCCGCTATTAAGAAGTCCCAACCCTGCCACATCCTTCAAGCGAGTCCCATTGAGCGCAGCCACCGTGGCCCTTCCCAAACCCAGTCCGGTCTCGACCTTCCTGGAGCTGACCAAGCTGCGCATCTCCGGGGCCTCCACCTTCACGGCGGCGGCGGGCTACGTGGCCTTCCTGCGCGGGGCGGATGCCGGGCTGATCACCACGCTGCTCGGCATCCTGCTCCTCGCCATGGGCAGCAGCGCCCTCAACGAGGTGCAGGAGCGCCGCTACGATGCGATGATGCCCCGCACCGCCGGCCGGCCCATCCCCCACGGCGACATCACCGCGGGCCGGGCGACCCTTGTGGCGGTGATCCTCGCCGTCTCCGGTTTCCTGGTGCTGCTGGCCGCCCACAACCTCACCTCCGCCCTGCTGGGGGCCCTGGCCCTGGGTTGGTACAACGGCTTCTACACGCCCCTCAAGCGCGTGAGCCCCTTCGCGGTGGTGCCGGGTTCGCTCATCGGGGCCCTGCCCCCGGCCATCGGCTGGACCGCCGCGGGCGGCAGCGTGGCGGATCCCTCGGTCCTGGCCCTGGCCTTCGTCTTCTTCATCTGGCAGGTGCCCCACTTCTGGCTGCTGGTGGGCCTCCACGCCGAGGGCTACGAGAAGGCGGGCTTCCCCACGCTGGTCTCGGTCTTCGGCCGGCCGCGCCTGTCGCGCCTCACCTTCACCTGGACCTGCGGCACCGCCGCCGCCTGCGGCCTGCTGCCCCTCTTCCGGGTGCTCACGTCCTGGCCTTCGCAGGCCATGCTGGGCCTGGGCGCGGTCTGGCTCATCGCCGGCTCCCTGCCGCTGCTGCGGGAGGGCCAGGACGCCCCGCTTTATCGCCGGGTCTTCATGAACATCAACCTCTTCGCCCTCGTCCTCACCGCCGCCGTCATCCTGGATCCGTTCTTCAGCCGCTGAGCTTTTCAAGGCATGGACAGGATTAACAGGATTGAAAGATGGATTAACAGGACCTGCTTATCGGCCAAGCTCAGCCCCATGTTCGCAAGATGAAAGGCTGGAGCCGGAGATGACGGAGAAACGGCCTCGGGTCCA
>NZ_AUAU01000025.1 GCF_000428885.1 Geothrix fermentans DSM 14018 | reverse complement strand
CGAGGCCGTTTCTCCGTCATCTCCGGCTCCAGCCTTTCATCTTGCGAACATGGGGCTGAGCTTGGCCGATAAGCAGGTCCTGTTAATCCTGCTTTTCATCCTGTTAATCCTGTCTCAGCTTTTCCCCTCGAGCCAGGCCCTCATGGTCTCGGGCTTCTGGAAGCCCAGGATGCGGCGCAGCTCCCGGCCATCGGCGTCCAGCAGCAGCACGGTGGGATAGCTGCGGATCTGCAGCTTCGTGGCCAGGTCCTTGCGCCTGGCGTCGGTGTCGATGCGGATGGGCACGGCGTTCGCGGCGATCCACTGCTTCAGCGCGGCGTCGGGCCAGGTCTTCTCGTCCAGTTCCTTGCACTGGGCGCACCAGTCGGCGTAGATGTCCACCAGCACGACTTTCTTCTCGGCCTTGGCCTTGGCGAGCGCGCCTTCGAGGTCCTGCTCCATCCAGCCGGCGTGTTCATCCTGGGCCGCCACGGCTGCGCCACCCTTGGGCAGCAGGTCCACCTTGAGGTAGGCCTCCACGGTGCGCACGCCCAGCAGCAGGGCCAGCGACAGCAGCAACAGGGCGAAGCCCTTGCGGAGCTGGCCCACCAGACCCGAGGCGGCTTCAAAGGCGCCGAAGACCGCCGCACCCGCGAGCATCACCACGGTCCACATGGCGAAGTTCGCCCAGTCCGGCACCACGAGCCGCACGTTCCAGGCCGCGAAGCCCAGCACCACCAGCCCCATGCCCTGCTTGAAGCGCGTAAGCCAGTCGCCGCTCTTGGGCAGCGCCGCCGAGAAGGTGCCCACGGCGAGGAACAGCACGCCCATGCCCAGGGCGAAGACGAAGAGCTGGAGGCCGCCCATGAACACGTCCCCCTGCTGGGCGATGCCCACCAGCACGGCGCCGATGACGGGACCCACGCAGGGGGCGGAGAGCGGCCCCAGCACCAGACCCATGAGGAAGGCCCCGCCGAAGCCCTTGCGGGAGCCGTCGCCCTGCAGCTTCAGGGCGAGACCCTGGGGCAGGGCGATCTCGAAGGCCCCGAAGAGGGAGAGCGCGAAGGCGGCAAAGAGCAGGGACACGGGGATGAGGAAGGCCGGCTTCTGCGCGAAGGCCCCGAAGGCTGCGCCGCTCCGGGCCGCCAGCACGCCCAGGGTCGTGTAGGTGACGGCCATGCCGAGCACCAGCACCGCCGACAGGGCGAAGCCCCGGGCCTTGCCGCTGCCCTTGGCGCCCACGATGGCCATGGTGATGGGGATCATCGGATAGACGCAGGGGGTCAACGAAGCCCCCATGCCCGCCAGGAAGACCAGCAGCAGCGACCAGAGCAGGCCCTCATGCTTCGGGGCCGGAGCCGGGGCGGGCGCGGGAACAGGCACAGGCGCGGCCGCTACCGCCACCTGCGGTTCTGTTTTTTCTACCGGAGAAATCGCAGGTTTCTCCGGCGCCGCGGCCGCCGAAGCCCCGCCCGGAATTTCACTCGCCTTCACCTCCAGCACCCGCGACGTGGGCGGGAAGCAGACGCCGCCCTCCCCCTCGGTGCAGGGCTGGTAGGTCACCTCCAGCTTCACGGTGCCCGTGAGGCCCTCGCCCCGCAGGGGGATGCGCACGGTGCCGTGCCAGATGCCGTCGCCGATCTCGTCCTTGGCGTCCGTGGCGGGCAGGGGCCCGGCCTTGAGGGTGCCGGGGCCGCCCTTCTTCACCACCTCCATGAAGGAGGCCTTGAGGTGGGCGCCCGCGGGTACCGTGAGCACCACGGCGCCCTTCTGGAAGGCCAGGCCCACGCTCTTGACCGCGTCGAAGGTGGGGTCCGCCTTCTGGGCCCAGGCGACCGTCGCCAGCAACAGGCTCATCAGCAGCGTGGTCAGGCTCCGCATGGGTCCTCCGGGAAGGCCCATCTTACCTGCCTCGATCCGCCCCACCGCCGCGGAAACGCTGAGGCTCTACCGGCCACCACGCTGGAATCCGCCCCAGACGGCCTGCTATGAGATCCCGCCCGCCGCCCGCTGGACGAAGTTCTGGAGGCCCATCTGGCCGATGAGGTCCAGCTGGGTCTCCAGCCAGTCCACGTGCTCCTCCTCGCTTTCGAGGATGTCCTGGCAGAGGTCGCGGCTCACGTAGTCGCGGATGCCCTCGGCGTAGGCGATGGCCTCGCGCAGGTCCTTCATGGCGTCCATCTCCAGGGCCAGGTCGCCCTCGAGGATCTCCTTGGGGTTCTGGCCGATGCGGAGCTTGTTCAGGTCCTGCATGGACGGCAGGCCCTCCAGGAAGAGGATCCGCTCCACCAGCAGGTCGGCGTGCTTCATCTCGTCGATGGATTCCCGGTACTCGTGCTCGCCCAGCTCCTTGAGGCCCCAGTTGCGGCACATGCGGGCGTGCAGGAAGTACTGGTTGATGGCCGTCAGCTCGTTGCGGAGGATCCGGTTCAGGTGCTGGATGACGGTGCCGTCGCCTTGCATGGGACCTCCCGGGAAAGGTCCTCACCATAGCCACCTTTGCCGGTTCCTCACAACTGGATTCAGCTGGCCTTGGCGACTTCGGCGGGCCGGCCCCAGACCGGGCGGCAGCGGCCGCGGCAGCCCCAGGGCGTGGCCCAGGGATCCATGGCGGGATCCAGGGCCACCGCCACCGGCTCCCCGGCCCGGATGGCCAGGACCGCCTCGGCCATGGCCCCCAGGCAGCGCCCGCAGTCCGGCTTGGCCTCCAGCGCCTCGAAGACCGCCTCCACGGATTCCGCCCCGCGCTCCCGCACGGCCCAGACGACCTGGTCTTCGGTGATGGCGTTGCAGACGCAGAGGAACATGCCCGACCTCGGGACCAGTGTAACAAAAGAGAAAGAGTCTCAATATTGAAAATCGTGATTTCCGGCACAACCGATACCCTGGACCCATGGCGCAATCCCCCTCCCTCCCGTGGTTCGACCCACTCCTGGCGCGGCTCCGCGCCCACCTGGCCGCCGAGGCCTTCCCCCGGGACGCGGCCCACGACCTGGGCCACATCCTGCGGGTGGCGCGGCTGGCGGCGGACCTGGCCGCCGAGGAGGGGGCCGACGCGGAGGTCTGCGTGGCCGCCGCCCTGCTCCACGACCTCGTCTACCTGCCCAAGAACCACCCGGAGTCCTCCCTCACCGCGCGCCTGGCCGCGGAGCTGGTGCCCTGCTGGTGCCGGGAGATCCCGGGCCTGGAGGACAAGGCGGAAGCGGTGGCCGCCGCCGTGGCCACGCACAGCTGGAGCGGGGGCCAGGCCCCCGGCAGCCTGGAGGCCGCCGTGGTGCAGGACGCGGACCGCCTGGAGGCCCTGGGCGCCATCGGCATCGCCCGGGTCTTCGCCACGGGCGCCAGCTTCGGCGCGGGCCTCTGGCACCCGGAGGACCCCTGGGCGGAGGGCCGCGAGTTGGACGACAAAGCCTGGAGCCTCGACCACTTCGAGCGGAAGCTCCTCAAACTCGCCGCCGCCATGACCACCTCCGCCGGCCGGCGCCGCGCCCAGGCCCGCCAGGCCACCATGACCGCCTACCTCGCCGCCCTCCGCCAGGAACTCGACCCCGGCCGCTGACAGCTGACCGCTGACCGCTGACAGCCGACCGCTGATAGCTGATAGCTGACAGCCGATAGCTGACACCCGCGAGCCATATCTCACATCTCCGCCGCCATGGCCGATAGCTATACTCAGCCATGTCCTTCACCCTCTCCCTCCGCCGCCCCTTCGTGGCCGATCATTTCCATGACCTTCCTGGATTCCAGGAGGATCGCCACGGGCACAACTGGGAGGTGGAGGCCACCGTGGAGCTGGCTTCGGAGGCCGGGGAGGCCGCCTTCGCGCGGGCCCTGGACGCCTGGGTGGAGACCATCGACTACCGGGTGCTGAACCACCTGCCCGCCCTGGCGGGACGCAACCCCACCGCCGAGGTCCTGGCGGAGCAGGCCTTCCGCCACCTGGAGCGCGCGGCCCTCCGGCCCACGGCCGTGCGGATCCGCGAGAAGGCCAACTACTGGGCCCTCTGCCGCGGCGGATCCACTCCGTGAGGCGCCCGGGGCCCGCCGCCCTGCACCCCGGCCTGGCCCTCGGCCTCGCCCTGGCCCTTTCTTTAGCGGTGGTCGGCTGCGCCCCCCGGGACGCTTCGAAGCCCCCGGCCGCCGCCCGGTCCGCAGAGGCCTCCTGCGCCTGGTCCTGGCGCCCCCTGGGGGGCCTGGCGGTGCTGGAAGGCGAGGTGGCCGAGCCCACGGAGCTGGTGCTGGAGGGACGGTCCATCCGGGAGGCGCGATTCGCCGAGACGGGGCCCGTGCGATGGGAGCTCTTCCGTCCCCCGGTCGGCGAAGTGGCCGTGCTTCGCACCCCCGCCGGCCGCATCCTCGCCCGCTTCGAGTTCACCCTTCCGCCGCCGCCCTCCGCGCCCAAGGCGGCCCGCCGCGCCCTGCAGCCGCCCCCGTCCCTGCCTCTCCAGCCTGCCCCCCGCGCCGCCCTTCCCGACCTGGCCCGGACCGAGGCCCGACTCCCCGCATCCTTCGTGTCCCCCCTGCCCACGCGGCGGCGGCCCCTTCCGGAAGGCGCCGCGGGCGCCGACCGGACGCCGCTCCCGGCGGTGGCAGCGTTCCAGCCCGTCCTCCCGGCATCTGGATCCACGTCCTGGCCCGGTGTGGGCGAGGCCCTCAACCTCACCCGGGGCCCCGGCGGCCACCGGCGCCTGCTGCTGAGCTTCGACGGCGGCTCCACCTCCGAGGTGGCGGCCGAGGTACTGGACACCCTCAAGGCCCGGGGCGTGCGCACCACCATCTTCCTCACGGGCGCCTTCATCCAGCGCTACCCGGACCTGGTGAAGCGCATGGCCGCCGAGGGCCACGAGCTGGGCAACCACACCATGAACCACCCGCACTTCGCCCCGGGCATGAAGCGCGATCCCAAGTGGACCCGCGAGCGGGTGCAGCGGGAGCTGCTGGAGGCGGACGCCGCCCTGGTGCGCCTCCTGGGCCGGCCCATGGATCCCTACTGGCGGGCCCCCTACGGCGAGCACACCACAGAGATCCGCCGCTGGGCCGAGGAGCTGGGCTACCGGCACGTGGGCTGGAGCGAGGGGGCCGACACCCTCGACTGGGCCACGCCCAAGGAGCGCCGCCTCTACCGCAGCGGCGACGCCATCCTCCAGCGCCTCCAGAAGCGGCTGGACCGCGACGGCGACGGCATCATCGTGCTCATGCACCTGGGCTCGGAGCGGGTGGAGAAGGACCGTCCCTCCGCGGGCCTCGGCGCCTTCATGGACCGCGCGGCGCGGGAGGGCTGGACCTTCGTGGCCGCGGGCGCCTTCCTCCGGGATCTTGGCAAGCCCGCCTGGGATCCCCAGCTGCGCCTGGCGCTCCTGCAGCCTCCGGGATCCGCGCCGCCGGCCCGCTGAGGCCGCTCCCGCTGGGCTACACTGGTGCGCAGACACCGTGGAGGCGCATTGCAGGGGATCGGCCGTTGGATGCTGAGGGCTGGACTGGGCTTCGCGGCCCTGGTGCTGCTGCTCTCGCTGGCCAGCTTCCATCCGCTGGATCCGCATCCCTTCACCCAGGGCACGGCCCTGCCCGCCGTGCAGAACCTCTGCGGCACCGTGGGCGCCACCGTGGCCGGCCTGTTCCAGACCCTCATGGGCATGGGCGCCTGGATCCTCCCGCCCTACCTGCTCTGGGAGGCCTGGCCCCGGGAGGGCGTCCGCTGGCCGGGCCGCCTGGCCTGGCTGGGCCTGGCCCTGGCCTCCTGGACCGCCCTGGGCGCCTTCGGCAGCCGCACCTGGACCGGGCTTGAAGGCATCGGCACCGTGGAGCTGCGCTGGGGCGGCTGGCTGGGCAGCACCCTCTGGCCCGCCCAGCGCCGCTTCCTGGGCCCCATCGGCCTCCCCCTGCTGCTGGCCCTCGTGGTGCTCACCTGCGCTCTGGTGCTGGCCCCCTCGGTGACGCGGGCCATCGGCCGGCTGCTCCACCGCTGGCTGGGCGAGACCGCCTGGCCCTGGGTGAAGCCCATGCCCGCCAAGGGCTTCCAGGGCTTCCTCAGCATGGTGAAGCGGCCCTTCCTCCGCGGCCGCAACCCCCAGCAGCCGGACCTCGACGCCTCGGACGGCGCGGCCCTGCTGGCCCTGGCCCAGCGCCAGGACGCCCTGGAGGCCCAGCGCGAGGCCCTGCTCAAAGCCGAGTTGGAGACGGCCGAGGCCCGCCGGAAGCAGCCCCTCATCCGGGCCGAGGACCTGCTCCCCCCCATCCATTCCATCAACCTCGACGCCGCCCAGACCCTCATCGAAGCCCAGCCGCTGCCTTCGACTTCGGCCGTGACGTCGGGGGCGGCCCCGGCGCCGACGGGCGAGGCCCCCTTCCGGGCCAAGCTGCTGGCGGAGGCCCCCGCGGCCCCCAAAGCCAAGCCCACGGTGGCCAGGCCCCAGGTGGCCAAGGACCGCTTCGGGCGGGAGATTGTCCAGCCGCCCCTGCCCCTCACGGAGCCCACGCCCGCCAAGCCCCTGCCGCCGCTGCCCGAGCCCGAGCCGGGCCCCGCCGCCCGCGAGACCCTGCCGCCCCGCCGCCTCTTCGACCCGCCAGGCCAGCACGCCAAGGCCGACCTGGCGGCCCTGGAGGGCATCAAGGAAGTGATTGGACAGAAACTGTCGGAATTCAAGATCAAGGGCGCCGTCGCCGGCATGCAGCCCGGCCCCGTCGTCACCGTCTTCGAGTTCCAGCCCGATCCTGGCATCCCGCTCTCCCGCATCCTGGGCATGGAGGAGGATCTGGCCCTGGCCCTCCAGGCCGAGGCCGTGCGCATGGACCGCATCCCCGGCAAGAACCTGGTGGGCATCGAGGTGCCCAACCCGAAACGCGAGATCATCACCTTCCGCGAGGTCATCGACAGCCCCGCCTTCCGCGACGCGCCCGGCCTGCTCCAGCTGGCCCTGGGCAAGGACATCGCCGGCAAGCCCGTGGTGGCGGACCTCAACAAGATGCCCCACCTGCTCATCGGCGGCAGCACCGGCAGCGGCAAGAGCGTGGGCGTCAACGCCATGATCTGCTCCTGCCTCGTGCGCGCCCAGCCCGACGAGGTGAAGCTCATCCTGGTCGACCCCAAGATGGTGGAGCTGGGCGTCTACGAGGACATCCCCCACCTGTGGGCGCCGGTGGTGACGGACATGAAGGAGGCGGGCCGCGTGCTCAAGTGGGTGGTGGCCCAGATGGAGGACCGCTACCGCCGGCTGGCCCTGCTGAGCGTGCGCGACCTCAAGGGCTTCAACACGAAGATCGCCGATGCGGGCGGCTCGCTGGACATCTCCGAGCGCACGCCCAACCCGCGCTGGCCGGACCGGCCCGCCGTGCTCGAACCCATGCCCCACGTCGTGGTGGTCATCGACGAGCTGGCCGACCTGATGATGGTGGCCCGCAGCGAGGTGGAGGACAGCATCGCGCGCATCGCCCAGAAGGCCCGCGCCGTGGGCATCCACCTCATCCTCGCCACCCAGCGGCCCTCGGTGGACGTGGTGACGGGCGTCATCAAGGCCAACCTCCCCAGCCGCCTCAGCTACCGCGTGCGCACCAAGATCGACAGCCGCACCATCCTGGACTCCGGCGGCGGCGAGCAGCTGCTGGGGGCCGGTGACGCCCTCTTCCTGCCCAACGGCGCCAGCCATCCGAAGCGGATCCACGCCCCCTTCCTCACGGAGGAGGAGACCCTGCGCCTCGTCACCTGGCTGCGGGAACGGGGAAGGCCCGACTACAACCAGGCCCTCATCAGCGCCATGGAGACCGAGGAGGAGACGGCCCTCTTCGACGAGGCGGAGATGGCCGGCGGCGACGACATCTACGTGCGCGCCCTCGCCGTGGTGAAGCGCGAGCGCAAGGCCAGCACCAGCCTCCTCCAGCGCAAGCTCAACCTCGGCTACGGCCGCGCGGCGCGCCTCATCGACCGCATGGAGGAAGAGGGCATCGTGGGACCGGACCGGGGCGCGGGCAAGCCGAGGGAAGTGCTGGTAGAGGCCGACTAGACCCGCGCGGGCGCCCGGCCTCCCCTGAGTCGGGACTTGGCATGTTTTTTCAAATTCCCTTCGCGTGGGCTGAAGCTTCCACATGGGTGTCCATAGACCTTGGTCACATTCCCCCTGGCTTCATGAGCAATCAACCATAGACTCCAATCGTTAACGACCCACGGAGCATCTATGCGACCCCTTCTTCCCCTCGCCTGCGCGGCCCTCCTCGCAGCCCCCCTGGCCGCCGACGCCCCGGCGCCCAAGGCGGCGTCCGCGAAGCTCTGCACCACCTGCCACACTACGGCTGCCGACAACTTCCGCGGCCACTTCGACAACCTGGCCCCGAAGGCCCACAGCTTCCAGCTGAAGATCGACGAGCGGGTCGAGATCCTCCGCTACGACGCGGCCACCCTGAAGGTCGTCACGCCCGAGCCGGCGGCCAACGCCGAGGCCGGGCTGAAGTCCATCGCCAAGGGCCACGAGGTGCGGGTGCAGTACGTCGAGAAGGATGGCGTGAAGACCGCCGTGGCCGTGTTCGCCAAGCCCCCCGTCAAGCTGGCCGCGAACGAAACCATCGCCGTCGATGAACTCCAGAAGCTGGTGGCCATGGGCCCCGAGAAGGGGAAGTACTTCCTCTTCGACTCGCGCCCGTCGCCGCGCTTCATGGAGGGCGCCATCCCCACGGCTGTGAACCTGCCCTTCCCCGCCTTCGACAAGAACGTGGACAAGCTGCCCGCGGACAAGGGCGCGCTGGTGATCTTCTACTGCAGCGGGAAGACCTGCAACATGAGCCCCGGGTCGCTGGCCAAGGCGAAGAAGCTGGGCTACACGAACGCCAAGGTGTTCGTGGAGGGCATGCCCGCCTGGACGAAGAAGGCCCACGGCGTGCTGAGCCCGGCCTCCATGAAGGCCGCCTACCTCGACACCCAGACGCCCCTCGTGATCCTCGACGCCCGTCCCGCCGCTGAGGCCGCCAAGGGCTTCATCAAGGGGTCCGTGGCCGCGGATCCCGCGAAGATGGCCGACCTGCTCAAGGCCTTCCCTTCCGCCAAGCTCAAGCCGCCCGTCGTGGTGGTGGACCGCACCGGCGGTGAGGCCGCGAAGGCCGTGGCCATGGACCTCGTCAAGGCCGGGTACGTGGGCGTGAACGTCCTCACCGGCGGCTTCCAGGCCTGGCAGGCCGCGGCCCTGCCCGTGGAGACCGGCACCCTGGCCGCCAAGGCCACCTTCGTGCCCAAGCCCCGCCCGGGCTCCATCTCCCCCTCCGAGTTCACCAAGGTCGCCGAGCTGGCCCCCGCCCAGCGCGGCGCCGTGATCCTCGACGTGCGGAACCCTGACGAAACGAAGAACGGCGTGATCAAGGGCGCCCTTACGATTCCCGAGCCCCAGCTCCTGGCGCGCCTCTCCGAGCTGCCCAAGGGCCAGCCGGTGATCTGCCACTGCTCCACGGGCCTCCGCGCCGAGCTGGCCTACCACCTGCTGAAGGAGAAGGGCTTCGAGGCCCGGTTCCTGCCCACGGAGATCACCATCATCGACAGCGGCGAGTTCACCATCGACTGAGGGCTCCGTAAGCGCGAAAAGGCCGGCCCTAGAGCCGGCCTTTTTTATGCCAGTGGGAACCAGACAGGCCTCAAGTCCGGACGGGCCGTTCCGATAACAAAGGGCAGAGGGATCCGCCATGGACGCCAGCCTCGCCCCCTACCACCATCACCACCAGGAACTGCGGCGCCTGGCGCGGGAGCATGAGGCCCGGCTGGCTCCGGCCCTGGTGCGGGAACACCCGGACCAGTGCCTGGCCGGCTCGCAGGCCCTCCTCGCCACGGCCAAGGCCCACCTGTCCATGGAGCACACCATCCTCTACCCCGCCCTGCTGGAGGCCATGGACACCGAGGTCCTGGCAGCCGCCAGGGGCCTGGAGGCGGGGCTGGAGGAGCTAAGGACCCGCATGCGCCAGTTCGCCCGGCACTGGCCCAGTGCAGAGGCCATCCGGCTGGCGCCGGAAGCCTTCATCGGGACGTCCAGGGACCTGCTCCAGGTCCTCCGCCGGCGCATCGACCTGGAGGAGGCCCGGCTGTTCCCCCTGGTGGAACGGGCCTAGTTCTCCGAAGCGGCCTTCGCCCGCGGCACGCGCCAACGGCTGCGCTGGGCGGGATCGGCCATGCCCCCGGCGTGGCAGGCCTTGCAGACCTCCAGGTGGGTGTTCTGGTTCCGCCAGTAGGCCCGGGCCTCGCCGCCGGTCTCCTGGCGGCGGTCGATGGGCACCTGGGGCCAGTAGAAGGTGAGGGCGGGCGTCTCGCCCTTCATCTCCAGGGCATAGAGGGGACCCGCCTCGGTGCCGGGGCGGCCCCAGCGGTCCTCCAACGTGCTGAGCACCACCAGGGAGCCCGGCGGGAGGGTCCGGCCCGCCCGATAGGCTGAGGCCGCGGCGGGATTGGCCCAGGCGCGGATCCAGCGGCCTCCGTGCGCCGGGGACTTCACCGGCTCGGCGTGGATGGGCTCCAGGGCCGCGTAGTCCAGGGCCCGCAGGGGCGCCTGGGCCTCGGCGTCTACCGGGGGCGCGGGAACCGCCGCCTCCTTCACGGGCGCCGATGGAGCGGGCGGCACGGGGCGGCCCGGGTGGGCCAGCCCGTAGCCGGTATAGCCCGTGGCCAGGAGCGTCGCGGACCAGAGGAGCCCCAGGAACAGGGCCAGGACGCCCAGGCTCTGGTGGTCCTTGCGGACCCGGTTCATGGACCAGAGGGCGGGCACCGCGAGCAGGGCGGAGACGGTGGCGATCACCGCGTGGCGGAACACCATGGCATCGGCCCCAAGGCCCGAGGCCGGAAGGGGGAAGAGGCGTCCGGCGGGAATCAGGGTGTGCAGCCGCCCCGACGCCGGCCCGCTGACGAGGGCGGCCAGCAGACCCAGCAGGCCCACCCAGCCCAGGTAGCGGCACACGGTCCACCAGGGACGCATGCCGCGGCCGGCCCGCTGGGAGGCGAACAGGGCCCAGGGCAGCAGCAGTCCGGTCGCCACCGGAAGGTGGGCCAGCAGGGCGTGTTTGAGGGCAATCCATTCCATGGGACCCACGCTCGGAAGGGGCAATACTCCCCGCAGTCTGCCAGGGCTAGGCAAATCCTGGGAGGGGAATTCCTGTCACAATCGCGTCCATGAAGCAGATCCTCCTCCAGCACGTCCAGGAGTCCATCCAGCTGAAGCAGGCCTTCTTCGCCGCGGAGCTGGACCACCTCCTCTCCCAGGCGGACGACATGGCCGAGCGGCTGCGGCGCGGGGGGCGCATTCTCGTCTGTGGCAACGGGGGCAGCGCCGCCGACGCCCAGCACCTGGCCGCCGAGCTGAGCGGGCGCTACCTGAAGGAGCGCCGTGCCCTGGCCGGTATCGCCCTCACCACGGACACCTCGGCCCTCACGGCCATCGGCAACGACTACGGCTTCGACCAGGTCTTCTCCCGCCAGGTCGAGGCCCTGGGCCGCCCCGGCGACCTCCTCATCGGCATCAGCACCAGCGGCAACAGCCCCAACGTCGTCCGGGCCGTGGCCTCCGCGAAGGAGCTGGGCGTGCGCACCCTGGGCCTCTTGGGGCGGGACGGGGGCAAGCTCAAGGATCTGATGGACGATGCCCTGGTGGTGCCCTCCACGGTGACGGCCCGCATCCAGGAGGTCCACCAGATGATCTACCACTTCTGGTGCGAGGCCCTCGATGCGCAATTCTGAGGCCGCATGGTGACCGCCGCCGCCGGGCTGCTGGTCCTGGCCCTCCTCGGCCAGCCCGCACGGACCTACTACTGGCGGGATGCCGGCGGGCAGACCCATGTCACCAACACGCCGCCACCGCCGGGCGCGGAGCTGCTGGAGCCCCCGCCCCCGCCCGCCGTGGAGCCCGGCCGACCCCAGCGCATCCAGCCCGTGCGCCCCTCCGAGACGCCCGGAGGCCTCCGGCAGGCGGCCCTCAATCCCGCCCAGAAGCAGGCCTGGGAGGCCCTGGACCAGCACCTGATCAGGGCCCGGGCCGCGAGCGACCGCCGCACCCTGGAGGCCGTGACCGATTCGCTCATCCACGACTGCCTCTGGGGCAGCGGCCTGTGGGCCATGCCCCTGATGCCGCTCCTGGCCCTGGCCCTCATGGGCCTCATGGGCTGGTGGCTGGCCCTGGGCCTGGGCTCCGGCCTCCGCCTGCCGGTGCTGGGCGGCTTCCTGCTCCTGGGCCTGGCCTTCGGGCACCTGCTCCTGAACGTGTTCCTCTACCACCCCCAGGCCACCCGGCTCCGGCAGAACATGGAACTGCTGGAGCGCCACATGGGCGGGCGGATGCCCCGCCCCGAGCGCCACGCCCTGCTCGAGAAGCGCTACCAGGCCCTCGAGCAGGCCGCCGAACCCACCCGGGTCCCCTGGCGCTTCCCCCGGGAGGTCCGCAACCTCCGTGAGGCCGTGAAGCAGGTGATGGTTGACCCCTGACCTTCCGCCCCCCCTGGCGGAGCGGCTGCCGGTGCTGAGGAGCGCCGCCCACGCGGAACCCCTGGGCCTCTACCTCCACATCCCCTTCTGCCTGGACCGCTGCACCTACTGCTCCTTCGCCACCACCCGGGACCGGAGCCTCCAGCCGGAGACCACGGCCCGGCTCCTCCATCAGGTGCGGGCCTGGGGGGCGGCCCTGGAAAGGCCCGCGGTGGACACGCTGTACCTGGGCGGGGGCACCCCCTCCCTGCTGTCCGCTGCCGAACTGGCGGACCTCACCGCCGCCCTGCGTGAAGCCTTCGACCTCTCGCCCCTCACGGAGGCCACCTTCGAGGCCAACCCCGGCACCGTGGACCTGCCCTGGCTCCGGCAGGCGCGCGACCTGGGCTGGGACCGCGTGAGCCTCGGCGTGCAGGCCCTGGATGACGTCCTCCTGGCCCGGCTGGGGCGCATCCACGGCGCGGCCCAGGCCCTGGAGGCCCTGGACCTGGCCGAGCGGGCCGGTTTCCGCCGCCGCAGCGCCGACCTGATGGTGGGCATCCCCGGACAGTCGCTGTCCAAGGTTCTCGGCGATGCCCGCACCCTCGCCGCCACGGGCCTCGACCACTTGAGCATCTACCTGCTGGACCTGGACAAGGCCTGTCCCCTGCGCGCGGAGATCGACGCCGGCCGCCTGGCTCTGCCCTCCGAGGATGAGGTGGCCGACGTCTTCGAGGCCCTCCAGACCGAGCTGCCCCGCCTGGGCCTGGCACCCTACGAAATCAGCAACTACGCCCTTCCCGGCGGCGAGTCCATCCACAACACCCGCTACTGGGAGCGCCGACCCTACCTGGGCCTGGGCCCCAGCGCCGCCTCCCAGATGGGCGACTTCCGCTGGACGGAGACTTCCGTCATTCCCGCCTGGACCGGAGGCCGCGGCGAGGTGGAGCTCCAGGAGTTGGACCCGGCCGAGGCGCTGGCGGAGCTCCCCCTGCTGGGCCTGCGCCTGCACCGGGGCGTGGACTGGGCGGCCCTGCGCACCCGCGCCGATGCCCTCAACCTGCGACCCCTGACGGATGGATGGGAGGCGCGGCTCCGCGCCCTGGTGGAGCAGGAACTCGTCCTCTGGGAGGGCGACTGGGTACGGCTGACCGCCCGGGGGATGCTCATGAGCAACGGCATCCTCCAGATGTTCGTGTGAGGCTTCCCCTCAGGTAAGCTGGCCCCACGCACCCAGAGCTCACCCCCCGCGACCGATCGGGATCGGGGAACACCCTCCCATCGGCCTGCATGCAGCCGACCCGTTCGTGGATACCGATCATGAACCCCACCGAGCCGACCCCTGCCGCGGCACAAACGCCCTATCCCGGCTTCGCCCAGTCCCTGCTGCCGGTGTTTCTGTTCTTCCTGTTCACCTCGCTCCTCACCATTCCCTCAGCCGTGTTGTCGATCCTGAAGCGGCCGGGCTGGGCGGCCTGGGCCTTGTTCCTGGGCCAGCTCGGGGGCGTCGTCCTGGCCTTGAAGGTCTGCCTGCCCATCGGCAAGAAGGCGTGGAAAGACGCCTTCCCCAGTGCCTCTGTACCTCCTGGCGTCTGGCCGCTCACCCTGATCGCCATGGCGGGGTTCATCCTGGTCATCGGCGGTGTGGATGGTTGGCTCAACCATCTGATCCCGCCTCCGGCCTGGTTCAACAAGGCTTTCGTGAACATGGGCTGGCCCAGCATCGTACTCGGCGCGCCCCTCACCGAAGAGCCCCTCTTCCGCGGCCTGATTCTCGGCGGCTTCGTGCTGCGCTACGGGACGCGACGGGCCATCGCCTATTCCGCCCTGCTGTTCGCCCTCATCCACCTGAACCCCTGGCAGTTCCCTGCGGGCCTGGTGCTGGGCGCTTTCCTGGGCTGGCTCACGGTACGCACGGGATCCCTCTGGCCGGCGGTGTTCGCCCATTTCCTGAACAACCTGGCCGTCACCCTTGCCCACGCCTTCCGGATTCCCATCCTCGCGGATGATGGGTTCCAGCCCTTCTGGATGTGGGGGCTCGGCGTTCTGCTCCTGGGGCTCGGGCTGATGGCGCTGGCCCGTCTGACCTCGGGTCTCCAGGTCCCGGAAGGCACGGTGGGCGACGCGGCCTGATCCCTCGCCGACAGCCGGGGGCCTGGCGGGAGCGGTAGGATGAAGGCAGGCCCCGCGCCCCGGGGAAAGCTGCGGAGTCCCCTTGCACTACGCCGGCGAAAGCGCCGCTCTGCTCACTTCCGTGTGCTGGGCCCTCAATTCGGTCTGCTTCACCCTCGCGGGCCGGCGGGTGGGCTCGGCCAGCGTGAACCTGATCCGCCTGCTCATGGCCTGGGGCCTCCTCGTCCTGCTGCACCTCGCCCTCTACGGCCAGCCCTTTCCCTGGGCGGCGGGCAGCGTCCGCCTGGGCTGGCTGGGGGCCTCGGGCCTCATCGGCTTCGCCGTGGGGGACGCGGTGCTGTTCGAGGCCTTCGTGCTCATCGGGGCCCGGCTGGCCATGCTGCTGATGACCCTCTCGCCGGTCTTCAGCGCCCTGCTGGCCTGGGGCTTTCTGGGCCAGACCCTGAATGCGCCGAAGCTCCTGGCCATGGGCGTCACCCTCGGCGGCATCGCCTGGGTGGTCTGGGACGGGGGCGACCGCGAGGCCCACCCCCACCTGTGGCGCGGCGTCCTGCTGGGCATCGGCGGCGCCCTGGGACAGTCCGTGGGCCTCCTCTTCAGCCTGAAGGGCCTGGCGGGGGGATTCCCGCCCATCTCCGCCAACCTCATCCGCGTCTCGGCGGGCCTCGGCGCCCTGCTGCTCTACTTCGGGGCCTCGGGCCGCCTCCGCGGCACCCTGGGCGGCCTGCGGGACACCTGGGCCACGGCCGCCATCGGCCTCGGCGCCGTCACAGGCCCTGTGCTGGGGGTGGTGCTGTCCCTGGTGGCCATCGCCAAGGCGCCCATGGGCGTGGCCGCCACCCTGATGTCGCTCTCCCCGGTGATCCTCCTGCCCGTCTCCCACTTCGGCTTCAGGGAGAAGGTGGGCGGCCATGCGATCCTGGGCACGCTGCTCGCGCTGGCCGGGGCGGCCGCGCTGTTCTTTGTGTGACCCGGACACCGCGGAACGACACTCGCAGAGATTGTGGAGGAGAATGAGTTCCGCAGAGAAATGAAAGCCAGCTTTTCTCGGCGACCCTCTGTTCCCTCCTGAACCTCTGCGAGTGTGGTTTCCTGATGCTGAACCCCTTTTGGAGTCCTCGATGCCGCTTCGCAAGGATCCTGTCAGCTGGCTCTACCCGCCCATCGAGCCCACCCGCACGCACCGCCTGAAGGTCTCTGGCCTGCATGAGATCTACGTCGAGGAGAGTGGCAATCCGGCCGGCAAGCCGGTGATCTTCCTCCACGGCGGCCCCGGGGGCGGCACCAGCCCCAAGCACCGCCGCTACTTCGATCCGGAGAAGTACCGCATCATCCTCTTCGACCAGCGCGGATGCGGCCAGAGCGCGCCCTACGCCGAGGTGCGCGAAAACACCACCTGGGACCTGGTGGCCGACATCGAGCGCATCCGCGTGGAGCTCGGCATCGAGCGCTGGATGGTCTTCGGCGGCTCCTGGGGCGCCACCCTGGGCCTGGCCTACGCGGAGGCGCACCCCGAGCGGGTGACGGAGCTGATCCTCCGGGGCATCTTCCTGCTGCGCCAGCGCGAGGTGGACTGGCTCTACCAGGAAGGCGCCAGCCGCATCTTCCCGGACGCCTGGGAGCCCTACCGCGACGCCATCCCGGAAGCCGAGCGCGGCGATTTCCTGCAGGCTTACGCCAGGCGCCTCCTCAGCGAGGACCCGGCCGTGAACCTTCCCGCCGCCAAGGCCTGGAGCATCTGGGAGGGCGCCACCAGCAAGCTCATCCCCGATCCCGACTTCATCGCCTCCTACGGCGACGAGGCCACCACCCTGGCCTTTGCCCGCATCGAGTGCCAGTACTTCCTGAACAAGGGCTGGATGGACGAGGCCCAGCTCCTGCGCGATGCGCACCGGCTCAAGGGCATCCCCGGAAGCATCATCCAGGGCCGCTACGACATGGTCTGTCCCATCGAGAGCGCCTGGGCCCTGTCCAAGGCCTGGCCCGAAGCCGACCTCGTCATCGTCCCCGACGCCGGCCACAGCGCCTTTGAGCCCGGCATCTCCCGGGCCCTGGTGGCGGCGGCGGACCGGTTCGCCAAATGAAAAAGCTGGGACAGGCTTAACAGGATTAGAAAGGATTAACAGGATTCAAAAGCAAGGGCTTTAATCCTGTTAATCCAGCTTTTCATCCTGTTAATCCTGTCTCAGCCTTTGCTTCTGTTCTTGAAGTGGTCGTAGATGAACCACGCCACGCCGGCGGCGATCAGGACGCCGATGACGGCGTCGAGCTTGTGGAAGTAGGCGCCGAGGGTGTTCCACTTCTCGCCGAGCTTGTAGCCGATCCAGGCCAGGGCCAGGCACCAGGGCAGGCTGCCGGCGAAGGTGTAGAGGTGGAAGCGGGTGCGGTTCATGCGGGCGATGCCGGCGGGCAGGGCGATGAAGGTGCGCACCACGGGCAGCAGGCGGCCGATAAAGATGGCCCAGGTGCCGAAGCGCTCGAAGAAGCGGTGGGCCTGGTCCAGGTGCCCCGTGTGCAGCCAGATGTAGCGGCCGTACTTCTCCACGGCGCGCCGCCCGCCCCAGGCCCCCACCTCGTAGGCCGGGATGCTGCCCAGGTTGCAGCCCAAGGCGCCGAAGATGCCCGCGATCCAGATCTGGGCCACGGGGTTGCCGGCCCCCAGGCCGAAGAAGGTGAGCTGTCCCTTGAAGGCCAGGTAGCCCGCGAAGGGCATGATGACCTCGCTGGGCAGGGGGATGCAGGCGCTCTCGATGGCCATGAGCAGCATGACGCCCAGGGGCCCCATGGCGGCCATCACGGCCACCATCCAGGCGATGATCGGGGCGAGGATCTTTTGGAGCATGAGCGCATCCCAAAAGGTCCAGTGTACCGGCGGATACAATGGCGTCATGTCCGAGGATCTGGTCCGCAACCGCAAAGCCCTGCACAACTACCACGTCCTAGAGACCTGGGAGGCGGGGATCGCGCTCCAGGGCACCGAGGTGAAGGCCCTGCGGGCGGGCCTGGGCCAGCTCCAGGACGCCTACGTGGATGCGGTGGCCGGGGAG
The DNA here is from genome assembly GCF_000428885.1 of Geothrix fermentans DSM 14018. GTDB lineage: Bacteria > Acidobacteriota > Holophagae > Holophagales > Holophagaceae > Geothrix > Geothrix fermentans. The sequence goes on along the minus strand of NZ_AUAU01000025.1, from coordinate 29,752 downwards.
CTCTGGCTCAAGCAGGCCCACATCTCGCCCTATGAGTTCGGCACCTACGCCAACCACGACCCGCTGCGCCCCCGCAAGCTCCTGCTGCACAAGGCCGAGATCACGAAGATGACCGCCAAGGTGGTCCGCAAGGGCCTCACCATCATCCCCCTGGCCATCTACCTGAACGAGCAGGGGAAGATCAAGGTGAAGGTGGCCCTGGCCGAGGGCAAGGCCGTGGGCGACAAGCGCGAGGCCCTGAAGGCCCGCGAACAGAAGCGCGAGCTGGACCGCATCCGCAAGGGCGCGCGGGAGTAGGTCCCATCCCAAACGCAAAAAAGCCGGAACACAGAACACGCAGAGGGGCGCAGCGCACACAGAGAAGAAACAAGAGCAGGTCATTCCCTCTGCGCCCTCTGTGTGATTTCTGTGCCCTCTGTGTTCCAGCTCTTGAGCGGATTCAGCTACCCCACCCGTCCCGGGCGAAGCGGGCCAGCTTCTCGTCGCTGGCGCGGAGGGCAAGGGCCCGGGCCACAAAGCGGCCGATGGGGTCAGCCTCCAGGTTCACGGGATCGCCGGGGCGCATGGAGGCAAGGGCCGTGCGGATGACGGTCTCGGGGATGAGGGCCACGGTGAACCAGTCCGTGCCGCAGTCCACCACCGTGAGCGAGATGCCGTCCACGCAGATGGAGCCCTTGGCGGCGGTCATGGGCGCGAGCTCGGCGGGCATGGCGAAGCGCCAGATGCCCTCGTCGAGGCCACCCTGGGCCCGCGGCCGCTCCAGCAGCCGGCCCACGGCGTCCACGTGGCCCGAAACCAGGTGGCCGTCCAGGGGATCGCCCACGCGCAGGGCCGGCTCCAGGTGCACCGCGGCGCCCAGGGCCAGGCGGCCGAGGGTGGTCTTCGCCAGGGTCTCCTCGCTGAGGTCCGCTTCCCAGGCGCGGCCGTCCACGGCCACGCTGGTGAGGCAGGCGCCGTTCACCGCGATGCTGGCGCCCAGCTCCGCCCGGGCCAGCAGGTCCGCCGGGGCGGCGATGCGGAGCCGCGCCCCGCCGGGCCGGGAGGACCGGGATTCGAGGGTGCCCAAGTGGCGGATCAGTCCTGTGAACATGGCGCGGACTCCAGGTCCATCATCGCGCAGACGGGGCCTCCAGGCGGCTGTTCCGCGATCCGAAGAAGAAGTAGATCACCAGCCCGATGCCCAGCCAGGCGAAGAAGCGGTACCACGTGATGGCGGGCAGGCCCCGGGCGATCCAGAAGCAGCCGAGGATGCCCATTGGCGCCACCACCCAGGCGTAGGGCATGACGAACTTCCGGGGGGCCTCCGGGCGGCGCTTGCGCAGGATGAGCACGGCCGCGCAGACGATGACGAAGGCGAAGAGGGTGCCGATGTTGGCCAGCTCCACCACCTCGTCGATGTTGAGCAGGGCCGCGGGGATGGCCACCAGGAAGCCCGTGAGTACCGTGGCCGTGGAGGGGGTCTTGAACTTCGGATGGACCTTCCCGAACCAGGAGCCCAGCAGGCCGTCGCGGCTCATGCTCAGGAAGATGCGGGGCTGGCCCACCTGGTAGACCAGCAGCGCGGCGGTGGTGGCGATGACGGCTCCGAAGCTGATGACCGCGGCGATGCCCCCCATCTTGTGCTGGGTGAAGATGTAGGCCAGGGGATCCGCGATGCCGCCCAGCTTCGTGTAGTGCAGCATGCCCGTCACCACCAGGGCCACGGCGGCGTAGATGACGGTGCAGATGATCAGGGAGCCCAGGATGCCCCGGGGCAGGTCGCGGCCGGGATCGCGGCATTCCTCGGCCGTGGTGCTCACGGCGTCGAAGCCGATGAAGGCGAAGAAGATGATGGCCGCCCCGGCCTGGATGCCCCGGAACCCGTGGGGCACGAAGGGATGCCAGTTGTCGGGGCTGATGAACTTGACGCCGAGCCCCACCACGGCCAGCAGGATGATCACCTTGATCACCACCATGACGCCGTTCACCCGGGCGCTCTCCTTGATGCCGATGTAGCAGAGCCATGTGATGACGGCCGTGATGACCACGGCGAGCAGGTTGATGGTGATTGGGAAGCCGCCCACCGTGGGGGCCGCCTTCAGCACCTCCCAGTTGGCGAAGGTGGCCCCGCCGTTCACGAGTCCCGCCTTGGCCTGGGCCAGGGCCTCGAGCTTGGCGCCGAGGTCCATGGCCGGCACGCCCTGGACGAGCTTGAGGGCGCTGCGGGGGTCCATGCCCAGCCAGCCGGGGATGTCCACGTGGAGCACCGTGGAGAGGAAGCTGCGGGCGTAGTCGCCCCAGGAGATGGCCACGGCCACGTTGGAGATGGCGTACTCCAGCAGCAGGTCCCAGCCGATGATCCAGGCCATCAGCTCGCCCAGCGTCGCGTAGGCGTAGGTGTAGGCGCTCCCCGACACGGGGATCATGGAGGCCAGCTCCGCGTAGGCCAGGGCGGTGAAGCCGCAGATGACGGCGACGATGAGGATGCTGAGGACCAGGCCGGGTCCCGCCGGAAGCCGCCCATCGGCCATGTTCCCGGCGGCGGCGGTGCCGATGCTGGAGAAGATGCCCGCGCCGATGATGGCCCCGATGCCGAACATGGTGAGGTCGAAGGCCCCCAGGTTCTTCTTGAGCTGGTGCTCGGGCTCCTCGGCGCTGGCGCGGAGCTGCTCCAGGGATTTCGTGCGAAGGACACGTTCCAGCATGGGGGACCTTGTGGGGATGGAGGATCATGCTATCAGGCGATCCGGAATCGCATGGCGAGGTAGGCTGGAGGCGATGCAGCTGTGGAGCGACCGCCACCTACGCCTCTCCCTCACCGGGCTGGGCGCGCAGTGCCTGCTGGCCCTGCTGGCCGTGGGCGCCTTCTCCGTGAACACCGGGAACAACCTGCTCTACCTGGTGTTCTCCCTGATGTTGGGCCTCTTCCTGGTCTCCGGGGTTCTCAGCCGCCGGGCCCTCCAGGGCCTGGCGGTGGCCGGCCTCGAGGAGGGCAACCTCTTCGCCCGCGTCCGGGGCGGTCTCCGGCTCCGCCTGCGGGACCAGGGCCGGGGCCGGATCCGGGGCCTGGAGCTCCACCTCAGCCTGGAAGATGGCCAGGTGGAGCCGGGCTTCCTGGGCCGGACCACTCCGGGCGAGGACACGCTGGTGGTCCTTCAGGCCCGGGCGGGCCGCCGAGGCTGGACGAAGGTGCGCCGGCTGGAGCTGCGCACCCGCTTCCCCTTCGGCCTGGTGGAGAAGGCCCGATTCCTCGACCTGGACCAGGACCTGCTCATCCTGCCCCCCCCCCGCCCCCCCCCCGCCCCGCCGGCGGGCTGGCGGGGCGAGGGGCACCGCACTGTGGCCCTGGAGGGGACCAGCAGCCCCGAGGGCGCGCGCCCCTGGCGGGCGGGGGATCCCCCGGGCCGGGTCCACTGGAAGCGCACGGCCCAGCGCAGCCAGCTCTGGGTGCGCACCTTCCAGGAGGAGCGGCCCCAGGGCCTCCATCTGAGGCTCGACCTCGGCGTCTGGGCCCCGGGCCGGCCCTTCGAGCGGGAGCTGGAGCGGCTCTCGGGCGCCGTGCTCCAGGCCCGCCTCCAGAAGCGGGACGTCAGCCTGGAGCTCCAGGGCGCCCTGGAGACCCGGGAGGTGAGGGGCCACACCCCCTGCTGGCGGGCCCTTGCCCTGGCCCGGGCCGAAGGCGCCGGGGACCCGCCTCCGCTAAGCTAGGGACATGCAGGAGGCGATGGTGTTCGACGATCCCCAATCCCCCGCCTGGACCCCCCTGCTGGAAGCGGCCTGGGGGGCCCGGGCCAACGCCCATGCGGCCTATTCCCATTTCCAGGTCGGAGCGGCGCTGCGGACCTCCTCGGGCGACATCGTGGCCGGGTGCAATGTGGAGAATGCCGCCTACCCCGTGACCCTCTGCGCCGAACGGGGAGCTCTCAGCGCCGCCGTGGCCGCGGGCCTGCGCCCCGGGGGCCTGGTGGCCGCCGTGGTGGTGACGGACGCGGACCTGCTGACGCCGCCCTGCGGCGCCTGCAGGCAGGCCCTGGCAGAGTTTGCCGAGCACCTGCCGATCCTCCTGGCCAACCGCCGCGACCGCGTGCTCCACCGGCTGGAGGACCTGCTGCCCCACAGCTTCACGGGCCGCAACCTCGGTTAGCACGCCGGATCTATCCAAGGCGGGCCCGCCCCGCCTACACTTTCCGAACCCCCGTCAGGCAACCTGAGGCAGTGAATGGCCATTGATCGCGTCAAAGTCAAGAAGGAAGCCGACAAGCTCCTGACAGCGGGGAAGGTGGACCGGGCCATCGACGAGTTCCTCAAGCTCGTCGACGACAACCCCAAGGACTACGCCACCCTGAACCAGATCGGCGATCTCTACCTGCAGATCGGCCGGACCCGGGAGGGCGTGGAGATCCACAAGCGCCTCGGCAACGCCTACGAACGGGACGGCTTCCACGCCCGCGCCGCCGCCATCTATCAGAAGGTGGTGCGCAACGCCCCCGAGGACATCGACGCGGCCCAGCGCCTGGCGGACCTCTACCGCCAGATGAACAAGGTCACCGATGCGGTGAAGGTCCACATGCAGGTGGCCGAGCACTTCCAGAAGAAGGGCCTCATCAAGCGGGCCCTGGAGGAGTTCAACAAGGTCGTCGACCTGGACCCCAAGAACCTGAAGATGAAGGTCAAGCTCGCGGACCTCTACAACAAGGAGGGCATGAAGGACCGCGCCGCGGGCATCTACCTGGAGGTGGCCGAGTCCCTGGCCATGGAGCAGATGCACGGCGAGGCGAGCCAGATCCTCGAGCGCGCCAAGGCGATGATCTCCACGCCCCATGTCTTCCTCACCCAGAGCCGGCTGGCGGTGATCCAGGGCGACTACGCCGCGGCGGCCCAGCACCTGAGGGAGGGCCTCTCCAGCAATCCCAGGGATACGGAACTGCTGGAGGCCCTGGCGGAGATCGAGATCCGCAGCGGCCACCCCGACCGCGCCCTGGAGGCCCTGGCGGAGATCGCCCAGCTGCCCGAGAAGTCCCTTCCGCTCGCGGAGAAGGCCCTCCGCAACCTAGTGAACGCCGATCGCGGCGAGGAGGGCCTGCGGCTCTTCGCGCCCATCGCCCGCGAGCTGGCCCGCCGGGGCTCAGGCGACACCGTGGCCCGGAGCCTCCGGACCGCCATGCAGAACGCCATGGGCATCGAGGCCTGGATCCTCCTGGCGGAGATCGCCCATCAGAGCGGCAACCGCGGCGAGCAGGTCCAGGCCCTCCAGAGCGCCTACGGCCTCGCCCACCAGGCCAACGACCAGGGCCTCATCGGCCAGCTCTCGGGCCAGCTCCGCGCCCTGGGCGCGGTTCCGGATGCTTCCGCCGCCCCCGCGGCCACCTTCCGCGCGCCGGAGGCCCCGAGCCCAGGCTTCGGCGGTGCCGCGCCCGCCGAAGGCACCCTCCAGGTCCGGGAGACCGAGCTGGATCCCGTGCGGCGGCTCCGCATGGAGCAGTTCGCCCGCGAGGCCGAGGCCCTGCTCCGCAGCGGCAGCCCCGAGCGCGCCGTGGAGACCTACAAGAAGGCCCTGGAGCTGGATCCCTCGGATCTCAACCTCATCGAGGCCATCGTCGCCGTGCACCGCACCACGGGGCATCTCACCAAGGTGCAGATGCAGTACGTGCAGAGCGCCCAGGCCCTGGCCCAGCTCGGCAAGAAGCAGGAGGCCACCCACCTGCTGGACATGGCCGAGCAGCTCTTCCCGGGCTCCACCCGCATCCACCGCCGGACCCTGGGCCTGCCCGAACCGGGCGCGCGCCCCGCCGCCCCACCCCAGCCGGTGAGGCCGCCCGCGCCGCCTCCCCCCGCCGCGCTCCCGCCGGTTCCCGTCGCCCCGCCCATTCCGGTGGCCCCTCCCGCCCCCGCGGCTCCCATCGCGCTGCCCGAGCCCGTCCCCGCTAAGCTCGAGCCCATCGAGCTGGATGTCGCGGCCTTCGCCCCCCAGCCCCCGCCGCCACCCCCGCCTGCGGCGGCCCCTCCCACCCCTCTCCGCGAGGCCATCGCCCTGGGCGAGGGCCTGCCGGTCCTGCCGGACCCCTTCGCCGCGGCGGCCGGCCTCCCGCCCGTCCCGGCGCCCCCTGCCCCGATTCCGACCCCGGCTCCGGCCCCGATGGAGCCCGCGGCCCTGGACGCCTCGGACCTGGGCTGGATGGACGACACCCTCACGGAGCTGGAGGCCAAGGCCGTTCCCTTCTCGGCGCCCACCACGCCGCTCCCCCCCATGCCCACGGGCATCCTGTCCCCGGAGACCATCGAGGCCCTGGCCGCGGAGGCCGGCGCACCGGACATCCCGGAGGAGCTGGCCGGCCTCCTGGGCGACATCGACTTCCAGCTGGACTACGGCAGCCCGGACGAGGCGATGGCCGAGATCCAGGCCGCCCTCGCCCAGTTCCCCGGGCATCCGGAGCTGGAAGCCCGTCTGGACCGGGCCTCCACGGCCCTTCAGAAGCTGGGCCACGTCCCCAAGGCCAGCGCCCTGGCGGAGAGCGACTTCGCCAACTCCTTCTTCGACCTCACGGACGTGCTGGGCACCGCGCTCATGGACACGGGCGAGGGCGAGGAGATGCACGACGCCACCAACGTCGTGGAAAAGATCCAGAGCGTGGACGAGCTGTTCAGCGCCTTCCGCGAGGGCGTGGAGAAGCAGGTCAAGGGCGACGACTACGACACCCACTACAACCTGGGCATCGCCTACAAGGAGATGATGCTCATCGATCCCGCCATCGAGGAGTTCAAGATCGCCATGGGCGACCCCGAGCGCACCTTGGAGTGCTGCTCCATGCTCAGCATCTGCGAGCAGGCCCGGGGCGACCTCAAGGCCGCCGTGGACTGGCTGCGCCAGGGCATCGAGGCCCCGGGTTTCCCGCCCGAGGACAGCATCGGCCTCCGCTACGACCTGGCGGAGATCTTCCTCCAGCAGGGCCAGCCCGCCCTCGCCGCCGCCGAGTTCAAGGCCGTCCACACCATGGATCCCGACTACCGTGACGTGGCGGCGAGGCTGGCGTAGCCGACAAAAAAACGGGGACAGGATTAACAGGATTTTGAAGGATTAACAGGACCTGATTATCGGCGAGCCTCAGCCAGAAAAGCGGAACGCAGAGGGCGCAGAGACCGCCCTTCGGGCGCGCGGAGAGCGCGGAGGGGGCTCGACCCACCATGCGTGGGCCCGCCGAAGGCGGCCTCCGGCGTTGCCGGAGGTCATGGGGGCGCCCACGCTTGCGAAGCTGCACCCCCAAATCAGCCGCAGCCCCGTTTTCAATCTGTGCAAATCTGTGGACCCGAGGCCGTTTCTCCGTCATCTCCGGCTCCAGCCTTTCATCTTGCGAACATGGGGCTGAGCTTGGCCGATAAGCAGGTAACAGGATTCAAAACAAAGTTTTAATCCTGTTAATCCAGCTTTTCATCCTGTTAATCCTGTCCCCGTCTTTCGATCAGCTGAGTGCCCGGCTGCCGGTGGCGCCCCAGGGCTGGAGGGCCTGGAGGGCAGGCTGGACGGGCTTGCCGGGGCGCTGGAGCTGGGTGAGTTCCAGGGCGCCGTCGGGGGTGGTGAGCCAGGCGCCCTCCTTGCCCCACAGGATCTGGCCCGGCTCGCGGTAGCAGGTGCGCAGGATCCCCACGCCGCAGACCTTGAGGGGCTGGCCCTCCACCTGCAGCTCGGTGCCCGGCCAGGGCCAGAGGGCGCGGACCTGGCGGTGCAGCTCCGCCGCGGGGCGGTGCCAGTCCAGCCGGCCCATGTCCTTGCGGAGCTTGGAGGCGTAGGTGGCCCCCTCGTGGCGCTGCTCCAGGGGCCGGCCGCAGCCGCAGAGCAGGAGGGGCAGCTGGTCCATGAGGAGCTCCGCCGCGTCCGTGGACAGGGCCGCCAGCAGGCTCTCGGCCGTGTCCCCCTGGCCGATGGGGCGGCGGGACTGGGCCAGGACCGGCCCCTCGTCCAGCCCCTCCGTGAGCCGCATGAGGCTGACCCCGGTCTCCTCGTCGCCGGCCAGGAGGGCGTGGTTGACCGGGGCGGCGCCGCGCCAGCGGGGCAACAGGGAGAAGTGCAGGTTCCAGACGCCGTTGGCGCAGGACTCCAGCATCCAGCGGGGCAGCAGGTGCCCGTAGGCCACCACCACCGCCAGGTCGATCTCCAGGGATTCCCACAGGGCCCGGGTCTCCGGCGCCTTCCAGGTCAGGGGTTGGTGGACCGGCAGGCCCAGCTCCAGGGCCGCCAGCTTCACCGGCGGCGACTCCAGGTGGCGCCCCCGGCCCGCGGGCCGGTCCGGGTTGGAGAACACCGCCGCCACGCCCTCCTCGGCCAGAGCCCGGAGGGCCGGAACGGCCGCGCGGGGGGTGCCGAGGAACGCGATGCGGGTCATCCGCGGGCCTGTTTCTGGTATTTGCGCTGGATGACCTGGCGCTTCACGGGGCCGAAATACTCCACGAAGAGGCGCCCGCGCAGATGGTCGATCTCATGGCAGAAGGCCCGGGCCAGCAGGTCCTCGCCCACCAGCTCGTGCCAGCTCCCGTCCTTGGTCCGGTTGCGGATGGCCACCTTCTGGGGGCGCTCCAGCACTTCCCGGATGCCGGGGATGGACAGGCAGCCCTCGGGGCCCACCTGGCTGCCCTCTTCATGGGTGACCTCGGGGTTGATGAGGATGAGCTTCTGGGCCGGGTCTTCGCCGCAGGAGCAGTCGATCACCGCCAGGTTCAGGTTCACGCCGATCTGAGGCGCGGCGAGGCCCACACCCTCCTCGTCGAGGGCGGTCTCGAACATGTCCGCCACCAGTTGCTCCAGCTCCGGGGTCCACGCCCCCACATCCTCGCTGTTCTTCTTCAATCGGGGATCGCCCCAGGTCAGTACGGGCAGGACGGCCATGCAAACACTCCAGCATTCCAGTGTAATCCAACAGGGGAGCCTGTCATATAAAGCGCCCCCGCGGTAATCTGGGAGGTCCGTGCCCCGGAGCCCCCGCATGCTGCGTTCCTTCCGTCAGGTCTTCAAATCCAACCGCACGCCCATGGCGGCGGTCATGATCGTCGTCCTCCTGGGACTGGTGGCCTATCTGGCCCCCTCAGGCCGGGTGGACACGCCGGATACGGTGGTGGCGCGGGTCTACGGCCGCGACGTGCTGCTTCGCGACCTGGCGGAGCACATGCAGGAGCTCTACCAGCGCTATGGCAAGCAGGCCAGCCCCGAGGCCCTCAAGCCCTTCGTCCAGTCCCAGGCCCTGCGCGACCTCATCAACCAGAAGCTCATGGAGGAGCTGGCGGAGCGGCACCACGTGGTGGTGACGGATGAAGAAGTCGGCGCCCGCCTGCGGGCCTTCCTGAAGCAGTACCCCATCCTCCTGGACGCCCAGGGCAACCTGAAGTCCACGGCGGAGCTGAAGCAGATCTTCCAGGAGACCGGCTTCAACCCGGCCCTCCAGGAGCGGAACCTGCGCAGCGAGCTGCTGCGCTCCAAGCTCATCCAGCAGGCGGCCGTGCAGGTGCCCGTGGACGGCGCCTGGCTGGCGGTGGAGGACCGCCTGCGCAATGAGAAGGTGGCCTTCCAGCAGGTCGCCCTGGCCGTGGATCCCGCCACCGTGGCCGATCCCGGCGACGGGACCCTGAAGCCCTTCTACAAGGCCGGCGGCGACCGCTTCCTCCAGCCCCCCCGCCGCGTCATCCAGTACGTGGCCGTGGACCGCGCCGCCCTGGGCAAGGACCTCCAGGTGGACGACGCCACCCTCAAGGCCGCCTTCGAGGCCCGCAAGAACGACTTCATCGAGTTCAAGGCCCGCCACATCCTCTTCAAGGCCGAAGGCGACACCCAGGCCCAGGAGGCCAAGGCCAAGGCCCAGCTGCTGCGCGAGCGCCTCGTGAAAGGACAGGACTTCGCCAAGGCCGCCGAGGAGCTCAGCGAGGATCCCAGCGCCAAGGGCAACGGCGGCGACCTGGGCTGGTTCCGCTTCCCCCAGATGCAGAAGCCCTTCTCCGAGGCCGCCGCGACCCTCAAGCCCGGCGAGATCAGCCAGCCCGTCCGCACCGTGTACGGCATCCACCTCATCAAGCTGGAGGGCCGCCGCGAGAAGCGCTTCGAGGACGTCAAGGAGCAGCTCGCCAAGGAGATCTCCGACGACCGCTTCAACGCCCGGGCCCAGGAGCGCCTGGAGCAGATCCGCAAGCGCGCCAACGGCGGCGACCTGGCCTCTGCCGCCAAGAGCCTGGGCAGCCAGGCCCAGCTCAGCCAGCCCTTCAGCAACGAGCCCGGCGCCCAGTCCGAGGGCCTGCCTGAGCTGGCCCAGCTTGCTGGCGAGACCTTCCGCCTGAAGGTGGGGGAAGTCTCCAAGCCCATGCGCTTCGCCGATCGCCACATCCTCTTCCGGGTGCAGGAGGAGCTGCCGGAGGCCGTGCCGCCCTTCAAGGAGGTCCGCGCCAAGGTCCTGGCCGCCTACCGCCTCGAGGAGTCCCGCAAGCAGGCCCTGGCCAAGGCGGAGCAGGCCCTGAAGACCGGCGGCCTCCAGGCCGTGGGTCCCGTCACCGACCAGGCCGCGGCCCCCCTCAGCGGCCTCCGCGACCTGGTGGCCCACCCCGGCATCCGCAAGGCCCTGTTGGACACGCCCGTGGGCCAGACCACGCCCCTGCTCTGGGCCCAGGACGGCAAGCTCTGGGCCGCCCGCATCACCTCCCGGGAGCCCGCCCCGGCCCTGACCTTCGAGACCCGCCGGACCCTCATCCAGGAGGTCCAGACCACCGAGGCCCAGAAGCTCCTCTCCGCGGAACTCCAGTCCCTCGACCAGGAGGGCCGCCTGCGCCCCGGCCTCAGCAGCTTCTGGGGCCACTTCGGCGGCATCTACGTGAACGCCAGCGCCGTCCAGGTGCCGGTGGAGGAGTAGCTCCTGGCTATCGGCTATCGGCTATCAGTTACTGACAGCTGACAGCTCCACCACCCGATCGCACAGGGTCTCCACGGCCGCCCCGTCGTGGCTGGCCATCAGCAGGGCCGTGCCTTCGGCCTTGAGGTCCAGCAGCAGGGCCAGCAGGTGGCCGGCCAGGGTGGGGTCCAGGGCCGAGAAGGGCTCGTCCAACACCAGCAGGGCCGGTTCCAGCATGAGGGCCCGGGCCAGGCAGAGCCGCTGGGCCAGGCCGCCGGACCACGCGGCGGGCCGCTGGTCCAGGGCCGGCTCGGGGAACTTCACGCGCGCCGCCATGTGGGCAGCCGCCTCGCGGCGGGTGGCCGGGGCCCCGCGCCCCCAGACCTCCAGCGGCTCCTGGAGGATCTCCCAACCCGTGCGGTGGGGCGGCAGGCTGGCGAGGGGATCCTGGAACACGGCCTGGATGCGCGGCCGGCGCTGGCGACGCTCCCGCTCCGGCAGGGGCGACCAGGGCTCGCCCTCCAGGAGGATCCGTCCTTCCGTGGGCTCCAGCAGCCCCAGCACCAGGTGCAGCAGCGTGGTCTTCCCCGCCCCGCTCGCGCCAACCAGGCCCAGGGCTTCGCCCGGAGCGATGGAAAAGGACGCATCCCTGATCACATCCCTTCCCATGCGCTGAAGGCGCAAGCCTTCAGCGCTAAGGACGGGAACGCCCCTCAGCGGATCACCTCGGCGCCGAGGTAGGGCCGCAGGGCCTCGGGCACGACGATGCTGCCGTCCGGCTGCTGGTAGTTCTCCAGGAGGGCCACCCAGGTGCGGCCCACGGCGAGGCCGCTGCCGTTCAGGGTGTTCACGAAGGCGGGCTTGCCCTCTCTGCCCTTCATGCGGATGTTGGCACGGCGGGCCTGGAAGTCGCCGAACCAGCTGCAGGAGCTGATCTCCCGGTAGGTGTTCTGGGAGGGCAGCCAGACCTCCAGGTCGTAGGTCTTCTGGCTGCTGAAGCCCATGTCGCCCGTGCAGAGCAGCACGCGGCGGTAGGGCAGGCCCAGGGCCTCGAGGATGGCCTCGGCGTTGGCCGTGAGCCGCTCCAGTTCGGCCTCGGCCTCATCGGCGGCGGCGAAGGTCACCAGCTCCACTTTGTGGAACTGGTGCTGGCGGATGATGCCCTTGGTGTCCTTGCCGTAGCTGCCGGCCTCGCTGCGGAAGCAGGGCGTGAAGGCGCAGTGGCGCAGGGGGAGCGCATCCGCAGCCAGGATCTCGTCGCGGTAGAGGTTGGTGACGGGGACCTCGGCCGTGGGGATGAGGTAGAGCGCCCCGCCGTCCCCGCGGGAGGTCTTGAAGAGGTCCTGCTCGAACTTGGGAAGTTGGCCCGTGCCGTACATGCTGTCGGCGTTCACCAGGTAGGGCGGGATCACTTCGGTGTAGCCCGCGGCGGTCTGGCGGTCGAGCATGAAGGCGATGAGGGCCCGCTCCAGCTTGGCGCCCAGGCCCTTCAGCACGGCGAAGCGCGCGCCGCTGAGCTTGGCGGCCCGGTCCAGGTCCAGGATGCCGAGCGCGGTACCCAGCTCCACGTGGTCCTTGGGCGCCTCGATCGCCGGAATCTGGCCCCAGCGCTTGATCTCCACGTTGGCATGCTCATCCTTTCCGGCGGGCACGCTGGCGTGGGGCGGGTTGGGGATGCCCGCCAGGAAGTCCTTGAAGGCAGCCTCGAGCTCGCGCTCTGCGGCCTCCAGGGCCTTGAGCTGGTCGCCCACCTCCCGCTGCTGGGCGATGAGGTGGTCGGCGTTCTCCTTGGCCCGCTTGAGGCGGCCCACCTCGTCGCTCACGCGGTTGCGCTCGGCCTTGAGGGCCTCCGCCTCCTGGAGCGCCGCCCGGCGCCGCTGGTCCAGCTCCTGATAGCGCGCCCGGTCCAGCGTGTAGCCCCGATCGGCCAGGCGGGCCGCCACGGCGTCGAGGTCGTTGCGCAGGAGGTTGGCGTCCAGCATGGTTTGATTTCCCAATAAACCATCAGTTTACCTAGCTCCAAACGCGCCTGTGGCGCGTTTGGAGAAGGCCTGCGGCCAAAAAGCCCGTCAAGCCTGCGACCACGCCCCGTCCGGCATCGGCTCCCCGGCCCTCCCGACCGCCGGGTGACGGAGGACACGCCAGTGGCGCGTCCAGAGTCGGCCCCCGGCGAGGAGGGAATCACGCGCCCTCAGACCTGCGACCACGCCCCCTCTTGCATGGGCTCCCCCGCCCACCGTACCCGGAAGGCCTCCCGCACCTCGTCGATGCCGCCGCCGGCGCCCAGCACGAGGCCGAGCTTCGCCAGGGCCGCCCAGCGGGTGTGCAGGCCGCCGGAGATGGCGCCCATGGACTCGATGCGGCGGCCCAGCTCGTAGGCGGAGAGGTCCACGCCGCCGTAGGGGCACTGGGAGATGACCACCACGGGCAGGCGCCGCCGCCGCGCATCCTCCAGTGCGCCCCGGAGGTCCTCCCGGTCCATGGGCAGGTTGCCGGCGCCGAAGGCCTGGATCAGCATGGCCCGCGCCTGGGCCGGAGCCGGGCTCCAGGCCATGCCGGGGTGGGGCGTCTGGGTGTGGATGGCCAGGTCCAGCCGGTCGCCGAGGCCCGGCGGCACCTGGCGGACGAACTGGCCCACCTCGGGATGGAGGAGGATCTCCGCGCCGATCTCCGCCAGGGGCGGCAGGTTGGGGCTCTGGAAGGCCTCGAACTGGTGGACGCTCAGCTTGTCCGCGGCCACGCCGCGGATCCAGTGGGTGCCGAAGCAGATGCCCACCTCGGGGATGCCGCGGCAGGCCAGGTCCACGGCGTTGACGAGGTTGCTGCGGGCGTCGCTGCGGACGAAGGCGAGGGGCCTCTGGCTGCCCGTGAGCACCACGGGCTTGCCCAGGTCCGCCAGGAGGAAGCCCAGGCAGGAGGCCGTGAAGGCCATGGTGTCCGTGCCGTGGATGATGACGAAGCCGTCGAAGGCCTGGGCCGCCGCGCGCACCCGCGAGGCCAGGAGGAGGATGTGCCCGGGCTCCAGGCAGGAGGAATCCTGGTTGAAGGGCACCTCCACGGAGAGGCGCGCCATCTGGCCCAGCTCGGGCACCTGCTCCAGCAGGTGGTCCAGGAAGCGCCCCGGGGCCAGGGAGGCGGGCTCGCCGCTGGGCATCATGCCGAGGGTGCCGCCCGTGTGGAGGAGGAGGATCGTCCGCATGCTTCCACCCTAATCGAAACGGGCCCTCCATCTCCATCGGCGCCGCTGGCCCGCCGGGGCCTCCGGATGGTTAACTGGGATGGGACTTCGCCCTCCATGCGCCGCATTCCCCGCTACCTCCAGCTGATCGCGGGCCGCTATCTCCGGCGGCTGCTGAGGACCCGTCTGTCCGGCCACCAGCTGCAGACGGCCGTGGAGACGGCCCTGGCCACCCTGCCCATCCAGGAGAAGCTCCTGGTGCGCGAGGGGGGCCTCCGCTCCGAAAGCCTGAACCGCCAGCTGGCCTGGGCCATGGCCTTCGTGGCCGGGGCCGTGAACGCCGGCGGCTTCCTGGCCGTGAGCCACTATACGTCGCATGTCACCGGCGTGGTCTCCTCCATGGCCGACGAGCTGGCCGACGGCGACCTCACCACGGCCTTGGCGGCCCTGGCCATGATGCTCAGCTTCCTGGCGGGGGCCTTCATCTGCACCACCCTGATCAGCTTCGGCCAGCGCCGGCGCATGCGCAGCCGCTACGCGCTGACCCTCGTGATCGAGGCCGTGCTGATGATGGTCTTCGGGCTCATGGGGAACCGCCTGCAGCAGGAGATCCGCTTCACGCTGCCCAGCACCGTCATGCTGCTCTGCTTCATCATGGGCATGCACAACACGGTCACATCCATCATCTCCGGCGCCGCCGTGCGCACCACGCACCTCACGGGCACGGTCACGGACATCGGCATCGAGCTGAGCCGCCTCACCTACGTGAACGTCCACCACCGCCACGGCCGGGAGCGCATCGTCGCCAACCGCCAGAAGCTCACGCTGCTGCTGCTGATCCTGGCCTCCTTCATCGTCGGCGGCGTGTCCGGGGCGCTCGGGTTCCGCCACATCGGCTTCAAGGTCACGGTGCCCCTGGCGGGCTTCCTGTGCTTCCTGGCCGCCCGCCCCCTGTTCCTGGAGATCCGGCTCCTGCTGCACCGCCTGCGCCGGCAGTGGGATCCCGACCATCCGGCCTGAGGCAGGACCGCCCTACAGGGCCACCACGGTGGCCTTCACCTCATCGAAGCCCTGGTCGCTGGCGCAGCTCACCACCACGGCGCACTGGCCGGGCTGGCTGGGCGGCAGCCGCACCTCACCGGCGAAGTTGCCGTCGCTCCCTGTGCGCCCCGTCAGGAGGCTGGTGGCCTTCTTCAGGCTGGACACGAGCTTCACCGTGACCTCGGCATCGGCCACGGGGCTCTGGCTCTGGCAGAGGCGAGCCCGCACGTGCACCCGGAAGGGCTCGCCGAAGGCGGGCTTCAGGGGCTGGTCCAGCACCAGCTCCAGGGTGTCCACATCGCCCTCCAGCTGGAGGAACTCCAGGATGGCCTGGTCCAGGGGCCGGTCGTTGAAGGCCTGCTGCTCCAGCAGGTCCGGCGGCGTCTGGTCGTACTTCCCGTTCTTGATGTCGCGGATGACCGCCCGGTGCTGCTCGTCCATGCGGCCCTGGATGGCCCCGTCGGACACCGGGGGCGCGGCGGTCAGGTCCTCGTAGGAGGAGCGGTAGCTGTCGAGGATCTCGCCGCCCACGTAGATGAGGGTCTCGATCTTGGGGTTCGAGACGCCCTTGTCCTCGGTCTGCACGTGGTAGACCCGGTTCCCGTGGCGGACATCGGTGTTGTAGCCGGTGATCATGGGAGGGGCCTGGAGGACGGGGATGCGGGGCGGGTCATGGGCTTATTTTTGCAATTTCCCCGCCAACTCCGGCATGATTTCCCACGCGATTTCGCGGACCACCTGATCGCCCATGCGGGCCACCACGGCCTTCACCAGGGCATCCATCAGCTGGGAGTCGGCCAGAAGTGCCTGGATCTGCGCAGGATCCATCTCGGCTGCCTGACCGGGCGCGGCAGGGGGCTGACCGAGGACGGCAGGGATGGCCGCCGCGATGGGCGCAGCCAGCGCGACCATGGGGATGGGTTCCGGCGGGACAGGCGCGGGGGCGATGGGCTCGGGAATGGAGATCGCCGGAGCGATCACCGGGGGTGGCGTCGCATGGGCCGCCTCGAGGGGTTCCGCGAAGGCGGCAGGCAGGGCCGCCGGGAGGACCGGGTGCCCCTCCGCCGCGGCGGGCGGCTCCGGCAGCGGCGGCAGCTCGAGGGCCCCGCCCAGCTCGTCGAGGGACTCGAGGCCGCTGAAGGAGAGGCTCTCCTCGGCCAGGGCCTCCGCCGCCGGGGGCGGCAGGGGGGGCAGCTCGTGGGTGAGGGTGTAGGCAGGGGGGACGTCGAGGGGGGCCGGGGGCAACAGGTCCAAGGCCGGATTGGCGGCCGGGATGGCGGTCGGTACTGCGGCCGGGGCCTGGGGCGCGAGATCCTGCAGGCCCTCCAGGTCCAGCTCCTCCAGCTCCAGGTGGACCTCGGCCGTGGCCAGCGGGGGAAGGCCCGGGACCTGGATTTCCGCAGGGGCGGCGACGGCTTCCGGGGCCTCCTCGGGCCAGACATCCTCGGCCGTGAGTACCAGCAGGTCGTCCTCCAGGGCCGCGGGCGCGGGGGGAGGTGCCAGGTCCAGGGGGGCGAAGGGCGCTTCGAAGGTCCGCGGGGCCTCGAGCTCCGGGGCCGGAGGCGGGAAGGCGAAGACCGGCGGAGCAGCGGGCGGGGCGGGGATCTCAAACACGGCCGGTGAGGCCAGGGGGGCGGGGGGGATCTCGAACACGGCCGGTGCGGCCAGGGGTTCGGGGGCCGGTGGCGCGGAGGCAAGGAGTGCCCGCACGCGGTCCCCCAGCTCGCGGAGCTCGATGGGCTTTTTCAGGAAGCCCTGGATGGGCGCCTGGGCGAGCCGGGTGGGATCCACAGGGTCCAGCACGCCGGCCATCAGGGCGATGGGCAGGCGGGCCGTGGCTTCCATCTCCCGCAGGCGGGCCAGCAGGGTCCAGCCATCCATGCCCGGCATGGCCGTGTCCACCAGGGCCACGTCGAAGTGCTCCCCCCGCCCGAAGCGGTCCAGGGCCTCGGCCGCGGAATCCACGCACACCAAGTCCACATCCGTGGGGGCGAGGAGGGATTCGGCGATGCGGTGGATGCTGGGGTTGTCGTCCACGAGGAGGAGGCGGGGCATCTGGGTACCTCGGGAGGCCGGGAGGAAGAAAGAGTGGCTGGGCACAACGCTACCAGAAATGTGCATTTCCAGCCTAAGGGAATGGGCCGGCCGGTGTCGTGAATCCGACCTACCGCAGCAGCTTCTTCAAGAGCCGTACCCGTTCGGCCTCCACCAGGCGGACCAGCAGCACGCGATCCCCCACCCAGATCCATGCGGCACCCAGCGGCTCGCGAAGGGCCACCTCGGGTCCGCCCGGCAGCCACCCCTTCACGGAGGCCCGCAGGTTCGTGGCGGCGCGCCACTCCGGACGGTAGGCCTCGATGAGCGCCTGACGCTGGCGCTCCGGCGGCAGGGCGCTTTCGTTCCAGCGCTGGTCCCACGCATCGAAAGCGCCATTCTCCCGCCACGCCCAGGCCGGATCCCAGGCGGGCCAGGGCAGCGCGCCCGCGGCCACCGGGGCCCATGCCACCGCATCCACGGGGCTGGTGCGCCTCGCCATGCCCTCCTCCGGCAGGGGCGCCGCCAGGGCCATGCGCTGGGGGGGCTGGGCCGTCAGGAGCCCCGGACCCGCGGCGGCGCGGCGCCACCGGCCGCCCAGGAGGCTCCAGGCCGACCAGCCCAGCACGCCCCCGTGCCACAGGCGATCCCCCCGGGGGAACCAGAAGCGGTCTCCCGCATGCCAAGGCAGCTCCAGGCGGGCGCCCGGCAGGTCCCGGCCGTCGTCGGACAGCGCCTCGGGCTTCGTGGCCAGGCCCCGGGGCGGCGGCGGGAGGCCCGGCTCATCCCAGGCGGCGAGGGTGGGCTCGCCGGTGTCCGCCTCGAGGGACAGGGCCGTCAACAGCAGGCGGGATTCGCCCCGGGGCTCGGCCTTCTCGAAGAAGCCCAGCAGGACCGCCTTCCCATCCCAGCTGAAGCGGCTCCAGGGGCCGGACTCCGTGGACCAGATCACGCGGCCCTCGGGCACCTCCAGCAGCCGGGTTTCGAAGCGGCCGTCGCCCATCTGGAGGGTGACCAGCAGGCGGTTCCCCCGGGCCGGATCCAGCCGCGCCGAGGCGAGGGGGGCGTCGAAGCGGTAGCGCCGCCACTCGAGCCCCCGCCACAGCACGACCTCGCTGCGCCCCTGGGGGCCGTTCAGGGCCAGGCCCTGGTCGCCCAGGTAGGGCGAAGCCGGCTCCCAGGGCGTGCCGAAGCCGCCTTCGAAGGGCCAGGGCTCGGACTGGTCCGGGTCCAGGGCGCCCTGGAAGCGGGGGGCCCAGCCGTCCTCCAGCCGCAGCTCCGCCAGGGATTCATAGCTCCCCAGGTTCATGACCGCCGGGACCTCCACGGCGGACACCCCCCCGGAGGTCACCGGACGCGGCGCCTGCACCACCGCGAAGAGCAGCAGCATGGCGGCGATGAAGAGGGTGGCGATGATGTACCGTTGGGGGATCACGAGGGGCGCCGGACGATGCCCCATCATGACCGAATCAGGACGCGCCACGATGAAGCACAAACCCGCCGTGGAAACCGAGCTCAAGCTGCGCATCCCCGCCACGGGGCCCTTCCGTCCCCTGCTGGAGGCCCTGGGCTTCCGCGAGACGGTCCGCGCCCAGGCGGAGGTGAGCGTGCTCTGGGACCGGAATGGCGAACTGCGCGCTGCGGGCTCGGCCCTGCGTACCCGGCGCTACGCGGGCGCCTTCCGCCTGACCTGGAAGGGCCCCAAGGTGCCCGACGCCATCCTCAAGATCCGCCCCGAGCACGAAACCGGCATCGGGGACGGTGAGGCCCTGGAAGCCATCCTCCGCGCCCTGGGCTTCGCCCCCGTCCTGCGCATGGAGAAGGTCCGCGCCGTCTGGGAGCGGGCGGAGCTGGAGGCCTGCCTCGACGAGACCCCCTTCGGCTGCTACCTGGAGCTGGAGGGCGATCCTCAGGCCATCCGCGCCGCCATGGAGGGCCTGGGCCTCGCCCCCGACCGCGCCGAGCCCCGCAGCTACCCGGAGCTGTACCAGGCGCACGGGCTGGGCTGAGGAACCAGAAAGCTGGAACACAGAAGTCGCAGAGGGCCACAGAAGACACAGAGAAAGGCTTTCCCGGTTCTTCTCTGCGTCCTCTGTGCGATCTCCGTGCCCTCTGCGTTCCGCTATTGTCTTTAGACCTTCAGCACCCGCTCCAGGTCCTCGATGAGGTCCTGCACGTCCTCCACGCCCACGCTGAGGCGAAGGAGGTTGTCGTTGATGCCGAGGCGCTGGCGGTCGGCCTCGGGGACGCTGCCGTGGGTCATGCTGGCGGGGTGGCAGACGAGGCTCTCCACGCCGCCCAGGCTCTCGGCCAGGGAGAAGACCTTGAACGAGGACGCCATGCGCCGCGTGCGCTCCGCGTCGCCCGTATCGAAGCTCACGATGCCGGAGAAGCCCTTCATCTGCTGCTTCGCGAGGGCGTGCTGGGGGTGGGACTCCAGGCCGGGGTAGTAGACGGCCTTCAGGTCCTTCCGGGCCTCCAGCCAGCGGGCGATGGTCAGCGCGCTCTGGTTGTGGCGCTCCATGCGCAGGTGGAGGGTCTTGGTGCCCCGCAGGATGAGCCAGGACTCCATGGGCGAGAGGATGCCGCCGGCGGCCTTCTGGTGGAAGCGCAGGGCCTCGGCCAGGTCGTCACGGTTGGTGATGGCGATGCCGCCGATGGAGTCGCTGTGGCCGTTCAGGTACTTGGTGGTGGAGTGGAAGACCAGGTCGGCGCCCAGCTCCAGGGGCCGCTGGTTGAAGGGCGTGGCGAAGGTGTTGTCCACGGCCAGCACGGCCGTGCAGCCGGCTTCCGTCATCACGCGCCGCGCGCCGGGGATGTCCGTGATGCCCAGCATGGGATTGGTGGGCGTCTCCAGCATCACGAGCTTGGTGTTGGGCCGCAGTGAGGCCTTGAAGGCCGCCAGGTCGCCCGTGTCCACCTGGGTGTAGGTGAGGCCGAAGCGGGTCATCACCTTGTCCAGCAGGCGGAAGGTGCCGCCGTAGACGTTGTCGCCCAGTACCACGTGGTCGCCGCTGGAGAGCTGCTCGAAGATGGCCTGCACCGCCGCCATGCCGGAGCCGAAGGCCATGCCGTGCCGGCCGCCCTCCAGAGCCGCCAGGTTGGCCTCCACCGCGTCGCGGGTGGGGTTGCGCACGCGGGCGTAGTCGAAGCCGCGATCCTGGCCCAGGCCGTCCTGGAGGTAGGTGCTGGTGAAGTAGACCGGCGTCATGAGGGCGCCGTTGTTGGGATCCGGGGTCTGGCCGGCGTGGATGCAGAGGGTGTCGAAGCGGCCTTGGGGATTCATGGGACCATCCTTCCTGGTCCTCCAGTGTGAAGGTGAGCGTCCATGAGGAAAAGCATCGTGTCGGTTTCTATGCTGGCGGTCCTCCTGGCTTGCCGATCCGACAAGCCCGAGGACCAGGTGCGCAAGGCCTTCAAGGGATGCGTGGCCGCCGTGGAGGCCGGCGACGCGGCGGCGGCCGCTGGCCCCCTGGATGCCGCCTTCCGGGGTCCCGAGGGCCTGGACAAGCCCGGGGCGCGGCTCTTCCTGGCGGGCCTCCTGCGGCGGGAGAAGGTGGGCATCACCGTGCTCCGCAACGAGGTCACCGTGCAGGGGGCCGAGGCCTTCCAGGAGGTGGACCTGCTCCTCACGGGGGGCGGCGGCCTCCTCCCCCGGGACGCCTCCCGGCGCGCCTTCGGCCTGCGCTGGCGGAAGACCGGCGGCGACTGGCGGATCACGGAGATCCAGGAGCGCTGAGCCTCAGCGCCCCAGGTAGGCCATGAACTCCTGGTGCAGGTCCAGGGGCAGGCGGCAGGTCTGCGCCTCCTCGTCCACGAGCTGGGCGCAGCGGGGCGCGGCCAGCAGGTGCGAGGCGGGGATCCCCCCGTCCCGGGCCCGGCGCAGGCTCTGCATCACCGCATCCATCCAGCCCAGGCGGTAGAGGGTGACCAGCAGCAGGGCGTGGGCCCGGGCATTGAAGGGATCGATCTCGATGGCCTTGAGCAGCTGCTTCCGGGTGGTCTCCAGGACATCCCTCCGCACCTCCGCCAGGTTGGCGGGATCTTCCCGGGTCGGGGCCGGCTCGGCGTCCGGGGGAGGGAGGGTCTCCAGATCCGGAAGCTGGATGGGGCCTGAGCCCCGCGGCCCGGATCGCCCAGCGGAGGACTCCTTCGCGGGCGGCGGCGTCCTCACCTTGATCGGAGTCACTTCCGCGGGGCTCCTCGGGGGGGCGGGAGGCGGCGGCGGAGGAGGCGCGGCCGGCCGGAAGGGCCGGGCCCCCGGGCCGTGGCGCTCCGGGTCCCAGCGCCAGGCGGGGTCCCGGGCCTCCCGCAGCGCGGCGGACAGATCTTCGGCCACCTGGAAGCGCCGGACCGGATCCTTGGCCAGGGCGCAGAAGACGAGGGCCTGCACATCGCGGCTGATGCCCTGGAAGGCCGTGGGCAGGAGGGGCGGCGGCGTCTCGTGCAGCAGGCGGTAGATGGCGGAGCCGGGGCTGGGCCCGTCGAAGGGCGGGATGCCCGACAGGGCCTCGTAGAGGACCACACCCACCGCGAAGAGGTCGCTGCGCGCGTCGGCGCGGCCGCTCTGGAGGTACTCCGGCGCCATGTAGTTGACGGTGCCGTACACCTTGCCCTCGTCCGTGGTGTCCGAGTTGAAGATCTTGGCCACGCCGAAGTCCAGCACCTTGGCCTGGAGGGCCTTCCCGTCCCATACCACGCGGATGTTGGAGGGCTTGATGTCCCGGTGGAGCACCTGGTGGCGGTGGGCCACGGCCAGGCCGTCGCAGACCTGGGCCAGGACCTCGAGGATGTCCCGGGGCGCCAGGGTGCCGGCCCGGATGAGGGTGCCCAGGTCCTCGCCCTTCACCAGCTCCATGGCGAGGTAGAGCACGCCCTGCTCCTCGCCCATCTCGTGGACGGTGACGATGTTCGGATGGTTCAGGGCCCCGGCGGCCCGGGCCTCCCGGGCGAAGCGCTCCCGGGCCTCTTGACCCGCCGCCGCCGAGGCCTGGATGACCTTGATGGCCACCTCGCGGCCGATGATGGGATCGCGGCCCACATAGACATCCCCCATGCTTCCCTGGGCCAGCAGCCGGAGGATGTCGAACTTGCCAAGGCGCGTGAGCACGGAACTTTCCAATCGGAAGGACCTGATCATGTGGCGATCAGAAGGTTCCGTCCAGGGCTTTATCAGTCTCCCAGGCCCCGCAGCCAGGCCTCGTCCCGCACGGTGATGCCCAGGGCCTCGGCCTTGGCCAGCTTGGATCCGGCCTTCTCGCCGGCCACCAGGAGTGTGGTCTTGGCGCTGACGCTGCCGGTGACTTTCGCGCCGAGGCGCTTGAGTAGGGCCTCGGCCTCCTCGCGGGAGAGCGTGGGCAGGGTGCCGGTGACCACCGCGACCTGGCCCGAGAGCGGCAGGCCGCCCAGGTTCCGGGCCTCCGGGGGTGCGGGTGCCACGCCCAGCGCGGCCAGGCGCGCCGGCAGGTCCGGATGCAGCGCCGCGAAGGCCCGGAGGGCCGCGGCCACCTTGGGACCCACTTCCTCCACGGCCTGCAGGCGCGTCTCCTCCTCGGCCCACAGGGCCTCCAGCGAGGGGTGGGCCTCCGCCAGCAGCTCCGCCGTGCGGGCGCCCACCATGGGGATGCCCAGGGCGTGGATCCACCGCCAAAGCGGCTTGGTTCGGGCCGCTGTCAGGGCGTCCATCAGGTTCTGGGCCGACTTCTCGGCCATGCGCTCCAGGTTGGCGAGGTAGGCCAGGCCACTCCGGGGCTCCTCCAGGAGCGTGAAGATCTCCCAGGGCTGCTGGAACCGGCCCGAGGCCACGAGCTGCTCCACCAGGGCCTCTCCCAGTCCCTCGATGTCCAGGGCGGACCGCCCGCCGAAGTGGAGCATGCGGGCCACCAGCTTGGCGGGGCACTCGGGGTTGAGGCAGCGGATGGCCACCTCGGCATCATCGGCCTTGCCCACCTCGCCGCCGCAGACGGGACAGGCGGCGGGAATCTCCGGCGCCGGCAGGTCGCGGGCCTCCTCGCCGGGCACCAGGGCCACCACCTTGGGGATGACCTCCCCGCCCTTCTCGATGAAGACGCGGTGGCCGATTCTCAGGCCGAGCCGGCCCAGCTCGTCGGCATTGTGAAGCGTGGCCCGGCGCACGGTGGAGCCCGCCACCTCTACGGCCTCCAGCTCCGCCACGGGCGTGAGCTTGCCGGTGCGGCCCACCTGCCAGGTGATGCCCAGCACGGTGGTGGTCACCTGGGTGGCCGGGTACTTGAAGGCGACGGCCCAGCGGGGCACGCGGTCCGTGGCGCCCAGGCGCTTTTGGAGCGCGGGATCCAGGAGCTTCAGCACCACGCCGTCCGTGTCGAAGGGCAGCTTCAGGCGGGCCTCGGCCTGGGTGGCGATGAAGGCCAGCACCGCCTCCAGATCGCCCGCGGCGTGGCCGGGCATGACCCCGAAGCCCCACCGGCCCAGGTGGGCCATGGACTGGGCGTGGTCCTCCTCCTGGCCCTCGCCCCAGAGCACCTGCCACGGCAGGAAGGACAGGCCCCGGGCGGCCACCTCGCGGCTGTCCAGCAGCTTCATGGTGCCGCTGGCGGCGTTGCGCGGGTTGGCGAAGCGGGCCTCGCCCCGCGCATCCCGCTGGCGGTTCAGCTCCTCCCAGCGCTTGCGGGAGAGGAACACCTCGCCGCGCACGGTGAGCGAGGCCGGCGCCTCGCCGGGCAGCCGCATGGGGATGTCGGCGATGGTCCGGGCGTTCTCCGTGACGAGCTCGCCGGTCTCGCCGTCGCCGCGGGTGAGGGCTTCAACCAGCTCCCGCCCCTCGTAGCGCAGCGACAGGGAGAGTCCGTCCACCTTCAGCTCTGCCGCGTACCGCGGCTCGGCCTCGGGTGCCAGCTTGCGCCACTTGGCCTCCCACTCCCGCAGCTCGGCCTCGGAGTAGGCGTTGTCCAGGCTCAGCATGGGCACGGCGTGGCGGCGCTTCTCGAAGGCGTCCACGGGCGGCGCGCCCACGCGCAAGGTGGGGCTGTTCGGGTCGGCCAGATCCGGGTGGGCGGCCTCCAGGTCGCGCAGCTCCCGCTCCAGGGCGTCGTACTCGGCATCCGAGACCGTGGGCTGGTCCAGCACGTAGTAGCGGTGCCGGTGCATCCGCACCGCCTCGGCCAGCTGCTTCATCCGGGCCCGCAGATCCATCACTTCACCCTCGACCGGTACAGGATGCCCATGATGAGGCCCAGCGCGAGGAAGAAGCTGAGGGTGCTGCTCCCCCCGGCGCTGAAGAAGGGCAGCACCATGCCCTTGTTCGGCAGGGCGCCGGCCACCATGCCCACGTTCACCATGAGGTGCAGGGCGAAGATGCCCGCGGCCCCGGCGCAGAAGTAGGCCTCGGCATTCGTATGGGCGGCCTTGGCTGCGTCGAGGATGCGGCTGAGCAGGAGCCCGAAGAGCCCCAGGGCCAGCAGCACGCCCAGGAAGCCCCGCTCCTCCGCCCACACGCTGAAGGCGAAGTCCGTGGTCTTCACGGGGAGGAAGTTCAGCTGGGTCTGGGAGCCGCTGGTGAAGCCCTTGCCGATGAGGCCCCCGGCGCCGATGGCGATGCGGCTCTGGTTCACCTGGTAGCCCTTGCCCTGGAGGTCGCTGGAGGGATCCAGGAAGATCATCACCCGCTGCTTCTGGTAGGGCTTGAGGGCGACCTTCCAGGCGCCGAAGCCGCCCACGGTGACGAGCAGGACCAGGGCCACCACCCAGCGCATCCGGAGCCCCTTCATGAGGGGGATGATCAGCAGGATGGGCAGGAAGCTGAGGGCCATGCCGAGGTCAGGCTGGCGCTGGACGAGCAGCATGGGGAAGGCCACCAGGCCCACGGCGCCCAGCAGCTCCAGGCGGCCGATGCTGTCCGCCGGCCGCGAGCCCAGGCGCTGGGACACGTAGAGGAGCGTCACCCACTTCATGAGCTCCGAGGGCTGGAAGGTCTGGCCCCCCACCACGAACCAGCGGGTGGCGCCGCCGATCTTCTTGCCCACCACCAGCACCGCCAGCAGGGCCGCCAGGCCCAGCAGGTAGGCGGCGAAGCTGTAGCGGAGGACGCGGCGGGGGTGGGTGTTCGCCAGCAGGAGCATCAGGGCCAGGCCCATGAGGTTCCACACGGTCTGCTTGAGCCAGATGGCGGCCTGGGGCGTGTTCCGCCCGGCGGAGAAGAGCGTCAGCGTCCCCAGCAGCATGAGGGCGAGGATGACCCCCAGCAGACGCGGATCCAGGGCCCGCAGGCGTTCCTTCATTCCGCCACCTCCGGCGCCGGGGCGAAGGGGTCCACCATGCGGCCGCGGGGCGGCGGCAGGGGATTCTTCAGGCGGTCCACGAACCAGTACTTCACGAGCTTGGCCGCGATGGGCGCGGCGGCCGTGGAGCCGAAGCCCGCGTTCTCCACCACCACCGCGAAGGCGATCTGGGGCCGGTCGTGGGGCGCGTAGCCCGCGAAGAGGGCGTGGTCCTTCAGGTGCTTGGCCTGGCGGGCGTAGTGGCTCTTGTCCACGAAGGTGGCCACCTGGGCCGTGCCGGTCTTGCCGACGAACGGGGCCTCCCGGGCCACTTCCCGGATGAAGGGGTTGGCCGCGGCCGTCCCGCTCTGGACCACCTCGTGCAGGCCCTCATCCAGGACCGCCCACATGCGGGGATCGAGCGGGGTCTCCTTGGCGGGCGGAACTGGCCCGGGCTCCAGGGCATTGGTCTGGTCGCCGCGGAACCCGTAGAAGAGGTGGGGCGTGAGCAGCTTCCCCCTGGTGGCCAGGGTGGCGTAGAAGCGGGCCAGGCCGATGGGCGTGACGCCCACGGCGCCCTGCCCGATGCCCACGCTGATGGTCTCGCCGGCGTACCACTTGGGATCCTTGGGCACGGCCTTGCGCTTCCAGGCCCGGCTGGGGATGCGGGTCCGCTTCTCCCGGGGCAGGTCGATGCCCGTGCGCTCCGTCAGGCCGTACTTCTCCGCCGTGGCGTAGATGTCGTCCACATCCAGGCGGGAGGCCACCTCGTAGAAGTAGACGTCGCAGCTCTGGGCGATGGCCTGCACCAGGCTCAGGCCCCCGTGCCCCGTGGGCTTGTCGCAACGGAAGTCGCGGCCGTAGAAGTTCTTCTTCCCCGCGCAGTAGATGACGGTCTGCGGCGTGATCACGCCCTTCTCCAGGCCCGCCAGGGCCACCAGCAGCTTGAAGGTGGAGCCCGGCGCGTAGATGCCCTGGATGGCCCGGTTCACCATGGGCCGGGTGGGGTTGTTCAGGTAGCGGTCCACCATGTCCTGGCTGAGGCGGTTGAGGAAGAGGTTGGGATCGTAGGAGGGGCTGGAGTACATGGCCAGGATGCCGCCGTCACGCAGATCCAGCACGACCGCGGCCCCGGCCTCCTCGCCGTAGGCGTCCTGCATCACCTTCTGGAGACCCGCGTCCAGGGTGAGGTAGAGGCTGCGGCCCGGCGCCGCATCCGTCTGCCCGAAGTTGGCCACTTCGGTGCCCAGCTGATCCACCAGGATGCGCTTCTGGCCGTCCACGCCCTTGAGCTTGTCGTTGCCGCTGGCCTCGAAGCCCTCCTTGCCGATGGTCTCGCCCAGGCGGAAGACGCCGGGCTTGGCCTTCATCAGCTCGTCGTCCACCTCCCCCACGTAGCCGAGCACATGGCCCGCCAGCTCGTCGCCCAGGTAGACGCGGCGCGGAGCCACATCCACGCTGAGGAAGGAGAAGCGGGCCCGGACGCGCTCCGCCAGGGCGATGCCCGACTCGTCCAGGTTCTCCTTGAGGACCAGGGGCCTACCCTTGCCCGCGAAGCGGTAGCTCTGGATCTTCCGCGCGAGGGAGGCCGGATCCAGGTCCAGAGCCTGTGCCAGGGCCTCCACCACCTCGGGCCGGGAGGGCAGGTCCTCCCGCTGGATGACCAGGTGCAGGGCCCGGCGGTTGTCCACCAGGCGGTAGCCGTTGCGGTCCAGCACCAGGCCCCGGGGCGCGGCGATGGGGCGCACCTTCACGGCCTGCTGCATGGCCAGCTGCTTGAACTCGCCGTGCCGCACCAGCTGGAGCCACGCGTAGATCAGGATCAACACGGCCACCAGGCTCCAGGCCAGGGCCTTGAACACCCCGAGGCGGCGGTGGAGGAGGGGGCGCTGCCGGGGATCCATCAGCCCCGCCGCGGGGAGGCCCCGGCGTACAGCGCCCGCCAGGCTGCCCAACCCCACAGGGGCAGGCTCAGCAGGGACCAGAACCAGCCCGGACCCCAGGCGTGGGGCCCGGCGGCCAGCCGCACGGCCAGGTGCGCCAGGAGGGTGTGGGCCACCACCAGCCCCGCCAGCCGCGAGAGCCAGCCCTTGAACCCCTCCAGGGGCCAGCGGCCGGCCATCCAGCCCGCCAGCAGGACCATAGTCATGTCCGCCCAGGCCGTGCCGCCCAGGTGGGGGTAGAGCCGCAGGGTTCCCTCCAGGGCCCAGCCCCCGGCGGCGGCCCAGAGGGCGCTGCCGAGGGGTGATCCGGCCCGGGGGGCCAGGGCCAGCACCAGCGCCACGTGGACCACCGCCTGGAGGCGCGGGAAGGGCGCGCAGAGGAACACGAGCCCCAGGGCGATGGCACAGAGGAGGTGCTGGCGGAGGGCGGAAGGGGCCGGGATCCTCATGGTGTCACCCCCCGCTTGCGCTGCGGCTTCTGCTCCGGGGCCACGAAGGGCGGCTGGACCTCCACCGGCGGCTGGGGCGGCAGCAGGAGCACGGTGGAGATCCGGTCCAGGGGCGCCGACAGGTTCACCACCACCCGCAGCTCCAGATCGCCCTGGGCCACCTCGGCCACGTAGCCCACCAGGAGGCCCCGGGGGAACACGCGGTCCAGGCCCGAGGTGAGCACCGCCTCTCCCGCCTGCACCACCTCCTGGTTACTGATGTAGCGGATGAGGGCCCGCCCGGAGCCCTGCCCCTGGAGCACGCCCGTGGCGCGGCTGCGCATGAGCATGACGGCCACGGAGGCGTTGGGGGCGTCCGCGGGCAGGATCTTGGCCTGGGTGGGCCCGACGGACCAGAGCCGGCCCACGATGCCCTCGGGCACCAGCACACCCTGGTCCGGCACCAGGCCCAAGTCCCGGCCCCGGTCGAGGATCAGGCCACCGAAGGCCGCGGGCCGCGTGCTGAAGATCACCCGGGCGGCCTTGAGATCCAGGGGGATCTGCCGCTTGAGCCCCAGGAGGCGCACGGCCTCATCGGCCTCCGCCAGCCGGGGCGCCTCCTGGGCGGCCTGGGTCCTGAACTGGGAGAGCTCCGCCGCCAACCGCTGGTTCTCGGCCCGGGTCTCCGCGAAGCTGCGGGC
This sequence comes from Geothrix fermentans DSM 14018, assembly GCF_000428885.1. Classification (GTDB taxonomy): domain Bacteria; phylum Acidobacteriota; class Holophagae; order Holophagales; family Holophagaceae; genus Geothrix; species Geothrix fermentans. Next base: position 1,352 of record NZ_AUAU01000025.1, on the reverse strand, counting down.
GGCCTCCCGGCGCTGGGTCCGCCACTGGGTCCAGCGCGCGGCCAGGCCCTGGGAAGGCCGGGACAGGGTGCCGGCCACGTTCGTCCAGTGGCGTCCCGGGGCCGGGCCGAGCAGGGCCCAGATGCCGTGCCCCAGCCAGAGGAGGACGAGAAGGAGGCGCTGCCACCCTGCGCGGCTCCATCCCCACTTGGCTGCGCGGAGGGCCATCTGTCGAACCTCCCGCTAGGCTAGTCGAGGATCTGGATGCGGCGCAGGAGCGGAATGTTCTCCAGGAGGAGCGCGGTGCCCCGCACCACGGCGGTCTGGGGATCCTCGGCGCGGAAGACCGGCAGGTGGGTCTCCTTGCGCAGCCGCTCGTCCAGGCCCTGGATGAGGGAGCCGCCGCCCGTGAGGCAGATGCCGCGGTCGATGAGGTCCGCCGCCAGCTGGGGGGGCGTCTCGTTGAGGGCCTTGCGGACCAGGTCGATGATGGCGTTGATGGGCTCGGCCAGGGCCTCGCGGATCTCCGCGTCGTTGAGCGTGAGCGTCTTGGGCAGGCCCTCGAACTGGTCCCGGCCGCTCACCTCCATGGTGCGGGTCAGCTCCGAGGGGAAGGCGGAACCCAGCGTCCACTTCACCTCCTCGGCCGAGGCCTCGGAGATGAGCACGTTGTACTTCTCGCGGATGTACTTGATGACCGCCTCGTCCATCTCGTCGCCGGCGATGAGGATGGAATCCGAGAACACCTTGCCGTTGTAGCTGATGACGGCCACGTCCGTGGTGCCGCCACCGATGTCGACGATCATGCAGCCGCGCTTCTCGTTGATGGCCAGGCCGGCGCCGATGGCGGCCACCATGGTCTGGTCCACGATGAAGACCTCGCCGGCCTTGGCGTCGTAGCAGACCTGCTTCACGGCCCGGCGGGCCACCTGGTGGGCCCGGGGCGGCACGCTCACCACGATGCGGGTGCGGGCGATGCCCCGGTTGGGGCGGGCCTTGGCGATGAACTGGGCCAGCATCTTCTCGGCGGCATCCACCTCGAAGATCATGCCGTCCTTCATGGGACGGATGGTCCGGACGCCCTGGGGGGCCCGGCCCAGCAGCTGCTTGGCCTCGTCGCCCACGGCCTCCACATCATGGGTGACCGTGTTCACCGCCACGATGGAGGGCTCGTAGATGACGATGCGGCCCGCCTGCTTGGTATGGATCAGGGTCGAGGCCGTGCCAAGGTCGATGGCGAGGTCCGAATTGAAGATGTTGGACCAGAACTGGCTGGAGAAAATGCTGGCCACTGTCGGCTCCCCGGGAACCTCTTAGGGTGCCATGAACCGCCCCCCCGGGCCAGCCAAGGGGTCCCGACCATGTGGGTCGCG
>NZ_AUAU01000024.1 GCF_000428885.1 Geothrix fermentans DSM 14018 | reverse complement strand
CACGGCTGCCTCGGTGCGGGTCGGGGCGCGCAAAGGCCGGCTGGAGCGGTCATCCAACCCAGACCGGCCCTCCTTCCTGAATCGGGCCAGCCATTTGTAGGCAGTCCGGACGCTGATCCCCGCCGCCTGGGCCGCTGCCTGGACGGTCATTCCCAGGCACCGGACACGCCGGATCAATAACGCTCGACTTCGTGGACAGGTCTTTGCTGAACTGTGGAGGTTCATCCGGGTTGCCTCTGCGAAAGCCGCTGTGTGGTAACAACAGCTTCCCAGCTCAACCCGGATGAACAACCTCCTTGGCAGTTACACCTAGGTGTGGCAGGCCTCGCAGCCGGTGACGGCCAGGAGCTTCGGATTTCCGGAGAAGTGGGGCTGGTGGCAGGACAGGCAGGTGAGGGGCTTGCCGGTCGCCTTGATGATGCGATCCGAAGTGGGGTGGCTGGCCGTGGGGTGATTGGCCTTCTTGTCCTTGTGGCATCCCAGGCAGAGTGGCTGCACCGCCCCGCGGGGGAAGCCCTTGGCGTCGCCGCCATGGGCCGTGTGGCAGGTGGCGCACTGGCCGTCCATCACGGGCTTGTGCCGCGAGGCCGCTTTATCGGCCTGCTCCCGGAGGCCTTCGTGGCACTGGAGGCATAGGTCCCTGGGATTCCCGGCCAGGAGGGAGGGCAGGGTGGAGGCGTGGGGCGTGTGGCAGGCGGTGCATTCGCCGTTGGCCACCGGGGGATGGGGGAAGGCCTTCTTGGCGGCCGCGGCCACGCCGTCATGGCAGTTGAAGCAGAGCCCGGGCATGGCCTCGCTGGTCGAGAAGGGCTTGGCCGAGGCGGGCTCCGCGTGGCAGGTGGCGCAGCCCCCCTCCGCCACGGGCGGATGGGCCGTGGCCTTGAGCATGCCGCCCTGATTGGATCCATGGGGATCGTGGCAGGTGGCGCAGTCCTTGGCGGACACGGGGTAGCCCTTGTGGGCCTTCCTCAGATCGCCGGCGTCGTGGCAGCTGACGCAGAGCTCCTCCACGGGCTGGAGGAGGCCCTTGGCCAGCTTGCCCGTGTGGGCCGCATGGCAGCTGAGGCACTCGCCGGAGGCCGCGGGCTGGTGGGCGTGCTTGGACTTCACCGCCGCGGCGATGGTCGTGTGGCACGACAGGCAGAGGTCGAGGGGCTTCTGGCGCAGCAGGCGCTGGGCCTCGGTCTGGTGGGGGGCGTGGCAATCTCGACAGCTGCTGTCCAGATAGGGCTTGTGCCCCCAGCCGGCCTTGGGCGCCTCGGACTTCTCATGGCAGGCGAGGCAGACCTGGCTGCCGGGCTTCTCCAGCAGGGCCTCGCTCTTCGAGGCGTGGGGCCGATGGCAGGACAGGCACTCGCCGCCCTTGAAGGGCTGGTGCTGGGCGGCACCGGCCTTGGGCGCCAGGTCCGCGTGGCAGGCCAGGCAGAGCTGAGGCACGGGCTGCTCCAGGCGGGGCGCCCCAGCCGGGAGCTTGGCGCCGGCGGCCGGGGAGGCGTGGCAGTTGCCGCAGCTCTCGGTGAAGGGCGGATGGGCGCCCTTGAGGATCAGCCCCTTCTTCTGGGCGGTGTGGGGCTCGTGGCAGCCCAGGCAGTCCACCTTCGCGAGGGAGCCGGTGAGGTGCTTCCGGCCCAGGGCCTCGTCGCTGAGATCGTGGCAGGCCGCGCAGGCCTCCTGGATCCGGGGGGAGGCCAGCAGGGCGGGCCCGCTGCCGGAATGGGGGCTGTGGCAGCTGCTGCACTGGCCGTCGTTCACCGGGGAGTGGACGACCTGGAACCGGTCCTTCCGGGTGTGGCAGGCGTAGCAGCCCTCGGGCTGGTCGCGCTTGAGGAACCTGGCCTGGTCGCCGCCGTGGGGATCGTGGCAGGCGAGGCAGGCCCGCTGGCCCGTGGCGGGCTGGTGCTTGGCGCCGCCCTTCATCAGGCCGTCATGGCAGCTCGTGCAGAGTTTGTCGGTGTCGTCCTTCAGGAGCCTGGCGCGGCTGCCGCCGTGGGGGGCGTGGCAGGCGCTGCACTGGCCATCTTTCACGGGGGCGTGGAGCACCTTGCGCTTCACGACCTTCTCGTGGCAGGCCCCGCAGGCGGCCAGCTCGCCGCCCTTGATGAGCTTGGCGGAGGCCGAGGCGTGGGGCGCGTGGCAGGTGAGGCACTGCCCCTTCTCTGCCGGGGCATGGGGGACGACCTCACCCTTGGCCACGCCGGCGTGGCAGGTGGCGCAGAGTTTCTCGCCGGCCTGTTTGAGGACCGGAGCGGTGGCGCTGGTGTGGGCCTCGTGGCAGGCGAGGCAGTTCCCCTGCGCGGCAGGCGCATGCTGGCTCTTGCCCTTGACGAGATCCGCGTGGCAGCCGAGGCACAGCTCCTTCGCCGGCGCAGCGAGGAGGGCCTTCTCCTTCGACTCGTGGGGCCTGTGGCAGTCCATGCAGGCGCCATCCCGGAAGGGCGGATGCAGGGACTTCCCCTTCGCGAGGTCCGCGTGGCAGCTGGCGCACAGCTCCCGGGGCGGGGCCGTGAGGAGGCCCTTGGCATCCCCGGCATGGGGCCGGTGGCAGGTGAGGCACTGGCCGTCCTTCACGGGCTGGTGTGGCAGACCGGGGCCGGGCAGGGGGCCGTGGCAATCCAGGCAAAGTTCCGGCACGGGCTTCGCCAGCCTCACCTCGCCGCCTGAGGCGGGGGCGTGGCAGTCGGCGCAGGAACCAGGCGCGAAGGGAGCGTGCTGGCGGTCCCGCAGGAGGCCCTTGGCCTGGCCGCCGTGGGGATTGTGGCAGGTGGCGCAGGCCGCGGCCCTCAGGGGGAAGCCGCCGTGGGACGAGGAGAGGCCCGTGAGGTCGTGGCAGGTGTCGCACTGGCCCGGGGCACCGGCCTTCAGGAGGTTGGGCGTGGCCGAGGGGTGGGGCTGGTGGCAGGCCAGGCAGTCCCCGGTAGCTGGGTGGGGGTGGGCCGAATCGGTGCGGGCCTTGATGTCCCCGTGGCAGGAGAGGCAGAGCTCCTGGGTGTCCTTCCGGAGCAGGCGCTTCCGGCCCGTGTCGTGGGCGCCGTGGCAGGCGCCGCACTCGCCCTTGGCCTCGAAGCGGTGGGCCGGGCGTTCGTCCGCGGCCTTCTTGAATCCCTTGTGGCAGATGGCGCAGAGGGCCCGGCCGCCTCCTTCGTGGAGGATGTTCACGTTGGCGGTGCCGTGGGGCTTGTGGCACCACTGGCACTTCCCGTCCAGCAGGGGTTTGTGGGCCGTGGCCGGGGCCGCCGACTTGACCGCCCGGGGGTGGCAGTCCTGGCAGGTCCTCAGCGCCTCCGCGGCCAGGCCGGGGGCCAGGATCGCCATGAGGGCAAACCACAGGAAGGTGAGGGTCCGGCGTGAACGGGTCATGGCGTCGGCGGTCTCAGAAAGGTGCCCCGGGGGGGAGGGCATACATCATCGTAATGTCATCTTTGTTTGCGCCAAGACCCGGATGAACCGTATTCGTGTCCGACGCCACTCGGAAAGCCCGTCTGTGTGGGGAATTTCAGGCATCACCCTGAGGGGTGGAAGGGCCCTGGTGGGGTGGTTGGTCCCAGGTCCGTCACGGGATTGTCCGAGTCCACGCCCACTGCATCAGGTTTCCGAACACAACATCTCCGGGCCCTCTCCTGCCCGGATTCGGTGCAGGCGGGCCGGTCCGGTGGGCCGGGCGGATCACGTTTCGCGGTGGGTGATGCCGATCACGAATCCGCGAAGGCGGGATGGATCTCGCCGTGCGGATGCATCTTGGGCATCTTCGCGCCCAGGTGGCCGAAGTGCTTGCCGTAGGCGGCCATCATCTCCTTGCAGGCGCTCAGCAGGTAGCGGCGCTTGAAGCCGTCGGGCAGGGCTTTGATCTGCGGGATCTTCTGGGCGTAGAACGCCATGTAGCAGCGCCCGAGGGCCACGGAGACCTCCTCGAGGGTCATGGCGTAGGGCTCGAGGATGGGGGTCGCGAGGTTGTACTTCGCGTGGTCGAAGACGCGGATGCGGTCCTTCATCTCGTCGAAGAGGGGCGTGAAGGGCATGGGCGTGAGCACGGGGAACACCGCGATGTCCGGGTTCATCCGGATGGCGACCTCGATGGTCTTGTCGATGGAGGCCGGGGTCTCGGTGGGATGCCCGATCATGAAGGAGGCCTCGGTGACGATGCCGTGTTCGCGGGCCAGGCGGATGGCTTTGGCGATGGCGTTCACGTCGTTGCCCTTGTTGAGGGCCGCCAGCAGCTCGTCGGTGCCCGCCTCGGCGCCGATGTAGAGGTGCACCACGCCGGCCTTGCGGTACTTGGGCAGCAGGTCCTCGTCGCGGACGATGTCCTCGGCGCGGGTCTCCATGAGCAGCCGCACGCCGAGGTCCGCCGCGATGACGAGGTCCAGGAGGCGCTCCCAGCGGGCCCGGTCGCTGGTGGGGTAGGGGTCGATCAGGGTGATGGACTCGACGCCGTACTTTCCGGCGAGCAGCCGGATCTCCTCGATCACATCCTCCGGCGTGCGGGCGCGCCAGTCGCCCCGCCAGAAGGCCCGGTGGCTGCAGAAGGAGCAGCCCATCATGCAGCCGCGGGAGGTGAGGATGGAGGCCATGCGGCCTGGGGGATCGATGCGGTAGCGGTAGAGGCTCCAGTCCAGCAGGTGCCAGGCGGGCTTGTAGCGGTCGAGGTCCAGCGCGTGGGGCCGTGTCTCCGTGGCCATCACGATGCCGTCGCGGAGGAAGGCGATGCCGCGCACGCGGTCCAGAGCCCCCCCGGCCAGGGCCGCCAGCAGCTCGGGAAGGGTGTCTTCCGCCTCGCCCCGAAGGACGACGTCCACGGCGCCCGAGGGATCGTGCAGCAGCTCCTGGTAGCGGAAGGTGGGGAAGGGCCCGCCGATGAAGGTGGTGATGGCGGGATCCACGGCTTTGGCCAGTGCCAGCGCCCGCAGGGCCGCGGGCACCACGGCGGTGCTGATGGCGCCCGTGACCGGCAGGTAGTCGTAGGCCACCACCACGTCGGGGCGGTGCCGCTCGACCTCCCGCCTGATGTCGTCGAAGGTGGCGCCCTCGGTGTTCATGGCGTCGTAGATGCGGGCCTCGTGCCCGGCCCCTTCGACGGCCCCGGCCAGGTAGGCGATCTGGAGGGGCGGCCAGGTGCCGATGACCTCCACCCCCCAGCTGGAGTAGGGCGGCACCACGAACAGGACCTTGCTCACGACGTCACCCTCATTGCCTTTCGCAACATCATTCTGGAGTCAAAGGTGGCGGAAAAAGTCACAATGCCGGCGCTCCGGGCGGGTCACTGGAAGTAGGCGGCGTGGAGGGAGGGCACCAGGAAGGGGAGGATGAAGGCCGTGAGGATGGAGACCCCGAAGCAGCCGATCACCAGCCAGGCCGTGGTCCGCGGGCCCAGGCGGTAGAACAGCCGCAGGTGCAGGAGGGAACCGAAGCAGAGCCAGGTCACCAGGGACCAGGTCTCGATGGGATCCCAGCCCCAGTAGCGCCCCCAGGACTGGTGGGCCCAGATGGCCCCCGCGATGATGGTGGTGGACCAGAACACGAAGCCGAAGCCCACGAAGCGGATCATGGACGCGTCCAGCACCTCGGCCGCCGGGAAGCGCTCCAGGAACCGGCTGGCGGCGCCCCGGAGCTTGCGGAGCAGGATCACGGCCGCGGCGAAGGCGAGGAGGAAGGCCCCCACCGCCAGCTTGGTGAAGAAGATGTGGAAGATGAGCCAGATGGAGCGCAGCGTCGGGGGCAGGTCCTTGGCCTGGGGATCGGCGAACAGGCCCAGGCCCATCATCAGGATGGCGCCGGGGAGGGCCACCAGAGCCAGCCCCGCCCAGCCCGGCCGCCGCCACAGCACCACGAGCAGCATGAGGACGGCGATCCAGGCATTGGAGGAGAGCACCTCGGACTTGGCCATGTAGGGACCGTGCCCCACCGCCGCCCAGCGCGCGAGGATGGCCGCGGCATGAGGAGCCAGGCCCAGGGCCGCGACCCAGGTGGCCCAGCGCGCCCGCTCGGGATGGTTCCACATCAGGGCGTGGGCGAAGAGCACCGCCGCCAGGGCGTAGACGGCCACCGAGGACCAGTGGAGCGTGGCTTCGAGGATGAAGGGCGTCATGGGGGCTCCGGGCCTCAGGGCTTTCCAGGGGGAGGCGTGGCGATGCTGTGGGCGTCCTTGGCGTCCATGGTCCAGGGGATCTCCTTGCGGCCCACCTGCGGCGGCGCGGCGAAGGAGGTCTCCTCGACCATCCAGGCCCCCTTCTGCTTCCGGAAGAGGTAGAGCATTTCGTAGCGGTCCACGGAGGCCTCGCCCACCTGGGCGCCGGTGGCGACCTGCACATCGCGATACCGCCACTGCTCCCGCGTGCGGACCCGCAGCTCGCCCTTGCCTTCTTCGACACCGGCCACCTCCAGGGATTCCAGGTGGGCGTCGAGGGCAATGCCCATGTCCGCATGCACGCCGATGAGGCCCGTGAGGCGCCGGCCATCGGGGGCGTTCGGGCCCACCACCGGATCGATCAGGAGGATGTCGTTCTTCCGGTAGGCCTCGCTCACGGCCTCGTTGTAGCGGACCACGAGGTTCCGGGCCTGCGTTTCGGAGACGCGCCCGCAGCCCAGCCCCAGGGCCGCCAGGAGGAGGGGAAGGAAACAGGTGCGCAGGGTCATGCCTCGCCTCCATGCTCCCGCACCAGGCGCGCGAACCGCTCCTGGTACAGGGGCGCGAACCGGTGGGGCTTCATTGCCACGACCACCCGTTCCTGGCCGCCTTCCGGCGTCACGCTGACGAGTTCGTCCACCCGCGTCACGCCATAGGTGAGGGCCGCCCCGGCCAGGGCGACGATGAAACCGGCGTAGGCGAGCCCGATGGCGGGGTCGCGGCTGCCGTGGATCCGGGCCCAGTAGGGGAGGCCGTGCAGGCGGAAGGTCCCCCCGCCGGGCAGGGCCATGGCCTCGCCGGGCCGGAGGTCGGCCTCCGCGACCTTGGCGGCGCCCTTCAGGATCCGCACCTCCGCGTGGTCGGGGCGGCGCCCATCCGCCGGCATCGGCACCCGGATGCGGGCGCGGAGGGCGCCGGGACCCGGCGTGTAGCCGCCGAAGGCCTGCGGTTCCTTCCGCTCCAAGAGGGCCGCCGTCCCGGAGGCGGGATGCGCGGGCAGGTCCCAGGTCACCAGGGCGGCCGGCCCGAAGAGACTGTCGGCATAGAGGCGACCGCGGCTGACGCGGAGGTCCTGGTTGATGCCCAGCTCCCGGAGCGGTCCGCCATCCGGGTCGGCCTCGGCCACCTTCAGGCGGAGACCCATGAGATCGCCACCTTCGTACCGCGTCGGCTCCACCGACACCAGCCTCAGGGGGCCGTCGAGCCGGAAGGGGGAGGCCAGGGGGCCCGGCTGCTGGAGGCCCCAGGCCGCCACGGTGGGGGGTAGGACCTCGCCTTCGAACAGGTCCACCACGGCCTGGACGCTGAACAGGGCCCCCAGGGCCCCGGCGAGGATCACGCCCAGGAGGCCCGCGTGGAACAGGGGGGAGCCGGCGAGTCCCAGCCGTCCCCGGCTGCGGATGGAGATGGAGGCGGGGCCCTGTCCGGGGCGGGTGAACTCGAGCTGGAGGGGCGCGTTCCGGAAGTGCGCCTCGGTGGGGACCTGGCCCCAGGTCGCGCGGAGCCGCCGCGTCTGCTCGACGACCACGAGGATGAGCGAGGCCGTGGCGAAGGCCAGCGCCCCGAGGAACCACCCGCTGGTGAAGACATGGTCCAGGGACAAAGCCTCCACCAGGAAGGACGCGAAGGCCCCATGGGACCGCAGGCTCGCGACCTGGGCCGCCGCGGACCGCCCGGCCTGGGGCAGGCCGGCCCCGAGGGCGCAGGCGGCAGTGATGACGAGGATCTCCGTGACGATGACGGCGGGCCGGCGCAGGAGGCGCTTCAGCGGGCGGAGGGGATTCCATCCCGGCAGGGGGCGAAGGGCCTCATCGCTCGGGCTCACCAGGATTCCACCCCCGTGCCCGTGAGGGCGCTGTGGTGCACGGTCGTGTCGCAGTTGCTGGTCGCGTAGGTCCCCACGGCCGCCTTCTTGAACTGGAGGATCAGGGTGTTGGTGCGGTCGCCCTGGTAGGCGTAGCGGGCGGGCATGTTGGTGTTGCAGGCCATGAGGCGGGACATCTTGCTGCCGTGGGGGATCACCACGTGGCAGGCGAAGCACTGGTGGCCTTCGTGGGTGCTGTTCTTCGTGTGGACGTCGTTGGTGAGGGCCGTGGTGAGCTGGTGGCAGTTGTTGCACCAGGACTGGCTGGCGACCGTGCTGCCCAGCGCCGCCGTGAGGGTGACGTTCGGCCAGTTCGCGGCCGGCGCGCCGCCGGCGAACTCCCGCAGCATGAACTGGTTCGCCGACCCGTGCGGGCCCTGGGCCGCCGTGCCGTTGGTGTTGTGGCAGTCGGAGCACATCATGGTCTGGGTGCCCACGGCGGTCCACGGGGCCTTCATGAAGGAGGCGCTGAGCGCCTTGGGGGCGACGTTGCCGGTGTAGTTGTTGAGGCCGGTCACCACGGGATGGCCCGAGGCGTTGCTGGGGCTGAACTCCTGGGCGAGGTCGGTCTGCTCCCGGGTGATGACATAGGCGGCGGCCGCCGCGTCGGTGGTGCCCGCGTAGGGGGTGGCGAGCGTGAGGCTGGTGGCGGTGGCGGCCACGATCTTGTAGGCCGGCGAGGTGAGGTTCTTCTGGATGTACATGCCCACCACCGTGCGGCCGGGCGCGGTCTCGGAGTTGGTGGCCGTGGTGGTGACGACCCAGGTGGTGCCCGTGCCGGCGACCGTGGTGCTGCCGTTGGTGAACTTGGCGGTGCCGGTGTTGTAGAAGGCGGTGACGCCGCCCGGGCGCGTGGCGCCATAGCTGTCGTAGCTGGTGTGGCACTTGAAGCAGACCTGGTACTCGTAGATGGCGCCGCTGGCGGCCACCGCGGGGGATCCGCTGGCGACCTTGGTGAAATTGGCGGAGGTGGGCGTGGGCCACAGCCCCAGGCCGGCGTAGTTGAACTGGACGCCGTCCACGCCGCGGAGGGCGTACATGTTGTTCAGCACGCCCCCGGCGTCGGCCCGGAGGCGGTTCCGGTTGGCATCGGCCGTGGTGGCGTAGGCATGCACGCCCGGGGTGGCCATGTGGGGGTTGTGGCAGTCCGCGCAGCCCACGAGGTGGCCGCTGGTCCGCTCCACGGGGTGGTGGTTGGTCTTGAGGATCTCGGTGCGGACGTCCTTGGCGGGGCTGCCGTCATGGCAGGTCTCGCAGAGGTTGGCCTGCTGGGCGCCCAGGGCGAAGGCGTACCGCCCGCCCGGGTTGTTGGCGTCGGGCCAGCCGTGGGGCGTGTGGCAGTTCTTGCAGGCGCCGCGGAGGGTCGTGTCGGCGATGGCGGGGTAGGTGCTGCCGCCGTACTGGTCTCCCGGCCAGAGGATGCCGCTGGCGGGGTTGGTGTGCACGTTGGCCGTGGCGGTGTCGGCCAGGGTGTGGCAGTCCGTGCACAGGGCCAGGGAGTTGCTTACCCGGAGCAGCATGCCCGCGGGCGCGGTGGTGGTGGGAGCCTTGTGGACGTCGTGGCAGGTCAGGCACTCGACGTTGCCTGCCGCGGAGAGGACCGTGCCCAGGGTCGGGGTCTTGGTGTTGGGGGCGGAGGCCAGGTTCACGTGGACCGGGTGCGAGGTGCCGCCCTTGCCCACGTTGCGGGCGGCATGGCAGTCTCCGCACAGGGACCCGTCGTCGTTGCGGACGCGCTGGAAGTGGCGGTTGCTGGTGGTGCCGGCGGTGTAGGTCTGGGAGGCGTTCGGGTCGAAGGGGGCCAGGGCCTGCAGGTGCTGGTCGTGGCAGGTGGAGCACATGAGCTTCCCGCCTTCGAGGTACGTGGCCATGCCCGACGTGGGCTGGACCAGGTCGGGCCGGAGGTACACGTAGAAGAGGTCGTTGAGGACGAAGGTGCCGGTGCTGGAGAAGGCCAGCGAGATGCCAGTGCCGGCCAGGGCCTGGGCGGTGGTGCTGGTGGTGATCGTCGTGGCGCTGCCGAAGGTGGCGGTGCCGTTGGTGGTTTGGGACCAGGCCACCTTGGCGGTGCCCGTGGCCCCGCCGGTGGTGACCTGGAGCTTGATGGTGGCGGCGTAGGCGCCGGTGTAGTCGCCGGAGGAGGCGATCGCACCCGTGGAGGAGTTGGGCGAGCCCTTGATGATGCGGCCCGCGGCGCTGGAGTCCCAGCGGTGGGAGGTGCCGCCGGCGGTGGAGCCCACGAGGCTGGCGTCGGCGGGAATCGCCTGGTCCGTGGCCGTGAAGGCCTGGTTGGTGGCCCTGCCGCCGCTCACGTGGCAGCTCAGGCAGAGGTTCACGTTCCCGCTCACGGTCGTGAGGGCGCCCCCGGTGGCCCCGCCCATGACCTTGTGGCAGGTGGAGCAATAGTTCAGGGAGCCGTAGGCGTTGGCCGTCGCGATGTTGTGGGGGGGGTCCGTGGCGCGCAGGGGGGAGGACAGCCACCCCCAGCCGGCCAGCGCGAGCCAGAGGCACAAGCTTGAGGTCGACCAGCGGCTCATGGCGTGGATTTCCAGGGGGATGGGGGCGGTCCGGGCGGGTTGGAACCCCTTCCGGAGGATAGGGAGGATTTTGATTTCAGGACATGTTTGTGATCTATGGTTGGCTGGCGTGTCGGGGAGGACGGTGTGCGGAATGCCGCAGTGGTCTGGAATCAGATGGATGAAAGCGGGAAATGATGAGGATCACAAACGTGCGGGGAGGGACCGCGGAGGCGAATGCCCAGCGGAGACGCTTGCGGCTCACCAGGTCTCGGAGGAGGTCACGGTCACCCCGTGGTAGCAGGAGGTCTGGCAGCTTCCGTCCTGGGAGTAGCCGGTGGCCGAAGTCGGCTTCTTGAACCCGGTGATCTTCATGTTGCTGATGGTGTTGTTGTAGGCATACCGGGCCGGCATGGTGGTGCCGCTCCCGCTGTAGCCGATGAGCCGGGACATCTTGCTGCCGTGGGGGATCACCACATGGCAGTTCCAACATTGGTAGTTGTTGTGATTGCCCGTATTGTGGGCCGTGTTGTTGCTCAGGGTCAGGGTGTGGCAGTTGGTGCACCAGCTGGTGCTGGCGTTGGTGAGGGTGATGTTGGGCCAGTTGGCGGGGTTGGTGCCGCGAAGCATGAACTGCGCTGCCGATCCGTGGGGCCCTTGGGCGGCTGGCGAGGCCGCGTCCGTGTTGTGGCAGTCCGAGCACATCATGGTCTGGGTGCCCAGATTCGTGGCCCAGGGGGCCTTCATGGTGGCGGCGGCCAGGGCCTTGGGGGCGGTGCTGCCCGTGTAGCTGTTCAACCCCACCACCACCGGGTGGCCCGAGCGGTTGGCCGGGTTGAACTCCTGCGCGACATCCGTTTCCACCAGGGTGATGGGGCCGGCCAACAGGAAGCGGTAGACGCCCGTTGTGCCGGTGAAGTTGCCGCTCAGGGTGAGGGTCGTGGGGCTGGTGACCGCGGTGATGGTATAGGTGCCCGTCACGCCGTTGGCCTGGATGGTGCTGCCTACCAGGGACGAGGTCCAGGATGTGCCATAGCCAGTGACGGCCGTGCTGCCGTTGGTGAAGCTGGCGCCGGGGTGGAGGTAGAAGTCCTGGGGCGTGGTGGAGGTGGTGGGGGTCGTGGCCAGGGTCAGGCTGGTGGCCGAAGGCACGGCGCTGATGCGGTAGGCCGTGGTGTTGCCGCTGGTCATGGCGAAGAACTGGTTGACCAGGGCGCTGGTCCAGGTGGTGCCATAGCCCGTCACATGGGGAGCGGTGGTGGAGGTGATGGCGGCGGCGTCTCGGGTCTCGTAGGCGACGGAGGCCGTGGTGGTCTGGCCGAAGCTGGTGGAGATGGTCAGCGAGGTGGCGCTGGCCACGGCCGTGACGCGGTAGTTCGTGCTGGTGGAGCCGGAGGGGCGGATGTACTGGCCCAGCATGTTGGCCGTGGTCCAGCTGGTGCCGGTGCCGGTGACCGTGGTGCTGGCGTTCGTGAATTTCGCCGTGCCCGTGCCGGCCACCCAGGGCTGGGTGGTGCCGCTGACCAGGGTCAGGGGGCTGGTGCCGCCGCTGGTGATGCCGTCGGGAGCCGGGTTGGTGCCCCACGAGTAGCTGGTGTGGCACTTGAAGCAGACCTGGTATTCGAACTCGGCGCCGGAGGCGGCCACGGTGGGCGATCCGCTGGCGAGCTTCGTGAAGTTGGTTCCGGAGGGAACGGCCCAGAGGCCGAGTCCGGTGTAGTTGAAGGCCACGCCATCCACGCCGCGGAGGGCGTACATGTTGTTCAGCACGCCGCCGGCGCTGGCCCGGAGGCGGTTGCGGTTGGCGTCGGCGGTGGTGGCGTAGGTGTGGGTGCCGGCCGTGGCCATGTGGGGGTTGTGGCAGTCCGCGCAGCCCACCATGCGGCCGCTGTTGCGCTCCACGGGGTGGTGGATGGTCTTCGTGATCTCGGCCCGGACGTTCTCGGTGGAGGGGCCATCGGCGTCGTGGCAGGTGAGGCAGAGGTTGTCCTGCTCGGCGCCCAGGGCGAAGGCGTACTTGCCGCCGGGGTTGTTGGCGTCGGGCCAGCCGTGGGGGGTGTGGCAGTTCTTGCAGGCGCCGCGCAGGGTGGTGTCCGTGATGGCGGCGTAGGTGCTGCCGCCGTACTGGTCGCCAGGCCAGAGGATGCCGCTGGTGGGGTTGGTGTGGGTGTTGGCGGTGGTGGTGTCCGCCAGGGTGTGGCAGTCCGTGCAGAGGGCCAGGGAGTTGCTCACCCGCAGCAGCATGCCCGCGGGCGTGGTGGCGGGAGCCTTGTGGATGTCGTGGCAGGTGAGGCACTCGACGTCGCCGGCTGCGGAGAGCACGGCGCCGAGGGTCGGGGTCTTGGTGTTGGGGGCCGAGGCCAGGTTCACATGGACCGGGTGCGAGGTGCCGCCCTTGCCCACGTTGCGGGGGGCGTGGCAGTCGCCGCAGAGGGAGCCCGTGTCGTTGGCCACCCGCTGGAAGTGGCGGTTGTTGGTGGTGCCGGGGGTGTAGGTCTGGGAGGAGGTGGGATCGAAGGGGGCCTGGGCCTGCAGGTGCTGGTCGTGGCAGGTGGAGCACATGGCCTTTCCGCCTTCAAGGTGGGTGGCCATGGCGGAGACGGGCTGGACCAGGTCCGGCCGGAGGTACAGGTAGAAGATGTCGTTGAGGACGAAGGTGCCGGTGCTGGAGAAGGCCAGGGACACGCCGGAAGCTCCCAGAGCCTGGGCTGTGGTGCTGGTGGTGATCGTGGTGGCGGTGCCGAAGGTGGCGGTGCCGTTGGTGGTTTGTGACCAGGCCACCTTGGCGGTGCCCGCGGCCCCGGCGAGGGTGACCTGGATCTTGATGGTGGCGGCGTAGGCGCCGGTGTAGTCGCCGGAGGGGGTGATGGTGCCGGTGGAGGTGTTGGGCGAGCCCTTGATGATGCGTCCCGCGGCGCTGGAATCCCAGCGGTGGGAGGTGCCGCCGGCGGTGGAGCCCACCAGGCTGGCGCCCGCGGGCACGGCCTGGTCCGCGGCGGTGAAGGCCTTGTTGGTGGCCTGTCCCCCGGAGACGTGGCAGCTGAGGCAGAGGTTCGTGTTCCCGCTGACGGTGGTGAGCGCTCCGCCCGGGCCACCGTGGATCTTGTGGCAGGTGGAACAGTAGTTCAGCGCGCCGTAGGAATTCGCCGTGGCGATGTTGTGGGGGGGGTCGGTGGCGAGCGCCGCGGCGCCGGCCGTGAGCAGCAGCCCCAGGGCGAGGAAGGGGAGGGAGGTTCGGAGCCGGATCACTGGAGTCTCCCGGTGGGATTGGCCACGTTCACGTCGGCCAGGCCCTCGAAGGCGCGCCCATCCGCCAGCCGGCCGGACACCACGAGGAAGGCGCTCCCATCGGGCATGGTGGTCAAGAGGCGGTTCAGGTCGAACCAGGCCCGGTACTCCACGCGGCCATCGTGATCGAAATCCCCGAGGAAGGCGCCGGGCACATGGGCGGCGGGGATGCCGTTGGCCGTGAGGGAGTCGGTCTGGATGGTGGAGGGGTCCACGCCGGGGATCTTGATCAGCACCGAGACCAGGTCCGGGCGGGGGGGGATGGGCAGGGCGCCCCGCCCGCGGAACTGGGGACTTCGGGGGGGGGTCTGCTGAGCCGCGTAGTGTCGTTCGAAGGGATCTTCCCGGCGGAGGTCCGTGGGGGCCACGGTGAGGACGGCTGAGAGGATGTGCGGATCCGTGTAGGCGTCGAGGCCGAAGATCTCCACGCGGGTATTGCCGGGCGCGGCCACGAAGAGGCGGTTGTTCCGGTCGATGGCCAGGCTGGCGGGCCCCATGAGCTGGCCGGGGTCCGAGCCGAAGGTGCCGAGCTTCCCAAGCGAGGCGCCGGCGCTGTTCACCACCACCACCACGCCCCGGAAGGAATCCGCCAGGTAGATGCGCCCCTGGGCATCGGCCAGCAGGCCCTGCACCCGGCCGAAGGTGGTGTTGCTGCCGAGCATGCCGATGAGGCCGCCGAACTTGCGGAGGAAGGTGCCCTGGGCATCGAAGACCTGGATGCGCTCGTTGCCCTGGTCGGAGACGAAGACCTCGCCCGTGGGCCCCACGGCCACGCCCGTGGGGAAGTTGAACTGGCCCGCCTGGGTGCCTGGGCCGCCGAACTGGCGCGCCAGCTGGTTGTCGGGGGCATAGACCTTCACCAGGTTCGCGAGGCTGTCCACCACGTAGACCAGGCCGTCCGGCGTGATCTGGAGGTGGTTGGGCAGCTGGAACTCTCCATCACCCTGGCCGAGGTAGCCCGCAGGCACCCAGCCTGGCGTGAAGATGGCCACGCGGCCCTTGCCTGCTTCGCAGACGAAGATGCGGCCCGAGGCGTCCACGGCCAGTCCCAGGGGCCGGTCGAAGCCGCGCTTCACGGCGAGGAACTTCCCGGATTCGTCGCGGACCGTGATGGCGCCCAGGCGGGGATCCGCCACGTAGAGGCGCCCGGCCGCGTCCGTGGCCAGGCGCACGGGCTCGCGGAAGCCCTTGTCATAGGAACGTAATGCGGTGGCCACCGGAAGGGTGGCCTGGGCCGAGAGACCGAGGGCGGACAGGCATGCGAAGGCCGCTGGCAAGACCCAGCTACGGCGGAGGGTGGACCGGCCGGTCATGGATGACCTCCAGGGGCAGGCAGATATCAGGGGGGGGGGGGGGCGATTCCCAGGACAAGCCCGGAAAACCCCATGAGGGTAGGGACCTTTTTGAATTCTTGACAAGGTGCTGATCTATGTTCGATGGGACGGGATAGGTTGTCATGATCAACCCATGACGGGCTGTGTTGAAACTTGATGGGTAAAAACATGTAGATGACGAAAATCACAAAAATAGATGACCTATTGTTCGCCTATGGTGCCTATCTTCGTGGGGTCGGCTGACAGGTTCCTGTGACGTTTGGCTGATGCAAGACATCCACGAGGCAAAAAAGCCATGTCCCAACGTTCCACCCTGCTGTCCATCGTCCTGGCCTGCCTCGCGGGTGCGATGGCGCCTCTGTCCGCACAGAAGCCCCCAGCGCCTCCCGCAGCGCAGGACGAGGTCCTGGCCTGGCCCTCTCCGCCGTCTCCCGCGCGCATCAAGTGGGTGGCCGAATACCGCAACGCCTTCGATGTGGGAGCCAAGAAGAAGCGCAGCTTCATCGACCGGCTGGCCGGCAAGTCCGAGGAGGTGATCTGGATCCAGCGCCCCCTCAGCGTGGCCGTCGATGACAAGGGCGTGATCTTCGTGGGTGACTTCACGGCCGGGGTGGTGGCCCTGGATCCCGCCGCCAAGAAGATCTGGGCCTTTTCAACGGTCAGTGGCGCGACCCTGGCCACGCCCACGGGCCTGGCGGCGGACTCCAAGCTGGTCTACGCCGCCAGCGCCAACACGAACCAGGTGGTGGTCTTCGACAAGGAGGGCCACCAGCTCAGCGCCCTCACGAAGAACGATGGCATCAACCGCCCCGTGGGCTTGGCTGTGGACGAAGGCCGGGATCTCCTCCTCGTGGTGAACGGGGGCGAGCACACCGTGCGCCTCTACAACCGGAGCCTCAAGCTCCTCAAGACCATCGGAGGGCGCGGCAGCGAGGAGGGCCAGTTCAACTTCCCGTCCTACGCCTGCATGGTGCCTGGTGTGGGTTTCGCCGTGGTGGATACGGGCAATTTCCGCATCCAGATCTTCGACTACAACGGCCGGTTCATCCGGGCCTTCGGCAAGGCCGGCGACATGCCGGGCCAGGTCTCCCGGCCCAAGGGCATCGCCGTGGATCCCGACGGCCACCTCTACGTGGCGGACGGCGCCTTCTGCAACTTCCAGATCTTCGATCAGGAGGGCCGGATCCTCCTGCCGGTGGGCACGGGCGGCACCCGCAAGGGCCAGTTCCAGGTGCCCACCGGCATCGCCATCGACGCCTCCGGCGGCATCTACGTGGCCGACCAGATCAACGGCCGCATCCAGAAATTCCAGTATTTGCGCGAGGAGAAGGTTCCGCCCTCTCCAACCCCGCAATAGAGCGGCACCGGCCGTTCGCCTTTTTCCCCACTACCCCCCCCCCAACCACCTACGAGGTGAACCATGAAGTCCCTTCTCGTCGCCCTCCTGGCCGTCGGCTCCCTGAGCCTGAATGCGACCATCGTCGGCTCCAAGCACGACCTCAGCAGCACGGGCCCTGGCGGCAAGACCAACACCACCCAGGTCTGCGTCTTCTGCCACACGCCCCACGGCGCGGCCAGCGGCGCCGCCCAGATCGTGCCCCTGTGGAACAAGACCACCACGGTCACCACCGGCTTCACGATGTACACCAGCGGCACCCTGAACGGCACCACGGACGCCACCCCCACCGGCGCCAGCATGGCCTGCTTCACCTGCCATGACGGCACCCAGGCCGTGGGCAACATGCTGAACCTGCCCAACGACATCGCCAGCGTCACCTACACGGCCGGCGGCCAGCTGCTCGGCACCGGTCTCGTCAGCGGCACCGCCCTGCTGGGCAAGGACCTGACCAACGATCACCCGATCTCCATCACCTACCAGCAGAACCTCGACGCCACGCTGAAGGATCCCACGACCTTCGCCGCCGGCACCGTGCGCCTGTTCCCCACCAACGCCAACGGCTCCAAGGTGCAGTGCGCCTCCTGCCACGACGTGCACAACTACGGCACCGCCGGCACCACCGCGCCCTTCCTGCGCGTGAGCATGGTGAACTCCGCCCTCTGCACCTCCTGCCACCTCAAGTAGCAGGAATTCCGCTCTGAACCAGCGGGGGGTGGATCCACCCGCCCCCCGCTTTTCTTCTGGCCTCCTTCCCGAAGGTCTGTTGTGAAGCTCTGCCTTCTCACGCTGGTGCTCGCGGGCGCGTCCATCGCGGCCCGGGCCGAGGACTGCCCGCTGATCCTCAACCAGCGGTTCCAGCTCCACTACAACCAGTGGCAGTCCAGCCAGGCGCCCACCATGGCGGCCACCCAGGCCGTCTACGAGGTGGACGCGGGGATTCCCATCTTCACCTACCGCCTGGGGGCCCTGGCCCTGAACGGGGCGGTGGAATACAACCGCCTGGCCTACGGCGGCGCCTCGGATTCCGACACGGGCCTGAGCCGCTACGGGGCCCGCATCAGCCTCTTCCCCTACCGCCCCTTCCGCCTCTACCTGGACTACCAGCATTCCCAATCGCCGGATCTCTTCGATTCGGGGCATGTGAAGGGCGACACCTGGGGCGCGGGCGCCACCTATCACAACCGGATCCTCCAGGACGTGCGCCTCTCCTACCGCCACGGGGACTCGAAGCTGGGAGGCGACCGCGAGGACTGGTCCCAGTGGAAGCTGGAGGCGAACCAGCGGGTGGGCGGCACCCAGGTCACGTTCCAGTCCCTGCGCCAGGACTACGAGACCCTCCTTCCGGGCCAGGGATGGCGCTACGCCCAGGCGACCCTGGACACCGAGTCCCACTCGGCCGCCGACTGGACGCTGCGGACCCGGTCCCAGTTCCAGGATTCCATCAGCAGCAGCTGGTTCGAC
The DNA here is from genome assembly GCF_000428885.1 of Geothrix fermentans DSM 14018. GTDB lineage: Bacteria > Acidobacteriota > Holophagae > Holophagales > Holophagaceae > Geothrix > Geothrix fermentans. The sequence continues at coordinate 34,790 of NZ_AUAU01000024.1, read as the reverse complement.
GTCGGGGCGACCTTCTACGGACCCATCAGCGGCGCCTGGCATTCCCTCACGAACGCCTCCGCCGGGGCCAGCACCACCGGGGGCACCCGCACGAACCGCACGTTCGCCTCCGAATCCCTGGTCTATGCCACGGGGCGCTGGAACGCCTACGGCACCGGCGCCATGAGCCGCTCCCTCACGGATGCCGCGGGCCAGGACACCCGGATGGACTCGGGCACCCTCGGTGGCACCTACACGCTGACGCAGGACTGGCGGCTTCACGGCGACCTGGGCGTCTCGGCCCTCGAGCAGGGCCTGCCGGCCCTCGTCCTCCGGCGCACCACCACGACCATGAACCTCGGCATCGCCCGCGGCGGCGACGTGCCCGAGCTCATCCGGCACACCCTCTTCTTCTTGAGCGACTGGACCTTCACCCGCCGGACCCTGGAGGAGTACCCGCCGGACTACGTCCCCTCGGAGCTGGCCCAGGAACTGTTCCAGCGGCGCATGCGGCAAACCGGCAACTTCGGATTCACGGCGGACCTGTGGCGCATCACCGACAATGCCAGCCAGGGCCGGGTGGACTGGGCCCGGGTGACGGGGCAGGTCCAGACCCGGGGCCGCCTCACGCTCTACGTGGCCGGCGACTACAAGGACGACCGCGGCCTCTCCCAGCCCGGCGTCGAGGCCCGCAACTCTGACGTGATGATGAATGGCTCCTACCAGCTGGGTGTCACGTCGATCACCGCCTCCGCGGGCTATTCCAGCAACAGCCAGCGCCTCACGCCGGGCGCGGCAGCCCCCGCCTATGCCTGGGCCGGCGCCCAGGACGAATCGAGCCGCCACTACTCGCTGGGGCTCACCACCCGGCTGGGCAAGGTCCCCGTGGGCGCGCTCGTCCAGCGCTTCGATGCGGCCCTCACCCCGGCGGCCACGACGCTCTACACCTGGGTGGACCTCAGCTTCCGGCAGGTCTCGCTCCGGGTGCGCTACGAGACCACCCGCATGGACAATGGGTTCCACAGCAGCCGTGTCACGGTGGACCTGCTGCGCTGGTTCGATACCCTCTGCTCGAGGTCCTGGCGATGAGGCGATTCCTCCTGGGTGCCGCGATTGCAGGACTGGCGCTGGTGCCAGCCTGGGGCCAGGCCATCCGGACTCCGCAGCCCATCCAGGCCAGGGGCGGCCCGCCCGCCCATGCGACCTGCGCCGCCTGCCACCAGGGGCACCGGGCTGTGACGCCCGCCCGGTCCAAGGCGGGGCGGGCGAACCCCGATCGTGTCTGCATCGCCTGCCACGAGGGGACGAACCTCGCCACCACGGCGGATCGCGCGCCCAAGCTGCCCCCCTGGAACGGCCAGGGTTCCGGGCACCTCAAGAGCCGCTTCAGCTCACGCCGGGCGGAGGATTATGCCCGCACCGTGAGGGCAGGGGGCCGGGCGTTCACCCTGACTCAGGGCTGCACAGGCTGCCACGATCCCCACGGCAAGGAGCGGGGCCGCCTGCGCCTCACGGCCTTCGACGCCCGCGGCCAGCTGCTGGACCGCCGGCCCCAGTCCGTGGCCGAGGTCTGCTTCGGGTGCCATGCCGGCCCTGATGCGGCGCCCCTGCTGTCCGGACCCGCCGACCTGGGGGCCCTGTTCGCCAAGGGGGCCGCCTCCAGCCACACCATCGGGGCCACGGCCGCGGGCCGCCCCGACCTGCCCAGCCTGCGCACCTCCACCTTCAGGGGTCTCCTCGACTGCGGCTCCTGCCACGACAATCCGGATCCCTCGGGCGCCAAGGGACCCCACGTCTCGGTCCAGGCGTCCATCCTCAAGGCCGCCTTCGGGCGGGAGAAGGACCAGGCCCGGATGGGGGAGCGCGCCAACGACCTCTGCTTCCTCTGCCATGACCGGCAGTCCATCCTCGCCAACCAGTCCTTCCCGTTCCACGCTCAGCACCTGAACGGATTCACCAGCAGCGGCTCCCTGGCGGCCCAGCGGCAGGCCCCGGCCCTCTCCGAGGCGGCGGCGGTGCTGGGCTTGCGCTCCCCCCGGGATTTCCGGCCGGGGCGCAGCGGCGCTTTCCAGCCGGGTTACGGCGAACCCACCACCTGCGCCACCTGCCACGCCTCCCATGGTTCCCTCCGGCTGACCTCCCTCATCGAGTTCGACCGGTCCGTGGTGGGCGCCTCCTCCGTGGGCGCCCCCGCCTTCCAGCGGGCCGGCCTCGGCCACGGCACCTGCACCCTCACCTGCCATGGCTACGACCATGTGCAGACGCGCTATTGAATGACCCGCCCGGATCCGGCCGAGGAGCCTCCCATGTCCCACGAACCCCACCTGCGGAATGGCTTCACCCGGATGGCGGTCCTGCTGGGAGCCCTCGCCCTGGGACCGGCGCTCCCCGCCGCGCCGGCCAAGCGCCCCGCCCGCACCGCGCGCACCGTGGATCCCATGCCGGAGCGCCTGAAGGCGATCGTGAAGGCCGAGCCGGGGCTGTCTCCGGAGGCCGCCCAGGCGAAGTCGGCCCGCTTGGAGAAGGCCTGGGAGCGGGCCACGGCCAAGGGCCTCCTGAAGACGCCGGCCTGGCAGGAGAGCCGGCAGGAGGGCCGCCTGGCCGTGCTGGGGAAGGCCTACCTCGATACCCGGCCGGGCCATCCCGGCCTGACGGAGGCGCAGGTCAAGGCCGCCTTCCTGGCCCAGGGCGAGGAACGCCGCGTGTCGCATCTCCTGTGCAAGACCCGGGAGGAAGCCGGGGCCGCCCTCAAGCGGATCCAATCCGGCGAGGCCTTCGAGCAGGTGGCGGCGGAGGTTTCCGTGGACCCCAGCGCGGCCCAGAACCGCGGTGAGCTGGGGTGGATCCGCCAGAGCCAGATGGTGGCGGCCTTCGGCGATCCCGTCTTCGCCGCGCCCGTGGGCGCCCTGGTGGGCCCCCTGCAGAGCGAGTTCGGCTGGCATGTCGCCAAGACCTGGGAAGCCCGGCGCGCGACCGAGGCGGAGTTCGCCGCGCGCAGGGACGCCCTGCTGAAGGAGGCTGCGGCCGCCCAGATGAAGATGAAGCGGGAGGCGGCCCTGGAGGCCCTGCGTCCCCGGTATCCCCTGGTCCCCGACCTGGCCGTGCTGGGCGCGGACCGCACCACGGAGGCCCTGCCTGGCGACGAGAAGAAGGTGGCGGGCCGGGTGGCCGGTGCGGCCATCAGCCTGCGGACCCTGAAGCGCCACATGGTGGATGTGCTCAAGACCATGGGCTCAAGCCATTCCCTGGGCGCCGCCACCAAGGCCCGGTTCATGGAGGGCGTGGCGGACGACATCCGCCTGGCCGCGGCGGCCCGCAAGCAGGGCCTGGAGCGCCGTCCCGAGATCCAGGCCGCCCTCTGGCTGGAGGAGCGGGAGCGGGCCTACGCCCGGTACGCAGAAGCCTTCCTCGCGGAGGCGCAGGTGGCCGAAGGCGACCTGGCGAAGCACCATGAGGCCTTCCCCGACCGCTTCCGGGAGGTGGGAGCCCTCCGCCTGCAGGTGCTGGTGGCCGATTCCAAGGACCAGGTGGACGCGGCCCTGAACTCGATCCACATGGGACTGCCCTGGAAGGAGGCCGTGACACGCCATGCCAGCGCCGAGGCCACGGGGAATCCCGAGCCTGGCTGGGTGGAGGTGGCCTCGCTCAAGACGCTGGTGCCCCCCACGCTCATGCAGCCCCTCCTGGCCGGGCCCCTGGGCCAGCCCGTGGGGCCCATGCTGGGGCCCGACGGCTACATGATCTTCAACGTCCTGGAGCGGCGCCCGGGGCCCGTGCTCCCCCTGGCCGAGTGCCGCGACGCGGTGCGGGCGGATTACCTCAAGCTCCACGGCCTCGCCATGGTCGATCGGAGCCTGGAGGACTAAGAGGTCGTATCAAAACCCCGGCGGGGCCGCGATGAAGCCAGGCGGGATGCACCGAAAGGAAGCGCCCGCAGGGCGATGCGGGACATCGTTCAAGGGCGGTGACGCCGCGGGGCGCCCGCCTGGCTTCATCCCTCCGGGCGAGGGCACCGGGCGTCGCGATGCCGCGTCAAGCTCGTCGCGCGTAGTGCCCGCTACGCATCTCCTCGCTTTCCTCGCCTCGCTCGCCCGGTTCCCTCGCGCGGCCACGTGGGGGTTTTGATACGACCTCTAACCCGTCCCTACTTCTTGTGGCAGGTCCTGCAGAGGAACGAGCCGGCCATGGTCACCCGGAGGAAGGGCGCCGTGGTCCCCTGGATGCCGTAGTTGTGCACATCGTGGCAGGAGGCGCACTGCACTTTGGCGCCCGTGACGTTCTCGGGGTAGAGGCGCACCCCCACCAGGGAGGCCGCGGGCTGCAGGCCCGTATCCAGGTTGTCCTGGTAGGTGATGGAGATGGGGTGGTCGTTGCTCAGGTCGGTTCCCACCAGCGAGGGACCGCTGCTGATGCGGCCGGTGCTCGGACTGACCCCGCCCCGGGCGCTGAGGTAGATGTCGTTGCCGCCGCTGATGGGAGCCACCAGCAGCGATCCCACGGCCACCGAGCCGTCGTGGCAGGAGAGGCAGGCCAGGCTTGGCCCCGTGGGCTGCGAATCCACGGTCCCCCTGAGGTCGGCGCCGGGATGGTTGGTGTTGTTGTACATCGTGAACGCCGCCACAGTCGTCGTGTGGTTCCAGTCCGGGATGAGCTTGGCGCTGCCGGCGGGATTGTGGGTCGCATGGCAGAACACGCAGGAATGGGTGGCCATGGTGACGGAGTTCAGGCCGGTGACACTGAGGTCGTGCGCGGTGCCTTCGATGCCCTGGGCCGGCGGGATGGCGGTCAGGACCGTGGAGGCGAGGAGGGCCAGGAGGTGCTTCATGGAGTGGGCTCCTATTCGAGTCGCTGAATGGAGTAGCTGATCGGCCGCCACCTTCTGTTCTATAATTGGGAAAAATACGCCGAATGATGCCGTCGGCAATCTTTGAACCAGCATTTTTTGCCGTTTCGCTGGAGGAAAATCCTTGAGCCACCCGATCCCCCGCCTCATGACGTCCTTGCTGATCCTGGCCATGCCACAGGTCCTGCCTCCCGTCGCGGCCGCGCAGACCTCCGCAGGCCGGACCGCGAAGACCCGCAAGCCCAAGGCTCCCGCCATGACCACCACCGCCAGCGGCCTCAAGTACGTGGATACGAAGGTGGGCACGGGGGCCATGCCCCAGCGGGGCCAGCGCTGCCTGGTCCACTACACGGGCTGGCTGTCGGAGAAGGGGCAGCGCGGGAAGAAGTTCGACAGCTCCGTCGACCGGGGCGAGCCGCTGGCCATCCCCATCGGCGTGGGGCGGGTCATCAAGGGCTGGGACGAGGGCCTGATGACCATGAAGGTGGGCGGCAAGCGCACCTTGCACATCCCCGCAGCCCTGGGCTACGGGGCCCGGGGCGCGGGCGCGGACATTCCGCCGAACGCGGACCTGATCTTCGATGTGGAGCTGCTGGGGATCCAGTAGTCAGGCCAGGGCCTGGGCCAGGTCGGCGCGCAGGTCCTGGACATCCTCCAGGCCCACGGAGAGCCGGATGAGGTCGTCGCTGATGCCGGCGCGCTGCCGCGCCTCGGGGGTCATGGAGGCGTGGGTCATGGAGGCCGGGTGGGCCACCAGGGACTCCACGCCGCCCAGGCTCTCCGCCAGGGTGAACCAGCGCAGCTTCCGCAGCACATGGTTCAGCCGCTCGGCGCCGCCTTCGGCCAATTCGAAGCTGAGCATGGCGCCGAAGCCCCGCTGCTGCCGCTTGGCGAGGGCATGCTGCGGGTGCCCCGGCAGGCCGGGATAGTGGACCTTCCCCACGGCGGGGTGGGCCGCCAGGAACTCCGCCAGCACCTGGGCCGTGGCCTCGTGCTGGCGCATGCGCAGGGGCAGGGTCTTCAGGCCGCGCAGCACCAGGAAGCAGTCGTGGGGCGCCTGGGAGGTGCCCAGGAGGTTGTTCACGCTCTGGATCTGCTGGGTCAGCGCCAGGCGGCCCGGCCCTGCCACCACGGCGCCGCCCACCACATCGCTGTGCCCGTTGAGGTACTTCGTCGTGGAGTGGATGACGAGGTCGGCGCCCAGCTCGAAGGGGCGCTGGAGGAAGGGTGAGAGGAAGGTGTTGTCCACGGCCACCAGGCAGTCCGGCTGGTGGTGGGCCAGCTCGGCCACGGCGGCGATGTCCGTGAGGCGCAGCAGGGGGTTCGAGGGCGTCTCGATCCAGATCATGCGCGTCTCGGGGCGGATCGCGGCCTTCACCGCGTCCAGGTCCGCCAGGTCCAGGTAGGTCACCTCCAGGCCGTAGAACCGCTTGGCGTGCTCCAGCAGGCGGAAGGTGCCGCCGTAGCAGTCCACGGTGGAGATGAGGTGGCTGCCGTGGGGCAGCAGGTTCAGGGCCACCAGGATGGCGCTCATGCCCGTGCTGGTGCAGGTGGCGCCGTGGCCGCCCTCCAGCAGGGCCAGGGCCTCCTCCAGGGCCGCCCGCGTGGGATTGCCGCTGCGGGTGTAGTCGAAGCCCGCGTTGGTGCAGATGTCCTTGAAGGCGAAGGTGGAGGAGAGGTAGAGCGGCGGCATGACCGAGCCGTAGGCCGGGTCGGGCTGCACGCCCGCGTGCACGCACTGGGTGGCCAGGCCTGCGTCCGGCACCAGCTCCGGCCGGTGGATCCAGCCGGCCTCGCTCTCCCGCACGGGGGGCAGGATGGTGAAGTGGTAGGCCGGGTTGCCCGGCACGTTGGTATCGAGGTACTGCTCGCTCAAGGGAGCCTCCGGAAGGGGGGGATCCTCGTCGTTCCACGGCGATCCAAAAAGCGAAGGGGCCCGATGACTCGGGCCCCTTCGCATGTCAGCTTCTGACACGTCAGCATCTCTCCGCGATGGCTCGCGGCAGGAATTGGCACCTTGCTCTCGCAGGTTGCCAAGGTTTCACAGGGCCCGTCCCTCCACCTTTCTGGATATCGCGTGATGAAACTGACAAAGATCCTGTGGACGACCAGTATGGAGGCGCCGGAAAGGTCTGCCAACAGGTATTTGCGGGGGGACCCGGATCAGAGCGTGATGCGGGTCCCCAGCACCTGCAGGAACTGGGCGATCCAGGCGGGATGGGCGGGCCAGGCCGGGGCGGTGACCAGGTTGCCGTCTGTGACGGCACCGTCGATGGCGATGTCGGCATACTTGCCCTTCGCGGTCTCCACCTCGGGACGGCAGGCGGGATAGGCCGAGCAGGTGCGGCCCTCGAGCACGCCCGCGGCCGAGAGGATCTGGGCGCCGTGGCAGATGGCCGCCACGGGCTTCTTCGCCGTGAAGAAGTGGCGGACGAGTTCCAGTACCTTGGAGTTGAGGCGCAGGTACTCGGGGGCCCGGCCGCCGGGGATCACCAGGGCGTCGTACTGGTCGGGCCGGAGGTCCGTGAAGTCGGCATTGAGGGCGAAGCGGTGGCCGGGCTTCTCCGAATAGGTCTGGTGGCCCTCGAAGTCGTGGATGGCCGTGGCGACGGATTCGCCGGCCTTCTTGCCCGGGCAGACCGCGTGGACGGTGTGGCCCACGGCCAGCAGGGCCTGGAAGGGCACCATGATTTCGTAGTCCTCCCCGAAATCGCCCACGAGCATGAGGATCTTCTTCGCGGCCATGACTGCCTCCTGGAAGAGAAACGGCTCCGATGATACGCGTTCACATGCGAAAAAGCCCCGCCGTCGGCGGGGCTTTTTCGTAACGAGAAGGAATCAGGCTTTCTGATAGACTTCGGCGCCTTTGTTCACGAACGTCTCCGCCATCTCCTCCATGCCCTTCTGGAGGGCCTCTTCCTCGCTGTAGCCGTGGCTCTCGGCGTACTGCCTCACGTCGTCCGAGATCTTCATGGAGCAGAAGTGGGGGCCGCACATGGAGCAGAAGTGGGCGGTCTTGGCGCCCTCGGCGGGCAGGGTCTCGTCGTGGAACTCGCGGGCGGTGTCGGGATCCAGGGCCAGGTTGAACTGGTCCTCCCAGCGGAACTCAAAGCGGGCCTTGCTCATGGCGTCGTCCCAGATCCGCGCGCCGGGGTGGCCCTTGGCCAGGTCCGCGGCGTGGGCGGCGATCTTGTAGGTGATGACGCCGTCCTTCACGTCCTTCTTGTTGGGCAGGCCCAGGTGCTCCTTGGGCGTCACATAGCAGAGCATCGCGCAGCCGTACCAGCCGATCATGGCGGCGCCGATGGCCGAGGTGATGTGGTCGTAGCCCGGCGCGATGTCCGTGGTGAGGGGGCCCAGGGTGTAGAAGGGCGCCTCGTCGCAGACTTCCAGCTGCTTGGTCATGTTCTCCTGGATGAGGTGCATGGGCACGTGGCCGGGGCCCTCGATCATCACCTGCACGTCGTGCTTCCAGGCGATCTTCGTCAGCTCACCGAGCGTCTCCAGCTCGCCGAACTGGGCCTCGTCGTTGGCGTCGGCGGTGCTGCCGGGGCGCAGGCCGTCGCCCAGGGAGAAGGCCACGTCGTAGGCCTTCATGATCTCGCAGATCTCCTCGAAGTGCGTGTAGAGGAAGTTCTCCTGGTGGTGGGCCAGGCACCACTTGGCGAGGATGGAGCCGCCGCGGCTCACGATGCCGGTGACGCGCTTGGCGGTCAGCGGCACGTAGCGCAGCCGCACGCCGGCGTGGATGGTGAAGTAGTCCACGCCCTGCTCGGCCTGCTCGATGAGCGTGTCGCGGTAGATCTCCCAGGTGAGGTCCTCGGCCTTGCCGTTCACCTTCTCGAGGGCCTGGTAGATGGGCACGGTGCCGATGGGCACGGGGCTGTTGCGCAGGATCCACTCGCGGGTCTCGTGGATGTTCTTGCCGGTGCTGAGGTCCATCACCGTGTCGGCGCCCCAGCGGATGGACCAGGCCATCTTCTCGACCTCCTCCTCGATGCTGGAGGCCACGGCGCTGTTGCCGATGTTGGCGTTGATCTTCACCAGGAAGTTGCGGCCGATGATCATCGGCTCGGTCTCGGGATGGTTGATGTTGGCGGGGATGATGGCGCGGCCCCGGGCCACTTCGTCGCGCACGAACTCGGGCGTGATGCGGCTCTTGATGCCCGCGGCCTCGCGGCCCAGGTTCTCGCGGATGGCGATGAACTCCATCTCGGGGGTGACGACGCCCTTCCTGGCGTAGTGCAGCTGCGTGACGTTGCACCCGGCCTTGGCGCGCAGGGGCTTGCGGTCCGCGTGGAAGCGGATGGCGTCCAGCTCCTGGTCCCGCTCGCGGAGCTTGCGGTAGAGGCTGGTGGCGCCGGGCAGCGCCTCCACGTCGCCCCGGCCCAGGATCCAGTCCTGGCGGAGGGGATGCAGGCCCTTGGCCACGTCGATGGTGACGGCGGGGTCCGTGTAGGGGCCCGAGGTGTCGTAGAGCACCACGGGTGCGTTCTCCGTGAGCTGGTCCTTGAAGTCGCGGGTGGGCTGGAGGTGGACCTGGCGGAAGGGCACCCGGACGCCGGGCTGGCTGCCGGCCACGTGGATCTTGGTGGAGGCGGGGAAGGGCTTCAGGCAGGCGGCCAGGGCCGTGCCGTCGACTGGGGCGGAACCGGATTGCATGGTCATGAAAACTCCGGACTTGGGAAAATCGGGCGGGAATTGATCCCCGAATCAGCAAGTTTATCGCGCGGGGGCGGGGCGACGAATTCAAAGATTGTCACGGGGACCGCCGGAGGCACCTCCCATCGACGGATGCGCGATAATCGAGACCCCGGAGGGATCATGCCCCGACGCGTCCTCTTCATCAGCAGCCTGGCCCTGAGCCTGGTGGCCGCCGCCCGGCCCCAGGAGGATCCCGTCATGAAGGTCCGGGCCCAGCGGGCCTCGGCCCAGGGCATCTCCGAGGGGGACCTCCCCCCGGTGCCCCGGGGCATCGTGGAGCCGCCGCCCCTGCCGCCCCCGGAGGCCCACGTGCGGGATACCCCGAGGGGACGGCGGGCCGCCCGGAGCAAGGTCAAGTCCCGGCGTGGCAAGGCCGGGGTGAAGAAGGGCAAGGGGGCCGTCGCCCGGTCCCGGACCGCTCCCCGGAAGGCCAAGTGAGGATCGGCGTCCTCACCTCCGGCGGGGACGCACCGGGCATGAACGCCGCCATCCGCGCGGCCGTGCGCCAGGCGGACGCCCTGGGGCACGAGGCCTGGGGCATCCGGCGGGGCTACCAGGGCCTGCTGGAGAAGGATTGGGCGCCCATGCCCAGCCGGGCCTGCGCCAACATCCTCCAGCGGGGCGGCACGGTGCTGCAGACGGCCCGCTGCCCGGAGTTCCACCAGGAGGACCGCCGGGCGGAGGCCGCGGCGAACCTGCGGGAAGCGGGCATCCAGGCCCTGGTCATCATCGGCGGGGACGGCAGTTTCCGGGCCGCCGAGGCCCTCAACCGGGAGCAGGGCATCCCCTGCGCGGGCATCCCCGGCACCATCGACAACGACCTGCCGGGCACGGATCGCACCCTGGGCTTCGACACGGCCCTGAACACCGCCGTGGAGGCCATCGATCGCATCCGGGACACGGCCTCCAGCCACGGCCGCCTCTTCCTGGTGGAGGTCATGGGCCGGCGTTCGGGCATGCTGGCGGTCCACACGGCCCTGGCCTGCGGCGCCGAGGCGGTCCTCTATCCCGAGTCCCCGGACGACTCCTACCAGACGCTGGTGGCGCGGCTCCACGCCAACTGGCTGCGGGGCAAGCGCAGCTCCATCGTGGTGGTGGCCGAGGGGGACGAGCTGGGCAACGCCGTGGCCGTGGGGGAGCGGCTCCGGCGGGACTACGGCCTCGACCTGCGGGTGGCGGTGCTCGGGCACGTCCAGCGCGGCGGGAGTCCCTCGGCCCTGGACCGCATCTGGGGCAGCCGCTGGGGCGCCGAGGCCGTGCGCCGCCTGGGCGCGGGCCAGGGCGGCTTCTACCTGGGCGAGGTGGCAGGGGCCCTGGCGGTCCAGCCCCTGGCCCGCATCCTCGATCCCCGTCCGGCGCCTCCGGAGGATCTGGGCGACCTGGTGGACATCCTTTCGCGCTAGGCAGGTTGTGACGGGGGTGGGCCCCGTGTTCCCCTGGAAGGGCCGCATGGCGGCAGGAGGTCAGTGATGCCGGATAGCCACAAGGATTCCCTGGTCGCGGTCGTGATCTCGGTATCGCCGGTGGCGATACGCGAGACCTCCCGCATGTGGGCGATTGGGAAGGTGGCGTGATGTCGGACACGGGTAAACATCCATCCTTAGTCGCCGTCGTTATGGCCGGAGGCCGCGGCACCCGCTTCTGGCCCCGGAGCCGCAACGCCCGGCCCAAGCAGTTCCTGGCCATCGTCGGCACCGAGACCCTGCTGCACCAGACCGTGCGCCGCCTGGACGGCCACGTGCCCCCCGAGCGCGTCTTCGTGGTGACCACGGAGGATCTGGCCGCCGAGACGCGCCGCATGCTGCCCGAGCTGCCGCCGGAGAACGTGATCGTGGAGCCTGAGGGCCGGAACACCGCGCCCTGCCTGGCCCTGGCCCTGGTGGAGATCGAGCGGAAGTTCCCCCAGGGGGTCATGGCCGTGCTCTCCGCGGACCACTGGATCGGCGACCGCGAGATCTTCCTGGAGGACCTGGACACCGCCGTGAAGCACGCCGCCTGGGAGCGGGAGCTGGTCACCTTCGGCATCAAGCCCACCTATCCGGAGACGGGCTACGGCTACATCGAGTCCGAGGGCCACGGGGCTGTGCAGAAGGTCGTGGCCTTCCGCGAGAAGCCGCCGGTGGAAGTGGCCGTGCAGTACCTCGAATCCGGCCGCCACTACTGGAACGCCGGCATGTTCGTCTGGACCCTCGTGGACTTCCGGGAGGGCCTGATGCAGCACGCGCCGGAAGTGCTGAAGCCCCTGGATGCCTGGGTGAAGGCCGGCGCGGATCCCGCCACCCTGTCCGCGGCCTACCGCCAGCTGCCCAAGGTGGCCATCGACGTGGCCCTCATGGAGAAGGCGGAGACCGTGGCCGTGGTGCCCACCCGCTTCCGCTGGTCCGATGTGGGCTCCTGGCCCGCGGCCATCGAGTTCCAGGAGACCGATGCCGAAGGCAACGTGAGCCAGGGCGAGACCCTGCTGCTGGACACCCGCAACAGCGCCTTCTTCGGCGGCAAGCGCCTCATCGCCGCCAGCGGCGTGGACGACCTCATCGTGGTGGATGACGACGACGCCCTCCTCATCTGCCGCCGGGACCGCGCCCAGACCGTCAAGCAGATCGTCGAGCGCCTCAAGGCCGAGGGCCGCGAGGACCTCCTCTAGACTGAAGACTGAAGACTGAAGACTGAAGACTGAAGACTGAAGACTGAGGACCGACCATGCAGCGACCGACCACCCTCCACGTGGACAAGCCCTGGGGACGGGGCCCCGTCCGCGAACCCGCAGGGTGAGCGGGAGCGCGCCACGGGCGTGGCGCGCGATCCGGGGGTAGTCCCGGAGCCCCCCGCGAGGCTTGCCGAGCGGCGATGATGAACGGACCTTTCCAGCGAGAGACGACCATGCAGCGACCCGAGACCCTCCACGTGGACAAGCCCTGGGGCTCCTTCGACCAGTACGCCCTCAACACGCCCTGTACGGTGAAGATCCTCACCTGCAACCCGGGCCAGAAGCTGAGCCTCCAGCGCCACGCCCACCGCGGCGAGCTGTGGGTGGTGCTCGATCCCGGCGTGGTGGTGGACCGCGACGGCGCGGAGCTGCGGCCTGCCGTGGGCGAGGAGGTCTGGCTGTCCCAGGGGAGCACCCACCGCCTGCGCTGCGACGCCTCCACCGGCCATCCCGTGCGCGTGCTGGAGGTGAGCCTCGGCACCTTCGACGAGGCGGACATCGAGCGGCTCCAGGACGACTACGGGCGCCGCTGATGCGGGCGCTCCTCCTCCCGCTTGCCGCCCTCCCCCTGCTGGCCCAGAGCGGGGAGGACATCCTCGCCCGGGTGGACCGCCTGCGCCATCCCTGGCCCACCTTCACCGTGGACCTCTCCATGAAGGCCCCCCAGGCCGCCCAGCGCTGGCGGGTCTCGGCCCGGGAGAACGGCGACGCGCGGCTGGACGGGCTCTCCGAGAAGGAGAAGGGCCGCGGCGTCCTGCTCCGCGGGGACGACATGTGGCTGCTGCTCCCGGGCGCGAAGCGGCCCGTGAAGGTCTCGCCCCAGCAGCGCCTCATGGGCCCCGCGGCGGGCGGGGACGTGGCCCGCACGCGGTTCCGGGAGGACTACACCGTGCGCGAGGTGGCGGAGGAGCCGCTGGAGGGCCGGCCCTGCTGGCGCCTGCAGCTGGCGGCGAAGCGGCCGGCCCTCAGTGCCCGCCAGGTGGTCCTGTGGGTGGCCAAGGAGGGCTCGCTGCCCCTGAAAGCCGAGTTCCGCCTGGCTTCAGGGCGCCTGGCCCGCACGGCGCACTTCGGCCCGCCGGTCCAGGCCCATGGCCGGCCCGTGCTCTCGCGCATGGAGCTGGAGGAGGCCGGCGGCGCCAAGGTGGAGCTGGCCTTCGGGAACTGGTCCCCAGGTGGCGTGGCGCCGGGGGCCTTCGACCTGCCCGGCCAGGACCGGTGATAGACTGAGGGTGAGGTGCCCGCAAGGGCTTCCCGCCACCAACCGTCCCACCAATCGATCCCAGTCCCGCTCGCGGGACTCCCGCTGAAACATCCCACCACTCGAAACCCCGCCAAACTTACCCTCACGAAGCGCCCGCACCTCCGGGCGCTTCCTTTTTCGGGGGAGGCCGCGGGGCCGCAATCAGCGCTCGGAAATCGGCGCTCGGACTAGGCCGGACCCGCTGGCACAATGGAAGGATTCGGAGGATTTATGTCCACGCCCAAGCTCGGACCCGTCGGCAGCTATGTGAAGCACCACTTCCGCCACTTCAACGCCGCCGCCCTGATCGATGCCGCCGAAGGCTACCGGGTCTTCCTGGAGCAGGGCGGGAAGATGATGGTGACCCTGGGCGGGGCCATGAGCACCGCGGAGCTGGGCCTCTCCTTCGCCGAGATGATCCGCCAGGACAAGGTGCACCTCATCGTCTGCACGGGCGCCAACCTGGAGGAGGACATCTTCAACCTGGTGGCCCACGACTTCTACGAGCGCGTGCCCCACTACCGCGACCTCACCCCCCAGGACGAGGCGGATCTCCTCAGCCGCCACATGAACCGTGTGACGGACACCTGCATCCCCGAGATGGAGGCCATGCGCCGCATGGAGAAGGCCATGCTGGAGGTGTGGATGGAGGCCGACGCCAAGGGCGAGCGCTACTTCCCCCACGAGTTCTTCCAGAAGGTGCTGAAGAGCGGGAAGTACGAGCAGTACTACCAGATCGACCCCAAGCACAGCTGGATGCTGGCCGCGCTCGAGAAGAACGTGCCCATCGTGGTCCCCGGCTGGGAGGACAGCACCCTGGGCAACATGTTCGCTGCCGCCGTCATCCGCGGCGACGTGAAGAACGTCCACACCGTGCGCACCGGCATCGAGTACATGACCTGGCTGGCCAAGCACTACCAGGAAGTCACCAAGACCTCGACGCTGGGCATGTTCCAGATCGCCGGCGGCATCTCCGGCGACTTCCCCATCTGCGTGGTGCCCATGCTCCACCAGGACCTGGAGCTGACGGACGTGCCGCTCTGGGGCTACTTCTGCCAGATCAGCGACAGCACCACCAGCTATGGCTCCTATTCCGGCGCCGTGCCCAACGAGAAGATCACCTGGGGCAAGCTGGGCATCGACACCCCGAAGTTCATCGTCGAGAGCGACGCCACCATCGTGGCGCCGCTGATCTTCGCGTATCTGCTGGGCTGGTAGGAAAGCACAAAGCTCACCACCAAGGCACCAAGACACCAAGAACTGCGGAAGCATTTCTTCTTTTCTTGGTGCCTTGGCGTCTTGGTGGTGATCAGTTTTCTTTTCCAGAGTTCAAGGATCAGCCGCTTCAGCCCATGACTCCTCCGCCCCCCCCACCCATGCCCACCGGCCGCTTCGCGCCCTCGCCCACCGGCGTCCTCCACCTGGGGAACCTGCGGACGGCGCTGGCGTCTTGGTTGTCGGCGCGGGCGGCGGGGGGGCGATGGATCATCCGCATGGAGGATGTGGACGGGCCCCGCTGCCGGAGGGACCTGGGCGAGGCCCAGCTTCGGGATCTGGAGGCGCTGGGACTGACGTCCGACGAGCCTGTGTTGTGGCAGTCGGGGCGCCGCGGAGCCTACCGTGCGGTCCTGGAGGTGCTGCATGAGGCGGACCGCCTCTATCCCTGCGCCTGCACCCGGAAGGACCTGCTGAAGCTGGCTTCGGCGCCGCATGCGGAGGACGGCCTCCGCCCCTATCCCGGCCACTGCCGGAACCGGGCCTGGGAAGGCTTCGACCGGGCATTGCGGCTGCGCCTTCCCGAAGGTCCGGTTGCCTGGCAGGACCGCCTCCTGGGGTCCCAGGAGGACGACCCCGCTGCGCTCACGGGCGATCCCCTGCTATTCCGCCGGGACGGCTGCTTCGCCTACCACCTGGCCGTGGTGGTGGACGATGGCGCCCAGGGCGTGACCGAGGTGGTGCGCGGGGCGGACCTGCGCCCCGTCACCGCCACCCAGATCCGCCTCCAGGAGGCCCTGGGCCTGCCGCGCCCCGCCTACGCGCACCTGGGCCTGGTCATCGCGCCGGACGGTTCACGCCTGGGCAAGCGGGGCGGGGCGCTGGGCCTCGCGGAGCTGGCGGCCCGCGGCGTCGGGGCGCCCGAGGTGGTGGGCTGGCTCGGCTTCACGCTGGGGTGCCTGGAGCGCCCCGAGCCCTGTGCCGCCGCTGACCTGATCCCCCGCTTCGACTGGACCCGGGTGCCGAAGGGCGAGGTCCGCGTGCCGGCTCCGTGGGCTACCTGACGGAGGGATCCAGCTTCTTCAGCTCGGTCCAGAGGAAGTCCGCGCTCGCCAACTCACGGCCGTCCCTGTAGCGGATCTTGTAGGGCTGGCCGCTCAGGGAGCTGCCCGTGCCGCAGGTCCGGATGAAGTCCGCCGCAGACTTCACCCGCCTGCCGGCGTTCTTCCACTTCAGGCGCAGGTGGTCCCCCGCCGCCTTGGCGTCGTGTTCACTGCCGTTGCGCAGGAACACGGCCTGGCCCTGCAGGGCCTCGATGGCCCGGATGAGGGCCTCGATCTTCTGGGCTTCGGGGGCCGGGGCCTGGAGGAGCAGGACGATGGGCATGCCTCGACCTTACCCGAGGGCGCTGAGCTTGCGGGGCGCGCTCACGGCACGGAGCCACAGGATGCGCCCCTGGTCGTCCACCTCCAGGTGGAGGGTCCAGCGGGGCGCGACCTGGACATTCGCCGGCGCCCAGAGGCCCACCTGGGCCGGCAGGCCGTTGAGTTCCTGGATCTCCAGACGGAGGTCCGTCCCCAGCTTGGCAAGCCCCAGGAAGAAGCGGGCCACCGCAGCAGCGCCGACGATGGGCACCCTGCCTGCCGCATAGATGCCGCCGCCGTCGCCACAGGCCTGCACAGCAGGCGCGAAGAGGGCCTCCAGGGCCGCCAGGTCCTGGTTCGCCAGGGCCTCCTGGAAGGCGAGCAGAGCCCGCTGGGTGAGCTCGCGCCGGGCCGGGGAAGGGTAGGCGGGCCGCCGGAGGGCCTTCTTCGCGCGGTGGAGGACCACCTTCACGTTGGCCGCGCTCATCCCCAGGGCCGTCGCCGCCTCCTCTACGGAGTGGTCGAAGACCTCGCGGAGCAGGAAGACCGCGCGCTGCTGGGGCGTGAGCTTCTCCAGGGCGACGAGGAAGGCGTAGGAGCCGCTCTCCAGGAGGTCGAAGCCCTCCTGGGGCGGGGCGACCGGCAGTTCTTCCTCCAGCGGCGCCGGGCCCGGCAGCCAGATGCCCGGGTAGGCCTGGGAGCGCCGGCGGCGCAGGAGATCTTTCGCGAGGTTCGCCGCCACCGCCACGAGCCAGGGCTTCAGCGGCGCCGTCTCGTCCCTGGGCGGGCGCTCCAGGGCGCGGAGGTAGGTCTCCTGGACCACGTCCTCCGCGTCCGCCGGAGAGCCCGTCATGCGGTAGGAGAGGCTCCACAGGAGGCGCCGGTGCGCCTCGAAGGCCTCCGTGAGCAGGGCGGCCTCCATCAGGCGCAGGCCGCCAGGGCCGCCGCGGCCAGCCCTGCGCGATGGCCGCTGACCAGGCTCACATCCGCCAGCCAGCCGACCTCGCCCACCCAGTCGCCGGCCAGGTGGAGGCCCGGCGCGCCGAGATCCTCCGAGACGGGGCGCTGCCGGCCGGGCTCATCCAGCACAGAGGCGGCCTGGATGCTGGGGAGGAAGCGGGCGTGGAGCAGCACCTCGCGCCATCCCGGCTGCAGCCGATCCATGAAGGCCTCCATGTGCGCTCGCATCGCGGCGGGCTCCTCGCCGGGACGGCCCTCATGGTAGCGGACCAAGTGGACGAGGGCGGCGCCTTCGGGCGCGAGGCGGGCCACCTCGGACTGGACCACCATGAAGACGGGCTCGTCGATGCCGAGGCCCAGGTTCACCGAGTGATCCGGCAGCCGCGAGAGGCAGAGGTCCAGGCAGGAGACCGTGACGGGCCGCGGGTCGCCGAGGACGGCCCGCAGCCGCGCGGCCGCAGGCGTGGGCAGCAGCTTGAGGGTCTCGGCGGGAGGAAGGGCGAGGATCACCTCGCTGGCCTCGAAGGTCTCCCCCGAGCCCATCCGGACCCGGTGGCCCCCGCCGAGGGTCTCCAGGCCCGCCGCGGCCTGGCCCCGCTTCAAGACCGCCCCCGCCGCCTCGGCGGCCCCCGCGAGACGCGCCACGAGGCGGGCCCATCCGCCGTGGATATAGAAGACGCCCTTCTGGCTGTCCAGCAGGCGGCGCAGGGGCGTGGAGGCCCGCAGGCGGCTCAGGTCCCCCTCGTAGGCATTCGTGCGCAGGAGGGCGCCCAGGAGTTGGCGCAGCCGGGGATCGGAGACGTGGCGTTCCAGCCACTGGCGGCAGGTGAGGCCGGCGGCCTCCTGCAGATCCACCCTCGGGAGCCCGGCCATGAGGGAGAGGAAGGCCCCCTTCTCCCGCCAACCCAGCAGGCCCGTGGCCAGCATGGAGAGGGGTCCCGCGGGAAGGAGGTCCAGGCGGCCCTCCCGGAGGGTGCGGCCCCTGGGCTTCGGCTCCGCCCCCTCGGGCAGGAGGTCCAGCTCCCGGAGCAGGGCGTAGCCAGGGCCCTTGTAGAGGGCGTGCCCCCCCAGGTTGAGCTGGAAGCCCTTCCAATCCTGGGTCTGGGCGTGGCCTCCGAAGGCCTCGCCTCGCTCCAGCAGGAGGGTGCTCCTGCCCGCCCGGGCGGCCGTGACGGCGGCCATGAGCCCGGCCAGCCCCCCGCCGATGACGATGACGTCGGTCTTCTGCGCCATGTGAACCTCCTGCCCATGTCACGCCGCAGGGGTCCGGGGGGTTACACGAAAAGGACCCGGCCGGGCCGGGTCCTTTCAGAGGCTTGGTCGCCCGTTAGGCCAGGTTGTTCACCTTCTGGGCCAGGCGGGACTTGGTGCGGTCGGCGGCGTTCTTGTGCATGACGCCCTTCCGGCAGGCCTTGTCCACGAGGCCCTGGGTCAGGGGGAGCTGCTTGGCGGCCTCGGCCTTGTTGCCGCCGGCGATGAGGGCCAGGAAGCTCTTGACCGCCGTCTTCAGGGTCGAGCGGTTGCTGCGGTTGCGGAGGCGGGCCTCGGCATCGCGACGGGCCTTCTTGGCAGCGGACTTGTGGTTGGCCATGGGTCGGATCTCCAGCTTCCCTGGAATCCCCGGGAAGCGCGAAAGACCATCCTATCGCAAACGCCTCGCAGGTCAAGGGGAAAAGGCGGCGTCCGAGGGCCAATCGCCCCCTTCCGGAGCGGCCCTCCCCAGGGCATCCTAGTCGGAGGCGAATGGCCTCCCGGGAAGGATGGGGTCATGCCTCAGAAGAAACTGGAGTCCGTCGTGGATCTGGCGGCGAAGGCGAAAGCCTTGCGGCGGGACGTGCTCCTGCAGGTCTTCAAGGCCCAGAGCGGCCACCCGGGCGGCAGCCTCAGCTGGATCGACATCGGCGTGGCCCTCTACTACCACGAAATGACCGTGTTCCCGGAGGACCCCGCCAACCCGGCCCGGGACCGCTTCGTGCTGTCCAAGGGCCATGCCTGCCCCGCCCAGTACGCCATCCTCGCCGACCAGGGCTTCTTCCCCCGGGCCTGGCTGGAGACCTTCCGCCAATACCCCACCCGGCTCCAGGGCCATGCCGAGAACCACTACACGCCCGGCGTGGAGGTCACCACCGGCAGCCTGGGCCAGGGCCTGCCCCAGGCCGTGGGCATCGCCCTGGGCCTGAAGGTCCAGAAGTCCGATCGCCGCGTCTATTGCGTGGTGGGCGACGGCGAGAGCCAGGAGGGCGTCATCTGGGAGGCGGCCATGGCCGCGCCCCACCACAAGCTGGACAACCTCTGCGTCTTCCACGACCTCAATGGCCTGCAGATCGACGGCGAGGTGAAGAAGGTCATGAACATCCACCCCGTGGCGGAGAAGTGGAAGGCCTTCGGATGGGCCGTGAAGGAGATCGACGGCCACGACTTCACCCAGATCCTGGAGGCCCTGGCCTGGGCCCGCACGGTGAAGGGCCAGCCCGTGATGATCTGCGCCCGCACCGTGAAGGGGAAGGGCGTGAGCTTCATGGAGAATCAGGCCGGCTGGCACGGCGTGGCTCCCAAGACCGAGGACTACGAAAAGGCCCTGGCCGAGCTGGCCGACTGAAGACTGAGGACTGAATGGAATCCCTGCGACACACCTTCGAACAGCGGCTGGCGGCGGCCCTTCCCGGCGTGGAGATCGTGCTGGAGCGACCGAAGACCGGCGAGCTGGGCGACCTGGCCTTCCCCTGCTTCCGGGCGGCCAAGCAGCTGGGGAAGAACCCCGTGCAGCTGTCGCAGGAACTGGCCGCGGCCATCGCCATCGAGGGCGCCACGCTTGTGGCGGCGGGGCCCTACCTCAACCTGAAGCTGACGCCGGAGACCCGCGCCCAGGCGGTGCTTTCCGCCATCCTGACCCCTTCCGCGAATCGCCCTTTCGGTTCGCGGCCCGCCAACGGGAAGAAGGTCATCGTCGAGTACAGCTCGCCCAACATCGCCAAGCTCTTCACCATCGGACATCTGCGCTCCACCATGATCGGCCACACCCTGGCCCAGACCCACCAGTTCCTGGGCTACGAGGTGGTCCGCCTCAACCACCTGGGCGACTGGGGCACGCAGTTCGGCACGCTGCTGGCGGCCTACACCCGCTGGGCCCAGGAAGGCAACGCCGACCTGGAGCAGGACTTCGACTGGGCAGAGCCCGCGCCCGAGAAGCGCCGCACGCCCCTGTTCCGCCTCTTTCAGCTCTACGTGCGCTTCCACGCCGAAGAAGAGAGCGATCCCGCCATGCGCGACGAGGCCCGGGCCTGGTTCAAGCGCCTGGAGGAGGGCGATGCGGAAGCGCGGCGCCTCTGGCGCTGGTTCCGGGAGATCTCCCTGCGGGAGTTCCAGCGCATCTACGATCGCCTGGGCGTGAGCTTCGACACGTTGGAGCAGGGCGAGGCCTTCTACGAGGATCAGCTGGTTCCCACCATGAAGCGGCTGGAAGACGCGGGCCTGCTGGTGGAAGGCAACAATGGCGCCCGCATCGTGGATCTGGAGGACGTGGGCATCAGCACGCCCTGTCTGGTGCAGAAGGCGGACGGCACCAGCATCTACGCCACCCGCGACCTGGCCGCGGCCCTCTACCGCAAGGAGGCCTACGCTTTCGACCGCTGCCTGTATGTCGTGGGCACGGATCAGGTGCTCCACTTCCAGCAGATCTTCGCGGTGCTCGACAAGCTGGATCCCTGGTTCAAGGGCCGCATGCTGCACACGCCCTTCGGCATGATCAAGCTCCCCGAAGGCAAGATGAGCACCCGCAAGGGCAACGTCATCTTCCTGGAGGACGTGCTGGACGAGGCCCATGAGCGTGTGGCGGCCATCATCGCGGAGAAGAACCCGGACCTGCAGGGTAAGGAGGCCGTGGCCGAGATGCTGGGCATGGGCGCTGTGGTGTTCTTCGACGCCATGAACGACCGCGTGAAGCCCATCACCTTCACCTGGGACCGCGTCATCGCGCTCGACGGCGACACGGGCCCCTATGTGCAGTACGCCCACGCCCGCATCATGAGCGTTCTGCGCAAGGCCGGCGGCGGCTGGGCCGCGAAAGCCCAGGTTCTGTCGGCCGAAGGGCCCTTCCTTTCCTACTCGGAAACGCAGCTTCCGAGCCAGCTCAGCGGCCTGGAGGCCTCCGAGGCCCAATCCCTGCTGTTCGAG
This sequence comes from Geothrix fermentans DSM 14018, assembly GCF_000428885.1. Lineage (GTDB taxonomy): Bacteria > Acidobacteriota > Holophagae > Holophagales > Holophagaceae > Geothrix > Geothrix fermentans. Next base: position 13,605 of record NZ_AUAU01000024.1, on the reverse strand, counting down.
CTGGCGGGCCTCCCCGGCGCCATCGCCGCCGTGGCGGACGGCTGCATGGCCACCCCCCTCGCCCGCCAGCTCGTGGCCCTGGCCCGTTCCTTCAGCGGCTTCTACACCAACTGCCCCATCCTCGCCCCGGAGAACGCGCCGGAAGTCCGCGACGCCCGCCTCACCCTCTGCGTCGCCACCGCCCGCGCCCTCCGCCAGGGCCTCTACCTCATGGGCATCCAGGCCCCGGAGGAAATGTGAGCTGGGAAAAGGAAGAAGATCACCACCAAGACACCAAGACACCAAGAAAAGATCTTTCAAAAGATGAAGAAAGGGTGGCCACCCTCATTGTGGATGCGGCGATCAAGGTGCATCGGGCCCTCGGGCCAGGGCTGCTGGAAAGCGCGTACGAAGCCTGCCTTGCTCACGAACTGAAGCAAAGAGGATTGACTGTCGAGACCCAGGTTCCGGTTCCGATCCGCTATGAAGGGCTGATGCTCGACGGTGGGTTCCGGTTGGACATGCTCGTGGATGGCATCGCCATCATCGAGCTGAAGGCTTTGGAGAAGGTGCTTCCCATACATGACGCCCAGCTTCTGACCTACCTGAAGCTTTCTGGGCGAAGGCTTGGCTTCCTTCTCAATTTCAATGTTCCTGTCATGAAGAACGGGATCTCCAGGTTTGTCTTGTAGGTTGTTTGCAGTTCTTGGTGCCTTGGTGCCTTGGTGTCTTGGTGGTGATCAGTTGTTTGCTGTTAGGAGTGGGCGATGACTAAGTACGTGTTCGTGACCGGCGGTGTGCTCTCCAGCCTGGGCAAGGGGATCGCGGCGGCCAGCCTGGGCGCGCTGCTGGAGGCGAGGGGGCTCAAGGTCACCCTCATGAAGATGGATCCCTACCTCAACGTGGATCCGGGCACCATGTCGCCCTTCCAGCACGGCGAGGTCTTCGTCACGGACGACGGCGCCGAGACGGACCTGGACCTGGGCCACTACGAGCGGTTCACCTCCGTGCCCACCACGCACAACCACACCATCACCACCGGCAAGATCTACAACACCGTCATCCAGAAGGAGCGCCGCGGCGACTACCTGGGCAAGACCGTGCAGGTGATCCCCCACATCACGGACGAGATCAAGGGCGTGATGAAGAAGGTCGCCAAGGACATGGACGTGGTGATCATCGAGATCGGCGGCACCGTGGGCGACATCGAGAGCCAGCCGTTCCTGGAGGCCATCCGGCAGTTCAAGCTTGAGGCGGGCCTGGATTCCCGGATGAAGGCCAACGCCATCAACATGCACCTCACCTACGTGCCCTACATCAAGGCCGCCGGCGAGCTGAAGTCGAAGCCCACCCAGCACAGCGTGAAGGAGCTGCGGGCCCTGGGCATCCAGCCGGACGTGCTGGTGTGCCGCGCGGACGTCGAGATCCCCCGCGACCTGAAGGACAAGATCGCCCTGTTCTGCTCCGTCGGGACCGATGCGGTGTTCAGCTGCCGGGACGCCCACTCCATCTACGAGGTGCCCCTGAACCTGCACCAGGAGGGGCTGGACGCGAAGGTGGCCGCCCAGCTCGGCCTCGGGGATACGGAACCGGACCTCAGCGCCTGGAAGAACCTCCTGAACCGCATCCGCAACCCCAAGGGCAGCGTGCGCATCGGCATCGTGGGCAAGTACGTGGAGTTCAAGGAGAGCTACAAGAGCCTCATCGAGGCCCTTAGCCACGCCGGCTACGGGCTCGAGACCCACGTGGACCTGAAGTGGATCGAGGCCGAGGAGCTGGAGAACCAGGATCCGGCGGCCTTCCTCCAGGACTGCCATGGCATCCTCGTGCCCGGCGGCTTCGGCGTGCGCGGCACCCGCGGCATGATCAAGTCCATCCAGTACGCCCGCGAGCGTCGCATCCCGTTCTTCGGCATCTGCCTGGGCATGCAGATGGCCTCCGTGGAGTTCGCGCGGGACGTGGCGGGGCTCGAAGGGGCCGATTCCACCGAGTTCGACGATGCGCCCAAGCACCGCATCATCTTCAAGCTCCGCGAGCTGGTGGACGTGGAGGAGCTGGGCGGCACCATGCGTCTGGGCGCCTATCCCTGCCGCCTCGCGCCGGACAGCCAGGCGGCGAAGGCCTACGGCACCACGGAGATCAGCGAGCGCCACCGGCACCGCTACGAGTTCAACCACGAGTACAAGAAGGCCCTGGAGGACAAGGGCCTCGCCTTCACCGGCATGAGCCCCGACGGCGTCTTCGTGGAGATCGTGGAGCTGAAGGACCACCCCTACTTCCTGGCCTGCCAGTTCCACCCCGAGTTCAAGAGCCGCCCCCTGAATCCCCACCCGCTCTTCACCGCCTTCGTGAAGGCGAGCGCCGGCAACCGCGGCTGATCTTCACGGAAACCGGGGCGACTGTCGCGACAGAGGACCAACCTCTGTCGCGACGGTGTTTGCAAGGAATCTGAAAGGTTGGCGGTGCTCCAATGGACCTGCCGCGAAGATTATCTATGGGTAATCTAACGAGGTATAAAAATCTACCATCAAGTAATCTTTGGCTGGTTTCAAAGACGATCTTGGTATCATTTATATGGACCCGGTGCTTCGCAGACGGACCCGGCGCTCCAGCTCATTGCCAGAGTCGACCGAGGAGGGACCATGCAACTGTCGGGCTTGCGCTACGGCTCCAAGCTTCTGCAATTGGTTGAATTTCCGGTGGCGGAGTTCATCGATGGTTCGGCCACGAACCCGGAGATCCAGCAGTTCCTCGAGAAGCACAAGAAGCTGGTGGTGAAGCCGGCTTTCAACGGCGGCGTCGGCAAGAAGGGGAAGGCCGGGCTGGTGCGGGTGGTGAGCACCCTCCAGGAGGCCCTCCAGGCGAAGCGGGAGCTGTTCTTCGCGCAGCACACCTACGGCAGCAAGGTCGTCACCGCCAACGGCGTGACCATGGAAGCCTTCGTCCCCTCCGACTTGGAGGTGTACTTCAGCATCATGAGCTCCAGCGTGCATCGGGGGCCCGTCTTCACCATCACGCCCTGGGGCGGGGTGGACATCGAGGAGCTGGCCCCGGAGAAGAAGGCGGTGGTCGAGATCGATCCCTTCACCGGGATCAACGCCTTCGAGATCACCAACGCCCTCACGGACACCGGCTGCCCCGAGCCCTTCATCTCGGCCCTGGTCCAGCACCTCCCGAAGCTGTGGGAGCTCTACGACGGCTACGGCCTCACGACCATCGAGCTCAACCCCATCCGCGTCCAGCGCAAGGGCAACCAGGTTCTTCCCGTGGCCTGCGACGTTAAGGCGAGCTTCGATCAGGACAACCCGGCCTGGAAGCGCATCGGGCTGCCTGACGCCCTCTTCCAGACGGAGACCACGGCCTTCGAGGCCGACATCAACGAACTGCGGACCTACCAGGGACAGAGCGACGTGCTGGAGATGAACCCCCAGGGAAGCATCATCCCCTTCATGTTCGGGGGCGGCGCCAACAGCGCCGGTACGGAGACCCTGGGCGAGGCCGCCATCTTCTCCTCGGACTTCGGCGGCAACCCGCCCTACGAAAAGATCTACGAGATCAGCCGCATCACCTTCGAGCACTGGTACGAGAAGGCCAGCATGCTGCTGCTCATCGGCGGGAAGGCCAACAACACGGACATCTACGTCACCTTCAAGGGCGTGTTCGACGCCCTGCGGGACCATGTGGCGAAGGCCGGGTGGAAGCCGCTGTACGTGGTGATCGGGCGGGGCGGGCCGAACGTCGTGAAGGGGATGTTCTACGCCAAGGACATCCTTGACCGCCTGCGCCTCCCCTACAAGGTGTTCGGCCACGACACCTCCATGATCCTCACGCTGGAATACGCGAAGCGGATCGATGCGTGGTGGCGCGCCGAGGGGGCCGCGGCCTACCGGAAACAGATCGAAACGCAGCTCCGGGCCTAGGAGGGTTCCATGCGACGGTTGAAGACGAAGCCTTTCCCCTACTACGTGGGCCTCCATTCCCTCGAAGAACTCGTGACCCGGGAGCACCGGGTCTGCGTGATGAACATCCTGGGCAGCGAGAGCCGCAAGGTGACACCTGTCTCCCACGAGTACAGCGGCGGCAACGTGGTGGCCGGCGTGCAGTACGGGCGCCGGGGCAGCCTGGAGACGAAGCTCGGCGCCATCCCCGTCTACCGCAGCATCCGCGAGGTCATGGAGAAGGGGATCTCCTTCGACATGGGCGTGGTCTACATCCCCCCGCTTGGCGTATTCAAGGCGGTGTCCGAGCTGGTCACCCACAACGAGGCCCTCAAGCGCATCGTCATCGTCACGGAGAAGGTGCCTGCGCGGGATTCGAGGAACATCCGGGCCCTCTGCCAGGAGGCGGGCGTGGACGTCATCGGCGCCAACTGCCTCGGCATGGCCAACGCCTGGGACCAGGTCCGCATCGGCGGGAGCCTGGGGGGAGACCACCCCGAGGAGACGCTGGTGAAGGGCTCCATCGCCATCCACTCCAACTCCGGCAACTTCACCACCACCATGGCGGAGTACCTGCGCACGGCGGGATTCGGCATCAGCACCGCAGTGTCGAGCGGCAAGGACGTCTACATCCACTTTGCGCTGCCCGAGTTCCTGTACGCCGCCCAGAACGACCCGCGCACCAAGGCCGTGGTGGTCTATGTGGAGCCCGGCGGATACTACGAGAAGATGGCCCTGGACTGGATCCGCGACCGGGCCTTCGGGTTCACGAAGCCGATCATCGCCTGCGTCACCGGCCGCTGGAAGAAGAACATCACCCGGGCCTGCGGCCATGCGGGGGCGCTGTCGGGCAGCGGGGACGACGCGGAGAGCAAGGAGCGCTGGTTTGACGAGTACTTCGGGGTCGATGTATTCGATCCCGGCACCCGCAAGGTCAGCAAGCGGGGCGTGCGCGTCCCCAGCATCCAGTACATCCCCGACGCGGTGAAGGCGGTCTTCGAGAAGATCGACGAGAAGCCCGACTTCCCCTCCACCGGGGACCTGTCGCTCAAGCTCTGGCTGGGCGACACGATGGTGAAGCTGCCGCCCTCCCTCGACCTGCCGATCGTCCAGGCCCCGACGCCCTACGACCAGCAGATCGTGGAGGTGAACAAGCAGGTGGGCGCCCACCACCTCCGGCAGAACATGGCCTGCAAGTCCGGCGCCTCCAGGATGAATCCCGAGACCCAGGTGGCGGAGCTGCACGGGATGACTGTGCTGGAGCTGTCCCGGCGCACCCTGGAGGAGAACCTCTACTTCGCGCTCGCCAAGGTGATGCCCGAGAAGTCGGACATTCCCACGCTGAACCTGATCCTGAACCTGTTCATGAAGATCGACGAGCGGCGCATGGAGCTCATCGACGTGGGCCGGGCGAACGGCTGCACGCCCAATGCCTACCTGGCTTCCCAGATCGCCCTGGTGGGAGACAAGGACCTCCTGGCGAAGTCGCGCGGGCACGCGCGGTTCATCATCGATCTCATCCGGGAGTTCGGCCTGGACGAGCACACGAAGACGCTTCCGGCGGAGCTGGACGCCTTCATTGAAGCGCACCTGCTGCGGGCCGAGCCCTCCCGCAAGACGGACATCTCGGAGCTCCTCCTCAAGGAGGTCAAGCGGTCGCGGAAGTCCTGCGTGGCCCTGAAGGTCTGCCAGCACATCATCGACCTGGCGGAGAAGCGGGGCCTGGAGATCCGGGACGCCTACGAGTTCCTGCTGGCCACCATCGCCGTGTGCGTCCTGTGGAACCCGATGCTGGAGAAGCGCATCACGCGCCAGCTCGTCGAGGATTCCGTCACCTACTTCTACCTCATGTCGCGCATCGTGGCCTACTCCGTGGTGGCCCGGGAGCACAACCCCCACTGGAAGAAGCTGGTGGACCAGAAGCTGTCGAACCTCAACCACAGCTTCACGGAGAACGCCTTCAAGGTCCTCTTCAGCCGGGTGCCCACGCCGCCGGAACTCGTCGAGTTCCAGACACTGCTGGGGCTCACCATCACCAATGGGCCCGGGACGCTGTCGGCGAAGGGGGCCAAGGAAAGCGTCAGCGCCCGGAACGACATCTCCATGGCCTTTGTGGGTTTCCTGGCCAACACCGGGCGGGCCCACGGTGGGAACGGATACGAAGCCATCGAGTTTCTGGTCGAGCAGTTCGGGAATGTGCCGCTTCCCGATCCGGGCGACCCCGGCCATGGCCTGGACCTGAAGCAGATGGCGAACCGGACCGCGAAGGCCTACCGGCTCTACAAGAAAGAGGCCTCTGAAGCGGAGGATGGGCATGTCAAGCCCATCCCCTGCATCAACCACCCCATCTTCCGCGGCAACAAGATCAACGTGGATCCACGGGAGCAGTACGTGGCCGGCGTGATGGCGGAAAACGGCGTCTACAACGTCTTCTGGGAGTTCTACCGCCTGTTGGTGCAGGAGCTCTACAACGAGGGCGCCACCAAGAGCGTCTTCTGCGTGAATGTGGATGCGGTGCTGGCGGTGATCACCCTCAAGCTGGTGTGGAAGGACCTCCAGGCCGGCCGGATCACCCTGCGGCAGGTCCAGGAGCTGGCCTTCACGCTCTTCCTGTTCGGCCGCACCCTGGGCGTCAGCGCCGAGATCTCCGATCACCGGGACCGCGGCCTGGACATGGACTGCCGCACGCCCGAACGTGATTTGAGCTTCGTCTTATAGCCGTTCCCTGCTGCAAAAGGGGCGGGCCAGGCGGCCCGCCCCTTTTGCAGTGACTGAAGACTGAGGACTGAGGATTGATTCCTACTTGCTCCCGCCCTTGGCGGCCCACTCCTCGAGCATGGCCGTGGTGACGGACTTGGGACGCTCCAGGGCGTAGCCCAGGGCGCGGTCCCAGGTGATGTTGGCCAGCACGCCGATGGCGCGGCCAACGCCGAAGAGCACGGTGTAGAAGTCGTACTCGGTCAGGCCGTAGTACCACTGGATCACGCCGCTCTGGGCATCCACGTTGGGCCAGGGGTTCTTGGTCTTGCCCTGCTCGGTGAGCACGCCGGGCGCCACGTGGTAGATCATGTTGACCAGCTTGAAGAGCGGGTCGTTGGGAAGGTGCTTGAGGCAGAACTCCATCTGCGCGGTGTAGCGGGGGTCGGTCTTGCGCAGCACGGCGTGGCCGTAGCCGGGGATGACGTGGCCGCTGTTCAGCGTGTCCCAGAGGGCCTGCTTGACGTTCTCCTCGGTGGGCTCGGCGCCGTTCAGCTTCTTCTGGAACTCCATGATCCACTGCAGCACCTCCTGGTTGGCCAGGCCGTGGAGGGGGCCCGCCAGACCGTTGAGGCCGGCGCTGAAGGCGTAGTAGGGATCGGAGAGGGCAGAGGCCACCAGGTGGGTGGTGTGGGCGCTGACGTTGCCGCTCTCGTGGTCGCTGTGGAGGATGAAGTACATCCGGGCCACATCGTCATAGGGCTTCGCGATGCCCATCATGTGGGCGAAGTTGGCGCCCATGTCCAGGCTGTAGTCGGGAGCGATGATCTGGCCACCCTTGTACTTGTAGCGGTAGATGAAGGCCGCGATCTCCGGGAGCTTGGCCAGCAGGTCGCAGGCGTCCTCGTAGGTGGTGTCCCAGTAGTCGTTCTTCTTGAGGCTGTGGTAGGCCTTGTTGAACTTGCTCTCCTTCTGCATGGCCAGCACGGCGGAGGAGAGCATCACCATGGGGTGGCTGTCCTTGGGCAGGGCGCGGATCACGTCGAAGACGTAGGACGGCACCTTGGCGCGGGACTTGAAGTCCTCCTTGATCTCCTCGGCCTCGGCGGCGGTGGGGATGTCGCCGGTGAGCAGGTAGTACCAGAAGGACTCCACCGTCGGGTACTCGGCGCCCGGCAGCTTGGGCAGGGCGGCGAAAGTCTCGGGGATGAGCTTGCCGCGGAAGCGGATGCCCTCCTGGGAATCCAGGTAGGAGATGTCGGTGACGAGACACTTGATGTCACGCGCGCCGCCGATGCACTGGTCGATGGTCACCTCGTCGATGACGACCTTGCCGAACTCCTTAAGGAGGCGGGTGGTGCGAGGGCGGTGCTCCTCGATCTTCTCGAGCAGGTGGGATTTCAGGCGTGACATGGCTGGCTCCATGAAATGGGAGGGTGGATGGGGTGGCTTTGGAAGGAGCAGGGGGGTCCGATCATCATACGGGCATCATCTATTGATCCGATGCCTTTCATTTCGTTTGATGACCTCATGGGAATTAATCGAGGTGATCGCGGCCCAATAACTAGAGTATGTATGGAGCTATGAGGAGATGCCGTGACCTGCGTCAATCTGAGGGTATTGCTGTCCACAATGGTATTCATAGGCCTGGGGGCGCAGGAGACACCTCGGCCCAACCGACTGGCCTGGTTCGAGGGATTTCCGGAACCCCTCCCCGAAGGTGCCAGCGAACTGGCCCTGGAAGTCACCAGCCAGATGCTCCGTCCCGATCTGGAGCATAGCGCCGACGGCCGCACCTGGGCGCGCCTGGACGGCGAGGAGTGGCAGCTGACGGGGGATTGGGCGGTGAAGGCCGGCGCGTCGAGGTTCAACGTCCGAGTCCGTGTGGCCTCGCGCTCCGGCGGCGTCGCCGATCAGGCCATCTGGAACTGGCATACGGCCTTCAACATGCCGCAGGGGGGACGCGAGGACGCACCCAAGAACCGCCTCGTCTACCACCTGGAGTGGGATGGGCGCGTCATCGGCAACCTGTCGCGCCCCGGCCTGGCGCTCATGGACCTGGACCTGGCCTGGGTGCGGCCCTTCGGCACCCGGGATGCCGGCGGCCGGGTGGGGCTCTCCGTGCAGCTGCCCACGGGGAAGCAGTCTGATTTCTCCGGGAGCGGCGGCACGGACGGCCTGGTGGGCGGGGCCCTCTGGCGGCGCTACGGCCGGATCAAGGTCTTCGGCCAGGTGGAGCGCGTGATGCTGGGCCTGCCCCGGAACAGCCCCCTGCGGGAGGTCATGGACCAGACCTCCTTCAACCGCGCCTGGGCCTCCGTGGCCTGGTTGGGGCGGGGCCCGGGCCTCATCGACGGGCTCGGCCTGGAGATCAGCGTGGGCTACACCGGCAGCCCCTACCACACGGGCCTGGCGCGGCTGGACCGGGCGGGGTGGCAGCAGCACTGGACCCTGCGCCACACCCGGTTCCCCCGGTGGCGCTTCGGGGTCAGCGAGGAGGCCGGTACGTTCACGGCCCCGGACATCACGGCCTACCTGGCCTACCGCTTCGACGGGAACTGACCTGCCTGTAAACTAGATGGTTCGTGCCGGAGTTCCCATGCAGCCCAACCAGTACCGCGACATCCGCCTCGAGAAGCTCGGCAAGCTCAAGGCCCTCGGACTGGATGCCTGGCCGCGGAAGGCGAAGCGCACCCACGGCATCGCCCAGCTCGCGGCCGCCTACGCGGACGCGGAAGCCTGGCCCAACGAGAAGCTCGAGGGCCTGGGCCTCACGGTGTCCGTCATGGGAAGGCTTCTCACCATCCGCGAGATGGGCAAGAGCGTCTTCGCCCACCTCACGGAGAACGGCGAGAAGCTCCAGGCCTTCTTCCGCAAGGACGACGTGGCCGAGCCCGGCTGGGATGTGCTGAAGCTCCTGGACATGGGCGACTTCGTCAGCGTCAGCGGCCCCCTCATGCGCACCAAGACGGGTGAGCTGAGCGTCCGGGTGAAGGAGGTCCAGTTCCTCTCCAAGGCCCTGCTGCCCCTGCCGGAGAAGTGGCACGGCCTCCAGGATAAGGAGCAGCGCTACCGCCAGCGCTACCTGGACCTCATCTCCAACGGGGACGTCCTGAAGACCTTCCAGACCCGGTCGCGCATCGTGAGCGCCGTCCGCCGCTACATGGAGGGCCAGGGCTACCTCGAGGTCGAGACGCCCATGATGCAGCCCATTCCCGGCGGCGCCACGGCCCGGCCCTTCATCACGCACCACAACGCCCTCGACATGGACCTCTACCTCCGCATCGCGCCGGAGCTCTACCTCAAGCGTCTCATCGTGGGCGGCTTCGAGAAGGTCTTCGAGATCAACCGGAACTTCCGGAACGAGGGCCTCAGCGTCCGCCACAATCCCGAGTTCACCATGATGGAGATGTACGAGGCCGGCAGCGACCTCCGCGACATGATGGCCCTCACGGAGAACCTCCTGAGCACCGTGGCCCGCGAGGTCATGGGCTCGGAGCAGCTGCCCTGGGGCGATCAGGTGATCTCCTACGCCGCGCCCTTCCGCCGCCTCACCATGAAGGACGCCATCGCCCAGTACGGCCAGATCGACCGCCACCAGCTGGAGGACGCCGGCAGCATCCGCGCCCTGGCCCGGGCCGTCCATGTGGAGGACGTGGACACCAAGACCACGGGCACCCTCCTGGGCGATCTCTTCGACCACCACGTGGAGAAGCAGCTCATCCAGCCCACCTTCATTACGGACTATCCCATCGAGCTGTCGCCCCTCACCAAGACCCTGGAGGGCGACGACCGCTTCGTGGACCGCTTCGAGCTGTTCATCGGCGGCATGGAGCTGGCCAATGCCTATTCGGAGCTGAACGATCCCGTGGACCAGATGGGACGCTTCCAGGCGCAGATGGACGAGCGCGAGGCCGGCAACGACGAGGCCATGCTCCTGGACATGGACTTCGTCACCAGCCTGGAGCACGGCCTGCCCCCCACCGGCGGCGAAGGCATCGGCATCGACCGCCTCGTCATGCTCCTCACCAACAGCGCCAGCATCCGCGACGTCATCCTCTTCCCGCTCATGCGACCGACGAAGCCGGTGGAGGCATCCGAGGGCGCCAAAGAGGACTGATCACCACCAAGACACAAAGGCACCAAGTAAAGACAAAAGCTGTTCTTGGTGCCTTGGTGTCTTGGTGGTGAATCTTCTGTTCTGATGTTTCGGTTGCCGATATGACTGAATCGCGATCGACCCGCTGGCATACTTGAAAACCCCGTGATTGGAGGCTCCCATGGCCGTCCCGATGCTTGAGCTCGCCCCGCAGAATGCCGCCGTGAAGGCGAAGGTGCTGGAGGGGCTCTCGGGCCTCATCGACCGCTCCTCGTTCATCCTGGGCGAGAACGTGAAGGGGCTCGAGGCGGAGATCGCCCAGTACGCGGGCGCCGCCCACGCCGTGGCCATGTCCAGCGGCACGGACGCCCTGCTGGCGGCCCTCATGGGCCTGGGCATCGGCCAGGGCGACGAGGTGATCGTCCCCAGCTTCACCTTCTTCGCCTCGGCGGGCGTGGTGTCCCGCCTGGGCGCGAAGCCCGTCTTCATCGACCTGGATCCCGCCACCTTCAACGCCACCGGCGCCCTGGTGGAGGCGGCCATCACGCCCCGCACCAGGGCCATCATGCCCGTGCACCTCTTCGGCCAGCTGGCGGAGATGCCCGCCATCATGGCCGTGGCGAAGAAACACGGCATCCCGGTGCTGGAGGACGCCTGCCAGAGCCTGGGCGCCAAGGGCTGGGGCAAGTCCGCGGGCCAGTTCGGCGACATGACCGCCTACAGCTTCTACCCCACCAAGAACCTCGGCGCCTTCGGCGACGCGGGCATGACGGCCATCCGCGACGACGCGGCGCTGGGCGCGCGGGTCCGCCGCATCCGCGTCCACGGCATGGAGCCCGTCTACATGCACCACGAGGTGGGCATGAACGGGCGCATGGACGAGTTCCAGGCCTTGGTGCTCCGGGCCAAGCTGCCCCTGCTCGACAGCTGGCACGAGGGCCGGCGTAAGCACGCCGCCTGGTACCAGGAGCGCATGAAGGCCCTCACGGCCGACGAGGCGGTGCTGCCCCGCGAGGTGGTGCCGGATGGCCGCCACATCTACAACCAGTTCACCATCCGCGTGAAGGGCGGCAAGCGCGACGCGCTGCAGGCCCACCTCAAGGAGCGCGGCATCGGCAGCGCCATCTACTACCCAATCTGCCTCCATGAGCAGCCCTGCTTCAAGGACCTCGGCTACAAGGCCGGCCAGCTGCCGGAGTCCGAGCTGGCCGCCAAGGAGGTGCTGAGCCTGCCCGTCTACCCGGAGATGACCGGGGCCATGCTGGAGGATGTGGCGGCGGCGATCCTCGGGTTCTTCGGTAGGAAGTAGGCACTCTTAGGCCGTGGCCGCCCCCACCCAGGCTTCGAGCGCGAGGCGGGTGGGGGCGTCCATGGCCAGGAACTGCAGGCCCATGCCCACCTGGTCGGCGCCCTCCCCGCCCGGGGCCCCGCTTGGGGTGTAGCCCAGCACGTAGGCCACGGTGGCGACGATGGGGCCCCCGGGCAGCTCCGGGTGGTGGAGCACCAGGTCCTCCAGGACGGCGCCCGGCAGGAAGAACCGGGCCGTGCGGGCCTCCAGGAGGGCGAAGCAGCCGCCGACGCTCAGGTTCATGATCCGGATGCCCCGGAAGCCGTGGCCCTTGATGGTGAAGGAGATGGCGAACCCAGGGCCGGTGGCGACGCGGATGTCCCTCCGGTTGACATGGCTGGTCATGGACGGCATTCCTTCCTCCGGAAATCCCTGCTTGGGTATCGGATGGTCCATGGATAAACTGGACTTTCTGATCGGCCTGAACCCACCGGGGGACAGGGCGGGTTCCCAGGAATCCGGCCCTGATGGCGCAGAACGCCGTCTCACCCAAGCGGGGACCACGCGAGCACCACGGCGCTGGCCGGACCTTCCACCCATCTCATTACTTCACTGGAGTTCCCATGGAAATCCTCCTCATCGAGAACGTGCCCAGCCTCGGCGCCCGCGGCGACGTCGTGAACGTCAAGGACGGCTACGCCCGCAACTTCCTCCTGCCGCGCAAGATGGCCCTGCCCGTCACCGCCGGCAACAAGCGCCAGATCGAGCTCGAGAAGGCCCGCGCCGAGAAGCTCCGCGCCAAGGAACTGGCCGACGCCAAGAGCCTGGCCGAGAAGCTCGAGGCGGTGAGCCTCGCCGTGGCCAAGAAGGCCGGCGAGAATGGCCACCTCTTCGGCTCCGTCACCAACGCCGACGTGGCCGAGCTGTTCAAGGGCAAGGGCTTCACCCTCGACCGCCGCGACATCAGCGTGCCCCACATCAAGGACGCCGGCACCTACACCGTGGATGTGCGCCTCTACAGCGGCGTGCACGCCAAGGTCAGCCTGGAAGTCACCGCCACCGCGGCCGAGTAGGCCTCCGCGGAACCCATCCCCCCACACGGCCGGCCCCGCGGAGGGGCAGGTCCCGCCGGGATTCCGCGCCGCCGGAACCCGCCCACCCCATCCCAAGGAGTCCATCCATGGCGAAGACCACTGCCAAGCCTGAAACCCTCGGCATCGCCGAGCTCGCCGCCACCCTGGCGGAGGCCCAGGACCTGTCCAAGGCCCGTGCCAAGGCGATCCTCGACGGCGTCCGCGACCACATTGTGGAGACCCTGCTCTCCGGCCAGCGCGTCAACCTCTTCGGCCTCGGCACCTTCGAAGTGCGCGCCACCAAGGAGAAGATGGGCCGCAACCCCAAGACCGGCGAGAGCATCCAGATCCCCGCCGGCCGCAAGGTGGTGTTCAAGACCGCCAAGGGGCTCAAGGACCAGATGTAGCCGACCGCCGGGTGACGGAGAACGCGCCAGTGGCGCGTTCGGAGTCGGGACCCGGCGAGGAGGTTATGCCACAGACGCAGAAGGCCGCCGGAAGGCGGCCTTCGTCATTCCGCGAAGGCCTTCC
>NZ_AUAU01000023.1 GCF_000428885.1 Geothrix fermentans DSM 14018 | reverse complement strand
CGTGACCGCCGCAGATCGATGACCTTTGCGACCACGGCTGCCTCGGTGCGGGTCGGGGCGCGCAAAGGCCGGCTGGAGCGGTCATCCAACCCAGACCGGCCCTCCTTCCTGAATCGGGCCAGCCATTTGTAGGCAGTCCGGACGCTGATCCCCGCCGCCTGGGCCGCTGCCTGGACGGTCATTCCCAGGCACCGGACACGCCGGATCAATAACGCTCGACTTCGTGGACAGGTCTTTGCTGAACTGTGGAGGTTCATCCGGGTTGCCTCTGCGAAAGCCGCTGTGTGGTAACAACAGCTTCCCAGCTCAACCCGGATGAACAACCTCCTTGGCAGTTACATCTAGGGCCGTCCCGCCTCAGGTATCCTCGAAGGATGATCGGACGCCTGCGCGGGGAACTCATCCAGAAGCTGCCGAACCTGGCCCTCGTCGAGTGCGGGGGCGTGGGCTACGCCGCGGCCATCAGCCTCTCCACCTACGGCCTGCTGCCGGAGGCGGGAGCCCAGGTGGTGCTGCATACGGAGCTGCTGGTGCGCGAGAACGAGATCGCCCTGCTGGGCTTCTCCTCCACCCAGGAGCGGGAACTGTACCGGCTGCTGGTGAAGGTGGATGGTGTGGGCCCCAAGCTGGCCCTGGCCGCCCTGGGCGCCCTGAGCCTCGAGGACCTGGTGCGGGCCATCCGCGGCCGGGACGTGAAGGCCCTCACCCGCATCCCCGGCGTGGGGAAGAAGACCGCCGAGAAGATGTGCTTCGAACTGTCGGAGAAGCTGGGCGGCCTGGCGGGTCTGGAAGGCCTGGCGGGCGGGCCGGCAGGCGACCCCTGGGAGGAGAGCCTGCGCTCCGCCCTGACGAATCTTGGCTTCAAGGAGGATGTGGTGCTGCCGGTAGTGGCGGACCTCCGCACTTCGAAGCCGCCCCTGGCGGAGGCCATCCGCCTTGCCTTGAAGGCCCTGCAGCGATGACCACACGCATCCTCTCCACCTCCCCCCTCGTCGGACCCGCCCTGACCGAGCTCGGCGCGCGCTTCCCGGAGCTGCGCCTGGCCGCCTTCCGTTCTCCCGAGTGGAACGCCGCCCTGCCCGAGGCCGAGGCCCTGGTGGTGATGCTCTCGGAGCCCATCACCGAGGCGGATCTCGAGGCCGCACCGAAGCTGAAGGCCATCGGCACCTACTCCGTGGGCGTGAACCACCTGCCCCTGAAGGCCTGCCAGGCCCGGGGCATCGCCGTGGTGAACACGCCCGGCGTGCTGACGGACGCCACGGCGGACATCGCCCTGGCCCTGCTCATGGCCCTCACCCGCCGGGTGGCCGAAGGCGAGGCCCTGGTGCGCTCCGGCCAGTGGCAGGGCTGGGCGCCGGACCTGCTGATGGGCCCCGGCCTCGCGGGCAAGGAGTGTGGCCTCCTGGGCAGCGGGCCCATCGGCCAGGCCTTCGCCCGGCGCGCCCAGGCCCTGGGCATGAGGCCCCTGTTCTGGGACCGCGAGGGCCGCGGCGGCGAGGTGGACTTCGGTGCGGGCCGGGCGCCCCGCCTGCCCCTGGCGGACCTGCTCCCCCGGAGCGCCGTCCTGTCCCTCCACTGCCCGCTCACGGACCAGACCCGCGGCCTGCTGGACCGCGCCGCCCTGGAGACGCTCCCCGAAGGCGCCGTGGTCATCAACACGGCCCGCGGCGGCATCATGGATGAGAACGCCGCCATCGACCTGCTGGAGTCCGGCCGCCTGGGCGGCGTGGGCCTCGACGTCTTCGAGGGCGAGCCGCGCATCAACCCTCGCTGGCTGAAGGCCCCCCGCGCGGTCCTCCTGCCCCATCTGGGATCCGCCACGGTGGAGACCCGCGAGGCCATGTCGCGGCTGCTCTGCGATGGGCTGGCCGCTGCGCTTGGGTGATACCCTGGAACCCCTCACGAGGCATCACATGGCACGGCCCTGGATCAAGCTGCTCGACCCGGACCTGACGGCGATCAAGACCGCCGCCGGGACATCGTTCGAAGACCGCCTCAAGCTGGCCCGCGCCTTCAACGGGCGCGCGCGCCACGGAGAGGCCCAGGAGATCCTGGACCAGCTCCTGGTGGAGGACCGCTCCCATGCGGAGGCCTGGTTCGAGCGCCTCCTCTGCTTCAGCGACACCGCCGAGGAGGAGGAGGGCCTGGAGCTGCTGGGACAGCTCGAATCCCTTCGGGACGAGCATCCGGGTCACGGGGGCCACCTACGCAACCTGAGCTACCTGCGGCTCCTCCTGCAGGATGTCGACGGTGCCGAGCTGGCCCTCCAGCAGGCCCTGGCCCTCGACGGGCACGACCCCAAGGCCCTGGAGCTGGCGGGCCTCGTGCAGCTCCACCGCGGGCACGCCGCCGAGGCCAAGGCCTGGCTGCTCAAGTCCCTGAGCCTGCGTCCCAAGGATCCCCGCACGCTCCGCCTGCTCGCCATCGCCATGGACCAGCTGGCGGACTGGGCCGGCGCCGAGGCGCAGCTGGTGGCGGCCCTCCAGACCGACGGGTCCTACTACTGGGGCTGGCACGCCCTGGGCGAGATGCTCCTCAAGCGCGGCGAGCTCGCCGAAGGCCTGCGGTGCATCAACCGGGCCCGCAGCCTGCATGTGTGCGATCCCGCCAGCTACTTCATCCTCGCGGAGATCTTCAGCGAGCAGGGCCACCTGGAACTGGCCCAGGGCCAGCTCCACGCCCTGATGCTCCTGGCGCCCCCGGCTCCCGTGCTGGCGGAAGCGCAGGCCCTGCTGGGCGAGTTGAAGCGCGACATGGGGGACCGCGAAGGCGCCGTCTCCTACTTCAGCCTGGCCACGGAGACGGATCCTGATGCCTCGAATCCCTGGGCCGCCCTGGGCGACATGGCCCGGGAGGAGGGCCGCTGGGAGGACGCCCTCCGCTGCTACCGCGAGGCCCTGATGCGCGAGCCCGACGCCGCGGACCTCCAGGTCCAGCTCGGCTATGCCCTCGTGGAGACCCGGCAGGGACCCGCCGCCGAGCAGGCCTTCCTGCAGGCCCTGGAGAACGACCCGAGCGAGTACAGCGCCTACCTGGGCCTGTCCGAGGTCTACCGCTTCGCCAACCGCTGCGAGGATCAGATGGGCATGGTGGACCAGGCCATGGCCCTGGCCCCCGATGATTCCGACGTGTGGAACGCCCGGGGCGTGGCCCTGGAAGTGGCCGGGCGCCTCAAGGAGGCCACGGAGGCCTACGCGAAGGCGCTGAGCCTGGAGTCCAGCCACCGGAAGGCCGCCAACAACCTGGGCTTCGTGCTGGAGAAGCGCATGGAGCAGGGCGAGCCCGAGCTCCGGGACCGCGCCATCGAGGCCTGGAAGCAGCGGCTGCTCATCTGCCGCGATGCGGGCCAGAGCATGAAGATGGCCACCGAGCACCTCACCAAGCTGGGCGTGGGGGAGGAGACTCTCCACGAATGGCTGCGCCCCGAGTTCCTCGCCGCCGAGATGAAGAGCTGACACACCCCCGTCACTCCAGGGTTACCAGCTAGTTACAAACCGACACCGCGGTGCTGTGGAAAAGCCTGTGGATTGGGCCCTCCCGAAGGGCCTAAATCCTGTCACACGATGGGTTTCGCGGGGCTTTCAACGTCTCGGCGTGTTTATGCAAATCGTTTCAAATCAATACTTGCATTAACGACAATCACGGAATTCAGCCATTTTCCCCTGGAAGGGGTTTTCCACAATTTACGCTTTCTTTCGCATTGACAGGACGAGTGCCCTTTCCCTGCGCGAAGCGGGGGGCGAAAAGGCTTCCCACCACCCATTCCGTCACACCAGGGCCTCGGCCTCGCGAAGCTGGACGCTCACCAGGCGGGAGCAGCCGGCCTCCTCCATGGTGACGCCGTAGAGGGTGTCCGCCGCCACCATGGTGGGCTTCTGGTGGGTGATGACGATGAACTGGGTATCGGCCTTCATCTTCTGGACCATGGCGGCGAAGCGGCCCACGTTGGCCTCGTCCAGGGGCGCGTCCACCTCGTCCAGCACGCAGAAGGGGCTGGGCTTGAAGTGGAAGATGGCGAAGAGGAGGGAGATGGCCGTCAGGGCCTTCTCGCCGCCGCTCAGCAGGGTGAGGGCCTTGGCGGTCTTGCCAGGCGGCTGGGCGGTGATCTCGATGCCGCACTCCAGGAGGTTCTTGGGATCCTCCAGGCTCAGGTGGGCCTGGCCGCCCCCGAAGGCCTCGCGGAAGACCTCCTGGAAGCGGGTGTTCACGAAGTCGAAGGCCTCGCGGAACCGCTCCTCGCTGGTGGCGTTGATCTCCTGGATGGTGGACTCCAGGTTCCCGATGGCGGCGGTGACGTCCGCCCGCTGCTCGTTCATGAAGGCCAGGCGCGTCTCGGCCTCCTCCAGCTCCTGGATGGCCAGGGGGTTCACCCCGCCCAGGTCCATGCGCCGGCCCTGCAGCTCGTTCAGGCGCGTCTGGTGGACCAGCTCCCCCTCCACCCAGGCCTCGCGCTCGGCGTCGCTGATGCCCGCGAGGAAGGCGGGAATGTCGAGCCCCAGCGCCAATTCGACTTCCTTGGCCAGGGCCTCCTGGCTGCCCTGCACCTGGGCGCCGTGGATGAGCACCTCCTGGTGCTGGGCCCGGGCGTTCTCCAGGGCCTCCTGGAACTCGCGGGCCGCCCGCTCCTGCACCCGCAGGGTCTCCTGGTCCAGCTCCAGCCGGGGCTGGGCCTCCTGGGCCTGGGCCTGCACGCCCTCCCGCTCCGCCAGCAGTCCCTGGGATTCGCCCTCCAGCTCCGCCAGGCGGCGGACACAGGCCTCCATGCGGCTGCCCTGCTCCGCGGCCTCCACTTCCAGGCGCTGCCGCTCGGCCTCCAGGTCGAAGCGCCCCCGCTGGGCCAGCTGGAGGTGCCGCTCGTGGCCATCCCGCTCGGCCCAGGCCGCATCGCGGCCCCGCGCGGCCTCCAGCCGCTGGTCGCGGCGCTCGTCCAGCCGGTGCCGGGCCTCGCGGACGGCGGTCTCCGCCTGCTGGATGGCCTCCTCCAGGGCCTGGTCGTGGGCTTCTTCCGGAAGGGCCTCCAGCTCCCGGAGCTGGCCCTGGAGCCCCTTGATCTCCGCCTCGATCTGCTCCCACATGGCGTCGGCCCGCTCGCTGGCGGCCCGGATCTCCGAGAGCTGGCCCTGGAGGGCCGTGCGCTGCGCCTTCAGGGTGTCCGTCCTGCGGCGAAGAGCCCGCAGATCCTCGTCGATCTCCACGGAACGCTCGCGGGCGGCCCGGCTGTCATCGCCGCCCTTGCCCCGCCGGGCCTCCAGGTCCTCGATGCGGTCCAACAGGGCCTCGCGGGTGGCCCGGGCCTCCTCCTGCTCGGCCCGCAGCTTCAGGGGCGAGGCCGCCGGGGCGGACACGCCCAGCTGAACGGGGCCGTAGGGCAGGCGCACGAAGGCCGGCGATACGAAGGCCAGGTCCGGATGGGCCAGGGCCAGGGCTGGCAGGAGCTCATCGGAGCAGCGGAAGGCCCGGTCCAGCAGGCCGCCCAGGGGACGGTCAGCGCCGCTCCACCGGAGGTGGTCACGAAGGGCTTCGCAGCCCTCGGGAACGGGCGGCAGCTCCGCCTGGGCCTCCAGGGCCAGCAGCAGGTGGCCCGGCGCCGACGACGCGCGGCCCGCCAGGTCCTCGTCGGCGGCCAGCACCTGGAGCCAGCTGCCAAGCAGCCGCTCGAGGTCGGGCCGCAGGGCCTCGTCCACCGTGAGCAGGTCCACCAGGGTCTGGGGCCGGACGCCCTGCTCCTTCAGCCACGTGAGGCCCTTCTGCAGCTCGGCCTCCCCGAAGCTCTTGGCCAGCAGGTCGGAGATCTGCCGCAAGCGCCGCTCGGCGGCATCCAGTTCCGCTTCGGCCCGGTGGTGGTCCTTGGCCAGGGTCCGCTGGGCCTCCTCCAGCTGCTCGGCGCGGCGGCGCTGGTCCAGGGCCGCTTCCTCAGCCTGCTCGAGCTGGGACAGCAGCCCCTCCAGGGAGCGCTCCACCTGGCCCGCCTCGGCCTCGAGACTCTCCAGGCGCGGCGCGCGGACGGACTCCTCGTGGTTGAGGGTGTCCAGGCGCCCTTCCAGCTGCGCGATCTGGGTCTGGAGTCCCAGGCGCTGCTTCTGGCGGGCCTGGGCCTCCTTCTGGGATTCGGCCTTGCGCTCGCGGTGGCCGTGGAGCTCTGCCTCGGCGTGGCGGAGGCCGCCCTGGGCCAGGGCCACGGCCTCCTCGGCCTTGGCCAGCTCCGCCTCCCGCCCCTCCAGCCGCGCGCCGGCCTCCCGGAGCTGGACCTCCAGCGCGGCGAAGGAATCGCCGGACTCGGCCAGACGCGCCGCCAGCATCTGGATGTGCTCCTCCAGCCTTCCGCGCTGGTCCCGCGCCTCGGTCCGCCGGTCCTCCTGGAAGCTGCGCTCCTGGTCCGCCAGCTGGAGGCGCTGGTCCAGGCCGAGGATGGCACTCGCCCGCTTGGCCTGGGCCTGCTGCTGCTCGTCCACGGAGAGGCGCAGGGCCTCCACCTCGGAGGCCTTCTCGGAGACCTGGGCCGTGAGCTCGGCCACCCGCCGCTCGGCATGGTCGAGGTCATCCAGGATGCGCCGCTTGGCCGCCTCCAGCTCCACGGCCTTGCCCGCCAGCAGGATCCGCTGGGTGGCCTTGATCTGCTCGTCGAGCTCCTTCGCCTTGCGGGCCCGCGCGGCCTGCCGGCGCAGCGAGTCCATCTGCTTGTTCAGCTCGAAGAGGATGTCGTCCAGCCGCTGGAGGTTGGCCCGGGTCTCGTCCAGGCGCTTCTCCGCGTCGGCCCGGCGCAGCTTGTAGCGCGTGATGCCCGCGGCCTCCTCCAGCAGCAGGCGCCGGTCCTTGGGCTTGCTGCTGAGGATGAGGTCGATCTGGCCCTGCTGGATGAAGCTGTAGGCGCGGGTGCCCATGCCCGTGTCCAGCAGGAGGTCCTGCACGTCCTTGAGCCGGGCCTCGCGGCCGTTGATGCGGTACTCGCTGCCAGAGTCGCGGTAGAGCCGGCGCGAGATGGTCACCTCCCGCGTGGAGCCCGGCAGGGCGGGATCGGGCATCTCCAGCACCAGCTTCACCTCGGCGAGGCCCGTGGGGCGGCGCTGGGCGGTGCCGGCGAAGATCACATCGGCCATCTCCGCCCCTCGGAGCATGGAGGCCCGCTGCTCGCCCAGCACCCAGGCGAGGCTGTCGGAGATGTTCGACTTCCCGCAGCCGTTGGGGCCCACGACCGCGGTCATGCCGCCCGGGAAGCTGAGCTTCTGGGCGTCGGCGAAGGATTTGAAACCATGGAGTTCGAGGGCGATCAGGCGCACGCGGTCAGCGCTCCGGGGAGGGGGATGGGGAACATCTGCCTCCATCATTCCATACCAGACGTGATCCCCGTCCCCTTGGGAATCCGGTGGCGGCCCGGTAGACTCGATTCCTTCCCCTGTCCTGTCAGGAGTCGCCTGTGCATTCCATCAGCCTCCCCCTGCGCGAACCGGCGACGGACGCCCGGCCGGGGGCATCCTGCACAAATCCGGCGGCGGGGAGCAGGGGGTGGATGCCATGAGGCTGCCGTTCCTCCAGGACCCGGTCACTTCCCTGGTGTGGCTGGAGGTCCACCGGATCCACGCGGGCACCCACCGGCGCGCCCTGTCGGGCCTTCCAACGGAGGACCAGCTGGCCCAGGCCATGGCCGCCCTGCCCCAGGGACCCACCCGCTGGGTGCTGGACGACCTGTGGACGCCCTCCGTCCTCCTGCGGGACCTCACGGAGCTGCCCAAGGGCGCCGAGGCCCAGGAGGCCTTCTTCCGCTGGCGCTTCACCCAGGCCCTCGCCCTCGAGGAGCCCCACTTCGTCCAGGCCCTGGAGGTCGAGCCGGGGATCTGGCTGGCCTCGGGCATCCCCGAGTCGTTCCGGGAGACCCTGCTCCAGCTGGGCCTCAAGCTGGACCGGAACCTCCACGCCATCACGCCCCGCTGGCTGCACCTCTACAACCTGCTGGCGCCGACCCTGAACCTCCCCGGCATGCTGCTCTCCCTGAGCCCCGCCGGCCAGGGCCGCTACGCAGGCACCCTGGTGGCCTGGGGCCGGACCCTCTGCCTGCTCCGCCAGTGGACAGAGCCCCTGGATCCCCAGGGCTGGATCGAGGAGCGCATCACCCCCAGCGCCGCCTTCCTCCAGCGCGAGTCCCGGACCCCGCAGAGCCTGGCCATCTGGGGCGCCCCGGCCTGGCCGGACGCTGGAATCCCCGCGCGCATCCTGGATGACCGCTTCGCCCTGGTGGAGACGCCCTGATGGCCGTTCCTGCCCTCCACCTCAACCTGGCCCCCCGCCCCAGCCTCTGGCGCCAGCGCCACCGCCTCCTGGGCTGGGCGGCCCTCGGTTTCGGCGCCGTCTTCCTCCTGGGCTCCCTCGGCCTCACCTGGCGGGCCTATCACCAGGCCGGCCGGGCCGGCCGCGACGCCGTGAGCCTCACGGAGGAGACGCGGCGGGCCGCGCGCTCCGAGGCCCAGATCCAGGCCTCTCTCCAGGGCATGGACGCCACCCGCGAGCAGGCCCGCTGGAAGCTGGCCGAGCGCATCCTCCAGGAGCGCAGCCTGCCCTGGTCGCGCGTCACCGCGGAGCTCGAGCAGTGCATGGTGCCGGGCATGCGGCTCAAGGGTCTCCAGCGGACCCGCGGCAACGCCCAGCAGGTGGTGATGAAGCTCAAGGGCGAGGCCCAGACTCGCGAGGCCGAAGCGGCCTTCGTGGATGCGCTCCGCGCCGCGCCGGTCTTCTCCGAGGTGATCCTGGAGCGGGAGGCCGAGCGCCAGGGGGGCGGCTGGGACTTCGAGCTGAGCCTGCCCGCCGCCGCCGTGCCTCCGCCCTTCGAGCAGCGACCCGTCAAGATGGGGGCCGCCGCGCCGGCGCCCGCGCCGCCGCCCAGGCCCGCCCCCGCCGCCCGCCCGGCACCCTCCGCACCCGCTCCAGCCCCCACTCAAGCCACGGCGCCTGCGTCCCGCCTGGCCCCTCCGCCGAACGTCCCCGTCGCCCCCTTGACTCCGGGCGGCCGGGAGGGAGTCCAGCTCCGCCCCGCGCAGGGCGAGGATGACGAATCGGTTCCGACCCGCGGCTTCCGCCGTTCGAGGAGGCCCCCGCGATGAGCAGCCCTCTCCGCGCAAGCCGGCTTCGCCTGGCGCTGGGCGCACTGGGCCTGGCCCTGGGCCTCGGCGTGGCCTTCTTCCTCCTCCCGGACGCCTCCCAGCAGCTGGCCCAGAAGCTGAAGGCCAAGCGGGAGGCCGAGCTGAACCGCAACCAGCAGATGCAGCAGCTCCAGGACCTCCAGCAGCTGGCCGACCGCATCCGGCGGGGCCAGGCCACCCTCGAGAACCTGGAAACCCGCCTGCCCCGCGGCTCCGCCGGGGAACTGCAGTGGAGCCTGAGCAAGACCCTCCATGAGCTGGCCAAGAAGCACGGCCTCCGTCTCCAGACGGTGAAGTACGGCCTGCCCAGCCGCGAAGGCACCCGTGGGTCGGACCTGGAGGCCGTGGACGTGGAGTTCGTGGCCGTGGGCGTCTACGCCAACCACAAGGCCTTCATGCTCGAGCTGGAGGGCTCCGGGCTGCCCTTCGCCGTGCGGGACGGCCGCCTGGAGGAGAGCCCCGAGGGCGCGCGGCTCGACATCATCCTCCGGGCCTTCCGCAAGGCCGGCGGCCCCGAGCGCGAGGAGGAGGCATGAGCACCCCCGCCCGCACCCTCGACCTCCAGGCCATGCTCCAGGAGCTCCGCGCCAATCGCCGGACCCAGGTGGCCCTCGGGGCCTTCGTGCTGGTCCTGGCCTTCGCCCTCTACACCATCCTGGCGCCGGACGCGCCGAAGGCGAAGCGCCCCCTGGTCGCGGGCGTGGGCACCGGCCTGGATCCCCGCCAGCTGGTGGGCCTCCGCAAGCTGCCGGACCTCGCGGCCCTGGACCGGGCGGGCGAGCTTCCCCCGGGCGCCAAGGTCCGCCGCGACCTCTTCCTCTTCGAAGCGCCCGCGCCCCCGCCCAAGCCCGTCAAGCCGCCCCCCCCGCCGCCGCCGCCCACGCCCGCGGAGCTGGAGGCCCAGCGCCTGGCGCAGGAGAAGGCCGCGGAGTTCGCCAGCCGGCCCCAGGATCTCCGCTACCTCGGCTTCTTCAAGGGCAACCCCGCCGGCCTGGTGGGGGCCTTCATGAAAGGCGAGGAGCCCGTGACCCTGGTCCAGGGGACGGTCCTCCGGGACCGCTGGAAGCTCGTCTCCATCCTCGAGAACCGCGCCGAATTCCAGAACACCAAGTACCCCGACCTGCGGATGGTCCTGGAGGCCCGCGAAGCCTCCGGCGGCGCGCCCGTCAATCAATTCTGATCCGAAGGATGCCACCGATGCCGCTCCCCTCCTTCGTTCCCGCCCGCAAGCTCATCGCCGCCGCCGCGCTCCTCCTCCTGGCCATCGGTTGCAGCCTCCACAAGGCCAACCAGGCCTACGACGAAGGCCGCTACGACGACGCCGTGGCCGCCTACCGTGAGGTCCTGCGCAGCGACCCGTCGAACACCAAGGCCCGCATCGGCATCAAGCGGGCCTCCCAGCGCGCCGCCGAATGGCACATCTCCCTGGCCCGGCAAGCCGAGCAGCGGGGCCTGCCCGACACGGTGCTGTCGGAAGTCCGGAAATCCCTGGTGCTGGATCCCGACAACCAGATCGCGCAGGACTGGCTGATCCGCCTGGAGCAGAAGGCCGCCCAGGACAAGGCCGAGGCCGATGCCGCCGACGACCTGGAGCTGCTGAAGGCCAAGGCCGACACCGTGAACGCCGTGCAGCTGAACCCGCGGTCCCTCGAGGGCATCGACCTGAACTTCAGCCGCCGCGCGAGCCTGCGCGAGATCTTCGCCACCCTCAGCAAGGCCTCCGGCGTCAACATCATCACCCACACCTCTTTCCAGGACCAGAACATCTCCATCGACCTGCGGGGCCTGCCCTTCCAGCGCGTGCTGGACACCCTGATGCTCCAGAACGACCTGTTCTACAAGGTGATCGACAAGAACACCATCATGGTCTTCAAGGCCACCCCGCAGAACCGCGACCAGTACGAGAACCAGATCCTCAAGACCTACTACCTGTCCAACGCCGATCCCACGGAGCTGCGCTCCACCCTCACCACGCTCAACCCCCAGCTGCGCGTGTTCACGGACAAGCGCATCAACGCCATCATCGTGAAGGCCAAGCCGCTGGAGCTGGCCGTGGTGGACCAGGTGATCCGCAGCCTCGACAAGGCCAAGGCCGAGGTCATGGTCTACATGGAGCTGATGGAGGTCACGGAGAACAGCCTGGAGCAGGTGGGCCTGCTGCCCGTGATCAACGCCTCGGACACCTCCGGCACCTTCCGCATGGGCGCCACCACGGTGAACAACACTTCGGGCCTGAACACCAACTCGGGCTTCACCAAGATCCACACGGCCGACATCCGCGTGCTGTTCCCCAACCTCGCCCTGGACTTCCTCAAGGGCAACGGCGACGCCCGCCTGGTGGCCAGCCCCAACGTGCGCGTGCTCTCCGGCGAGACCGGCGAAGTGAACATCGGCGAGAAGATCTCCACCACCCAGAGCCAGCTGTCGCTGCCCACCACGGGCACCACCGCCACGGCCGCCACCTCCTCCCTCCTGGGCGGCGTGGGGCAGACCTCCTACTCCTACGAGGACGTGGGCGTGAAGATCAAGGTGGAGCCCCGCGTCCACCACAACGGCGAGATCACCCTCAAGATCAACAGCCTCGTCACCACGCTCAAGTCCGGCTCCACGCCGGGCCGGCCCGACCTCGGCAAGCGGGAGATCATCACCTCTGCGCGCCTGCGCGATGGCGAGACCGCCATCTTCGGCGGCCTGCTGAAGGACGAGGAGCAGAAGAGCCTCCAGGGCATCTGGGGCCTGGCCGACATCCCCCTCATCGGCCGCCTCACCGGGAACACGCGCAACAGCAAGGCGAAGACCGACGTGATCCTCACCATCCGCGCGGTCCTGGTGCGCAAGCCCGTGCTCACGGAGCAGGACCTCGCCGCCTTCAACCCCGACGATGCGGCCGCCCAGTCGAGCCTGTTCGCCGCCAAGGCCGCCGCGAAGACCACTGCCAAGCCGGCGGCCCAGGGCGCTCAGAGCGCCCTGGCGGCCCCCGCCTCCCAGCCCGGGCCGGCCCAGGCCGCGCCGGGCGCTCCCCAGGGTGCCGCCGCGCCTCCCGTGTCCGCCCCCTCCGACACCATCCAGGAGAAGAAGCCCGAAGGGCCCGCTGAGGAACCGCGCCCCGCGGCCTCCGACCTGGTGATCTTCATGACCCCCGTGGCCTCGGAGATCAAGATCGGCGAGCGGGTCCAGATCGCGCTCACGGTCAGCGGCGGCAAGGGCCTCAGCTCCGGCACGCTGGAGCTCCGCCTGCCGGCGGGCCTCAAGCTCGGTTCCGTGTCCCCCGGCGACTTCATCACCACCGAGGGCGGCAGCCTGGAGCAGTTCCCCGGGAAGGACGGCGCGCTGAAGCTCGTGTTCAAGCGCAACGGCACCGAGGTGGACGCCGGCCAGCTGGCCATCCTCGACCTGTCGGGGCTCACGCCGGGCAACGCGCCGGTGCTCATCCAGAGCGGCCAGTTCCTCGCGGGCACCGCGCCCATCTCCGGGCGCTGGTCCAACGCCCTCGTGACGGTGCAGTGAGCCGCCAGGGCGGATTCACCCTGCTGGAGCTGGTGGTCACCGCCACCGTCCTGCTGATCCTCGCCTCCGTCACCGTGCCTCTGGCCCGCAACGGCCTGAAGCGCGAGAAGGAGCTGGAGCTGCGCCGGGATCTGCGCGAGATGCGGCTGGCCATCGACGAGTACAAGAAGCAGGCGGACGGCCAGAAGATCAAGGCCCCGCCGGCGGAGGCCAACGGCTATCCGGAGAGCCTGGAGGTCCTGGTGGAGGGCGTGCCCGCCGCCGGCTCCCTCAACAAGAAAGTGCGTTTCCTCCGCCGCATCCCCGTGGACCCCTTCACGGGGAAGACGGATTGGGGGCTCCGGAACAGCAACGACGACGCCAACAGCTCCAGCTGGGGAGGCGGCCACGTCTACGATGTCTACAGCCTCGCACCAGGGACCGGCATGAACGGCATCCCCTACCGGGACTGGTGAGAATCGCTGTTGCCTCGAAGCGTGGACCACGCTAGGCTTGGTGTTCGGCACATCCGGAACCCGCGGGCCCCGGAGCGTTCTTTCAAGCGGATATGGCGGAATTGGTAGACGCGCTAGTTTCAGGTACTAGTGTTCACAAGACGTGGGGGTTCGAGTCCCTCTATCCGCACCACCCTTCGGCCCGCTGCGCGGGCCGAAGTCTTGAAAAACCAAGGCACCTGGCCTTTCCCAGGTTCGACCCATCCTCGGTACGGGACTGAGGGCAGGGTGACGGGAGAACCCCCGAAAAGGAGCCACCATGGCCCTGAACGTGGAACAGAAGAAGATCATCATCGACGACTACAAGCAGCACGAGTCGGACACGGGCTCGCCCGAGGTGCAGGTCGCGATCCTGACCAAGCGCATCAACGACCTGACCGAGCACTTCAAGACCCACACCAAGGACTACCACAGCCGCCGCGGCCTCATGATCATGGTTGGCCAGCGCCGCCGCCTGCTCGACTACCTCAAGAAGAAGAGCAAGGAGCGCTACGCCAAGCTGATCGAGCGCCTGGGCCTCCGTCGGTAGGGAACGGTTCTGCTCTCCAAAACGCCCGCGCAAGCGGGCGTTTTGCTATGTTCAGGACATGGACCTGAAGCCCCTGCCCCGTCCCGAGCACCCGGATCCCTACACGGTCACCGGCCGGCGGTTCATCTACGACTCGCCCTGGATCCGGATCCGGGAGGACCGCTTCCGCCACCGCCGGGGCGCCGAGGGACGCTACGCCGTCTGCGGCTTCCACCGCACCGCCTGCGGCGTCCTGGCCCTGGACGGCCAGGACCGCGTGGTGCTCGTGGGCCAGTGGCGCTATCCCCTGGAGGCCTACTCCTGGGAGATCCCCGAGGGCGGCGGCGATGTCTCGGAGAGCCCCTTCGAGGCCATGCGCCGGGAGCTGGCGGAGGAGGCCGGCCTCGCGGCCCAGGTCTGGGAGCCCCTGGCCTTCTTCCACACCAGCAACTCCTCCACGGAGGAGGAGGCCTTCCTCTTCCTGGCCACGGGCCTCGGCCCCGCCGAGGGCCACCACCCCGAGGACGACGAGGAGCTGATGCTCCATCGCGAGCCCTTCCAGGACTGCCTCCGCCGCGTGCTGGCCGGCGAGATCACCGACAGCCTCACGGTGGTGGCCCTGCTGGCTCTCCAGGGACGAAGGAGCGGCGTGGCCGCGGCCCTGGACCCGGCGCTGGCGGAGCGGTTCTTCCAGCGGCCCAAGGACCACCCCTCCGCGGGCCGCGCGCGCTGGCGCGAGCTGGACGCGCCATGATCCTCACCCTGCATCCCGAGACGCCCCAGGCGCGCCACCTCGAGCGCCTCGCGGAGATCCTGCGGAAGGACGGCGTCATCGCCTACCCCACGGACACGCTGTTCGGGTTGGGCTGCCTGGTCTCCCGCAAGAAGGCCGTGGACCGCATCCACCTGATCAAGGGCCGCGATCCCAAGAAGCCCATGTCGATCATGTGCTCCGACATGGAGATGCTCTGCCACTACACGCGCCACCTGGACACGCCGACCTTCCGCATCCTCAAACAGCTGCTGCCGGGGCCCTATACCGTGCTCCTGCCCGCCAGCCGCGAGGTGCCGCGCCACCTCCAGAACAAGCAGGTGGTGGGCCTCCGCATCCCGGACCAGCGCTTCTGCCACGCCCTTGTGGCGCTCCTGGGCGAGCCCATCATCACCACCAGTGTCGCCCTGCCCGACCAACCCATCCTGAACACGGCCTGGGAGATCGAGGAGGAGCTGGGCCACGCCCTGGACATGGTGGTGGACTGCGGCCAGCCCCTGGGGGTTCCCAGCACCATCCTGGACCTCACCTCCGAGGAGCCGGTCCTCCTGCGCGAGGGCGCCGGCCCCTGGCCTATCTAGGAGACCCGGCCTTCTCGGCCGCCTTCTTCCGCAGCGCCTGGTAGTCCGCCTCGCTGAGGAGGCCGTCGCGCTTGAGCCCCTCGATGCGGCGGAGGGCGCCCTCCAGGTCGAAGGGCGGGGGTGGCGGCGGCAGGGGCTTCGCGGCCACCTGCGGGGCCTGGGTGGGGGCTGGCGCGGCGGCAGAGGCGGCGAGCAGCCGGCCCAGCTGCTCGGACCACCGCTCGAAGCCGCCGGAGACGAAGTCCGGCCCCGGGCCCTGGAGGGTGTCGTGGAAGGCGCCCAGCAGCTCGCCCGTATCGCCGTCCACGAGCTTGAGGTCGAAGGTGAGCTTCACCTGGCCTGCGGCCATGTAGTCGTCGGCCTGGCCCACGGCGTCCACCACCCGGGCGACCAGGTGCACATCCCCGCCGGCGGCCACGGGGAGGCTTCCCTTCAGGCCGCGCCGGAGCCCGTGGTCCAGCGCTTTCGGAAGCGCGTCCTCCACCCGCCGGAGGAAGACCCGGTCCTTCATCTCGCGCTTCCCCAGCACCCAGGCCGGGGCTTCCCAAGCCCGCAGCTGGAGCGTGCGGTTCCGCAGGTCCAGGCCGGGCTTCACCCACTGGAAGCCCAGGGTCCTGGAGGGCTGGAAGGCAGCGGCAGGACCGAACCAGGCCGGATCCAGGCGTCCTTCGTCCAGCCCCGCGGGCTGGGCCGCCAGGACGGCGGGCAGGGTCAGGAAGAGGGCGGCGGATCGGCGCATCAGCACTCCGGCAGGTTGACGGTGAAGTCCAGGGGCATCTCGAGCACGTTCACGGCGAGGCCGCCCCGGGCGGTCTCCTTGTACTTGCTCTTCATGTCGGCCCCGGTGTCGCGCATGGTCTTGATGACCTTGTCCAGGCTCACGAAGTGGTGGCCGTCGCCGTGGAGGGCCATGCGGGCGGCGTTGATGGCCTTCACGCTGGCCATGGCGTTGCGCTCGATGCAGGGCACCTGCACCAGGCCGCCGATGGGATCGCAGGTGAGGCCCAGGTTGTGCTCCATGCCGATCTCCGCGGCGTTCTCCACCTGGTCCGGCGAGCCGCCCATCACCTCCGCCAGGGCCCCGGCGGCCATGGAGCAGGCCACGCCCACCTCGCCCTGGCAGCCCACCTCGGCGCCGCTGATGGAGGCGTTCTCCTTGTAGAGGGCGCCGATGGCGCCAGCCGTCAGGAGGAACCGCTCCACCCCCTCGTCCGTGGCCCCGGGCACGAAGCGGCGGTAGTAGTGCAGCACCGCGGGGAGGATGCCCGCGGCGCCGTTGGTCGGAGCCGTCACCACCCGGCCGCCGGCGGCGTTCTCCTCGTTCACCGCCAGGGCGTAGAGGCTCACGAAGTCCAGGG
Organism: Geothrix fermentans DSM 14018; assembly: GCF_000428885.1. Lineage (GTDB taxonomy): Bacteria > Acidobacteriota > Holophagae > Holophagales > Holophagaceae > Geothrix > Geothrix fermentans. The sequence continues at coordinate 43,447 of NZ_AUAU01000023.1, read as the reverse complement.
CCGTGAGGGGGTCCTTGAGGCCGGCCTCCGGGGATTCGGTCAGGCGCCGATAGAGGGCGGGAGCCCGGCGCGGCACCTTCAGGCCGCCAGGCAGCAGGCCCTCGGTGGCGCAGCCGCGCCGCACGCAAGCCTGCATCACCGACCAGATGTCCTGAAGGCCCGAGCGGATCTCCGCCTCGGAACGCCAGGTCCGCTCGTTCGCCAGCATGAGCTGGCTGACCGGGAGGCCCGCCTCCCGGCAGCGCGCCAGCAGCTCCTTCGCGGTATGGAAGGGGTGGGGCGGCTCGGGGCCCGGGGCCGCCTGGACCGGAACGCCCTCCTCCACCACGAAGCCGCCGCCCACGGAGTAGAACACCTGGGCCCGGAGCGTCCCGCCGGCTTCGTCCAGGGCCGTGAAGCGCATGCCATTGGGGTGGAAGGGCAGGCTCCTGTGCAGCAGGTGCAGGTCCTCGGGCTCATGAAAGGGAATGTCCCGCTTCCCGAGGAGGGCCAGCCGCTGCGTCTCGCGGATCCTGGCCACCAGGCCTTCCACAGCCTCCACGTCCACGCCCTCCGGGGTCTCCCCCAGCAGGCCCAGGAGCACCGCCTTGTCGCTGCCGTGCCCCCGCCCGGTGGCGCCCAGGCTGCCGAACAGCTCCGCCTTCACCGCGGCCGTGGCCTCCAGCAGGCCCGAGGCCTCCAGCCCCAGCGCGAAGCTGCGCGCCGCCCGCATGGGCCCCACCGTGTGCGAGGAGCTGGGCCCGATGCCGATGCGGAAGAGGTCGAAGACGGACAGCACCATGCCCCCATTGTCCCGCTAAATGCAATCAATCGACGCGGTAGTGGCAGCCGCGGCTCTCGGGGTTCTGGAGCGCCGCGTTGAGGATCAGCCGGGCGCAGAGGATGCCGCTGCGCAGCTCCAGCAGCTCCCGGCTCAGGGGGGCCTCATGGTAGAAGCGCTCGATGCGGTGGGCCAGGTAGTGCAGGTCGGCCTTGGCCCGCTCCAGGCGGGCGCTGCTGCGGACGATGCCCGCGTAGTTCCAGAGGGTGCTGCGGACGAGGCGCCAGTCCTGGTCGATGAGCAGGGGGTCAGTCTCCTCCGGCGCCTCCGGCATGCGCCAGGGGGCCAGGTCGCCAGGATCCGGGTCCACGGTCTCCCCCAGCTCCCGCACGGCGGCGTCGGCGCTGTGGAAGCCCCAGACCAGGCCCTCCAGCAGGCTGGTGGAGGCCAGGCGGTTGGCGCCGTGGAGGCCGGTGCAGGCCACCTCGCCCGCGGCGAAGAGCCCTGGCAGGCTGGTGCGGCCCTCCAGGTCCACCAGGACGCCGCCGCAGAAGTAGTGGGCGGCGGGCACCACGGGGATGGGATGCCGCGCCGGGTCGATGCCCTCGGCCCGGCAGGCGGCCAGCACCGTGGGGAAGTGCTCCTCCAGGTCCAGCTTCGCGGCCACGGGCGCCAGATCCAAGTAGGCGCAGGGCTCCCCGGTGACCGCCATCTCCTGGAAGATGGCCCGGCTCACCACGTCGCGGGGGGCCAGCTCCAGCTGATCCGGCGCGTACTTCGCCATGAAGCGCTCGCCCTTGCCGTTCAGGAGCTGCGCGCCCTCGCCCCGCAGGGCCTCCGTCAGCAGGGTCCGGGGCTTGTTCGGCACGTAGAGGGTGGTGGGATGGAACTGCAGGTACTCGCAGTTCACGATGCGGGCGCTGGCCCGGTAGGCGGCGGCCAGACCATCTCCGGTGGCCCCCGGGGGGTTGGTGGTGTGCAGGTAGAGGTAGCCGAGGCCCCCCGTGGCCAGGATGGTCCGGCGGGCCAGGAACCCCTCGACCTCGCCGGTGGCAGGATCGAAGAGGTAGGCGCCGTGCACGCGGATGGGCTCGTAGACCCGTACCGGGCTCACGCAGTGGTGCGGGCTGGTGATGAGGTCCACCAGGCAGAGGCGCTCCCGCAGCTGGATGTTCGGATGCTTCCGCACGGCGTCGCTGAGGGCCGTCTGGATGGCCAGGCCCGTGGCGTCCTTGGCGTGGTAGATGCGCCGGGCGCTGTGGGCGGCCTCGGCGGTGGGATCCGGCGTCCCGTTGGTCCCGAGGTCGAAGGGCACGCCCAGCCGCTCCCAGAGGAAGCTCCGGCAGAGCTTCGGCCCCTCCTCCGCCAGCTGGCGCACGGCCTCGGGCCGGCACAGGCCTGCGCCGGCCGCCTCGATGTCCTCGGCCAGCAGGGTCGGGGAGTCGCCCTCCTCAGGCGGGGGCTTGCCGATGATGCCGCCCTGGGCCCAGGCGGTGTTGCTGCCGCCCAGCTCATCCTTGGCCACCAGCACCACCTGGATGCCCTGGTCCGCCGCCCGCAGGGCCGCCGAGCAGCCGGCGATCCCCGCGCCCAGCACCAGCAGATCCGCCGCTTCCCTCATGCCAGCTCCCAGGTGGGGCGGTCCAGGGCCCACAGGGGACCCCACACCGCATCATCGTCCGCATCGTCCGTCGCGCGCCTTCCATGGTCCAGCCGCCGGGCCGTCAGGTCCAGCGCCGCCTCGGCCCGCACCTCGCCCCAGGGGGTGGCCACCCGGCCTCCGCAGGCCTCCAGCCGGCCCAGTGCCTCCTCCCAGAGGGACATCATGCCCCGCAGGTTGTGCTGCTGGAGGTGGTGGTAGCCGCCCGCCAGCAGGATGAGGCCCTGGAGCTGGCCCTTCAGCTGGCCCTTCAGCTCGCCCTCCGCGCCGTCCCAGAGGGGTTCCAGGGCATCGTGGCACTCGTGGTAGAGCCCGTGGTTGAAGAGGGACACGCCGCAGGCCAGCGGGTAGCGCGCACCCAGGGGCAGGGGCGTGAGGGCCGCCAGCTGCCAGCCGCAGCGCAGGCTCACCAGGGGGCCCCAGGCGCCCCAGCCCGCCGCCGGCCGCCAGCCCATGGCCCCGGCCTCGGCCGTGTCCGGCCAGGCGGTCCGGTGCCCTGCCCAGGCCGCGGCCGGGTCATGGTGGCCCAGGGCGCTCAGCATGCGGGCCGCGTGATCCAGCAGCTCCGGCTCGGGCACGCCCTCGGGGTGGGCCCGCCGCAGGGCGGGCGCGCCCAGGATCGTGGGCCAGACCAGGATTTGGCGGGCCTCCGGATCGCCCAGGGCCGCCTCGGTCCGGGCCTGGAAGAAGCGCTGGATCTCCAGGGGGAGCTGGGGCTGGCGCTGCCAGAAGGGGGTGCGGTTGCAGTCGTCGCTCATGGCTCCACCAGCAGCCGGAGGGCCAGGCCGCCCCGGTCGTTCTCATCCACCCCGGCCCACTGGCAGCCGGGAATGCGGCCCCTCAGCACCTTCCGGGGGTCCCCCTGCCCGTGCGCCAGGATCCAGCGCGCCACCAGCCCCCGGTATTTCTTCGAGAAGTGGCTGATGGCCTTCCCGTTCGCATCGAAGATCTCCACCGTGTGCCGCGGCCGGTCCCAGCCCCGGAGCAGGTCGGCCGCGTCCCCGGGCAGCAGCTCCCAGGCCGGGCCCTCCGGCAGGAGCGGGAGCTGAACCGCCAGCGCCTTCCGCCAGTGGGCCTTCAGGCCCGGAATGGCCCCCAGCTTGAGCTTGTAGGGCGGCACCGGCTCGTCGCCGCGCACCAGACCCCGGAGGCTGGACAGGACGAACACCTGCCGCCAGGCCTCCTGGGGAAGCGAACCCGCGTCCAGGGCCTGGAAGGCCACACCGGTGTAGCGGGCCAGCGCCGGCAGCTGGGGCAGGTGCCGGGTCGAGGCCAGGGCCAGGGCCTCGGTCCGGGCCTTGTCCAGGGCCAGGTCCTTCACGTCGAAGGCCTTCCTCAGGACCTCGGGCGATCCGGTCTTCGCCAGGGCCACCAGGCGCTCCCGCACCCAGCGCTGGGCGGGCGTCTCCGGCAGGGGCCCGGGGATTCCGCCCGGGGCCTTGTCCTCGGACGGGGCCAGGAAGATGAGCGGCGCGGCCTTCACTGGTCCCCCACCCAGGCTTCGAGGGTGGTCAGCCGGAACCCGGCCAGGAGGTCCCGCAGGTGGGCGCCATGGCCCTTCAGGCCCGCGCCGTGGGCGAAGCGGTGGCCGAAGGAGGCTCCGGGCAGGTCCGGCTGGCCCTCGTCCAGCTCCCAGGGGTGGATCGTCAGGGGCGTGCCCGCATCCTCCGCGGCCAGGAAGGCCAGCTCCCGGCGCACGAGGCTGAAGGGCAGCACCCGCGGCCCCCAACCCCAGAGGGGCGATCGGGGCGGCCCGGACCAGAGCACCGGCGGGGGCAGTTCCCAGAGCCCCTCCGCGAGCCGGTGCGGCCGCCGCGGCCAGGCGGGATCGCCGATGACGGCCAGGGGTGCCCGGCTGGAGTCGTAGCGGAAGCCCAGCTCCGGCAGGTCCCGCCACCAGTCCTCCGCGGGCCCCCGCAGGCTCCACTCCGGGGCCCGGTAGCCGACGACGGCCTGGCCGGCCAGGTCCTCCAGCAGGGCCCTGCCGTCGCGGACCGAGGCCCGCCAGGCGGCCCAGTCCATCTCGAAGGCCCGGCGGTGCGTGAGGCCGTGCAGGCCGATGGCGTGGCCCGCCGCCACGATGCGCCGCAGCAGGGCCGGATGGCGCCGGGCCTGGTCACCCAGGCAGAACCAGGTGGCCGTGGCCCCCAGGTCGGCGCAGAGCGCCAGGGACAGCTCCGTGGCCTGCGGCAGCCGGCACTCGAAGCGGTCCAGGGCTTCGGGCCGGTCATAGGGCGGGCAGCAGAGCTGGAACCAGTCCTCCCAGTCCAGGGAGAGCGGCAGGCGTGAAGGTCTCAGGTGAAGTTCCGTTCCGAGAGGCTGATGAACTCCAGGGAGAAGTCGTCGAGCTCGGTCTGGAACTGCTTGAGCTGGCCCTGGAAGAAGTTGTAGGCCATGAGGGCGGGGATGGCCGCCACGAGGCCGATGGCCGTGGCCACCAGGGCCTCGGAGATGCCGGGGGCCACCGTGGCCAGGTTGGCGTTGCCCGTGGCGCCGATGCCGCGGAAGGCGTCGATGATGCCCCACACCGTGCCGAAGAGGCCGATGAAGGGGCTCACGGCCGCCACCGTGGCCAGGCCGCCCAGGGAGCGCTCGAGCCGGCCCATCTCCACCACGCTGGCCCGCTGCAGGCTGCGCTCCACGGCCTCCATGCTGCGGAGCTGCGGGCGCCCGTCGGGTCCCACCTGGCGCAGCTGGTAGGTGACCTCGCCGTAGCCGGCCACGAAGAGGCCCACGAGCGGGCTCAGGGCGAAGCGCTCCACCTGCTGCTTCAGGTCGCGCCAGTCCGTGGCGCGCTTGAAGGCGCCGCGGAAGCGCTCGGACACCTCGCGGCTCCGGTGGTAGAGCAGCGCCTTCCGGATGATCACGACCCAGCTCAGGAGCGAGAATGTGGCGAGGATCGCCAGCACCGACTTGGAGACCGGACCTGCGTGGAGCATCACCTCCAGCAGGTTGACCTCATTGCCCGTGGGTGCCGCCAGGATCGCCATGCTGCCTCCGTCCAGGAAATGATAGCAAGCGGGGATGCGGCTACACTGGGTGCTTTGCGCGAGGACGCCATGCAGGTGCTGGTCATCGGGTCGGGATACGTGGGGCTGGTGGCCGCGGCCTGCTTCGCCGAGGCGGGGCACCGCATCATCGGCGTGGACGTGGATGCCGCCAAGGTCGCCACCCTGTCCCGGGGTCAGTCGCCCATCTTCGAGCCGGGCCTGGACGACCTGCTCGTGAAGCACCTCAAGTCCGGCGCCCTGCGCTTCACCACGGACCTCAAGGCTGGCATCGCCGATGCCGACGCCGCCTTCATCTGCGTGGGCACGCCCCAGAGCGAGGACGGCAGCGCGGACATGAAGTTCGTGCTGGCCGTGGCGGGGCAGCTGGGCGAGGCCACGGCCCTGCGGGCCAAGGACGCCAAGCCCCTCATCGTGGTGGACAAGAGCACGGTCCCCGTGGGCACGGCCGCCCGCGTCCACGCGGAGATCGCCGCCCGCACGGACCGCAGCTTCGAGGTGGTGAGCAACCCCGAGTTCCTGCGCGAAGGTTCCGCCATCGGCGACTTCCTGGAACCCGATCGCGTGGTGGTGGGCTGCCGCACGGACCACGCCGAAACCGTCATGAAGGGGCTCTACCAGCCCTTCCTGGACCGCAGCGGCGGCAAGTGGTTCCGGATGGATCCACCCAGCGCGGAGCTGACCAAGTACGCCGCCAACGCCATGCTGGCCCTGCGCATCAGCTTCATCAACGAGATCGCCAACCTGGCGGAGTCCGTGGGCGCCGACATCGACCACGTGAAGACCGCCATCGGCGCGGACCACCGCATCGGTCCCGCCTTCCTCAATCCGGGCCCCGGCTTCGGCGGCTCCTGCTTCCCCAAGGACCTCCAGGCCCTCCTCAAGGTGGGCCGGGAGCAGGGCCACCCCATGATGACGCTGGCCGCCACCGTGGAGGCCAACCGCCACCAGAAGCAGGTGCTCCTGCGCAAGCTGAAGGCCCACTTCGGCGTGAAGGCGGGTGTGCCCGCCCCCCTGAAGGACCGGCGCTTCGCCCTCTGGGGCCTGGCCTTCAAGGCCAACACCGACGACATCCGGGAGAGCATGGCCCTGGAGCTCATCGACGGCCTGGTGAGCCTGGGGGCCGAGGTGGTGGTGCACGACTTCGCCGCCATGGTCGCCGTGAAGGCCAGGATCGGCGACAAGGTCCGCTACGCCGAATCCCCCCTGGCCGCCTGCGAAGGCGCCGATGCCCTGATCATCGCCACGGAGTGGGCCCAGTACCGCGAGGCGGACCTGGAAGCCGTGGCCAGGGCCCTCAAGGCCCGCCGCCTGTTCGACGGCCGCAACCTCTTCCGCCCCGAGGCCATGGAGGCCAAGGGCTGGACCTACCATTCCCTGGGACGCCGCACCGTGGAGGTCCAATGACCCGCATCCGGCTCGAGGAGATCGCCCACGCCCGCAGCGGCGACAAGGGGGACGGCTCCAACGTGGGGCTGATCGCCTACACGGAGGCCGGCTACCGGTTCCTCCAGCGGGAGCTGACCGCGGAGCGTGTCCAACATCACTTTTCAACCATATGCAAAGGTAGTGTTGAACGCTTCGAAGTTCCTAACCTCAAGGCTATCAACTTTATTCTTCATGACTCGCTTGGGGGGGGCGGCAGCGAGAGCGTGAAAACCGATGCCCAGGGCAAGACCCACGGGCAGGCGCTGCTTAGAATGGAACTCGACCTTCCGGCCGGCCTGGCGCTGGCGGATCTCAAACCCTGAAGGGCACACGTACCGCCAAGGAGCACGGACATGGGCAACCTCGGAATGATGGAAATCCTGCTGATCGGCATCGCGCTGCTGATCTTCTTCGGCCCCTCCCGCCTGCCCGAGCTGGGCAAGAGCCTGGGCAAGGGCATCCAGGAGTTCAAGAAGGCCAGCCGCGAGCTGACGGACTCCGTGAAGGAGGACGTCGCCGCGCCCCCGGCCTCCTCCGACAAGGACAAGAAGTAGGCTGACAGGCCCTCCACCGGCCGGTCTCCCCGGGGAGGCCGGCCTTTTCTCCCCATCGAGGACCATGGCGCTTCCGGCCACGCCGCCCGACAAGATGAGCTTCTGGGAGCACCTGCAGGAGCTGCGGGTGCGGATCGTGCGCTCGCTCGCCATCGTGGCGGTGGGCTTCGCCGTCACCTACGCCTTCCGGTTCAAGCTCTGGGCCTGGGCCCAGAAGCCCTTCCTGGAGGCCATGGCGCGCCAGACCGGGAAGCCCATCGGGAGCCTGGACCCCTTCGCCTTCACGGACCTCACCGAGCCCTTCTTCAGCATGATGCGGCTCTCATTGTGGTCCGCCGCGGTGTTCTGCGCGCCCTTCCTCTTCTACCAGCTCTGGGCCTTCATCCGGCCCGGCCTGCTCCCCAAGGAGCGGCGCCTGGTGATCCCCTTCGTGGTGGTGACCTCGGGCTGTTTCCTGGCCGGCGCGGCCTTCGCCTACACCCAGGCCTTCAAGTTCCTGGGCGACATCCTGTTCCAGGAGGCCGCCTCGGCGGGCCTCCGCGCCAACCTGCACGCCTCGGACTACCTGGACCTCTTCATCTCCACCACGCTCATCACCGGCGTGATGTTCGAGCTGCCGGTCCTGTTCTTCTTCCTGGCGAAGTTCCGCATCGTGACCGCGCGGCTCATGCTGAAGTACTGGCGCCACGCCACCATGGCCATCCTCATCTTCAGCGCCTTCTTCACGCCGGGCGATGTGGTGGTGACCACCATCTTCTTCAGCGTGGTCCTGCTGGGCCTCTACTTCATCTCCGTGGTGGTGGCCTGGGCGGCGGAGCCCCGGGCACCGAAGTAGCCCTCCAGATCCTCCAGGCAGAGGGCCACGGCCCGGTTGGGCTCCCCCCGGCCTGACAGGGCCAGGCGGGACCCGTCGTCGGCCATCAGCGCAGTGAGGGTTTCCCGCAGGCGCGCCTGGAAATCCGGGCCCTGCTCGACGAGGGTGGCCCGCCCTTCCGCGGCCAGGGCCCGGGCATTCATGCGCTGGTGGTCGTTGGCGCTGGTGGGCAGGGGCACCAGCACCGCGCCCCGGCCCGCGGCCTTCAGTTCGGCGCAGGTGCTGGCCCCGGAGCGGCTCAGGACGAGGCTGGCGGCCTCCATGGCCTCGTCCATGCGGGCGATGAAGGGGACCAGGGCGTGGCGGGCGTGGCGGGGTCGATCCTTCAGCCGCTCGAACTCCGCAGGGCCGGCCTGGTGGAGGATCTCCCAGGCCGGAGCTGCCTCGAGCAGCGCGGGCGCCGCTTCCAGCAGGGCCTCGTTGATGGCCCGGGCGCCGCCGCTGCCGCCCAGGACCAGCAGCCGGTGGGGCGGCATCAGCGTGCCGGCGGGCCGGAAGTCCCGCAGGAAGGCATCGCGCACGGGCGTGCCCACCACGCGGCAGTCCGCGCCGGGGAGCAGGGGTTGCACGGCCTCCAGGCCGCACCAGACGCGCCCGGCCTTCGGCGCCACCAGCTTCACCAGGGCGCCCGGCGCGGCGTTGCTCTCGTGCAGGAAGTAGGGGATGCCCAGGGCCCGCGCGGCCAGGAGGGCCGGCGCCGCGCCGTAGCCGCCGGTCCCGAGGACGACCCAGGGCCTGTCCTTGCGCCACAGGGCCTTCAGCTTCGCCGTGGCGCGCCAGAGCTTCCAGGCGGACTTCGCGGCCCGCAGCGGCGACCGTCCCAGGAATCCCTCCACGTCCAGCAGCAGGTGGGGCCAGGGGCTGGCCGGCAGCTCGCGCGCCTCGATGCCGCGCCGGGCTCCCACGAACGCCACGGTGCGCTGGGGCCATCGGCGGTGCGCACCCTCCGCCAGCGCCATGGCCGGGAAGAAGTGGCCGCCGGTGCCTCCTCCCGTGAGGACGATGGCTCCATCGAAAGTCGGTGTCGTGTCGCTCATGATCCGACCACCTTACCGGAAGGCTGGCCCCACCTACCTGGAGACAGCTGCAACTTACCTGGAGACAGGCACGTGATTACCGGCACAAAGATCCTCAAAGGCCGCTAAGGTGGAAGGTCACGCCGCGCTAGAATTCATTTTCCCCCGGTCCAGACCGGCACATTCACGACGCATCAGGGAGCGCCCATGAAGATCCTCGTCGCCCTCAAACAGGTCCCCGATACTGAGACCAAGATCAAAGTCGCCGCGGATGGCAAATCCCTCGATCCCGCGGACGTCAAGTGGATCACCAGCCCCTACGACGAATACGCGCTGGAGGAGGCCATCCGCCTCAAGGAGGGCAAGGGCGCCGAGGTGGTGGCCCTCTCCGTGGGTTCCGATGCCTCCAAGGATGTCCTGAAGAACGCCCTCGCCCTGGGCGCCGACAGCGCCGTCCTGCTGAAGGGGGAAGGCCAGGGCGACCCCTACGCCGTGGCCCAGGTGATCGCCGCCTATGCCAAGGACAAGGGCTTCGACCTGATCCTCTGCGGCAACAAGGGACTCGGCGGCGACAACGCCGCCATGGGCCCCATGCTGGCCGAGCTGCTCGGCGTGGCCCAGGCCAACGTGATCGTGAAGCTGGAGCTGGGTGACGGCACCTTCAAGGCCGAGCGCGAGATCGAAGGCGGCTCCGAGATCGTCGAGGGCGCCCTGCCCGCGGTCATCACCGCGCAGAAGGGCCTCAACGAGCCCCGCTACGCCAGCCTCAAGGGCATCATGGCCGCCAAGAAGAAGACCATCGAGGAACTGGACGCCGCGGCCGTCACCACCGCCGCCCAGGTGAGCGCCCTGGCCCTGCCCCCCGAGCGGCCCGCCGGCCGGCTCCTGCAGGGCGACGCCGCCCAGCAGGCCCAGGCCCTGCTGCAGGCCCTCAAGGACGAAGCCAAGGTCTTCTAGCCTTCCCGCCGACCCCCGACTCGAAAGGACGATTCCATGATTCTCGTGTTCTGTGAACTGAAGGACGGCCAGATCCGCAAGCCCAGCGCGGAAGCCCTCAGCGAGGGCCGCCGCCTGGCCGACGCCTCCGGCAAGAAGCTCGGCGCCCTCTTCGCCGGCGCGTCCTGCGCCGGTGCCGCCGAGGCCGCCAAGTTCGGCGCGGACGTGATCCTCACCGCCGAGGGCCCCAGCCTGGCCTCCTACTCCAGCGACGCCTTCGCGACCGTCCTGGCCGATGCGGTCAAGGCCAAGGGCGCCACGGTGCTGCTGGCCGCCGCCACCGCCGTGGGCAAGGACGTGCTCCCCCGCGCCGCCGCCCGCCTGGGCGCCGGCTACGCCTCCGACGTCACCGGCCTCTCCATGGTGGACGGCAAGCTCCAGGCCGTGCGCCCGGTCTACGCCGGCAAGGCCTTCGCCACCACCTCCTTCGCCAGCGCCGTCCAGACCGCCACCACCCGCCCCAACGTGTTCCCCGCCGCCGAAAAGGCCGGCGCCGGCGCCACGGAGGCCCTCGCCGCCCCCGCCGGGGACTTCAAGTCCGTGGTGAAGGAGATCCTCGCCAAGGCCAGCGGCAAGGTGGACCTCAGCGAAGCCAATGTCATCGTGAGCGGCGGCCGCGGCATGAAGGACGGCGCCAACTTCAAGATCCTCGAGGAGCTGGCGGACGCCCTGGGCGGCGTGGTCGGCGCCTCCCGTGCCGCCGTGGACGCGGGCTGGGGCCTGCCCCACAGCATGCAGGTGGGCCAGACCGGCAAGGTCGTGAGCCCCACCCTCTACATCGCCTGCGGCATCAGCGGCGCCATCCAGCACATCGCCGGCATGAGCGGCTCCAAGTTCATCGTCGCCATCAACAAGGACCCCGAGGCCCCCATCTTCAAGCTGGCGAACTACGGGATCGTGGGTGATCTGTTCGAGGTCGTGCCCGAGCTCACCAAGGCCGCGAAGGCCATGGGCATCGGTTCCAACTGATCGCTGTTCCATGCTCCAAAAACGAAGCCCGGCCTCGGCCGGGCTTCGTTTTTGGAGGAAGGGAAAGGCTCAGACCCCGAACTGCCTCAAATGATGGTCAAGGTGCTTGTAGATCAGGATGCCCCACTCCTCGCCGCTGAGGCGGCCGAAGAAGGGGTGGACGAGGCCTTCTGTCTTCGCGGCGCCGCGCTGGACCACCCGGTCGATGAGGGTGGCCAGGCGGATCCGCTCGGCCTCGAAATCCGTGGAGGCCGACACCACGAAGGTCGGGTCCGTCGGTGAGTTGCGGCGGAAGGGCTTGCCTCCGAAGACGGCGCCACGGATGAAGGGGGTGACCAGCTTGCCGAGGAAGACCTGCTTCGCCGACCGCTCGCCGAGGGGGTCGCCCATGGAGATGGCGCAGTGGCAGAGCATCTGGGCCGGGTCCATCTTCCCCCACTGCCGGGCGGCCCCGGGCTCCAGCGCAGCCAGGCGGTGGGACAGGGCCTCGCGGTCGGCGGGGATGAACAGGGAATTCATTGTGGGGTTCCTCCTCCAGAGCGTCGTTCATTGCTCCGGAATGCCGCCAAGCGCAGCTGGGCGGCATTCCGGAGGACACAGAAATCACACGGGCTCGAAGCCCTCGTCGCGCAGGAAGTCCCGGGCGTCCTCGGGGTCGCCGAAGCGGGCGACCACCATGTCGCCCTCGTTCACGTCGCCATCCAGGGCGTCCAGGCTGTTCCGCTCCCGGATGACGCAGGCGCCCCCGATCTCATCCAGGCCGAACTGCACCAGCTCCCGGATGACGCCGTGCTCATCCCGCCACAACTCGACGTGCAGGTCCGTACCCATGGCCGCCTCCCGCGCTCGTCCGGTGGAAAGTTAGCTCTTTTCGAAGAAGAGCACCACCATGCCGAAGCCCACGCGGTCCCCGTGCTTGAGCTCCCGGGGCTCGCCGGGCTGGATGCGCTCCCCCCGCACGAAGGTGCCGTTGGCCACACCCGGCTCCTCCAGCAGGAAGTAGCGGCCGTGCTCGCACAGGATGCGGGCATGGCGCCGGGATACGCTGAGGTTGTGGTCCTCCTCGGTGAGGTCGATGTCGGGATGCACGCCCGTGGTGGGGTCGAAGCGCCCGATGAGGGAGCCGTGGGCCAGGATGGGGTGGGGCTTGCCGCTGAGCACGGACACGAGGTTCGCCACGGGCGTCCCCGCGGCCTTGGCGGGCCGGCTGGCATCCAGCTCCTCCACCCGCTCGCCCAGCTCCCGGTGCCGCTGCGCCAGGCGCTGCATCATCTTCACGGACACTTCCGGGTTCTGCCGGATCATGCGCATGAAGGTGCCGCGGTTGATGGCGATGAGATCCGAGTCCTCCAGGGCCAGCGCCGTGTGCTGGCGCGGCAGGGCCTCCAGCAGGCTGCCCTCCCCGAAGAAATCGCCCTTGGCCAGTTCCTCGGCCCATTCCCCCTTGGGCTCCTCCGAGACGTACAGCCGGACCTTGCCGGAGAGGATGATGTACATCTGTTGGGCCATCTCGCCTTTACGGAAGATGACCTCGCCTTCACGGAAGCGCAGCTTGCTTTGTTCGATGAAGCTGGGTTCTGCCATGAAAATCCCGGAGAGTGCCCTAGGTTAACCCATGCCAGGCGTTGGGAAAACCGCACTTGAGAATACCCGGGCCAGCAGGGATTCCAAGGTCCGGGCCTCGGCGCCCGAGAACCCGTCCGGGTGCGGCGAATCGAGGTCAAGCACGGCCCGGAGCTGCCCGCCAACCGTGATGGGGATCACCAGTTCCGAGCGCGTGGCGTCGTCGCAGGCGATGTGGCCGGGAAAAGCATGCACATCGGGCACGAGTTGGGTGGTTTCCGTGCGGGCGCAGGCGCCGCAGACACCCCGCTCGAAGGGGATGCGCAGGCAACCCATGCCGCCCTGGTAGGGGCCCACGGCCAGCATCCGGTCGGCCACGCGCCTGTAGAAACCGCACCAGTTCGCCTGGGGCAGGGTCTCCCACAGGAGGCAGGCCAGGGTCGCCTCCACGGCCACTTCGTCCGTTTCGCCCTCCAGGGCGGCGAGGATCTGGGGGAGGGCCGCCTCCAGGCGCGCCACCCGCGCGGCTTCCGGAAGCAGCGTCCCCCGCGCCACCGGCTCCAGCAGGATCCCCTCGCTCATCCACACCTCCGCTAACCTGATGCCATGTCCATTCTGCGCTATCTGGCGGCTCCCCTGTCCCCCTTGTACGGGATGGTGGTGCGCGCCCGGAACCGCAGCTTCGATGCCCATCCGGAGCGGGCCGCACGGGTGTCCGTGCCGGTGGTGTCCGTCGGCAACCTGAGCGCCGGGGGGACCGGGAAGACGCCACTCACCCTGTTCCTGGCCGAGGGCCTCGAGGCGGCGGGCTGGGCCAACGCCGTGCTGTCCCGGGGCTACGGGGGGCGGCGCGACATCGACCCCATGAGCGTGGAGCCGGATTCAGACCCCCGCCAGACCGGCGACGAGCCCCTCCTCATGGCCCGGCGCCTGGGGCCGGAGCGGGTGGTGGTGGGCCGGAAGCGCCATGCCGCCGCCCTGCGGGCCCTGGCCCAGCGGCCGGAGCTGCGCTGCCTGCTGCTGGACGACGGCTTCCAGCACCGCGCCCTGCACCGGGACCTGGACCTCCTGGTGCTCGACGGCGTGCGGCTCTGGGGGAACGGGCGCCTGCTGCCCCTGGGGGACCTGCGCGAGCCCATGGACAGCGCCCGCCGGGCCCATGCGCTCGTGGTCACGCGGGCCGCCCGCGTGAAGGACCGCCCGGCGGTGGAGGCCTGGTGGGCCCGCCACGGCAGCGGAGGGCCGGTCTTCTGGGTGGACTTCGCCCTGGGTTCCCTGCGCCGCTGGGGCCCGGAGGACCGCCAGCCCATCCCCCTGCCCGGCCAGGGCCCCGCCTTCGCCTGGTGCGGGCTGGGCCACCCGGAGGCCTTCTACGCCGACCTGCTGGTGGCCGGCCAGGCCTGGTCCGGGACCCACAGCTACCCGGACCACCAGGGCCCCACCGAGACGGGACTGGCCTGGCTCCAGTCCAGGGCCCGGGAACTGGGCTCGGCCTGGCTGGTCTGCACCGAGAAGGACGCGGTCAAGCTCGGTCCCGCCCACCGCTCCGTCCTGGAGTTCCCCCTGTACGTGGCGGAGCAGCGCGTGTCCGGCGGGGAGCCGCTGCTGGCCTGGATCCTGGCCCGCCTCAGTGGATCAGCAGCCGCTCCTTCAGCGAGGACAGAAACCGGCGGCTGACGGGCACGACCTTCCCGGACCGCGTCCGGATGAGGGAGGCGGCGTCCTGGCGGAGGATCTCGTCGATCTGGCGCAGGTTCACCAGCACCTGCTTGTGGCAGCGGGCCAGGTGGGGGACCTTGGTCTCCAGGACGGTCAGCGTGAGCTCGGTGAGGAACTCCCCCTTGTCGGTCACGAGGTGCACGCCGCTCTCGCTGGACCGCACGAACTCGACCTCGGCCACGTCGACGAGCTTGATGCCGTGGCCGGAGATGCAGGGGATCCGCTCGAGAGAGGGGCTGCTGTAGGCCGGCCGGCTCCCCTCCCGGAGGAACCGCTTCAGCTTCTCGGTGGTGCGGGCGAGGCGGTCCGCCTGGACGGGCTTGAGCAGGTAGTCGAGGGCGCTCTCCTCGAAGGCCTTGAGGGCGTACTCGTCGTAGGCCGTCACGAACACCACCAGGGGCATCTGCTCCGGGTCGAGCATCCCCAGGAACTGGAAGCCGTCCACCTTGGGCATGTGGATGTCCAGGAACATCACCTCGGGCCGCATGGCCTTCACCGCGCGCAGGGCCTGGATCGCGTTGGAGCAGGTTCCCAGCACCAGGTACTCCCCGGTCTCGGACAGGAGCGTCTCCAGCTCCTCCCGCACATGCATCTCGTCGTCGACGATCAGGGTCCGCATCATGACGCCCGGGCCTCCTCCGCGGGGATGCGGATCGAGACGCAGGTCCGCACATGGGGGTCGCAGGCCACGGTCAGGCCGGATCCGCCCTTCAGGAGGTTGCGGATGCGCTTCTCCACGATGCCGAGGCCCAGGCCGTCCTTCCCGCGCTCCCCGCGCTCGAAGTAGGTGCCTGCGTCGTCCTCCACGTCGATCCGGGCGGCGCCGTCCTCCCAGAAGGCGTGGATCCGCGCCGAGCCCGGCTCCAGCTTGTCGGCGATGCCGTGCTTGATGGCGTTCTCCAGGAGGGGCTGGAGCGTGAAGGTGGGCAGCTTCACCTGGAGCATGGAGGGGTCCACGTCGATCTCCACGGTCAGCTGTTCCTGGAAGCGGGCCTTCTCGATCTCCAGGTAGGCGTTCACGTGGGTGAGCTCCTCCTCCAGGGTGGAGAACTCGGGGCTGCGCTTGAGGTTCATGCGGAAGAAGGTGGAGAGGTGGTTGAGCAGCTCCCGGGCCCGGTTCGCGTCGCGCCGCATGATGGCCTGGATGGTGGTCAGCGAGTTGAACAGGAAGTGGGGATTGATCTGGGCGTGGGCCAGCTTCAGCTCCGCCAGCACCAGCAGGTTCTTCTGTTCTTCGTAGCGCGCCCGGAGCAGCTGGGTCGCCAGGAGGTGGGCCAGACCCTCGCCCAGGGTGCGGTTGATGCTCAGGAAGCGCTTGCTGGCGGGCTCGAAGAGCTTGATGGTCCCGATCACCTCGCCATCCACCTGGAGGGGGACCACCAGCACCGAGCCCAGGGTGCACTGGTCCGAGTAGCCGCAGTGGTAGGGCTCGTGGGCGCCGTCCATGAACAGGACGTCGCGCTGGGTGATGGCCCGGTGGCACTCGGCCGCGAGGGCCATGCCCGGCTTGTGGTGGTCCGAGCCGATGCCGACGAAGGCGAGCACGGTCTGAGTGTCCGTGATGGCCACGGCCCCGACCCCCGTCTCCTCCAGGATGATCTTCGCCAGGTCCGGGGCCACCTCGGGCGTGAAGCCCTTGGCCAGCGGCCCCAGGGTCCGCCCCGCGATGCGCAGGGCCCGGGCCGTGGAGGCGGCCCCCACCTGGTCGTAGAGGTCGCGGCGGTCCTTCAGGATGCTCATGAAGATCGCGGCCCCCGCGGAGTTGGCGGCGATCATGGGGAAGGCGATGACCTCCACGAGCTGGAGCGCGTCCGGGAAGGGCCGCGCCACCAGCAGGATGATGAGCATCTGGGTGGCCTCCGCCACCATCATCGTGACCAGCGCCGTGAGGGGGCTGAGCGGCCGTTCCGGGCCGTACCGCCGCGCCAGATAGAGGTGGACGGCGCCTCCCAGCAGGCCCTCCACCGTGGTGGACACACCGCAGGCGAGGGCCGTGAACCCGCCGTAGAAGTAGCGGTGCAGCCCTCCGGTGAGCCCCACCGCGAGCCCCAGGTAGGGCCCTCCCACCAGGCCGGCCAGGACCGGCCCGATGGCCCGGGTGTTGGCCAGGGCCCCGTGCACCGGAAGGCCGAGGTAGGTTCCCCCGATGGAGATCACCGAGAAGAAGAAGTACATGACGGCCAGGTCCCGCCGCGAGGCGGTTTCCAGGCGCCGCATCCGGAACATGGGCGAGTTGCAGTAGGCGTACGCCACGAACAGGAAGAAGGACGCCACCTGGACGAGGGAGAACAGCAGCTTCATGGTCCCTCCTTTCCAGGGGGCGGTTTCCAACGATACCGGGTTCCCGCCGGGCCTGGACCTTCCCGGGGCCCCGCTCGGCCGGGCATTCCGACCGCTCCGGCCCGGATTCCGGCCGGATGGCGCCCCCCGGAAGCCGGTGGGCGAATTTCCAGCCCAGTCCCGCCGGGGGCCGTACGACCATGGGGGCAGATCCTCTCCCAGAGCCCCGTCAAGCCGGCCCCGGTTCGCCGGAATCCGCGAGCGGGCCGCCGCCATCGGAAGCCTCACCCTATCTGGCGCAACCTGCCATAATCCGTCCCACTTTCCCACAACCTGCTTCCAAGGAGACCCCCATGCTCAGGCAGACCCTCTATGGATCCCTTTTCCTGGCGGCCCTCGGCCTCCATGCCGGGGATACGGTCAAGCTCGCCATCACCGGCCCGTTCACGGGCGGCTCCGCCCCCATGGGCGCCTCCACGCGCGACGGCGCCAAGCTGGCCATCGCGGAGATCAACGCCGCGGGCGGCATCCAGGTGGGCAACAAGAAGATGAAGATCGAGGTCATCGAGCGCGACGACGAGGCCAAGAACGAGCGCGGCGCCCTCATCGCCCAGGAGCTGGCCGCCATGGGCGACCTCTCCGGCGTCATCGGCACCGTGAACACCGGCGTCTGCATGGCCGGCGACAAGCACCTCCAGGAGAAGGGCGTCACCAAGATCATCTGCCCCGCGGCGGGCTCCGCCTCCATGACCCAGTGGAGCAAGGCCGGCGTGAAGGACCTCTCCATCTTCCGCTTCGCCGCCCATGACGGCATCCAGGCCGCCATGGTGGTCGAGGAGGCCATCAACCGCCACTTCACCAAGGTGGCCGTGATCTTCGACTCCACCAACTACGGCGTCTCCGGCCGGGACGACATGCTGAACCAGATCAAGCTGCAGGGGAACAAGCTCCAGGTCGTGGCCCAGGAGAAGTTCAACATCGGCGACAAGGACATGACCGCCCAGCTGCTCCGCGCCAAGGCCGCCGGCGCCCAGGCCGTCCTCATCTGGGCCATCGGCCCCGAGCTGGCCGCCGTGTCCAACGGCATGGCCAAGATCGGCATGAAGGCCCCCCTCATCGGCGGCTGGACCCTGTCCATGTCCAACTACATCGACAACGCCGGCAAGAACGGGAATGGCACCCTCATGCCCCAGACCTTCATCGAGGACCCCATCACCCCCAAGGCCAAGGCCTTCATCGACGGCTACCACAAGACCTACAAGGTGGACCGCATCCCCTCTGCCGTGGCCGCCGCCCAGGGCTACGATGCCGTGCTCATCTTCGCCGCCGCCGTCAAGCAGGCCGGCAGCACCGACACCCACAAGATCAAGGCCGCCCTGGAGGACCTGAAGGAGCCCGTGAAGGGCGTCATCGCCACCTGGAACCACCCCTACACCAAGTGGAATCCCGCCGACGTGACCACCCATGAGGCCTTCCGCCGCGAGCAGGTCGTCATGGGCATGGTGCAGGACGGCCGCGTGGTCTTCGGCAACGCCTCGGACAAGGCCCGCCTCATCAAGGAAGCCGCCGGCACCCCGGCCAAGCCCGCCACCGCGAAGCCGGCCGCCAAGGCCAAGGGCAAGACCAAGTAGCCGATCCACGACGATCACCACCCGGGGGGCTTCGGCCCCCCGCCTTTTCCGCCCCCACCGAGGCAGGACCGCCATGAACCCTTCGATCATCGGACAGATGGCCGTCAGCGGCGCCCTCATGGGCCTCGTCTACGCCCTCATCGCCTATGGCTTCCAGCTCACCTACGCCACCAGCAAGAGCATCAACTTCGGCCAGGGCGAGCTGGTGATGGTGTCCGCCTTCTTCAGCCTCACCCTCACCAACCTGGGCCTGCCCTACTGGGCCATGGTCCCCGGCGGCCTGCTCTTCGGGGCCCTGCTGGGCCTGGTCGTCGAGCGGACCGGCGTCCGCCTCGCCCTCGAGCAGAAGAGCGAGGGCTGGATCCTGCTCTCGATCATCCTGGGCCTCTTCTTCTTCTCCGCCGCCGAGAACATCTGGGGCCGCGACGACCGCCCCTTCCCCACGCCCATCTCCGCCGATCCCATCCATGTGTTCGGGGTGGATGTCACACGGCTGGAGCTCTCCGTGGCCGTGGGCGTCTTCGCCATCATGGGCCTCATCGAACTGTTCAAGCGCCGCACCCTGCTGGGCAAGGCCTTCGAGGCTGTCTCCGCCGATCGCGACGCGGCCGAACTCATGGGCATCAGCGCCACCCGCACGGTGATGCTGTCCTACGCCCTGTCCGGCACCGTCGCGGCCCTGGCCGGCATCCTCGTCTCCCCCATCACCACCGTCGGCCCCACCATGGCCTCGGCCCTCATCCTCAAGGCCTTCTCCGTGGCCGTGGTGGCGGGCCTGGACTCGGGCTTCGGCGTGGTGCTCATCGGCATGGCCCTGGGTGTGCTGGAGAGCCTGGCCAGCTTCTACCTGGGCAGCGGCTGGCGCGAAGCGCCGAGCCTCACCCTGCTGATCCTCGCCCTGGCCGTGCGCCCCACCGGCGTCTTCGGCAAGGCCGTCATCCGGAAGGTCTGAGATGAAGCGCATCCTCTTCCTCCGAGGTGCGGAGCTCCTCGTCTTCGCCTTCCTCGCCACCATCCCGCTGATGGTCGTCAACCCCTACGCGCTGGGCCTTCTGACCCTGCTGGCCATCTACGGCATCCTCCTCATCGGGCTCGACGTCACCGTCGGCTACCTGGGCCAGGTGAACCTCGCCCACGTGGCCTTCCTGGGCCTGGGTGCCTACACCGCCGGCCTGGTCGTCACCAAGCTGGGCCTCGGCCTGGTGCCGGCCCTCGCCGCGGCCACCGCCGTGGGCCTTCTCCTGGGAGCGCTCCTGGCCCTGCCGGCCCTGCGGCTCGAAGGGCCCCAGTTCGCCCTGGCCACCCTCAGCTTCGCGGCGCTCAGCACCACGGCCCTCAATGAATTGGAGAGTCTCACGGGCGGCGCCCAGGGGCTGAGCCTCTCCCGGCCGGCGCTGTTCGGAACCACCCTCACGCCGCCCATCTTCTTCTGGCTCTGCCTGGTCCTGCTGGCCCTGGTGTGGATGGTGATGCGGAACCTCCTGGCCTCCCAGTGGGGCCGGGCCTTCGAGGCCCTGCGCGACAGCCCCATCGCCACGGATGCCATGGGCGTGGGCACCTACTACCACAAGGTCGCGGCCTTCTCCCTTGGGTCCGGCCTGGGCGGCCTCGCAGGGGGCCTCTACGCCTTCAACTTCCAGTACCTCCAGCCCCAGAGCTTCGTCTACGAGCTGATGATCATCCTTCTGCTCGGCGTGGTCCTGGGCGGGCGCAAGAGCCTGTGGGGCGCCTTCGTGGGTGCCACCGTGGTGGTCCTGCTTCCCAACCTCCTGTCGAACCGGACGCTCTTCCATCTCTTCAGCGGAGCCGGATTCGCAGTGGCCCTGGCGGCGGGCCTGCGGGGCCTGGTGAAGAAGACCACGCGCCCCTTCCAGGCCTTCGCCCCCGTGGTGGCCATGGGCCTCCTCGCCATCGGCGGCTTCTTCGTGGAGAACACCGAGGACTGGCGCAAGGGCATCTTCGCCCTGATGCTCTTCTCCGTGGTGGTGGGCCTGCCCGAGGGTCTCATGGGCTTCCTGGCCATCTTCCTGGCCAAGCTGTTCCGGGTCCCCCCCTCGCCCCTGCCCGAACCGTCGAACCTGGAGGAAGTCCTCCCGCAGCACGCCCAGGGAGACGGCCCCCTCCTCGTCCTGGAGGATCTCAAGCGGCATTTCGGCGGCGTGAAGGCCGTGGACGGCCTCTCCCTCCAGGTGCTTGCAGGCACGATCCACGGCCTCATCGGCCCGAACGGATCCGGCAAGAGCACCGTGGTGAACGTGATTTCGGGCCTCTACACGCCCACAGCCGGGCGGATCTCCCTGCGCGGCGCCACCCTGCCGCAGGGCAGCCTCACCCGGGTGGCCCGGGCCGGCGTGGCGCGCACCTTCCAGAACCTCCAGCTCTTCAGCGAACTCACGGCCCTGGAGAACGTGATGGTGGCCCTCAAGGGCGTCTATCGGATGCCCCTGCCCTTGGTGCTGCTGGGCTTCGCCCGCACCGAGGAGCGCCGCGCCCAGGCTGATGCCCTGGCCCTGCTGGACCTCATCGGCCTGAAGGACCAGGCGCGGACCCGGGCCAAGGATCTTACCTACGGCGCCCAGCGCTTCCTGGAGATCGCCCGGGCCCTGGCCCGCAAGCCGGACCTGCTGATCCTCGACGAGCCCGCGGCGGGCCTCGCCCATCCGGACGTCGTCCAGCAGATCGAGATCATCAAGCGCGTCCACGCCCGGGGCGTCACCATCATCCTCATCGAGCACCACATGGACGTGGTGAGCGAGCTCTGCGACCAGGTGACGGTGCTGGACGGCGGCCGGATCATCGCCGAAGGCGCGCCGGATGAGGTCAAGCGGCATCCCAAGGTCATCGAGGCCTACCTGGGCCAGGCCAGCGGCCCCGAGGCCTCCGCCGCCGAACCCCAGCCCGCGTGAAGGAGACCAGCATGCTCATCGTGGATGATCTTCATGCGGGATATGGCGCCAGCGAGGTGCTGGTGGGCACGTCCCTGGCCGTGAAACAGGGCGCGGTGGTGGCGCTCATCGGCGCCAACGGGGCCGGCAAGACCACCACCATGCGGGCCATCTCCGGCGTGCTCAGACCCTCCCACGGCCGCGTCCTGCTCGACGGCAAGGAGGTGCAGGGCCTTGACGCCTCCCGCATCGCCCGCCTGGGCCTGGCCCACTCACCCGAGGGCCGCAAGGTCTTCGGGCCCCTGTCCGTGGAGGACAACCTGCTGCTGGGCGCCTACGGGCGGCTGCCCAAGTTTCTGGGCTTCAAGGCCGGCGCCCAGGCCGACCTGGACCGCGTCTACGAGCTGTTTCCCCGCCTGAAGGACCGGGCCCGCCAGGCCTCCGGCACCCTCTCCGGCGGCGAGCAGCAGATGCTGGCCATCGGCCGCGCCCTCATGGCCCGGCCCAAGGTCATGCTGCTGGACGAGCCCTCCATGGGCCTCGCGCCGGTCATCGTGCAGGAGGTCTTCCGCACCATCCGGCGCCTCAAGGAGGAGGGCATCACCCTCCTGCTCGTGGAGCAGTTCGCCAAGAGCGCCCTCGAAGTCGCCGACCACGCCTACGTCATGGAGCGGGGCCGCATCGCCGTCGAAGGCACCCCGGACGAACTGAGGCGGAACGAGCGGGTCCTCGCAGCCTACCTGGGCTGAGCGGGGCTGGCCCCGCCTCCGCACTTGCGCTAGGATGGACCCCTGCCGCGGGCGTAGTTCAGTGGTAGAACGCAAGCTTCCCAAGCTTGATGTCGTGGGTTCAATCCCCATCGCCCGCTCCAAACTCAAAGGGCCCCGTTCGGGGCCCTTTGAGTTTGGAGTATGGCAAAGGCGGGGATTGAAGTCGCTGAATCGCTGGCAGGTAGCCGCCCCTGGCGACAGCCCAGTGGGCTGTTGCCAGGAATCAGCGGCGTGCCAGCGATTCGCGCGGCCGGAGCGGCGCCGCAGGCGCCGCGGAGGAATCCCCATCGCCCGCCGCCCGGAGGGGAATCATGACGGATGGGGAAGTCTCCTCACGGATGCTGCCCCTCGAGCGTCGCAAGTTCGCGTACCAGCACATCGTGCCAGGCCCCGACCGGGAACTTCCGGACCAGCCCGCGGATCGCCCATGCATGGGCGACTCGCAAAGCATCCGATGGGGGCGTCGCGACATCCGGCGTCACGCCAGTACCTTCCCAGCTGCCTCCCTTGAACGCCGTTCTCACCCTTCCATTGGAAATGGTCACCTCAAACCAGGCATTGAGGCGATGAGTGCGGCCCTGGTTCCCGGCGCCCGGAGTCGCCTGGCCCACCACCTCCGCACGGCGGCGCTCCTGGAGGATGAACGCGAGCCCTTCGCCTCCGGACCAAGTGTTCTGGGAAATCAGAATGTATACAGGCCTCTGTTCGTTCCGGTCCTGAAGCGGGGCGCTCTCAGTATCAAATCGGGTGGCTTTCGCAGGCGGTCTCGGCACCACCTCGAAAAGTGGGAGCCCCGAGGCCTCGAAGAAATAGCTCGCCATCAATGCGACAGTCCCGGAAGATCCGCCCCCGTTGTCCCTCAGATCGAGGATGAGGGCGTCCGCACGACGCAAGGTGGTCATGGCCGAGGCGATGGCTTCGCGGGTCTCGGCCGGACGATAAAAGGCCGTGAGACGGAAATAGCCCACGTTACCGGGCAGAATCTCGATGCTCTGAACGCCGAAATTGGAACGGCGCGCAGTGACCTCCCGGGGGGTACTGTCGATCGCGGTCGGCATGGCCTGACTTGGCGATGGCTCCACGATTGGAGACAGCACCAGGTGCTTGTCCCGGGTCATTTCGTACATGTCAGCCGTCAGAGCCTTTCCCAGAGACTCTCCCGAGGTGAACAACAGATAGCGCCCCTTCAAGAGCCGGTCCCGCAAGCCCTCAGATGTCCTGGCAGCGACCGCGGGGTCAAAATACTCCTGGTTGAGCAGCAGGCAAAGAGCCTCGACGGTATCCCGGATGAGCTTGGGCTCAAGCTGGGTGCTCGTCCTCGCAGGAGGTTCGGAACCGGAAACGCCCGTCAGCGGCAACCCGGCGACCAGGGCGAAGCAAGCAACGATCGGGTGAGGTGCCATATCGGTTCATCCCTGATGAGACATTCCGGCCTGTCAGAAAACCGGTGAAAGCTACCCCTTCCCCGACGCCTTCATCTCCAGGTACCGCTTGGCCTCGCGGCGGAGCAGCTCGGCGACGTTGCGGTCCTTCACCAGCAGCTTCATGTCGCTCTCGAGGAGGCGCTTGAAGTGGGTCATGGCCAGGGGGAGAGGCGTGCGCGGATTCAGGACCAGGGCCTTGGTGATGGGGTACTTCTTCATCCACTCGCGGTTGCTGGCGATGATGCGCAGCACCTCGTCGTTCACGGTGCGCATCTGGGCGATGTAGGCCACCTCGCCCTCCGTGATGCGGCCGTTCCGCATGACGTTCACCTGGATGAGGCGGTTGGCCTCGCGGATGAGGATGGTGCGCTCCTCCTTCCCGCCCTTGATGGCGAGCATGATCTTCTGGTTGGTCCGGAGCCTGGCCACGCGCTGGGAGAGGGTGAGGACGATCTCCTCGCCCTGGTCGTCCACCAGCGGTTTCTGCGCCAGCAGCCTCCGCTCGGCGGCCATCTCCTCTGACTCGATCTCCGCCTCGGCCTCCTCCTGCGTCTTCTCCTTGGGCAGGGGCAGCTCGGCCCAGGCCTTGTCCAGGTGCCCGGCCTGCACCTCGTCGAGGATCTCCAGGCGGTCCTTCTTGACCTCCTCGGGGATCAGGCGCAGCACATCGAACCGGTATTCGTTCACCCGCCGCTTGATGACGTATTCGCCCTCGGGGTGCTCCTCCAGAAGGTCGAGGATCCGCGGCCGCTCGATCCACATCACCTGGTTGTTCAGCACGATCTCCAGCACCGACCCGGGGAGACTGGGGACCGAAGCCTCCACGATCTCCGCCGTGAGCGAGGGGTTGAGCAGGGCCTTCTCCAGCAGGGCCGGCTCCTTGCGATGGCAGAGGACCAGCTGAAGGGGCGCGGGGGGATCCAGGGGTTCCAGCAGGGCGCCCGCGAGCATGGACTCGGGCATGGATCCGAGGCACTCCAGAGCCTTGGCCGTGTAGGGCGTCTCCCGGAGGGCGGCGTGGGCCAGGGCCTGGAGGAGGTCCTTGGTGGGAACCGGCAGGCTCCCGCCCACCAGGGTCATGGCCATGGGTTCGGGCAGGGTGCCCTGGAGGAAGCGCTGGACGATGGGGTTCAGGGTCATGACTCGGTTCCGTCTTCTTCGTCATCGGGTGGCTGGGGTTCTACGGGCGCGGGGGCCGGCGGCGGGGCCGGGCGGAGCCAGTGACCCTCGGCATCGAAGCGGCCCGTCCAGGCCTCGCCCACGTTCTGGCCGTGGACGATCCGCACGCCGGCCACCTCCACGTTCACCACGCCCGCATTGTCCAGGCTCAGGGAAAAGGGGCCCTTCACGCGGAGCCGCCAGGGCTCGGACACGCGCAGCGTGTGGGTCTGGGCCTGGCCGCCGGTCTCAGGGGCGGGCTCCAGGCGCACCTCGCAGGTGTCCATGGCGCGCAGGCTGAGGAGGATGCCCTCCTGGTTGAGCGGCGCCTCCGGCAGCAGCTCCCCCAGCACGGGATAGGGCGAGGTGGAGGGGGGAGGCGGCGGCGGTAGGGTGGCCTTGGGCAGGGTGGTCAGGTAGCTCGGGGCCACCTTCCGGCCGAGGCTGGGGCCGGGCACCACCAGCCAGGCCGCCACCAGCACCGAGCCGACGGTGAGGACGGCCATGACGATGCGCTCCAGCTTCTCCTGCCGGGGATCCGGGGGGGGCAGCTCCTGGACGCCGGGCACGGTCCGGAAGACCCCGGTGTGGAAGTCCGGATCCACCCCCAGTCGCTCGGCCAGCTGCCGGGCCAGGGGCCGGGGCCGCCCCGGCGGGAGGGCCGCCCAGTCGTCGGATTCGATGGCCTCGATGTGGCGGAGGGGCAGCTTCAGCTCCACCGCCAGGATCTCGCGGGAGAGCCCCTTGGCCACGCGCGCGTCCCGCAGGATCTGGCCTACGGTCTCGTCCTCCCTCATCCCGCCCATCCCACGGGCAGCTCTTTGAGCAGGCGGGCCAGCTGCTCCCGGCGCTCGCTGCGGTTGAGGCGCCGGTCGTCCAGGCTGCCCCGGTGGGCCATGGTGTCCGCCAGGGTGGCCTGCAGGTCGTCCGGCGTGATGTAGTCGCGCCCCTCCAGCCAGGCCTCGGCCTGGGACAGGCCCAGCCAGTGCCGGACCGCCCGGGTGGAGCAGAAGCCGCCGCCGGCCCGGATGCGGTCCACCATCCGCTCGGCATAGTCCATCACGGCGTCGGCCACCCGCACGGACCGCACGGCGGCGCGGGCCTGCCGCCAGCCCTCCAGGTCCAGGGCCGGGCCCAGCCCGTCGAGCCGCTCCGAGCCCGCCTCCCCCTTGAGGATCCGCCGCTCGGCCGCGCGATCCGGGTAGCCCAGGTGCAGGGAGCAGGAGAAGCGGTCCAGCTGGCTCTCCGGCAGGGGGAAGGTGCCCGCGTGGTCCATGGGGTTCTGCGTGGCGATGACGAAGAAGGGGTCTGGCAGGCGGTGGGTGCTGCGGTCCAGTGTCACCTGCCCCTCCACCATGGCCTCCAGCATGGCGCTCTGGGTCTTGGGGCCGATGCGGTTCAGCTCGTCCAGCAGCAGCACCTGACAGAAGATCGGGCCCGGCTGGAAGCGGAAGGCCTGCTCCTTGGCGTCCCAGAGGTGCACGCCCAGCAGGTCCGAGGGCAGCAGGTCGTTCGTCCCCTGCACCCGCTGGAAGCTGCCGCCTAATACGCGCGAGAGGCCCTTGGCCAGGGTGGTCTTGCCCACACCCGGCAGGTCCTCCAGCAGCACGTGCCCCCCGGCCAGCAGGGCCGCGAAGGCCCGCCGCACCTGGGTGTCCTTCCCCACCACCACGGCCTGGAGCGCCGCGAGGCCCGCGCGCACCGCGGGGCGGAGGCTTTCCGGCGACCGCACGGGCGGGGCGACGATGGGCGGGGCCTGGGCTGGATCCTGGATCATGGGGCCTTCCGGGGCGCGGGGCTGTCTCTATCTTCCAGAGGGATGCCCTGGTCCCGCAAGCGCTGGGCCAGGCTGCGCAGCGTGAGGCCCAGCTCCTCCGCGGCCCGGGGCAGGTCGCCCCCGGCCTGGGCCAGGGCGCGCCGCAGGAGCTGCGCCTCGGCGGACCGGCCCGCGGCCCTCACCATGGCGTCCAGGGGACCGGGCGCCGGCCAGGGGAGGTTCATGAGCTCGGAGCAGCCCAGCTCCAGGTCCGGGAAGCCCCGGATGGCCGGGCCCTCGGACTGGGCCAGGGTCCGGGCCAGCAGGGCCTCCAGCTCCCTCACGTTCCCGGGCCAGGCGTGGTCCAGCAGCTGGCGCTCGGCGCCCCTCTCCAGCCAGGGGGCGGTCCGGCCCTCCAGCCGGGCGGCCCGCTCCAGGATCGCCCGGGCCAGGGCCAGCAGGTCCTCCCGGCGCTCCCGCAGGGGCGGCACCCGCAGCTCCAGCGAGCCCAGGCGCTGGGCCAGCTCCGGGGCCAGGGCGGCCCCCGGCTCCAGCCCGGCCATCCAGTGGAGCCCCGGTCCGGCGGCATCCATGGCCCGGGCCAGGGGGGCCGCGGCCTCCGGGGCCAGGTGCTCCAAGCCCTCCAAGTAGAGGCTCCCTCCCTGGAGCCGCTGGAGGAGGGCTGGATCCGGTCCTTCCGCCCCCAGGGTGGCGGCCGCCAGGCTCGCGTAGGGCGCGCCGGGGTGCCGCAGGGTGTGGAGCCTCCGGGCGCAGCGGCCCTTCCCCGCCCCGCGCTCCCCCAGGAAGAGCACCGGCAGGTCCGTGCCCGCGGCCCGGCGCAGGGCCTCGTCCAGGGCCTGCATGGGGGCGCTGTGGGCGATCCAGGGCTCCGCGGGATCCGGGGGCGGCGCGCCCACCAGGGCCCGCAGGCGGTCCAGCAGGGCCAGGAAGACGTCCAGGTCGAAGGGCTTGGGCAGGAAGTCCTCCGCCCCCAGGCGCATGGCCTCCACGATGTCCCGAGGCTCCCCGAAGGCGGACATGAGCACCACCCGCAGCGTGGGGTGCAATCGGCGGGCCCGGCGGATCAGCTCCAGGCCGCTCATGCCCGGCAGCCGCAGGTCCGTCACCAGCACCTGGGAGGGCGCGGCCTCCAGCGCCCGCAGCGCCTCTTGGGGGTCCGCCACCGCCCGCACGGTCCAGGCCGAGCCCTCCAGGGCCTGGGTGAGCAGGCGCCGGAAGCTGTCCTTGTCCTCGACCAGCAGGAGGTCCATGGAGTAGACGCTATCAGCTATCGGCTGTCAGCTATCGGCTATCGGCTATCAGCCGTCAGCGGCCGCAGTCGGAGATGAAGCGGCGGGACTGGGCCTCGGCCTGGGCGTCGAAGAGGGAGGCGCCGGGGACCAGATCCAGGCCGGCGTTCCGGGCCCAGCGCACGAAGGCGGTGTCCTCCTTGTAGATCCACTCCACGGCCCAGCGGGCGCTGGGAAGGGCCGCGGCCAGCAGGTCCGGGAAGGGGATGGGGTCGCCCGCCGCCATGCCCAGGCTGGTGGCCTGCACCACGCCCACGGGCCCGAAGGCAGCCACGGCCGCAGGGCTGGCGGGCGCCTGGCGGGAGACCTGCAGCACGGGCCGGCCGGCGGCCTCCAGCACGGCGCGGCTCGTCCGCCCCACCCCGCCCCCGCCGAGGAGCAGCACGGGGCCGGGTGCGAGAGGCGACAACGCGCGTTCAAGAGCCTCCGCGTCCGTATTGGCCCCCTGCCACGGATCTCCGGGCGCCCGCCGCCAGAGGGTGTTCAGGGGGCCCTCCAGCCCGAGGGCTTGGGGCAGGGCCAGCTTGAGGGGCGCGGTGATGCTCAGGCCCAGGATCCCGAGGGCTTCCAGGGCCTCCAGGGCCTCCCCCGCCTCGCCGCACGGGAGGGGGGCGTAGAGCAGGTTCCGGCCGGCGGCCTGGAACCGGGGGTTGTGGAAGGCCGGGCCCCGCGAGTGCAGCACGGGATCGCCGATGACACCGCAGAGGCCGGCCCCCGGGGCCAGCTCCGCGCTGCGCCAGGCCCGGAGCGTGGCCAGGGGCAACTGGCCCGGCGCCGCGGCAGGACCATCGTCCGGGGCCGCATAGGTGAAGGCCCCGCCCCAGGCCGCCTGCATGGCCCGGCTGGCGAGGCCCTTGGGCCCCATGAGGAAGGCGGAGAGGGCGATGCCCCGTTCCCGGGCCCGGGCCAGGGCCGGCCGCAGGCGGCCGCAGTCCCCCAGGCGCCCGGCCCAGCCCACCCACTTGAAGGCCTCCCCCTCGGGCAGGGCCGCGAGGCGCTGGTCCAGGTCGAAGACACCCGGAGCCACATGCACCGAGCGGAGCAGCCGCACCCCGGGCCGGGCCGCCTGGAGTTCGGGCGGCAGGGGCAGGTCCCACTCCAGGTCCAGCCAGGCGGGACAGCCCGGCAGGGCGCGCAGCAGGTGGGCGAGGCGGCCCGCCTCGTCGTCCTCCGGCCAGCGCCCCCCCTCGGACTGGCGGCGGCAGGTCACCAGGCAGCGCCCTCCCAGGGCCTGCACCAGGGCCCGGGGATCCGCCTCCGGAAACAGGTCCAGGCGCAGCTCCGGCAGCGCGTCCCCCCCCAGCCTCCGGGCGCAGGCCAGGGCCTGGTCCCAGGTGGCGTGGGTCAGGGTCACCAGATGGAAGGGGAGTGTCGTCATCGCGCGGCTCGCACAGGTCATCCTAGCCTGCCGCCAAGCTCGCCTGGGGCTGGCCCGGGACTGGCCCGGGACGGCCGGAGCGGCCTCCGCCTACCCGGAGAAGGGTTTAGGATCTAAAGAAAGCGGCGGGTTCGAGTCATTCATTACCGTTAGGTTTGCTATGCTCGCTCGACGAGGGAGCAGGTGGAACCGGGCCCCTCGTCCCCAAGGAGAAGACATGCTGTCCCCAGCCTTGATGTTCTGGATCCAATTCATCCTCGTGCTCACCGCCATCCTTCTGGGCATCCGGAAGGGCGGCGTGGCCCTGGGCCTCATCGGCGGCCTGGGCGTGGCCGTGCTGGTGCTGTTCTTCCGGGTGGCCCCGGGCACGCCGCCCATCGACGTGATGCTCATCATCCTGGCGGTGGTGACCGCCTCGGCCACCCTCCAGGTGGCGGGCGGCCTGGACTACCTGGTGCAGCTGACGGAGCGCCTGCTCCGGGCCCACCCGAAGTACGTCACCATCCTCGCCCCGCTCTCCACGTTCTTCCTCACGGTCTGTGTGGGCACGGGACACGCGGTCTACGCCCTGCTGCCCGTCATCTCGGACGTGGCGCTGAAGACCCGCATCCGGCCCGAGCGCCCCATGGCCATCTCCAGCGTGGCCTCCCAGATGGGCATCACCGCCAGCCCCGTGGCCGCGGCCGTCACCACCTTCCTGGCCATGGCCGCCAAGAACGGCCATCCCGTGGGCCTCTTCGACATCGTCCGCATCACCCTGCCCGCCGGCATCATCGGCGTCCTGGCCGCCGCGGCCTGGAGCTTCAACCGCGGCAAGGAGCTGGACGAGGATCCCGAGTTCCTCGAGCGCATGAAGGACCCCGAGTTCGCCAAGGGCTTGGACGCCAACGTCACCACCCTGGACAAGGAGATCCCCGTCAAGGCGAAGCTCTCCGTGGCCCTCTTCTTCGCCGGCGTGCTCACCATCGTGCTCATCGCCCTGAAGCCCGGCCTGCTCCCCCTGGTGAACGGCAAGGTCGTCCCCATGACCACCGTCGTGCAGATCATCATGCTGGCCTTCGGCGCCTTCATCCTCTTCGCCACCAATGTGAAGGCCCCGGACATCGCGCGCTCCAGCGTCTTCATCGCGGGCATGATCGCCGTGGTCTCCATCTTCGGCATCGCCTGGATGAGCGAGACCTTCATCAAGGCCAACGAGGGCTACCTGGTGGCCCACATCAAGGCCATGGTGCAGATGGCCCCCTGGACCTTCGCCATCGCCATGTTCGCCGTCTCCGCCTTCGTGAAGAGCCAGGCCGCCACGCTCACCATCATGCTGCCCTTCGGCTACGCCCTTGGCCTGCCCACGCCCCTGCTGCTGGGCCTCATCCCCGCCAGCTACGCCTACTTCTTCTTCGCCTTCTACCCCAGCGACCTCGCCGCCATCAACATGGACCGCACCGGCACCACGCGGATCGGCAAGTACCTCCTCAACCACAGCTTCATGATCCCCGGCCTCATCGGCGTCAGCGTCTCCACCTGCGTCGCCTATGGGCTGTCGAAGATCCTGGGCTGAGGTTCCTCTTCGTCCGAAAAAGCCCCGCCGGATGGCGGGGCTTTTTCGCAGGGGAAACGATCACCAGAGGCCCAGCACCTTCCACCAGAGGCCGCCGAGGCCCACCCAGATGACGATGTTGACGAGGCTGATGAACAACCCCAGGCGCCACCAGGTGCCGAGCTCCACGTAGCCTGTGCCGAATAACACCGGAGCGGGACCGGTCCCGTAGTGGGTCATACCAGCGAAGAGGTTGCTGAAGAAGGCGAGCACCAGGGCCGCGAGCACCGGCGGGGCGCCGGCCACGATGGAGACGCCGAGGAAAGCGGCGTACATCGAGGCCACGTGAGCCGTATTGCTGGCGAAGAAGTAGTGGCTGTAGAAGTAGACCAGGCCCAGCACCAGGAAGGCCGCGATCCAGCCCTTGCCCGCCACCATGCCGCCCATGGTCCTGCTGAACCAGGGGATCATGCCCAGCTTGTTGAGGAAGCTGGCCATCATCACCAGCGCCGCGAACCACACCAGGGTGTCCCAGGCGCCGGTCTCGGTCTTGATGTCATCCCAGGTGAGGACCCCGGTCAGCAGCAGCACGGCCAGGCCCGCCAGCGCCGAGGTGGTCGCATTGAGGTCCCCCAGCTGCTTGGCGAAGATCCAGAGCACCAGCAGCATCACGAAGACGCCCAGCATCATCCACTCCTGGCGCTTGATGGGGCCCAGGTCCCGCAGGTGGTCCTTGGCCATCACCACCGCTCCCGGCGTCTCCGTGATCTCCGGGCGGTGGAGGCGGTAGATGAGGAAGGGGACCAGCAGCAGGGCCACGAGGCCAGGCACCACGGCCGCGACGGCCCAGCCCACCCAGGTGATGTTCACCTTGAGGTCCCCCGCCAGCTTCTGGGCGAGGGGATTGGCGGCCATGGCCGTGAGGAACATGGCGCTGGTAATGCAGTTCACCTGGTAGGCCGTCAGCGTGAGGAACGACCCCATCTTCCGGGCGCTGGTGTCGCCGGGCTGGCTGCCGTAGGCCCGGGCCAGGGAGGCCATGATGGGCATGATGATGCCGCCGCCCCGGGCGGTGTTGCTGGGGATGGCGGGCGCCAGCACCAGGTCCGTGGCCGCCAGGCCGTAGCTGAGTCCGAGGGTCCGGCGCCCCAGCAGGGCCATGAACGTGTAGGCGATGCGGGCGCCCAGGCCCGTCTTGACGAAACCCCGGGAGATGAAGAAGGCCAGGACGATGAGCCAGATGGTCACGTCCGAAAAGCCGCTCATGGAATCGGCGATGCCGAGCGTGCCCGTGAGGGCCGTGGCGGCGATGCCGACCATGGCCACGGCACCCATGGGCAGGGCCTTGAGGATGATGCCCACGATGGTGGTGACGAAGATGGCGAAGAGGTGCAGCCCCTTCACCCAGTCGGCCTTCCGCTTGGTTTCGGCATCCGCCTTGGCCTTGGCCTCCGCCTCGGCCTTCACCCGGGCATCGGCCTCGGCTTTGGCCTTCGCCTCCGCCTCCACCTTCGCCTTGGCCTCTGCATCCACCTTGGCCTTCGCCTCCTGCTCGGCCCTGGTCAGGGGCCTGGCTGGAGCCGGTGCGGCGGCGGGCGCGGGAACCGCCGCGGGCTTGGTGAGGGGCTTCGGAGGCGCGGCGGGAGCCGGCTTGGCCGCGGCAGGCTGGCCCGTGAAGAGCTTGGCGTCCGGCACGGGCAGCAACCGGGGCAGACCGAAGTAGAGGATCAGACCCAGGAGGAAGGCGGCGAGGGTCGAGAGGGGCCGAGCGCCCTGCCAGGCGGGCAGGCCTCCGGCCGGGGCCGTTCCGTGAACGGATTCATGGCTCATGGGGAGCCTCCAATGAGTAGGATGGTTTTGGGATATCCGCGGCGTAGTCTACCCCTGAGTCGCATGGTGTGAAGCGGTATCTGCGCGGTTCTGCTGGATCCATACCCACTCCGATTGAATCCATTTGCAGGTTTCTTCTCAGGAGCACCCCATGCGTGACTTGAGGATCGCGGTCATCCCCGGCGACGGCATCGGCAAGGAGGTGGTGCCGGAAGGCATCCGGGTGCTGGAGGCCGCCGGGATGAAGCATGACCTGCGCTTCACCTGGGACGAGTTCCCCTGGAGCTGCGAGTACTTCCTCGAGCACGGGCGCATGATGCCCGCGGATGGGCTCGACCGCATCCGCCACCACGACGCCATCTTCCTGGGCGCCGTGGGCTTCCCCGGCGTGCCCGACCACGTGTCGCTCTGGGGCCTGCTCATCCCCATCCGGCGCGGCTTCAAGCAGTACGCCAACGTGCGTCCCGTGAAGCTCATGCCCGGCGTGCCCTGCCCTCTCGCCGGGCGGCAGGTGGGCGACATCGACTTCATCGTGGTGCGCGAGAACAACGAGGGCGAGTACTCCTCCATCGGCGGGCGGCTCTACGAGGACACGGACCAGGAGATGGCTGTGCAGCAGACCGTGTTCACGCGGCAGGGCGTGGACCGCATCCTGAAATACGCCTTCGACCTGGCCCAGTCGCGCCCGAGGAAGCACCTGACCTCGGCCACGAAATCCAATGGCATCGCCATCACCATGCCCTACTGGGACGAGCGGGTGAAGGCCATGGGCGCCCGCTATCCCGAGGTGACGGTGGACCAGTTCCACATCGACATCCTCTGCGCCCACTTCGTGCGCAACCCCCACTGGTTCGACGTGGTGGTGGGCTCCAACCTCTTCGGCGACATCCTCTCGGACCTGGGACCGGGCTGCACCGGCACCATCGCCATCGCCCCCAGCGCCAACCTGAACCCCGAGCGCGAGTTCCCCTCCATGTTCGAGCCCGTCCACGGCTCCGCGCCGGACATCTACGGCAAGGGCATCGCCAACCCTGTGGGCCAGATCTGGGCCGGCGCCATGATGCTCGACCACCTGGGCTTCCCCGAGGCCGGCGCCTCCGTGGTGGCCGCCATCGAGAAGGTGCTGGCCACGGGCCCCCGCACCCCCGACATGGGCGGCAAGGCCAGCACCGTGGACATGGGCAAGGCCATCGCCGACGCGGTCTGACACGCCGAATCAGGAGATCGGGCAATGCGTTGGAAAGGAATGCCAGAAGCGGAGGACAGACGAGGAACTGAGGAAAGCTGAGAACAGCAAACCGCCTTCTTGTGGCGTGGCCTTTCTCCGCGCTCCTCCGCGACTCCGCCAATCTCCGCTTACAAAATTCTTTTCAATGATCGAGCCCGACGTCACCTCGGCCGGATGGTCCCTGGCCCCGCCGCGAGGGGTGACATTCCGACGGACTGGCCCTGCTTCTCCCGCACCTTCGCCTGGAGGGTCCGGGCGGTCTTGCCGCGCAGGCGGATCACCCGGCCCTCGGCGCCCAGCCTTAACTCCGCCGCGCTGAGGAAGGCCCAGGAGGACTCGCTGGCCTCCTTCTCCACCCGGATCTGATCCCAGGGGACGGAAGCCGGTCCCAGCCACCAGGCAAGCTGGAAGGGGAAGGGCTGCTTCAGGTGCAGGCAGCGGCGGCCAGCCTTGAGAGACATCGGCGAGTGGCCGCGCAGGGCGCCGAACTCCACCTGCTGCCAGCCGAGGGTTGCCTCGATGGGATCCGTGCGATCCGCCGGAAACGCCGCGTAGAGCGCCGGGATGCCCATGAGCCGGTTGGTGAGCCAGGACACCGCCAGGAAGACCACCGGAACCAGCAGGAACACCGCGGGCGGCGGGGATCCGCCCCGCGGGGCGAGGAGCGTCAGGGCCATCACGGCTTCGACCTGCGCTTGGCGGCCTGCCAGGCGGCTTCCATCTCGTCGAGGGTGCGGTGCTCCCAGCCCCCCGCGGCCCGGGCATCGTCCTCCACCGATTGGAAGCGGCCCTTGAAGCGCGCCATCTGGCGGCGCAGGGCCCGGTCGGGATCCACGCCCTTCTTGCGGGCCCACTGCATGAGGCTGAACAGCACGTCGCCGAACTCCTCCTCCACCCGCACCGGCTCGGACTCGGCCTGCAACTCGGCCACCTCCTCCTTCACCTTGTCGAGTACGCCCTCCAGGTCCGGCCACTCGAAGCCCACCTTGGCGCAGCGGCGCCCGATCTCCAGGGCCTCCTCCATGGGCGACAGCGAGGCGGGAATACCCTCCAGCAGGCGCGGCTCCTCGCTGTGGAGCCCTTTCTCCTCGCGCTTGATGGCGGCCCAGTTGGTGAGCACCTCCTCCGCGCCTTCCACGCTGACCTCGGCGAAGACGTGCGGATGGCGGCGCACCAGCTTCTCCACCACGGTGCGCTCCACGTCGTGGAGGTCCCAGGCGCCGCGGTCCGCCGCCAGCTGGGCGTGGAAGGCGATCTGCAGCCAGAGGTCGCCCAGCTCCTCGCAGAGGTGAGCCTCCGTGGCGGGATCGCCGGGCTGGTGGGCCGCCAGCGCGTCCAGCACCTCCGCCGCCTCCTCCCGCAGGTAGCGGGCCAGCGACTGGTGGTTCTGCTTCAGGTCCCAGGAGCAGCCCGTCTCCGGCTTGCGGAGGGCGGCCATGACGGCGCGGAGGGTGGTCGGTTCCATGCTCCAGGGTACCGCGAGACGGGAGGCCCAGAGGACACCATGGGAGCATTCCCACTTCCTGATCGCCCGCAAGTTTCAGCTTGAAAAGATCACCACGAAGGGCATGAAGGCGCCCTTCCGGGCGTGAAAAGGCCGCGAATGGGTCCCGACGCACCGTGACATCCCTTTGCGGGCGGCGGTCATGGCGGCCCTTGGAAGCCGCCAAGGACCGCCGCCCGAAAAGCCGGTCGCGCCACGCGCGCCCGGGGGCCGAAGGCCCGGATGTCCTGGGCCGGATGCCGACCCCTGCCTTCGTGGCCCCGGCTTGTTCCTTCGTGCCCTTCGTGGAGGCCTTAAAGGGCTAAAGAGCTAAAGAGCTACAAAGCCAGCTTGAGGTTGTTCTCATCATCCCGGATCAAAGCGACTCAATGATGGCCCTGGCGAACTCCGTGAGCGAGGGATCCCGTGCGCCCATGACGAGAATGAGGTCACCCTCCCTCGCTTCGGCGGCCAGCCGCGCCACAAGCCATTCGCGGGTCGGTGCAGCCTCCGCCGCCACGCCCCGGGCGGCGATCTCGGCCACCACCTCGGCGCTGGTGATGTCCTTCGAGGCCGTGCCACCGGCGTAGAACACCTCCAGGAACCAGAGGCGGTCCTCCGGCGCCAGCTCGGTGGCGAAGGCCTCCACGAACTCGGAGCGCAGGAACTTCAGGGGCCCGAAGCCGTGGGGCTGAAAGACCGCCAGCACCCGGCCGCCAATGGCCGCCGTGCGCAGGTGAGCCGCGCGGATGGAGGCCGCCACCTTGGCGGGATTGTGGCCGAAGTCGTCCACCACCGTCACGCCCCGCCGCGTCCCCAGCACCTGGAAGCGCCGCGCCACGCCCTGGAAGGCCGCCAGCGGCCCCGCCATGGCCTCCAGCGGCACCCCGAGCGATGAGCAGGCCGCGATGGCCGCCAGCGCGTTCTCCACGTTGTGCCGCCCCGGCACCGGCAGCCTGAATGCTTTTCCCCCTACGCGGAAAGCAGAGCTTTCCGCGCCAAGCACCACCGCCTCCGCCCGCACCCCACAGCCTTCCCCGAACCCGAAGGTGACCGCTCCCACGGCGAACGCCCGCAGGTTCTCCGCCTCGCCCACCACCGCGGCCTCGCGCACCTGGGCCCGGAAGGCGCGGAACATCTCCGCCACGGCCTCCATCTCCTTGTGGTCCTTCTGCAGGTTGAGGATCACGCCCAGGGCCGGGTGGTAGCGCACCACGGAGCCGTCGCTCTCGTCGGCCTCGATGACCAGCAGGTTCGAGGCCCCGGCCCAGGCGTTGCCCCAGCGCCCCTCGCGCTGGAGGGCCACCAGCTCGCCGCCGGTGATGACCGAAGGGTCGAGGCCCGCCCCCCGCAGGATCTCGAAGACCATGGCCGTGGTGGTGGACTTGCCGCTGGTGCCCGTCACGGCCACGGTGCGGTACTTCGCGACGACGTGCGCCAGCAGCTCCGACCGGTGCAGCACGGGCACACCCAGGCGCCGGGCCGTGGCCACGTCCGGCACCTCGTCCTCCACGGCCGTGGACACCACCAGGGCCGCGCAGTCGCCTTCCAGGCCCGAGCCGTCCTGCGGATGGATGACCACGCCCAGGGCCTCCAGCTGCCTTCGCGCCTCGGGCCGCTGGCCCCGGTCGAAGCTGCGGTCGCTGCCGCTCGCCCGGCCGCCCTTCATGGCCGCGAACTGGGCCAGGGCGCTCATGCCGCTGCCCGCCACGCCCGCGAAGCGCAGGCGGCCCAGGCCGAAGGCGTCGCCGGGCAGGTCCTCCGCGATGAGCAGGGGATCGCCCTCGGCCACGCGGTCGAAGAGGTCGGTCACGTCCGCGTTGGAGAGGCGCACGCAGCCGTGGGACACGGGGGTGCCCAGCTCCTGCTCCTGGTTCGTGCCGTGAAGGTAGATCCAGCGCAGCCGGGAATCCCGCCCCGGCCCGCGGTTCCAGCCCTCCTCCAGGCCGTCCAGCGTGAGCACGCGGGTGAGGATGAGGTCCTCCTCCCGGGCCTCTCCCCGCCACACCTCGCCGGTGGGCTTCTGGGCCTTGAACACCGCGCCGGGCTCGGCGCCTTCGCCGATGCGGGCGAGGATGCGGTGCCAGCCCGTGGGCGTGCGGTAGGAGTTCTCCTCGCAGCCCAGGCCGTTCCTCGCCGTGGAGATCACCGCCTCGAAGGCCAGCCGTCCATCCTCCAGCAATCCCAGGCGCTGGCGGGCCACGTCCACCACGAGGACGCGGGCCCCCGGCGCCAGCGCAGGCGCGCCCGGGCGGGCGAGACCCACCAGGACCAGGGCGCGGTAGCGGGCGGCGAGAACGGGATCGATCACGCCTCCGCCTCGGCGATGCGCCCCGCCAGGGCGCTGGCGGCGACGGTGGCGGGGCTGGCGAGCCACATCTGGCCCGGCCCGCTGCGGCCCGGGAAGTTGCGGTTGATGGCGCTGATGGTCACCTCGTCGGGCCGGGTGGACACGCCGGGGCCCGCGTTGATGCAGGCGCCGCAGGAGCTGCCCAGCACCACGGCGCCCACAGCCTCGAAGGCGGCGATCCAGCCCTGCTCGATGGCGTGGCGGCGCACGTCCTCGCTGCCGCACTGCACGAAGAACCGCACGCCCTCGGGCACGCGCCTGCCCGCCGCCGCGGCGGCCTTCACCACCTCGTAGGCCCGGCGCAGGTCCTCGCGCTTGCCGCCGGTGCAGCTGCCCAGGTAGGCGATGTGGATGGGCACGGCCCCGTCCAGGTCCGCCAGAGCCACGCCGTTGCCGGGGTCGCCGGGCCGGGCCAGCATGGGGCCCAGAGCCGCACAGTCCACGTCCAGGGTGTGGGTGTACTCCGCCTCCTCATCGCCCCGCATCCAGGGCTCGAGGGTCAGCTCTACGCCGCGCCGCTCCTGCACGAAGCGCAGGGTCTCGGCGTCCGGCGCGATCAGGCCCGTGAAGCCGCCGATCTCCGCGGCCATGTTCGTGAGGGTGGCCCGCTCGTCCGTGTCCAGGTCCGCCAGGGCCCCGCCTTGGTACTCGATGACGTGGCCGAGGGCCCCACCCTCGCGGATGAGGGGCTGGGCCAGCAGGTGCAGCACCAGGTCCTTGGCCGACACGCCCGGGCGCAGGCGCCCGTTCAGGCGCACCCGCAGCGTGGGCGGCACGGTCACGCGCACGTCGCCCGTCACCCAGGCGCAGGCGATGTCCGTGGTGCCGACCCCGAAGGCCAGGCAGCCCAGGGCCCCCGCATGGGGCGTGTGCGAATCCGTGCCCACCACCACCTGGCCGGGGCGGGCGTAGCGCTCGGCCATGAGCGCGTGGCAGATGCCCTCGCTGCCGGATCCGTCCGCCAGCTCACCGTGGAGCCGGATGCCGTGCTTCGCGCAGAAGGCCTCCTGGGCTGGCTTCAGGCCGTCGGCCACCGCCAGCAGGCCCATGGCCCGGTGCTCGGGCTTCATGCTGTGGTGCAGGAAGGTGAGATGGTCGCGGAACGCGAGGATGGAGGCAGGATCGCGCAGCGCCGCCTCGGGCCCCAGGGCCTTCTCCAGGAAGCTCGCCGCCATGGGCGTCACGTACTCGTGGCTGAAGCGCCAGTCCGCCTGCACGAAGAGGCCGTCACCGGGCTTCACGACCGGCAGGCCCACCCGCCCCGCGGCAGCGTCCACCACGGCATGGCGGGCCAGCAGCTTCTCGGCGTAGGTCATGGGACGCAGCCCGTGGGCTGGCAGGGGCGGCGCCACGTCACCCGCCATGCGCGCGGCGTTGTAGGCGAAGAGGCCGCCGCGGCGCACGATCTCGGCGGTGACGGGATCCAGGCCCTCGGTGAACTCCGCCAGGGGGATGGCCTCGCCCCGGCGGATGCGCGGAACCAGGCCGAAGTCCGTGCTGGTGAGCAGGCCCAGGTTCTGGCAATTCTGCCGGTAGATGCGCTCGAAGCTCTCGGCGATGGCCAGGCGGATGCCCGCGCACCGCTCGGCGTAGGGGCTGGCCTCGCGGCTGCTGCCCTTGCCCCGCCGCTTCCCCGCCACGCTCACGGCGAAGCCGCCGGCCCGCACGGCCCCCGCCTTCACGGGGAAAGCCTCGCCGCACTTCAGGCCCAGGTAGGGGAAGTCGCCCAGCTTCTCGTCGTAGTGGTAGCAGATGAAGGCCGGGGTGATCTCGTCGGTGCTGATCTGGTCCCGCAGGGGCAGGGCTTCGGATGGGTCCAGGTCCTCGCCTTCCAGCTGGCGGAGGATCCGGGCCGGATCCTCCGTAAGAAAGAGAACTCGGCCTTCGAAGCGGACAGGATCGGACAGCATCCTCCCAGGGTACCGGGTTCTCCCGTACGCACGAAGGCCCCCGGAACCGGGGGCCTTCGTGCGCCGGACGGGCTCAGTCCTTCTCTTCCTCGGCCTTGAGCTTGGCCTCCTGCTCGTCGAGGTGCTTCATGAGGCGCTCGGCCAGCTCCTCGTCCTCGAGGGGCGTGAACATCTCGTCCTTCACCTCGAAGATCTCCAGGCTCAGGCCGTCCTCGGGATCGGCGGTGCCGTCCTCCTGGGCCTGCAGCTCGGCCAGGGGCGCGAGGATGGCGAAGTCGCGGCCCTCGAACTCGAGCTCCTCCAGAATCGCGAACTCCTCCTTCTCGCCATTCTCGTCTTCGAGCTCAACGACTTCGATTTCGAAGGAATCGTCGTGATCGTGGTTGCAGTCCGGTCCGTGCTCGTGACCTTCGTGAGCCATGGGCTCCTCCTTGCGCAAGGGACCAGAATACGGCCGGACGCCTTTCGGGCCAAGGAAATTAGCTGAATGCAAGCTGCCGCCAACCCCATGAAAAAAATCGGCCTCCCGGAGGAGGCCGATCCAGAGTGACCGGTGCGGTCAGATCTTGGTGACGTTGGTGGCCTGGGGGCCCTTCTGGCCCTGACCCACGTTGAAGCTCACGCGCTGGTTCTCGTCCAGGCTGCGGAAGCCCGTGGACTCGATGGCGGAGTGGTGGACGAACAGATCCGCACCACCGTCATCGGGGGTGATGAATCCGAAACCCTTTTCGGCGTTGAACCACTTGACGGTTCCCTGAGCCATGTTGCTACCTGCTTTCTTCGACCTGGTGATGTAGATGCATTGTTCCTTCCAGGCGAGGCAGCAACGCTTTTCTGATGTCCGCACAACCGGCGGACCTTCCCAGTGTAGGGTCATTCGGCCGTGGATTTTCAAAAAATCGACGGAACCCTGAAATTCAGGCCACCCCGTGGCCCAGGGGCACGGGATTTCCCTGGAGCAGGAGGCCCACGGCCTGCCCGACGCTGGCCTGCTGGTCCGGCGTGGTCACCATCTGGAAGAGCTCCTGGAAGTTCGGATGGGCCCAGCCGCTCTCGATGAAGCAGTGGCGCTTTGCCTTGAGGAGGTGTCCCTGGATCTCCCCCCGCTCCGCCTCCGTGAAGGTGCGGCCGAGATACCTCCCGAGGTTGGCCAGGTCATGGCCCACCTGGCGCTGGAGCAGTCCGTCCACCGCCGCCAGGAGCCAGACCAGATCCTCGATGGCCTGGTCCCGTCCGGCCTGGGACAGTTCGCGGAACAGGTGCACTGCCTCCAGGTGGTCCAGCTGGGCGTGCTGGGCCTCCTCCATCCAGTGGTGCCGGAAGATCTCCCGGGTGAGAGGATCCAGTTCCTCGGAATCCTTCATCGCGGTGAGGAAGTGGTGTTGCGTGAACCACTCGATGGCCGCTGTGAGGAGCAGCACGGCGCCCCGATGCCGCCCCAGGACGACGCCGGCGACCTCGTTCTCGCCCTCCAGCAGTTCCAGGGGGAAGCCCACCGCCTCGTCCACCAGCCGGCGGATCTCTCCGAAGAGGTGCATGTGCTTGACCTCTTCAGAGGCGAAGTTCGTGAGGGCTTCGAAGGCCTCCAGGTTGAGGGACCGGGCCTCCTGGGCCAGGCCGAGCATCTCGGGGGTGATGAAGGCCTCCACGAACCGGAACAGGTGGGCGTAGGCCCCCATCTCCAGGTGCGTCAGCTTCCGCTTTTCTCCCGGATCCAGGCAGCGGATCCCC
The DNA here is from genome assembly GCF_000428885.1 of Geothrix fermentans DSM 14018. Classification (GTDB taxonomy): domain Bacteria; phylum Acidobacteriota; class Holophagae; order Holophagales; family Holophagaceae; genus Geothrix; species Geothrix fermentans. The sequence goes on along the minus strand of NZ_AUAU01000023.1, from coordinate 2,242 downwards.
CCCGCCCCGGACAGCTCCGTGGGCAGCCAGGGACGGTTCAGGTCGAACCCCACCGTTCCCAGCACATCCTTGATTCTCCAGTTGACCCGGTAGGACCGCTTGAGACATTCACCATAGGAATAGGTGACCATCCGAACACCTCCGGGGTAGGCATCGGCCCAGCGCGCGACGTCAGCGGGTTGAATATGCGTCTCGATTTACTTCGGGTCAATCGTCCGGCGCGGCCTACAGGTAGCTTCGCGCCCCCACGAAGGCGCGGCTGTAGTAGCGGTCCGAGAGCCGGTCCTGCCGGATGCCCTGGCCCGGGCGCGGCGCGTGGATGAAGGCCCCCTGCCCCAGGTACAGCCCCACATGGCTCACCCGGGCCCCGCCGTTGGTGGCGAAGAAGAGCAGGTCCCCGGCCCGGGCGTCGTCCAGGTCCACCGCCCGGCCCTCCTCGAACTGGGCCTGGGAGGAGCGCGGCAGCTTCAGGCCGTTCAGCCGGTACACGGCGCCCGTGAGGCCGCTGCAGTCGAAGCCCCGCTCCGTGGTGCCGCCGAAGAGGTAGGGCACGCCCAGGTAGCCCCGGGCCGTCTCCACCAGGCTGGCCCGCAGGCCCCGCTCGTCCTCGGGATGCGCCTGGAGGCGCCCCCCGGCCCCGGGGGCCGATCCGTCCGGCGCCACCACCCAGAAGGCCTCGATCACCCCCGCGGCCTTCAGGGCCTCGCCCCGGGCCCGGGCCTTCTCCTTCGTGGCGAAGTCCCCGAAGCGCACCCGGTAGAGGCCATCCCCGGAGCCGTAGTAGGCCGCCTCCAGCCCCTGGGCCTGGAGCGATTGGGCGAAGCGGGCGGCGTTCTCCACCTTGGCGAAGGCGCCTGCCTGCAGCGTATAGCCCAGCCGCGGCAGCGCCCGGGCCCGCGCCGGCCCCTCCGGCCGCCGGGCCTCCCGGGCGGGCACCGGGCGGGGCGCCCGCGTGCAGGCCGCGGACATCAGCAGGGCCGCCGCCAGGAATGGGCCGATCCGATGCCTCGGGCGCCGCATGGGACTCCGCGTGAACGTCTGGAGGGATCCTAGCAGGAGCCCACCGCCGGGCCCGGATTCGCCTGGCGGAGGGGAGCCTCAAGGCCGAAACTGAGTCTCTGGATTCCCATCCCGGGAGGTGCCCGATGCGGAAGCTCACGTTCGTCGTCCTGGCCAGCCTGATGGCCGGCCCCCTGGGGGCCCGGATGGCCCACCCGGCCGAAGGCCCCGCCAAGGCCGAGCCCAAGTCCGAGGTCATCGTCGGCTGCAAGGACACGAAGCTGTACCACAGGGCCAGCTGCAAGTGGGTGAAAGAGATCGAGAAGGCCGGCACCCGCGTGGACTTCAAGTCCGTGGCCGAGGCCAAGAAGGCCGGCATGAGGCCCTGCGAGGACTGCAAGCCCGGCAGCTGAGCCCGCTTCGGAACCAGCTATTCCAGGAAGGCCGGCAGCGCCTGGTGGAAGCGGGCCGGTGAGGCGAGCCGTGCCCACCGCCGCATTGAGCTGCCCGTCGCCCTTCGCCCGGAGGCGTGAGGGCAGGCGGGAGCTTGGGCCAAGCCGGGTACGGCGAGCGGGCGGGTGAGGGGCGGCAGTTCTCAGGGGACGAGAGGATGGCGGGAGAGGCTTCGGCGCGGGGTAGCAACCGGAGGATGAGGTCCGCGATGGGACGCGGGTCAAAGCTGTGAGCCGGAGAGGACGGAGATGAGCAGGCCGCAGGGCCACTCAACGACCGTTCGGGGGGTGATTTGCTACCGTTCGGCCGGTTGTGATCAGGATCAGACCGGCGCGGTGGGAGCATGTGCGCCGAAATACCCGGCTCTGATCGTGTTGCCGTCCCACCCCAGGCATCGCTCGTTCCGAACGGAGCGGTATGCCTAATCCAGAGTTAGGGCTCTCCAACCATGAAACTCATTCGTCTATTCTCTGAACGCCATAAGACGGTTCCTCGCTGAATTGGGTGGGTAGGACCTCAGCGGACCGGTAAGGCGAAGTCGAGTTTGCCGGCGATGAGGTAGGCGATGTTGAGGAGGTTGCGGGTGGTCCGATAGCCGCGGGCCTTGGCTTTGGCGGCCTGGATCAAGGAGTTGATGCCTTCGAGGAGTCCGTTGCTGAACCCGCTCCAGAACCAGTGCAGGACGCCATCGGCATGCTCCATCAGGGTTCGGGCGACCTTCTTCATGGGTTCCAACCCAGCCTCCAGAACCATCTCGCACCAGTCGGCCAGGAACTCAGCCGCGGCCTTT
>NZ_AUAU01000022.1 GCF_000428885.1 Geothrix fermentans DSM 14018 | reverse complement strand
GTGGAGGTTCATCCGGGTTGCCTCTGCGAAAGCCGCTGTGTGGTAACAACAGCTTCCCAGCTCAACCCGGATGAACAACCTCCTTGGCAGTTACACCTAGACATGCGGTGTTGCCCCACGCGGATCCCCGGCTCGCCGGGGATCCGCGCTGGCGCGAGCGTCCGGGAGAAGTACCCTCGTACCCATGCGGAGGCAGCTTGGAGTGGCCCTGATGCTGACCCTCGGGGGCTGTGACCCGGAACCGGCCCGGCCGGCCGCCCCGGTGGCGGATGAGGTGCTGGCCCAGGCCCGGGCGCGCATGGTGCGGGAGCAGATCCTGGCCCGGGGCGTGGCCGATCCCCGCGTGCTGGAGGCCATGGGCCGGGTGCCCCGGCACGAGTTCGTCCCCGAGGGGCAGCGGGGGGAGGCCTACGAGGACTGGCCCCTGCCCATCGGCTACGGCCAGACCATCTCCCAGCCCTACATCGTGGCCTTCATGACCGCCGCCCTGGAGCCGAAGCCCGGCGACCGGGTGCTGGAGGTGGGGACGGGCTCGGGCTATCAGGCCGCCGTGCTGGCGGGGCTGGTGGCGGAGGTCTACACCATCGAGATCGTGGAGCCCCTGGCGCGGCGGGCGGAGGGGGACCTGAGGCGCCTGGGCTACGGGAACGTGAAGGTCCGCGCCGGGGACGGCCACCGGGGCTGGCCCGAGGCCGCCCCCTTCGACGCCATCATCGTGACCTGCGCGCCCGAGGACGTGCCCCGGGCCCTGGTGGAGCAGCTCCGGCCCGGGGGCCGCATGATCATCCCGGTGGGTTCCCAGTGGGGGGCCCAGGAACTGTACCTCCTGCGGAGGACGGCCACGGGGATGCGGCGGCAGGCGGTGCTCCCCGTGCGCTTCGTGCCGATGGTGGGCGGGCGGTGACGGGGCTGTTCGTGGGGGGGGCCGGCGAAGCGGGTTATCCTCTTGGCCATGTCCTCCTCAATGGAGCGAGAATCCAGCCCCCTGATCCAGGCCCGGAAACTGGTGCGGGGCAAGGCCCTGTCCCAGCAGGACCTGCAGCTGCTCAAGGAGATCCTCCAGTACACGGAGGGGGAGCTGGGGCCCCTGCTGGACTCGGGGTCCAGGCAGCCCTCCCCGGCCGCCGACTCCCCACAGCTGGTCCGCCTCCAGCGCTCCCTGGGGCTCTTCCTGGTCTTCCTCAACCACTTCTCCGGCCCCAAGCCCGGGAAGGAGCGGGTGGCCATGGGGCAGGTCCTCTCCCATAGCCTGAACGAGCTGAAGGCCATCGCCCAGGAGGCCAACGCCGAAGTCCTCCAGACCCACGAGGAGCCGGCCTGGGTGGTCTACCTGCTGGACTTCATCGCCTCCCTCCGGACCATGGCCACCTCCTTCGGGCCCGAGGACTCCTTCCAGCTCCTGGACGACTGGGCGGCCTTCGTCCAGGAGCGGCGGGACAGCTTCAAGGAGATGCTCAGCGTCCTCGCGGACGGGCCGGGCGGGGAGGACCGGGTCGCGAGCCTCAACAGCCACATGAAGACCCTCAACCGGGCCCTGCAGGATGCGGACGGCCGGCCCATCGAGGCCATCCACCGCCTGGTGGACCTGCTAGAGACGTTCGTCCCCGCCGAGACCCTCTCGCGGGTGGAGCCCCTGCTGCTGGTCCAGCATGTGCTCGACACGCTCCGCCTGGTGCTCATGTGGCCCCTGGACCAGGGCATCAACTGGGGCGCCCTGGCCCAGATCCGCGGGAGCCTGACCTGGCTCTGGAACCACCTGGGCTGGTCGCTGCCGCGGTTCGACGACCGGCGGCTGGAGTCCATGCTCACCCAGGATGTGCGCGCCACCCTCAAGGGCGTGCGCGGCTCCCAGCCCAAGGCCTTCCGCCTGCTGGCCCACAGCCTGGCCTCCCACCTGACCATCCTGGGCCTGGTGGACCCCATCCCCGGGGCGGGCAACATGTCCGAGCAGGAGCGGTACGCCGCCGTGCCCACCTACTTCGTCGTGGAGCACGAGCTGGGGCGCCTGGCGGAGCAGCTGGGCCAGGTGCAGGCCCTGGCGGGGCTGCCGGAGGGGGCCGAGGACACCCTGCTGCTGGCGGCCTTCCTCCGGCAGGCGGTGCTGACCCTCTGCCAAGACCAGAACACCACCTACGAGCTCCTGCACGAGGCCCTGGCCCAGGGGGATGCGGACAACCTCGCCCTGACTCTGGACCACCTGAAGAGCGGGCTCATCAACCACCAGCGGCAGCTGATGGCCGACCTGGTGAAGCTCTTCTCGCCGGAGATCCGCCAGAGCATGTTCCCGAACTCGCCGACGCTGAAGGACGAGGGGGACCAGCTGCGGCAGCGGCTCTACCGGCTCTGGGAGCAGCTGGCCCGCCTCCTGCCGAGGCTCCGGGGGCAGGTGCGGGAGAAGGACTACCTGCGGCTCTCGCTCACCCTCTTCCAGGCCCACAACCACGTGACGGCCTTCCGGCGGAGCCCCGAGTTCTTCCTCATCCGGGCCCGGGACCGCTCCGAGATGGACAGGCTGACCGCCGCCTTCGGTCGGATTCTTGACGCCCAGAGTGACCTGGAGTTCGCCCTGGTCAGCGGGGTCGAACTGGTGGAGGAGCTGTTCGCCTATCTGGAGGACTTCCTGGGCCGCATCAACGCCCGCTCGCCGCTCATCAGCCACGACCTCATGGTGGCCAAGGAGGCCTTCCGCCTCAGCCAGCAGCTGCAGGAATCCCAGGGGGCGGCCCCGGGGCGGATCCGGCTGGCCAAGATCCTCATCCAGTCCACCAAGAAGCTGGGCGTCCGGGACCCCCAGACCCTGGCCCTCCTGCGGCGCTGGGTGCGCTCGGAGCGCGGTCGGCACGAGACGCCGGATCCCATCGACGCCCTCAGCTCCCACCTGGAGCGCCTGGTCACCCGGCTGGAGGCGGCCCAGGGCTGAAGTGGGCTGGTCAATCATTGACCGCCATGGACAGATTCTGATCTTGGCCCCGACCGGGCGTTTCATGCCGTGTTATACAAATCTATTCAAATATGCAATTAGTTCGATCGTGGGAATTGGCGATCGAATTGCTAGCGGTACCCAAGGTTGCATCTGGTTTGTGAACGGCCAGGGCGTGGCTTTCCATCGCCCGGTCCACCGTCCTTTTGGGGAGCCCCATGACTCAACGGAAGAAAATCCTGCTCGTCGATGACTCCAGCACCGTGCTCATGGTCGAGCAGATGATCCTCAGGAACAGTCCCTTCGACATCCTCATCGCCCGGGACGGGGAAGCCGGGTTCGAGACGGCCGTGAAGGAGCGCCCCGACCTGATCCTCATGGACGTGATGATGCCGCGCATGGATGGGTTCGATGCCCTGCGGGAGATCCGCGCCCACGAGGAGATCAAGGACACGCCGGTGATCATGGTCACCACGCGCGGCGAGGGCGTGAACATCGAGACGGGCTACACGGCGGGCTGCAACGACTACGTCACCAAGCCCATCAACGGCTCCGAGCTGCTGAGCAAGATCAACAACCTGATCGGGTCCTGAGGCCCGGAAGCGCCCCGCCTGTCCCGGAACCCGAAGTCGATCCCTGGAGCTCCCCTGTGGCCAACGATCCCAATCAAGAGTCCTATGTCCGGCGCGTGCTGGAGGAGACCCGCGAGTACGAGCGGCGGCTGCGGGAGGACAACGAAAGCCTCAGGGAGCTGGTCGCCACCCTCGAGTGCGAGCGCATCGCCCTGCGGAAGCGGGTGGAGGAGCTGGAGGCCGGGGTCACCCAGCAGCTGACCGAGATGAGCACGCTGCGGGAGCGCCTCACCGCCCAGGTGAACGCGAACCTCAAGTCCACCGAGCAGCAGCTGGCCATCGAGCAGCAGAACACCAACCTCGCGAACCTCTACGTCGCGAGCTACCGCCTCAACGGGGCCCTGGACCGGGCCGAGATCGTGGACGCCATCCGGGAGATCGTCATCAACCTGGTGGGCTGCGAGGAGTTCGCCCTGCTGGAGCCGGACCATGGCGGCGCCTGGAAGGTGTGCAGCTCCATGGGCCTCCCGGAGGATTTTCTGGCCCGCATGGCCACCCCGGAGAGTCCCTTGGCCGGCCACCTGGAGTCGCGGCGGCTGCACGTGACCGACCCGGCGGTCCTCAGCGTGGACGAGCTGGACCTCTCCCGGCCCACCGCCTGCGTCGTCATGAGCGTCGGCGACGAGGCCGTGGGGGCCGTGGCCATGTACCGCCTGCTCCCCCAGAAGTCGGGCATCGAGCCCCTGGACCGGGAGATCTTCGACCTGCTGGCCGCCAACGCGGCCATGGCGCTCTACCGGGTGAAGCTCCAGGAGCAGGTGAAGGGGGTCCAGTGATCCGAACCGGGGCGGGAATCCCGGCGGAAGCCGCCCGGGAGGCCGGGGCGGGGACCTCCGTGTACCTGCATCCGGGGCACCTGTTCGCCTCGCCCACGCCCTGTACCGTGACCACCATCCTGGGTTCCTGCGTGGCGGTCTGCCTGTGGGACCCCCTCACCCGCGCCGGGGGCATGAACCACTTCCTGCTGGCCCACCATCCGGCCATGGATCCCGGCTCGGCGCGCTACGGCGACTCGGCCACGGACCTGCTGATCGAGGCGGTGCTCCGCGCGGGCGGGGCCCGGCAGCGGCTCCAGGCCAAGCTCTTCGGAGGGGCCTGCGTGCTGGGCTCCGCCGCGGCCCCCGGATCCGTGCATCTGGGGTTGAAGAACGTGCTGGTGGCCCGTGAGCGGCTGGCGGCGCATGACATCCCCGTGGTGGGCGAGGACGTGGAGGGATCCCGCGGCCGGAAGATCCATTTCCTGACCCAGGACGGTTCGGTCCTGGTGAAGACGCTCTAGGAGGCCGCATGGAGATCGACCTGAATGCCATCCGCGCGACCTTCTTCGCCGAGACCGGCGAGCACCTGAGCGAGTTCGAGGGCGCCCTGATCGAGCTGGAGCGTCAGCCCGGCGACCAGGCCCTGGCCAAGACCATCTTCCGGATCGCCCACACCATCAAGGGCGACGCCTCCATGGTGGGCTACACGGCCATGACGGAGTTCGCCCACGGGCTGGAGAGCCTGCTGGAGAAGATCGCCGGCGGGACCCAGCCCTTCACGCCCGCCCTGGCCACCATCCTCCTGCGCTCCGTGGACATCCTCCGGGGACTGGCCGGGGCCGAGGATCCGAGCCTGCTGCCGGCGGCCGCCCGGGGCCTCCTGGGCGAGCTGGAGGGCGCCTCCGGCGGGACGGAACCTGCCGGGCAGGAGCCCCAGCCCGGGGCCGAGCGGCGGTCCCGCGCCCGGGATTCGGCCCGGACGCTGCGGGTGAAGGTGGCCAAGCTGGACCGGATGCTGGACCTGGTCGGGGAGCTGGCCATCAGCCGCGGACGGCTGGATACCCAGCTCGCCGCGCTCACCGGGGCGAAGGCCGCGGCGGTGCAGGACGCGCACCGGGACCTGGACCGGCTCTTCAACGAGCTCCAGGAGCACGTGATGCAGGCCCGGCTCGTGCCGGTGGGCACCCTCTTCCAGGGCTACACCCGGGCGGTGCGGGACCTGGCCCTCCAGACCGCCAAGGAGATCGACCTGGCGATCGAGGGCAGCGAGGTGGAAGTCGACAACGCCGTGGTCGAGCAGCTGCGGGAGCCCCTCATCCACCTCATCCGCAACGCCGTGGACCACGGCATCGAGAACGGGGTGGAACGGCGCGCCGCGGGCAAGCCGTCCTGCGGGCACATCAGCCTCAGGGCCCGCCATGAGGCCGCCTTCGTCATCATCGAAGTCGCCGACGACGGCCGCGGGATGGTCCGGGAGAAGCTGGTCGCGCAGGCCCGGAAGTGGGGCGGCGTGGAGGAGGTCGACCGGCTCAGCGACGCGGACCTCCAGGACCTGATCTTCGAGCCGGGCTTCTCGACGGCCGCCAAGGTGACGGACCTCTCCGGCCGCGGGATCGGCATGGACATCGTGCGCCGCGCCGTCGAGCGCCTGCGCGGGACCATCACGGTGAAGAGCGTTCCCGGCCGGGGCACCACCTTCACGCTGCGCTTCCCCCTGACCCTGGCGATCATCGAAGGGTTCGGCGTCACCGCCGGGGACGAGTCCTACGTCCTCCCCCTGGACGCGGTGGTGGAGTGCGTGGACCTGCCCGCGGACCAGCGCAGCGAGACCGAGGGCTCCGGCGTGCTCAACCTGCGGGGCGAGCCCATGCCCTATGTGGGCCTCACGGCGTTCTTCGGGTTCGGCGGAGGCGGCGAAGGCCGGCAGAAGATCGTGGTGGTGCGCCACGGGGAGGGCCGGGCGGGCATCGCAGTGGACGGCCTCCAGGGCGAGTGCCAGGCCGTGATCAAGCCGCTGGACAACCTGTTCAAGAACGCCATCGGCATCTCCGGATCCACCATCCTGGGCAACGGCCGGGTCGCCATGATCCTGGATGTCCCCGCCCTCCTGCGCGAGGTGGTGGCCCGCACCGCGGCCCGATCCGAGGCGCCCTGAGACACTGCCAACCCGAAGGTCCACTTTCCCCTTCAGTCCCAGACCCTTCCGTCCGTTTGTTAAGTAAAGGAGTTCTCCATGCCCTCGATTCGAGACCTGAAGATCAGGACAAAGCTGTTTCTGGCGTTCGGCGCCATCGCCACCCTCCTTGTGGCCGTGGCCGTGGTTTCCAACAATGCCGTCGACCAGCTCAGCCGGGAAGCCAACAGCATCCTGAGCCATGAGTACGCCCTCGCCGAGGGTTTCACGAACATCGGCACGGACGCCCTCAACCTCCGCCGCTACGAGAAGGACGCCTTCCTCCAGTTCGAGGATGCGGGGAAGCGGGAGGGCTTCGTCCGGAAGTGGAAAGAGACCCACGCCTCTCTGGTCGAGAACCTCGACCAGGTGGATAAACGACTGGAGGCCAGCGAGGACAAGGAGGCCGTCCGGTCCATCCGCCTGGACCTCGGTACCTACTCCACGGAGTTCGAGCGGGTGCTCCCCCAGATCGACATGGGCCTCTTCAAGACCGCGCAGGAGCTGAACAAGGCCGCAGATACCTACAAAGATGCCATCCACCGGCTCGAGGCCACCGCGGAAAAGGCGATGACGAGGCATGAGAAGGAGATGGCCGCGAAGGCCCAGCAGATGCAGGGCTTCTCCCAGGCCGTGCTCCGGATGGTCCTGCTGGTCACGATCATCTCCGTGGTCGCGGCCCTGGTGGTGGCCTGGCGGATCTCCCGGGGCATCTCCGTCCCCCTGCTCCGGGTGGCCGACGGCATGCGCAAGATGGCCGAGGGCGACCTGAGGGACAAGGTGGATGTGTCCGGCAAGGATGAGCTGGCCGAGATGGGCGCCGCCTTCAACCGCATGGTGGAGAACCTGTCCCAGACCATCGGCGAGGTGAGAACCGGCGCCAACGCGCTGGCCTCGGCCGCGGCCCAGGTCTCCTCCACCTCGCAGGGGCTCTCCCAGGGCACCAGCGAGCAGGCCTCGTCGGTGGAGGAGACCACCGCCAGCCTGGAGGAGCTGAGCAGCTCCATCGAGCAGAACGCCGACAACAGCCGCCAGACCGAGCAGATGGCCATGCAGAGCGCCCGGGACGCCGACGAGAGCGGCCAGAGCGTGGAGAGGACCGTCGAGGCCATGAAGACCATCGCCGAGCGCATCTCGATCATCGAGGAGATCGCCTACCAGACCAACCTACTGGCCCTCAATGCCGCCATCGAGGCGGCCCGGGCGGGCGAGCACGGCCGGGGCTTCGCCGTGGTGGCCACCGAGGTCCGCAAGCTCGCCGAGCGGAGCCAGACGGCGGCCAAGGAGATCAACGAGGTGGCCGGGGGCAGCGTGGGCATGGCCATCAAGTCCGGCGAGCAGCTCAAGGAACTCGTCCCCGCCATCCGGAAGACCGCCGAGCTGGTCCAGGAGGTGGCGGCCACGTCGCGTGAGCAGGCCAGCGGCGTGAAGCAGATGAACAAGGCCATGACCCAGGTGGACCAGGTCACCCAGCGGAACGCCTCGGCGGCGGAGGAGCTCTCCTCCACGGCGGAGGAGCTGTCCTCCCAGGCGGAGGCCCTCCAGCAGCTGGTGGCGTTCTTCAAGGTGGCCAACGAGGATGCCGGGTCACGGCCCGCTCCCGCCGCGCACTACCTGCATCCGGAACCGGCTCCGCTGGCCGCCAGGTCCCTGAAGCCCGCGGTGGGCTTCGGGCAGGACCAGCACTTCAAGCGGTTCTGAGGGAGGCGCCGATGGACACGAACGTCCTGGCCAACCTGGCCAACGAGGACCACAGCCAGTACCTGTCGTTCTTCATCGCGGACGAGGAGTTCGCGGTGAAGATCCTCAAGGCCCGGGAGATCCTGGAATACGGGACAGTCACCAAGGTGCCCGGCGCCCCTCCCACGGTGCGCGGTGTGATCAATCTGCGCGGTTCCGTGGTGCCCGTGGTGGACCTGGCCCTGAAGTTCGGGCTCCCCGAGCGCGAGGTCACGAAGCGCACCTGCGTCGTGATCGTGGAGGTGGTCCAAGGGGAGGAGAAGACGACCATGGGGGTGATCGTGGATTCGATCAGCCAGGTGGTCGAGCTCCCGCAGGAGCAGATCGAGCCCGCCCCGGACTTCGGCACCAAGGTCAAGCTGGAGTACCTGCTGGGGATGGGCCGGTCCGGGAAGAAGTTCGTCATGGTCCTGGACATCGACAAGGCCCTGTCCCCCTCCGAGCTTTCCTCGGTCACCGCCATCGCCGGCCAGGCCGCCGCCGAGGCGGCGCCGGAAGGCGCGGGGGCCCGGCAGGGCGACTGAGGCCGCCGCCGACCATGGACAAGCCGCGGAACCCCGCCCCGGACGCCGCCGGGGAACACCCGCTCAGGAAGGATGAGTTCCGCGCCTTCCAGGACCTGATCCACCGGGAATCGGGGATCTTCCTCGCGGACCACAAGCAGGCCCTCCTGGGCGGCCGTCTCCACTCCCGGCTGCGGGCCCTGGGCCTCGCCACCTACGGCGACTACTTCAAGGCCGTGCAGAAGGACGAGGCCGAGCGCATCGAGATGCTGGACCGGATCTCGACCAACGAGACCCACTTCTTCCGGGAGCCCCACCAGTTCGAGTTCCTGAAGACCCGGGTGCTGCCGAGGTGGATGGAAGATGCGCGGGCCGGGACGCGCTCGCGGTCCATCCGGATCTGGAGCGCCGCCTGCTCCACCGGGGAGGAGCCCTACTCCATCGCCATGCTCCTGCTGGACCAGCTTCCGGCCTCGGAAGGCTGGTCCATCGAGATCCTGGCCACGGACCTGTCCACCCGCGTCCTGCAGCGCGCCAAGGATGCGGTCTGGCGCATCGAGAAGGCGGAGGAGATCCCCACGCCCTACCTCAAGGCCTTCATGCTCCAGGGGACGGGCCCGGAGCAGGGCAAGATGAAGGCAGGGCCGGAAATCCGCTCCCTCGTCACCTTCTCCAGGATGAACCTCAACAGCCGGCCCTATCCCGTGCCGGGCGGGTTCGACCTCATCTTCTGCCGGAACGTGCTCATCTACTTCAATGCCGCCACCAAGGTGAACGTGGTGGAGGAGCTGCTGGCCCACCTCTCGCCGGCGGGCCTGCTGTTCCTCGGCCATGCGGAAAGCCTCCACGGCCTCACCGAGCGGGCCCGCAGCGTGGGCCCCACCATCTACGCCCCGCTCCAGTCCACCTACTTCAGCGGCCAGAAGCTGCCGCGGCTGCGCTGAGCGCGGATTCAGGCGCGGGGCGCGGCCGCCGATAAGCCGGGAAGACGTGCGTATCCACTTGATTCGCGCCGTCGAGTCACGTACCTCTATTCAGTCAGGCCACGCCTGGGTCACGCAGGCAGGGTGGAGCACCATGGCAGAGTTCCAGCGCAGCATCGGACACACCCCGATCCAGGTCCTGGTGGTGGATGATTCGGCCGTGGTCCGGCAGGCGCTCACATCCATCCTGGGCGGGGAACGGGACATGCGCGTGACGACCGCGCAGGATCCCATCTTCGCCCTCCAGAAGATGCAGACGGCGCGGCCGGATGTCATCGTCCTGGACCTGGAGATGCCGCGCATGGACGGGATCACCTTCCTGCGGCGCCTGATGGCGGAGGATCCGCTGCCCGTGGTGATCTGCTCGAGCCTGGCGGCGCGCGGCGCCGAGGCCGCCATGCTGGCCCTCGAGGAGGGGGCCCTGGCGGTCATCACCAAGCCCCAGCTCGGGGTCCGGGATTTCCTCCACGAATCCGCCACGCAGGTCATCGATTCCGTCCGTGCCGCCGCCCATTCGCGCCTGCGGCGGCGCAGGCCGGCCCCCGCCCAGGAACGGCCGGCAGGGACCCCGACCCTCGGGACCACCACGGACCAGGTGGTGGTGGTGGGGGCCTCCACCGGGGGGACCGAGGCGCTCCGGGAGCTGCTCTCGGCCATGCCCGTGGACTGCGCGGGCATCGTGGTCGTCCAGCACATGCCGGAGATGTTCACGGCGGCCTTCGCCAAGCGCCTGAATGAGCTCTGCCGGATCGAGGTCAAGGAGGCCGAGGACGGCGACGGCATCCTCACGGGCCGGGCCCTGATCGCCCCCGGGAACCGCCACACGGAGGTGGCCCGGTCCGGCGGCCGCTACGTCGTCCACGTGAGCGACGGCCCCCTGGTCTCCCGGCACCGTCCCAGCGTGGACGTGCTCTTCCACTCCGCCGCCCGGGCGGCCGGGTCCAACGCCGTCGGGGTGATCATGACGGGCATGGGCGACGACGGCGCCGACGGCATGCTGGCCATGAAGCGCGCCGGAGCCCACAACCTCGCCCAGGACGAGGCCAGCTGCGTGGTCTTCGGCATGCCGAAGGAGGCCATCGAGCGGGGCGGGGTGGATGCCGTCGTGCCGCTCCCCACGCTGCCGCGGGCCATCCTGGATACCGTACGGCGGGGGCGGCGGGGCTGACCGCCCGGCTCTCGGCCACCTAATTATCGGTGAGCCTCAGCCAGAAAAGCGGAACGCAGAGGGCGCAGAGACCGCCCTTCGGGCGCGCGGAGAGCGCAAGGGGGCTCGACCCACCATGCGTGGGCCCGCCGAAGGCGGCCTCCGGCGTTGCCGGAGGTCATGGGAGGCGCCAGGGCCGCGCACCCCAAAAAGAGCGCGACCCTGGCGCACCATGGAGCCCACGCTTGCGAAGCTGCACCCCCAAATCAGCCGCAGCCCCGTTTTCAATCTGTGTGAATCTGTGAAATCTGTGGACCTGAGGCCGTTTCTCCGTCATCTCCGGCTCCAGCCTTCATCTTGCGAACATGGGGCTGAGCTTGGGCGATAAGCAGGTTCGGCTATTAGGCCGCTATTGGGCTTTGGTGCGCACGGAGAAGGAGTACATCTTCGAGTTGGAGTACCGCGTCACCACGCGGAAGTTCCGGAGGAGGTACCAGCACCGGGCCTTCACGTTGCCGTCCGGCGTGGAGGACCAGAGGTTGGACTCGTCCTCGGGGTTCAGGAAGTCGCCGTAGGGGTTCCGGTGCCCCACGAAGGGGATCTCCAGGATGGCCTGGCCGTTGGCCAGGCGGCTGTTGTCGCTCAGCCCCGGGATGGCCTCGAAGATGGTTCCCCACTCGTCGTCCGAGGGGATGCGGGTCCCGAACAGCTTCATGGCCGCGTGCCAAGTGAACAGGGTGTTCCCGTTGAAGTCGTAGATGCCGTCCTTGTGGCTCGGCTCGGCGGTCTCGTTGCGGCGGCGGAGGCGCAGGCCCCCGACTTCGACGCTGTCGGCGTGGACCGTGATGGCGTGGACCTTGGCCAGTTCCTCCGCGTTGTTCGCGTAGCGGTCCTCCAGCTCCCCGAGGACGCGGACCACCGGATCGTCGGCGGGGGCCGTGTGGCGGTCCGGCGAGGCGGCGGGGGCGCTCTCGGCGCTGGGCTTGGCGGCGCCCAGGAGGAGGTCTGCCTCCTGCTGGTAGGAGGAGACGGGCACGTGGATGCCGGCCTCGACCAGCTTCAGGGCGCGCTCCACCCGCTCCCGGATCACGGCGTGGATCATGATCGCCTCTTCATGGAGGCGGAGGACTTCCGGCGTGTCCAGGGGGGAGGCGGGCTCGGTGGACAGGAGCAGCGCGCCGGCCAGAGTCAGTTCCCCGGCGCCGGCGGCGGGCGGGGCGGCCGCGGGCACCGGGGCCGGGGGCACCAGGACAGGGGGGATGCGGACCGGCGCCTCCTCGTGGTTGGGCTCGGGCGCATCCTGGGCGGCCGTATGCAGGTACTCGTCGCGCAGCCGGAGCCCCTCCAGGAGGATCATGGCCGTGCTCTCGCGGATGGTCTGCATGGGGGCCTGGGCGCCCTCCTGCATGTCGAAGATGCCGCCCTTCCAGGCGATGAGGTCGTAGACGGCCTGGGCCCCGGTGGTCTTCTCGCGCTCGGCGTGGACCATCTGGCCCTCCCGGAGCCAGACCCGGCCGGTCTGCCGGCCCAGCCGCACGGTCAGGCAGCCCGTGGAGCGGGTGGAGGCGTACAGCTGCACCAGGTCCACGAACCCCAGCTTCAGGGAGCCGGTGAAGCCGCCCCGGTTGGACTGGAGGGCCAGGTCCACCTCGTCGATGAGGGCCTTGGGGGCGAAGGGCTTCTCGATGAAGCTGAAGGCCCCCCGGCGGTCGATCTCGGACCGCATCTGGGCGCTGCCGAAGGCGGTGATGAAGATGACGGAGAGGTCCGGGCGGATCTTCTGGGCCTCGACCATGAGCTCGATGCCGTTCACCGCCGGCATCTGGAAGTCCGTGATCAGGACGTCGATGCGCTCCACGCGCAGGAGGTCCAAGGCCTCCATGGGGTTGGAGCTGATCCTGAAATCCACGGCCGGGCGTTCACGCGCGAAGTGCTTGGACACCGACCAAAGGAGATCCTCTTCATCGTCAACCATCAAGACACTTGCCATGCCCCATGCAAAGCAACAGGGACGCCAAGTGGAGTGTCTTTTTCAATTGAACATATCGGGCGGGTTGGGTGCCGGATAAGGGCCCCGCATGGGCCCGGCCTGGATCATTAATTATCCAGGTGATCAGTCTTTGACCGGGTAGGCCCCCGCCTTGCGGAGCCAGGACCGGAGGGTCACCCGGGTCACGCCGAGGGTCCTGGCCGTCTGGCTGAGGTTCCGCCCGGAGTTCTCCCAGGCCTCCACCATCCGGCCCTGGAGGATGTCCTCCAGGCTCTCCTGGGGAGCCGGCCTGGCCGAGGCCGCCGGCGGGCCGGCGATCTCCGGCGGGAGGTCCTCGATCCGGATGGCGGGCCCCGGCGTGAGGATGATGGCCCGCTCGATGACGTTGCGCAGCTCGCGGATGTTCCCGGGCCACCGGTAGCGGGCCAGGGCGGCCATGGCCTCGCCGGAGCAGGCCGGCGGAGCGGTGCCCATGGTCTCCCGGAACTTGGACAGGAAGCACTCCACCAGCAGCGGGATGTCCTCCACCCGCTCCCGCAGGGGAGGGAGGTGGATCCCCAGGACCTTCAGCCGGAAGTAGAGGTCCTGCCGGAACTGGCCCGCCTCCACGAAGGCCGCGAGCTCCCGGTGGGTGGCGGCCACGATGCGGACGTCCGCGCGGATCTCCCGCTCCCCGCCCACCCGGCGGAAGGGATGGCCCTCGATCACCCGCAGCAGCTTGGGTTGGAGGTCCAGGGGCAGCTCCCCGATCTCGTCGAGGAAGAGGGTGCCGCCGGAGGCCAGCTCGAAGAGCCCGCGGCGCCCGGCCTTGGCCCCCGTGAAGGCCCCGGCCTCGTGGCCGAACAGCTCGGATTCCACCAGCTCCTTGGGCAGGCAGGCGGCGTTGAGCACCACGAAGGGGCCTCCGCTGCGCGGACTGGCGCGGTGGACGAAGCGCGCGGCCAGCTCCTTGCCGGTGCCCGTCTCCCCGGTGATGAGCACCGGCGCGTGGGCGGCGCCGGCGGCCTGGCCGAGGGCGCGCATGGCGCGCTGAAAGGCCGGGGCGGACCCCACGATCCCCTCGCCCTCCATGGACTGGCGGCGCATGGCCTCGAGGCTGCGCCGGAGGGTGCTCTGCTCCAGGGCCGCGGCCAGGCTCGAGAAGAGGGTTTCCGACTCCACGGGCTTGGTGAGGTAGTCCGTGGCGCCCAGGCGGATGGCCTTGATGGCGGAGGCGGCCTCGTCCCGGGCGGTGAGGACGAGGACGGGGATGGTGGGATCCCCGGCCAGCAGGCCGCGGAGGAGGTCGTGGCCATCCTCGTCCGGCAGGCCCAGATCCATCACCACGAGGTCGTGGTCGGCCTTGGCCGCGGTGGCCCGGGCCTGGGCGGCGGTGGCGGCCCAGGCCACGTCGTACCCGCGCTGGTTCAGCAACCGCGTAAGCGCGAAGGCCAGGTCGTCGTCATCTTCCGTCAACAGCACCCTGGGCACGAGGGGCCTCCCGTGGGAGCGAGAGCAAGAAGCTGGTCTCTTGCTGGGGGATGGAGGTGGCCACCAGGCTGCCGTGGTTTTCGAGGGCCAGGCGGTGGGCGATGGCCAGCCCGATGCCGGTGCCCTTGGGCTTGGTGGAGAAGAAGGGCGAGAAGATCTTGGGCAGCAGGTGGGCGGGGATGCCCGGGCCGTCGTCGCAGACGCGGATGCTCGTGAAGGCCTGGCCCCGGTGGGTGGAGCCGGAGGAGGCCTCGATCCGGATGCGCGCGGGGTCCTTGACGGCGTCCAGGGCGTTCTCCAGCAGGGCCACGAGGATGCTGACGGTCTGCACCTCGTCAGCGTAGACCGTGAGCCCCTCCGAGGGGAAGGCGAGGACGGGGCCGGCTCCGAAGGGGCGCAGGCGGGCCTCCAGGCTCTCCACGGAGCGGTAGGCCATGGCCCTGACGTCGATGAGCCGGGGCGAGGGCACGGAGGGGCGGCTGAAGTCGAGGAAGACCTTCATGAGCGATTCGATGCGCAGGGCCAGCTTCTGCAGGCGCTCCACGCACTCCAGCTGGGGGCCGGGCTGGAGGTCCTGGTTGAGGAGCTCGCAGAGGGTCCGGATGGAGGCCAGGGGGTTGCGGACCTCATGGGCGAAGGAGGAGGCCAGCTGCCCCAGGTCCGAGTAGCGCTGCCGCTGGCGCTCGTCCTCCTGGACGGTCCGGACCTCGGCCTTGTGCTGGATGGCCGCCGAGAGGCCGTCGAACAGGACGTCGGGTGCCACGGGCTTGGTGAGGTAGTCCGTGGCGCCGTTCCGGAGGGCCTTGATGGCTGAGGCCGCGTCGTCGAGGGCGGTCATCACGAGGATCGGCAGGTTCGGATGTTGGAAGGACAGCTCCCGCAGCAGCTCGAAACCGTCCGCATCCGGGAGGCCCAGGTCCATGATCAGCGCGTCGTAGCCCGCCTGGTCGAGGCAGGTCCGCGTCTCCCAGCCTGTCTCCGCCCAGCGGACGGAGCAACCGCGCGCCTTCAGGAGGTCCTCGGCCATCATCGCCGTGACCGGATCGTCTTCGGTGAGCAGGATCGAGTACATGGAATCCTGGCGGGGAGGTGCGGCACCGGACCCCCGTCCGGTCTCCACGGGTTCCCTCCAGGGTACCGCAAAAACCCGCGGAGGCCCCCGGATGCCCCGGCCCTCCTCACCTCAGGTGGTGCCGCGGGGTATCGTTAGGGACTCCGATGGGGATCCCGTCCTCCCGCCCTATGCAGACGCCGCCGCTCCCGCCCGATGAATCCTTCCGTCTGGAGGTGCTGCGGAGCCTGCGGGTCCTCGACACCCCGGCCGAGGAGCGCTTCGACCGCATCACCCGCGCCGCCGCCCATTTCTTCGGGGTCCCCATCGCCCTGGTGAGCCTGGTGGACGCTTCGCGCCAGTGGTTCAAGTCCCGGTACGGGCTGGAGGCGGCCGAGACGCCGCGCGATGTCTCCTTCTGCGGGCACGCCATCCTCGCCAGCGGACCGCTCCTGGTGGAGGATGCCCTGCGGGACGAGCGGTTCGCGGACAATCCCCTGGTGGTGGGCCCCCCCTTCGTGCGTTTCTATGCCGGCGTGCCACTGCGGGGCCCCGGGAACGCACCCCTGGGCACCCTCTGCGTGGTGGACCGGGTCCCCCGCGCCTTCTCGCCCGCGGATGCGGCCTTCCTCATGGACATGGCGGCCTGGGCCGAGATGGAGCTGGTCCGGGGCGCTCCGGGGAGCGCGCCGGAGGATGGGCCCGGCCGGTGGCGCCACTCGCGGCTCCTGCTGGAGGCCCTCCCGGACCTCCTGCTGCGGCTCGACCGCGAGGGCGTCTGCCTGGAGGTCATCACCCGGGATCCCCTGGATTTCCCCGGATCCGGCGGGCCGGCGGCGGGCCGCCGCCTGGCCGAGTTCCTGCCCCCGGCGGAGGCGGCCGCAGGGCTCCAGGCCCTCGGCGAGGTGCTGGGCACCGGGGAGGCGCGGACCGTGGAGTACCGGCTGGCCCTCGGGGGCCGGGAGGGGGATTTCGAGGTCCGCCTCGTGCCCTGCGGGCCCGGCCAGGCGCTGGGCATCGTCCGGAACGTATCGGCCCGGCGCGAGGCGGAGCGGGCCAAGGAGCGCTTCCTCCACACCGCCAGCCACGAGCTGAGGACGCCCCTGTCGAGCATCCGGGGCAGCCTCGAGCTTCTGCTGAGCCAGGCCGGGATGCCCGCCCGGGCCCGGGAGCTGGCGGCGCTGGCCCACGCCAACGCGGTGCGGCTGGCCCGCATGGTGGACGACATCCTGGGCCAGGCCCGGCAGGGCCGCATGGTGCCCTCGGTGCGGGCCAGCCGCCTGGACCTCCTCGTGAACCAGGCCCGGGAGGCGGTCCGGACCTACCGCGAGTCCTTCGACGTCGCGCTGGCGGCGGGCCCCGTGCCCGAGGGGGCCGAGGTGCTGGCGGACACGGATTGGGTGGTCCAGATCCTCGTGAACCTGCTGTCCAACGCCGTGAAGTACAGCCCGCCGGGAGAGGCCGTGGTCCTCGCCATCCAGCCCTCCCCCCGGGGCTGGACGCTGGCCGTGGAGGACCACGGCCCCGGCATCCCCGAGGCCTTCCAGGCCCGCATCTTCCGGGAGTTCGCCCAGGCCGGGGGGCCGCATCAGCAGCCTGGGAGCGGGCTGGGGCTGTCCATCTCCAGGTCCCTGGCGGAGGCCATGGGAGGCGCCCTCGAGTTCGAGTCCCGTCCCGGCCGCACCGTGTTCCGCCTGGACCTCCCCGCCGCCGGCCGCGCCCTCGCGCAGGCGCCCCAGGGCGCGCTCCGCGCCATCCTGCACGTGGAGGACGACGATGTGGTGTGCGGGCTCCTGGCGGAAGCCCTGGAGGGCGTGGCGCGGGTGGATCGCGCCCGGACCCTGGCCGAGGCCCGGGAGCGCCTCCCGGGGGGGGATTGGGCCCTGGCGGTCCTGGATGGCCGCCTTCCCGACGGTGCCGGGCCCGAGCTGCTGCCGGCCCTGCGCGAGGCCTGCGGAGACACCTTCCCCGTGCTCCTCTATGCAGGCGACGATGCGGCGCCGCCGGGGTTCGCCCACATCTTCATCAAGGGCCGCTGTGGACCCGATGAGATCCGGCGGGTGATCCTGGGGATCCTTGGAGAGCCGGTCTCCTAGCCACACAGGTGGGCGCGGAAGGTGCGGAGGACGTCCGCGCAGACCGCCGGCAGCGCCGCCAGGGCGGACCGGCAGGCCGCCTGCCGGCCCGTCTTCGCGGCCTCCTCGATGCCCGCGGCGCAGGCTCGGATCCCCTGGAGGCCCAGGCTGCCTGCGGAGCCCTTGAGGCGGTGCGCGGCCGCGCCCACGCCATCGAGGTTTCCGGCTTCCAGGGCCTCCCGCATGGCGAGGCGGTCCTCCTCCATGCGGAGCTCGAACAGGTCGGCCATCTGGAGCAGCTTCGGAGCCGTCAGCCCCCCCCTGAGGCAGGCGGCGAGGTAGACCTGGTCCAGCACGGGGGGCTGGGAGGCCCCGCGAGGCTCCCCTCCCGGGTCAGGCAGGCGTTCCTGGCTTGGCACGACATCCACCTCTGACCGGAATTCTACCCTGTGAAGGCGTCCGGGACGGGCGGGCTGTCAGTGGGCCTGTCCCGGCGCGAGGAGCCCGCCCAGGCAGAACTCCACGAGGAGCTCCGCCTCCTGGAAGGGGCTGCCGAAGGGGGGATGGTCGCCCCACAGGACCTTGTTGAGCCCCGACATCATCCCGTGCCCCACCACCTGTCCCATGATCGTGATGCCGAGGAAGGCCACCTGGGCCTCGTTCAGGTCCGGGCGGAGCACGCGGATGCAGCTGCGGATCGCGTCCACCGCCGGGCCGACGTACTGCCTGAACAGCGCGTGGAGGCTCGGCCGGGGCGAGCGGAATTCCTGCATCCACAGGCGGGCCCTGAACTCCTGGAGGGGCAGCCGCACGTCCGTGCCCGGTGCGGCCCGGTCGAACATCAGGTGGATCTGCTCCCTCAGCAGCCGGATGGCCCCGGGCCGGTCCAGGGGGCCGCCGTCCGCCTCAGGGCCTGAGGCCTGCATGGGCGTCTCGAGGATGTACTTGAACACCTCGAGGTAGAGGCCTTCCTTGTTGCCGAAATAGTGCGAGAGGAGCGACAGGGGCCGCCCGGCCTTGTCCGCGATCATCCGCATGCTGCTGCCGTCGAACCCATGGTCGGCGAAGCAGACCAGGGCGGCCTGGAGCAGGGCGGTTCGGGTGTCGGTGGCGGTGGCTTCCATGATGGGTTTCATGATATCCATCCACCTCCAGCCCTCGCCTGGACGGATGGGCCCCGGATCTCCCTGCAGCCCGTTTCGATCTTTCCATGGAGCGCTCATGCGCTGGAACCTCGCACTGGCCCTCGGTCTCCTGGCCTCGTGCCCTGTCTCCGCCCAGGCGCCGGCCGCTGCTCCGGCGGAGGACACCTGGCCCGACCCGGGCCCTCCGCTGACCCGCGACCTCTTCCCCCTGAACCTGGTTCCCATCACCTACCGGCCCACCAGCCCGATGCCGGTGGGCAAGGGCCAGTGGCGCTTCGCATTCCAGGTGACCCGCTCCAACACCTTCGAGTTCTCGGACCTGATCAAGGACCGGCTGGGAAGCGACCCGTCCGGCAGGATCCGTGTGGAACCGGCGGGCGTCACCCAGTTCGCCGCCTCCCTGCCGAATGAGCCCCTCCTCTTCTTCTTCGATGGCGAAGTCCAGCGGACGGAGCTCGACTTCCGCTACGGCCTGACCCGGGACACGGACGTGGCCCTGACTCTGGGCTGGGAGAGCATCGACGGCGGCTTCCTGGACGGGCTCATCGAGGGGTTCCACAAGCTCGGGTTCGAGCAGAGTGGACGCGGGGCCATCGCCCGGGATCAGCTCACCATGGCCATCATCCAGAAGGGCCGGGTGGTCTACTTCTCGCAGGAACCGGTCCGCTTCCACCCGGTGGACCCCGCCTTGACCGTGTTCCACCGGATCTATGAGCGGCCCCGGCTGACGGTCGGCCTCCTCGGGGTCCTGAAGATCCCCGCCACCCGGTTCGACGGGAGGTTCCGGTCGGACTGGGACTCCAGCGCCGGCCTGACCTTCCAGTGGCGGATCTCGCCGAACCAGGTCGTGAACGGAGGCGGAGCCTACCTCCGCCGCAACATCCAGGGCGGCAACGGCCAGAATCCCTTCCTCATCAAGGACCAGATCGCCGGCCACCTGGGCTGGGAGTGGCACGGCTGGTCCCGGGTGAGGCCGTTCCTGGTCCTCGTCTATCACGACGGCCTCACCTCCCAGGGGCCGGGCGCCACCCTGGACAGACCCTCGGTGGTCCACGACCTCGGCATGCACGTCCGCCTCGGCCCGCGCACCGCCCTGACCTTCAGCTACATCAACAACATCACCCACAACGAGAACACCGCCGACATGGGCCTGGCGCTGCGGCTGGCGGTGAGACCGTAGGCGGTGTTCGAGTGGTTCCGGTTGGAGTTTGGCCGTGCTCGGTATTTGGAATCGGCACGCCAGGGTGGGATTCGAACTGCGCCTGGCTTTGCCAGTCGCCGGTCTCGCTCCCGACAGCGCAGCGCGCTGCCCCCGCGACCCCACTCGGAGGTTGGCCGTGCCCCGTATTTGGCACCGTCACACCAGGGCCGGATTCGAACGCGTCTGGCTACGCCAGCCGCCGGTCCCGCTTCGGCGTGCCATCTAGGCACGCCTCGGGCGGTCCCACTCGGAGGTTCGAATCCTCTCGACCCGATGGGTCAAAACACCAGAAGGGCCCTCTTTCGAGGGCCCCTCTGGTGTTTTGGTCGGCGCGAGAGGATTCGAACCTCCGACCCCTACCACCCCAAGGTAGTGCGCTACCAGGCTGCGCCACGCGCCGTGAACCATTGACTCTAGACCGGGTGGGGCCTCAGGTCAAGGTTTGACTGGATGGGACAGGCGCTCGTACAGGGCCCGCACGGACTTGAGGACGGGCTGGAGGTCGGAGCTGGTGCGCAGGAGGCGGGGGATGGTGGGCTTGGGCTTCGCGGCGGGGGCGGCGGGCAGCTCGTCGGTGTCGAGGCCCAGGTCCAGGCGCTGCACGAGGTGGCCGTGGGCCAGCAGCTCGGCGCAGTCGGCCACGGTGAGGCCCTCGGCCAGCCAGGCCTTGATGCGCTTCAGGCGGGGCAGCTCGTCCACGTGGTAGTAGCGGAGATTGCCCTTGCTGCGCCGGGGCTTGATGTCGGGGACGACCTCCTCCCAGTAGCGCAGATCTTTGGGGGAGACACCGATCATGGAAGCGGCCTCGCCAATCTTGAACCACTTCTTGTCGCTCACGGCCTGCCTCCGTGGGAGAGACCGTGCGAAGGATTCACCACGGAGACACGGAGAACACAGAGGGAAACACGGAGAAAGACAGATATTCTCCGTGCTCTTTTCTCAGTGACCTCGGTGTCTCCGTGGTGAGCCCTCATGTCAGCTCTCCCTGGGCTCGATGCCCAGGGCCTTGAGGCGCTTGTAGAGGTTGGAGCGGTCCATGCCCACGCGCTCGGCCACGCGGGTCATGTTGCCGCTCTGGAGCTTCATCTCGCGCTGGAGGTACTGGCCCTCGAACCAGTCGCGGGCCTCGCGGAGGCTGGGGAACTCGGGGAAGGAGAAGGGATCGGTCTCCACCAGGTGCCGGGCGGCCAGGGCGCCCAGGTCCCGGGGGCCGATCTCGGCGCCGCGGCCCAGGATGACGGCGCGCTCCATGAGGTTCTTCAGCTCGCGCACGTTGCCGGGCCAGTCGTGGCGCAGGAGGGTGTCCTTGGCCTCGGGGCCCAGGTGCTTGGGCGGGCGGCCGTACTGGCGGCCGATGCGGCTGATGAAGGCCTCGGCGAGCGGCAGGATGTCCTCGGGGCGCTCGCGCAGGGGCGGGATGCGCAGGGGCACCACGGCGAGGCGGAAGTAGAGGTCCTCGCGGAAGCGGCCCTTGGTGATCTCGCCGGCCAGGTCCTTGTTGGTGGCGGCGACGACGCGCACGTCCACGCCCACGGCGCCGCCCCCGCCCACGGGCTCCACGCGGCCCTCCTGGAGGGCGCGCAGGACCTTGGCCTGGGTCTTGAGCGACATGTCGCCCACTTCGTCGAGGAACAGCGTGCCGCCGTCCGCCTCGCGGAACTTGCCCTTCTGGTCGCGGACGGCGCCGGTGAAGGCGCCCTTCTGGTGGCCGAACAGCTCGCTCTCGATGAGCTCCTCGGGGATGGCGGCGCAGTTGACCTCCACGAAGGGGGCCTCCCTGCGGGCGCTCTGCTGGTGGATGAGCCGCGCCACCTCCTCCTTGCCGCTGCCGTTCTCGCCGGTGAGCAGCACCCGGCCCTCCGTGGGCGCCACCAGGGCCACGTCGGCCATGAGGCGCTTCATGGCGGGACTGTCCGCCAGGAAGAAGCGCCCGCCCTCCACCTCGGCCTGGAGCCGCAGGTTCTCGCGCTCCAGCTTAGACTGGCGCAGGGCGTTGCCCGTCACCAGCAGCAGCCGGTCCAGGTCGATGGGCTTCTCGAGGAAGTCGAAGGCGCCCAGCTTGGTGGCCTGGAGGGCCGTGTCGATGCTGGCGTGGCCCGAGATCATCACCACCGGCAGGTCGGGACGCACCTGCTTGGACTGCTTCAGGGTCTCCAGGCCGTCCTGGCCCGGCAGCCAGACATCGAGCAGCATGAGCTGGATGCCCTCGCCGTCGGGGTTGTGGAGCAGGTCGATGGCCTGCTCGCCCCGCTCGGCCTTCACGACGTGGTAGCCCTCATCCTTGAGGGCCTCGCCCAGGGACCGCCGGATGCCCGGCTCGTCATCCACCAGGAGGATGGTCGTGGGGACGCTCATGGTTCCATGCTGGGGGCGGGTCAAGCCTTTGTCCAGCAGGTGATTACCTAGATTTCCCCCAGCGCCTTCCCTGTTTCCCGCACCAGGACGGCAGCCAACTCCGAGGCCGCCAGGTAGTACGGGTGGGCCTGCACCTGGGGCAGCTGCTCGGCCACCAGGGTCACGAAGGGGCTCAGATGGTCCTGGAGCAGGCGCTGGGCCAGGTCCACGAACCGCGGGCGCTCATCCGGGTCCGCCTCGAGGACCTGGCCCAGCAGGTAGCCCAGGCAGGCCAGCTCGAGGCCCAGGTGGTCCGGCGGGATGGCCAGGTCCTCCTGGAGGCTGATGTCCGCCTCGTCGTAGATGGCCTTGAGGGGTTCCAGGACCTCGGGGGCCAGGTGGTGGCCCCGGGCCTGGACGGATTCGAAGAGGTGGACCGTGTCCGTGTCCCGGGCGTGCAGGAAGAGCCGGGCATACTCCACGGGCTGGTCCTCCGGGGAGAGGCAGGAGGCTGCCATCCGGCCCAGGGGCGCCGCGAGGGAGGGGCTGGGGCAGCCGTCGAGCAGCTGCTCCAGCCCCTCCTTCAGGCGGGCATCGGGCTCCAGGAAGGCTTCGGCAAGGATCTGGGCGAGGTCCGCCAGGAGCGCGAGCGACATGCAGTCACCTCCTCAGGAAGAGTGTGCGAAGAAAAAATCTCACCACCAAGACACCAAGACACCAAGAAAAGCACATGGTCCTTCATGCAGTTCTTGGTGACTTGGTGTCTTGGTGGTGATCAGTGGTTTTGGGAATCACCCACGGCTACTGGAGCATCCCCATGCGGTGGAAGCTGCTCATCTGCCCAGCGTAGACGAAGATGTAGCGCAGGAGGAAGCCGCCGAAGAGGACGAGGCCCGCGGCGGTGAGGGCCATGTTGCGGCTGCCGTGGAACTCCCGGCCCTTGAAGATGCTGGGGAAGAGCTCGTAGACCTCGATGGCCAGGGGCACCAGGAGGCCGAGGAACAGGAAGAACACCCAGAAGACCACGGTGTAGGGCCCGCCCAGGATGAGGGTCAGGGCGTCCTTCACGGCCTGGGACGAGAGCTGGCCGTGGATGATGTAGGGCAGGATGATGAACAGCTCCAGGGAGATGAACACCACGTCCAGGGTCACCAGGAACTTGGTCTCGTGCTTCTCGATGGGGTTCTTCCGGTCCAGGATCATGGCGAGCAGCAGGGCCGCGGCGCCGCTGGACAGGGCCGAGAACAGGAACATCTGGGCCACGAGATTCGTGTTCCAGAAGGGCCGGGCCGAGACGGCGCCCAGCAGCACGCCGGTGTAGATGCCCACCCCGATGGAGAAGGGGAAGCCCACCATGGCGATCTTCTCGCGCCAGGAGGAGATGTCGACGTTGAGCCGATGCACCTGCTTCCAGGTCGCGGGGATCTTGCTGAAGATCCACTTGCGCTCATCCTCCTTCAGCCACGCGAAGAGGTAGAGGAAGGCGATGAGGGTGAAGACGGTGAGCAGCCAGGAGCCGATGGACATGGGGCTCTGCCAGCGGAAGTGCAGGAACAGCTTGTAGAAGCGGTACCAGTTGCCCAGGTCGAGGATGAGCAGGCCGGAGCCGATGGCCACGGGCCAGGGGGCCAGGAGGGCGCCCATGCGGGCGACCCTGGCGTAGACGGGCTTGTCGTCGACGGTCAGGTAGTTGGCCAGGCCCGCGGCGAAGAAGAGCCCGGCGGACAGGCCGCCCAGGAAGAGGTAGACGACGATGAGGAGACCCCAGTTGAACTCGTGCATCGCTTCCTCCTAGAGCAGGTAATAGAGTTGGGGGCCGTTGCCCGTCTGGGGTTCCTTCACGCGGTAGCGCCGCGTGGAGAGCAGCTCGTGGATCCGGTTCGTGGGATCCTCCAGGTCGCCGAAGACGCGCACCTTGGAGGGGCAGGTCTCCACGCAGGCCGGGATGTCGCCCTTGTCCACGCGGTGGCTGCAGAAGGTGCACTTGTCCACCACGCCCTCCTCCTCGTTGAAGTAGCGGGCGTCGTAGGGACAGGCGATCATGCAGTAGCGGCAGCCGATGCACTCGTCGTAGTTCACGAGGACGATGCCGTCCTTGCGCTGCCAGGAGGCGCCGGTGGGGCACACGCGGACGCAGGAGGGGTCCGTGCAGTGGTGGCACTGCTCCGGCTCGAAGTTGATGCTCAGCTTGGGGTACTCGCCCTTCCGCTCCTCGTTGATGCGATTGCGGAAGTTCCCCACGGGGACCTTGTTCTCAGCCTTGCAGGCGACGACACAGGCCTTGCAGTTGATGCATTTCCTGGAGTCGATGACGAGGGCGTAGCGCTTCTTCTTGATGGCCATGGTCCACCCTCCTCAGGCGTTCGCGACTTTGACGAAGGTTTCGTGGAAGGCGGCGTTGCCGGACACCTTGTCCCAGGCCGTCTCGAGGATCACCGCGTCGCTGGCGCCCACGTTGTAGACCAGGCTCTGCATCTTGGATTTCTTGCCGAAGCCGTGGAGCATGAACACGCAGTCGGGGCGGATCTCCTCGGTGACGCGGGCCTTCAGCTTCACACTGCCCACACTGCTGCTGACGGTCACGGTGGCGCCGTCCCGGATGCCCAGCCGCTCCGCGGGCTTGGGATTGATCCAGAGATCGTTCTCCTTCATGAACTCGTGCAGCCACACATTGTTCGACTGGTTGGCGTGGGTGAAGTAGCCCACGCGGCCCAGGATGAGGCGGAATCGGTCGCCGGGCGGCTGCACCGGGGCGGCGTAGACGGGCAGGGGGTCGTAGCCGGCCTCCTGGAGGCGCTCGGAGAAGATCTCGATCTTGCCGCTCTTGGTGACGAAGCGGTGGTCGGGGTTCAGGGTCTTGCCGTAGCTGGGCTGCCCGCTGGCGGCCCAGACGCCGTGCTTTTTCATGTGCTCCGAGGCCATGGGGATGGGCAGGTCCTTGAACTCCGCCTCCACCCACTGGTCGATGGTGTAGTCGAAGTAGTCGCCGAGGCCCAGGCGCTTGGCCAGGCCCTGCACGATCTCGAGGTTGGGCTTCGTGTCGTGGATCGGCTTCACCACCTGCTGGCGGTAGACCACCGCGGGCCAGATGCCGGGCATGACTTCGACGGGATCCGTGCGCTCCAGGTAGGCGCTCTCGGGGAAGACCACATCCGCATACCAGGCCATGTCGCTCATCTGGACGTCGATGACGCCGATGAAGTCCATCTGGTCGATCATCTTCATCGTCTTGGACTGGTCGGGCATGGCGTTCAGCGGGTCCTGCTTGTAGACCATCCAGCCCTTCACGGGGTAGGGCTTCCCGCTGAGCACGTTCTCGCGCAGCTTGAGGTAGACGCCGTCGCCCTTGGCGGCCAGGGGGAAGTTCTTCTCGATCTCGTCCACGCGGGGGGCCTTGGGTTCGTCCCAGGGCATGAAAAGGAACTCGCCCTTGGGGAGCTTGGCGTTGGGCACCATGCCGCCCATCTGGTCCCAGTTGCCCACGATGGCGTTGAGGATGGCCTGGGCGCGGCGCATCTGGAAGTCGTTCTGGTACCACGAGGACCGGCGGCCCGCGTAGTAGAGGGCCCGGGCGCCGGCGTCGGCGAACTCGCGGGCGATGCGGACGATGTCCTTCGCCGGGATCTCCGTCTCCTTCTCGGCCCACTCGGGGGTGTACTGCTTGACGTGCTCGGCGAGCTGCTCGAAGCCGGTGGTGTAAGTGGCCACGAAATCCTTGCTGTGCCGGTTCTCCGCGATGATCACGTGGATCATGGCCAGGATGAACGCCAGGTCGGTTCCGGGCTTGATGGGGTACCACTCGTCAGCCTTGGCGGCGGTGACGGTGAAGCGGGGATCCAGGTAGACCAGCTTGGCCTTGCGCTCCATCACGCCGCCGATGAGGTCCATCGTGTCGGGGGTGATGATGCTCTCGAAGCGGTTCGCGCCGGAGATGATGACGAACTTGCTGTTCAGCAGGTCGAAGCTGGGGACCGTGCCGAAGGTGGCGCTGTAGGCCAGGTTCACCGAGGCGAGGCACAGCGTCGGGTGGCGCACGAGGTTGGGGGAGCCGAAAGCCAGGCCCAGGTTCTTGAAGAAGACCTCCTGGAAGCCCTCGGTGGAGGACCAGAGGGTGCCCTGCGGGCCGTACTTGTCCTTCACCTCGGACAGCTTCTTGGCGGCGAAGTCGAAAGCCTCGTCCCAGCTCACGGGCTTCCACTTGCCCTCACCGCGGGTGCCCACCCGGATCATGGGCTGCTTGATGCGGTCGGGGTCGTAGACCTGCTTGATGGCGGCGTTGCCACGGGCGCAGAGCATGTCGCGGGACTTGGGGTTCTCGGGGTTCGGGTTCAGCTTCCGGACGAAGCCCCCCTCGACCACGGCGATGGCCGAGCACTTGTTCGGGCACAGCTCGCAGGTCGTCGGGATTTCCCGGGTTTCCGCCGCGGAGCTGCGCCCCTTCTTGAAGTATTTGAGGCATCCCACCTGTGTGGCGGCGACGGCCCCGGCGGTGGCGCCCGCGCTTTTCAGGAACAGCCGGCGATCCATGCGAATCGTTCCCATCGTGGTCTCCCGGGTACTGCGAGGAAGGGTGGTGGAGGATGGGCCGGGGAGTCGCCTCCCCGGCCCATGTGTTTCAGGTGTCTAGAACGTCACTTCGATGGCGGCGTAGGTGTTCTTCACCTTGGCCGGGAAGCTGTACTGGAGCATGGGGTTCTTGCTCAGGTCGTAGGCGTCTTCCCAGCTCTGGCCGGGCATGGCGGCAGGGCCGATCTGCCAGCCGCTGAACGCGTGGGAGTACTTGTAGTCCAGGTAACCCAGGCGGAGCGCGGCGTTCTTGGCGAAGCGCCAGTGGATGTAGCCTTCCCACACATCGCCGCGGGTGCCCAGCTTCTCGCTGTATTCGCCGGTGGAGGGGTTGTAGGTGAACCAGCGCGGCGAGCCATGGTTGAACTCGACGCCGATCCCGAGCTTCGCGAGGGGATCCCAGCGCATGCCGGCGTAGTAGGCCGAGGCGGTGTGGCTGTTGATGGGATCGCCCATGAGGCCGCCGAAGCCGGCGAGCTGCTGGGTGCCGCCGAAGGCAGCCGGGAAGTCCCAGTAGGCGCCGTACTGCGAGACCTTGCCGTTCGGATGGCTCTTGATGTAGCCGCCGCTCAGGAAGTAGGTGAACTGGTCGCCCACCTTGTGCTTCCAGGTCATGGTCCACTGGTCCATGTCCCCGAGGTTGTTGGTGGCCGTCACGTACTGGCTGCTGGGCATGCCGCCCACGCCGGGCATGGAGGGGATGGGGAAGTTATTGAGGCTGCCGTAGGGGATGTCCATCATGTTCCCGAAGCGGTTGTAGCCCAGGTAGAAGTTCGCGCTCTGGACGCTCTCGCCGATCTGGAAGAGCAGGGGCATGTCGAACATGGCGCCCAGCACCGTGGTGTCCTTGAGGGGCCCGATGGAGGCGATCTGCATGGACGCGTTCTGCACGTTCGGCTGGCCGGTGGTGGTGTTGATGTCCACCTTGGTGAAGTTGAAGCCCACGGGGGCCGCGTTGGTCTTCACCAGGCCGCCGCCGCCGAAGCCGCTCTCGTAGCCCACGCCGTAGCAGAGGCCGAGCAGCGTGCCCTCGGGCAGGCCGATCTTCTCGAGCTCGAACTTCCAGCCGATGCCGTCGATGGTGGCGTTGACGGCCAGGGCCTGGGGCGTGGCCTGGCGCTCGCCGCCCTCGCGGACTTCGAACGGCGGGCCGTCCGTGGTGTTCTGGCGGCCGATGGACAGGATGCTGGCCAGCGACTTGAAGTGGTAGACCAGGCTGGCGCGCTCGACGCGCAGCACGTCGGTGCTGGGAACCTTGCCGGCGTTGAAGGAGTTCGCCACGGTGTTCGGCGAGCCGTTGAAGGTCGGCACGTCGGCGCCGCCGTGGATCTTGTACATCACGAGGCGGCCCATGATCTTGGCGTCCTCGTTGATGGTGATGCCCATCTTCAGGCGCAGGCGGGTGGACCACTGGACGGAGTTGGTCCACTCCTGGGCGGGCACCTGCTGGGTCAGGGGCATGGGCATGCCCGTCGCGGGGTTCTGGGCGAAGCCCATGAAGGCCTGGTAGGGCTTGAAATCCCACTGGGTGGAATCGAACCGGGTGCGGAGGTCGCCGCCCCACTGGATGTTGTCGCCGGCGACCTTGGTCTCGACCTTGGTCAGGCGCGTGTCCACTTCCTGCGCGGCGGCGGCCTTCTCTTCGACGGCCTTGAGCTGGACCTTCAGCTGCTCGATCTGCTTCTGCAGATCCTGGGCGGATTGGGCGCTGAGGGCCGCGGGCGCCAGCATGGCGACGAGGGCGAGCGCGATTCTAGAGTTCATGGTGGGTGTCTCCGGGGTGGGGGGTTAGGGGCAGGGTTCGATGGCCGCGGGCCGCGATCAGCCGCCGCAGGTCTCGGGCTGCGGGGAGTCGGAGGCGTGGTTCACGAGGAAGGTCTGCACGTCCTTGACCTGCTCGGGCTTCACGATGGAGTCGATCTTTTCGGCGCCCTTCTTGTGCTTGCCGGCGGCGAAGTAGGCCTTCCACTGGGCCTGGGTCTTGGAGAGGGGGGTGATCTCTTTGGCGCTGCCGCCGGCCGTGTGGCAGGACTTGCAGGACTTCTTGAAGAAGAACTTGCCCTTGGTGTCGCTGCCGCCCTGGGCGGCCAGCGACGCCGACAGCGCGGCGATCACGGCGAGACATTTCAGGGTGTTCCGCATGGAAGCACGTCCTTTCTGGGAGGGTGGGGGATGGGCGGGCTCCGGCCGGGCAGGCCGAAGGCACCGGACCCGGGGATCCTGTGGGAGCTTGCAGCGGGCGCGGATGAGGCGCCGCTGGAATAGAGGATGAATGGGTGGATAACGAGGTCAAGTCGTTCGTGACTATGGTCACTAATAATTAAATAACCACCAAGTAATTTGACCCCAAACCCTCGATTGGCATGGATCTGCAAGCTTTCCCCGGCCGCCACAAAGGCTGGTATGGTGGGGGTTCCCGAGGCTGCCATGCCTGTTCCCCGTCCCCTTCCCACCCCCGAGCAGGACGCCGCCGTCACGCCCGTGATGGGCCCCTCGCTGAAGCGCCAGGTGCTGGTCTGCACCTCGAAGAGCTGTGCGGCCAACGGCTCCGAGGCCGTGCTGGAGGCCTTCAAGGCCCACCTGATCGAGGCGGGCCTCCTGTTCTACAAGGGCAACCGGCAGGGCGAGGTCCAGTGCATCCACTGCGGCTCCGTGGGCTTCTGCGCCATCGGCCCGGCGGTGCTGGTGTATCCGGATGGCATCTGGTACGCCCACGTGACCCCCGAGGACGTGCCCGAGATCATCGAGAGCCACCTCAAGGGTGGCGTGCCCGTGGAGCGGCTGGTGCGGAAGCGGCTGGGCTGATTCCCGCTAGCCTTCGTCCTCGAAGTCCCGCCGCTCCTCGGGCGTATCCACGTCCTGCCATTCCGGCCCGTCGCAGGGCAGCACGAGGTGGGGCAGGGACTCCAGGAGCGCGGTGAGCGAGCGGGGGGTCGCGGCGGCGATGGCGGGGCGGAGGGCGGCGGCGATCCAGCCTCCGAGGGGCTGGAGGCGGCCACCGTGCCGGGCCGCCACCCAGTGCGCAGCCCCGGGATCGGCCGCTTCCGCACGCTGGGCCCAGGCCGCCAGGGCATCCGGCGTCCAGCGCACCTGGTCGCAGGCCACCACCCACCAGCGGCGTACGGCGGGCGCCTCCCGGGCGGCCCAGACCCCGAGCGCGCGGGCGGGGCCCTCGCGCGGATCCTCCAGTACGGGAAGGTCCGGCCGGTCGGGCAGGGGCTCCCCCAGCACCTGGACGGGCGCGCACGGGAAGACAATCTCGAAGACCTGGACGAGGCGCCCGCCCCAGCTGCCGCCAGCGGGATGGGGCAGGGCATGCTTCGCCTCGCCCATCCTGCGGCTCTGGCCGCCGCTCAGCAGCAGCAGGCCCACGGGCCTCCGGCTCACCCGCCCACCTGCCACATGCCGTCCGCGAGGTCGGGAACCTGCCCGCGACGCATGGGATGGCAGTCCAGCTTCTCCGTGAGGGCCTGGCGGATGAGCCGGGCCAGGTCCTCGTGGGTGGCGTGGTTCCGCAGGGGCTCCAGCAGGTCCACGGGCCGGTTCCCGAAGAGGCAGGCCTTCAGCTCGCCGCGGCTGGTGAGGCGGACCCGGTTGCAGCGGTCGCAGAAATCGGCGCTGAGGGTGGAGATGACGCCCACCTTCCCCTCGCCGCCCGGCAGGCGGAAGATCCGCGCGGGACCCTCCTCCAGGCCCACCACGGGCTCCTCCTCCAGGGGGATCCCGAGGCCCTCCTGGACGATGCGGAGGATCTCCTCGGCCGGCATGAACTGGTCCTTCCCCCAGCCGTTGCCCTGGTAGGGCATGAACTCGATGAAGCGGACCTGGATGCCCTCGGCCCTCGCCAGCCGCGCCAGGGGGAGGATCTGGTCCTCGTTCCAGCCCCGCAGCACCACGGCGTTGAGCTTCGTCTTGAGGCCCGCCGAGCGGGCGGCCTCGATGCCGGCCATCACGCGAGAGAACCCATCCTTGCGCGTGAGGCGCTCGAAGGCGCCCCGCTCGGCGGCGTCCAGGCTCACGTTCACGCCGGCCAGGCCCGCGTCGCGCAGGCCCCGGGCCCGGCGGGCCAGGTGGACCCCGTTGGTCGTGAGGTGCACCCGACCCTCCACCTCGGGGCTGATGCCCGCCACGATGGTCTCCAGGTCGCGGCGCATCAGGGGCTCTCCGCCCGTGAGGCGGACCTTGCGGATGCCCAGGCTGGTGAAGACCTGGACGGCCTGCACCACCTCGTTCCGGCTCATGGCGGGCGGTTCGGCGCGCTCCAGGGCCCCGGTCCGCGGCTTGCAGTACACGCAGGCCAGGTTGCACTGCTCGGTCACGGAGACGCGCAGGTAGGTGATGCTCCGCCCCAGCCCGTCCTTGAGGCCGTCCTTCAGCCTCAGCATGCGGGGAGGTTGGTTGTGCCTGGGGAGGGGCAGGGGCATGGGATGAGAAGGGGCCACGGGTGCTCCGGTCCCACCCAGGATGCGCGGAGTGGTCCGTTCCCGCCCGGGGTTTATGCCCTCGGTCACAGGGGCTCATCCCTCCTGCAGGGGGAGCTCCACGAAGAAGCGCGACCCGTTGCCGGGTTCGCTCTCGATCCTCAGCTCCCCGCGATGGGCCTCGATGATGCTCTGGCAGATGGAGAGTCCCAGGCCCCAGCCCTGGACCGCGTCCCCGGCCTGGTTCTGCCGGAAGGGCTGGAGCAGCTCCCGGGCCTTGGAGGCGTCCAGGCCGCGGCCCGTGTCCCAGACCTCCAGGCGCCAGATCCCGGCGTTCCGGTCCACGGAGGAGCGGATGCCCACCCGGCCGCCGGCCGGCGTGAACTTCAGGGCGTTCTCGAAGAGGTTCAGCATGGCCTGGTGGAGGGTGGCGGTGTCGGCGTGGATCCAGGTCTGCCCCGTGTCCGGGGAGACCTCCAGGTGGAAGGCGAGCCCCCTGGCCTCGGCCTTGAAGCGGAGCACATCCTCGAAGCCCTCGGTCACTTCGGCCGGCACCGTCGGCACCAGCTTGAGGCTCTGGAGCAGGGCTTCCGAGCGGCTCTGGTCCAGCAGGTTCCGCACCAGGGTCTCGATGCGGTTCGCCTCCCGCTCCATCACGTCGAGGAGGTTCAGGCTGGCCTGGGGCGCCAGCTCCCGCAGCCGGTCCAGGGTGAGGAGGATGGTCGTGAGGGGCGAGCGGAGGTCGTGGGTGACCGTGTCCAGCAGCTTCAGTCGGCTCTCGAGGCTCCGCTTGATCTGCTGGTGGGCGTGCTCCAGGGCGCGGTTCTGCCGGTCCAGCATGAGGGTGCGGTTCTCGATGGTCTCCTCCAGCTCGCGGGAGCGGAGGGCGAGGCTGTGGCCGCGCCACCAGAGCGCCCAGGCCAGCAGGCCCACCAGGGCCAGGCCGAAGAGACTCCGGACCAGCCAGCGCTCATGCCACGCGGGGGCGACCACGAGGGAGACCGGCGCCGCCTCAGCCCAGGCCACGCCGTCGCTGGAGGCGCGCAGCCGGAATTCGTAGTGCCCGGCCCGGAGGTTCCGGTACTGGAGCGTGAGCCCCTGGTTCACGGGCCGCCAGCCTTCGTCCACGCCCTGGAGGAAGGCCTGGTAGTGCAGCTGGGAGGGGACCAGCGGATCCCCCGTGTCGAAGCTGAGATCCAGGAAATCCGGCCGCGGGGGGACATCCGCCTCCTGCGGGAGGGCCTGGGAGCCCGCGGGCCAGCGCACATCCAGCAGGGTGGGGGGGCGCAGCGGAGTGTTGTGGAAGCCCTGGGCGTCCTGGAGGATGCAGACCCCGCCGATCATGCCGATCCAGAGCCGGCCCTTGGAATCCAGCAGGAAGCCGTCGTGGTTGGTCTCCTCCGAGATGAGGCCCTGGCTGCGGCTCAGGTGGTGGAGGTTCCGGCCCTCCAGCAGGGTCACGCCCTTGTTGTGGCCGAAGGCCATGCGGCCCCGGCCCACGTCGGCGATGAAATTGATCCCCTCGTCCGGCAGGCCGTCCTTGATCCCGAAGGTGGTCCACTGGCCGTCACGCCAGAGGTGGAGGCCCTTCATGGTGCCGATCCAGAGCCGTCCCCGGGCATCGGCGGCCATGGCCGTCACCGTGGAGGCGGCGAAGGGGGCCTCGGGGAAGGCCCGCTGGAGCTTGCCCCTGTCCAGTTCCCAGAGCCCGTAGCCCGTGGCCAGGAGCAGGCGACCCTCGTGGCGGAGGATGTTCGAGACGGTCTCGTTGCCCGCCTCGGGCGGGAGGCGGTGGTGGGCCAGGAGGCGGCCCTGGCCGTCCAGCTGGAACAGGCCCTGGTCGGTGCCCGCGAAGATGCTGCTTCCATCGCGGACCAGCGTGAGGACGGCGGCCTTGGCCATCTCCCGGGGGCCGGCGGCGGCGGCGCGGCCGTTCCGCCAGCGGGCGAGGCCGCGGTCCGTGCCCACCCAGACGCCGCCGGCTCCATCCGGGAGCAGGCCCCAGGTCTCGGTGGCGGGGAGGCCCTCGCGCTGGGTCCAGTGGCCGGTGATGTTCCGGCGGTCCTCCGCCAGGTAGATCCCGGTGCTGGTGGCCAGCATGTAGCGGTCCGGGGCCAGCTCGAGGATGCCCGAGACTGCGGCCAGATCCTTGCCCAGGACCACGTTCGAGCTGTCCAGGGTCAGCAGTTCCGGCAGCGCCTGGGCGGCGAGGCCATCGCCGTCCGAGCCCACCCACAGCACGCCCCGCCGGTCGCGCATGGCGATGAAGATGCGGTCGCGGGGAAGGCCCGTCGCCGCTGAGAGGATCCGGGTGCGCCCGTCGGCCTCCCGGACCAGCACGCCGTCACCGCCCAGGGAGATCTGGAAGCCTTCGCCCAGGGTGTCGAACCGGAGGCTCACCATGCGGGGGGTGCGGGGCAGTCCGGCGAGGGGCACGTTCACCCAGCGGCCCCGGTCCATGCGGAGGAGGGCGCTGTCCAGCAGCAGCCAGGCCTGTCCGCGGCTGTCCACCTGGAGGTCGCGGGCCACTCCGCCGGGATGGTTCCGGGACAGGGCGTACAGGCTCAGGCCCTGCGGGTCCCACCGGGCCACCAGGTTGTCCCGGCCCAGGATCCACACCCCCTTCGCATGGTCCCGCGCCAGGCGGCGGATCGGCCCCCCAGGCCAGGGCGCGGGCAGTTGCACCGGGGTGAACCGCCCGTCCTGGAAGCGGAACAGGCCCTGGCGGTTGCCCACCAGCACGCGGTCCTGCTCGTCCAGCCCGAGGGCCCGTGCTTCGAGGGCCCCCCCGTTCGGGTCGAGGGTATGGTTCAGCACGGTCTCGCCGCGGATCTCGGACACGCCCTCCTGGCTGCCCACCCAGATGCTGCCGGAGGGTGACTCCAGGAGCGTGTGGATGAAGAGGGCCTTGAGTCCCTGGGGCCCGGCGAAGGTCCGGAAGCCCGAAGCCCCCAGACGCGCCACGCCCCCGGTGTTGGTGCCCACCCACAGGAACCCGCGCTGGTCCTCCAGCAGGGTCGTCACCTGGCTCTGGGGCAGGCCGTCCCGCAACCCGAAGCGCCGGAACGCAGGCTGCTGGCCCGCCAGCGTGAGGGAGACGGTGAGGCTCAGCCAGAGCCATAGCCATAGGATGGTGGGGCGGAAGGAACGCATGGGTCGATCGTTGAGGGGATCATCGGCGCGGAAGCCGCGCACCATGATCCTTGGTGGGCATGGGATCATGAAACCATGCTTGTGGACGCCCATTGCCATCTCACCGGGAGCCATCTGGCCGATGGCCAGGTGGAAAGGACTCTCGACCGGGCCCGGGCCGAGGGGGTGGCGGGGTTCATCGCCGTGGGCACCGACTTGGAAGATTCACGCGCAGTACTTGACCTTGCGCGGCGGATTCCAAGCGTTCGGGCCAGCCTGGGCGTGCATCCCCACGAGGCCAAGACATGGTCTCAGGATACGGAACCGGCCCTGGCGGCCCTGGCGGCGGATCCCGCCGTGCGCTTCGTGGGCGAGACCGGCCTGGACTGGCACTACGATCTCAGCCCGCGCGACGAGCAGGAGGCGGTGTTCCGCGCCCAGATCCGCCTGGCGAAGGCCCTCGGGAAGCCCCTCATGATCCACACCCGATCCGCCCCGGAGGCCACGCTGGGGATCCTGGAAGAGGAGGGCGCCGACGCCGTGCGGGGCGTCATCCACTGCTTCAGCGAGAACCGCGCCTTCGCCGCCCGCGCCCTGGACTTGGGCTTCTACCTCAG
This sequence comes from Geothrix fermentans DSM 14018, assembly GCF_000428885.1. Lineage (GTDB taxonomy): Bacteria > Acidobacteriota > Holophagae > Holophagales > Holophagaceae > Geothrix > Geothrix fermentans. The sequence continues at coordinate 29,461 of NZ_AUAU01000022.1, read as the reverse complement.
CTTCTCCGGCATCGCCACCTTCCGGAAGGCCGAGGCCGTGCGCGACGTGGCGGCCTGGGCGCCGGCGGACCGCATCCTGGTGGAGACGGATGCGCCCTTCCTGGCCCCGGTGCCCTACCGGGGCAAGTCCAACGAGCCCGCCTACGTGCGGTTCACCGCCGAGGCCGTGGCGGCGCTGCGCGGCATCTCCACCCAGAAGCTGGCCGACCTGACCACCCGCAACCTGGAGGCCCTGTGCGGCTGGGCGCCCTCTTCCTGACCGGCGCGGCCCTGCTGGCCGCCCCCCCTCCCGCGACCCAGGCCCCGACGGTCCCGGGCCACCAGCCCCTGCCCTGGGAGCAGGCCTCGCCCCTGGCCTGGATGGCGGAACCCTGGGTGCCCCCGGCGGAGGTGCCCGGGACCCCCGCCCCCTCCCAGGGACCCATGACCGTGCACCTGAGCGGGGATGGCACCCTGCGCGTGAGCGATGCCCGGGGTCTGATCCTCCTGCTCACGGGCCTGCCGGGGCGGCCCCTGCGGGCCTGGCGGGATGGCGGCGCGCCGCTGGACCTGGCACCGGGCGTCTGGACCTTCCCCAAGGACTCCCCCCTGACCCAGGGACTGGGGGGGCTCCAGTGGGGCGCGGACGACTTCCGCCCCTTCCTCCGGGGCCTGCTCTGGGTCATGGAGGATGGCGAGAGCTTCCTGATCGTGGTGCATCCCGCCACGGCCCGGCTGGTCCACCTGCCGCTGCCGCCGGGCCGGGACCTGCGGATCCGCTTCCTGCCCGACCGCCTGGAGGTGGCCGCCGGGGACGTGGAGAAGGGCGCTCCGCGCCAGTGGTCCATCCCCTGGATGGGCCTGCTGCCCCGGCTGGCGGCCCTGGGGCCCCGCCCCGACCCCCCCAAAGTGGGCACCGCCCTCGCCCCCTTCCCCAAAGACTGAGGCCGAGAGCCTGAAGACTGAGGACTGAGGACCGAAGACTGAAGACTGAGGACTGAGGACTGAGGACCGAAGACTGAAGACTGAGGACTGAGGACTGAAGACTGAAGACTGAAGACTGAAGACTTACAAAAACTGGCACGACCCTGGCTCGGTACCCCGGAACCGATCCTGCGGGAGTCGGCATCCAATCCCTTGGAGGTCCCATGAACGCGCCCTTCACCCATTCCCGAGTCGCCGCGGCCCTGTTGCTTCCCGCAGCCTTCGTGGCGATGGCCCCCCACGCGGCTGCGCAGGCCCCGGGGGATGATGAGACCTACCAGGGCGAGGCCCCTGAGCGCTATGCCATGGTGCGAGCCGTCGAGGGCGAGGTCCGGGTCCGCAAGGGCGACTTGGACGAGACCCTGGGCCGCGGCACCCCCATCGCGGAAGGCGATGTCGTGGAAAGCCGCGGTCGTGGCGTTCTGCAACTGGGCGACGGCACCCGCATCGCCTTCGGCGGCGCCACCCGCTTCACCGTGGCGGCCCTCTTCACCAACCGCCAGGGCGAGAAGCAGGTGCTCCTGCGCCTCGACTACGGCCGCATGCGCGTGGTGCTGGGCGGTCAGTCCGACGCCCGGTTCCGGGTGGACACCCCCTCCGGCACAGCCACCTGCTTCGACAGCGGCGCCTTCACCATCGAGGCCGAGCGCGACCGGCTGGTGCGCCTCAAGGTCCACAGCGGCCGGGTCTCCTTCGCCAACGAGCGGGACGAGAACCGCGTCTCCGCGGGCGAGCGGCTGACGGTCTACAGCCCCCAGGACCGGCTGGACCGCGTGCGCGACTTCAACACCTACGACGGCGACGACTTCGACCGCTGGAGCGAGCGGGCGCTGGTGATCCGGCGCGGCGAGAGCTGGGACCGGGTGCCCTCCGAGATCCGCTACTACGCAGATGATCTGGACGGCCACGGCCGCTGGGTCGAGTCCACGGAGTACGGCTGGGTCTGGCAGCCCAACGGCGTGGCCGAGGACTGGCGCCCCTACTACGAGGGCCGCTGGGCCCCCTACGCGGGCGGCATGACCTGGATCTCCGACGAGCCCTGGGCCTACGTGGCCTACCACCACGGCCGCTGGCACTGGAGCCTGGGCGTGGGCTGGTTCTGGATCCCCGGTGTCTACTACAGCCCCGCCTGGGTGGCCTGGAACTACACCCCCGGCTACTACGGCTGGGCGCCCCTGGGCTACTACAACACGCCCTGCCACTGGGGTTACGGGGCCTGGGGCGGCGGCTACGCTTGGAACGTGGTGTCCGTGAACTACATCAACGTGGTGAACGTCCGCACCCGCATCTACTCCGACGCCAACGTGATCCGCAGCTTCAACGGCGCCACCGGCGCCACCACCTGGACCGGCGGCGGCCGGGATCTGCGGGCCCCCTGGCAGCGGTCCCCCTTGGTGGTCTCCCATGCGGAGTTCCGCAACCCGGGCCAGATGCAGACGGCCTTCCAGCGCGACGTGAACCGCCAGCGGCTGGCCACCTATGAGCGCCAGGCCCAGGCTGCCACGGGCCGCACCATCATCCGGCGCGAGGCCGCGCCCGTCGCGGCCGCCCGCCCCGGCACGCCCACCCCAGGCGCCACCCCCGGCCCCGCCGCCCGGGTGCCCTTCGAGGATCGCCGGGCCCAGGGCGCCGACCGCCCGGTCTCGCCCCGCGCCCGGGGCTTCGAGGACCGGCCGCGGGACCGCGCGCGGGAGCTGCCCTCGCCCCAGCCGCAGGACCGGCGGGCGGATCCGGCTCCGCGGGATCGCGGTCCCGAGCCCCGGGGCCGTGTGGAGGACCGGCGTCCGGACCCCGCGCCCCGGGAGCGCCCCATGGAATCCCGGCCCCGCCCGGAAGAGCGGCGCCAGGACCCAGCCCCCCGCGAGCGCAGCTACGAATCCCGGCCCTCCCAGCCGGACCGCCGCATGGAGAGCGCGCCCCGGGAACGCCCCGTGGAGCCGCGGCCGCGGTACGAGCGGGAGGAACGCCGCCCGGACCCTTCGCCCCGGCCCGCCGAGCGGGAATCCCGTCCCACCCGGGTCGATCCGCCCCGGGAGCGGGCCCCCGAACCCCGGCCCGAGCCCAGGTCCGAATCGCGCCCGGAACCCGCGCCCATGCGCCCCTCCGGCGGTGAAGGCCGCGGCGGCGGCCGCGAGATCCGGCGGTAGATCAAACCTGGAACGAAAAAGGGGCCCCGCGGGGCCCCTTTCCATACGCCGCCGCGCCGCGGCGGCGCCCAGGTTCAGAACACTTCGACCGGGTAGTACCCCTTCTGGATGAGCTCGCTGGCGATGCGGCCCCGCAGGCGGGCGCTGCTGGTGGGGTGGAACTCGGTGAAGGCCTTCACGCCGGCCAGGGCGTGGCGCAGGGCCTCGCCTTCGACCACGTCCGCGCAGAGCATGCGGGCGTCGCCGTGGACCTTGTGCCAGCTCTCGTTCACGTAGAGCTCGGTCATGTCGCGGGCGATCTGGGCCCAGCGGTGGCCGGACTCCACCATGCGCTCGGCGCGCACCACGGCGCTCTCCATGGCGTAGATCTCCATGAGCATGTTGCTCATGCGGGCCATGACCTCCTGGTTGTCGATGAGCTTCTGGCCCAGCACCTGCACCGCCAGACCCGCAGCCAGCATGCACTGGCGCTTGCTCAGCTCCACGCCGTGCTTGAGGCGGGCCAGGGGGCCCGTGAAGCTCTCGGCCTTGATCGGGTTGGAGATCTCCTTGGCCACCTGCTGGCCGAACTGCATGAGGGGCAGCTCGCCCTTCATGGCGCGCTTCAGCAGCGTGCCCGCGATGAGCAGGCGGTTGATCTCGTTGGTGCCCTCGAAGATGCGGTTGATGCGGCAGTCCCGCTGGGCCTTCTCGGCCGGGTACTCGGCGCTGAAGCCGTAGCCGCCGAAGGCCTGCACGGCCTCGTCCGCCACGCTGAACAGGGCCTCGCTGGCCCACACCTTGGAGATGCTGCACTCGATGGCGTACTCGTCGATGGCGGCCATCTTGTCGGCGCCGGCGGTGGGGCTGTCCCAGCTGGTGGCGTGGAGGGCGTCATCCAGGTAGCCGATGGTGCGGAAGTTCAGGGCCTCGGCCACGAAGATCTTGGTGGCCATGTCGGCGAGCTTCTGCTGGATGAGCCCGAAGCTGTTGATGGGCTTGCCGAACTGCTGACGCTCGCCGGTGTACTTGATGGTGTATTCCAGAATGCGCTTCATGCCGCCCTGGCTGCCCACGCCCAGCTTGAAGCGGCCGATGTTCAGGATGCCGAAGGCGATCTTGTGCCCCTTGCCGATCTCGCCCAGCAGGCGGTCCTTGGGGATGCGGCAGTTCTCCAGGATGACGGTGCGGGTGGAGCTGCCCTTGATGCCCATCTTCTTCTCTTCGGCGCCGGTGCTCACGCCGGGGTCGGTCTTCTCGACGATGAAGGCGCTGAAGTCCTTGCCGTCCACCTTGGCGAAGATCACGAAGACATCGGCGAAGCCGGCGTTGGTGATCCACATCTTGGTGCCGTTCAGCACCCAGTGGTCGCCGTCCATCACGGCCGTGGCCTTCGCGCCGAGCGCGTCGGACCCGCTGCCCGCCTCGGTCAGCGCGTAGGCGGCCAGCCACTCGCCGGTGGCGAGCTTGGGCAGGTAGGCCTTCTTCTGGGCCTCGGTGCCGAAATAGACGATGGGCAGGGTGCCGATGCCGGTGTTGGCGCTGTAGCTCACGGCGAAGCTGCCCTGCTTGCTCATCTCCTCGAGCACGAGCATGGCGGTGCGCTTGTCCACGTCCATGCCCTCGTAGGCCTCGGGGATCTCGAGGCCCAGCAGGCCCAGCTCGCCGGCCTTCTTCATGAGCTCGATGGTGAGGGGCAGGTCGAGCTTGTCGATCTCCTCGTCGCGGGGGATGACCTCGCCCTCGATGAAGTCCCGGGCGGCCCGGGCGAACTCCTTGGCGTCGTCGCCGAACTCCTCGGCGGTGAACTGGGGCATGGCCCCGATGGGGGTCAGCAGGAAACTGCCTCCCTTGACCTGCTCTGCAGCGGCGGTGCTCATCTCTGTCCTCCAGATTGGGGTAGGGACCACGATGGGGGCCCACAGGGCTCTTGGCTAGCCTCTACCTCTGGTCAATGCCGGGGATACCTCAGGTAGGCCTCCTCTCTGGTTCAATGGAAGGGCCCCAGGAGGTTGGATGCCGGAAGGCCCTCAAGTGCAGCAGATGTTTTCGGCCATCGCCGGGAAGTACGACCTCCTGAACCATGTGCTGTCCGGCGGCGTGGACTTCTGGTGGTGGTGGCGCATGGCCCGGCGCTCCGGCGCCGCGCCGGGGAAGCGCTTCCTCGATGTGGCTGCGGGCACGGGGGACTCCAGCGTGGCCCTGGCCCGGCGCGGCGCCCAGGTGGTGAGCACGGACTTCACCCACGCCATGCTGCGGCTGGGGCCCGCCAAGTTCCAGCGCAAGGGCCTGGCGGACCGGATCTGGGCCTCCAGCGACGCGGACGCCCAGCGGCTGCCCTTCCGGGACGCCAGCTTCGACGGCATCACCATCTGCTACGGCATCCGCAATGTGGAGGCGCGGCCCCTGGCCTACGCCGAGTTCCTGCGGGTGCTGAGGCCCGGCGGCCAGCTCACCATCCTGGAGTTCAGCACTCCGGTGCTGCCGGGACTGAAGGCGCTCTACGACTGGTACAGCCTGCGCGTGCTGCCCCGCATCGGCGCCCGGATCAGCGGCGACGCCTCCGCCTACACCTACCTGCCCGAGAGCATCCGCGGCTTCCCGGACCAGCGGGCCCTGGCCGCCGAGCTCACCGACGCGGGCTTCCGCGAGGTCGGCTGGACCAACCTCACAGGCGGCATCGTGGCCCTGCACACGGGCGTCCGGTAGGAGAGAATCCCCGGCGCGAGGGATCCACCACGGAGACACTGAGAACACGGAGGAGAAGAACACGGAGATGCGATTTCAGTGCTTTCTCCGTGTTCTTCTCAGTGAACTCCGTGCCTCCGTGGTGAATCTTTAGCCGATCGGGTAGCGCCCCTGCTCCATGAGGGCCAGGGCGATGCGGTTGCGCAGGGTGGAGAGCGGCGCCGGCGCCGGGGCGTGCATGGCGAGCAGCTCCGCCATGAGGGCGTCCAGGGCCTCGCCGGAGGCCAGCTCGCCGGCCAGCATGCGGGCCTCGGACTGCACGCGGTTCCAGGCCTCCTGGGTGTAGACCTCGGCCATGTCGCGGGCCAGGGCGGCCCAGCGGTGGCCGGAGGCCAGCATCTTGCCGGCGCGGACCGCGGCGGACTCCATGGCATAGAGTTCCAGCAGCAGGTTGCTGATGTGGGCCGCGGCCTCCTGGTTGTCCAGGATCTTCGGTCCCTGCTCCGCCTGGGCCCGGGCGATCACCTTCAGGGCCCGGGCCTTGGCCAGGGCCACGGTACCCAGCAGCCCGTCCTCCGGCACCTGGAGGGGCGCCGAGCCGGCTTCGGCCAGGGGCAGGCCGTCCGTGCCGCTGCACCGCTTGAGGAAGGTCTGGGCGATGAGGAGGCGGTTGATCTCGTTGGTGCCTTCGAAGATGCGGTTGATGCGGCAGTCCCGGTAGATCTTCTCGGCGGGGTACTCGGCGCTGAAGCCCGCGCCGCCGAAGGTCTGCAGGGCGTCGTCGGCGGTGGCGAAGAGGGCCTCGCTGCCCCAGACCTTGGCCATGGAGGCTTCGGTCGAGTACTCCTCGATGGCCTTCATCTTGTCGGCGCCGCCGGTCTCGCTCTCCCAGCTGGTGTGGGCCAGGGCCTCGTCCAGGTAGCCGATGGTGCGGAAGTTCATGCTCTCGCCCACGAAGATCCGCACGGCCATGCTGGCCAGCTTCTGCTGGATGAGGCCGAAGGCGGTGAGGGGCTTCCCGAACTGGGTGCGCTCCCCGGCGTATTTCAGCGTGTACTCCAGCACGCGCTTGCCCGCCCCGGCGGAGCTGGCGCCCAGCTTGAAGCGGCCCACGTTGAGGATGCCGAAGGCGATGCGCGCGCCCTTGCCCTTGCCGCCCAGCAGCCGGTCTTCGGGGATGCGGCAGTTGTCGAGGATGACGGTGCGGGTGGAGCTGCCCTTGATGCCGAGCTTCTTCTCCTCAGCCCCGGTGCTCACGCCGGGATCCGTCTTCTCGACGATGAAGGCGCTGAGGTGGGTGCCGTTGATCTTGGCGAACACCACGAAGACATCGGCGAAGCCGGCATTGGTGATCCAGGCCTTGGTGCCGTTCAGCACCCAGTGGCCGTCCTCCAGCACGGCGGTGGTCTTCGCGCCCAGGGCATCGGAGCCGCTGCCCGCCTCGGTCAGCGCGTAGGCCGCCACCCACTCGCCGCTGGCCAGCAGGGGCAGGTACTTCGCCTTCTGCGCGTGGTTCCCGAAGTAGACGATGGGCAGGGTGCCGATGCTGGTGTGGGCGCCGTAGCTGGTGGAGAAGCTCGCCTGCTTGGCCATCTCCTCCAGCACCAGCAGGGCCGTCTTCTTCTCCAGGTCCAGGCCGCCGTAGGCCTCGGGGATCTCGATGCCCAGGATGCCCAGCTCGCCGGCCTTCCGCAGCAGCTCGCGGTTCAGCTCCAGATCGAGGTGGTCGATCTCCTCGTCCCGGGGCATGACCTCACCGGCCACGAAGTCGCGGGCGGCTTCCGCGATGGCCAATGCCTCCTCGCTGCTCTCCTCGGGCGTGAACTGGGGCAGGGTGCCCGCGGGGTGGAACATGAAGCTGCCGCCGCGCACGAGCTGGGTGTCATTCAGGGCCATGGACGCCTCCCGACCCTGGATGATCTACCGAGAGTCAGGACCGCTCCAGCCCAATGGGGGCGATCTGGATCACAAATGACCAAATGGTCTATAACAAACGCTTCTGGGCCTTGGGGTGGTGGAGGACCACCTCCTTCACCCGGCGGATCCAGCCAGGGCGGTCCCCGGGATCCAGCCGTTCGTGGGGGATGGCGCGCTCCGCCAGGAGCTGATCCACCAGCCGGTCGATGGACTCGGCGAAGAAGGTGTCCGTGTCCCGCACGCCGTCCGCCGCCAGGTGGCCGGAGAAGGGCACCTTGAAGAGCAGGTCGTAGCCCTTCATCCAGTGGTGCATGAAGCGCTCGATGGGCAGCTGGCGGCCGAAGGCCAGCATCAGGTAGGCGTAGTTGTCCAGCACGCTGCGGTCGCACACCACCACGTCATGCTGGCTGCCGGAGCGGATCTCCTCCGCCATCTGCGTGAAGAAGATCCAGGTCTGGGCTTCCAGGGAGGTCTTCTGGTTGATGGGCAGGGGCGAGAGCCGCGCCACCTCCTTCACGATGTCCACATGGATGCCCTCCCGCTTGAGGGCCGCGGCCAGCTCATAGCAGAGGGTGGTCTTGCCCACGCCGTGGGTGCCGATGAAGGCGATCTTCACTCGCTACCTCCCTCGGTCCGTTGAGTGCGGCGGGCCTGGATCTCCTCCCGGAACCTCTGGGCGCAGTCGGGGCAGACGCCGTGGGTGAAGGTGGCCTCCGTGTGCTCGGAGAGGTAGGTCTCGATCTGGCTCCAGTAGCCGTGGTCGTCGCGCACCTTTTTGCAGTTGCCGCAAATGGGGAGCATGCCGCTGAGCTGCTTCACGTCGGCCAGGGCCTGGGTCAGGCTCTGGATCAGCCTCTCGCGCTCCACCTCCATCCGCTTGCGCGCGGTGATGTCCCGGGTGACGCCCTGGAAGCCGAGCAGGCACCCGTCCTCCCCCCAGACCGCCCGGCATTGGATCTCCACGTGGATCTCAAGCCCGTCCTTGCGGGCCACCGTGGTCTGGAGCAGGTCCTCCTCGGCGGGCTGGGACCCAGGAGGAAGCCGGCGGATTTCATCCAGGCGCTTCTGGAACGATTCGCCAGCTTTCCCAGAGACCGCCCGCACCTCCGGCTTCGAGGCCATGAACTCCTCGGGGGACCATCCGCGCTGCTGGAGGATGGCGGGGCTCACGTAGGTGAGGTTGCCGTCTGGATCCATGGACCAGATGACGTCTGTGGCATTCTCCGCCAGCAGCCGGTACTTGGCCTCCTGAGTGGCCAGCCGCTCCTGGTCCTTCTCATAGCGGATCCAGGAGGATCGCGCTTGCCAGCCCAGGGCCAGGGTGAGGCCGACCAGCCCCAGAACCACCCCGGCCGCCAGGGCGGCCTGGTGGCGCCAGGCCTGGAGATACTCCTGCTGGGCCAGGCCAACCTGGATGTAGAACACGGGAGAGTCGGACCTCCGCAGCGTGTAGGTGCGCCGGATGCCGTCCAGGACCGATGTCTCCGTGAACTGGGCGGAGCCATGGCCGGACCGGATCGCCACCTGGTAGGCGCCGGACACGTGGGTGTCGCCGATCAGCCTGGACCGTCCTGCGAAGTCGGGATAGCGGGCGAGCAGGCCCAGGTCCGCCCCCCGCAGGGACACTGAACCCCATCGGCCCACATCCAGCCGGGACATGGTCCGGGCCAGTTGTTCCGTGGGAAGCAGGGCGTAGACCGCGCCGGCGAACCCGCCTCCGGCGCGCTGGATCCGCCGGGCCAGGATGAGGTTCCAGGTGCCGCCCGGGCCCGGGACGGGGCTGGAGATGAACAGGTCATCCCGTTCCGTCTCCTGGAACTGCCGGAAAAAGGCCTGGCTGGACACCGCCGCCGCGGGTTCCCCGGGGACCGCGTAGATCACTCGCCCCGTCCGGTCCGCCACCTGGAGGGAGGTCAGGTTCCCGGTCCGCTGGAAGGCCTGGGTCAGGACGCTCTGCCTCAGGCCCCGGGGGTCGTGGACGGCCTCGTCCTGGAGGGACTGGAGGGTGAGGTCGATCCCCCGGATGGTGTCCCTGACGTTGTCCTCCAGCGCCTCGGACAGGTTCTGGGTGGCGATTTCGGCCCGCCTCACGTGCTGCCGGTAGATGACATCGAGGCTCCAAGCCACCGCGACCGCCACCCCCAGGTTCAGCAGGATCAGCAGCGCTCCGATGACCTTGACGATTCGCGGGGTGGCGACGGATGCGAGCGGCATCTGGCTCACGGAGCCCTCCTCAGAGCAGGCTCTTGCCGTCCATGGCCTCGGGCTGGGGCAGGCCGAACAGCTTCAGGAGGGTGGGGGCCACGTCGCTGAGTGCGCCGCCGCTGCGAAGCTGGCGGGCCTCGAAGCCCCGGGCCACGAGGACCGCCGGAACCGGGTTCAGGGTGTGCGAGGTGTGGGGATTGCCGCCCTCGTCGCGCATGCACTCGCAGTTGCCGTGGTCCGCGGTGATGAAGAGGGCCCCGCCCGCCGCCAGCGTGGCGTCCGCAATGCGGCCCACGGCGGCGTCCACGGCCTCGCAGGCGGTGACGGCGGCCTTCAGGTCGCCGGTGTGGCCGATCATGTCGGGGTTGGCCAGGTTGCACACCAGGAACCGGTACTGGCCGGAGCCGATGGCCGCCTCCAGCCCATGGCTCACGTCCGCCAGGCTCATCTCCGGCTGCAGGTCGTAGGTGGCCACCTTGGGGGAGGGCACCAGGCGCCGTTCCTCGCCCTCGAAGGGGGCCTCCCGGCCGCCGTTGAAGAAGTAGGTCACATGGGCGTACTTCTCCGTCTCCGCCGTGCGGAACTGCTTCCAGCCCTTGGCGCTGATGAGCTCGCCCAGAATGTGGTCCAGGCTCTGGGGCGGGTAGGCGACGGAGATGTAGGGGTCGAGTTCCATGTCATAGGCCGTGAAGGTGACCAGCTTCACGGCCGGGCGGTGCCGGGGCTTGAATCCCGCGAAGCCGGGATGCACCAGGGCGTGGCACATCTGCCTGGCCCGGTCGGCGCGGAAGTTGAACCACAGCACGCCGTCGCCATCGGCGATGGGATGGAAGGCCGTGAGCTTCGTGGGGGCCACGAACTCGTCCGTCTCGCCGCGCCCGTAGGCCGCCGCGATGGCGGCCAGGGCGTCCGGCGCCGTCTGGGGCGCCTCGCCGTCCACGTAGAGCTTCCAGGCCTGCTCCGTGCGCTCCCAGCGCTTGTCGCGGTCCATGGCCGTGTAGCGCCCGCACACCGAGCCGAGGGTCACCAGGGGGAGGTCCCGCAGCTGGAAGGTCAGCCACTGGAGGTAGCCGTCGGCGCTCTTCTGGCCCGTGTCGCGGCCGTCCGTGATGGCGTGGATGGTGGTGGGTACGCCGGCGGCCTGGGCCCACTGGGCCAGGGCCACGAGATGGTTCTGGTGGCTGTGGACGCCGCCGTCGCTCACCAGGCCCATGAGGTGGAGGCGCTTCCCGGAGGCCTTGAGCCCGGCCAGCAGGGCGCCCATGGCGGCGTTCTCCCGGAAGGTGCCCCGCCGGATGGCCGCATCGATGCGGGTCAGCTCCTGCCACACCACGCGGCCGGCCCCCAGGTTCATGTGGCCCACCTCGGAGTTGCCGAACTGGCCGTCCGGCAGCCCCACGGCCTCGCCGCTGGTGAAGAGCTGGGTGGTGGCGTAGGCCTTCCTCAGCGAGTTGAAGCGCGGCATGGCCGCCACGAAGGTGGCGTCGAATGCGTTCCGCGGCCCGTCGCCGAAGCCGTCGAGGATGAGCAGGGTGATGGGGCCTTGGATCATGGACGGATCATCCCTTCTTCGGGGCGCGCTGCCGCGCCTTCAGCCCCTTGGGCAGGTTCTCCTGGACGAAGCCGATGGGGCGCTCCGGCTGCCCCTCCTCTTCGCCCTCCCCCTGGAGGGCCTTGAGGATCACGTCCACCTTCTGTTCCAGCAGCATGAGCCGGGCGGCCAGCTCGGCCTGGGCCGTGAGGACCCGCCGGGCCTCGGCGAAGGCGGGCAGAAGCTTGAGCAGGGCCGGCTCCTGGTCCGCCAGGAGGCCCGTCAACAGGGCCGTTCCGGCCTCCGTGAAGGCCAGGACGGGGGCCTGGGGGATCTTCTGGCGCTCCTCGGCCGTGAGGTGGAAGACCAGGCTCTCGGAGAAACGCTCGGGGCGGGCCTGCACCAGCGCGGTGAGGGCCTTCAGGTCCAGGCCCAGCTGGTCGGCCAGGGCCTGGTCGGGCAGGGCGGCGGCATCCCTGATCCAGAGCAGGCGGGAGAGGATCTCGACGGGGGCGGCCATAACTACCTCTTCGGGCGGAAGCCGATGGGCTTCCTGGCGGGGACGGGCGGTTCCCTCAGGTCCCGGATGGCCCGCTCGCTGTTGAGCACGCTGGAAAGCATGGCCACGCCCAGTTCCGTGAAGGCGTACGGCGCGGTCCTGCGGCCGCCCCAGGACCTTGAGATCCCAGATTGTGATTTCAAGATGGCCCATTCCCCATCGCTGAGCTGGAACATGAAGTCAGCCGGAAATCGCTGGGCGTTCCGCTTGATGGCCTGGACGAGGACCCGGGTCTCCACCCCGTAGAGCTCAGCGAGATCCGCATCCAAGAGCACCCGGTCCTTCCGGAAGAGGTGGATGGCGTGCAGGATGCGCTCGACGGGAAGCGCCATCAGGGCACCTGCTCCCCGTGGGGGTGGGACAGCAGGTAGAGGACGGCCATGCGGACGGGCACGCCGTTGGTGACCTGGTCGAGGATGAGGTTGCGGGGGCCGTCGGCCACGTCGCTGGTGATCTCCAGGCCGCGGTTGATGGGGCCGGGGTGCAGCACCACGACGTCCTTCTTGGCCTGCTTCATGCGGGCCGGGTTGAGCTGGAAGAAGCGGCTGTACTCGCCCTGGCCGGGGATGTAGGCGCCCGTGCCGCGCTCGAACTGGGCGCGGAGCATCATGATGGCGTCCTGGTCGGGGATCACGGCGTCGAAGTCGTGGCTGATCTGGATGCCGGGCCAGGTGGCGGCCATCTCCTGGGGCACCAGCGTGGGGGGGCCCACCAGGGTGACCTTGGCGCCCATGCGGGTGAGCAGCCACAAATTGGAGCGCACCACGCGGCTGTTGCGGATGTCGCCCACGATGGCCACCCGCAGGCCCTCCAGGTTCCCGAAGTGCTTGCGCAGGGTGTAGGCGTCCAGCAGGGCCTGGGTGGGGTGCTCGTGGGCGCCGTCGCCGGCGTTCACGATGCTGGCCTTCATGTGCCGGGCCAGCAGGGCGTGGGCCCCCGGGGCGCTGTGGCGCATGACGATGAGGTCCGGGTGCATGGCCTCCAGGTTCATGGCCGTGTCGATGAGCGTCTCGCCCTTGTTCAGGCTGCTGGTGTCGGCGTCGAAGTTGATGATCTCGGCGCTGAGCCGCTTCTCGGCGATCTCGAAGCTGTTGCGGGTGCGGGTGCTGTTCTCGAAGAAGAGGTTCACCACCAGCTTCTTGCGCAGGGCCGGCACGATCTTGATGCTGGGCCGCTCGCAGACCTCCTCGAAGGCCCGGGCCTGGTCCAGGATGGCGGTGATGTCCTGGGGGCTGAGGGGCTCGATGCCCAGCAGGTGCTTGTGGGGAAAGACGTAGCGCTCGGACGTCATCAGCAGGCCTCCACGGTCACGCCGTCTTCACCATCGATTTCCTTCAGCCGCACCGCCACCCGGTGGCCTGGGGGCACCTCCACCCGCAGCCCGGCGAGGTCGGCCTGGATGGGCAGCTCCCGCCCGCTGCGGTCCGCCAGCACCAGGAGCATCACCCGGCGGGGGCGGCCATGGTCCAGCAGGGCGTCCAGGGCGGCGCGCACCGTCCGGCCGGTGTAGAGCACGTCGTCCACCAGGACCACGGTGCGCTCCTTCAGGGTGAAGGGGATCTCCGTGGGCCGGACGATGGGGCTGCCCACCATCTCGGTGAGGTCGTCCCGGTAGAGGGTGATGTCCAGGGAGCCCACGGGCACCGCGGCCCCGGTGGCGGCCCGCAGGAGGATGGCCAGGCGCTCGGCCAGGGGCAGGCCCCGGGAGCGGATGCCCAGGAGGACCACCTCCTCCTCGGGCTTCAGGCGAGCCAGCAGGTCCTCCGCCAGGCGCCGGAGGGTGGCGTCCAGCTGGCCGGGGTCCAGGCAGCCTGACCCAGACCCCCCGTGTGCCGCGACGGTGCCAGCCGGGATGCTCGGCAAGGAAGGGCCCGCAGGGCAACGTGGTTCGTTGCTCAAGGGCCCTGACGCCGCCGAGCGCCCGGCTGGCACCGTCCCTTCGGGCTGGGGCGGCGGGCAGCACCCCGCTGCGTCAGGCTCGGATCGCGTAGAACCACTAGGCTCACCTCGCCTTCCTGGCGGGCTACTGCCCGGCGCTCCCAGCGCGGCGCGCGCGGGATCTGGGTCAGGCTGCGGAGGGCAAGGGCCTTGGGCTTCGGGCATGGAACCTCCGGGGTGCGCCCCCGCGGGCGCGCGCACGGATCCAAGTCTATCCCAGCCCGGCCCCGGGCCGGGGGACGGCTGGGCCAGATTTGACAATGTTCCATATCCCACCGATGGGAGAGAATGCCGAAGCGCACCGAGCGCCCCGGCCTTCCCTGGAGACTCCGTGAAGATCCTCGTGGTGGACGACTCCCCGACGATGCGGCGCATCATCATCGGCAACCTCGTCCGCATGGGCCACACGGACGTGGTGGAGGCCGAGCATGGGCTCGCCGGCTTGGCGATGCTCGACCAGGGTGGCGTGGACCTGATCATCACCGACTGGGACATGCCCGAAATGGATGGCCTCGCCTTCGCCCGGGCCATCCGGGACCGCGGTGTCGCCGTGCCGATCCTCATGGTGACCACCCACGCCGCCACCCAGGACATCGTCCAGGCCCTGGAGGCGGGCGTGAGCACCTATGTGGTGAAGCCGTTCACCCAGGAGTCGCTCAAGGAGAAGCTCGACTCCCTCCTGGGATAGGACCCTGGAGCCGGCTCCTTTCCCCGGGCACAATAGAGGTTTAGGCCGAGGAGCCCCCGTGAGCAGCCAACCCTTCACCGAAGTCCGATTCCTCGCCGGCCAGGTCGGCGAGACCGTCCGGCTGCGGGGCTGGGTCCGCAATGCCCGCACCAGCAAGACCCGCTTCATCGACCTGCGGGACGGCTCCGGCTTCGTCCAGTGCGTGGTCGGGGCCGCCGAGGCCGACCCCGCCAGCTACGAGCTGGCCGGAAAGCTCACGCAGGAATCCGCAATCACCGTGACCGGCGTGGTCCAGCTGCACCCGAAGACCGGCCAGCCCGAGCTCCTGGTGAAGTCCCTGGAGCTCATCGGCGGCAGCCAGGACTACCCCATCACCCCCAAGGAGCACGGCACCGAGTTCCTCATGGAGAACCGCCACCTCTGGCTGCGCAGCAAGCGCCAGTGGGCCATCCTCCGCATCCGCCACACCCTGGTGAAGGGCATCCGCGACTTCTTCGACGGCGACGGCTTCACGCTGCTGGACGCGCCCATCCTCACGCCCAGCGCCTGCGAGGGCACCAGCACCCTCTTCGGCACCGAGTACTTCCACGAGGGCATGGCCTTCCTCAGCCAGTCGGGCCAGCTCTACCAGGAGCCGGGCATCGCGGCCTTCGGCAAGGTCTACTGCTTCGGTCCCACCTTCCGCGCCGAGAAGAGCAAGACCCGCCGCCACCTCACGGAGTTCTGGATGGTGGAGCCCGAAGTGGCCTTCGCCCACCTGGACGACGTGATGGCCCTGGGCGAGCGCATGACCAAGTTCCTCCTCCAGCGCGTGCTCGAAAGCCGCCAGGAGGAGCTGAAGATCCTCGAGCGCGACACCGCGCCCCTGGAGACGGCCCTCAACACCACCTTCGACCGCATGACCTACACCGAGGCCGTGGAGAAGCTGAAGACCCTGGGCAGCGACATCAACTGGGGCGAGGACTTCGGCAACGACGACGAGACCATGCTCATGAACGCCACGGACCGGCCCCTCTGGGTGCACCGCTTCCCCAAGGCGTTCAAGGCCTTCTACATGGAGCCCGATCCCCAGGATCCCCGCCTGGCCCTGGGCGCCGACCTGCTGGCCCCCGAGGGCTACGGCGAGGTCATCGGCGGCGGCGAGCGCGCCTCCAGCCTCCAGTACCTCCTGGACCAGATCGACCACGAGGGCCTCAGCCGCGCCGACTACGAGTGGTACCTGGACGTCCGCAAGTACGGCAACGTCCCCCACGCGGGCTTCGGCATGGGCCTCGAGCGCGCCGTGGCGTGGATCTGCAAGCTGCCGCATGTCCGCGAGACCATCCCGTATCCCCGCATGATGGGCACGCTCAGGCCCTAGAAGCAAAAGGATCTCCACGAAGGACACGAAGAAAGGATTGAAGGGCACCAAGGTCATTCCTTGGTGCCCTTGCTATTCCCTTCGTGTCCTTCGTGGAGATCTTTTCCCTGGGATGCCTACAGCTGCATCACCACGCCCGGCAGCTTCTGGATCGCCTCCCGCAGGGGCGTCTCGGCCTGGCCGTGGGGCAGGGTGACCCAGAAGGTGTAGCTGATGAAGGCACCCTTGCAGTTGGCGGTGTGCCGCTCGTCGCCTTCGGCCTGGGGGCCCAGGTGGGCGAGGATCAGCTCCATGACCATGTCGGGGCGCAGTTCCTCCTGGCGCCCGATGATCTTCATGGGGACGCGGGTGGGGTAGGTGACGTCGGGGCGGCGGCAGGCTTCCATGGGCTCATTGTACCTCTTGGTAGGCTGGAGGGTCGGAGGCCCCCGTGCTGGATCGCCTGAAGAAGCTGGAAGCGCAGTCGCGGCAGCTGGATCCCGGTGTGGAGGCGCGGGCCGGGCTGTGGGAGGCCGCCCATGGCTACGCGGAGGGCTTCCTCCAGGCCCTTCCGGAGGCACCGGCCTTCGTGCAAAAGGACCGGCCCGGGGCCGGCCTGGCGGACTTCCCCATTCCGGAGGAGGGACGCCCGTTCCCCCGCCTCCTGGATCTCCTGGCGGAGCATGTGGACGGGGTGGGAGCCCATGGCGCCTCGGGCCGGCACCTGGCCTTCATCCCGCCTTCGTCGCTCTTCGCCGGGGCCCTGGGCGACCTGCTGGCGGCCCTCACCAACCGCTATGCGGCCTATTTCTTTGCCGGGCCCGGCGCCGTGCGCATGGAGAACCAAGTCCTGGGCTGGCTGGCCCGGGAGCTGGGCCTGCCCGAGGGCAGCTCCGGCAACCTGGCGGCGGGTGGCAGCATGGCCCACCTCATCGGCATCTGCACCGCCCGCGAGGCCGCGAGCCTCAAGGCGGTGGACTACGCGAGGGCCTGTGTGTACCTCTCCGAGCAGGCCCACCACTGCATCGTGAAGGCCCTCCGCGTGGCGGGCATGGGCGAGGCCCCCGTGCGGGAAATCCCGACGGATGCGGACTACCGGCTTCGGCCCGAGGCCCTGGAGGCGGCCATCCAGGCAGACCTTCGCGCCGGGCTCCGGCCCTGGCTGCTGGTGCCCACGGCGGGCACCACCAACACGGGTGCCGTGGACCCCCTGGAGGCCTGCGCCGATCTCGCCGGACGGTACGGGCTTTGGATGCACACGGACGGGGCCTACGGGGCCTCCTTCGCCCTGACGGATCAGGGGCGGGCCGCCCTCCGGGGCCTGGAGCGCAGCGACAGCCTGGTGCTGGATCCCCACAAGGGCCTCTTTGCACCCCTGGGCCTGGGGGCCCTGCTCACGCGCCACCTGGAGCCCCTGCGGAAGGCCCACGCCTTCCAGGCGGACTACCTGCCTTCGCCGCCGGAGGACCTGGAGGAGCTGAGCCCTTCCGAGACCACGCTGGAGTTCAGCAAGCACGCCCGGGCCCTGCGCCTCTGGCTGCCCCTGCAGCTCCATGGCGTCGCGGCCTTCCGCGCGGCCCTGGAGGAGAAGCTGCTCCTGGCCCGGTACGCCTACGATCGCCTCCGGGAGATGCCCGGCGTGGAGCCCGGTCCCGCCCCCCAGCTCAGCGTCCTGGCCTTCCGCTTCCTGCTCCGGTCCGGCGACCCGGACGCCTTCAACCAGGCCATCCTTCAGCGCCTCACCGCCGAGGGCCGGGTCTTCCTCAGCGGCACGAAGCTGAACGGCACCTTCCACCTGCGCCTGGCCATCCTCGCCGCCCGCACCCACCGGGCCGACGTGGACGAAGCCCTGGAGCGCCTCCAGAAAGCCGCCGCCGACCTGGCCTGAGATCCGTTTTTTTTCTGCTCTCCACGCGCAGCGTGGAGAGCCGCCGTCACTGGACCTCGATCTCCCGCAGATCCTTCCCCGGCTTGAAGCGGATGCTCTTGCCCTTGGGAATCTGCACGCTGGCGCCGGTCTTGATGTTCCGGCCCATGCCGCGCTTGCGGGGACGGGGCTCGAAGACGCCGAAGCCCCGGATCTCGATGCGATGCCCGTTCAGCAGGGCGTCCTTGAGGCGCTCCGTGAGCAGGTCCACCACCTGGAGGGCGGTGGCGCGGGAGCAGGGGTGAACCTTCATCAGCGAATTGGCGATGTCGATCTTGATCATCGGCGACCTCGGTCCGGGAGTGGGAGAGCCAGGATAAGGGGAAGGGCGGTCAGCGTGCCAGGGTGATTTTCACGTCGGTGGTGGGGGGCATGGCCATGGGCATGCCCGGAGCGGGAGGCTGGACCGAGGGCGCCGCGGGCGCGCCGGACTCCCGGCCCCCGCCCTGGGCGATGGACATGCCGCGCTCCATGTTGGCCCGGGCCATGTCGGCGGTGGCCATGACGCCTTCGAGGCGCAGCTTGAACTCGCCCACGTTGGTGGCGCGAAGCAGGGCCTCCTCCTCGGTGATGAGCCCCTGGCGCAGCAGGAAGTAGAGGCTCTGGTCGAAGGTCTGCATGCCGTACTGGGCCGTGCCCGAGGCGATGACGTCCTTGAGGAGCTTGGTCTTGTCCTTGTCCTCGATGCAGGTGCGGACGGTCTCGGTGGCCACCATGACCTCCACGGCGGGCACGCGGCCCTGGCCGTCGGCCCGGGGCACCAGGCGCTGGGAGATGATGCCCTTGAGCACGGCCGCCATCTGGAGGCGGATCTGCTTCTGGTGGTGGGGCGGGAACACGGAGATCACGCGGTTGATGGTCTCGGTGGCGTCCAGGGTGTGCAGGGTGCTGAAGACCAGGTGGCCCGTCTCCGCGGCGTGCATGGCCGTCTCGATGGTCTCCAGGTCGCGCATCTCGCCCACGAGGATGACGTCGGGATCCTGGCGGAGGGCGGCGCGCAGGGCCGTGGCGAAGGTCTTGCAGTCCGCCTCCACCTCGCGCTGGTTCACGATGCTGAGGTTGTCCCGGTGCAGGTACTCGATGGGGTCCTCGATGGTGAGGATGTGCTCGGACCGGGTGGCGTTGATGAGGTCGATCATGGCCGCCAGGGTCGTGGACTTGCCGGAGCCCGTGGTGCCCGTCACCAGCACCAGGCCGCGCTGCTCCTGGCAGATGTTCTTGAGGACCTTGGGCAGCATCAGGTCGTCGATGGTGTAGATCTTCCGGGGGATCACGCGGAGGACGAGGCCCACGGTGCCGCGCTGGTTGAAGATGTTGCAGCGGAAGCGGCCCAGGCTCGGCACCGAATAGGCGATGTCGAGGTCGAGGTTCTCCTTGAACTTCGCCTTCTGCTTGTCGCTGGCCATGATGGCGTAGGCCATGGCGATGGTGTCTTCCTGCACCAGGCGCTTGAACTGCGTCATGGGCGTGAGTTTCCCCTTGATGCGGGCGATGGGGTGGTTGCCGACCTTCAGGTGGAGGTCGCTGGCGCCCTGCTCGCAGACCACGGTGAGCAGTTCGTTGATATGCATGGGGTTCTCCCGGTGAGGGTCCGCTTATCTTAGACCCCTGCCGCGACAATGGAAGGGGGTGCGATCAAGGCTCGGAAAAGTCACGGGAATCTGGTAAAATCTAAGGTTCTGCCGGGCTTGTGCCTGGACTGCCGGGAGCCCGATGACCTCGCTCGAGAAGATCCGCAACATCGCCATCATCGCCCACGTCGACCATGGCAAGACCACCCTCGTGGATGCCCTGTTCAAGGGTGCCCACATGTTCCGGGACAACCAGCGGGTCCAGGAACGGGCCATGGACAGCAACGACCAGGAGCGTGAGCGCGGCATCACCATCCTGGCCAAGACGACCTCCCTCCACTGGGGAGGCTACCGCTTCAACATCGTGGACACCCCCGGCCACGCCGACTTCGGCGGCGAGGTGGAGCGCGTGCTCTCCATGGTGGACTCCGTGCTGCTGGTGGTGGACGCCTTCGACGGTCCCATGCCCCAGACCAAGTTCGTCACCCGCAAGGCCCTGGCCCTCGGTTTACGCCCGATCGTCGTCATCAACAAGGTGGACCGCCCCGGCGCGCGCCCCCTCTGGGCCCAGGACCAGGTCTTCGACCTGCTCATCGAACTGGGCGCCACCGAGGAGCAGCTGGATTTCCCCTGCGTCTTCGCCAGCGCCAAGCAGGGCTACGCCATGCTGGACGCCAACGAGGCCAGCGAGAACCTGGATCCCCTCTTCGACACCATCGTGAAGCACTGCCCGCACCCCACGGGCAGCCCCGATGCGCCCCTCCAGATGCTCGTCACCCTCATGGACTGGAGCGACTTCGTGGGCCAGATCGGCATCGGCCGCATCGTGAACGGCCGCATCAAGGTGGGCGAGACCGTGTCCCTGGTGAAGCGCGACGGCAGCGTCCAGCAGCACAAGGTCACCCAGCTCTACGGCTTCGAGGGGCTGTCCCGCATCCAGCAGGCCGAGGCCACCGCCGGCGAGATCGTGGCCCTGGCGGGCATCCCCGACATCCGCGTGGGCGAGACCATCGCGGATCTCGGGAGCCCCGTGGCCCTGCCCTACGTGGACATCGACGAACCCACCATCTCCATGATGTTCATGGTGAACGCCGGTCCCTTCGCGGGCCAGGACGGCAAGCACGTCCAGAGCCGCCGCATCCGTGAGCGCCTCCAGAAGGAGCTGCAGCACAATGTCGCGCTGCGCGTGGAGGACACGGACAGCCCCGATTCCTTCAAGGTCAGCGGCCGCGGCGAGCTGCACCTCTCCGTGCTCATCGAGACCATGCGCCGCGAGGGCTTCGAGCTCTGCGTGAGCCGCCCGGAGGTGATCCTCCACACCGACCCCGTCACCGGCGAGAAGCTGGAGCCCTACGAGGACGTGACCATCGATGTCCCCGAGGCCTACATGGGCGTGACCATGGAGCACATGGGCAACCGCAAGGCCGAGATGCAGGACATGGGCAATGAGGGCGGACGTCTGCGGCTGCACTTCAAGATCCCCAGCCGGGGCCTCATCGGCTTCCGCAGCGAGTTCATGACCGACACCCGCGGCGAGGGCATCCTCCACAGCCTCTTCAGCCACTACGGCCCCTACAAGGGCGAGCTGCCGGGCCGCAAGAACGGCGTCCTCATCAGCATGGAGCAGTGCGAGTCGGTGGGCTTCGCCCTCATGAACCTCGAGGATCGCGGCGTCATCTTCATCCACCCGGGCATGAAGTGCTACGAGGGCATGATCGTGGGCGAGCACGCCCGCGAGAACGACCTGGTGGTGAACGTGGCCAAGGGCAAGAAGCTGTCGAACATGCGTGCCAGCGGCAGCGACGAGGCCACCCGCCTCACCCCGCCCCGGGAGCACACCCTGGAGCAGGCCCTGGAGTACATCGAGGCCGACGAGCTGGTGGAGGTCACCCCCAACTTCATCCGTATGCGCAAGCGCGTGCTGGACACCAACGAGCGCAAGAAGTCCGAAAAGCGGTCGGAAGGTTGAGCCTGGTCCTTGGGATGTGTCGCTGGGCATGTTTGAGTCCGGCGTCTGAGCATCCAATGGATGCGAAGAAGAAGTCGGAGAAGCGGGCCGAAGCCTGAGCTGACGAGGTATCGCGCGCCCCGGGCCTTGAGGTCCGGGGCGCTCCCGTCTATGCTCCTCGGATCCTTCCAACCCCTCCTGCGGCCGCCGAAGCAATCCAGGGCCGCCTTCCCCCCGGAGGTTCCGTGTTCCGAGTCGCCGCCTGCCTCCTCTGCTGTGCCCTGACCGCCCTGGCGCAGGCCCCGGGCCTGCCCATCATCGCCAGGGCCGATCCCCAGATGGTGTATCCGGGAACCCCCGGCTGGCTGGACGAGTACGGTCGCGTGGTCATCGTCCTCGCGGGCGCGAACCTGGCGCCGCCGGACGGGGACCTGGGCCATCCCGCCGGGCCCGAGGGCGGCTACCAGCACATCTTCGTGCGGGGCGTCTCGTCCCGGAACGTGGCCACGCCCTGGGTCCCGGCCACCTGGGACAACGGGGCCCGGGTCCTGGGGGCCTGCGCCAGCACGGTCATCACGCTGGCCGTGGATCCCTCGCGCTTCCTCAGCGAGCCCGGCAGCCACCTCCAGGTGAAGCTCTGGGTCTCCGGGGGCGCGGATGCCGCCGACGACCCCTCCCGGGCCACCACCATGGCCAGCCCCTGGTCCGCGATCAAGACCATCGACGTGGCCCCGGCGGGCGCGGTCAAGCCCGTGCCGCCGCCCAGCGCCCCGCCGGCCCTCACCCGCCTGGTCCCCAACGACATCCAGCTCCTGGGGGGCCGGCCCTCCTACCGCCTGAAGCTCTACGGCACCCACCTGAATCCCGATGCGGGCTCCCTGAAGGTGGTCTTCAACGGCGACCGGGCCGGGGCCGTGCCGGCGGAGGACCGCGTCCACTACTACGACGATGACGGGAGCTTCACGAAGAACGGGGAGGGCCTCATCCACGTGACGATCCCCGAGCGGTTCCGGCTCAGCGGGCCCGGCCAGCTCCGGGTCGCCGTGATGGACGTGAACGGGGTCATCACCCAGGAGAAGGTGCTCACCTTCAGCGCCCCCGTTGTCAAAGCCGCGCCCCGGGCCATCCCGCCCGTGGCGCCGGTCTCCAATGCCATGGCCGCCCCGCCCGTCGTGGCCATGGGCCCGGCCGCCGCCCCGGGGACCGTGGCGCCGGGCGTGGCCGGGCCCCAGATCCTCCGCCTGAATCCCACGGAGGTGAAGGTGGGCGACCACGCCCCGGCCTACCGCATCCGGATCTATGCCCGGCAGCTCGGAAGCGAGGTGCCCAAGGTGGTCTTCAACGGGGAGGAGGCCTCCGCCGTGCCCGCGGAGGACGCGGGGCGCACCGTGGATGACAATGGCGCCACCCTGCCCGCGGGCGAGCGGGTGCTGCACGTGACGATCCCCGACCGCTACCGCCGCGCCACCCCGGGGCCGCTCGCCGTGAGCCTGCTGGTGGGCCGGGCCCGGAGCCAGGCCGTCCAGCTCCAGTTCACGGGGGGAGCCGTGGCCCCGGCGGTGATCCGTCCCCTCGCGCCCCTCGCGCCCCCGACCCCGGCGCGCCCGCCCGCACCCGCGCCGGTGGCGCAGCCGACCATCCGGCGGTGACGGGGCGCTGACCGGAGCCGCCGCGAAGGGTGGCATCCTGGGGCATGGCGTCTGATCCCTACACCGCCCCGCCGGGCTCCACCTTCTGGCAGATGCTGGGGCCCGGCGGACTGGCCTCCTTCCTCCTGGCCTCCGGCAGCACGCTGCTGCTGCTGGGGCTGCCCGTGTGGTGGCGGATGCCGCGGGTGCTCCGGGAGGCTGGGGGCCACCCCATGGAGCCGGCGGACCTCATCCTGGTGCTGGGGCGCCGGCTGGAGGGGGACCGCCTGACGCCGATGTTCCAGGCGCGGCTGGCCCACGCCGCGGACCTCTGGGAACGGGGGCTCGCCCCGCGGATCCTGGTGGCCGGCGGGCGCACCGGGCGGGCGACGCTCAGCGAGGCCGAGGCGGGCCGGGCCTGGCTGCGCGAGCGGGGGATCCCCGACAGGGCCCTGGAGACCGAGGACCAGAGCCAGCACACCCTGGAGAACCTCTTCCACGTGCGCCGGGCGCTCCGGGCCGGGGGCCGGAGCGAGATCCTCCTGGTCTCCGATGGCCTCCACCTCTCCCGGGCCGGGGCGCTCGCGGCGGGCCTGGGCCTGCGGGTGCGCTGCAGTCCCGCCCCCGGCTGCCCGCCCGCGCCGGGCACCGTCCGCTGGTACCGCCGCGCCGCCGTGGAGGCCTTCCTCCTGCACTGGTACCACACGGGCCTGCTCTACAGCCGCCTCATCCGCAGCCGCAGCCAGCTCGAGCGCGTGACCTGAGTCTTGGCCGGAAACGGAAAGATCACCGCCAAGCCGCCAAGAACGCCAAGAAAGCCAGTTAGGACCTGGGTGGATCCGATTTTTGCTCTGCGCTCTCTGCGTCCTCTGCGGTTAAACAAACAGCCTGGAATACCTCGCCGCCCGGACCCGGAACGGCCCTGCCAGACTGGGACCATGGCCGGCCATCTCATCCTCGTTCCCACGCCCATCGGCAACCTCGGCGACCTCACGGACCGCGCGAAGGAGGCACTGGCCGAGGCGGATCTGGTGGCCTGCGAGGACACGCGGCGCACGGGCGGCCTGCTGAAGCACCTGGGGCTCGACAAGCCCCTGTTGCGCTTCGACGACCACGCGGGCGCGGCGGCCTATGAGCGCATCGGGATGGAGCTGGCTTCGGGCCGCATCGTGGCCTACTGCAGCGACGCCGGCATGCCCGGCATCAACGACCCCGGCTTCGAGATCGCCCGGGCCGCCCGGGCCGCCGGGGCCCAGGTCACCGTGCTGCCCGGCGCCTCGGCGGTGCTGCTGGCGGTGGTGGCCTCGGGCCTGCCCAGCCATGCCTTCAGCTTCTGGGGCTACCTCCCCACCCGCGGCGAGCCCCGGCGCACCCTGCTGAAGAAGCTGGGCGCCGAGGAGGAGACCGTCGTCGTCTTCGAGACGCCCCACCGCATCCACGAGACCCTGGCGGACCTGGCCGAGCTGCTGCCCGACCGCGAGATCGCCCTGGGCCGCGAGCTGACCAAGCTCCACGAGACCTGGTACCGCGGCACGCCTGCCCAGGTGGTCGAGCAGCTGGGCAGCGAGGATCGCGGCGAGATGGTGCTCGTCCTCGCCGGCGCCGGCGCCAAGCGCGTGGTGGGCGAAGTCGACGCCGCCTTCGACGGCACCCTCCCCGACTGGGCCAAGACCTACCTCGCCGCCGCGCGGGAAGGCGGCATGACGCTGCGCGAAGCCGTTAAGCCCCTGGCCAAGCATCTGGGGGTGCAAGCGTCGGAGCTGTACCGGATGGCGTCGGAGCTTTGAGCGCTAAGGCAGAATTGCCAACCGCGGAGAACGCGGAGCGCGCAGAGGAAAGGCAAATGGGATTTGCCACGGATAAACACGGATGAACACGGATCTGGCGACCGTATCGCTCAACAAATGAGCTGACCGGCCCCGTCTGCGCCGAGACGCTGAGCAGAGCCGGGGAAACGAGAAGTTGAGAGAGAGCTAAAGGCAATGCACGCAGAGTCCGAGTTGAACGGAGGGTTAGGCGTGCGGTGAATTGGTATTCTGATTTTTCTTTGAGATAATAGCAGTATTAATTAAATTTCGAATTTCTTTGATTTCATTGCGAATTCTTGATGTTTCTAGTGCGACATTATGAATATCGTATTTAGTGTTTAGACCAAATATGGTTCCATCAAAAGTAGAAAGATCAAAGTAAAATTCTAATTTCCTGGTTCTTGGATATGGGAGAATCGGATTATCAAATTCAATAATTATTGTAAAAGGCATTTTGCAAACTTCACTGTTAGCCTCCATGTCGCACCAGAAGAACTGATGGCGTTCATTCTCTGAGAAAAAGGGAATCGGTTGTTTGAAGTAATCAGACGTACTTCTGGGTGGTCTATGATTGTCTTTCCCTAAATTATCCCAACCGATGAAATCTGGCTCTGATTTGATCACAACATTTTTTAGTGTACCCCCTTTATTCTCTAAAACGAAATCAGCCAAGGGCCTTCGCCAACTCCATTGCTCCGTATCATCTGAAACACCTTGCAAGTAAAAAGCGATATTTGGTTGCCTGGGCTTCACAAGGGTTTCATAGGCAACAAAGGCTAATAAACCAAATGTCAGCAGATTATAAATACCGGTGAGAATCAACGACCACATCTCGTAGGTACTCATAAGTTTCGTTCTCCTTGAGCCATTTGAAATGAATCACGCCTTACGAATGAAGTTAAACGACCCCGCCTGCACCGAGGCGCTGAGTGGAGCCGAGGAAGCGGGACGTTGAAAGAGCAGAAGGCAATGCGGGCGGGGTCATAGTTGAGCGGAGGGTTAGGCTGAGGAACAACTCATTGTCATTAGAGTGAAGTCTAGCGCCAAAAAGGAAGAGAACGATTTGACTCAATTCGTAAAATTGCCATTACATTATTAACTTTTTGTAGTGAGTCGATGAATCGGTGATTGATTTCATTCCACTCTTTCAATTGTGAGGCCTTCAAATCACCACCATCCTGAAAGACTTGAAGTATTACGTGAAGCCGTAATAGATCATCTTCTGAAAAAATAAAAGGATATATTTCGTCGAGCGCACTTCTTGATCTGGAATTAAGATCATTCCATGCAGAAGCAAGTTGTCGGAGGGATTCCCTTGAAAGGAATATGTCCTGAGCTTTGTTCACAATGAAAAGATAGGACGGTTTTGTGACCTTGATTGCAACTTCATCAAGAAGATTTAAGTCATTCCCAATACTGACGCTCACTTGTTGATGGATTTCTGTACTGATTTCAATGAGACCACGCATATGAGACATACATTTCGTGACCCACTCTTTAGCACGCATGTATCGTTCCGATCTTCTCCTCTTCCAATCAAAATAGACAATTAAAAGTGTAGGAATGATTGATACATAGATTCCAATTACGGCGAGATCATGATCAGAAAAGGTCAAGTTATCTCCGAAATCAAGAGGCCTAACTTTGAATTGGACGAACAGCCGGACTCTAAACCTGTGCGGTTCGTTTGAGTGATCCAATCATCTTGGTGGTCGTGGAATCAAAGCATGCGCATCCTGCCATGAGGTGGGTGGATCCTCAATGAAAAACCCAGTCGCGCGATGGTAGGGAAGCCGGAATCTCCGAGCTTCTTCTGGCCATCAACTCCCATTTTTCATCTCCGTCCATCTCCGTTCATCTCCGGCCAACCATCTTTCCATTCCAGATGCCCCCCGCCTGTCCGACAGTGGAATGATCATGGCGGCTCGTGATCCTCTCTCCCGGCTTCAGTGGTTGGTCTTCGCGCTGGTGAGCGCGGTGTTCACGACGGTGTACATCCCGCAGCCGGTGCTGCCGGTGCTTCGGCAGACGTTCGGGGTGGGGGAGGGGGCGGCGTCCATGACGGTGTCGGCGGTGGTGCTGGGCATCGCGCTGGCGAACCTGCCCTTCGGGGCCCTGGCGGACCGCCTGGCCATCCGGCCCATCCTGCTGACGGGCGGGCTGGTGGTGGCTGCGGCCGGCGTGGTGTCGGCCCTGGCGCCGACGCTGCCGCTGCTGGTGGGCGCGCGCTTCGTGCAGGGGCTCTTCGTGCCGGCCCTCACCACCTGCCTGGCGGCCTACTTAGCTCGGGAGATGCCGGCGGAGCGGCTCAACGTGGTGATGGGCGCCTACGTCTCCGCCACGGTGGTGGGCGGGCTCTCGGGCCGGCTGCTGGGCGGCTTCCTGCTGCCGCCGGCCCACTGGCGCTGGGCCTTCCTGGTGGCCGCGGCCCTGCTGGTGGCGGCCACCCTGGCGGCCTACGCGGGGCTCCCCAAGGAGGATGGGAGCGCCGCCCGCGAGGCCGAGACCGTGCGCTTCCGGGACGTGCTGTTCCGGCACGACCTCTTCCGCATCTACTGCGTGAGCGGCGGCGGCTTCTTCGTGTTCTCCTCAGTCTTCAACTACATGCCCTTCTACCTGCACGGGGCGCCCTTCCACTGGTCCACCCGCGCCGTGACGCTGCTCTACCTGTCCTACATCGTGGGCGTGGTGGCCGGGCCCCTGGCGGGCCGCCTCAGCAACCGCATCGGCAACGGCAAGGCCATGGTGGCGGGCTCGCTGGTGTTCGGCGCCGGGCTGGCGGTCACGCTGGTGCCGCGGGGCGGGGCCATGGCCCTGGCGCTGGCCCTGGTCTGCGCGGGCTTCTTCACCATCCACGCCTCGGCGGCGGGTGCCCTGAACCGCAAGCTCAGCGCGGGGCGCGGGCGCGCCAACGCCTTCTACACGCTCTTCTACTACCTGGGCGGCGCCGCGGGCATCACCCTCAGCGGCCAGGCCTACCATGTGGGCGGCTGGCACGGCGTGGTGGCCCTGGCGGCGGGCGTCCTGCTGGTGCCCCTCACCACGGGCTTCGTGGAGATGCGGGCCGCTCAGCGGGGGTGATCCGGACCTGCATCCAGAGCAGAAGAATCACCACGAAGGGCACGAAGATGCCCTTCCGGGCATGAAAAGAACACGAATGGGCCTCGACCCACCCGACATCCCATTGCGGGCGGCGGCCATGGCGGCCTCTGGAAGCCGCCCGGGACCGCCGCCCGCAAAGCCGGTCGCGCGACGCGCGCCCGGGGGCCGAAGGCCCGGATGTCCTGGGCCGGACCGCAGGGCCTGCCTTCGTGGCCTTCATCCGCTCCTTCGTGTCCTTCGTGGAGGCTGTTCAACCGCGTTCATCGGTGGCCATGCCTGATTTCCTCCCACGCGCCGAAGGCGGCAGGCTGTACCAGGCGATGGTGGCGAGGATGATCAGGCCCCCGGCCAGGGCCCAGGCGGAGGGGCGCTCCCCGATGCCCAGGAACACCCAGATGGGGTTGAGCACGGCCTCCAGCGTGCCCGTCACCACCGCGGCCGTGGCGCTGAGGTGCTTCATGCCGGCGTTGAAGAACAGGTAGGCCACGCCGATCTGGAAGACGCCGAGGTAGAGCAGGATGCCGGCCTGCAGTGGCGTGGGGTGGAGGCCCGGCAGGGCCAGGGGGGCGCAGAGGGCCGCCACCAGCAGGTTGCCGAGGATGATGGCGCTGATGGGATCCTCCTCCGGGCGGCGCTCCCGCTGGAGCCGCAGGGTGAGGGAGAAGAGGGCGAGGCAGAGGCCTGCCAGGACGCCCAGCAGGTTGCCCGACAGGGTGCCCGCGCCCAGGCGGCCCACGAAGAAGAGGGCCATGGCGCCCAGGCAGAGTGCCACCGCCGTGAGGTCCCGCCGGGCCACGCGCCGGCCCGCCAGGCGCGGCTCCAGGAACACCAGGTAGATGGGCGCCGAGAACTGCAGGAAGATCGCGTTCGCCGCGGTGGTGAGCTTGGTGGCGGCCACGAAGCAGACCAGCACACCCGCGTAGGAGATGGCGCAGGCCAGGGCCAGGGCATCGGGCCGGGGGAAGGGCCGCCCGCCCCGGAGCTTCACCACCAGGGCGATGGTGACGGCTGCCGTCAGGCTGCGGACGAAGGCGATCTGGAGGGCCCCCAGGGGGAGCACCTTGATGAAGAGGCCGCTGCTGCTCCAGAGGAGGGCCGCGAGCGCCACCAGGGCCGCGCCCCTCATCCTGTCGCCATGTCCGGTCATGGGTCCATTGGAGCATGGCCGGGGTTGCGGCCGGCCCCAGGGGAAAAGATCTCCACGAAGGTTGTCAGTTGGCAGTCAAGGTCTCGGGATTCTTTTCCCTTCGGGCGGGCAAGGATCTGTCCAGCCGAGAGAGGCGCAAGGCCGCGAAAGGGACGCCAGGGACGGCTTCTGGCACGCCTTTCGCGGCCCGCAGGCTTTGCGCCCCTCCCGGCTGCGACCGTTGGCTCCGCTGTGAAGGGAAAAGCAGAAGGTGGGCTCCTCCTTCACGCGGCCTGGATCTTGGGAACCCAGTCGTGCTCGGCCTTGAGCACAGCTCGCATGAGGACAAGCAGCTTGCGCATCACGGCCCCCAGGGCTGCCCTCCAGTGGAGACCCC
>NZ_KE386812.1:30693-66896 GCF_000428885.1 Geothrix fermentans DSM 14018 | reverse complement strand
CCCGGTCAGGCCTTGTCACTTGGCGCTGCCCCGCAGCGCCAAGCTCGGTCCTGATCCGGGTTGACCTGGCTGATCGCCTGGGAATCTCTGAGGTGCTGATTCACCGCGCTGCGGCGGGCCCGGCGGGAACCTGGGCCTGCAGCAGGGTCGAGGCGGTTCCGCCGGAGGGGCGGATGGCCCGGAGGAGGGACTGGATCCGGCCCTGCATCTCCTTGTCGTCCACCTTGCCCACCCGGGCCAGGTAGAGGGTGTACAGATCCGGGTTTTCGGCCGCGGCGGTCCCGGGCTTGAGAAAGGCGGGGTGCACCGCCGCGATGCGGCTCGCGCCCTCCTCCTCGAAGGTCCGCTGGGTGTACGGGTGCCGCTGCCGGGCGATCTCCTTCCACCCCTTCTGCTCGCTGTCGGGCATGGAGGGCGTGGGGTGGAGGTGCTTCAGCAGCACGAAGTAGTTGTCCTCCTCGTCCTCGGAGATGCTCAGCCGGCGCAGGTCCCAGACCACGTCCGCCCCCTTCCGCGAGAATCCCATGTTCAGGATGAGGAAGGCCTTGGGGGACAGGTCCAGTTGCGAGGAGTCCAGGTCCAGCTTGGCCCAGAGGGTCTGAAGCCGGAGGGAGCGGCCTTCCTGGAAGGCGAAGGCCATGTCCCGAAGGGCGGCGGGGAGCCGGTCGCGATGCTGGAGGAACTCCGCCCAGTCCCGGAGCTGGCCGCTGTAGGGGACATACGTGTAGTCCAGGAACTTCGCCATGTCGTAGAGCCAGGGCATCAGCGAGTTGGAGTCCACGAACTTGACGGCCATCACCACGCCAGAGGGGACCAGGGTGCTGTAGGTGAGGACCACACCGTCATCATAGGCCGTGAACCAGATGGCCTGCTGCCAGGGCCGGCCGAAGCGGTCCGTGTGGGCCTTAACCTGGTAGGGCTCGCCGAAGGAGGTGACGCGGATGTCCTGGCCGCCCACGGTGCGCGTGACCTGGGCGCCCTTCAGCAGCAGGTCCATGGACACCTTCGGCTTGGCGAGGAGGTCGCCGAGGCCGACGCCGTCCGGCCGGCGGATGCGGAACAGGTAGACGCCGTTGGCCTGTGCGTAGCGGAGGCGGCCGTTCTTGGGCAGGTCGTTGCCCTTGTACTCCAGGCCGGAGAACGCCCAGGTCTTGGTGGTGTTGTCGCGGAAGATGACTTCCGGATCGCCGCTGGTGGGGATGTCGCCGATGGCCGCCTCGCTGGCCTCGCCGCCGGGGAACAGCTCCGGCCCCAGGCTGCTGAAGAGGCCGTCCATGGACTGGGTGTAGAAGGCGGCTTCCCGCGCGGCGAGCTCCTTGCGGAGGTCGGCATAGGGGCGGGGCAAGGGGAGGGTGAAGGACCGCTCGAGGGCCTTCGACTTGTCGGGGAACAGGGCGAAGGAGAAGGTCATCTTGTTGAAGAAGGCGGCGGTGTTCGCCTTCACGGCCTTCATCTCTTCGGTGGGCAGGGAATAGCAGATGTTGTCCTTCTTTCCCTGGACGAGGCCCACAACGCGGCCCTGGGGATCCACCAGGGGGCCGCCGGAGTTGCCGGGATTCACGCCGGCGCTGCTCTTCAGCACGTTCCAGGCCCCGCTCATGGGCTCGGGCAGGGTGCCGAGCACCTCGCCGGGCCGGATCACCAGCCCCTCCCCGTAGGCATTGCCCACGGTGAACACGGTCTCGTTGACCTTGAACCCGGGCCGGAGCTCCAGCCAGCGGTCGAAGGTCCGGCCCTTGACCGTGAACTTGATCAGGTCCCGCTGCTCGTCCAGCGCGGTGATCTTGTCTACTTCCCAGACGTTCTGGCGGGCATCCCGGATATAGCAGGTCCGGTAGCCCATGGAGGCGTGGACCACCTGGAAGACATGGTGGGCGGTCACCAGCTCCGTCCCCGAGATCGCGAAGGCCGTGCCGATGGAGGTGTAGCGGTCGTTGCGGATGTTGAAGGGCACCAGGTCCCAGGGCAGGTCCTTCTCGTAGGAGACGGGATCCTTGGCCGGATCGGGACGGAGGATCACCACCTCGAAGCTCGCCTCGGTGACCCGGGCCTTGACGGCCGGGGCGAGGGTCGTCTCCTGGGCCTCCAGGGGGGCGCCGAGGAGCAGGACGGGGAGGAGGAGCGCAGCGAGGGATCTCATGGGCCATCCGTGGAGGGGGGGCAAACCTTCATCCAGCCTTGGGGCGGTGCAGCGGGGGTCACTGGTCTTGAATCCCCGAAGTGTATCCGAGATGGCGCCGGGCGAATTCGCGGTACCTTGGGGCGCATGGACAGATTCCGATCCGGCGTCTCCTCGCCTCTCCGCAGACGGGTGGAGGGTCTGGGCCTCCGCGAGGTGGCCCCATGAACCCCCTGGACTGGGATCTGGGCAACGTGCCCCCGGGCGTGGCCTGGGGCGGGGTGGACGAAGCCGGCCGGGGCGCCTGGGCCGGCCCCGTGGTGGCGGCCTGCGCGGTGCTGGATGCGGACACGGCGCGCCGGTGGGGCCATGTGCTGAGGGGCGTCCGCGACAGCAAGCAGCTGACGCCCGGGAAGCGGGAGGTCCTGGCCGCGGAGCTGAGGGCCATCCTGCCGGCCTACGGCATCGCCGAGGTGGATCCCATGGCCATCGACCGGGAGAACATCCTGGAGGCCACGCTGATGGCCATGCGACAGGCGGCGAAGGACCTGGCGTTGCGCCCCCGCATCCTGTTCGTGGACGGCAACCGCGCGCCGGGCACGGGCCTGCTGGAGCGCATGGTGGTGGACGGGGATGCGATCAGCTGCGCCATCGGGGCCGCCAGCATCCTGGCGAAGGCCCACCGCGACGCCCTCATGATCGCCCTGGAGGAGGAGCATCCGGGCTATGGGTTCGGCCAGCACAAGGGCTATGGCACGGCCCTGCACCGGGCCCGGATCGCGGAGCTGGGCGTGTCGCCCATCCACCGCATCAGCTACGCGCCCGTGGCCGCCCTCCAGCGGGTGGACGAGGATCTGCGCGAGGACCTGCGCCACAGCCTGGACCGCTGCACCTCCGTGGCGGAGCTGCGGGCCTGGGTGGAGACCGATCTGCGGCCCGCGTACGGCCGCCTGAAGCTGGTGTGGGTGGAGACCCTGCGCCGCCGTTACGCCGACCGGCTGGCCCAGTTCGCGACCGAGGAGGAGGGCCTCGAGTGACCGAGGTGGCCCTGGCCCTGATCCGCCGTGGGGATCGCTGGTTCCTCCAGCGGCGGGCCCCGGCGAATCCGGTCCTGCCGGGCCTGTGGGAGTTTCCGGGGGGCAAGGCGGAGCCTTCCGAATCGCTTCTGGAGGCCCTGCGCCGGGAGGTCCGCGAGGAGGTGGGGATCGAGCTCACCGAGGTTCGCGCGCTGCCGGTCCTGGAGGGCTCCGTCCGCCTCCATCCCTTCCTCGTCGATGGACCCGGATCGCCCCGCACGGACCTCGGTTGGGGATGGTTCACCCTCGAGGAAATGGCGGGACTGCCCATCCCGCCTGCGAACGCGGAGCTGCTCCGCCGCCTGGCCGGGCTGCCCTGACCGGGCGGCCCGGACCGATCTGATAGGCTGGACTCTTCCCCAGGCCCGGAGCTGTCATGACGCGATTCCTCGTTCGGACCTTCCTGTTCGCCCTCGCCGCGCTGGCCCTCCAGGCCCAGCAGACCGAGGTCGTGCTGAGCGCCTCCAGCAGCGCCAAGCTGGTGCTGGGCATGGCCCCGCCGAAGGCCTCGGGTCTCGACGAGGCCCAGGTGGCCGCGGAGTTCACGGCGGTGCTCAAGCGGGACCTGGACGAGACGGGCGTCTTCGCCGTCCTCCAGGAGGGGCTGCCCGCGGCCACCGCTCCGGCGAAGGCCTGGAAGGAGGCCGGCGCCCAGTGGCTGCTGAACGTCCGTCTCGCCAAGGGGCCCGCGGGGGACCTGCAGTTGGATGCCTCCGCCCTCGACACCGCCGCGGAGAAGGCCGTGTTCACCAAGCCCTACAAGGCGGACCGGATGGTTCCCTTGCGGCGCATGGCCCATGCCCTGGCCGACGACCTGGTGGCCCGGCTCACCGGCGAGCGGGGCGTGGCCTCCACCCGCGTGGTCTTCGTCCGCCAGATGGCGCCGGGCGTGAAGGAGCTGTTCCAGATCGACCGGGACGGCGCGAACCTGGTGCAGCTCACGCGCCACGGCAGTCTCACCCTGTCTCCCTCGGTGGCCGCGGACGGCCGCCTGGCCTACATCACCTACAAGGGTGGCGCGCCGGAGATCTGGGGCCAGCGCCGCCGGGACGGCGCCCACGAGAAGCTCTATCCCGCCACGGGCTCCGGGATCATGCTCTCCACGCCCGTCTGGTCGCCGGACGGCCGGCGGCTGGCCTTCGTCCAGGGCGACCGGCGGGGGAACAGCGACATCATGGTGCTGGATCTGCAAAGCGGACGCGCGCGGCGCCTGACCGACGGCAACGGCATCAACACCGAGCCTTCATGGAACCCCAACGGCACCCAGATCGCGTTCACCTCGGACCGCGAAGGCGGGCCCCAGGTCTTTCTCATGCAGGATGACGGCTCCAACCTGCGCCGCCTGACGGGCGAGGGCACGTACAACGCCAGCCCGGCCTGGAGCCCCAACGGCGCGATGATCGCCTATGTGTCCCGGTTCGAAGGCAAGTTCGATCTTTTTATCTATAAATTGGGGGAAGGAAAGGCCTACCAGATCACCACGGGCGTGAGCACGTCCGAATCCCCTGCGTGGTCTCCGGATGAGCGCCGGCTTGTGTTCACGAGCAACCGCTTCGGCTCCATGCAGATCTTCACCACGGACCTGTCAGGTCGCCAGGTGGTGCGAATGACGGAGCTTCCAGGCTGCCAGAGTCCCAAGTGGACGAGGGCGCGATAAAAAATAAATGGCATTTACCGGAGTACTGTCCATCTATACTCATGCTCATCCAGGAGGAACAACCCCATGAGATACGGAACCTACCTCGTCCCTGCGGCCATCGTGCTCACGCTCGGCAGCCTCGCCTGCAAGCCCCCCAAGACCGCTGAGGAGATCAAGGCCGAGACCCAGGCCGCG
The DNA here is from genome assembly GCF_000428885.1 of Geothrix fermentans DSM 14018. Classification (GTDB taxonomy): domain Bacteria; phylum Acidobacteriota; class Holophagae; order Holophagales; family Holophagaceae; genus Geothrix; species Geothrix fermentans. The sequence goes on along the minus strand of NZ_KE386812.1, from coordinate 61,867 downwards.
TTCAACGAGGGCTACCAGGCGTTCAAGGACGGGAAGGCCCGCGAGACCAATCCCTACGTGACCGCGAAGGATGCGAAGGAGATTCCGCACAAGATCCAGGGCTGGTACGACGGCTGGGACAAGGCCAAGGCCGACAAGGACGCCGCTGACAAGGCCGCCGCCGAGAAGGCCGCCGCCGAAGAAGCCGCCCGCAAGGCCGCCGCCGAGAAGGCCGCCGCCGAAGAGGCCGCCCGCCGCGCCGCCGAGGCCGAGAAGGCCGCCGCCTACAAGCGCGCCGCCGACGCCGCCCTCAAGACCATCCACTTCGACTTCGACAAGTCCGAGATCAAGGAGGCCGACCGCGCCCTCCTCCAGGGCATCGCCGACTTCATGAAGGCCTACCCCGCCGCCAAGGTCGAGATCGAAGGCCACTGCGACGAGCGTGGCACCAACGAGTACAACCTGGCCCTCGGCAACCGCCGCGCCGCCGCCGCCCTGGCCTACCTGAAGACCCTGGGCGTGGACGAGGCCCGCTTCACCACCATCAGCTACGGCAAGGAGAAGCCCCTCTGCACCGAGGCCAAGGAGGCCTGCTGGAGCCAGAACCGCCGCGGCGAGTTCAAGCTCAAGTAAGCGTTCCGCATCGCGCGAAGCGGGGGCTCCGGCCCCCGCTTTTCGTTTAGGATGGAGGCAGCTTCGGAGGCCCCATGAGTGTCCGCGCGATGATGCTTCCCACCCTGGCTGCGCTCCTTGCCGTCGGGTGCGGATCCGAGGACCAGCTCCGCCGCGTGGAGCAGGAGGTCGGCGACCTCAAGCTCGAAGTCTTCAAGCTCCGCCAGCAGATGGAGGACGGCAACAAGCGCGCCGAGGCCGAGCAGAAAGCCGCCCAGGAATCCCGGGCCCAGGACCGCCGGTTCCAGGCAGACCTGCAGGAGAGCCTGCGCCAGGTGCAGGACACCACCCGCGTGCTCAACAACCGCCTGAACAGCCTGCCCCGCGGGGGGTCCCGCCCGGCAGAGGCCGCCTCGCCCGCGGCCCCCGCTGGCGAGGACGAGCGCGCCTTCAACGCGGCCGTCCTCGACTACAACCGCGGGAACTACCCCCTGGCGGCCGAGGGCCTCAACCAGTTCCTGAAGGCCTATCCCCAGAGCGCGAAACGTCCCGACGCCCTCTTCTTCCTGGGGCTCTCCCACTACAACCAGGGCGCCTACGACAAGGCCCAGCAGGCCTTCGACCGCATCATCAGGGACCACGCCGCCTCGCCCCAGTTCCTGCCCGCCAAGCTCAAGCGCGCGCAGTGCCTCCTCAAGCAGGGGCTGAAGCCCGCCGCCGTCAAGGCCTTCCGCGAGCTGGTGGACGGCTTCTCCGGCAGCGCCGAGGCCCGCACGGCCCAGCAGGAACTGAGCGACCTGGGCCTCTGAGCGCATGGGCACCGAAAGCTGGCGGGTTCCGGTCCGCATTGACTTCGCGGGCGGCACCCTCGACCTCTGGCCCATCTACGCCATGATGGGCGGCTGCCTCACGGTGAATGCCGCCGTGGACCTCTGGATCGAGCTGGAAGTGGTGAGGAGCGGCTCCGGACACCGGATCACCAGCCGCGACCTGGGGGTCGACCTCGCCTTCGACGCCTGGCCCGCCGAGCCGCCCCGCGGTCTCTCCTGGGTGTGGCGCGCCCTGGACGCCTCCGGTGCGCCGCCCGCTTCCGTGTCCATCCACAGCCCCGTGCCCCAGGGCTCGGGCCTGGGGGTGTCCTCCTGCCTGGGCGTGGGCCTGCTGGGGGCGGCCCTCTCGGCGGAGGCCGGTGAAGGTCTTGCGCGCAAGGTGCCGATTCTGCGGGACCTGGAAAGTTGCGAGCTTCAAACTCCCGCGGGCTGGCAGGACTACTATCCGGCGGCCCTGGGCGGAGCCCTGGCGCTCCACTGGGAGAGCCCGGACCCGCGCTGGGAGCGGCTGGAGCCCCATCCCGGCCTGCTGGCGGACCTGGTCGTGTTCTACACCGGCAAGCCCCACCACTCGGGCATGACCAACTGGGAGGCCTACAAGCGGTTCATCGAGGGGGACCGCCAGACCCGCGAGGCCCTGTCCGACATCCGCGGCATCGCCCGGGAGATGGCCGCGGCCCTGCCGTCGGATCCCTCCGAGGTGGCCGCCCTCCTGGAGCGGGAGGGTCAGGCCCGGGTGAGGCTCTCCCCGGCCGTGGAGACGGAGGCCATGCGCACGGTGCGCGAGCGTGGCCGCCGCGAGGGTTGGTACGCGGGCATGAAGCCCTGCGGCGCCGGCGGGGGAGGCTGCTGCCTCCTGGTGGTGAAGGACGGCCATCGAGAAGCCGCCGAGGCCGCCCTGCGGGACATGGGCCTGCCTCCCCTGGACCTGCGGATCACGTCGAAGGGCCTGCACAGGCTCGCATGAGGGCCGCGGGATCCGGCGCTTCCAGGGGGCGCTGCCCGGGCGTGGCGAGGAGGTCGCGCAGGCGCTGATCCCGCTTGCCCACGGCGAGGGAGGGTAGCTCCCCGGCCGGGATCCACCGCAGGCCTTCCGCCGCCGGGAAGCGCGCCCCCAGGTGCAGGTGGAGCGGAGCCACGGCCTCCCGGCGGTGCGTGTAGACCTGGGTCCAGGCAGGCCAGGCGGTGAAGTCGCCATGGGCGGCCTGGGCGGGGAAATCCGGGATCTCGAGGGCAGGCCAGCGCCAGAGGCCCGCCAGCAGGCCCTTGGCGGCCGGCGGATGCAGGAGCACATGGCCCTCGGCCTCCAGGGCCACCAGCCAGAGGGCCGAGACCTTGGGCTTCGGCCGTTTGGCCGCCGGGGGGATCTCGGCGGCACGCCCGGCTCTGCGGGCGCCGCAATCCTCCGCCAGGGGGCAGGATTCGCAGGCGGGAGCGGGCCCGCAGGTTGTGGCGCCCAGCTCCATGAGCGCCTGGGTCAGGCGGGAGGGGCCGTGGGCCTCCAGGGCCGGGGCCAGCCAGGTCCGCAGTTCCGCGGCCCGGGCCTTGGGATCGCCTTCGATCAGCAGCAGCCGCGCCAGGACCCGGAAGGCGTTGCCGTCCAGGGCCGGGGTGGCCCACTGGAAGGCGATGGAGCCCACGGCGGCGGCGGTGTAGGGGCCCAGCCCGGGCAGGCCCGCCAGGCCCTCCAGGTCGCCGGGCCAGCCCTCGGTGGCGATGCAGCCGGCGGCGGCCTTCAGAAAGCGCGCCCGGCGGTAGTAGCCGAGCCCCTCCCAGGCCTTGTGGACCATGTCCTCATCGGCCTCTGCGAGAGAGGCGGCCGTGGGGAACCGCGCCATCCAGCGCGCGAAGTAGGGGACCACCGTGGCCACCTGGGTCTGCTGGAGCATCAACTCGGAAACCAGCACCGCATAGGGGTCAGGGTGGGGGGCGTCGAGGTCCCCGGCCCGCCAGGGCAGGTCCCGCCGCACCGCCTCGAACCAGGGGGCCAGGGGGGCCAGGAGGGCGGAAGCGGCGGGCCAGGACATCACCAAACCCTACCATTCAGGGCCCTGGGAGCTGGAAGCAGGGCGGTTGGTTCTCGGGGAGATTTTCGGGTATTCGGAATTTCGTATCTGATTTAGAATTCTTTTTTTTTCACGGGTGAACCTTGAAATTCATTGGCATTGAACTCCGATCCTTGTCCCCCGTCCTCGTGGCTGCGGGCCTGGCCCTCCTCTCCGCCTGCGGAGGCGGCTCCTCCAGCTCGGGCAGCGTGGGGGCCCCACCCCCTCCGGCCACGCTGAGGCTCCTGCCCGCATCCGGCGACATCAAGGTGGGCGGCGCCCTGCAGGTGTGGGCCGAAGATGCCCAGGGCCACGCGGTCCAGGCGAGCTTCTCGGTGGTGGAGGCCCAGGGTGGGACCGTGGATGCCGCCGGTCGCTACCAGGCGCCGGCCACGGCGGGTACCTACCATCTGCGGGCCACCAGCAGCCAGGCTCCCGGAGCCGTGGCCGAAGCGGCGGTGAAGGTCTCGGTCTATCAGGTGGCCCTCGCCCCGGCTCCCTCCTCCCAGGTCAGCCGTCTCGACCACACCGCCAGCCTCCTGCCGGACGGCAGCGTCCTGCTGGCCGGCGGGGTGGAATCCAGCCAACTCGAGCGGTACCTGCCCTCCAGCGGTTCCTTCGCGCCGGCCGGCGACCTGGGGACCCGGCGCTGGGCCCATCAGGCCTCGGCCCTTCCCGGCGGGGGTGTGCTGCTGACCGGCGGCATCGGAGTCACGGGCAACGTGTCGGCGGTCCAGTCCACGGCCCAGATCTACGAACCGGGGACCGGCGCGCGCCCCGCCGGGGCCATGACGGCCACCCGGATGCTCCACGCCGCCGCGGAGCTGGCGGATGGCCGGGTGCTGCTGACCGGCGGGCTCCCCGTCACCGGTTCCGACATCTACGCCACGGCCACGGCGGAGATCTTCAACCCGGCCACCGGCGGATTCACGGCCTCGGGGTCCATGGGCACGCCCAGGACGGGCCACACTGCCACGCGGCTCCCGGATGGGAAGATCCTCATCGCCGGAGGGCGCGACAGCAGCTGCGCCATCTACTGCCCGCTGCGGATCTGGGCCTCCGCGGAGCTCTACGATCCCGCCACGGGCACCTTCACCTCCACGGGGAGGCTGACCCAGGCACGGTACGGGCACACGGCCACGGCTCTGCCGGACGGCCGCGTCCTGATCACGGGCGGCACCACGCCGGACCTTCCCGACACGGACATGTCCTCCTCCGTGGAGATCTACGATCCCGCCACAGGCACCTTCGCCGGCGCGGGGACCCTGCTCCGGCCCCGGAGCCACCACACCGCGACCCTCCTCACGGACGGGCGGATCCTCCTGGCCCACGGACGGACCACGGGCGAGAGTTCCATGGCCTCGGCCACGCTGGAGGTGTTCGACCCGCTGCTGTCCAAGAGCGTCCTGCTGGTCTCCAACCTGACCACCCGCTACAGCCACACGGCGACCCGGCTGCTGTCGGGCGACGTGCTCCTGGCCGGCGGCACCGAGGGCGGCGGAGGGATCAACCTGACGGAACTGTTCCGCTAGGTGCGACTGCCAGCCTGAAACAAAAAACGAGCGCCGGATGGCGCTCGTTTCGTTTGGTGCCCGCGAGCAGACTCGAACTGCTACGGCTTGTGGCCACCACCCCCTCAAGATGGCGTGTCTACCAATTTCACCACGCGGGCACGTGGAACAACCATCTTCACCCAAAGCGCGAACGCGGTCAATGCCCGGTTTCGCGCGGGGCGGTCCTACTTCGTCCCGGGCGTGTGCGCAGGCGCGGGCGCCGGCATGGGAACGGCGGGGGCAGGCGCGGGCACGGTGGCCGCGGGCTTGTCGGAGATCTTCTCCAGCACCGAGCGGTTGCTGCGGATGATGAGGACTTCGATGAGCAGCGTGGTGCCCAGGAAGCCGGCGGCCAGCCAGTAGGTGGCCTTGGAGAGGAAGGGCGTGGCGCCCTGGGCGCCGAAGGCGGAGTTCGCACCGCCGCCGCCGAAGGAGGCGCCGAGGCCGCCCTTGGTGCCGGGCTGCAGCAGGATCGTCCCGATGAGCAGGACACCGAAGAGGATCAGAAGCGCGAGGGCGAGGCCATTCATGGAAAACTCCGAACCTCCTAGTCTTACACAGGGTGGAGCCTACATCCAGAGTCCTGTGAGGCTGGGCGTCCGCAGGGCCTGATGCACTGCCTGGGCCCGCTCCACGAGGCGGATGAAGTCCGAGGGCAGCAGGGCCTGGGGCCCGTCGCTCAGGGCCTTCTCGGGGTTGCAGTGGGTCTCCACCAGCAGACCGTCCGCGCCCGCGGCCACGCCCGCCAGGCCGCAGGGGATCACGAGGTCGCGCCGCCCCGTGGCGTGGCTGGGGTCCACCATGACGGGCAGGTGGGTGAGGGCCTTGGCCGCCGGAACCACGCTCACGTCCAGCGTGTTGCGGGCGTGATCGGACCAGGTGCGGATGCCGCGCTCGCAGAGCACCACGTTGCGGTTGCCCTCGCCCAGCACGTACTCCGCGGCGTAGAGCCACTCTTCGAGGGTGGCGGAAGGTCCGCGCTTGAGGAGGACCGGCTTGCCGCAGCGTCCGGCCCGGCGCAGCAGGGCGAAGTTCTGCATGTTGCGGGCGCCGATCTGCACCATGTCGGCGCTGCGCTCCACATCGTCGAAGGTCTCCACCTCCGTGGCCTCGGTGACGATGCCCAGGCCGAACTCGGCGCGGGCCTCCTCCAGCAGGCGCAGGCCCTCCAGCCCCAGGCCCTGGAAGGCGTAGGGGCTGGTGCGGGGCTTGAAGGCGCCGGCCCGCAGCAGCTTCACGCCGGCCTCTGCCACGTAGCGAGCCACGGTGAAGAGCTGGTCCCGGCTCTCCACGCCGCAGGGGCCGCCCACCAGCGCCAGGCCGGGGCCGCCGATCTTCACGCCGCGCACGTCCACCACCGTGCGCTCCGCCGCCGCATCGGCGCTGGCCAGCTTGTAGGGGCTGGTGATGGGCACCACGCGCCGCACGCCCGCCATGGGTTCGATGCGGTCCGGCTTGAGGGCCTTGGAGGCGTTCGGCGCCACGATGCTGAGGGCCTCCGGCGTCTCGTTCACCTGGCTGCGGATGCCGGCGGATTCGAGCAGAGCCAGGACTTCGCCCACCTGGTCGGGCGTGGCGGAGGGTTCCATGAGGATGAGCATGCGGCCTCTCGATCGATCCTGATTCTACCTCTCCGCCGGGAGCCGCCGCCTGGACAGGGGGCGGAGGGGCCCCCAGACTTGGGCGCGGAGGTCCCATGCGGCGCGCCCCCTTCCTGCTCCTTGTCCCCCTGATGCTGGCCATCGGCTGCGCCCGGCCAGAGGTGGAGGCCTTCCGGCGGAATCCCGGGCCCGTGAGCGTGTCCGTGAGCCTGCCCGCGGGCCTGGCGGACCGCGAGGCCTTCCAGAAGGAGTACGCCTCGGCCCTGCGCGCCCGGCTGGCCACGCGGGTGGTGGTGGTGCCCGAGGGCGTGAAGCCGCCCATGGGGGCCGCCGAACTGCAGGTGGACATCCGGGACCTCTCCCCGGCGGCGGGCCAGCCCAGCCCCGCCACCGTGGGCGTGGCGGTGGGAGCTTCCGTCGGTGCCCTGAGTGCCGCCTCCGGCAACCGCGGATGGGGCGTGGTGGATGGCCTCTTCTGGGGCCTGTGGGCCGGCACGCACGCGGCTTGGGCCCAGGAGCACACACGCGACCGCCTGGGCTACCGCCCCCAGGTGATCCGGGCCCAGGTGCGGCTGGTGCAGCCCGGGAACCCGGAGCCGCTCTGGACCGAGGCCATCGAGCCCTCCGAGGTGGTGGAGGCCATGGACCCGCTGCCGCCGGGATCGCGGGACGACGATGGCCGCATCCGGGAGGAGGAGGCCAAGGGCTTCGCCCGGGTGGTGGTGCAGAAGCTGTCCTCGGACTTCCACTGGATGCGGCTCACGGACCAGCACTTCTACCAGGAGCCCGGCGCCCGGAAGGACAACCCCGCGCCTGGACCGGATCCGGAGCCGAAGAAGGACCCGAAGGACTGATGGAAGCCAAGGCCCTCCGCTGCCCCGGATGCGGCGCTCCGGTCCCTCCGGATGCGCCCCAGTGTCCCTATTGCCAGGCCCAGCTGGCCACCGTGGCCTGTCCTGCCTGCCTGGCGCTGGTGCCGCTCTCGGCGGACCACTGCCCCTCCTGTGGCACGGCCCTGGCTCCCCGGGCGCCGGCCGTGGCCGACGGGGCCCCCTGTCCCGCCTGCGGGAAGCCCTTGGCCGCGGCGCAGGTGGGGGACCTCGCCACCCGCTCCTGCCCGGCCTGCGGCGGGCTGTGGCTGGATCGCGAAGCCTTCGAGGGCCTGGCGGGCAGCCGGGAGGGTCAGGGCTCCGTCCTCGGGGCCCTTCCCGTGCCTTCCGCGCCGCCAGTGGCGGCCCTGGAATCCGTGCAATACCGGCCCTGTCCCGCCTGCGGCCAGCGCATGAACCGGGTGAACTATGCACGGCAGTCGGGCGTGGTGCTGGATGTCTGCAAGTCCCACGGGATCTGGTTCGACCAGGACGAGCTGCGCCGCGTGCTGGCCTTCATCGCGGGGGGCGGATTGGACCGGGCCCGGGGACGGGAACTGGAGGACCTGAAGGAGGCCCAGCGGGCCCGGGCTCTGCAACCCGCGGCCGGCCTGGACCTTGAGCCGCAGACCAGCGCTCTGCCCTCATGGCTCTCGGCTGCAGGGTTGGTGGGGCTGGCCGTGCAGCTCGCGGACCATTTCCTCCACCGGGACTGATCAGCCCGCCTGCTTCACGAGGGTGGCGAACTTGGCGGGATCCAGGCTGGCGCCGCCCACCAGGCCGCCGGCCACCTCGGGGATGTCCAGCAGCTCGGGGAAGTTCTCGGGGGTGATGCTGCCGCCGTAGAGGATGGGCACGGGGCCGAAGTTCAGGTTCATGTACTCGGCGATCTTCACCTTGATGAAGGCATGGGCCTCGCGGATCTGGCCCACTTCGGCCCGGAGGCCCGTGCCGATGGCCCAGACCGGCTCGTAGGCCACCCAGAGGGGCGTGGGGCCGGTCTTCGCCAGGATGGAGAGCTGGCGGTCGAGGACCTCCAGCGTCCGGCCCTGCTTCCGCTCATCCAGGGTCTCACCCACGCAGAGCAGGGGCAGGAGGTTCCAGTCGCGGGCGGCCTTCACCTTGGCGACCAGGGCCTCGTCCGTCTCTCCGAAGAGGTGGCGGCGCTCGCTATGGCCCAGGATCACACCCGAGCACCCCACGTCGTGGAGCTGCGCCATGGAGATCTCGCCCGTGAAGGCGCCCTTGGGCTCCGCATGGCCGTTCTGCCCGAACACGCGCACTTGGCGGCTCCGGAGGCCGTCCGCCACGGGGCGGATGAGGTGGAAGGGGGGCGCGATGGCCGCGGTCACCGAGGGGGAGGGCGCATAGTCCGCCAGGAAGGCCTCGCAGAAGTCGCGGGCCTCTCCGGACAGGAAGTTCATCTTCCAGTTGGCGACGACGAAGCGCATGGGCAAGGACTTTCAGCTGTCAGCTCTCAGCCATCTGCTGCGGGCTGGGGTTGAGGGGCGATGCAGCAGTCTAGCGGGAAAGCGCCACGACGCCAGGGAGTTCCAGGCCGCTGAGGAACTCCAGGCTGGCGCCGCCGCCTGTGGAAACGTGGCTCATGCGCGGGGCCACCCCAGCCTTGTTCACCGCGGCCACGCTGTCGCCGCCGCCCACCAGCACGAAGGCGCCCCTGTCCGTGGCCTCGGCCAGCTCTTCGGCCATGCTCAGGGTGCCGGCGGCGAAGGACGCCATCTCGAAGACGCCCATGGGCCCGTTCCAGAGCAGGGTCCTGGCTCCGCGGATCTCGGCGGCGTAGGTGGCCACGGTCTCGGGGCCGATGTCCAGGGCCATGCGGTCCGCGGGGATGTTCTGGTCCACGGTGATGGCGCAGTCCGCATCCTCCTTGAATTCCGCGGCGGCCACATGGTCCAGGGGCAGCAGCAGGCGCGTGCCCTTGGCTTCGGCCTGCTTGAGCAGGTCCAGGGCCAGCTCCAGCTTGTCCTCCTCGCAAAGGCTCTTGCCGATCTCGAAGCCCTGGGCTTTGAGGAAGGTGTAGCTCATGGCGCCGCCGATGAGGATGGCGTCGGCCTTGCCCAGGAAGTTCTGGATGAGCTCGATCTTGTCGCTCACCTTGGCGCCGCCGAAGATCACCACCAGCGGCTTCTCCGGATTCTCGGTGACCTTGGCCAGGGCCTTCAGCTCCTTCTCCATGAGGAAGCCCGCCGCGACGCGGTCCTTGGGGAAGTGCGGCACCATGCCGCTGACGGAGGCGTGGGCCCGGTGGGCCGCGCCGAAGGCGTCGTTCACGTAGGTGTCGGCGAGCTTGGCCAGGCTGGCGGCGAAGTCCTCCTTGTTCTTGGTCTCGCCCTTCTCGAAGCGCAGGTTCTCCAGCAGCAGCACCTGGCCCGGCTTCAGGGCCGCAGCCTCGGCCGCCACGGCCTCGCCGTTCACGTAGCTGGCCAGGCGGCAGTCGAAGCCCTGCTCCTTCAGCCAGGCGGCCACGGGCGCGGCGCTGAAGGCGGCTTCGAAGCCCTTGCCCTCGGGCCGGCCCAGGTGGGAGGCCAGCACCACGGAGGCACCGCCGTCCAGCAGGCACTTCAGCGTGGGCAGGGTCTCGCGGATGCGGGTGGCGTCGGCGATGCGGCCTTCCTTGAGGGGCACGTTCAGATCGGCCCGGAGGAAGACCCGGTGCCCCTTGACGTTGAGATCCCGCACCGACTGGAAGCCCATGGCTGCTCCTTGCTGATGGAAACCTCCATTATTGGCTGTCGGCTCTCGGCTGTCAGCTCTCAGCTCTCAGCTGTCAGCTGTCAGCTGTCAGCTGTCAGCGGGTGGAGGGCGCGGCCTTCTCGAAGATGCCGATCCAGCGCGGGCTGTCTTCGGTGAAGGCTCCGCCCGCGTAGGTGCCGCGGACCGTGCGGAGCCGCAGGCCCGCGGAGGAGGCCATGGCCTCGAGGTCGGCGGGAGCGTAGAGCCGCACGCTCTCCATGGCCTCGCGGGTCTCCCCCGTATCCACGTGGGTGAGCGTCATGCGCTTCACGATGCGGCCGCCCTCGATGGCGCGGCGGCTGAGAACCCGCACGCCCGCCCGCTCCAGCGTGTCCTCGGGCACCATCGCGCGCGCCACGAGCCCGGCGTTCAGGTAGTCCATGACCAGGGCGCCGCCGGGGCGGAGGATGCGCCCGAGAGCCAGCATGAGGGCCCGGTTCTGGTCGTCGGAGAAGTAGCCGAAGGGCGTGAACCACAGACAGACGCCCGAGAGCCTGCCGTCCTTCACGGGCAGGGCGCGCATGTCTCCGCGGAGGAGCCAGGGGCGCAGGTCCTCCGGAGCCAGGCGGAGCAGGGAGGGCGAGAGATCCATGCCGAAGGCCTGGGGATTGGTCCGGCGCAGGACCTCCAGGTGGCGGCCCGCGCCGCAGCCCAGGTCCAGCACGGGGCCCGCCGCCAGCCCCGGGGCCGCGCCCAGGGCCAGGGCCACGGCACGGTGGGCCTCCTCCGCGTCCCGGTGCGCGTAGAGCAGGGCATAGTCCTCATCGAACCAGGTTTCGAACCAGTCGGCCATCGGGGAAGGCTAACACCTCCGGGGCCGGTAGAATGGGGATGGAAGGAATCCCATGCAGCGCCCCGAACGCCTCGAAGACCAGATCCATTTCCTGCTGTCGAACCTGATCCAGCGCGAGCTCCGCGACCCGGAGCTCGGCTTCCTCACCCTCACCGCCGTGCGGCTCTCGCCGGACCGCAGCGTGGCCAAGGTGTATTTCACGGTGCTTCCCGCCAACGGCGGCGACCAGGAGGCCCAGGACGCCCTCACCCGCAAGGCCCTGGGCCGCGCGGCGGGCTTCCTCCGCAGCCAGCTGGCCTCCCGCCTCAAGATGCGGCGCGTGCCCGAGCTGCGCTTCTTCCCGGACGGCACCCTGGAGGAAGGCAACCACATGGAGACCCTGCTGGCGGAGATCGAGAAGGAGCGGGCGTCGCGGCCTCCAGATTCCTCAGCGGAATCTGGAGAAGAGGACTGAAACTTCAATAATTCAGCTGGGGGATGTTGGATGAAGGTGAACTCCAGCGAGGGGCGAGGGTATCGAAGCCAGATGGGGCAGTTCTTTACGCCTGCCGCGACCGCCGAATTCATGGCGTCCCTCTTCGGCCCCCTGCCACACGAGACGAGGCTGCTCGATGCGGGGGCCGGCGAAGGGGCGCTCAGCCTGGCTGCGGTCCGCGAGATCTGCAGGAACCACCCCCAGGTGAGGCGGCTGATCCTGGTGGCCTATGAGCTCGATCCAGGAGTCGTCCCGGTTCTTCGCGCGACATTGGCGGAATGCGGCGAGCTTTGTCGGGACGCAGGCATCGCATTTTCGTTCGAAGTGATCGATCGGTGCTTCATCGCGCACTCCCGGGAGGCACTCGAAGGCGGCCTCTTCGCGGAAGGCGGACCTGGATTCCACGCAGCCATCGTCAATCCCCCCTACCGTAAGATCACGACCGCTTCCCGGGAAAGGCGCGACCTGAGCGCCCTCGGTATCGAAACCAGCAACCTCTACACGGGTTTCCTCGCACTCATCGCCAAGCACCTCCTCCCCGGTGGGCAACTGGTGGCCATCACGCCGAGGAGCTTCTGTAACGGCCCGTATTTCAAACCCTTCCGGAAGCTGTTCCTTGAGGCCATGGCGTTGGCGCGGATCCATGTGTTCGAGTCACGGCGTGAAACCTTCAAGGGCGACAAGGTTCTTCAGGAAACCGTGATCTTCCACGCCATCGCGGCCCGGAGCCCGGGCGCCATCGTCTGCGTCACCTCCAGCCTGGGAGTCGATGGGGTGTCCATGACCTGCGCCGAGGTGCCATTCTCCGAGATCGTGCATCCGGGCGACCCGCATCGATTCATCCACATTCCTTCAGGGGATAGGCATCTGGCGGCCCGGCTTAGGGTTGCGTCCCTACCAGCCACACTGGATCAGCTGGGCCTGTCCGTATCCACCGGTCCGGTGGTGGACTTCCGGCTTCGAACCGCCATCCGCAGGGACCCCGAGGCCGGGGCGGCGCCCCTCGTCTATGCCAGCCATTTCAATGGGGGAACCGTCCATTGGCCGAGGCCTGGCGGGCGGAAGCCCAATGCGATCCTGGTGAATGACGAGACGCGGAAGTGGCTGGTCCCAGCTGGGAGGTATGTGCTTACGAAGCGGTTCACTTCGAAAGAGGAAAGAAGACGCCTGGTCGCGTCGGTGTTCGACCCCTCCGAAGGGTCAGGCGATCTGGTCGGATTCGAGAACCACTTGAACTACTTCCACGCTGGAGGGCATGGCCTGGAGCGGGACCTGGCCCTGGGTCTGTTCGCCTACCTCAACGGGACGCTCGTGGACGACTATTTCAGAAGTTTCAGCGGGCATACTCAGGTGAACGCCACCGACCTGCGGAAACTCCCGTATCCCGACTGCCTGACCTTGAAGAAGATCGGATCTGACATGGTCCGGCTCGACCTCGACCAGGCCCAGATCGACGCGCTCCTGGAAAGGCACCTCCATGGCTGACACAGCAAAACCGCGTAGGGGAGCACGGCTTCAGGAAGCCATGGTGATCCTGGAGGCGCTGGGCTTTCCGTCGCGCCAGCGAAACGAGGTGGCCGCCTACACCTTGCTGGCGCTCGCAGGCCTGGGGCCGAGGGGAAAGTGGCGTGAAGCGCAGGCGCCCCTCATGGGCATCACGCCCATCATTGGATTCATCGCGGAAAAGCACAGTGTCCGCTATGCGCCGAATACGCGCGAGACCGTGCGCGACGAGGCGGTGAAGCATTTCGTCGAGTACGGGCTGCTCGTGAGGAATCCGGACCAACCCGGCCGTCCAGTAACCAGCGGCAAGACGGTCTACCAGCTCGAACCGGCGGCGCTGGAACTGCTGCGCGCCTTCGGCGGAAGCGACTGGCCGCACCTGCTGGCCGGCTACCTTGAGGGCCGGGCAGGACTCCTCAAGGAGCTGCGTCGTAGCCGTGCCATGGTGCGCATTCCCGTCACGCTTCCAGGTGGTGAGAAGATCACCCTTTCCCCCGGCGGACAGAACCCCTTGATCGGAGAAATCGTGCGGGAGTTCTGCCCCCGCTTTGCTCCCGGTGGCGAGGTGCTCTACCTCGGTGATGCCGAAGACAAATTCGCGCACCTCCAAGCCGGGCGCCTGCGCGAGATCGGCGTCGACCTTCCGGCCGCGGCCAAAATCCCCGATGTGATGATCCATGACCATCGCCGCAACTGGCTTCTGCTGGTGGAGGCCGTCACGAGCGCGGGTCCCGTGGACGCGAAGCGGAGGAAGGAACTGAAGTCGCTCTTCGAGGGTTGTTCGGCCGGGTTGGTCTTCGTGACCTGCTTCGAGAGCCGCAAAGCCATGCAGGACTTCCTGTCGCAGATCGCCTGGGAGAGCGAGGTCTGGATCGCCGAGGATCCGGAGCACCTGATCCACTTCAACGGCGAACGCTACCTTGGGCCGTACCCTGATGCCCTTCCTGGACGGGATGGGTGATGACGGCGGCGGACGCACCTAAACCGGGCATCCACCTCGTCCACAAGACCGTGGGGCAGTCCAGCTTTGACGTGATCCGGGGCTTCAAGCGCCGGGCCTTCGAGGCCGGCCAGAAGAAGCTGGCCCTGGGCCACGGCGGCACGCTGGATCCCTTCGCCGACGGCCTGTTGCTGGTGCTGGCGGGCCAGGCCACACGGCTCATGGAGCTGATGCATCCCCTGCCCAAGACCTACGTCGCGGAGGTGGCCTGGGGCGTGGAGACCGATACCTGCGACCTGCACGGGAAGCCGGTGTCGGAATCAGGCGCGCGGCCTTCCCAGACTGCCCTGGAGGCGGCCCTGGCGCCCTTCCTGGGCTGGACGGACCAGGTGCCCCCCGCCACCAGCGCCAAGAAGATCGATGGCGAGGCGGCCTACAAGAAGGCGCATCGGGGCGAGGACGTGGTGATGAGGCCCTGCCGGGTCTTCCTGCATGCTGCGCGCTGGATCGCCCATGACCTGCCTCAGGATCAGCCGGGCCGCAGCACCCTGGAGCTCACCTGCCGGGGCGGCTTCTATGTGCGCAGCCTGGCGCGGGACCTGGGCCGGACCCTCGGCTGCGGCGCCCACCTGGCCGCCCTGCACCGCACGGCGATCGGCCCCTGGACGGACCCGGGCGAAGGCCGCGAACGCCTGCTCACCGGCGCCGACCTGCTGCCCTGGTGTCCGTCGCGCCTGCTGACCGGCGAGGAAGCCGGGCACCTGAGCCACGGCCGGGCGATTCCGGTGGGGGAGACCCTTCCCGCGACCTGGCCCATGCCCAGCGGATTTCCGGACCCCGGCGCTCCGCTGCGGGCCCTGCATGACGGGCGGCTCGTGGCGCTCCTGAGGGCGAGCGAGGACGGTCTGCGGACCTTCGCCAACCTGCGGGGCGGGCTGTAGAGCGGGCCTGCAGGAGCTCCGGCCTGGGCCCGATGGACCTCCTGCCGCCTGCGCTACGCTGAAGCACGGGGGGATCTCATGCGGCACGGGATCGTCAAGCACTACACCCGGGAGGGCGTCACCATCGTCTGGCGGCCCGGCGTCTGCATCCACTCCCGGCGCTGCTTCCACGCCCTCCCCGCGGTGTTCGACCCCTCCCGCCGCCCCTGGGTGGACCTGGGTGGAGCGGCCCTGGAGCAGATCCTCGAGCAGGTTTCGAAGTGCCCCTCCGGCGCCCTCAGCGTGAAGCGGAGCGAGGCCGAACCGGTTCCAACCGGGGTCCGGGTGGAGCTGGTGCCGGACGGCCCCCTGGTCCTGCGCGGGGAGGCGGTCCTGGTGGCCCCGGACGGTTCCGAGCGGCCCTGCTCGGGGGCCACCGCCTTCTGCCGCTGCGGCACCTCCGGGCGCAAGCCCTTCTGCGACGGGTCCCACCGGGCGGCGGGGTTCAAGGGCTAGGATTTGAGGCTAGGGCTGGCGCCGCTTGAACTGGATGCGGCTGTGGACCGTGAACGGCTTGTCCCCCTCGGCGACCTCGAGGATCTCCACATGCTCGGTGGGCGAGACCACTTCGAGGATCTCGCGGGCCTTTGTGGCGGCCGGGGCGGCGTCGAGCTGCACGCTCTCGAAGACCAGCCGGGAGGGTGTGCTCTTGGTGGCGGAGTAGGCGTACATGCCGTTGAAGCGGTCCTCGCGGAGCAGGCGGAACACCAGGGCCTTCCGGGCCGTGTCGTAGGCCAGGAAGCTGGCATGGCTGGTCACGGAGCCGTCCGGGTGGAGGGTCTGGGGCGGGAAGTTGGCCATGTTCCGCTCCTGGAGGAACTGGCCGCTCAGGATGAAGCGGTACCGGCGCGTGGCCGTGCCCGTCCCTTGGTCCCCCGAGATGGCCCCCTGCCATTCCCCCGCCAGGAAGCGGACGGGAGCCCAGGGATCGGAAGGGACATTCTGGGCCTGGGCCGGGGAGAGAGTCCCGATCAGGCAGGCCAACGCCAGGACAGACTTGGTCATGACAACCTCGAGGAGCGTGAACCTCTAGATTACCCGCCCCCGAGGGGTTCTCAATCCTGAAGAGGCACCCGGGCGGCCAGATCGTCCAGAACGTCCAGCATGTGCCTGCACTCCTCGCAGCTGGTGTGGGGGCTGCCGCAGGGGAAGCCGTCGCTCTGCATGCCGAGGCAGCGGGGCTGCTGGATGAAGCGGGCCAGATCGGCCATGAGGCCGGAGACCCTGGTGCGGAGGGGGCTGTCCGGGATCTCCCGGAGGGCCATGACGAGGGTCCATTCCTCCGCGCTGAGGGTGGTCTGGATGGCGGTGTCCGTCATGGCTGCCTCCTGGGCGATGCCGTGCCTACTTGTCGAGCCCTTCCACGGACTTGATGCCCCAGGCGAAGGCTTCTTCGTTGAGGGGGATCAGGGCGCACTTGTCCTTCAGGGCGGTGCGGATCGCGCCAAGGAGGGTGTCCTTGGGGAAGATCCCCGTGGCGGCCTGGAGGGCGCCCAGGGCCACGATGTTCTTCACCACAGCCTTGCCCAGGTCCGTGGCGATGCCCGTGAAGGGCACGGGGAAGACCTTGATGCTGGGATCCAGGGCCGGAGCCTCGGAGACCACGGAGCTGTCGTAGATGACGTAGCCGCCCTTGCGGACCGTGGGTCCGAACTTGGCCAGGCTGGGGGCATTGAACGCGATGAGCACCTGGGGATCCGGCGATCCGGGATTCAGCACCTCCTCCTCGGCCACATGGACGTCGGCATAGGACGTGCCGCCGCGGCTCTCGGGGCCGTAGCTGGGGATGTGGGTGGCGTCGAAGCCCTCGCTGATGGCGGCCCGGGCGATGAGCATGGCCGCGGTCTGGGCGCCGTCGCCGCCGGACCCGGCGAGCTTCAGCGAGATGTCATGGGCCGCCAGGTGCGTGGGGAAGCCCTTGCAGAAGCGCTCGGGGTGTT
This sequence comes from Geothrix fermentans DSM 14018, assembly GCF_000428885.1. Taxonomy (GTDB): domain Bacteria; phylum Acidobacteriota; class Holophagae; order Holophagales; family Holophagaceae; genus Geothrix; species Geothrix fermentans. The sequence continues at coordinate 44,990 of NZ_KE386812.1, read as the reverse complement.
CGGAGGTGGCGCCGGCCAGGCTCAGGATCTTCTCGCCCTTGAAGCAGGGGGCGTTCCGCTTGAACCAGGGATCGACCGTGAGGTCCTTCTTCACGCCCAGCGGATAGACGGGCTCCATGCACTCCTTGACCCACTTCTCCGTGTCCTCGGGGTTCATCTTCAAGTGGGTGGGGCACTCGGCCAGCACCTCGATGAAGGAGTAGCCCTTGCCCTCCACCTGGAGCTTCATGGCCTTCTGGATGGCCTTCTTCGCCTTGATGCGCTGCTTGGCATCGTAAAGGGCCACGCGCTCCACGTAGACCGGGCCGTCCAGGCCCGCGATGAGCTCGGCCATCTTCAGGGGCTGGCCGTTGTACTCGTTGCGGCCCGAGGGGCTGGTGGAGCTCTGCTGGCCCATCAGGGTGGTCGGGGCCATCTGGCCGCCGGTCATGCCGTAGATGGCATTGTTGATGAAGATGACGGTGATGGGGGCGCCCAGCTGGGCCGTGGCCACGGTCTCCGCGAGGCCGATGGAGGCGAGGTCGCCGTCGCCCTGGTAGCTCACCACGATGCTCTCGGGGTTGGCGAACTTGTGGCCCAGGGCCACCACGGGCGCGCGGCCGTGGGCCGCCTGGGTGTTGCCCACATCGAAGTAGTAGTAGAGGAACACGGAGCAGCCCACGGGGCTCACGGCCACCGTGCGGTCCTGGATGCCCAGCTCGTCGATGGCCTCGGCCAGGTACTTGTGGGCCAGGCCGTGGCCGCAGCCGGGGCAGTAGTGGGTGGCGTGGCCCTTCAGGCCCTCGCCGTGGGAATGGCGCTCGAACTTGTCGTAGAAGACGCTGGCTTTGCTCATGCGAGCACCTCCTTCCGGCCCAGGACCCGGGTCATGATTTCGCTCTGCTGGGGCAGGACGCCGCCCATGCGGCGCACGGACTCGATCTCTGGGAACTCGCGGACGCCGGCCTTGCTGAGGGCGAGGCGGAGCTCATCCTCCAGCTGCCCGGCGCTGGCTTCCACCACCACGAGGCGCTGGGCGCCCTGGATGGCGGCCTTCAGGTCCTCGACGGGGAAGGGCCAGAGGGTGATGGGCCGGAAGAGGCCGGCCTTGATGCCCTGGTGGCGCAGCTCCTGCACGGCGCCCTTGGCGGTGCGGGCCGGGGTGTTGCAGGCGATGAGCACCACTTCGGCGTCGTCGCAGAGGAAGGACTCGGCGCGGGCCTCCACCTGCATGGCCTCGTACTTGGCGTTCAGGTGGACGTTGTGCGCCTCGAGGTCGCTCTCCGTGAGGAAGATCGAGGTGATGACGTTCTTGCGGTGCATGGCGTCACCGTAGACCGCCCACTTGGGGATGCCGGGCTTGACCATGGTCTCGGGCAGCTGCACCTTGCCGGTCATCTGGCCCAGATAGCCGTCGCCCAGGAGGATGACGGGGTTGCGGTACTTGAAGCTCAGCTCGAAGGCCAGCATGGTGAGGTCGAGCATCTCCTGGGGTGTGGAGGGAGCCAGCACCAGGGCGCGGGTATTGCCGTGGCCGAGGCCGTGGCAGGCCAGCTTGATGTCGGCTTGCTCGGGGGCGATGTTGCCCAGACCCGGGCCGCCGCGCATGACGTTCACGAAGACGCCCGGCAGCTCCGCGCCGATCATGTAGGAGACGCCCTCCAGCATCAGGCTGAAGCCGGGGGAGGATGTGAAGGTCATGGTGGGCAGGCCCGCGCCGGCGGTGCCGTACATCATGTTCACCGTGGCCACTTCGCTGACGGCCTGGATGAAGGTGCCGTCCAGCTTGGGCAGGAACTTGGCCATCAGCTCGGCGCCCTCGGTGGAGGGGGTGATGGGATAGCCGTAGACGTGGCGGCAGCCGGCCAGCAGGGCGCCCAGGGCCGACGCGTAGGTGCCCTTGATGACCAGGGGCTCGGTGCGGGGCAGGGGCAGGACCTCGTTCGGGATGTCCACGGGTTCGGGGGCATCGCTGGGCTTCACCCCGAAGAGCTTGGCGGGATCCTCCAACTCGAAGTCCTGGATCTCGCCTTCATGGGCGGGGCGCAGGCCGTAGGGCTCCGGGCAGGCGTCCATGCAGAGGCCGCAGGCGTTGCAGTTCGCCAGGTCCAGCGCCACCGGGACCAGCCCCGTCAGGGGGTTGATCTGGTCGCTGAGGGTGATGCAGTCCTTGGCGCAGGCGTCGAGGCACCGGCCGCAGCCCTTGCAATACTCCGGCAGCAGGAAGGGTTTCGGTCGTTCTTTGAGGGCCATGGGAACTCCGTGCAGGGACGTGGGTCCAACCACCGGGAAGTGTCATGCCCGCCCCTTGTGCGCGCGGTCACAAGCGGGCTCCGGGGCAGACCGCCACCGACCGATAGGTCCGGAATGGTGTGGGAACAGGGCGGTCTGTGGGGAGACAGTCCTCAGTCCTCAGTCTTCAGTCTTCAGTCTGGGATTCGGAGGCGCCGCCGAGCGGCGCGCCCGATGGTTTCAGTCTGGCACCGACCCATTTGAGCGGCCCAAAGGGAAACCACCGGTCGGCCCGCAGGGCCGCTCAATTTCCGGACTGAAGACTGAAGACTGAGGACTGAAGACCGTGAATCACCGGTCCCCCCAGTGCAGCTTCTGCTGGAGCAGCGCGAAGAAGTCGAGGCCGGGGCGCTGGAGGAGGGTGATGCGGGTCTGGGCCTGGCGGAGGCGCACCTCGTCACCGGGCAGCAGGCGGTGGCCCACTTGGCCGTCCAGGGTGAGGTGGGCGTCCTCGGCCTCCTCCAGGGTGATGCTGATGGGCCGGGCGGCCGGTACCACCGAAGGCCGCAGGGTCAGCGTGTGCGGGCAGATGGGGGCGATGACGAAGGCCTCCAGGCTGGGGTGCAGGATGGGGCCGCCGGCGGACAGCGCGTAGGCCGTGGAGCCCGTGGGGGTGGCCACGATGAGGCCATCGGCTTTCATGGGCCCCGCGTCCTCCGAACCCACCCGCAGGTGCATGTCCATGATGCGGGCGAGGGCGCCCTTGGCCACCACGGCGTCGTTCAGCACGGTCTGGCGCGCCAGCCGGCCGCCGTCGCGCCAGAGCTCCACCTCCAGCGTGGGCCGCCGGTCCGGCACCAGGGTCCCCGCCAGGAAGGCCCGCACGGTCGCGGCGGCTTCGGAGACGGGATGGGCCGTGAGGAAGCCCAGGGAGCCCAGGTTGATGCCGAGGATGGGCGTGCCCCGCATGCCCGCGTGCCGGGCCGCGTGGAGCAGGGTGCCGTCGCCGCCCAGGACCAGGCAGAGATCCGCCACGGGCTCCGAGGCCCCCAGGGTGAGGTCCAGGGTCAGGCGATCCTGGGGCAGGCCCGCCTGCTCCCAGGCCGCGCCCAGGGAGGGCTCGGCCGTCACCGCCCAGCCGCGCTCCAGGAAGGGGGGCAGCGCCTCGCGCAGGGTAGAACCCAGGTGCGGGGATTTGACCTTGGCCACGAGGATCAGTCGCTGGGGCATGGGCATCACTCTACCGCTATCCTTGGGGCATGGCTTCCACCCGGGCATCCTCCCCCACTTCCCCGCGCCGGTGGCTCGGCCGGGCCCTGCTGGCCTTCCTGGCCCTCACGGTGGCGGGCGCGGCCACGCTGGCGGTGTCCTGGTCCGTCATGTCCAGGGACGCGGACAGCTTCCTCACGATGTTCGCCATCCGCGTGCCCAAGACCATCACCAAGGTGCTGGACCACGACGGCAACGTCATCGGCATCTTCGCGGAGGAGCACCGCGTGGTGATCCCCTACGGCGACATCCCGAAGGCCTTCGTGAACGCCCTGATCGCCACCGAGGATTCGGACTTCTGGGGCCACAGCGGCGTGTCGGGCCGGGGCCTCATGCGGTCCGGCTGGAACTTCGTCACCAGCTTCGGCCGCCGCCGGGAGGGCGCCTCCACGCTCACCATGCAGCTCATCCGGACCGTCACGGCCAAGCGCCAGAAGCGCCTCGACCGCAAGCTGAAGGAGATCATCCTCGCCCGCAAGCTGGAGAAGGCCTACTCCAAGAAGCAGATCCTGGAGATGTACGCCAACGAGGTCTACTTCGGCGGCGGACGCTACGGCATCGAGGCCGCGGCGGAGTTCTACTTCGGCAAGAGCGCGCCGCAGCTCAACGTCGAGGAGTGCGCCCTGCTGGCGGGTCTGGTCCAGAACCCGAACTGGTACAACCCCTACAACCCCGATCCCAAGGCCCGCGCCGCCGCCAAGTCCCGGCGCAACCACGTGCTGGTGCGCATGGTGAAGGAGGGCTACCTCAAGGCCCAGGAGGCCAGCCTGCTGGTGGACAAGCCCATCCGCCTGGCCCGCGAGAATGCCCAGGAAGAGGCCGTGGCCCCCTACGTGGTGGAGGAGGTCCGCAAGTACCTCTATGAGAAGTACGGACGGGAGCAGGTGCTGAACGGGGGCCTGGAGGTGACCACCACCGTGGACAGCTACTGGCAGGGGGCCGCCAACGACGCCGTCCGGGCGGGCCTGAAGGTCGTGGACCGGCGCCGCGGCTTCCGGAAGGACGCCGTGCAGTTCGTGACGGATCCCGACACGACGCAGCTCAACGGCTGGAAGCGCTACTTCGAGGCCGGCGACAACGTCCGCGGCGTCATCCTCGGCTGGAAGGGCGGCAAGGCCCAGGTGCGCATCGGCAAGACCACCCTCGAGGTGCCGGAAAGCGCCTTCGCCTGGGCCGGCAAGGACCTCCAGAAGCTGCTGCCCCGCGGCGCGGCGCCCCTCTTCATGGTGAAGAGCGCCGACGACGGCACGCCGAAGACGCTCGAGCTGGACCAGGAGCCCCAGGTGGAGGGCGCGCTCATGGCGCTGGATCCCAAGACCGGTGAGATCCGGGCCATGGTGGGCGGCTACGACTTCAACCGCTCGAAGTTCAACCGGGCCACCCAGGCCCTGCGGCAGGTGGGATCCACCATGAAGGCCTACGTCTACGGCGCGGCCTTCACCGCCGGGAAGACCCCCGCCACCATGGTGCAGGACGTGCCCACGCGCTTCCTCGACACCGTCGACTACCTCACGGTCACCCACCCGGACGGCACTTCGGAGTACAAGCCCCTTCGCGGCGGCGTGAAGCCCTACGAACCCAAGAACTACGAGCGTGACTTCTGGGGCCCCATCCCCATCTGGGAGGCCCTGCGCGACTCTCGCAACGTGCCCGCCGTCCGGACGCTGGAGGAGACCGGCGTGGGGAATGTCATCGACTTCGCCCGCAAGTGCGGCGTCACCGGCAGCATCCCGCCCTATCCCAGCATGGCTCTCGGTTCCGCGGACCTCACCCTGAAGGAGATGGTGCGCGGCTACGGCACCATCGCCAATGGCGGGCTCCAGACACCGCCGCCCTACTTCATCAAGAAGGTGGTGGACCGCAATGGCCGGGTCCTGGAAAGCCACAACGGCGCCGCCACCGAGCAGGTGCTGGACGCCCAGAGTACCTACCAGCTCATCCAGTGCCTCCAGGGCGTGGCCACCAGCGGCACCGGCGCGCGCAGCAACGAGCTCGGCTGGCCCGTGGCGGGGAAGACCGGCACCACGGACGACCACACGGACGCCTGGTTCCTGGGCTTCTCCACCCGCGTGGTGTGCGGGGTGTGGGTGGGCCTGGACGAGAAGAAGACCATCTTCCGCGGCGCCGATGGCGGCAAGGTGGCACTACCCATCTGGGTGGACTTCATGAAGGCCGCCCTGCCCACCACGCCGAAGGAGGACTTCCAGGCCCCCGAGGGCATGGAGTGGGCGGACATCGACCGCTACACGGGCCTGCTGGCCACCTCCGCCACCGCCGACAAGGTACTCCACCTGGCCTTCAAGCCCGGGACCATCCCCAGGTCCGGCAGCGACGCCGAGGCCATCCAGAAGGTGAAGGAGGCCCGGGACAAGGCCGCCGCCCAGCCCGTGGAGAACCGCGTCTGGGGCCGGCCGCAGCAGCCCGCCGAAGAACCCAAGCCCCTGGACCTGAACGCCAGCGATCCGAATTCGTGACCGGCTTCCCATCCGCTCCAAGACAAAGGGCGCCATCCGGCGCCCTTTGTCTTGGAGGGCATTGCTGGCTGCACCGCCATGCCTTGCAGGTTCGGGCTAGAAGTTTGGAGCAATAGGCAAGCCCAGGGCTCTGCGGACTCCTAGACTTCCTTCTGTCGCCATGGGATTCACGGCTCCCTCGGATCGAAACGGGCGCGCCAGAGCGCCGGAGCCAGGCTCCCACCGGACATGGAGGAATCGATGACTTTGACCGTACTCGGCTACGCCGCCCAGTCTGCCACCTCGGATCTGGCGCCCTATCCCTTCGAGCGCCGCGACCCCCGGCCCGACGACGTGGTGATCGACATCCTCTACTGTGGCGTCTGCCACTCGGACCTGCACACGGCCCGCAACGACTGGGGCTGGACCACGTACCCCATCGTCCCCGGCCACGAGATCATCGGCCGCGTGCGCGCGGTGGGCGCCGCCGTCACGCGCTTCAAGGCCGGTGACGCCGTGGGCGTGGGCTGCCTGGTGGACTCCTGCCGCCACTGCCAGCCCTGCGAGCACGGCGAGGAGCAGTACTGCCAGAACGGCTTCACCGGCACCTACGGCGGCACGGACCGCCACGATGGCCGGTCCACCCAGGGCGGCTACTCGGACCAGATCGTGGTGTCCGACCGCTTCGTGCTGAAAGTTCCGGAAAGCCTGGACCTCCGGGGCGCCGCGCCCCTGCTCTGCGCGGGCATCACCACCTGGTCGCCCCTGCGGCACTGGAAGGTGGGCCCGGGCAGCCAGGTGGCCATCGTCGGCCTCGGCGGCCTGGGCCACATGGGCCTGAAGCTGGCCAAGGCCCTGGGCGCCGAGGTGACCCTCTTCACGCGCTCCAGAGGCAAGGAGGCCGATGCCCGGCGCCTGGGCACGGACCGCGTGGTGCTGTCCACGGATCCCGCCCAGATGACCTCGGTCGCGGGCCGCTTCGACCTCATCGTCGACACCGTGCCCTACGTCCACGACCTGAACCCCTACGTCCCCACCCTCGCCACGAGCGGCACCCTGGTGCTGGTGGGCTACCTGGGCGGCCTGGAGCCCATGCTCAGTACCGTGCCCATGGTCCTCGGCCGCAAGTCCGTGGCGGGCTCCCTCATCGGCGGCATCGCCGAGACCCAGGAGCTGTTGGACTTCTGCGGCGAGCACGGCATCACGTCCGACGTGGAGGTGATCCGCATGCAGGACATCAACGGAGCCTACGAGCGCCTGCTGAAGAGCGACGTGAAGTACCGCTTCGTCATCGACATGGCCTCGTTGAAGGCCTGAATACACGACAAGGAGCACCTCATGAAGACACGATCTCTCGGCAGTACTGGCCTCAACGTCTCCGCCCTCGGCCTGGGCTGCATGGGCCTGAGCTTCGGCCTCGGCCCCGCGGTCGACAAGCAGGAAGGCATCGCCCTCATCCGGGCCGCCGTGGAGAAGGGCGTCACCTTCTTCGACACGGCTGAGGTCTATGGACCCTGGATGAACGAGGAACTGGTGGGGGAGGCCCTGGCCCCCTTCAAGGGCCGGGTGGCCATCGCCACCAAGTTCGGCTTCGCCATCGACCAGGTGACCGGCCAGAACCCGGGCGGCCTGAACAGCCGCCCCGAGCGCATCAAGGCCGTGGCCGAGGCCTCCCTGAAGCGCCTCCGTGTCGATGCGCTCGACCTCTTCTACCAGCACCGCGTCGACCCCGAGGTGCCCATCGAGGATGTGGCGGGCGCGGTCAAGGACCTCATCCGGGAAGGCAAGGTCAAGCACTTCGGCCTCTCCGAAGCCGGCGCCGCCACCATCCGCAAGGCCCACGCCGTGCAGCCCGTGGCCGCCCTCCAGAGCGAGTACTCCCTGTTCTGGCGGGAGCCGGAGGTGGAGATCATCCCCACCCTCGAGGAACTGGGCATCGGCTTCGTGCCCTTCAGCCCCCTGGGCAAGGGCTTCCTCACGGGGAAGATCGACGAGACCACCACCTTCGATCCCACCGACTTCCGCAATGTCGTGCCGCGCTTCACCCCCGAGGCCCGCAAGGCCAACCTGGCCCTGGTGGACCTGCTTCGCGGCATCGCCGCGCGGAAGGGCGTGACGCCCGCCCAAGTGGCCCTGGCCTGGCTGCTGGCCCAGAAGCCCTGGATCGTCCCCATCCCCGGCACCACCAAGCTGCACCGGCTGGAGGAGAACCTGGGCGCCGCGGCCGTCGAGCTCACGCCTGAGGACCTGCGGGAGATCCAGGCCGCTTCCGAGAAGGTCCAGCTCCAGGGCGCCCGGTATCCGGAGCACCTGCAGAAGCTGGTGGGCCGCTGAGCGGAACCCGGGCGGGCCGGAGCCGGGGCGGGGATCCTACTGCCCCGGCTCCCGGGCCCAGCCTTCATGAACCAGGCAAGGAGCGCGTGATGAGTCTTTCCGAAGCCGCCCACCGGAACCACGAACGCTGGTTCCCGGGTCATCAGTCCACCCTGAAGGTCACCGATCCGGAGTTCATCGAGCTGTTCGACGCCTTCGCCTTCGACGAAGTGGCTGCCCAGGTCAACCTGGACGACCGGACCCGCCTGATGGTCATCCTGGCGGCCCTCATCGCGGGCCAGTCGCTCGGGGAATACCGGGTCATGCTGCGGGCCGCCCTGACCGTGGGCGTCACGCCGGTCGAGGTGAAGGAGCTCGTCTACCAGGCGGTGCCCTACTGTGGCATCGCCGTGGTCTATGACTTCTTCCACGCCACCAACGAGATCCTGGCGGGCCTCGGCGTGAAGCTGCCACTGGAGGGCCAGTCCACGACCACGCCGGCCACCCGGGCTGACCGGGGATTGGCGGTCCAGAAGGCGATCTTCGGCGCGGCGATCGACCGCATGCGCGAGGCGGCGCCGGCTGACCAGCGCCACATCCAGGACCACCTCGCCGACAACTGCTTCGGGGACTACTACACGCGTACGGGCCTGGACCTGCGCCTGCGCGAGCTGCTCACGTTCTCGATGCTGCTTGCCCTGCGGGGCTGCGAGCCCCAGCTGAAGGGGCACATCCAGGGCAACCTCCAGGTCGGCAACGACCGGGCCACCCTGCTGAGCGTCATCACGCAGCTGCTGCCGTACCTCGGCTACCCGAGAACCCTCAACGCCCTGCGCTGCCTGGATGAAGTCCTGCCTGAAGCCGACCAGGTGGGCCGCTGAGCGTCATGAACCCAGGAAACGATGGAGACAGACCCATGAACATTCTCATCATTAACGCCCACCTTTCCTATCCCGGATGGTCCGAGGGCAGGCTGAACCTCGCCTTCATGGACTTGGCGAAAGACTTATTCATGGCGCACGGACATCAGGTTGCTGAGACCTTCGTGGAGCGCGGCTATGAAGTGGAAGCAGAGGTGGGCAAGCATGTGTCGGCCGACCTGGTCATCCTCCAGACGCCGGTGAATTGGTTCTCTGCGCCGTGGATCTACAAGAAATACGTGGATGAGGTCTTCAACGCAGGGCTGCTCGCAAAAGCCCTGCTCGAAGGCGACGGCCGCACACGCCAGGACCCGAGCCGGCAGTACGGAACGGGCGGCCGCATGCAGGGGAGAAGGTTCATGGTTTCCGCCACCTGGAACGCTCCAAGAGACGCCTTTGCCAACCCTGACGGCGTGCTGTTCGCCGGCAAGGGAACGGCGGACGTATTCCTTCACATCACCTCGAACTACAAGTTCGTGGGGTTCGACATTCTCCCGGATTACGGGGTGTTCGATATCTTCAAGACGCCAGACATCCCGCAGGCGCTTGAAGATTACAAACGGCATCTGGAGAAACATTGCCTGTGGACCTTCCACCCCGCGTCGCCGCATCCCGCGCCCCAGGCGTGAGATCCTGTTTCGGGACCTTTCCATGAGCCGAACGCCCATTCCTTCTCCGGCCCCGAGCCTCGACTCCGGCTCACCTGACCTGGCCCGGCTCGCGGACCTGCTGCTGGCCCATGCGCCCTTTGACGGCACCTTCGAGCTGCGGCTTCCGGGCGTCCACGTCTCCCGGGCCTCCCGGGCCCATAAGGACTTCCACCACGCCGTGCAGCGGCCGGCGCTCTGCCTGGTCGCCCAGGGGGCGAAGCGGGTGATGCTGGGCCAGGAACTCTACGAGTACGACGCCTCCCGGGTGCTGGTCTATTCCGTGGACGTCCCCGTGTCGGCCCAGGTCACCCAGGCCAGCCTGGACGCCCCCTACCTCGGCCTCCGGATCGACCTGGATCCGGCGCGGATCGCCGAGCTGACAGCCAAGGTCTACCCCCTCGGCCTGCCCCGTCGAAGTGAGGGCCGGGCCATCTGCGTGGACCAGCTGGACGGGCCGGTGATCAACGCGGTGGTGCGGCTGATGGAGCTGGCCTCCCGGCCCGGCGAGGCGGAGCTTCTGGCTCCCCTCGTCCTCGATGAGATCCTCATCCGCCTCCTGCGGAGCCCTCTGGGCCTGCGGGTGGCGCTGATCGGCCAGGAGGAGAGCCAGCTTCACCGGGTCGCCAAGGCCGTGTCCTGGGTGCGCGCGAACTTCGACCAGCCGCTGGACGTGGAGCGGCTGGCCACCCTGGTGCACATGAGCCCCTCCTCCTTCCACCAGCACTTCAAGGCCGTCACCTCCATGAGCCCCCTGCAGTACCAGAAGGCCATCCGCCTCCAGGAGGCGCGGCGCCTCATGCTGCTGACCATGCTGGATGCCGGGACCGCCAGCCGGAGGGTGGGCTATCAGAGCCCGTCCCAGTTCGCCCGGGAGTACGGACGCTACTTCGGCAATGCCCCGACCAGGGATATCGCGAGGCTCCGCCAGCAGGCGGGGGCACCCGATTCCGCCTCCGTGGAGTGATCGGGCATCAGCCCGAGGCCGAGCGCCGATCCTCCACGGCTGTGGCGGGAGCGGGGCTGTTACTTCTTCTTCCAGGCTTTCGCGGGCGCGGCCTTCCAGGGACGGGGCACGTCCTTGGGGGCGGGGCGGTCCTCCCAGGTCCTGCGCGGGCGCGCGGCGGAGTCGACCTTCGGCCTCTGGTAGGGGCGCGGCTTCTCGTCAAGCTCCCGCCCGAGTTCGCTGCGGCGCTTGAAGCTGCCGTCGGGGCGGGTCCTGGAGGTCGCCTCGGGACGGCCTTCGCCCCGCTCGGCCCGGGCCGCGGTGCGCTCAGCGTAGCTCCGCTGGGTCCTGGGGCCGCCCTCATGACGCTCGCGAGGCGCGTCGTAGCGGGGTTTCGCGGCCTTGCGCTCGGGCTCGGCGGGGATGTCGAAGCCCGCGGACTGGTCCGCCTGGACGAGGCCCAGGAGGCCCGCCACCAGGTGCTGGGGATCGGCGCCCTGGAGCAGCTGGCCCGCCTGGGCCAGCAGGGCCGCACTGACGCCCCCGCCGACACGCTCGGCCAGCCGCGCCGTCTGCGCCTCGCGGATCTCCCCGGGCGTGGGGATGGCGCGCCAGTCCAGCTTGAGGCCGCCGCGCCGGCTCCAGGCCAGCAGGATGCGGCTCTCCTTCCAGCTCACCAGGGCGAGGCTGGTGCCCTTGGCCCCGGCGCGGCCCGTGCGGCCGCTGCGGTGGACGTAGTTCTCCATCTGGGTGGGGATGCCCACATGCACCACCAGGGGCAGGCCGCCGATGTCCAGGCCGCGGGCGGCCACGTCCGTGGCCACCAGGTAGCGCAGCTTGCCATCCTTGAACTGGCCCAGCAGGCGGGTGCGCGTGGCCTGGGCCAGGTCGCCGTGCAGGAAGGCGGCGGGCAGGCCGGCGACGCTCAGCTCCTCGGCCACTTCCTCGCTCTGGGCCTTGGTCTTGGTGAAGATGAGCGCGGCGCTGGGCTCGTCCTTCAGCAGCAGGTTCACGAGGGCGCGCACCTGGAGATGGTCGGGCACGAGCACGGGCGTGTGGGCGATGTCGGCGTGGCTGGCCTGCTCACCGGCCTCCGCCAGCTGGATCTGGACAGGGTCCTTGAGGAACCGCTTGGCGAGCTTGGCGATGGGGACGGGCAGGGTGGCCGAGAACAGGAAGGTCTGCGGGCCCGCAGGCACCTTGGCGAGGATGGTCTCCACGTCCTCGAGGAAGCCCATGTTGAGCATCTCGTCGCATTCGTCGAGGACGATCATGCTGACGCGGCCCAAGTCCAACGTGCCGCGCTCCAGGTGATCCATCACGCGGCCCGGCGTGCCCACCACCACGGGCGCGCCCATGCTGAGGGCGCGCAGCTGGGGCGTGTAGCTCACGCCGCCCACCAGGGAGGCGATGGGCAGCTTGGGCACGAGGCTGTGCAGCTCGGCGCCCACCTGCTGCGCCAGCTCGCGGGTGGGCGCGAGGATGAGGGCCTGGGTGTGGCGCTCGTCCGAGAGCCGGTGGAGCAGGGGCAGGCCGAAGGCCAGGGTCTTGCCGGAGCCGGTGCGGCTCTGCACCAGCAGGTCGCGCCCCTCGAGGCCCGGCTTGAAGGTCTGGGCCTGCACGGGCATGGGGGTCTCGAAGCCGCGCTTGGCCAGGGCGGCCAGCAGCGCTTCGCTGCAGCCGAGGGCTGCGAAGGTCAGGTCGTTCACGATGTCTCCCGGGGCTGTTCCCGCAGAAGATGGCAGACAGCGCCAGCCGGGAGAGGCCCAAACGGAAAGGTTCCCATGAAAAGCATGAATTTCAAAGGGATATTCCAAAAATGTGCCGACAGGATCTTGCGATAATGGCCCCATGACTGGACCTGAAGACCTCATCGTCACCGTCCCCCTCAGCTCCGATCCCGCCCTCCGGCGGCGCTACATGCTGCTGGACGAGGACCTGCCCGCCAACGTGCGCTTCGGCCTGATCCTGGAGGTGCTCGACAAGGTGGCCGAGGAGTGCGCCCTCGCCTACGTGCGCCGCGCCCATCCCCAGGCCCGGGTGGTGACGGCGGCCATCGACAACATCTACGTGCGCAACGCCGCGGACGTCCACCGCGACCTGGTGTTCAGAGCCCGGGTGAACTTCGTGGGACGCACGAGTCTTGAGGTGGGCATCCGGATCGAGCACCCGGAAGGGGAGGGCGTGCCCGCCACCCACATCGCCTCCTGCTACTTCACCATGGTGGCCCGGAGCACGACCGGGGCCGGCGCGGAAAGCCTGACTCTGCCGGGGTTCGAGCCCGGGGACGACCTCTCTGTGCGGCGCTGGGAGCGGGCCATCGCCAGGCGGGAAGGCTACCGCCACCAGCTCCACCAGGCCCAAGAGCCGCCCACCCGCGAGGAGTACGCGCTCCTGGCGTCGCTCCACGCCGCCCAGGAGTCCCGCGACTTCCGGGGCCTGGCGGCCGCGGACTGCATCACCAGCGGCTGGCAGCAGACCTACCCCGAGCACGAGAACGTCCCCACGAAGGTCTTCGGCGGGCACCTCATCCGCGAGGCCTTCGGGCAGTCGGCCATCTGCGCGGAGCAGATGGCGCCCCACCGGCCGGTCATCGTGGCCGTGAACCGCATCAACTTCGTCCAGCCCGTCCGCATGGGCGACACCCTCCAGTTCCTCAGCCGGGCGGTCTACGCGGGGGACACCAGCATCTGCGTGGAGACGGACATCATCCGCATGAGCCGCGACCGGACTCAGACGCACCTCTCCAACAGCTGCGTCTTCACCTTCGTGAACGTGGACGACCAGCTCCGCCCCCAGCCGGTGCCGCCCATCTATCCGGCCACCTACGCGGAGGACGCCCGCTACCTGGCCGCGCACCGGCGCCGCGAAGCGCGGCTGGCCTGGAAGGCTTCGCGGGGGCGGTAAGATCGCCCCATGACCACCCTGCTTCTCATCCGGCACGGCATCGCCGAGGACCTCCGCCCCGGTCAGCGCGACCCGGACCGTGCGCTCACCCCGGAGGGCTGGGCGAAGACCCGCGCGGCCATGCGGGGGCTCGTGGCCCACGGGTACGCGCCCACCCGGGGCTTCAGCAGCCCCTACCGGCGCGCCATGGAGACCATGGCCTGCCTCCAGGAGGCCGCGGGCGCCTTCCCCATGGAGACCACCCTGATGGCGCTGCCGGAGAGCCGTCCTCCCCAGGCGGACCTCTGGCTCCGCGGACTGGCCGCCACGACGGAGACGGGCATCCTGGCCCTCATCAGCCACCAGCCCTTCCTTGGCGAGCTGATCTTCCACCTCACGGGCCGCAGTCTGGAGGTGAAGAAGGCCAGCTGCACGGTCGTCCGCTGGGGGGAAGGCGCCTGGCGCTTCGAGCGGCAGTTCCAGCCCTCGGAGCTGAGGCGCGACGCATGAGGCCCCAGCCCACCTTCGCAACGCTGGCTTCGGGCCTGAAGCTGAACTACCGCGTTCAGGGGAATCCCCAGGGAGCCTGGGTGGTGCTGCTGAACGGCCTGCTCTCGGACACGACCATGTGGGACGGGGCCCCCTCCGCGAT
>NZ_KE386812.1:0-30383 GCF_000428885.1 Geothrix fermentans DSM 14018 | reverse complement strand
CCCCAGCCCACCTTCGCCACGCTGGCTTCGGGCCTGAAGCTCCACTACCGCGTCCAGGGGAATCCGCACGGTCCATGGGTGGTGCTGTTGAACGGCCTGCTGTCGGATACCACCATGTGGGCCGGCGTGCTCCCGGGGCTGACGGACCGCTACCGCGTCCTCACCTTCGACAGCCGGGGGCAGGGCAAGTCTGATGCGCCGGAGGAGGGGCCCTATCCCACGGCCCTGATGGCCGCCGAGGCCTGGGAGCTGTTCGGTGTCCTGGACGTGGAGCGCCCCTGGCTGCTGGGTCTCTCCAACGGCAGCGCCATGAGCCTGGAACTGCTCGCCGCGCACCCCGGTGCCTTCGCAGGCGCGGTGCTCACCAGCGCCATGCCCCGCATCGACTTCGCCATGGCCCTCAAGGCCGAGCACTGGGCCCGCTGCCTGGAAGTGGGGGGTCCCCTCCTGCAGTTCGACGCCGTGGCGCCCTTCCTCTGGGGCGATGCCTTCCTGGAGGCCCGGCACGGTGTCCTGCGGGCCTACCACCAGGTGGTGACGGGCGGTCCGGGAAGGCCCATGCACGGCAACCTGCACCAGATCCGCGGCATCCTCGGCTGGGACATCCGCGAGCGGCTGAGTCTCATCCAGGCTCCCGTGCTGGTGCTTTCCGGAGCTGAGGATCTTCTGACTCCCCCGTGGAAATGCCTGGAAACGGCGCGCCGGATTCATGGTTCCCGCTTCGAGATCGTGCCTGGGATCGGGCATGCCTACCCCGTGGAAGACCCCAGGGGGTTCACGGCTGCAGTTGGATCATTTTTGGATAAAGTCGACGCCGGGTTTCGCCGATAGGAGAAACTGGCCTACCATACATCCTTCCCCGAGCCACTCCCGACTCGCCCTGCCCCCGAGGTGACCTATGGCCACCCCTTCTCAGTCCCCGGCCGTCCTCAGCTTGCAAGAGCTCAAGGAGCTCTCCATCGGCAAGCTCGCCGAGCTGGCGAAGGAGCTGCAGATCGAGAACCCGCTCTCCATGCGCAAGCAGGAGCTGGTGTTCCGGGTGCTGCAGGCCCAGGCCGAGCGTGAGGGCCAGTTCTTCGCGGAGGGTGTGCTGGAGGTGCTTCCGGAGGGCTTCGGCTTCCTGCGCAGCCCCGACCAGAACTACCTGGCGGGCCCCGAGGACATCTACATCTCGCCCAGCCAGATCCGGAAGTTCAACCTGCGCACGGGCGACACGCTGTCCGGCATGATCCGCGCGCCGAAGGAAGGCGAGAAGTTCTTCGCCATGCTGCGCGTGGACGCCGTCAATTTCGATCCGCCGATGGTGGCCAAGGACCGGGCCCACTTCGACGACCTGGTGCCCTTATATCCCAAGCACCACCTCCGCATGGAGCGGGACGCCCAGGAGCTGAGCACCCGCGTCATGGACCTGATGACGCCGCTGGGCAAGGGCCAGCGCGCCCTCATCGTGGCCCCGCCCCGCACGGGCAAGACCGTGCTGCTGCAGAACATCGCCAACTCCATCACCGCGAACCACCCGGAGGTCTTCCTCATCGTGCTGCTCATCGACGAGCGGCCCGAGGAAGTGACCGACATGGAGCGCAGCGTGAAGGGCGAGGTGGTTTCCAGCACCTTCGACGAGCCCGCCACCCGCCACGTCCAGGTGGCGGAGATGGTCATCGAGAAGGCCAAGCGCCTGGTCGAGCACAAGAAGGATGTCGTGATCCTGCTCGACTCCATCACGCGCCTGGGCCGCGCCTACAACACCGTGGTGCCCCCCAGCGGCAAGGTGCTCTCCGGCGGCGTGGACAGCAACGCCCTCCAGCGCCCCAAGCGCTTCTTCGGCGCCGCCCGCAACATCGAGGCCGGCGGCAGCCTCACCATCATCGCCACGGCGCTGATCGAGACCGGCAGCCGCATGGACGACGTGATCTTCGAGGAGTTCAAGGGTACCGGCAACAGCGAGATCGTGCTGGACCGCAAGCTCAGCGACAAGCGCATCTTCCCGGCCATGGACATCCAGAAGTCCGGCACCCGCAAGGAGGACCTGCTCATCGACGCCGCCAAGCTGGCCAAGATCTGGGTGCTCCGCAAGATCCTCAGTGCCAGCGGCCCCAGCGAGAGCATGGAACTGCTCGTCGACCGGCTCGGCAAGGCCAAGACCAACGATGAGTTTCTGGCCAACCTGCAGGAGCCGGCCCCGAGGCGGTAGTCGAGCCGAGCCCCATGTGACGCTGCTACAGCAGCGCCACATGGGAGCGAGGATGGGCCGGCTATCAGCCCCGAGGCGGTAGCCGAGCCGAGCCCCATGTGACGCTGCTACAGCAGCGCCGCATGGGAGCGAGGATGGGCCGGCTATCAGCCCCGATGCGCTAGCTGCACCAGCTCGGAATCCGGCTGCGCCGCATTCCGAGTATGGGAAACGCTGCGCGTTTCCAGACAGACCTTCTATTCGGGAGGCGGAAGCCTTCCCTATTCTGAATTCGGCATTGCCGAATTCAGAGCCGAACCTAACATGGCATTTCGTTCGTGAGGCTCCCCATGACTGACCGCAAGGCCCACTGGGAAACCATCCACGCCACCAAGGGCGATGAGGTGAGCTGGTACCAGCCCGCCTCCACGGAATCGGCGCGGCTGATCCGGGCCTGCGGGCTGGCGCCGGGAGCCTCGGTGCTGGACGTGGGGGCCGGCGCCTCGGTCCTGGTGGATGAGCTCCTGGACCTGGGCCACCGTCCCACGCTGCTGGAGATCGCGGAACCCGCCTTTGTGCGGGTGCGGGAGCGCCTGGGCGGACGGGCCTCGGCCGTCCAATTCGTCATCGGGGACATCACGGAAGTGGAGTTGCCGGCCGCGGCCTACGATCTGTGGCACGACCGGGCGGTCTTCCACTTCCTTGCGGAGCCGGAGCAGCGCCGGGCCTATGTGAAGGCCCTCCAGCAGGCGCTGAAACCCGGCGGCTTCGTGGTTCTGGCGGGCTTCGCCCCGGACGGCCCCGAGAAGTGCAGCGGGCTACCCGTCTGCCGGTACGACGCCCAGGGATTCGCCGCACAGCTGGGCGGGGGCTTCGAGCTGCTGGAGTCCTCAAGGGAGTTGCATCTTACGCCCTTCGGTACCACGCAGGCGTTCCAGTACACGCGATTCCGGAGGCTCTGAACCCGGCTGTGCCGGATTCAGAGCAGGGGAACGCTTCGCATCTCCCTAGGGGCCTTCCGCTTCCGGAGGCACAGCCTCCTACTCCGAATTTGGCCGCAGGCCGAATTCGGGGCCCCCGCTACACTGGAAGGTCGGACCGGCCATGACCTTTCCCCACACCCCCTTCCACATCCGCGACGTCGAGGTGCCCAACCGCCTCGTCATGGCACCGCTGCACGAGATCACCGATCAACCGTTCAGGAAATTCATCCGGGAGATCGGCGGGGTGGGGCTCACAGTGTCGGAGATGATCAGCAGCGAGGCGCTGATCCGGCATGCGGTGAAGGCGGAGCGCATGATGGCGGCCACGGGCGAGCGGCCGCTCTCCATGCAGATCTCCGGGGGGCGGCCCGAGGCCCTGGCCGAGGGCGCGGCGCTCTGCGAGGCCGCGGGCGCGGACCTGGTGGACCTGAACATGGGCTGCCCGGCCAGCAACGTCACCAAGGGCGGGGCGGGTTCGGCGCTGCTGAAGGACATCCGCCTGGCGGAGCGCTGTGTCACTTCAATGGTGAAGACAGTGAAGGTGCCCGTGACGGTGAAGATGCGGGCGGGCTGGGACGCCTCGCAGAAGGAGCGGGGCGAGTTTCTGGACTTCCTGCGCATGTTCGAGGCCGCAGGTGTGCGGGCCCTGGCCATCCACCCCCGCACCCGGGCTCAGCAGTACGAGGGCCACGCGGACTGGAGCATCATCGCCCGGGCCGTGGAGGCGGGCACTGCGTACCCCATCCTCGGCAACGGCGACGTGAACACGCGGGAGGATGCCTTCCGCATGGTGGCGGAGACGGGCTGCGCCGCGGTGATGATCGGCCGCGGGGCGCTCTACAATCCCTTCCTCTTCCGGCAGATCCTCGATGCAGACTTCGCCGTGACCACGGACATGCGCATCGACGCCACCCTGCGCCTCTTCCAGATCCTGCTGGACCTGCTGGAGCCCCGTGAGGCCCTGCACAAGATCAAGAAGATCGGCGCCTGGTTCACCAAGGGCGTGCCCGGCGGCCACGGCTTCCGCCAGAACCTCCACGCCGCCAGCGACCCCCAGGCCCTCATGGCCGCCATCGACGCCCTGAGGCACCAGGCGGCCTGATTTTCAGCCACAGATGAACACGGATACAGGCCCGTTTCATCTGTGTTCATCCGTGTTTATCCGTGGCGAACTCAGCGCCGGCGTCCGCCGCCGCCGAAGATGGACCCCATGACGCCGCGGATGAGCTGGCGGCCGATGGAGCTGCCGGCGGCGCGGATGACGCTCTTGCCGAAGGCCTCGATCATGGAGTCGCTGCGGCGGGCGGGCTCCTTGCTGGCCTTGGCTTCGGCCTTGGCCTGGGCCTCGGCGGCCTCCTGCTGCATGGCCTGCTCGGCGCGGGCCTTGAGCATCTCGAAGGCGCTCTCCCGGTCCACGGCCTGCTCGTAGTGGCCCGCGAGGACCGAGGTCCTGATGACCTGCTGGCGCTCCTCGGGGGTGATGGGCGAGAGCTGGCTCTGGGGCGGGCAGACGAAGGCGCGCTCCACGATGCCGGGGCGGCCCTTCTCGTCCAGGAGGGAGACCAGGGCCTCGCCCACGCCCAGCTCAGTGATGGCCGTGGCCACGTCGAGGCCGGGGTTGGCGCGGAAGGTCTCGGCGGCGGCCTTCACGGCCTTCTGGTCGCGGGGGGTGAAGGCGCGCAGGGCGTGCTGTACGCGGTTGCCCAGCTGGCCCAGCACCTTCTCGGGGATGTCCAGGGGGTTCTGGCTCACGAAGTAGACGCCCACGCCCTTGGAACGCACCAGGCGGACCACCTGCTCGATCTTGTCCAGCAGGGCGTCCGGCGCGTCGTTGAAGAGCAGGTGGGCCTCGTCGAAGAAGAAGGCCAGCTTGGGCTTCTCGGGATCGCCCACCTCGGGCAGGCGCTCGAAGAGCTCCGAGAGCAGCCACAGCAGGAAGGTGGCATAGAGCTTGGGCGCGTTGATGAGCTTGTCGGCGGCCAGGATGTTGATGACGCCCCGGCCCTTGGCGTCCGTCTGCATGAGGTCGTCGAGGTCCAGGGCCGGCTCGCCGAAGAAGGCCTCGGCGCCCTGGCTCTCCAGCTCCAGCAGGCCCCGCTGGATGGCGCCGATGCTGGCGGCGGAGACGTTGCCGTACTGGGTCTTGAACTCGGCCGCGTGGTCGCCCACGAACTGGAGCATGCTGCGCAGGTCCTTGAGGTCCAGCAGCAGCAGGCCGTTGTCGTCGGCGATCTTGAACACCAGGTTCAGCACGCCGCCCTGGGTGTCGTTGAGGTTCAGCAGCCGCGCGAAGAGCAGGGGACCCATGTCGCTGACGGTGGTGCGCACCGGGTGGCCCTGCTGGCCGTAGAGGTCCCAGAAGGCCACGGGATAGCCCTGGTACTCGAAGCCCTCGAGCTTGAGCTGGCCCACGCGCTCGGCCACCTTGGGGTTGTCGCCGCCGGGCTTGCAGACGCCCGGCAGGTCGCCCTTCACGTCCGCCAGGAAGACCGGCACGCCGATGGCCGAGAACCGCTCGGCCATGGTGCGCAGGGTCACGGTCTTGCCCGTGCCCGTGGCCCCCGCCACGAGGCCGTGGCGGTTGGCCATGCGGGGCAGCAGGGCGAGGTCGGATGCGCCTTTGGCGATCAGGAGGGGCTCGGACATGGGGGCCTCGTGATGATGATGGAGAAGAGTCTAGCGGTTCAGGCCGGCCCCGAGGCCGTGGCCTCCTCCAGGACGAAGGCCGTGCCGGTGGACTGAGGCGCGCGCCGGATGGGGCAGGCCTCGGCGGGGCAGCGCTCGCAGTAGAGGCGCCCGCAGGGGTCCACATGGGTGTGCACCTCGCCCTCGATGTCGGCGTCCTCCAGCGTGCGTTTCCCGAAGCCCTCGCAGAGGTCGTGGGCTTGGCGCACGGGGTAGTACTCGGGCACCACCATGTGGACGTCCACGTGGGTGTAGCGGCCCGAGCGGAAAGTGCGCATCTCGTGGACGGCGATGATGTCCCAGGTCCGCACCCGGTTCATGGCGGTGATCACCTTGGCCAGCACCTCCGGGTCCTCCATGTCCAGCAGGGCCTGGGAGGACTCCCTCACCAGCCGGAAGCCCGTGCGGGCCAGCAGCAGGCCCACGATCATGGCCATGACGGGGTCGAGCCAGCGCAGGCCTGTGAGCTTCACCGCGAGCAGCCCGGCGACGATGCCCACGGTGGTCCAGAAGTCCGACAGGATGTGGTGGCCATCCGCCTCCAGGGCCTTGGAGCGGGTCCGGCGGCCCTGGGTTAGGAGGAACCATCCCAGCAGTCCGTTCAAGGCCCCGGCCAGCAGGTTCACGCCCAGGCCCAGGCCCAGGTCCTTCAGCTCCACGCCGTAGTAGAGGCCCTTGGCGGCCTCGAATAGGATGAGGACCGCCGCCAGGGAGATGAGGCCGCCCTCGAAGGCCGCGCTGAAGTGCTCGATCTTGCCGTGGCCGTAGGGATGTTCCTTGTCCGCGGGCTTCCCGGCGAAGACCACGGCGCCCAGGGCGAACACCGCCGCCACCACGTTCACCACGCTCTCGATGGCGTCGGATTTCAGGGCCACGGAGCCCGTCAGCAGGAAGGACAGGTATTTCAGCCCCAGGACGGCCACGCCGGCCGTGATGGACAGCAGGGCGATGCGGACCCGGGATCGCTGTTCGAGGTGTTCGGCGGACATGGCGGCTCCGGCTTCCACGGTACCAGCGGGAAGGATGAAAAAGACTCCACGAAGGACACGAAGGGGAAAACAAGGCCACGTAGGCGTGGACTCAGTCTTCGTGCCCTGAGTCAGTTCTTCGTGTCCTTCGTGGAGATCCTTTCCGCCGGTCTATTCGAAGCCCTCGAACAGCCCCCGCTGCACGCCATTGCCGGGATCGGCGGGGAAGGGGAAGGCCTCGGCGGGAGCCCAGGGGCGGTCGGGATCGAAGGGGGGCGGCGGAGGCAGGCCCGGCGGCAGCCAGCGGAGGGCGGGCGTGGGCTGGGCCTGGGCCAGCATGGCCTGGGCCCCGGCTTCGGGGGGCACCGCGGGCACGCGGAGCAGGATCGCGGGCGGGTGGTCCAGGGTGTCGGGCCAGGCGCCGGGCTGGAGAGCGCGGGCTTCCAGGGGCGCGGGATCCCGGGGATCCGCGGCGAGTCCGGGCGTGAAGGCGCCCGGTGCGGGAGGGAGCGGGAGGCTCGCCCGCCAGGGCAGGCCCTCCCGCAGGGCCTGTCGGCCGAGGAGGGCCGCGATGCGCGGATCTCCGCAGGCCCCGAGGTGGATGGGCGTCCGCAGGCGCTCCTGCAGCAGGGCCTTCAGGGCGCGCAGCTGGCCGAAGGCCGCGGGCCAGGAGCCGCCGGCGCGCTGGAACTCGATGCCGCCCACCAGGGCCAGCCGCCAGCCCGCGGCCCGGCGCAGGAAGGGCAGATCCACCCAGGCGCCCGCGGACAGCCGCTGGGCCAGGCCCCGCTCTGCGGTCCCCTGGGCCTCGGACATGGCCGCGACCAGGGCCTCGCCCGGGGCCAGGGCGGAGAGGGCGCCGAGGGGCAGGGCCACTTCGCCCCAGAGCCAGCCTGCGGGAACCTCGTCGCCAGGGGCGGGGGTGCCCAGGTCCGGCAGGCACCACGGAGCTTCCGGTTTCGGGACCCAGCCCACGACACCCTGACGCCAGGCCTCGCCCAGGGGGCCCTGGGGCATCTCCGGGGCATGGACCCAGCCACGGAAGGCCCCTCCGGGGAGCTGGACCGCGGCCTCGGGGCCCAGGTGGAGGGCCAGGCCGGGGATGGCGGAGATGGCCTCCCACCAGCCCTGGCGGGACTCGCCGGGGAGGGCCTCCATCCAGGCCGGGGGGTGGTCCCAGACCAGCCCGAAGCCGCCGGGCAGGAGGGAGGCCAGGTTCATGAGGCGGGCCAGGGCGCGGCCCGGCGCGGCATGGACCGAGGCCAGGCCCTCCTCCAGGAAGCGCGATCCGGCCCAGCCCGCCCAGGGGCCGTCCATCGCCGCGCGCAGGATGAAGCCCCGGCCCTCGGATTCCGTCACCGGGCCTCCCCGGCGGCGGAGGCCGGCTTTGTGGCCAGGGGCGCGAACATGGGGCGGCCGGCGCCACCGGGGGTGAAGGCCAGATCCCAGCGGTCCCGCAGGCGGCGGGCGGCCTCCCGGGCCGCGGCGCGGTCGTCCCGCCCCTGGAGGCGCAGGGCCAGCCACGATGCGGACAGGAGGCAGCCGGTACCCCGGCGCTGGCCCGGCAGCCGCGGTGCGGCCTCCAGGGCCTCGATCCCGTCCCGGCTGATCCACAGGTCCTGCACCATCTCCCCGGCGGCATGCCCGCCCTTGAGCCACACGGCGGCGGCGCCGGCCTCCAGCCAGGGGGCCGCGAGAGCCTGGGGGGCCGCGTCGCGGATGGCCTCCGGCGGCAGGCCGGCGAAGGCGGCGGCCTCGCCCCGGTTGGGGCTCACCACCCAGCCGCCCATGGGCAGCAGGTCCCCGGCCAGGCGACGCAGGTCGCCGCCGTCGTGCAGGCCCACGCCGGCGCTGGGCGCGAGGATGGGATCCCAGATCCGGATGGGTGGGGCGAGGTGGCGCAGGGTGGCGCAGAGGCGGCGGAAGGTCTCCGCCTCCAGGGCGCAGAGTCCGATCTTCACGCCCCAGCGGCCTGCCAGGTGGGGGGCCAGGGTCTCGAGGCGCCGCACGGGGTCCATGGACGGCGCCTCGATGCGGGAGCAGGCCAGGCCGTTCTGGAGGGTTTCGGCCAGGCTCACGGCCATGGGCTGGCAGCCCAGTTCGGCCACGGCCAGGGCATCGCGCAGGAGGCCCGCGCCCGCGGACGGATCCATCCCGCCCAGACACAGGGCGACCGGCGGGGCGCTGGGGTGGTTGGCAACCATGGCGAAGTCCCAGGATGACACAGGACCGTCGCAGGACGTGGATCCCGGGTTGCATTCCCATCACAAAGAAAGACGGGGTTTACAGGGGGCCGCCTCCACCGGATCCAGGGGCCGGGCCCATCAGGGGTTCAGGAGGATGTTCGACCATTAATATTTAAAAAAAGTGCTTTGACATGAGACAGGGCCCGCCGGAGCGGGCCCTGAGATCCTGGTATCCGGCGGATGCCGGCCAGCTTGATCCTACTTGCGCTTCTTGCCGCCCTTGCCGTTGACTTCGTCAGCCAGCTTCTTGCCGGGCTTGAACTTGGCGACCTTCTTGGCAGCGATCTTGATGGGCTTGTTGTCGCGGGGGTTGCGGCCGGTGCGGGCGCCGCGGTTGGCGACGGAGAAGGTGCCGAAGCCCACGAGGGTGACCTTGTCGCCGGCGCGCAGGGCGGAAGCGATGCCACCGAGCACCTGGTCCAGGGCCGCAGCGGCCTGGGCCTTGGTGATACCGGCCTTGTCGGCCACGGCGCTGACGAGTTCAGCCTTGTTCATGGAAACCTCCGAATTTGGGGATCTGTGTCCCCGGGTTGAGGAAAACGGAATCGGCTCCTTGTGGAGACGACCGTACCTGTTGGATTTTCAAACATCATTGGCCCGCAGAGGCCGATGAATACTGTATTTCCTAAACTGCCAAGAAGCTACGCCGCAGATGCAGCATGGTCAAGGCTTTTCTTTGAAAAAAAATCGGAGATCGGCTTCCCTGGGGGCTCTGTGGTGCCATGGAACACCGGGACGGCCGGAAATGCTGGTGCCTAAGTCCCATATCTGTCGCAGATCCCCGTAGAACGGACCATTGGGTCGTGGCCCTGCCCTGGAAGGCCCGCCAGGGGCGGTTCACGGCCTATGATGTCCTATGGCGCATCCCTTCTTCCTCACCGTGGCCTACGCAGGCGGGGCCTTCCATGGCTGGCAGATCCAGACGAGCCTGCGCAGCGGGCAGGGGGACGTGTGGAAGGCGCTGCGGACCTTCGACCCGGAGGCGCCCATGCCCCAGGGCACGGGACGCACCGATGCGGGCGTCCACGCCCGCGCCCAGGGCGTGCTCATCCAGACGGCCCGGGACTGGGAGCCCTACCGCCTCCTGGCGGCGCTGAACGCGCACCTCCCGGAGGACATCCGCGTGATGCAGGCGCAGCCAGCGCCGGAGGGCTTCTTCCCCCGGCAGCACGCCGTGGCCAAGCGCTATGTCTACCGGCTGGGCCTGGGGCCGGCGGAGGACCCGCTGATGGCGGCCTTCCGCTGGCACGTGCACCAGGCCGCTCCCCTGGACCTGGGAGCCATGGCGGAGGCCGCGCTGCCCCTGCTGGGGCCCCACGACTTCTCCAGCTTCCGCTGCGCCGAGTGCGTGGCGAAGACTCCGATCCGGACCGTGCACGCCATCCGCCTGGTCCCCAGCGAGGGCGGCGTGGATCTCGTGTTCGAAGGCAGCAGCTTCCTCATGCATCAGGTCCGCATCATGACGGGCACGCTGGTGGAGGTGGGGAAGGGGAAGCGGCGGCCGGGAAACATGGCCGCCCTGCTGGAGGCCCGGGACCGCGCCCAGGCCGGCCCCACGGCGCCTCCCGAAGGTCTCTGCCTGGAGAAGGTCTGGTACGAAGCCCGGTGGGCCATCGGCGAGCCCAGCCCCTGGGGCGAGAGGGAATGACGGTCAGTCCTCAGTCTTCAGTCTTCAGTCTTCAGGAAATGCCGCGACGACGAGGCCGCACTGAAGACTGAAGACTGAAGACTTTAGTCCAAATAGAATCCCACTCCCTGCCAGACCTTGAACCGGGTCTTGCCGTCCTTGGAGACGGCGGGGTCGAAGACGAGCTTCTTGGCGGCTTCCACGCAGGCCTCGCCGGCATCCTTCTCGTCCTGCCCTTCGCCGGGGAGGCCCTGGATCAGGCGGGAGGCGACCACCTCGCCCTTCTCGTTCACCAGGACGTTCACCACCACGACGCCCTTGGGCCGGGCCGCGAAGAGGCTCGAAGCCTTCAGCCGCGGGACCACCCGGTTCAGGTTGAGGGGCCGGGCCGGCTGGATCTCCTGCCCCAGCACCACGAGGTCCCCTTCCGCCGGCACGGCGCTGGCCTTAGCGCGCAGATCCTCGTTCTCGGCCTTGAGCTTCGCGGCTTCGGCCTTGGCGTTCTCCGCCTCCTGGCGGGCGGCCTTCACGTCCTTCAGGATGGCGTCGCCGCCCCGCTCATTCTCCTGGAGGGTGCCCTTGATCTGGTCCGCCTCCCTGCGGGCGGCCTCGGCCTCGGCCTTGGCGAGGTCCCGGGCTTTCTGGGCGGCCGCCAGCTCCTGCTGGATGTCCTCGGTGGAGGCCAGCTTCTGCTTGAGGCTGTCCCGCTCCTCCGTGAGCCGCTTGACCTGGGCCTGGAGCTGGGCGGCGGTGGGCTTCTTCGCGGCGGCGAGAGGCAGGGTGATCAGCAGCAGGGCGATGGCGATTCGCATGGCGCCTCCAGATCCGGGGGGGATCAGCGCATGGCGGCGGGCTGATCGCCTCCCTTGGCGAGTTTGGACGTCTTGAGAATCCCACGCTTGAGCAACCGGGAGAAGATGGCGAGGCATTCCTCGTGCTCGAAGGGGGCGATGGAGAGGATGTCCCGGATGGACCACAGTCCGTTCACGCGGCTGGCCAGGAAGGCCTCGTTGGGCCCCAGGTTGGTGGCCATCAGCTCGTCCAGGGTCACGGCCAGCTCTGGGACCAGCTCCTGATCCAGCTTCGGGTGGTCCAGCAGGTCCTGGACCACGGCCATCATCCGGCCGGCGTCCGCGTGCCTGGGCTGGTCCTTCAGGATGTGGCGCAGCTCCTCCTGGGCCTCCTGCAGCTTCTGCTTCTCCACCAGGGCGCGGGCGCGCTGGAGCTGGACGCCGGCATCCACGCTGGCGCCCCCCTGGCGCAGGATGCGCGCCATCCCCTTCTCGTGGAGGTCGAAGAGCAGCTTGTTGATCTTGTACTCGGGCATGCGGAGGTTCAGCATCAGCTGCTCCACGCAGGCCCGCCCGTCCAGCCGGGCCAGGATCTCCGCATCCTCCGGGGCCAGCGGCAGGCGCTCGGCGATGGTCTCGGGAACAGGCGCCATCACGGTGTCGCCGCCCTTGATGACCCGCCGGATGCGCTTCCATTCGTCCATGCGGCGGGCGCCTTCCAGGACGATGCCGGTGACGTCCAGGCTGAGCAGCATGGACTTCTGGTGGGGCGCCGCTCCGTCCTGGTATTCGAAGCTGCCCACGCTCCAGAGGAACGTGTCGTAGATGCTCTCCTCGATCTTCACCTGGACGATGCGCCGGACTTCGGCCTCCGTGATCAGCTGGCGGTTGACGAGGATGCGGCCCAGGAGCTGCTGCTCGTCCTCCTGCGTGGCCAGGGCCTCCCGCAGCTGGTCCTCGGTGATGCGGTGGAAGGCCAGCAGATACTGGCCGAGGTATTCACGGGGATCTGAGGACCAGACGCTGGTGATGCGGCCCTCGTGGAAGCACACGCGCTTGGTGTGCAGGGCTCCGCGCAGCTCGAGCGCGCCGGACTTCTTGCCGACGGCGAGCCACTGGAGGAGATCCTCCAGGCTCATCGTCGCCAGATCGCCGCTCAGAGCCAAGCCCTGCCTCCCATCGCTCCAGGGTACCTGGATCCAGCACCGGAACCCAGGATGATCAGAAATCTCCAAGCCCGGGGAAGGCTCATGGCAAGTGGTTCCGGGGCCACTTCAGAGCCTGGCCAGCGTCTCGCGGATGGCCCGGTTCAGCAGATCGGGATGGTGCCGGGCCATGGGGGCCTCGGGATCCAGCAGGGGGAAGCGATGCACGGGAATGCCCAGGACCTCGCTGGAGGTGGCGGAGATCGGCTCGCCGCCCTCCTCCCGGTAGCGGGCCAGCATGTCCGGCATGAGGGGCGCCGAGTTGGCGATCACCGCCGAGATGCCGATCCGCCCGAAGGACGCGATGGCGGCCACATGATTCTCCAGATCCAGCCCCGAGGTCTCCCCGGGTTCCGTCATGAGGTTGGCCACGTAGAGCACCGGCGCCTTCGAGATGGCCACGGCCTCCTGGAGCTCGGACAGCAGGAGGTTGGCGATGGTGGAGGTGTAGAGGCTGCCGGGGCTGAGGATCACCAGGTCCGCCCTCAACAGGGCCAGCACGGCCTCGGGCAGGGGCTCGGCATCCGCCGGTTCCATCCACAGCCGGGCCAGGGGCGGCCGGCAGGAGCCCACGGAGGTCTCGCCTTCGTAGCGGGCTCCGTCCATGTCCTCGGCGCAGAGGGTGACGGGCACCACCGTGGACGGGAAGAGCCGTCCCACCGTGACCAGCACGCCGGAGAGCTGCCGGATGGCGCGCACCCAGTCGCCCGTGAGGTCCGCGAGGGCCCAGAGCATGAGGTTCCCGAGGGAGTGCCCGGCGAGGCTGCCGTCCCCCTTGAACCGATAGTTCAGCAAGTCCGAGAGGGCCGAGTCCTCCAGCGTCAGGGCCGAGAGGCAGTTGCGGAGGTCCCCGGGCGGGATGCCCCCGAGCTCATCCCGGAGCCGCCCCGACGAGCCCCCGTTGTCCGAGACGGTGACGATGCCCGTGAGCTTCCAGGGATCGCGGCTGCGGCCGGCCTCGCGCTTCAGGGCCCGCAGGAGGGCGGCCAAGCCCGTGCCGCCGCCCAGGGCCACCACCTTCAGCGGCTGGTCGGCGTGGAGACCCAGGGGGCCCTGCACGGGATGGCCCGGCGCTGCCCTAGCGGCCTTCGGTGAAGGCGAAGAGGGGCGACTTGCGGACGGAGTTGAAGTCCGGCTCCATGTGCCACTGGAAGATCAGGTCGCCGTCCAGCTCCACGGCCTTCTTCAGGCTCTCCGCGGATGCCTCGGCGTTCTCCGCCTGGGCGAAGGCCACGGCGCGGAGGTAGTGGAGGTTGCCCTGGGCGGGATGGGCCTTGAGGGCCTTCTCGAGCTGCTTGAGCGCCTCGTCTGTGTCGCGGCGGTTCAGGCTGGCCTGGATCTCGGTGATGGCATCGGCGGGCTCCGCCTTGGCCGGGTGCAGCTTGGCCTCGGCCAGGGCCCGGTAGACCTTGGCCCGGCGCTTGATGGCCCAGTCGCCTGCGGCCAGGGCCTCTTCCATCAGCGCATCGAGGGCCTTGACGGCCTCGGCATGCTTGCCGGAGTCCACGAGCTTCACGGCCTTCGCGAAGGCGTCCGCGAAGGGGGAGGGCTGGCCGGCCGGAGCGGGGGCGGACTTGGGAGCTTGTTCTGACTTGGCCTTCGTCGCCATGCGGGATCCTCTGGAAGCCTTTTGTAAAACTATAGGCCCACAAGGATTCCCCGGCAAATCCCCAGGGGGCGGGGGAGCCGCTTTCAGGCCTTGAAGAGGGCCTTCTCCCGGTTCAGGATCCGTGTGGAGACCCAGGTCATGAGGCCCGCCAGGCCCACGGTCATGGCGAAGGAGACCAGGTATTCCATCTGGTTGAACTGCTGGCTGAAGAGCTTGCGCAGGGCTAGGCAGACGTTCACCACGGGCACGTACGCCAGGAACGCCATCTTGTCCACGCCCGGGGCCATGGTGAAGATGCCCAGGAAGACCACGAGAAAGATCCCGGGGGTGATGGCGCTGCCGGCCTCGATGGTGTTCCGGGCCTGGATGCCCATGAGCAGGATGAAGTTCGAGAAGAAGAGGCCCAGGGGCACCATGATCATGAACGTGAGGCCGAGGGTCATGGGGTTGGCCACGGCTGCCAGCGCCTGGGCCGAGCTCGTGGAGCCGCCGCTCATGAAGGGGATGGAGAGGCCCATGCTCAGCAGGTTCAGCAGTGCGGCGATCACGCCCATGCTGAAGATGTAGAGCAGCTTGCCCAGGATGATCTGGTTCCGCGGGAGCCGCGTGGCCATGAGGCTCAGGAGCGTGTGCCGCTCCTTCTCCCCCGCAGTGGCGTAGATCCCGTGCTGCATGGAGCCCGTGTACATCATGATCATCAGCAAATAGGGCAGGATCCGCCCCATGACCTTGCCGATCTCCAGGGCCGGATCCGCGGCGTTCTTCACCTCCAGCTTCAGGGGCTCCGCCAGCTGGGCGGAGGCCCCCAGGGCGTGGAGCCGCTCCTGGATCCAGGCCTTCTGCTGGCCATCCAGGGCCTCGCGCAGGCGCTTCAGGGCGATCTCGGCGGAGCGCTCGCTCTCGTCCGTGGTGGCCGTGATCGAGAAGGTGGCGTGTCCCTGGAGGGCCGCGGCGGCGCCGGGCTCCACCTCCACGGCCAGGTCCAGCTTCTGGTCCCGGAGGGCCTGGCGGAGATCGCCCTCGGGTTTCGGAACCAGCTCGAAGCGCTTGGAATCGGCCTGAAGCAGGCCGGCGATGGCGCTGGAGGGGTCCACCAGGTAGACCCGGCTGGCCTTGCTGCGGTTCTGGGCCTCATCCCGCTTCGCCATCTTCGCCATCATGCCGAAGATGGCGGGGTACAGCAGGAAGGGCAGCACGAAGGCGAAGAAGAGCGTCTTGCGGTCCTTGGAGAGCTCCAGGAACTCCTTTTTGGCGATGAGCAGGGCTCCGCGCATCAGTGGATCTCCTCGGATTCGGCCGCGAGCTGGAAGAACACTTCATCGAGGGACTTGGCGTTCCGCGAGCGCAGGAGGTCCAGGGGCGGCGCATCCCCGTGCAGCTTGCCGTCGAAGATGATGCCCACGCGGTCGCAGATGTCCTCCACCATGGGCATGACATGGGTGGACACGATCACGGTGCGGCCCTCTTCCCGCATGATGCGGAGCAGGTCCAGCACGGTCTTGGCGGTGAGCACGTCCAGGCCCGTGGTGGGCTCGTCGAAGATGACCACCTTGGGATCGTGCAGCAGGGCGCGGGCGATGCTCACCTTCTGCTTCTGGCCCGAGGAGAACCCCTCCATCTTCACGTCCGCGAAATCCGCCAGCTGGAGCTTCTCCAGCAGGTGCAGGCCCCGGCGCTCGGCCACCCGCGGGTCCACGTCCTGGAACTCGCCGAAGATCCGCAGCAGCTCCCGGGGCGTGAAGCGCACGTACACGCCCATGTCCGTGCTCAGGTAGCCCAGGCAGGCGCGGACCGCTTCCGGCTTCTGGCGGGTTTCGTGGCCGCAGACGTGGATGGAGCCCGAGTCCGGGTCCATGAGCCCCGCGATCATGCGCAGCGTGGTGGACTTGCCCGCGCCGTTGGGGCCCAGCAGTCCGTAGATCTCGCCGGGGCGGACCTCCAGCGAGATTCCGCGCACCGCATCGATGCGCTTGGCCGCCCGGGTCTTCCGGTCCTTCACTGTGAAGGATTTGTGGACCTGGTTGAGCTGGATCACCGGACCTCCGCGAAAGACCGACCCAGTGTAGAGGGAGGGCCCGGATTCCGGATCAGGGACCGGCGAGCGGTCCAGACTGGCCGGCGAACGGGGTTCCTGGAGCGGGGGAGATCAGTGGTGGCCCAGCGCGCCCGTGGCGCCGAGGACCAGCATCACGATGCCGAGCCCCAGGCAGTAGATGGCGAAGCCGTTGAGCTTGGGCTTCCGGGTGAAGCGGTCCAGGAGGCCGATGGCCAGGTAGCCCGAGATGGCGGCGGCCAGGACGCCCATGCCGCAGAGCAGGGCGGGCGACGCCGAGCCGGCCGGAAAGGCCAGGTCCGCGGGCAGGGGCTGGTGCTTGAGGATGGGCTTCAGCAGGCCCCGCAGTTCCACGAACGCGGCCGCGGCGATGGTGGGCACGCCCAGCAGGAAGCTGAACCGCGCCGAAACCGGCAGGCGCAGGCCCTGGAAGACGCCCATGGAGATGGTGGAGCCGGAGCGCGACAGCCCGAAGCCGCCGCCGATGCCCTGGATGGTGCCCACCGCCAGCGCGTCCGAGGCCCTCAGCTCGCTGAGGCCGCGCCCCGCCTGGTCCTCATGGCGCAGGTTGTTCCGCTCGCAGCTCAGGCGGTTCGCGAGGTAGAGCAGGCCGGCCGTGCAGACCAGTCCGATGCCATAGACCCACAGGTGCTCCTTCGCCGCCTCCTTCACCCCCTTGGTGGCCAGTCCGAAGATGCCGGTGGGGATCATGGCGATGAACAGCCACAGCGCGAGCTTCCGGCCCTCCGCATCCCGCCCCACGCAGCCCATGGCCACCTGGAACAGCTCCCGCCGGAAGTACACCAGGAGGGCGATCAGGGTGCCGCCGTGGAGCAGCACGTCGAAGGCGAGGGGCATGGGCCGCCCGCCGAACATCAGGTGCTCGGCCAGGGTCAGGTGCGCCGTGGAGGACACAGGCAGGAATTCCGTCAGTCCCTGGATCAGGCCCAGGAGGATGGCGTGCAGCAGGTTCATTCAGGCTCCTTCGACCCATCGAGTGTGCCATGCATGGTTCAATCTCCCCATGCGACCGATCGACCTCCGCTCCGACACCGTGACCCAGCCCTCGAAGGAGATGCGTGCCGCCATGGCGGCCGCGGAGGTGGGGGATGACGTGCTGGAGCGCGACCCCACCATGGCCCGGCTGGAGGGCTGGGTGGCGGAGCTGCTGGGCATGGAGGCGGCCCTGTGGGTGCCCTCGGGCTGCATGGGCAACCTCATCGCCCTGATGCTGCACCTCAAGCGGGGGGACCGGTTCCTGGCGCCCGCCCAGGCCCACGTGCTGGGCTCCGAGCTGGGCACGGCCGCCTGGCTGGCCGGCGGCATGCCCGAGGCCCTGGCTTGGGAAGGGGGCCCCGGCCGGCCTACCCCCGCCCAGGTGACCCGGGCCGCGGGGACGCCCGGCCCCTACTACACCCTGCGCACCTCCCTGCTCTGCCTGGAGAACACCCACAACTTCGCCGGCGGCGCCGTGACGCCGCGGGAGGAGCATCGCGCCCTGGTGGCCGCCGCCAAGGCCGCGAAGCTGGCGGTGCACCTGGATGGCGCGCGGATCTGGCACGCCGCGGCGGCCCTGGGCCTCCCGCCCTCCGCCCTCACCGAGGGCGCGGACACGGTGCAGGTCTGCCTCAGCAAGGGCCTGGGCGCGCCCATGGGCTCCCTGGTCTGCGGGTCGAAGCCCGCGGTAGCCGAGGCCCGGCGGCTGCGCAAGATGCTGGGCGGCGGCGTGCGCCAGGGCGGCGTGGCGGCGGCGGCGGGCCTAGTGGCCCTGGACTACCTGCCCCGCATCGTCGAGGACCATGCCAAGACCCGGCGGTTGGCGGAGGGGATGCGGGCCTTCGGCATCACAGCTCCCGCGCCCGAGACCAACATCCTGCTGGTGCCCGTGCCTGACGCGGCGGCGGCCCTGGCCGCTCTGGAAGCCGTCGGCGTCCGCGTCCTGCCGGTGGGGCAGGCCATCCGCTTCATCCCGCATCGGGACATCGAGATGGACGACATCGAGGAGGCCCTGCGCCGCATCGAGCCCCTGGCCCATCTCCTGCGGACCGCCTGACCATGAAGTCGAGGCTGGCCCTCCTGGCCCTCGCGTTGGCCGCCTTGGCGGCAGGCGGGTACTGGCTGTACCAGGAAGGGTTGGTTCCGGTCCCGCTGGCCCCGGGCGAAGCCCTGTTCGTGCCCGGCCAGCCCGAGTTCGGCGAGGACGAGGCGGTGGTGGAGGCGCTGCTGCCCGCCGGCCCGGGCCTCGAGGCCTTCCTGGTTGCCCAGTCCGACCTCGCCTTGCTCGTGAGGGCCGACGGGACCTGGGCTGGACAGCTGCTGTCCAGCCTGGAGCGGTCCAGGCACGGGCGGCGCTGGCGCCTTGGGGTGCGGCCGGGCTGGCGGCTCCAGGATGGGACCCTGCTCGATGCGCCCCGGATGGCCAAGGCGCTCGGGCCCGAGCTGGCGAAGCTGGGGGGGAGCGCCCGCCCGATCGATGGCGAGACTCTGGACCTGCGCTTCAAGGTCCCGCAGGTGGGCCTGCCGGACTTGCTCGCCCGCTGGCGGGTCCCCGGCAGCGGCCCCTTCGTGAGGCAGGGGATGACCCTGACGCGCTTCGAGCGGTTCACCCCGGGCCGGCCGGGGCTCGCTGGCATGCGGGTTGCCACCGACCCGGCCCTCCTCGAGAGCCGGGCTTGGGCCGAGGGTCTGGCCGCCCGCCGCTGGGCCTGGGCCGTGTTCCCCGGGCAGGTCGCCCCCGAGGACATGGCGAAGGTCCGCCTCGCGCCCTATGACGAGTTCCGCATGAAGGACGGCACCGTGTGGTTCCTCTCCCGCCGCATGCGGCGCCTGCGGCCGGATGCCTCGGACTGGACCCGTACCCGGCTCTTCGGCGCTTGGCGGAGCAGCACGGAGCTGCCCTACGACCCCCTGGGGTTCTGAGCCTATTCCAGGTTGGCGGACTGCTCCCGGATCTGATCGAGCGCGCCCTTGGCTTCCATGACGGCGCGAGTCATGGCGATGCGCTTGCACTTGCTGCCGGTGGTGCTTTTCTTGTTGCCTGTCGTGTCGGTGAACGCCACTCATGGCACTTCTCGATTTTTGTTAAGAGATGTTAAGAAAATCTCTCGCGCCTTATATTGATGGAAAATTGTGTATTCTGTTTTTTTTCGCCTTGCAGTTACCTCGGTTCCCCTGAAAGGATCGGGTTGTCCCCTTTTTGATTTATGTGTTCAGGCAAGAATAAGTATTTCTAATTTTTGGGAATAAATATATTAAAGATGTTTTCTGTTTTAACACGGGCCTCGTTTGCCCATATAACTGCTGCAGCAAACCTCCGGGACCGCAGCCAAAGAAATCAGGGAGTCTCACAGGACGGGATGGCTACCACCGGAGAATGGGCAAACCCAAAGCTTTGGGTGACCTGTTTGGCGCTTTTGTGGGGCGCCCAGGGGAATGCCCTCCCTGCAGCCCCGAGGGTCTCTTCCGCTGGAACCCAATCAACCCTGCGGCTCGCAACTTTCGCTGGAACCACTTCTCCCCTCCGGGCTGGGGCGCTGGCCTCGACTTCGCTGCACTTGGTAGGGCTCCGCCTGACAGCTCCGACAAACCGCATCGACGTTCCCAAGGGCGCCCCGTTTTCGGTTCCTTTGGGCATGTGGATCGGAGATCACCAAGCGACGCCGACGGAAGTCTCCTCGTGGGTCCCCGTAGGCGCCACGTTGACGGCTACCTTGACGGGACCGGGGATCCCTTCGCCCTTGATGGTTTCCGGGAGCCTAGCCACAGGACTGGCGCTCCCGGCTCTCGCGGCCGAAGGCGATTTCACCTTGTCGAATATCCGTCTGGTCAAGGATGGATCGACGGTGGTGGAAGCTGACCCCAAGACCGTCGCCATCCATTGCCTAGGCGAAATCATCATTTCGAGCGTGACCTCTACTCCCATGACCATGCAGGAGTTGCGGGATGCGGGCGTCCAGCTCCAACCAGGCGACTACGAAGGACGCCGCTTCACCATGGCGTTGGCCATCGGAAGCCAACAAGTGAGCCTCACGGTGCCCGTGGCGGTACCTGTTTACAACGGCCTGGAGGACCCCCGGGGTGGTGGGGGCGAAGTAGGCCGTCTAGAGATCACGGGGCTTACGGACCGCCTAGGGCTACCGGATCTTTCGGTGGTCGTGGCCGACATCACTCCAGAGAAGGATCCCTTCAGCCTCAGCCGACCTGCCATCAGCCATGTGCTTCAGCACAATTTCAAAGCCCTCATTGTCATTCCCGGCAGCATCGGCTACCTACACCAGTTCTACAAAGCGAATCTGGTGGTCTTTAACGCATTGAAGGAAGGTTCTCCCTTCCAGATCACCCACCTGAGCGCCACCCTCAATTTGCCACTAGGCGGGGACGGTGCAGTAGGCACCTTGGACGATCCCCTGCGTCTGGCTCAGCGGGATGGCGAAACGGATGCCGTCACCAAGCCTGTGCGTGGCCCCGGGGTCGATGGAGTCGCGGGTTCGGGCGAACCGCTCCTTTTGGCCGGCCAATCTGGAATGGCAACGTTCTTCGTGGAAGCCCTGAAGGAAGGGGCCCACCAACTCAATTTCGATATCCGCGGGCAGTTCGAGGGCGGTGGCCTGTCCGAGCCTGTGCCCCTCCTGGGCCACGCCCAGGGCAAACTGCTGGTCCGGAATCCGAACTTCAGCATGGTGCTGGTGCACCCCGACGTGGTCCGGCGGGGTGAGGAATACCTCTTAGAAGCGCGCCTGACCAACACATCGACGACGTTGGCTAATGGTGTGACCGTCACTCTGGACCGCTCCCGCCTGGGAAGCGTCAAGCTGGTGGAAGACCTCAATGCACCCGTCGATACGCTGAACCCTGGCGAGACGGCGGTCTTCAAATTCAAGCTGCGGGCCCTGCGCAACGGGGAAGTGCGCAGCTCCTACCTCTACATGGAGCAGGGCACCATCGGGTTCCAACTGACCACAGGCCTGGGGGAGCGGAACATCCGCTTGAATCCCGATACGCTGGTGCTGCCGCAGACCCTGGAGGGCCGGAATGGCCTGCCGCTGCCCCTGAGGGAAGCGATGTTGCGGGTGTTGGGACAGGCCTACTCGGTGGCGAGCACCAAGGGGGCACTGCCACCGGGAGTGTTTCCGATTGCGATGAGCGCGGTAACCGGGCAGATGGCTCAGGATCTCTCGGAGCAGGGTCTCTTCCTCAAGATGGGCATCGACAAAGCCCGGGTGTGGATGCGGCTGTGGGAGATGTTCATCCAGAATCCTGATGCAGGCTTCGATCAGCTGGTGCGAACCACGGATGCAGGCCGTGAATTGCGCGAGGCCTTCATGAACGCGTGGGCTTGGGCGGATCCGAACCACCTGATGCCTGAACGCTTGGGGGAGATGATCGGCTGGAACAATGCCTTCGGTGCGATGTCCGCAGCCGTGGTCGAGGGGGCTCGCCCTGGCCTCCGGTTGGAATTGCAGGACGCCATGGGCAACCGGATCGTTTCCGGCGACGTGATCGCAAAGGATCTGCCTTACCTGCCTCAATCCCACGCCGCCTGGGGCGGCACGGAATCCCGGCATTGGATCAGCATGCCCTCCCCTACGCCGTGGGCGCGACTGACCTTGGTGAATCGCGGCTTGGAAGCCCAATCTCTCCGTTTGGCCACCGCGGTGCCGGTCGTTGGCGGGTCGCCAAGCGATAACCTCTTTGCGTTCGACCTGGCGGTGGGTCAGTCGGTGGTGATCACCTTGGGCGAAGCTCGCGAAGGGGCGGCCGTCCTCCTTGCTTCCGACGGGACCCTCCTGGGACCCGTCTATTCCACTCAGACCGACGATCTTCGAGTGGAACCATTCAAGGTGCTGGCGGTGCACCGCTATGACATCGAACTGGATCCGGCGGCGACTCCCTACGGAACCCAGGTGATGATGCTGTTCAACCGGCCCATCATGGCCTTGAACCTGCCTTCGGGGGATGAAGGGTTCAACGCGGCGAAGGCTCTCGTACAGGTGGATGCCAACGCGCCATGGAAGAAGGTCATGCCTCTGGATCCCGATACGGGAAAGGCGTCGCCACCGCCACCCGCACTGTTCAAAGCCTCTGCGAGGGCGGCGAGCCTCTACCTGGAGCGTCCCGTGGGGCCTTACGTGCCTCGGCAGCTCACCCTCGCTTCGACGTGGACGGATGCGCAGGGGAATGCCCTCACCGGGGACCTGTCCTGGCCCGTTCTCTGTGGCGATGTGCCTGGTGGCGCCCTGGTGCGGGGAAAGGTCCGCAAGGCCAATGGCGCTGGATTGCCGGCAAAGATGACGTATTGGTACCAGGCAGGCTCCCAGATTGGGAATGTTGATTTGGCCACGGGCTATGCTTTCCTGGATGAGGAAATCCTCACCCACTACGCGTTGGTATCCAACTTCGATACCGGGGCGGATGGTTCCTATCAGCTGGATTACGTTCCCGAGCCCGTGAGTTTCGCCATCGGCCCCATGCTGCTGAAGGGCGCCACGGCCGAGGGCACCGCCTGGGCGCAGGCCTCGGTGCTTGGCAACGGCCAGCTCATCGAGATGGATCTGGTGCTGGAGGGCAAGGGCAGCGTGGATGGCTACGTGCTGAGCGCAGCGGGAGCCCCGGTGGCCGGAGCCCAGGTGCAAGTGATCCAGGAACAGCCTTCGAACCCGCTAACCCAGGGCACGGGAGGCGGGACTTTCTCTCAATCTACAATGACGGATGCCGATGGCCACTACCGAGTGGACAACCTCAAGACCGGGGTCTTTTCCATCCGAGCCTTAAAAGGTCTCTTTGGCGCCGCAACCAGCAACGAGATCTCCCGGGATGGAGAAACTGTACATCAGAACGTCGTGCTGGAATCACCCGTTGGAACCCTCAGAGCCAGATTGCTGGACACTTCAGGCCAGGTGGTGCTCACCCAGACCATTCGTCTGGGAATCGCCTCGGGTCTGCTGCGGGGCGGCAATTCTGCCGACAGCCTTGTTTGGCCGGAGCAGACCACTCCCGGGGTGGATGGATGGGTGACGTTCTCGAACGTGCCTGCCGGGGACGTCGGCCTGATGGTGCCGTATTTGCCACTGGGCACCGTGTCGGATTGGCGGGGCTTTCTCGAACCGGGTATGGCCCAGGAAATCACCCTCAAGATGCTGCCCCCCGCGGAGCAGGCCTTCGCCCACTTCCTGGTAATCGATGCTGCGGGGAATCCAGTTCCGGGCGTCTACCTTTCAGAAAGCCCACGAGCCACCGATCCGACCTTCGCCATCACCGACGAAAACGGTGCGGCTCCGAGGCGCCCAGTGCGGAGTGGGCAGCCCTTTCTGGTCTACGCCTATCACCCAGGATGGCCCGGCACGACTCAGAGCGAGAGTGTGACCGTTCAGCCCGGTGAGGACCGGTTGGTCCGCACCATCCTGCCGCCCAGAGGCACCCTTCATGGCACCGTCAAATACCCGGATGGAACCCCCGTGAGGGGGGCCTATGTGGCCATTCCCCCCGTTTTCGACGATATGAAGCGGAACCGGCTGGCCATCACAGATGCGGCGGGGGCCTTCCTTCTTCCCAATGTGCAGGTGGGGAGTCCCTTCCGGCTGGCGGCGGTGGGGCCCGAACTCCGAACGGCCATGGCGCCCATGAACATTCAGGTGGCCGATGGCCAGAACCTGGACCTGAACCTGATCCTCCCCTTCGTGGGCAAGAACCAGGTCAGTGGTGTGATCTACCAGCCCCTGGAGGGCGCCCAGAAGATACCCGCCATGGCCCAGGTATGGGTGGATGGACTGCTACCGATCATTGCCCCTTCAAATTACGGTACTGGCGATTGGGGGCTGTTGCGCAGAGAAACTACGGGGGCCGCGTCCACGGGAGTGGAAGGGAAATATACCTTTAATGGCCTGCCTCAGGGGACCTACACGCTTCACGCCAACAGCGATCTCTTCCCGGTGGAAGTGAAATCAGGTGGGGATTTCGCGGACAAGGCGAACGACGCCCAGATCCGCGACATCTACCTTTCCAGCAGCTTCGCGGGAGAGCTGAAAGGCGTCATCTACCAGCGCGATGGTCAGACCCCAGTGGCGCCGGAGGTACGGGTACGCCTCATCGGGGGCACCATCGGCGAGCTCATCATCTTCACCACCGATGGCGGTAAGTACCATTTCCCGAAAGTGATCCCGGAAGGCTGCTACAAGCTGCGGGTCGAAGATCCTGTCAGCGGCGACATCACTGTGGCCAGTGTGGAAATGAAGAAGGAGTCGAGCCAGGTCAAGAACCTGCGCTTATGGGGCAAGGGGACCCTCTCCGTGAAGGTGCAGGACAGCTTCGGCCAGATCCTGCCCGAAGGGGTGGTGACCCTCATGCATAGCAAGAACGTGAACCTTGGCTGTCCCAATGCGCCAGTGCTGGATATGGACGACCTTCCTCCCATGACCCAGAAGCTCAAGCCCGAGATGGCAGGCGAACTGATCTTTGAAGATCTCTTGGAAGGTTCCATCTCCGTGGGTTTGAAGAATCCCACAGGGCTACAGGGCACGGCCTCGGTTTCCATTCCCGAGGGAGGTGGCAACGCTGAAGTGGTGGTTCGGCTGCAACCCGTCGGCGACGTGCTCGGCACCCTGTATCGCGCCGATGGCAGCCTCGTTTCCGCTGGCCGAGTGGACGCGTACCAGGGCCGCCGCTGGTTGGGTGTGTCTCCCACGCGCATGGATGAGGTGAATGGCCGGTTCCGCTTCCAGGTGTTGCCTACAGGGCCCATCACCCTGGAAGCTTGGGATCCTGATAGCCGGCAGATGGGCAAGGGCGTGGTCAACGTGGTCGCTGGCCAGACCACGGAGGTAACCATCACCACCCACGACAAGGGGCCAGTGGTGGTTACGGTCATTCAAGAAGGGCAAACTGTCGTCGGCGCGGCCATCCGATTGGCCTATCAGGGTGGGGATGCTCTGGATTTCAGTACCGAGTCCACCAGCGACGCCGACGGGAAGGCCACCTTCTACCTGCCACCTGGCGACTACGCTGCCACGGCCACGGATCCCCTCAGTTTGGCGACCGGCAGCGTGTCGTTCTCGCGCGACGTGGACCAAGGGGAGATCCAAACCTCGATTACCCTGCAAGCCGTGCGATCGCTCTGGGCCACGGCAGTGCCGCCTCCGGGCGCCCCGGCCGGTTTCTCGCTTGAAGGCTGGTCTCTGCGAGATAACGCCATGGGCCGCCTGGTGAAGCTGGATGCTAAGGGGCAGGGGATGCTGCGGGACCTTCCTGTGGGAAACCGTGCCCTCACACTGACTGACCTTCGTGGACGTTGGCGGGGAGACTTCACGGCCACCCTGACGCCAGACGGAGGAGCGGTGCAGACTCCCACGGCCCCCATCCAGGCCACCGCATATGGCAATCTCGAGGTGACGGTTTTGGACGGTCACGGCCAGTTGGCACCCAATGTGGCAGTCTATGCCAGCGGCGGGGGAACCATCGACACGGATGGCAGTGGCCTCGCGCGGTTCTTCGGCCTTCGGGCCGGAAACCTCAACATTTGGGTTGCAGGGGCATCAGGGACTGCGCTGTTGCAGCAGGAAGACGAGACCGTACGGGTCAAACTCCAGTTGCCTCCCACGGCCTCGATGCATGGGACCGTCTTTGACGCCTTGGGCCAGCCCATGCCCTACATGCTCGTGAGTGCCGGGACTCTTCAGACTGCCACCGATGGTCTCGGACAGTTCCGGGTTTCCGGCCTGGGCCTGGGCACCTACACCGTGACGGCCCTCTCATCCTCAGGGCGGCGGGCTGCAATCAGCGTGACCTTGGACCAGGCAGACCAGGATGCAGAAGTCCGCCTCGACTTCCCGCCCCAGGGAAGCCTTACGGGTACCGTGAGGGATCCGCTGCGAGCCACACCCCCGCCCATCCACGTCATGGTGTATCTGGCTGAAGGCGGCAACCCGGTCGGCGATACCTATACCGACGTTCAAGGTGTTTTCCGTTTCTCGTTCCTTCCTGCAGGCAAGAACCTGCGGGCGGTTGGCATCTTGGATGACGGGCGGACCGAAGTGTTCAGCCAGATGTTCGCCTTAGCCCCACAGGAAGGCGCCACCCAGAATCTTGCTTTGACGATTCCTTCTCTCGTGAACGTAAAGGGATGGACGCTCGATCCTGTCGGCAACAAGATTCCCATGACTGTCCTCCTCCTGGATGATCAGGGCCGGACCCTCGACAAGGCCGTGACCACAGGGGA
This sequence comes from Geothrix fermentans DSM 14018, assembly GCF_000428885.1. GTDB lineage: Bacteria > Acidobacteriota > Holophagae > Holophagales > Holophagaceae > Geothrix > Geothrix fermentans. The sequence continues at coordinate 3,836 of NZ_KE386812.1, read as the reverse complement.
CGTTTTCGATCCTGACCATCCGACCTTCTTCTTCCGCTACCTCCTGTCTGGCCATCGGTACCGGTTGATGGGGCTTCAGGAGACGACCAGCCTCCCCATCGCCTACCTCGACTACACGCCTACGGGAGACAAGGAACTGGATGAGCTGGTCCTTCAGGCCCAGACGCGACGTGCCGTGAAGGTGCAGGCCCGTTACCCCGATGGAACTCCAACCCCCGGGCCAGGCCACTTTGTGATCACCTCCCAGAGCATTCTGGGTGGGCGCTGGGAAGGCAGTCTCGGCTCCGATGGTTCCGCCTTGATCCAGGACCTGCCTGAAGGCCAGGCGACCGTCTCACTCACCGGTCTTCCCAATCAGCCGGCCCTCAGCACCACCTTCACTATTCCGTCCCAGAATGCGGTCTACGACGTGGCCGTACCCGCAATGGGTTTGGGCACCCTGATCACGAAAGTGCAAACCGTCTCGGGCCGGTTGCTGACAGGCGGGGTCTTGACTGCCCAAGGTCCGAATACACCCAGATGGACCGGAGTGGCCCAAGGCGATGGTACCTATCGCCTGGAGGGTGTATGGATCGGCACGCCCTTGAGTCTCCAGGCCACCGGTTTCGGCTTGGTGGGCAATGCTCCGGTGGCGACCCTTGCCCAGCACGGTCAGCAACTGTCCGTGACCTATCCAGCTCCGGATCAGGGGATCCTAGGCGGTGTAGTGCGTGATAGCCGGGGCATCCCTGTGGCGGGCGCCATCGTCAGCACCGCAGGACGCACCACCACCACGGATGCCGCCGGTGCGTACCGGCTCAATAATCTCACCTTGGGATCCTACGGCCTCATCGTCACGGTTTCGAACCGTGTGGACCGGGGCCTTGGCAATGGCACTCTGGTGTCGGACGGGCAGACCCTGACCTTGGATGTGGCCTTGAAGGGCACTGGAACGGTTGTTATCAAGGCCACCAAGGCTGATGGCACCACTCCCATCGTCGGCACCTCCATATCCCTCCTGAACACCAGTCCATGGACGGATGGCCGCGCACTCACTGCGCCAACGGATGTCAACGGCATCGCCACTTTCTTGACTGTCCTTGAAGGCGACGTGAAGGCCAGCGGCACCTTGTTGGGTTCATCCCTGTCCGCTTCAGGCTACCTGCAATCAGATGGCTCACTGGCGTTGAGTCTGACGGCCCTGCCTGCGGCAGTGTCCGTGACCCCGGCAGCGGTCAATGTCCTCAGAGGCCACACTCAGGTTTTCACGCCGAATGTCACCAACGCCGAAAACCGGGCCGTGTCCTGGAACATCCAGGAAGGCCCCGTCGGCGGATCTATCACCACCAGCGGCGTCTATAGCGCCCCGGCAATTGCTGGCACCTTCCACGTGGTGGCCACCAGTGTTGAGGACCCGGCCAAGCAAGCTACCGCGACGGTGACGGTCCCCTCGGTATCCATTGGAGTTTCACCGACCAGTGCCAGTGTTCTGATGGGCTACACCCGGCAGTTCACCGCCACCGTGAGCAACGCCGACATCCTCACGGCCACCTGGGGCATTCTGGAAGGCGCCGCGGGTGGATCTGTATCCACCACGGGCCTCTATACCGCTCCAAACACCGCGGGTACCTATCACGTGGTGGCAGCGAGTGTGGATGACCCCACGAAACAGGCCATCGCCACCGTCACGGTGACGGTGCCACCCCCGGTGGTGGTGGGCATCAGCCCAACCGCCGCGACCCTCCTGCCTGGGGGCATGATCACGTTGACATCCACCGTTACCGGATCTACCAACACCTTTGTGGATTGGAGCATCCAGGAGGGCGCCACCGGTGGCACGGTGGTTGGCGGAATCTACACTGCGCCGGTTGCACCTGGCACGTATCACGTGGTTGCTACCAGCCAGGCCAACCCTGCCAAGGCCGCCACGGCCACAATGACCGTCCAGGCGGTTGCACCAGTATCCATTTCCGTTAGCCCAGCGACCTTGACCCTGGCTCCTGGTGCCATCGGTTCCTTGAAGGCCGCTGTGACGGGGACCACCCAGCAGGCCGTCATCTGGACCATCCAGGAAGGCGATGCAGGCGGCGCCATCAACTCAGCCGGTTTCTACACTGCACCCGCCGCGATCGGCACCTACCACGTGGTGGCCGCCAGCCTTGCAGACCCCAAGAAGACTGCGGTGGCCCTGGTGGTCGTGTCTTCCACACCTCCGGCCCTCGACCTCTCCGGAGTCTATGCCACCAACCAAGGAACCCTGAAGCTCTTCCCGGCAGGCTCCAGCTGGTACGGCCAGTGGATCAATGGTGGCGCCGCTATGGAAATCCATGGGACCTTCGCCAGCCAGGTGCTATCCGGAACCTGGATAGCTCCCGCCCAGGCAGACCAGGGGCAATTTGCCATCACCTTCAGCCCGGACGCAGCGACCTTTTCCGGTTCTTATGGACGAGGTACCGCCCAACTGGGAACGGCCTGGACAGGCACCCGTCAGGAAGGTCTGGTTGCGATCTATCTCACCCCCTCTTCAGCGGCGCTGAAAACTTCCCAACAGCTCCTGCTCACAGCCCTTGTGACGGGGGCAGACCCACGCGTCCAGTGGTCGGCCGACGCTGGCACCGTGGATGCCACGGGCCTCTATACCGCGCCTCCCAAGGGTGGGGTCCACCACATCACCGCCACCTCCATGGCAGATCCTGCTCAACAGGCTGTTTGCACGTTGGACGTGTCCTCTGACGGGCAGTTGGATGTGGCGGGGACCTACCAGACCAACCACGGCACGCTGAAACTCTACAAATCTGGCACACAGATCCTTGGCGACTGGGTGAACACGAGCAATGTCGCGATCCAGGTGAAGGCCAGCCTGGTGGGTTCGGTTCTTTCAGGTTCGTGGACGGCTCCTTCCACCGCCGATCAGGGGCAGTTCGTCATCACCTTCGCTCCTGACGCCGGTTCATTCACGGGCACCTGGGGCCGGAACACCGACCAGCTCGGCAACATCTGGACTGGCACTCGCCAGGCCGGCGTGAGCATCAAGCTCCTCCCCGCTGCTGTCGGCCTCCAGACTGGTTCATCGTTTGGCTTCCAGGCGCTCGTGGCAGGCACTCCGGATACAACTGTGGCTTGGTCTGTCCAGGAAGCGGCAGGCGGTTCCATCGATGGCAATGGCTTCTACCAGGCTCCCACCGTGCCTGGCGTGTACCACGTCATGGCTACATCGGTGGCAGATCCCGCCAAGTCTGCGATAGGTGTCGTATCCGTAACGCCCGATGGCCAGCTGGACATCACGGGCACTTATCAAACGAACCATGGAACCCTCAAGCTCTACAAGTCCGGTGCCCAGATCCTGGGTGATTGGATCAACGCCAGCAATGTCCAGATCCAGGTTAAGGGAAGCCTCGTTGGCGCGGTGCTATCTGGTGGGTGGACAGCCCCATCCACCGCCGACCTTGGCCAGTTTGTTCTGAGCTTCTCGGCAGATGGTTCCAGCTTCAGTGGCACCTGGGGCCGCAACATGGACCAGCTCGGCAACACCTGGACTGGCACTCGGCAACCTGGTGTGAGCGTCCTGATCACGCCCGGCACAGCCACCCTCCGGACCGGGGCGGCCCAGGCCTATTCCGCATGGGTGGCCGGCACGACGACGACCGCTGTCACCTGGGCCATCAGGGAAACGGGTGGAGGTTCGATCGACGTCAACGGCCAGTACACCGCTCCCGCCACCGCGGGCACCTACCACATCGTGGCAACCAGCCAGGCGGACAGCACGAAGTCGGCGACAGCGACGGTGGTGGTGACGACGGATGCGGTGCTGGAGGTATCGGGGACCTATGGATCCTACTCATCGGCCTATGGCACGA
>NZ_AUAU01000019.1 GCF_000428885.1 Geothrix fermentans DSM 14018 | reverse complement strand
TGGAGGTTCATCCGGGTTGCCTCTGCGAAAGCCGCTGTGTGGTAACAACAGCTTCCCAGCTCAACCCGGATGAACAACCTCCTTGGCAGTTACAAGTAGGCCCTACAGCCGCCGGCCGAAGCTGCGCTCCAGATCCTCCAGCGTGAGCTTCTTGAGGATGGGCCGCCCATGCGGGCAGGTGTTCGGCACCTCGCAGGCCAGCAAGTCGCGGATGAGGCCCAGGGCCAGGTCCGGGGGCAGGGCGTGGTGCTTCTTGATGGCGGCGCGGCAGGCCAGCTCGGCGTTGAGGTCCCGGCGGAAGACGTCCAGGTCCACGCGGCCCTCCCGCTCCAGGCGGGCCAGCAGGTCCTCCAGCAGGGTCTGGGGATCGCGGTCCGCCAGGAAGTCCGGCAGGCCGCGCACCACGAAGGCGTCGCCCCCGAAGGGCTCGGCTTCCACGCCCGCGGCCTCCAGCTCCGAGAGGAAGGGCATGAGACGGGCCAGGGCCTCGGGCCCCAGCTGCACCACCCGGGGCGGCATCAGGGGCTGGATGGCGGGGGCGTGGCGGCGCAGGAAGAGGCGCTCGAAGAGCACCCGTTCGTGGGCCACATGCTGGTCCACGATCCAGAGCTCCGGGCCTGAGCCGCCGGTGATCTCCACCAGCAGGTAGGTCTGCTGGAAGGCGCCCAGGTAGCGGATTCCGTCTACGGACGCCGGGGCCGCGGGCGCCTCGTAGGCGTAGGCGGGCTCAGCCGCCCGGGGCGGGAAGGCCTCCGTCAGGGCCAGGTAGGCGCCCGCGCCGGACTCGCCCCAGAGGCGCGGATGCTGGGGCGCCGCGCGCCGCGAGGGATCCAGCTCGAACTCGGCCTCCAGGGGCTTGGGCGGCAGCTCCAGCACCGAGGCCAGACCGCCTCTCAGCTTCGACCAGGCCTCCTCCGCGGCGTTCCGCACCCAGGCGAAGATCCGCTGGGGCTCACGGAAGCGGACTTCGGCCTTGGTGGGATGGACGTTCACGTCCACGGCCTCGGGGGGCAGCTCCAGGAAGAGCACGGCCGCCGGGTACGAGCCCTTGGCGAAGGTGCCGGACCAGGCTTCCGACAACGCCGCCAGCAGCAGGCGGTCCCGCACGGCCCGGCCGTTCACGAAGAGGTAGAGGTGGTTGCGGTCCCGGAAGCTGAGGTCCGGCGGCGAGACAAAGCCCCGCAGGCGCCAGGGGAGCTCGCCGTTCACGAAGGGCACCAGGCGGCCCAGCTTCTCGCCCAACAGGGGCGCCAGGCGCTGGCCCGCGTCCTCCACGGGCGGCAGCACCAGGGGCGCGCCACGGTCGGGGCGGATGGTCCAGTGAACGCCGGGCGAGCTGAGCGCGAGCCGCGCAACGGCGCCCCAGAGCTGGGCGTGCTCCGTGTCCGTGGACTTCAGGAAGCGCCGACGTGCGGGCAGCTGGGCGAAGAGGTCGCGCACGGTGACGGTGGTGCCCCGGCTGCGTGGGGTGGGCACGACTTCCTTGATCACGCCGAACTCGCAGCGCAGGCGGTGGCCCGCGCCCTCCGATTCGGCGCTCGTGAGGTCGAAGCGGCTCACGCTGGCGATGCTGGGCAGGGCCTCGCCCCGGAAGCCGAAGGAGGCCAGGCGGCCCAGGTCCTCGGCCGTGCGCACCTTGCTGGTGGCATGGCGCTCCAGGGCCAGGTACAGGTCGTCCCGGGCCATGCCCGAGCCGTCGTCGGCCACTTCCAGCAACCGCTTGCCGCCCTCCTCCCAGGCCACCTCGATGCGCCGGGCACCCGCGTCCAGGGCGTTCTCCACCAGCTCCTTCAGCACCGAGGCGGGGCGCTCCACGACCTCCCCAGCGGCGATCTGGTTCGCCACCTGGTCGGGGAGCACGCGGATCTTGGCCATGGGCTTCAAAGCTATCAGCTATCAGCTCTCAGCTGGCCCGCCGCTCGGTGGAGGCCCGCAGCTCGACCTGGGCGTGGGGGATGAACAGGTGGCCTAGGTAGGCCAGCAGGAAGAGGCCCGCGCTGAGGCCATGGGCCCAGCTGAAGGCCGTGCGCCAGGCGGGACCGGTGACCACCTGCACGGCGTAGCCCGACAGCACCATGGGGGCGATGAGGAAGGCAGCCCCCAGGCCCGTGCGGCGGCCCTCGGAGCCCCGCTTCAGCTTGGCCTGGAGGTGGCCCCGCACGGTCATGCCCAGGGCGAAGAGGAGCAAGGGCGCGGTGAGCACGTGGAGGTGCTGGGCCGCGGGCAGCCAGGGATGGGGCTCGGGGCCGAACTCGCCCATGCGCATGCCGAACCAGCGGAGCAGGCCATCCATGAGCCCCGTGCCCGCCGTGACCAAGGCGGCCAGGTGCAGACTCCAGCGCTCCCAGGCGCTCATTTCGCCTCCCGGTAGAGCACCTGGTGCAGGGCCAGGCAGCGGCGGGCCGCATCCGTCATGGCATGGGCCGTGAGCGTGGCGCCGGAGAGGGGCCGGATGGCGCCCTTGAGGCTGAGCTGGGGATCGAGGGCCTTCCCCTCGAACTGCCTCACCCAGGCCTCCTTCGCCATGTATTCGGCGGGCTCGTGGAAGACCACGGCCTCCACCCGCAGGATGCGGCCCTCCGGCGAGAGGGCCACCAGCAGCGTTTCGTTCAGGGTGCGGACCCGGTGGGTGTCGAAGAGACCGACACCCACCAGGGTTCCGTTCCGCCGGGCCTCGTAGGCCACGGTCCAGCGTCCCGGCAGATCCCCCTGGGCCAGGGCCTTCACCCGGCCCGCCTGGGCCTCGCTGAGCACGAACTCCCGGCGGGTGAACTGCGCCCCCGGGAAGGCCAGGGCCAGCGCCTCCTGCGTGGTGGGCAGGGCGGCGAAGAGGGGCAGGGAGAAGGCGAGGGGGGCCAGGACGCGGATCATGGACGGCCTCAGAAGGTGTAGCCCAGGGCCAGGCTGAACTGGTTCCGGCCCGTGTTCGCGCGGTTCTCGTCGCGGGTCCAGTCGGCCTTCACCACCACCTGGGGGATGGGCTTGTAGGCCACGCCGGTGGTCAGCAGCGTGCGGTCCTGGGCGCCGCTCACGGCCACGCCTTCGACGACCTCCTGCTGGGCGTCCAGGCGCTCGTAGCGCACGTAGGGGATGAGGGCCTGCTTGGCGCCGCGGAGCAGGTCGTAGCCCGCCTCCAGGTAGCCGCCCCACTGCTTGGTGCCCACCTTGCGCGCGGGATCGGCGGGATCCAGCGCCGCCACGGCCCCGGCGGTGTTGGTGCTGCGGGTGTAGAGGCCGCGGACCTGCAGGCCCTGGGCGCGGTACTCGGCGTGGGCGTCCCACACGGTGGTGGTGAGGGCCTCGCCGATGCCGGTCTGGTTGCTGTTGCCCGTGTAGAAGCTCGCGCCGGCCAGCACGCCGGGAATGGGGGTCCAGTCCAGGCGGCCCGTCCAGGCCAGGCTCTGGGCGTTGGCCTCCTTGCCGGCCTGGCGACCGCCGCGGATGCCCGAGGCCCCGAAGCCCGAGGCGTCCAGACCGTTCATGAGGTAGACGCGGTAGGTGAGGTGGCCGGGCAGGTCGCCGTGGACGCCCACGCCGTTCTCATGCCAGGTGGCGGGGATGATGGTGCGCTCCACCATGGGCCGACGGGCGCCCAGGAAGGCCGGGGGCTCATGCAACTCGTTAATGAAGCCCATGGGCACCAGCATCTGGCCCGCGCGGACATTGAAGGCCTTGTTGATCAGGAAGTCCAGGTAGGCGAACTCCACCACCACTTCGCCCTCGGGCTTGTCATCGCTGTAGCCGCCATGCTCGAACTCGATCTCCGAGTTGAACACGATGCGGTCCGTGAACTTGTAGCCGGTGTAGAGCACCAAGCGCAGCGCGTCGAGCTTCTTGTCGGTGCCGACGTGGCTGCCATCCTCGAGCGTCGCGGCCTTGTTCTCGTAGAGGAACTCGCCGTAGCCGCCGATGCTGAGGCCCGAGGGCACGGCGTAGACCTTGCTGGCGCCGCCGCCCAGGCCGAAGCGGCCCTCCTCGGGCGCGGCGGGCATGGCGCTGCCGGCCTTCTGGGACTCGAGCTCCCGGGACATGGCGTCCAGGCGGCGCTCCAGGTCGGCGATCCTCTGGTCAGCGCTGGGCCGCTTGTCCGTGTCGGGCTTCTCCTGGGCGAAGGCGGGCGCGACCAGCAGGGCGCACATGAGGGGGGTGAGCAGGGACTTCATCGGGACTCCTGGGGAATCAGGGTGGGGTGGAGGGATCGGAAGGCCGGGGTCATCCGGACCGTCCCGTCGTGGAGAAGAAAGGCGGCGGCCACGCCCCGGCGCTCGGCCCAGGCGGAACCCGCGTCGGGGCCCAGCACGTAGAGGGCCGTGGAGAGCACGTCCGCCGTGAGGGCTTCCGCGGCCACCACCGCGGTGCTGCCCCAGGCGGGGCACGGCTCCCCCGTGCGGGGATCGAGGATGTGGCGGCCCCGCTCGGAGGTGCCGCTGCCGGCCAGCGAGGCGTCGCGCAGGGAGAGGGTGAGGCGGGCCCGGCGGCGGTCCCGGGGATCGGCCACGGAGGCTTCCACGGGCCGGCCCCAGGCCAGCAGCTGACCGCCGAAATCCAGCAGGCCCGCCGGCGCGCCCGCCGTCTTCCGCATGCGATCCAGCGCGTAGCCCTTGAGGAAGCCGCCCTCCTCAAGGCCTGCATCGGACTGAGCCAAGTGGGCGGTACCCGCGGCGCGGTCGAGGATCAGCAGGCCGGCCCCGGAGGCGCGGCGGGCTGCGGCCAGGGCCGCCGGATCTGGCGTGCGGCCCCCCTCCCGCACCCCCCAGGCCCGCAGGAGGGCCATGAGCACCGGATCGAAGGCCCCCTCCGTGCGGCCCTGCCAGCCTTTCATGCGGTCCAGCAGGTCCAGCCATTCGCCGTCCAGGGCCACCGGGCGCCCCTGGGCCGCGTTCAGCCGGCTCCAGGCGGAGGCGGGATCCCAGGTGGAGCAGGCGGCCTCGATGCGGGCCACCTCCGCCAGGGCGGCCTCCGAAGCCGGCCCGGAGCCCGGGCCCTCCAGGTGGAGGCGCAGCTCGGTCCCCATGGCGAGCGCCAGGCGGTCCTGAATCGGACCCTTGGGCGCCGCCACCCCCTGGACCGCCACCAGGGCGGCCACCAGGAGGTGTGGGGCGGATTTGGTCGACATGAGAATGAGTCTCATAAGACCGATCGTCGAAATCAAGGATAAATTTGAGATGACGTCTCAAAAAGTGATCTCCGTCACCGTCCTGGTCACACTGGGGCATGCGTCCCCGGACCCTGCCGCCCGTCCTGGCCTGTCTGCCCGCCCTGCTCCAGGCGGCCCCGCCCGCCCGCATCCAGGCCCCGGACGCCCCCTGGCTCACCTTCGCCACCGCGCACTACCGCATCCACTGCCCGGCGGCCTTCGAGGCCTTCGGCCGCGAGGTGGCGGGCCGCGTGGAGGGCGTCCACGCCCAGTACCTGGGGCTGGTGGGGTTCGCCTACGAGAAGCCCGGGAAGCCCATCGACATCCTGATCCTGGATCCCGTCCTGGAGGCCAACGGGCTGGCCTACCCCATCCTCCAGCGGCCCCAGGTGGTGCTGTGGCGCACTGCGCCCGAGGCGGATTCCCCCATCGGCCACCACCGGGGCTGGGCCGAGCTGCTGCTGGCCCACGAGCTGGGCCACATGCACCACCTCCTGCGTCCGGACCGGAAACCCAGCCTCTGGCGGCGCTGGACCGCCGCGCTGGGGCCCCTGGCGGAGAAGTCCCCCCGCTGGGTGACCGAGGGCTACGCCACGCTCATCGAGGGGAAGCTCACGGGCAGCGGCCGCCCCCACAGCCCCTTCCGGGCCGCGGTGCTGCGCCAGTGGGCCCTCGAAGGCCGGCTGCCCACCTACGAGGCCCTGAGCGGCACCGAGGGGTTCCTGGGCGGCAGCCTGGCCTACCTGGCGGGCAGCGCCTACCTCGAGTGGCTCGAGACGAAGGCCGCCGATCCGAAGGTCCTCCAGACCCTCTGGACGCGGCTGGCGGGCCGGCGCGACTTCGACGCGGCCTTCACCGCCACCTTCGGCTTCGGCCCCAAGACCGGCTACCAGCGCTTCTGCGCGGAGCTCACCCACACGGCCCTGGAGCTGGAGCGCTTCGCCCGGGCCCAGGGCCTGCGCGAAGGCGAGCTGGTCACCCAGCTGAACGGCTGGGCCACGGACCTGGCCCTGAGCCCCGACGGCACCAGGCTCCTGGCCCGGGTGCTGGATGCCCGGAAGCCAGGGCTCTACGTCTGGGACCTGAAGGCGCCGCCCCGGGCCGCCAAGCCCGAGCCCGGCGAGCCCGCCGACCATGCCCCCGTGGCGCCCGTCGTTCCGCCCGCCCGGCGCCTGGGCCCCATCCACGGCGCGCTGCCCTGGAAGCCCACCTGGGTGGCCCCGGACGCCATCGCCTTCCAGCTGCGCCTGCCCGACGAGGAGGGCGTGCTGCGCCCCGAGGGGCGGCGGTGGACCTTGGGAAAGGGCGTATCCGCTGAACCCGCCCCGCCGGCGGCTCCCGCGTCATCGGCCCTGGGCTGGAAGGAGGTGGAGGGCATCTGGAACCTGGTGGACGCGTCGGGAAGGCCCCTCACGCGCACCCTGGCCGCCGCCTGGAACCCCGTGGCCACGCCGGATGGCCGCTGGATCTACTACACCCAGATGAGCGCCACGGGCCTCCAGATCCGCCGCCTGGACGCCACCCTGCCGCCCCTGGAGCCGAAGCCCCTGCCCCAGGATCCGGCCGCCCTCGTGAAGGACCAGATCCTCCCCAAGGCGGACGAGCCCATCCCCCTGCCGCCGCCCGTCTCCGTGGAGCCGCATCCCTATCGCGTGGCCGAGAGCCACGGCACCTTCCCCCTGGCGGGCTACAGCGCGACGCCCTCGGGCCTCAGCGCCCAGCTGGGCCTGGGGGGGAACGACATCCTGGGCCGCCTGAACTGGCAGGTGCTGGCGGGTCTCGGCGACGGAGCAGGCCCCCGCGGCGCCATGGCGGGCGCGGCCTGGCGCGCCTGGCGCTGGGCGCCCTCCCTCCAGGCCTTCTCCCTCCTGGAGCGCCCCTCGAGCCAGCGCTTCGCCCCCGTGGTGGGCTTCGACCGGGAACGCCGGGGCCTGGCGCTGGCCTTCGATCGCGAGGACCTGGGCCGGCCCCGCTCCCACCTCCGCCCCGTGGCCGCCTACGAGCGCGTCACGCCCGAAGGCGGAACCCCTGTGGACCGCGCCCTCTGGGGCCTGGAGGCCGGCCTGGGCAGCTTCTGGAGCCGGGACGGCCACGGGCTCCGCGTCGCGCTGGACGCGAGGGAGCAGCACGGCCGCACGGACGGCCGGACCTGGGACCTGACTCGGGCCACCCTCACGGTGGGCTGGATCAATCCCTGGTCGCCCCTCACGGTGCGCCTGGAGGCGGGCCGCCTGGGCGGCGATCCCACGGGCCTGGACCGCTTCCACCTGGGCGGCGTGGGCACCTCCCTGCTGCCCACCCCCCTGGACGCCAACCGCGTGGTCCAGGCGGCCCTGCCCGCCTACACCGCCACGGGCGACCGGCTGCGCCGGCTGCGGGCGGACCTGGGGCTCGGCCCCTTCCGCGCCTACGTGGAGCACGCGGCCCTCTGGCAGGCCTCCGATCCGCGGCCCGCGGCCCAGCGGGTGGCGGGCCTCGAGCTGGACAGCCGCGCCCTGGGCCTGCCCATGGACGTGCTGCGCCGCCTGGCGGGCAACCTCTCCTTCACCCTGGGGATCCACCGCCCCTTGGATGGGGCCATGAAGGACCGTACGGTGGGAACCCTGAGCGTGATCGTGCGGCCGTGATGGTTACCCTGGAATCCTGATGCTCTTCCTCATCGGTCTCGTCCTCATCTTCCTCGTCCAGTGGCTGCACCTGCGCTTGCTGCGCCTGGAACTGCCCGGACGCTTCCACCGGAAGCTGCCCTGGATCCTGGTCCTCGTCCACGTGCCCCTCATCGGCTTCGCGGGGCTCCGCATCCTGGGGCTGGGCGGCCACGACGCGCTGCCCCTCCTGCGCGGCATGGCCCGGGGCGGGTTCTACTTCCAGGCCTTCACGGTGCTGCACCTGGTGGGCGGCATGGTGGCGGAGGGGCTCTGGCACCTCCGCAGCCGCCACCTGCCCGAGCCCCCGGGGGAGGCCGTAGACCCGGGCCGGCGGGCCTTCCTGCGCACCGCCGCCCTCGCCAGCACCGGCGCCGCGGTGGCCTTCGGCGCCACGGGGGCGCGGGAGGCCTACGGCGACCCGGAGATCACGCGGCGCACCCTGGCCTTCCCGGACCTGCCGCCGGGCCTGGACGGCCTCCGCCTGGCCCAGCTCTCGGACCTCCACTCGGGGCCCCTCGTCGGGCCGGACCTGGTGCGGCGCTGGCGGGACCTCACCGCCCGGGAGCGCCCGGACCTCCTCCTCATCACCGGGGACCTGGTGGACAGCGTGCCCGAGGAGCTGGCTCCGGTCATCGAGGCCTTCCGCGGCTTCCCCGCGCCCCTGGGCACCTTCGCCGTGCTGGGCAACCACGACTACTTCGACGATCCGCGCCCCATCTGGCGGGACCTCGAGGCCGCCGGGATCCGCTGCCTGGAGAACACCTCGGCCCTGGTCCGGCGGGGGGGTGGCACCCTGGCCCTCGTGGGCCTCCAGGACCCCATGGCGCGGAACGGGCGCTTCCGGCGCATGGTCTTCGGACCCGGCCCCCGGCCCTCAGAGGCCGCCCGCGACCTTCCGGCGGATGCCTTCCGCCTCTGCCTCAACCACCGCCCCAGCGAGTGGGAGCGGGCCCTGGAGGCCGGGGCGCGGCTCACGCTCTCGGGCCACACCCACGGCGGCCAGATCAACCCCATCCCCGGCGTCAGCAGCGCGCACCTCATCGGCCCCCGCACGGACGGGCTCTACCGCGAAGGCGACGACTTCCTCTACGTGAGCCGGGGCCTGGGCGTGGTGGGCCTCCCCCTCCGCATCGCCGCGAAACCCGAGATCGCCATCCTCACGCTGAAGCGCGGCTGATCATCCATTGATCAGCCCTTGATCAGGACCCACAGGCCCACGGCGATGAAGGCCAGGCCCGCGGCCCACTTGATGGCGGCCTCGGGGATGTACCGGAACAGCACCCCCCCCACGGCCACGCCGATGGCCGTGGCGCAGACCAGGGCGGCGCTGGCGGCCAGGAACACGGTCCAGATCTGGCCGCTGCGCACGGTGGCCGTCATGGCCGCGAGCTGCGTCTTGTCGCCCACCTCGGCGAGGAAGACGGTGGCGAAGGTGGTCCAGAAGAGGGAGCGGTTCATGAAGCCTCGCAGATCGTGACGGAGGTACATGGTACCGGACTGCCATACTGGCCGGATGGTGCTCGACCACTTCGACCTCCCCACGACGTACGTGGATACGCCCGAGAAGCTGCAGGAGGCGCTGCCCCTGTGGCACGCGGCGGGCGTGCTGTCGGTGGACATCGAGTGCAGCCTGACCGGCGTGCACCACTGCGTGCTGGCCCTCCTGCAGGTGGCTACCCACGACCGGGCCTGGCTGGTGGATCCCCTGGCCCTGGACGACCTCATGCGCCCAGCGCTCCAGGCCATGGCCCAGGTCCCCTGGATCGTCCATGACTTCTCCGGCGACGGCATCGTGTTCAAGCGCCTCTACGACGTGGTGCCCGCCAGCATCTTCGACACCATGCTCCTCTCGCGCACCCTGGGCTATCCCCAGCCCGGCCTCAAGACCATGGCCAAGCTCAAGCTGGGCCTCGACATCCCCAAGGAGGAGCAGGACTCCAACTGGATGCTGCGCCCCCTGCGCGACACTCAGATCAGCTACGCCAGCCGCGACGCCGCCCTGCTGCTGCCCCTGCTGCGCACCCTGGCCGACGAAGCCGACACCAAGCGCGACCACCCTGAGATCGGCCCCCGCCTCGCCGCCCTGCCCAAGGAGATGCGCCACCTGCTCAAGCGCGTGCGCGCCTACGCCCCCCCCAAGCACGACCCCGTGGTGGAGAAGGTGAAGCACCTGGGCGACCTGGCCGTGGAGCGCGCCAGGAAGCTCACGGCCCTGCGCTGGGCCTGGGGGAACGAGGGCGACGTGGCCGCCGTCATGGAGCTGGGCAATCGCTGGCTCATGGCCCGCCTCGCCCACCCGCCCGCCACCAGGGAGGCCCTGGAGCGCACCATCCCCAACCCCCGCTTCCGCCGCAAGCGCCTGGACGCCCTCTGGGCCGTGTTCGAGGAAGGCGCCCACGAGACGGTGGAGAACGGCGAGGCCACCGACGAGATCATCTGGGAGAGCGGGCGGCGCTGAGAGGCGCTGGCGGAGTCTGGCCATCTACCTCGTGCTGCACAGCTCATAAGATGACGTGATTAATTGATACAGATATGCGTTTGTGATTACCTTGATTATCTCATTTTGACTCGACATTCATGGAGTCACCTATGGACTTTCTTGATCAGATTCGACTGATTGCGTCCCGCGTACCCAATCAAGCGGGGCACCTTCAGACAGAGGAGGCTACTAAAAATGCTCTTGTCTTGCCCTTCATCAAAGCCTTGGGATTCGATGTCTTTGATCCACTTGAAGTTCGACCCGAACTTACAGCCGATGTAGGAGTAAAAAAAGGAGAGAAGGTGGACTATGCCATCCTCCGGGAGGGCAAACCCATCATCATCATGGAGTGCAAAAAATACGGGACGGATCTGGGCAAAATCACTGCGACCCAGCTTTTTCGCTACTTCACCGTTACCGAGGCCCGTTTTGGTGTCTTGACAAATGGTATCAACTACTTCTTCTACACCGACCTCGATCAACCCAACATGATGGACACAAAGCCATTTCTGGAGTTCAACCTGCTTGATTTCAAGGACCAGGAAGCGGAAGAGCTGAAGAAATTTACTAAAGCAACTTTCGACATCAACAACATTCTTTCGACCGCAACAGATCTCAAATACACAAAAGAGATTCAGCGCGTCCTCAACGAGCAGCTTCACGCTCCCTCCGAGGAGTTCGTGCGCCTACTCGCAGGGAAGGTCTACAGTGGCCGAATGACTCAAGCCATAAAGGATCAGTTCGCATCTCTGACGAAACGAGCGTTCCAGCAATTGGTCAACGATAAGATCAACGATCGACTGAAGGTCGCCATGACTAGCAGTGGGCCAAATCCTGAAGAACTCCCTGAGCCTGTCGTGGCCCTTCAGGAGCCGGAAGACAAAATCATCACCACCCCAGAGGAGTGGGAAGCTTTCTACATCGTGAGGGCGATTCTCCGAGAAGTCGTGGAGCCGAAACGAATCGCCATTCGAGATGCCCAGAGCTACTGCGCGGTGCTGTGTGATGACAACAACCGCAAGCCGATCTGCCGTTTCTACTTCAACTCCAAAAACAAGAGTGTTGGAATTTTCGATATTCAGAAGGCCGAAACCAAGACGTCGATCAGCGACCTGACAGACCTATACCAGTTGGCAGACGGCCTGAAGGTCGTGGCTTCATTTCACGCCAACGGGAAATAAACACGCATCTGTCAGCGGCTCTATAAGCAGAGTTTCACCAACCTGAGATTCCGATTTATTGCTTCTATTTCAGATACGGCGCCAGGTACTTCCCCGTCACGCTCGTCTTCCGCTTGGCGATGTCCTCGGGGGTGCCCACGGCGATGACGCGGCCGCCTTCGCCGCCGCCTTCGGGGCCCAGGTCCAGGATCCAGTCGGCGGTCTTGATGACGTCCAGGTTGTGCTCGATGACGATGACGGTGTTGCCCGTCTCCACCAGGCGGTTCACGACCTCCAGCAGCTTCTGGATGTCCTTGAGGTGCAGGCCCGTGGTGGGCTCGTCCAGGATGTAGACCGTGCGGCCCGTGGGACGCTTGCTCAGCTCCTTGGCCAGCTTCACGCGCTGGGCCTCGCCGCCGGACAGCGTGGTGGCGCTCTGGCCCAGGCGGACGTAGCCCAGGCCCACGTCCACGAGGGTCTGCAGCTTGTTGGCCAGCACGGGGATGGGCGCGAACAGCTCCAGCGCCTCCTCCACGGTCATGTCCAGCACCTCGGAGATGCTCTTGCCCTTGTAGTGGATCTCCAGGGTCTCGCGGTTGTAGCGCTTGCCCTTGCACTGCTCGCAGGTGACGTAGACGTCCGGGAGGAAGTGCATCTCGATCTTGAGGACGCCGGCGCCCTCGCACTTCTCGCAGCGGCCGCCCTTCACGTTGAAGCTGTAGCGGCCCGGCGCGTAGCCGCGGGCCTTGCTCTCCGGCAGTTGGGCGAACAGCTCGCGCAGCGGCGTGAAGAGCCCGGTGTAGGTGGCGGGGTTGCTGCGCGGTGTGCGCCCGATGGGGGCCTGGTCGATGTCGATGACCTTGTCCACGGCCTCGAGGCCCTTGATGGCCTTGTGCCTGCCCACGATGTGGACGCCCTGGTGGAGCTGGTTGGCCAGGGCCTTGTAGAGGATCTCGTTCACCAGCGTGCTCTTGCCAGATCCCGAGACGCCCGTGACGCAGGTGAAGAGGCCGATGGGGAAGTCCGCGTCCACCTGCTTGAGGTTGTTCTCCTCGGCGCCCACCACGGAGAGGTGGCCGCGCTTGGCCTTCCGCCGGGTGCGGGGCACGGGGATGGCGTCCCGGCCCGAGAGGAAGTCGCCCGTGATGGAACCGGGCGTGCGGCCGATCTCGTCGGGCGTGCCCTGGGCCACCACGAGGCCACCATGCTCGCCAGCGCCGGGGCCCATGTCCACGACGTGGTCCGCCGCCAGGATGGTCTCCAGGTCATGCTCCACCACCAGCACGGTGTTGCCCAGGTCCCGCATCTCCTTCAGGGTGCGGATGAGCTGCAGGTTGTCCCGCTGGTGGAGGCCGATGCTGGGCTCGTCCAGCACGTAGAGCACGCCCTGGAGCTTGGAGCCGATCTGGGTGGCCAGGCGGATGCGCTGGCCCTCGCCGCCGGACAGCGTGGCCGCGCTGCGGTCCAGGGTGAGGTAGCCGAGGCCGACGTCGTCGAGGAAACCGAGGCGCTCGCGGATCTCCTTCAGCACCTTCTCGGCGATGACGGCGTCCTTGCCCTCCAGGGCCAGACCGGCGAACCAGGTCCGGGCCTCGCGCACGCTCTGGGTCACCACCTGGGCGATGTTCCGGCCGCTCACATAGACCGCCAGCACCTCCGGCCGGAGGCGCCGCCCCTCGCAGGCCTCGCAGGGGATGACCTGCATGGATTCCTCGAGCTCGGCCTGGATCTCCTCGCTGGTGGTCTCCCGGTAGCGGCGCTCCAGGTTGCCGATGATGCCCTCGAAGTGGTGGACGAAGTCGTAGCGGCTCTTCTTGCCCTCGTAGGTGAACCGCATCTCCTTCTCGGTGCCGTACAGCAGCAGGCGGCGGATGTCCGCCGGAAGCTTCTTCCAGGGGGTGTCGAGGCTGAACTTCGCCTTGCGGGCCAGCTGGTCCAGCATCTGGGAGCGCCAGCCGTCGTCGCTGACGCTCTTCCAGCCGCTGGCCTGGATGGCGCCCTCGTTGATGGAGAGGGCCGGGTTGGGGACGATGAGCTCCTCGGCGAACTGGCGCTTGAAGCCCAGGCCGTCGCAGGTGGGGCAGGCGCCGTAGGGCGTGTTGAAGGAGAAGGAGCGCGGCTCCAGGTCCGGCAGGCCCAGACCGAACTTCGCGCACTTGGCGTTGTTGCAGGCCAGCTTGGAGGAGAAGAGGCGCTCGGTGCCATCCAGGTCCACGAGGGCGGAACCCTCGGCGAGGTTGCAGGCGATCTCCAGGCTGTCCGCCAGCCGCGACTGGATGGCGGGGCTCACCTTGAGGCGGTCGATGACCACCTCCAGCGTGTGCTTCTTCTGCTTGTCCAGGTCGGGGATGCCCTCGGTGAGGTCCAGCATCTGGCCGTTGACGCGGGCCCGGATGTAGCCGCGCTTCATGAGGTCCTGCAGCAGCTTCTTGTACTCGCCCTTGCGGCCCCGCACCACGGGCGCCAGGATCTGCAGCTTCGTCCCCTCGGGCTTCGCCAGGATCTGGTCCGCCATCTCCTGGATGGTCTGGCTGGCGATGGGCTCGCCGCAGGCCACGCAGGTGGGCTTGCCCGTGCGGGCGAAGAGCAGGCGCAGGTAGTCGTAGATCTCCGTCACCGTGGCCACGGTGGAGCGGGGGTTCTTGCTGGTGGTCTTCTGCTCGATGGAGATGGCCGGGGAGAGACCGTCGATGCTGTCCACATCGGGCTTTTCCATCTGGTCGAGGAACTGGCGGGCATAGGCCGACAGGCTCTCGACGTAGCGGCGCTGGCCTTCCGCGTACAGGGTGTCGAAGGCCAGGCTGGACTTGCCGGAGCCCGACAGCCCCGTGATCACCACCAGCTGGTTGCGCGGCAGGCTGAGATCCAGGTTCTTGAGGTTGTGCTCCCTCGCCCCTTTGATGTGGATGTGTTCCATAGACTCTCAGTTTACGCCAATTTTTCGCCTTCGCGGAGTACGTCTAAGCCGCGCCTTCGAAGTTTGTTGGCCATCCCGGGCGGTTGGCGCGGCATAAGGGACCCTAACGAAGCCACCAGAAAAGCGCTGGTGGTTTCGAAACGGCCCCTAAAATCATGGGATGCATCCGGCCGAGCTGGCGATCCTGCTCCACCGCGCCTTGGAGGTGCGGCTGGCGGGACTCCAGGCGCTGCTGGCCACGGAGGGGTGGTCTGCGGAGGAGGAGCCCCTGCACCAGGTGCGCGTGTCGGCCCGGCGCCTGGGGGCGGTCCTCGACCTGGTGGACCCCGGGGCCTACCCAAGCCACAAGCGGCAGCGGCGGGCCCTGAAGGGCCTCGTGGACATCCTGGGCCTCCCGCGGGAGCTGGACGTCCATGCCCGCCATCTGGAGGCGCGCCGCCGGGAATCCGCAGAGCCTGCCCAGGAGGCCGTGCTGGAGCATCTGCTGGAGGAGGTGGATCGGGCCCGGGCCAAGGCCCGCCGCGCCATGCACAAAGAGCTGGAGGACCTCCGCCTGCCGGACCTGGACAAACTCCTGGAGGTGCCCAGCCTGCGGGACCCCTTCCAGCCAGCCTCGCTCCAGGAGGCGGCCTGGGTCTGCCTGGAGCCCCGCGCGGAGGCCGCCCTCGGCGGGCTGCCGGACCTCGCGGCCCAGGAGGACGCCCCGGCCCTCCACAAGGCCCGGGTGCGCATCAAGAAGCTACGCTATGCCGTGGAGGCCCTGGAAGGCGCCTTCGCCGCCGCGCCCGAGGCCGTGCTCAGGGACCTGCGCGCCCTCCAGACCGCCCTCGGGGACCACCATGACCTGGCGGCCCTGGAGGCCCTGCTCTGGGCCGCGGAGGGCCGGCTGCGCGACCACGGGCGCAGCCTCCTCGCCGGCGGCGTGCTGGAGGTCCTGGGCGACGTCGCCGAGGCCCGGCAGGCGGCCTTCGACCGGTTCAGGGCCGCGGCCGCGGACCAGTCCCCCGCCGCCTTCGCCCGGGTCCTCCGTCCCGCCCTGGGCCTGCCCCTCCCCGGAGCTGCGCCGCGATGAGCTTCTGGCGCGTGCGGATCCGCCCCCTGGCCTGGCTGCGCAGCGTGCACGCCAAGCTCTTCCTCCTGCTGGGCCTGGTCACCAGCGTGCTTACCGTGGCCGTGGCCTACTCCATCACCCGCAACAGCCGCCGCGAGCTGGAGAACTATTCGCGGCAGCTCACCATCGAGACGGCCGGGACCGTGGAGACCGACATCGTGGAGCGGGATCCCAACTTCAAGGATGCCGACAAGCTGGATCAGCTGCTGGAGAGCATCGCGGGGCCCGACCGCAGCATCTTCCAGATCGACGTCTTCCGCCGGGTGGGGAAGAGCAGCGAGGTCGAGCTGGTGCGCTCCTCCGGAGACGAGGCCTCCGTGGAGTGGGGCCCGGAGATCGGCTCGTACCTCTCCATCACGAAGCCCCAGGCCGAGCTCGTGGACCTGAACACCGGAGGGCGCGCCTGGAAGGTCTACCAGCCCATCCGGCTCCACAAGCCGGGAGTGCCGCCCCTGGGCCTCATCCGGGTCTACTGCGACCTGGAGCGCTGGGAGGTGGTCTGGGACAACAACCTGAAGCGCACCCTGCGAACGCTGCCGGGCGTCCTCCTCGGCGAGTTCATCCTCCTCTGGCTCATCCTCCGGGTGCTCATCAGCGATCCCATCGAGGCCACCGTCCTGGCCATGGAGCAGCTGGAGCGGGGCGAGGCCGGGGCCCGCATCCCCATCAAGCGCAGCGACGAGCTGGGCCTCATCGCGGCGCAGTTCAACGGCATGGCCGAGCAGCTCCAGCGGGCCGGAGAGGAGCGTGAGGCCCTCATCCACGAGATCCGGGGCCTCAATGCCAACCTCCAGGACCGCATCGACGCCGCCCTGATGGAGCTCCAGGCCAAGAACGTGGAGCTGGCGGCCATGGCCGAGCGCAACGCCCTCCTGCGGGAGGAGCTGGCCTCCCAGGAGCGGCTGGCGGTGGCGGGCCAGCTGGCCGCCACCTTCGCCCACGAGGTGGGCACGCCCCTCAACCTGGTGAACGGCCACCTCCAGCTCATGGAGGGACAGACGGACCTGCCGGACAAGGTGCGCGAGCGCCTCGGCGTCATCCAGGCCCAGATCCAGCGGGTGAGCGGCATCGTCCGACGCATGCTGGACCTCACCCGGCGGCCCCAGCTGCACCAGGAGGTCCAGTCCTTCCTGGACCTCCTGACGGACCTCCACCAGCTCTGGGCCCCCACCCTGACCTCCCACGGGGTGGCCGTGGAGACGGACGTGCCCGCAGGGTGCTGCCTGAATGTGGACCGCAAGCAGATGGAGCAGCTCTTCCTGAACCTCATGAAGAACGCCGTGGACGCCATGCCCGGCGGCGGCACCGTGCGGCTGTCCGCGAGACCCGCCGAGGAGAGCACTCCGGGCGGCCTCTGGTGGGAGATCCGCTTCCGGGACTCGGGGCAGGGCATCCCCGCCGACCTTCTGGGCCAGGTCTTCCGCCCCATGTTCACCACCAAGCCCGAAGGCCGGGGTACGGGCCTGGGCCTCAGCATCTGCCGCGAGATCGTCCGCAGCCATGGGGGCGACATCCGCATCGAGAGCATCGAGGGGAAGGGCACCTGCGTGGCGTTCACCCTCCCCGGCGCGGCCTAGGAGGCGGCCAGCCGGAGCCGGAACCCGAAGACCGGCAGCTCGCCCTGCATGAAGTCGAGGTCCTCCGACCGCCGGAACCCCAGGCGCTCGTACAGCTCCCAGGCCACGCGCATGGCCGCGGTGGTGTGCAGGATCACCTGGGCGTGGCCCCGGGCCTCCGCGAGGCGGATGCAGGCCTGCGTCAGGGCCTTCCCCGCCCCCAGGCCCCGGTACCTGGGGTCCACACCCAGGAGGCGGATGCCCGAGGCGTTCCTGGCCGCCGTGGCCGTGCCACCGGAGCCGTACTCGGCCATATCCGCGAAGTAGACGACGCCTCCGGCCAGCTCCCCGGCCGCCGTCAGGGCCACGAGCACCCTGGCGTCCTTCTTCTCCGAGAAGGCGCCGATCCGGGCGAGCATCGCGTAGTACTGGGGCTGAGCCTCGGGCGAGGGGAAGCCCTCCAGTCCCGAGTAGACCTCGACCATGAGCCGGCCCAGCCGTTCGGACTCCTCCGGCCGGAGCTCCCGGATCTCCAGATCCTCAGCCATGCCGCCCTCCCCCACCCGCCGTTCTAGATATCCACGACCTCCACATCCCCCACAGCCTCTTCCAGGAAGCGGCTGCCCACCTCCTTGAGGCGGCTGCTGGCGTCCGTGAGCATGACGCGGAGGTCGCCGCGGGCGCTTCGCGTCCGGTAGCCCAGGCTGCCCTGGAGCAGGCGGTCCACGGCCCTGGCGGTGACCCGCCCGCTGTCGATCCAGCGGGTGCCGGGGCGGCAGCGCTCCAGGCTGGGCAGCAGGGTGGGGTAGTGGGTGCAGCCCAGCACCACGGTCCGCACCTCCGCGGGCAGCAGGTCCAGGTAGCGACGGCAGACGGTGTCGGTGACGGGGTCGTCGAACCAGCCCTCCTCCGCCAGGGGCACCAGGAGGGGACAGGCCACGCTGTGGATGACCTTGGCGGGATCGCGGCGGAGGATGGCGGCCTCGTAGGCGCCGCTGCCCACGGTGGCCAGGGTGCCGATGACGCCGACCGCGCCGGGCGCCTCCGCCGCGGCCTCGGCGCCCGGTTCGATCACGCCGATGACCGGACAGGGGCTCACGGCCTGGAGGGCGGGCAGGCCATGGGCGCTGGCGGTGTTGCAGGCGATGACGATGAGCTTGGGGTCGTGGCGCTGGAGCAGCTCGCCCATCTGCAGGGTGTAGCGCTCGATGGTGTGGTGGCTCTTGGTGCCATAGGGCAGCCGCGCCGTGTCGCCCAGGTAGATCAGCTCCTCCTGGGGCAGCATCTGGCGCAGGGCGTGGATGACCGTCAGGCCGCCGATGCCCGAGTCGAAGACGCCGATGGGACGGTCCGCGCGGCTCATGAGAGCCACCACAGAGACACGGAGGACACGGAGGAAAAACACGGAGGAAAGATTGGAGGTTGCAGAGAACCTCCGTGCTCTCTTCTCGGTGATCTCCGTGTCTCCGTGGTGAATCCCTTCATGCCGACACCCGCACCGCCAGCACGGCGATCCACTCGCCCTCCTTCAGCACCTTCTCCGGCTTGAACCCGTGCGAGACGAGGCTCACCAGGGCCTCGTCCGTGCGCTCCGCCAGGATGCCGCTGGCCACCAGCCAGCCGCCGGGAGCGGCCACCTCGGCCATGCGGGGCAGCAGGTCCTGGATGGTCTCCAGCAGGATGTTGGCCAGGAGCCCGGCGTAGGGACCCTGCACCTTCGGGTGGTCCAGGGTGCCCACGAAGCTGTCGTAGGGCCGTGCGCCCTTCAGCAGGTGGGCGTTCAATTCCATGAGCTCCGCCATGGCCGGGCCGCAGTCGGGGTCGATGTCGAAGGCCATGAGGCCGCGCCCGCCCAGCAGGAAAGCCGCCAGGGAGAGGATGCCCGTGCCCGCGCCGATGTCGAGGATGGGACCCTCCAGGCGGCCGGCATCGGCCAGTTCCTCCAGCAGCTCCATGCAGAGGCGCGTGGTTTCGTGGCCGCCGGTGCCGAAGGCCAGGCCCGGGTTCACCACCAGGTCGAGCCGATCCGCGGGGCCGGGGGTCTCATCCCAGAGGGGCCGCACATGGAAGCGCGTGCCCACCTCGAAGGCGCCGAAGCCCTCCCGGCTCTTGGCCAGCCAGTCTTCGTCGCCGAAGGCCTCGGCCTCCAGCAGCCGCACACCCGGGAAGGCCGCCAGCCCCGCGGCCTCCGGGGGCGCCTGGTCCGGGGGGAAATAGGCGAAGCAGGCCCGCGGCGGATCGGCCTCGCGGTAGAAGGCCGAGGATCCCTCGCCCTCCAGCCAGGCGCAGAGCGCCTCTTCCTGGGGGTCGGGCACCTCCAGCTTCCACCTCAGATGCGTCGCATTCGCCATGCCCTCAGGTTAGCAGGGGGCTTCAGGCCTCCGCGGACTCGGCGGGCTCCCCGTCCTCCAGATCGAGCCGCTTCATCTTCTCCAGGAAGGTCGTGCGCTTGAGGCCCAGCAGGTCGGCGGCCCGCTTCTTGTTGCCGCGGGTGATGGCGAGGCTCTGGAGCATGAGCGTCTTCTCCATGTCCGACACCACCTGGTTCAGGTCCAGGCCCTCGGCGGGCAGGTCGAGGCCGAAGGCCGGCGTGGGCGACGGGATCGGGGGCCCCGCCGGGAAGGCGGGGGGCGGCGGCGGGACGAAGGCGGCGGGCACCACGTTCGGGGCCGGGGGGCTTCCACCCGTCCGCTCCGCCAGGCCCAGGCGCTCCGCCAGGAAGGCGAAGTCCTCCCGCGTGAGCACGGGGCGCGTACCTGAGAGCACGATGGCCCGCTCAATGGCGTTCTCCAGCTGGCGCACGTTGCCGGGCCAGGGCAGGGCCATGAGCAGCGGGTCCACGCTGGGATGCAGGGCCTTGGGATACAGCCCGTGCTCCCGCGCCTTCCGGTTGAGGAAGTGCTGGGCCAGGAAGGGGATCTCCTCGATCCTCGTCCGCAGGGGCGGCATGAGGATGGGCACCACCTCCAGGCGGTAGAACAGGTCCTCGCGGAAGCTGCCGTCTTGCACCTTGGACCAGAGGTCCACGTTGGAGGCCGTCACAACCCGCACGTCGACCTTCACGGGCGCACCGCCGCCCAGGGGCTGCACTTCGCGCTCCTGGAGCACGCGCAGCAGGCGCACCTGGGCGCCCAGGGGCATGGTGCCGACCTCATCCAGGAAGATGGTGCCGCCCTGGGCCTCGCGGAACTTGCCCGGCGTGTCCTTGCGGGCGTCCGTGAAGGCGCCCTTGTTGTAGCCGAAGAGCTCGGACTCCAGCAGGTTCTCGGGGATGGCGCCGCAGTGGACGGCCACGAAGGGCTCGGCCGCATCCGCGCTCATGCGGTGGATGGCCCGGGCGATGACCTCCTTGCCCGTGCCGCTCTCGCCCAGCAGCAGCACCGTGGCCCGGGTGGCGGAGGCGGCCCGGGCCCGGGCCAGCACTTCCTGCATGGCGGGGCTGGTGCCGATGAGGCCGAAGGCCAGGGCTTGGGAGGCGCTCAGCTGCGTGGTGTTGCCCGAGCGGGGACGCAGGCCGGGCATGGGGGGCTCAGGGCCCAGGATGCCCCAGCGCACGCTGCCCAGGGCGCCCCACTCGGTCAGGGCCTTGGGATCCATGGGAGGGGCGTCGGCCTTCAGGCCCAGGAGGATGGGCAGGGCCGCCACCTCGGCCATCATGCGGATCATCTCCGGCGGCGGCCAGGCGCCTCGCGCGTTGACCACCCACAGGTCCGTGTCCTTGGGCGGCAGGGCCGGGGAGGCTCCCCGGTCCACGGTCACGTCCCACAGCCCCGCCCACCGATGCTCCAATCCCCCGGTGTCGTCCCCGAGGGTGGACCAGTGAAGGCGCGGCAGCTGGGACATGGGCTCCTTGGTTGGATTCAGCCTAGAGGCAGGGGCAGGGGGGTCAAGTCAAAAAAATGACCTCGGCATGGTCTGCTTGCCTGCGGGCGTACGATGGAGGGGCCAACCCGGAGGTCCCCATGGCCCTGACGGAATCCACCATGGTCCCGCTCGGCACGGCCTGTCCGGACTTCACGCTGCCGGGGGTGGACGGGCGCCTCTGGTCCCTGCGCGACTTCCACTGCCCGGCCCTGCTGGTGGTGGTCATGTGCAACCACTGCCCCTATGTGCAGGCCGTGGACGACCGCATCAACGCGCTGGCCAGGGCCTACCAGGGGCGCTGCGCCGTGGTGGGCCTCAATGCCAACGACGCGGAGACCTACCCGGATGACAGCTTCGAGGCCATGCGGGCCCGGGCCGCGGCCAAGGGCTACGTCTTCCCCTACCTCTGGGACGAGGAGCAGTCCGTGGCCCGGAGCTTCGGCGCCGTCTGCACGCCGGACTTCTTCCTCTTCGACCAGCACCGCCGCCTGGTGTACCGGGGCCGCCTGGACGACAACTGGAAGGACGCTGCCCACGTCACCCGGCGGGACCTGCGGATCGCCATCGAGCGCGTGCTGGCGGGCGAGGATCCCCTGGAGGTCCAGCACCCGAGCATGGGCTGCTCCATCAAGTGGCGGAACGGGCGCTGAGGCTCTTCTTCGCCCTCCCCCTGCCGCCGGAGCTGCGGGAGGCCCTGGGCCTCTGGCGGCCGGCCCTGCCCCCGGCGCGCTGGGCGAGGCCCGAGGGGCTGCACGTGACGCTGGCCTTCCTGGGCGAGCGGCCGGCGGAGGCCCTGCCCGTCCTGGAAGGCATCGCCGCCGCCGTTGCGGACCGGCACCGGACCTTCACCCTGAGGACCGCGAGGCTGGGTGGATTCCCGGAGCGCGGCAGGGCCCGGGTGCTCTGGCTGGGCCTTGAACCCTCTCCGGCCCTCGAGGCTCTCGCCGGAGACCTCCGCCGGGCCCTGGCCGCCGCGGGCGAGGTCTTCGACGCCAGGCCCTTCCGCGCCCACCTCACCCTGGCCCGGCTGCGCCAGCCCCTTTCCCTGGCGGGCCTGGCGGATCCCGCCCCCGCGGCTTTCGCGGCGGATCGCCTGGTGCTCTTCGAGAGCGGGCCCCATGGAAGTTACACGCCGCTGGGGGCCTGGCGCCTGCGGCCGGTATGATCGGGGTTTCACCGGAGCCCCGATGCGCCTTGCCGTCCTGCCCGCCCTGCTCGCCGCCGCCCTGCCGCTCTCCGCGCAGTGGGACCTGCGCCTGGAAGTGCCCCGGCCCACGGGCCAGAACCTGCCCCAGACCCTGATCAGCGGCACGGGTCAGCTGGCGGCCGGGGACTTCGACACGGGGAAGGGCTTCATCGCCACCGTGAACCGCCAGATCTTCCAGGTGGGCCCCCTCCTGAAGCTGGAGACCGGCCTCGAATACTCCCAGTTCACGGCGGATGGCAGCCTGGCCAACGGCGCCACCACCCAGGGCACGAGGCTGAAGCAGCAGGGTCTGGGTCTGGGGCTCAACGCCCAGGTCTGGGTGCCCTTCGTGGGGATCGCCGGCGAGATCGGCCTCATCCAGCGCCTCCAGCGCTACACCGTGGACACGGCGGGCGCTTCGAGCGCCAAGGACCTGAGCCGCACCTGGCTGCGGGTGGGCGCCCGCTGGCGCATCCCCAGCGTGGCGGTCCACCCCTACCTGGCCGCCAGCTACCAGCAGCCCACCAGCAAGGACCGGCCCGTGGAGCTCCGCAGCGCCTCGGACCTGGCCGCCTACTTCAACGCCCAGGGCAGCGGCCAGGAGTTCGAGCGCCTCTGGACCTTCGGCGTGGGCGTGACCTTCTGATGGCCCGCCCCGCCCTGCGGCCCCTCCTCCCCGCCCTGCTCCTGGCGGCCCTCGGCCTCGCGGCGGCCCCGCCCCGGCCCCGGCTGGTGGTGGTGGTCTCCGTGGACCAGCTCTCGGCGGAGCTGATGCAGACTTACGGCCCCGAGCTGACGGGCGGCCTGGCCCGCCTGCGCCGGGAGGGCGCCTCCTTCACCGAGGCCTACCACGACCACGGGTTCACGGAGACCGGTCCGGGCCATTCCGTGCTGCTCTCGGGCCGCTTCCCCGCCCACACGGGCATCGTGGAGAACCGCTGGTTCGACCGCGCCGCGGACCGCTTCGTCTATTGCGTGGAGGACCCCGGCGCCAAGGCCCTGCACGCCCGGGACCAGGCCAGCGCCTCCAATGCCCGCTTCCTGGGCGACGGCCTCGGCGACTGGCTCCAGGCCCAGGTGCCCGGAAGCCGGGCCTTCACGGTCTCGGGCAAGGACCGGGCGGCCATCCTCATGGCCGGACGCAAGCCCACGGGCGCCTTCTGGTTCACGGGCGCGGCGGGCTTCACCAGCTCCTCCGCCTACGCGGCCCGCCTCCCCGAGTGGCTGGTCCGCTTCGACGCGGGCCTGACGGAACGCTTCGCCACGCGGAGCTGGCTGTGGACGAAGGAGCCTTCGACGCCCGAGGGCCGCACGGCCAGCTGGACCTTCCCGGGCCAGGTCATCCGCAACGGCGCCCTGCCGCGCCTCATCCAGGGGGCGGGCATGCCCCTGGACAAGGGCTTCGAGGCCCGCTTCCGCAAGTCGCCCTTCCTGGACGAGGTCACCCTGGAGGCCGCCGAGGCCCTGCTGGAGGGCGAGCAGCTGGGCCGGGGGCCCGCCACGGACCTGCTGGCCGTGAGCTTCTCCGCCACGGACTACATCGGCCATGGCTACGGCACCCTGGGCACGGAGATGCGCGACCAGATCCACCGCCTGGACCGCACCCTGGGAAGGCTGCTGGAGGCCGCCCGCCGCCGCGACCCCGGCGCCTGGGTGGTCCTCAGCGCGGACCACGGCGGCATGGACCTGCCCGAGGCCCTGGCCGAGAACGGCTTCCCGGCCCGGCGCCTGAGCCCGGCGGCGTTCCTCGCGGAGCTGCGGGCCGAACTGAAGACCGCCTTCAAGGTGGAGGCGGACCTCGTCCAGGAGGCCCCGGAGCCCAACGACCTCTACCTGCGCGAGGCGGCCGTGAAGGCCGCGGGTCTCGACCGGAAAGCCGTGGTGGCGCGCATCCAGGCTTGGCTGCGGGCCCGGCCCGAGGTGGCCGACGCCTTCACCGCCGAGGAACTGGCGGCCACGGACCCCACCGCCACGGGCAGCCCCCGGGACAGCAGCCTGCGCGTCCTCCTGCGCCGCAGCTTCCGGGCGGAGCGCAGCGGCGATGTCCTCGTGGCCTTCAAGCCCTGGGTGGTCTTCGGCGTGCCGCCCACGGACTGGCCCACGGGCCACGGCACCCCCTACGCCTACGACCGGCGCGTGCCCCTCATCTTCTGGGGCCCCTGGAAGGCCGGCGAGCGCCCCGATCCCGTCCGCACCGTGGACCTGGCCCCCACCCTGGCCCGCGAACTGGGCCTGACACCGGGCGCCGTGGACGGCCGGGTGCTGGATCTCGCACGATAGGAGATCCGGAGTCCCCGATGGCCCTCCCCCGCGATGCCTCCATCGTGATCCTCACCGGCGCGGGGATCTCCGCGGAAAGCGGGGTGCGCACCTTCCGCGACGCGGACGGGCTCTGGGAGAACCACCGGGTGGAGGACGTGGCCACACCCGAGGCCTTCCAGCGCAACCCTGCCCTGGTCTACCGCTTCTACAACGAGCGGCGGCGGGGCCTTCCGGCCGTCCAGCCCAATGCCGCCCACCTGGCCCTCGCCCGGCTGGAGCGGGAGTGGCCCGGCCAGGTGCTGCTGGTGACCCAGAACGTGGACGACCTCCACGACCGGGCCGGCTCGCAAAACCTGCTGCACATGCACGGCGAGCTGCTGAAGGCCCGCTGCCTGGGCTGCCGCACCGTGCTGCCATGGCCTGGCGACATGGATGCCGACAGCCGCTGCCCGGTTTGCGGGCGGGGCCGGATCCGGCCCCACATCGTCTGGTTCGGCGAGGTACCCCTCGGCATGGACCGCATCTTCGACGCGCTGGAGCGCTGCGCGCTCTTCGCCGCCATCGGCACCAGCGGCCACGTGTACCCCGCCGCCGGCTTCGTGGGGGCCGTGGGGCCGGAGGCCCGCACGGTGGAGCTCAACCTCGAGCCCAGCCGCGTGGTGGACGCCTTCCAGGAGCACCGCGCCGGCCGCGCCACGGACCTGGTGCCGGCCTTCGTGGAGGAGCTGCTTCGAGCCCTGCGCTAGGCGTCCCTACTGGGACTTCGCCTTGTCCAGGGCGTGCTGCCGGAGGTCCCTGAACTCGGCCTCGCTGATCAGGCCGTCCCGCTTCATCTTCTCGAGCTTCTCCAGCTCGGCCCGCAGATCGAAGGGCGCCCCGCCCGCCGCAGCCGTCTCGGCGCCGGGCTTCCGGTAGCCCTCGATCCGGGTCGCGGGCGCCTTGGGGTCCTCGAGGTCCCCCTTCTTCCCCACCGCATCGACCTTGCCGCCGGTGAGCCGCACCACGAAGACCTGCACGTTCTCCTTGCGGCCGGAGCTGAACCAGCGGTCCTGGTCGTAGGTCTCGTATTCCAGGAAGGTGACGCCCCCCTGGACGACGGTGGCCGTCGGCCGGCCCAGGACCGCGACCACCTGCTCCTCGGTCATGCCCACCCGCGCCTTCGCAGGGGTGAAGGCGGGCTCCGTGCAGCCCATGGACAGGACCAGGGCGGCCGCGGAGAGGACGGGTGCGAAGGTGGGTCTCATCTCTGATCTCCGGGAGGGATGGCCATCAACCTACCATCTGCGAGACCTCGGCGGCGCTCTCTAGGGCACCACCGGCAGCTCCACGAAGCTGGCCTGCCCCGGCGCATGGTAGATGCGCTGGGTGGCCTTCCGGTAGTCCCCGGGCCGCGCGAAGAAGATGTTGGGCACGAAGGTCTGGGGGTTGCGCTCGTAGAGGGGGAACCAGGTGGACTGCACCTGCACCATCACGCGGTGGCCCGGCAGGAAGACGTGGTTGGCGGCGGGCAGGGCGAAGCGGTAGACCAGGGGCTCGCCGGGCTTGAGCGCCCGGGGCGTCTCCACGCTCTCGCGGTAGCGGCCCCGGAAGATGTCCGCGGAGACCATGAGCTGGTAACCGCCCATGGCGGGCTGGGCCGACACCTCGTCGGGGTAGACATCGATGACCTTCACCACCCAGTCCGAGTCCGTGCCCGAGGTGGAGGCCACCAGGTTCGCCACGGGCTCGCCGGCGATGCGCAGGGGCTCCTTCAGGGGCTCGGAGACGAAGGCCAGCACGTCCGTGCGGCCCGAGGCCTCGCGCTGGTCGTCCGTGAGCCACTGGGGCCAGGTGTGGGCGGCGTCGTAGCCCACGGCCTGGATGGGCCGGGCGCGGAAGGGCACGGGCTTGGCCGGATCCGAGACGTACTCCTCGAAGGGCGCTCCTCCGGCCATGGGAGCGGCGGTGGACACCGTCAGTCCCGCCCCCAGGTAGAAGGGTGTGGCGCGGACGGCCGAACCCTCCCCGGCCAGGGGCCAGGCCGGGAGCCTCTTCCAGGTGTTGGTGCCCGTCTCGAAGGCGCTCACCGGTGGCAGGTCGGCCTTGGCGGCCCCCTTCAGGTGCTGGTCGAGGAAGGGCTTCAGGATCTCGCGGCGGAACTGCAGGGCCGTGTCCTGGCCGAAGCGCAGGGGCCCGAGGGAGCTGCCCTCGCCGATCTCGCCGCCGTGGCTCCAGGGGCCCATGGCCAGGAACAGGCGGTCGCCCCCGGTGTCCTTGGGCTTCAGGGCCCTCCACACCGCCAGGGCGCCGTAGATGTCCTCGGCGTCGTAGAGGCTGTGCACCAGCAGCGTGGGCACCTTCAGCGGCCCCTTCCCGGCCCGGCCGGCGAGGATCTTGTCCATGGCCTGCTCCCGCCAAAAGGCGTCGTAGGCGGGGTGTTCGGTGATCTTGCGCCAGAAGCCCAGCTGCTCCATGCCCCGGCTGGCCGCCAGGGTCCCGGTGGAGCCCGCCTTGAGGAACAGGTCGTAGTCGTCGTGGAAGCCCGTCCACCACTTGGCCTCGTTGGCCCGGGTGGCCTGCTGCTCGTAGATGTAGCTCAGGTTCTGGGCCCGGAAGGCCCCGTGGTGGAACCAGTCGTCCCCCCGCCAGCCGTCCACCATGGGGTTCATGGGCACCGCCGCCTTCAGGGCCGGGTGCGGATCCGCCAGGGCCATGAGGGGCAGGAAGCCGTCGTAGGAGATGCCCAGGATGCCCACGCGGCCGTTGCTCTCGGGCACATGCTTCACCAGCCAGTCGAGGGTGTCCCAGGTGTCCGTGCTGTGGTCCACGGCGCTGGGGTTGAGGGGGCCCCGCAGGGGCCGGTTCATGACGTAGCCGCCCTCGGAGCCGTACTTCCCGCGGATGTCCTGGATCACGCGGATGTAGCCGCCCTCGACGATGAGGTCGGCCACATTGTCGTAGCCCTGGAGCACGGCGCCCAGGCGGGGACTGGCCGCATGGCCCGTCTGCTCGGCGGCGTTGTAGGGCGTCCGCGTCAGCAGGATCGGGGCGTCCCTGGCGCCCTTCGGCACGAGGATGATGGTCTTCAGCTTCACCCCGTCCCGCATGGGGATCATCACCTCGCGGCGCACGTGGTCCCAGCTCCCGGAGGCCACCTTGAAGTCCGCGGGCCGCTCGTCCGGGAGGGTCCCCTGGGCCCGGAGGCCGCCCCCGGCCGCCAGCAGCGCCGCCACCACACCCAGGATCCATCGGAATGCCATGCGCCCCTCCCGCCGCCCCGGGGACGCGGAAGCCTCGGCGCAGAGGCGCGGGCGGGGCAGGGGCGGCGGGGTGGATGGGCCCCAGTCTAGCGGCAACCGGCCTCAGGGCAGCCGGCTTAGGCGGGCCCCTTCGAGGATCCTCGAGTAGTAGCCGAGGCGCGCGTTGTCCGGGAACAGATCCTGGGCTTTCCGGGCCCAGGCCAGCGCCGTCCCGGTGTTCAGCAGGGGGCCCAGCCAGGGGTGGATGTGGATGCTCAAGTTGTGGGGCTCCAGCTGGTAGCCGAGCTGGCGCTTGTACCGGTCCAGCCCCTCGTTGGGCAGGATGGAGGTCATCCCGTTCCCGATGAACCGGATGCCCGGATCCGCCGCGGCGTCCCGGATGATGGAGAAGTCCAGGGCATGGTTGGGGTAGTGGTCCTGCTCCGCCCGGGTGGACATCTTGTAGATGAGGTGCAGCCACTGGCCGTCCCTGCAGGAGATCAGGTAGGTGGCGAGCCGGCCGTCCACGAAGGCGCCGTGGATGACCATGCCGGGGCACTGGGCCACCGCCTTCACGAAGGCCTTCCACTTGGCCGGGTCCTCGAAGGTGTCGTCCTCCCGCATCTGCCGGGTGAGGGTCTCCCGGTTCAGGGGCAGGCCCAGGCGCAGCAGCTCGTCCGCGTCGAGGAGCCGCAGCTCACAGTCCTCCAGCCCGCGGGTCACGTGGCCGCGCTGCTTGCGGGATATGGTGCCCAGGTCGTAGCCCTGGGGGCGGATGACGTAATGTCCGCCCGGCAGACCGGACCGGGGGGAGGGGAAGCTCAGGCCCCAGACCCGCGCCCCCTGGAGGACCTCCCGGGCCTCCTCGGGACCGATGTCCACCTGCAGCTGGAAGGGGAGGCTCGTGTAGAAGGGGCCCCGGTGATGGCCCCACCACACGCCCTGCGCCTCGAACACGGGCCGGCCCCGCAGCTCCCAGAACCGCACGAGGTTCCCCCCGCCCCCCAGGACGGCCGAGGCCCCGGAGACGGCACGGTGCGGCACCTCGTGGGCCAGCTCCTGGATCAAGGGGACCTCCTCATGGCGGGACTCCGTTGCCGGAGAGCGTGTTGTCCGTGATGGTGTTGCCCGAGGAGCGGTACTCGAGGATGCCGTTCAGGGTGTTCTGGGTCACCGTGTTGCGGGTTACGGTGGTGCCCGTGACCCCATCCCGCAGGTAGATGCCATAGCCCGCGTTGCCCTGGATGACGTTGTTCCGGAGGATGTGGCCGCTGGTGTTCGACACCTCGATGCCGCTGCGGGGGCCCGAGTGGAGCGTGTTCACGCCGTTGCCGCTCATGGTGTTGCCCTCGATCACCACGTTGCGGATGAAGGCCAGGCCCGTGTAGGCGGTGGGCACGCCGTTCTCGACGCCGTCCCCGGCATTGTTCGAGAAGACACAGCCCGTGACGAGGACGGTGTCCACCGTCTCGCCGCTGTTGGGCTCGATGTCGAGGCCGTCCTCGGGGATCGTCCCCCGGCTGTTGGTGAAGGTGGAGTCCTTGACGACGATGCGGCTCCCGCTGGTGATGGACAGGCCCTGGCGGCGGTTGTGGTCCGCGGTGACGCTGCAGAGGGTGACGTCGCTGGCCCCGCCGATGGTGAAGCCGTCCCCCCAGCACTCCCGGGCGGTGACGCCCACCACGGCGATGCGCTGGGCGCTTCCCGTGATCCGCATCCCCATCCCCTGCTCGCCGCTGGTGCCCGTGTGGGCGGCGCGGTCGCCCAGCAGCGTGCCTCCCACCACGTTCACGTTCGAGACACCGGAGATGCGGAGGATGGTGTAGTTGGAGGAGCCATTGGGGATGGCCTTCAGGACCGCGCCTGAGGCCAGGGAGAGGGTCTGGCCGCTTCTGAGATGCAGCGAGGTGACAGCGTCCACCAGGTAGGTCCCCGCGGGCACCGAGACCGTGCCGCCGGTGCCGACCATGGCGTCCAGGGCCTTCTGGAGGGCGGCGGTGTCATCGGTGAGGCCGTCGCCCTTGGCGCCGTAGGGCGCGTCCTTCACGCTGACGGTCCGGGTGGAGGTGGGGGCGGGGGCGCAGTTCGCCACGGGGGGTCCCGGCGGCGGGGGGGCGGAGGGCGCAGGGGAGCCGCCGGACCCGCAGGCCTGCAGGAGGACCAGCCCGGCCGCCGCCCACCCGAGCGGGGCCCGGGGCGGACTGGGGCGAAGGGGTGACCGGATCATGCGGCGTCCTGGGGCTGGCGAATGCTAGCATCTGGTTATAGTCAAAATAATGCTTATTTTGCTTGCATGCTCGTGGGAAATAGCGATACATCTAGTCCCTTCATCACGGAGAGTACCATGTGCCCATCCGACGCGTGCGGGACCCGGTTTCCAGCCTGGAGCCGCCCTCGAACCGGCCCGGACACGGCGCCCGCGGGACACCGTGCCACCCAAGCGAAGCGCTGGCTCGCCCTGGCCGCGACCCTGCTCCTGGCGGCCTGCCGGGCGCCCGGCATGAAGATGAACGTCCATCCCTCCGACACCCGGTCCACCCACATGGACGGGCTCAACGTCACCCTCCGGCCCCTGAACACTGCCGCCATCCAGGAGCAGGAGCGGCGGGCCCCCGAGGCCGGTCCCGCCCCCGGCGTCCTGGAGAAGGCCGTCTCGCCCTACCGCGTGGGGCCCCAGGACATCCTCCTCGTCACGGTCTGGGACCACCCGGAGATCACCCTCCCCCTCGGGCAGTACCGGCAGGACACGGCCGCGGGCAACGTGGTGGACGAGGCGGGCGACCTCTTCTTCCCCTACGTGGGCAAGTTCCATGTGGCGGGCCTCACGGCCACCCAGGTCCGGGACAAGCTCACCTCCCTCCTGGCCAAGGTGCTCCAGAACCCCCAGGTGGACGTGAAGGTGATCGCCTACCGCTCCCAGAAGGTCTACGTGGGAGGCGAGGTCCGCAACGCCGGCGTCTACACGGTCACGGACGTGCCCTTCACCCTGACCGAGGCCGTGAACCGCGCCGGGGGCTTCCTCCCCACGGCCGATGACAGCCGCATCCTCCTCTCCCGGGGCGACCAGACCTGGCGGCTGAACTTCCAGGCCCTCCTGGCCCGGGGCAACCGGGTGGGCCAGATCCTCCTGCAGGACGGGGACTCCCTGCACGTGCCCAACCTCCAGGATTCCCCCGTCTACATGATGGGCGAGTTCGTGAGGCCGGGGACCACCCCCCTCCTCCACGGCAACCTCTCCCTGGCCAAGGCCATCCAGGACGTGGGCGGCATCCAGGGCCAGACCGCGGACGCCCGCTCCATCTACGTGATCCGCCAGGGAGCCGCCACCAACGCCGTGGACGTCTTCCACCTGGACGCCCAGAACCCCACCGCCATGATCCTGGCGGACCGGTTCCCCCTCCAGGCCCGCGACATCGTCTACGTGGACAAGGGCTCCGTCGTGCGCTGGGCCCAGGTGCTGAACCTGGTGCTGCCCACCTACACGGGCCTCCTGAACACCGCCACCAGCGTCAAGTACCTGGGATCCTCGCTGAATTCCAAACCATGAATGACGGCACCCCGGGCGCCATCCGCCACATTCTGGTCCTGTGCGAGGGGAACCACTGCCGGGCGCCCATGGCCGAAGGCCTGCTCCGGGCCCTCCTGCCCCGGGACATCCAGGTGGAATCCGCGGGACTCAGTGCCCTGGTGGGCCTGCCGGCGGATCCGGAGGCCCAGCGGCTCATGGCCGGCGCCGGGCTGGACATCTCCGCCCACCTCGGCCGCCAGCTGACCTGCGACATGGCCACGGCCGCGGACCTGATCCTGGTCATGGAGGAATCCCAGAAGACCTGGTGCGGGCTGATGTGTCCCAGCGCGCTCGGCCGGATCTTCCTCCTGGGGCACTGGCAACCGCCCGCCCTCCGGGAGATCCAGGATCCCTTCCGGCGGGGCCCCGAGGCCTTCCGCGCCACCTTCGAGCACATCCGTCAATCCGTGTCAGACTGGCCGCCTCATCTGACGCCCAAGCAAAGGTCGGCATGAACGCTCCGCTTGCCCCCGGAACCCCCCCCGCCCGGCTGGATTCCACCGAGCCCCCGTTCAGGCCCCTGCGCCGCCCCGACGAGTCCGAGGAGCTGGGGCTCATGGAGTGGTTCGCCAACCTCTGGGAGGGAAGGCGCTTCATCTTCGCCTCCCTGATCCTCTTCCTCTGCGTGGGCGGCCTTTACGTCTGGCGCATGGCCCCCGTCTACCAGGTCCAGGCCCTGCTGCAGGTCCAGCCCAAGCGGACGGCCACCTCCGACCCGGCCTTCGCCAAGATGGAGGGCCTCTTCTCGGGGCCCACCGAGGCGCAAAGCGAGGTGGAGATCCTCCAGAGCAGCCTGGTGCTCGGCCGGACCGTGGAGGCCCTCAATCTCGATCTCAAGGCAGAGCCCAAGCTGGCCCCCATCGTGGGCGAGGCCCTGGCCCGCAAGGACCCGGAGGCGCCCCGCATCGAGGTGGAGGCCTTCAGCCTCCCGGAGCACCTGAAGGGCCAGGTCTTCCGCCTGACGGCCCTCTCCGGGAACGCCTTCCGCCTGGACTCCCCCAAGGGCGCGCCCCTGGGCTCGGGCGAGGTGGGCCAGCCGCTGAGCGCGACCTACGGCGGCGCCGACCTGAAGCTGACGGTGCGGAGCCTTCATGCGAAGCCCGGCCAGGTGTTCACCCTGGAGCGGCAGGTCGAGGCGGAGGCCCTGGAGAGCCTGCGCCGGAGCCTGGACGTGGCCGAGAAGGGCAAGCTCACCAACGTGCTGGGGCTCACCCTCAAGTGCGCCAGCCCCACCACCGGCGCCGCGATCCTCAACGAGGTCATCAAGCAGTACATCCAGCACAAGATCGAGCGGAAGAACGCCGGCGCCTCGCAGACCCTGGCCATCCTCAAGGAGCAGCTCCCCCAGGTGAAGGCCAAGCTCGATGACGCGGAGAACCGCCTCAACCGCTTCCGGAGCCGCACGGGCTCCGTGGATGTGGCCCGGGAGGCGGACGCCTACCTGCAGCAGGGCTCCAACCTGAGGACCCAGATCTCGGCCCTGGAGCAGAAGAAGCAGGACCTCCTCCGCACCTACCGCGAGGACTCGGACGTCGTCGCCACCCTCAACCGCCAGATCGAGCAGCTCCGGGCGGAGGGCGGCCGCATTGACGCGAAGGTGCGCACCCTGCCGGGCGCCCAGCAGGAGGTGGTGCGCCTGAGCCGCGAGGTGGCCATCAACACGGAGCTCTATACAGCCCTCCTCAACAACATCCAGCAGCTGGGCATCAGCAGCGCGGGCGAGGTGGGCGGTATCAGCGTGGTGGACCCCGCCACGCCCGATCCCATCCCCGTGGCGCCCCGGCGCACCCTGCTCATGGGTCTCTTCACCTTCCTGGGCGTGCTGGTGGGCGTGGGCCTGGCCATCCTCCGCAAGGCCTTCAGCCCGGGAGTGGAGGACCACCGCCTCATCGAAGCCCGGCTCGGCATCCCCGTGCTGGTGACCATCCCCCACAGCAAGGCCCAGGAAGCGCACTGGCAGGCCATCCAGAACGGGGAGGACGGCCTCCACCTGCTGGCGGCCCTCAATCCCGATGACCTGGCCACCGAGAGCCTCCGCAGCCTCCGCACCAGCCTCCACTTCGCCAAGGGCCGCTCCGCCTGCCAGACGATCATGGTGACGGGCCCCTCCCCCGGCATCGGCAAGTCCTTCGTCAGCGGGAACCTGGCCGCCGTGCTGGCGCGGGCCGGAAGCCGGGTGCTGGCCGTGGATGCGGACCTCCGCAAAGGCTCCCTGCACCGGCAGTTCTGGTCCCGGGACCGCGCGGGCGGGCTGTCCGACGTGCTGGCCCGGACGGCGGAATGGGAGAGCGTGGTGCACAAGACGGCGGTGCCCCGCCTGGACCTGATGATGTCGGGCTCCATCCCCATGAACCCGTCGGAGCTCCTCATGACGGATGCCTTCGAGTCGTTCCTCGCCCAGGTCGCCAAGGCCTACGATTACGTGATCCTCGACGCCCCGCCCGTGCTGGCCGTCACGGACGCGCTCATCGTCGGGTCGCGGGTGGACGGCGTGCTCGTGGTGGCCAAGTACGGACTCCACCCCATGGAGGAGCTGCGGGCCTGCCTGAAGCGCCTGGACCGCCAGGGGCTCCCCGTCCTGGGCTGCGTCTTCAATGACGTGCAGCCGCTGCGCATGGGGGGCAACCACACGCACTACCGCTACGCCTACCACTACCGGTACGAGTGAGGCATCCCAACCTCGGGCGATCCTAGCCGCCCGAGGCGGCGTCCAGGCGGAAGAACTGCCAAGCCTCCAGCGGCCCCCCCGCGAGGAGCCGCTGGGCCCGAGGGAACGCCTCCGCGAGGGCCTCGGCCTGCAGCGGAAGCACGTAGTAGAGGAGGATCTCCCGGTCCGGCTGCGCCTGGAGCTGGGCCTTGAGCTTCGCGGCGAAGGCCTGCATGGTGGCCCGCCCGAAGGGATTGGCCAGGTAGACCACGGCTCCCGTGAAATCCACGTCCGCCGTGAGGACGTCGGCGCAGAGGATCTCGATGCGCCCCGCGCGGTTCCAGGCCGGCCTGATGCGCGCCATGTTCCGCCGCGCCCGCTCCGCGACCTCGGGATTGATCTCGATACCCGTCATGCGCTCGAAGCCCAGGCTCGAGAAGAAGGCCAGGGGGCGGCCCGCGCCGCAGCCCACGTCCAGGAAGGTCCGGAGGGGGAAGCCCGTGGCCCGCAGGTGGCCGGCAATGTCGCTGAGCACCTCGTAGGGGGCGGGCTGGCAGGGCCGGCTGTCGCCGCCGGAAGAGGCCGGAGAGACGAAGTCCCGGCGGAAGGTGGAGACTCCGATCCGCCGGTCCATGAGGTACTCGGTGACGTACTTCAAGCCGGACCGCGCCGCCCGTCCCGGGTTCTGGGCGATCTTCCGGAGGATGTACGCCAGGTACGTCATGGACGGGCTCAGGGATGCGGGAGGGGCAGGGCGGCAGGGGACCGGTGGGCCTCGGGCGGCCCGGGAGGCAGGTCCATGAAGGCCAGGATGTCCGCCGTCACCTTGCGCACGTCGTAGGTCTCCTCAGCGATCCGGCGCCCCGCCTCGCCCATGCGGGCCACCAGGTCACGGTCCGCCGCCAGCCGGCCCATGGCGGCGGCGAGGGCGGCGCTGTCGCGCACGGGCACCAGGAGGCCGTTGAGGCCGTCCCGTACCGTGGCCCGGCAGCCCGGGGCATCGGTGGTCACCACGGCCCTGCCCATGGACATGGCCTCCAGCACCGATCGCGGAGTCCCCTCGCCGTAGGAGGGCAGCACCAGCACGTGGGCCTCGGCCAGCCTGGGGCGCACGTCCTCGGCCTCGCCCAGGTATTCCACGGCCCCCTCGCGGACCCAGGCCTCCACCTGGTCCGCCCGGATGGCGTTGGGATTGCTGTCCAGGGGGCCCAGGATGCGGAACCGCGCCCCGGGGCCCCCCAGGCGGCGGCTCGCCTCCGCGAACTCGAACAGCCCCTTGTCACGCAGGAGGCGGCCCACGAAGAGGAAGGTGGCGGGTCCCGCGGGCAGGGGCGCCAGCGCGAAGTGGCCCAGGTCCACGCCGGAGCCGTTGACGATCCGCGCGGCCGTACGGATGGCCAGGAGCCTCTCGGCGCGGAAGAAGGCGAGGTCATCCTCGTTCTGGAAGAGCACTCCCCGGCAGCGCCGCAGGGCCCGGCGGTAGAGGGCCTTGACCACCGCCCGGACCACGCGGGGGCGCAGGCCCGAGGCCTCGCCCTGAAGGGTGGTGCCCCGCCCCGTGATCATGGCGAAGCGGTGGGACACCCCCGCGAGCTGGGCCGCCAGGGTGCCGAAGGTCACGGCCTTGGCCTCGTAGGCCAGGAGGGCCTCGAGGCGGAGCCCGCGGAACAGGCGCCAGAGCCGAAGCAGGCTGAGGGCGTCGCGGAGGGGGTTCAGGCCCGTGCGGTCGAGGGCGATGGGCACGTAGGTGGCGCCCAGGGCCTCCAGGTCCGCGCGGATGGCGGGCGTGCCCCCGGGGGCGATGCCGTAGACCGTGTGTCCCGTTCGGACCAGCTCGCCGATGAGGTGGCCCCGGAAGTTCACCAGGTCCCTGGCGGCGCCGCCGAGCACCGCGACGCGCATCAGAGCCGGACCGCGCGGGCCGCGAACCAGGGCACCAGCTCGTCCAGCCCCTGGGCCACGGAGTGGGTGGGCGCGTAGCCCAAGTGGGCCTTGATCTTGGAGAGGTCCGCCTGGGAGTGCTGGATGTCGCCCTCCCGCGGCGGGCCGTAGACGGGGTCCTTCCGCTGGAAGCCGGGGTGGGCGAGGGCCAAGCGGTCCGCGATCATCCAGTAGAGGCGGGTCAGGGAGGTGGTGCCGCCGTAGGAGACGTTGAAGACCTCGCCCAGGGCCGAGTCCGGGGCCACGGACACCAGGAGGTTGGCCTGGACGGCGTTGGCGACGAAGCAGAAGTCCCGGCTGGTCTCGCCGTCGCCATGGATGGCGCAGGTTTCGCCGTCCACCAGGGCCTGGAGCCACCTGGGCATGACGGCGGCGTAGGGTCCGTTGGGGTTCTGGCGGGGGCCGAAGACATTGAAGTAGCGGAGTCCGATGGTGCGGAAGCCGTAGGTGCGCGCGAAGATGGCCGCGTACTGCTCCCCGATGACCTTGGTGAGGGCGTAGGGCGAGAGGGGCCGGCCCGTGCGGGCTTCGACCTTGGGGAGTCCCGCGTCGTCCCCGTAGACGGAGCTGGAGGAGGCATAGGCCATGCGCCGCACGCCCGCATCCCGG
The DNA here is from genome assembly GCF_000428885.1 of Geothrix fermentans DSM 14018. Classification (GTDB taxonomy): domain Bacteria; phylum Acidobacteriota; class Holophagae; order Holophagales; family Holophagaceae; genus Geothrix; species Geothrix fermentans. The sequence continues at coordinate 30,725 of NZ_AUAU01000019.1, read as the reverse complement.
GCGGCCACCAGCATGTTGAGCAGGCCGTCCACGTTGGACTGATGGCTGGCGATGGGATCCTTGATGGAGCGGGGCACGGAGCCCAGGGCGGCCTGGTGCAGCACCACCTCGGCGCCGGCGCAGGCCCTCTGGCAGGTGGCCAGGTCCCGGGTGTCGCCCTCGATGAAGGTGAAGCGCTCCCAGGCCGAGGCGGGAACGCACTCCCGCACGCTCTCCAGATTCGCGGGGTTCCCCGTGGAGAAGTTGTCCAGGCCCACCACGGTCTGGTCCAGCTCCAGCAGCTTCTGGAGGAGGTTCGAGCCGATGAAGCCCGCCACGCCGGTGACGAGCCAGCGTTTCGGGCTGGCCTGGAGGTCCTGGCAGAGCGCCTGGTAGAGGCTCATCACAGACTCCAGTAGGCGGTGGGTTCCGGAAAGTCCCCGGGCTTGAAGCAGGACTTCACGTCCACGAAGACGGAGGCAGGCTTCATGCAGGCGCGGAGGGGACCGGGGCCGGAGGCCAGGAAGGCCTTGTGGTTCACGGCGAGGACCAGGGCGTCGAGGTCGTGGAAGGCTTCGAAGGGGGAGAGGCGGATCCCGTACTCCTCGTGGGTTCCCTCGGGATCCGCCAGGGGATCGTGGACCAGGGGATCCACCCCGAACTGGCGCAGCTCCTCCACGATGTCCGGCACCTTGCTGTTCCGGATGTCGTGGACGTTCTCCTTGAACGTGAGGCCGAGGATGCCGATCTTCGCGGGCTTCACGGGGATCTGCTGCTGGATGAGCAGCTTCACCAGCTTCTGGGCCACGTAGGCGCCCATGCTGTCGTTGATGCGCCGCCCGGACAGGATGACCTGGGGCTGGTAGCCCATCTCCTCGGCCTTGGTGGTGAGGTAATAGGGATCGACACCGATGCAGTGTCCGCCCACCAGGCCCGGGCTGAAGGGGAGGAAGTTCCACTTGGTGCGGGCCGCGGCCAGCACCTCCGCCGTGCGGATCCCCACCTTCTCGCAGATGATGGCCAGCTCGTTCATGAGGGCGATGTTGATGTCGCGCTGGGTGTTCTCGATGACCTTGGCCGTCTCCGCCACCTTGATGGAACTGGCCTCATGGATGCCCGCACGGATGACGGCGCCGTAGACTCCGGCGATGACCTTGAGCGACGCTTCGTCCTGGCCGGAGACCACCTTCACGATCTGATCCACGGTGTGGACCTTGTCGCCGGGGTTGATGCGCTCCGGCGAGTAGCCCAGCTTGAAGTCCACGCCGCTCCGGAGGCCGGAGTGCTTCTCGAGGACGGGCCCGCAGATCTCCTCGGTGACGCCGGGGAAGACCGTCGATTCGTACACGACGATGGCGCCCTTGCCCAGCACCTTGCCCACGGTCTCGCTGGCCTTGAGCATGGGCGTGAGGTCCGGGCGGTTCCAGCCGTCGATGGGCGTGGGCACGGCCACGATGATGAAGTCGCAGCCCCGCATGTCCTCGGGGTTCGAGGTCATCTTCAGCGAGGTGTCGCGCAGGGCCGCAAGGTCCACCTCCTTGGTGCGGTCCACGCCGCCGCGCAGCTCTGCGACCTTCTCCGCGTGGATGTCGAAGCCCACCGTGCCGGGGAACTGCTTGGCAAGCTCCAGCGCGAGGGGAAGTCCGACGTATCCGAGGCCCACGACTGCGATGCGCATGAGGTTCCACTCCCAGTGACTTGCGTTGGTTGACCGAACGGCCCGTCCCGTGGTTGATGCGACGAGGCGATTATTTCTCAATCAGTTGCTTGCAGCTAAGGGAATTTCGAGAAGCATGCGGATGGGCAGGTCTCCTGTATCCGCCGGCTCAAGGGTCCCCACGGAGCGGCAGGGCCTCGCGGAGGTTGAGGGCGGTGAGCTCGGCCCGGAAGGGGGCGGAGGGATCCCCCCGGGGTGTGAAGCGGATCCGCCTCGGCCGTCCCGGCGCCAGGTGGAAGTGGTTGTCGCCGGGTCCGTGGCTGCGGGAGGCAAGTGCCACGGACTGGAGGAACACCGGGGACTGGAGCAGGAGGGTGAAGGTGCCCTTCGTCCCCGGCTCCAGGGCGGCCGTGACCCCACCGGAGTCCTGGAAGGGGAGGTTCCAGCCCAGGGGGAAGTGGACGTCCTCGGCCAGCACGGTCCCGCCGTCCCCGGACACCAGCCGGGCGATCACCACGTCGTGCCGGGGCGGGCCGAAGCGGTAGGCGTAGGTCAGGTCCGAGAACCCGCCGAGCAGGGCGTCCGCGGAGAGGCTGCGGGCGCCGTGGGCGGGAACCGACACCGCCTGCTCCGCATGGCCCACGGGGATCCGCCCCCCCTGGAACAGGTCCACATCGAGGCGGGCCTCCAGCACCGCGTCCGTCTCGTTGAAGAGGTGGGCGTGCAGGCCCTCCAGGCCCTCGTCCGTGAGCAGGAGGGCCTGCCGGGCCCAGGCCCGGCGGAGGTGCCACAAGGCGGCCTTGGGCCGGCCGGCGCTGTCCAGGAGGCCCCAGCCCGCGCCGGGGCGGAGATCCCTGAGGAACCACACGAGGCCGCCGCCGCAGCCGCTGCCGGGCCGGCGCCACTCTGCGAAGACGGCCTTCATGACCTCGCCGCTGACCTCGCGGGAGACCGCCAGGTAGCGCTCCGGATCCTGGCTGCGGAGCCCCACGGGGTCGAGGCCGAAGAGGGCCCACAGGTAGTGGTCGCGGATGTCCTCGAAATCCCAGCCGGCGCCACCGTCCCGGGGAACGCCGGCCTTCCAGCGGGGGTGGTGGGTCACGGGCCGGGCCCCATCGAAGACGTCCTCCACACCCTCCTCCTCGGGCACGTTGGAGAAGCCCAGGCATTCGGGGGTGAAGCGGACCCTGGCCAGCCGCGCGTCCGTGAGGGGGCGGCGGTAGGCGCCCACGCCGTAGTAGTGGGCGAGGCCCGCAGATGGATGGAAGGGCAGCGCCCCCTCCGTGGGCGTGGACGGGAAGTACGGGATGCCGGGGTGGCGCTCTGCACAGAGGCGCGGCAGCTCCTCGGCGAAGAAGGGGCCCGACCACTCGGATTCCGGCAAGCCCAGCATGGCCGCCTGCTGCTCGATCTCGCTGCCTCCGCAGTAGACTGCCAGGCAGGGGTGGCGCTGGAGGCGGCCCAGCAGGTGGTCCACCTCCTCCACGGCCGCCCCGTGGAAGTCCGGGTCGCCGAAGGGGTAGTCCATGTTGGCGAACATGAAGTCCTGCCACACCAGGATCCCGAGCTCGTCGCAGAGGCCGTAGAAGGCGTCCGACTCATAGGCCATGGTGCCGCCCACCCGCAGCAGGTTGATGCCAGCGTCGCGGGCCAGGCTCAGGGTGCGCCGCAGCTCCCCGGGAGCCCCATCCAGTGAGCGGACATCGATCGGGGTCCAGCAGGCGCCCCGGGCGAACACGGGCCGGCCGTTCACCACCAGCTGCACCCGGCCCTCCCGGCGGTCCACGGCCACGGACTTGAAGCCGAGAAGACCGCAGCCGAAGGCGATGGGACCGGCCTCCGCCTCCAGGTGGAGGACACCTTCGAGGCGTGCAGGGTCGCCGTGGGTGTGCGGCCACCAGAGGGGGGCCCCGGCCAGGATGGCCTCCCCGGCGATGCGGAAGCTCTCAGGGCCCGCCTCCACGGCCAGGGGAAAGGCATGGGGGCCGATCCGGAGGCTGGCCCCGGTGATCCGGGACCCGTCCAGGACCCGCACCTCAGCCTCCAGGGCGGCGCGGCCCTCGGTTCCCGCGGCCTGGGTCCGGAGGTCGAGACGCAGGAGGTCCGCCCGGCGGATCCGCTCCAGGCTGACGGGGCGCCAGGGTCCCACGGGCGGAAGGGGCGGCGTCCAGCCCGGAATGCGCCCCAGGAGCGTCGTGCGGAACCAGCGGAGGCCCTGGTGGGCCACCAGGGCCGTCTTCCAGCGGGGCCGCGGCCGGCGGAGGGCAAGCTCGGGCTCCAGGGCCCGGAAGTGGATCGCCAGCTCGTTGCCCTCCCGGAGGAGGTCCGGCACGTCGCAGGACCGGGGCACGAACATGTTGCGGGACTCGAGGAGTCGTGTGCCGTTCAGCCAGACCTCTGCCAGGGTGGCCAGACCCTCGAAACGGAGCCGGACCACCTCGCCGTCCGCCCGGGGCGGCGCGGGGAAGGTGCAGCGGTACCACCAGTCCAGCCCGTCCAAGTCCAGACCTGTGTCCAGGTCCAGGCCGAGGCTCCCGGCCACGGTCCCCGGGACGGAGGCCTGGTGCCAGGTGAGGCCCGCGTCCCGCGCCTCCGCCGGTGTTCCGCAGGCCCCTGGCGCGCAGGAGGCCAGCTCCCACCCTGCCCGGAGGGGCTCGATCCGAAGGAGGTCCGCCGGCCTCCCTGGGTGGGACTCCATCATCGGGTCCCCCCGAAGTGGCGATCCAGGTGGTCCATGGCGCCGGCCCAGGACTCGGCCATGCCGTCCAGGGGGGCAAGGTCGAAGGGCTTCCGGCGGCTCATGGAGCGGGCCAGCTGGAACTGGAAGGCCTTGGTGGCCTGCGAGATCTGGTCGAAGGCCGCCTGCGCCGGGGCCAGGTGATCCACGCCCTGGGCCGCGAGCCAGCCCAGACAAGTGCCCGCCAGCTCGAAGCAGGCGCCGTACTGGCGGAGGGTGACGAAGGAGTAGGCGTGAAAGGCCTCGATGTCTTCGGTCAGCAGCCAATCCAGGTCCTGCTGGAACTTGGCCTTGAAGGCGGGGAAGGGGTTCCGTTCGGGGATGCGGCCCAGGTGCCGCCGGAGCAGGCCCAGGGAGGCTTCGACCAGGGCGGCGCCCGCGGGCGGGGTGAAGCGCGGGGCCCGCTTCACGTACTCGATGTAGGGCGGGAGCATGCGCTCGTGGACCAGCCCCTCCGTTTGGAAGACGTCGATGAAATCCCGGTCCTCGAGCGTGTGGTAGCCCTGGTTGTGGAAGTAGCCCAGCCGCCGGTTCCCGAGGTCGATCTCGTTGACGGCCACCGTGGACTTCACGTGGGCCAGCCGGTAGGCGGTGCCGGCGGTGTCAGGCAGGAAGTAGGAGTCCAGTTCCACCAGCACCGGCCGGCCGGCGCCCACCTGCTCCTCGATGTGCTCCACCAGGGGCCGCCAGGGGGCCAGCTCCTGGATGTCGAAGCCGTAGAGCTCCAAGAGATCCGCAGGCGGGAACTTGAAGAAGGTCCACTGGTCCCCCTCGAAGTCGATGGCCAGCGTGAAGGGGAGGGCCGCCATGGGCTCGTGGCCGAGCCCGTGGAGCAGCTCGATGATCACGTCCGAATAGCAGTTGGTCTCCGCCCAGGTGCGGTTCTCGCCGTGGATGGGGTGGCGCCGGTAGGTGGCGGGATCGAGGGGGAGGATCTGGGCCATGGTGGGAGGGTGGAGGCCGGACCCGGCGCTCAGCCGAGCTCCAGGACCTGGCGCACCGAGGCGGGCCAGGCGTCGACCCGGAGGCCGTGCGTCTTGAAGAGGGCCAGCGCGATGCGCTCCAGGCCGAACCCGATGCAGGCGGAGTGGGCGGATTGGCCGTCGGCCGTGCGGATATCGAAGGCCTGGCCGAAGTAGTCCAGGTGGTAGTTGCAGGAGGTGATGGCCGTGGGCTTCTCTTCGGAGCAGATGGGCACCACCAGCTCGAACTTGAGGGTCTGCTCCCGCTGGGTGGCCTTCATCATGCGCCCGCCCCGGCCGAAGAAGGGGTCGTTGGCCACGACGGGCTCCACGTCCAGGCCCGCGGAGCGCAGCATCTCCGCGCCGCGCTCCAGCCAGGCGTCCCGGTGGGACAGGGCCTCGTCCGCCGAGCCCAGCCGCACGTACTCGCGCTGCCGGAAGATCTGCATGCGGGCCGGGTCGTCCGAGGGTTCGTGGCGGAACACGAAGGACTTCAGGTCCACGATGCGTCCCTGCGGGGGCAGGGTGCCCGTGGCCGTGGGGTACAGCGGATAGCAGGCCGCGGGGATGAGCATGACCTCGCTGGCGTCCAGGTCCCGGCTCCAGTCCTCGCCGCCCTCGAACTTCCGCACCAGCTCCGTGTGCTCCAGGTCCCCGCCCAGGAAGCTGTGGACGGAGCCCATGAGGTCCGGGAAGTTGTGGATGTGGTTGATCCGGGCGTAGTGCTCCCGGTTGAAGACGGGGGGGAAGCGCATGACTTCCGGGTCCAGGTGCGCGCCCATGCGGGTGACGAAGACCTCGAACTGGTTGATGACGTGCTCGAAGGTGCCGCTCCGGCCGTACACGCCCTTCACGCCGGAGGGGATGAGGAGCCCGGCGCGGGTCAGCTCGTCGAGGTAGGTCTTGTACGCGTCGGTGGCGACGGGAGCGCACATGGTCATCCCTCCCTTTGCAGGATCTGCATGGTGGAGCTCTGGCCGAGGATGCGGTCGTTGTTGACCATCAGCGCGGCGCCGTAGGCGTCCCGCAGCTGCCGGCACAGGGAGAACTTGGAGTCGTTGCGGTACCCGCTGATGCCGCAGATGAGCATGGCCCGGCCCACGATGTCGATGATGAGCTGGGACGAGACCACCTTGAGGTTGTTGATGCGCAGGGCGAACCCGTAGTTGGACTCGAAGGCCTCCGGGTCCTCCCCAGTCAGCAGCTGCAGGTACTCCGCCACCGCCTGCTGGACACCGGCCCGCATGGAGAAGAGGGCCGTGTCCACCTCCGCCAGGCGCAGCGCTGAGGGGGGGAGGGTGCCCGGAGTCTTGCGGGCCTCGGCCCGCACGAAGCTCCGCGCCCTGGCCACGGCGTCCGCCGCGATGCCCGTCCAGAGCGAGCTCCACACGATGTGGGAGAAAGGATGCATGGTCTTCGCGTGGATCTCGGCGTAGGGCACCGGCAGGATCTGCCCGGCGGCCCCCTCGGCGGTGAGCGTGAAGCCCGAGCTGCAGGTGCCCCGGAAGCCCAGCGTATCCCAGCCGGAGAGGGGCTTGAGCACGCAGCCCTCCTTGCGGACCAGGACGTGGGACTGGTCGCTGCGGCCGGCCTCGGGCGAGCTGCGGCAGGTGACGAGGATGGCGTCGGCGGCCTCGCCGTAGGAGATGACCGGCGCCTGCTTCTCGAGGGTGAAGCGGCCGTCCGCCACGGCCACGGCACAGAGGCTGGACCGGACGTCGCCGCCGATGCCCAGCTCCGTGGTGGCCGAGGCCAGCAGGTACTGGTGGCGCACCAGGTCCCGCAGGTAGTCCCGGAAGGTGGCCGAGCCCAGGGCATGGTGCACGATGCAGGCGACCTGGATCTGGTGCATGGCGAAGATCATGGCGGTGGAGCCGCAGTAGCCCGCCAGGACCTCGCAGAGCTTCGAGAGATCCGCGATGTTCAGGCCCATGCCCCCCAGCTCCGTGGGGACGTAGCAGCTCAGCAGGCGGGCCTCCTTCAGGGCCCGGAAGGCCTCCTCGGGGAAGCGGCCCTCGCGGTCCACTGCCTCCGCGTGGGGGGCGATGGCTTCGCGGCCCAGGTCATGGACCCGCCCGAGGAGGGTCGAAAGGCTCTCTCGCTCCGGCTGCAACGCGGGTTCGCGCATGCCACACTCCTGTCGTCCGGCGGGGGTCCTGATCACGACGCCTTCAAGGCCTCGACCGCCTCGGCGAGGGATTGAATGCTTCCGAAGGTCCTCCGGACCAGCATCCGGTCCGGGAATTCGATGTCGAAGTGATCCTCCAGGGCCAGCATGAGGTTCACCGTGGTCAGGGAGGTGAGCCCGGCCGCGTAGAGGTCCGAACGGTCGGTCAGGACGCTCACGTCCGCGGAGAGCCGGGCGTGCTTGATGACGAGGTCTCGAATTTCGTTCTGAACCATGCAGGACTCACATGAGATCGAAGTGGAAAAATCATGCATTGATACCGAATCCACGGACTTGGTTAGAAGTCTAGGCGCGTGAGGGGACTCTGGCTAGTGGGATTCTTCCGATTCAATCTTTGATTCAATGACTTATTTTTCCATGATCAGTTCCACCACGCGGTCATGGGCCCACACGGGACGGATGGTGTGGTCCACGCCAGGCAGGACGGTCAGGGGGGGGCGGTGGTCCGGCGGCAGGTGGCGCTCCAGGTAGGGGAGGCTCGGGTCCCCCTCGCTGGACACGAGGCGCAGCCGCGTTCCCTTCCCTGCGACGGCCTGGAACAGGGCATCCACCTCGTCCGCGGGGGGACGGCGGTGGAGGCGCGAGACCGCGGCGGCGGCGGTCATCCAGCCCTTGGCGGCGATGGCCCGGAGCACGCCCATGGGGTTGATGCGGCCCGTGAGGAGGCGGCGCCAGCGGCGCAGGTCGAAGAGGGACTCGCCGATGTGGCTGGTGACCCCCGAGGCCCGGGCGTCGTCGTTCCACACGAAGGCCAGGCCGTTGAAGAGCAGGGCCCGCCGCACCGGGCGGCGCGCGGCGAGCTGGATCCCCAGGAACGAGCCGGAGCAGAGGCCCACCGCGTCGATCTCCCCCGCCCCCCGGGCCCGGGCCCAGTCGTAGGCCTGGACCACGTCCTGGATGGCGGATTCGCTGTACATCGCCTCCAGGTCCCGGTGGGGGGTGCTGGTCCCGTCGCTGTCGCCCACATCGCGGACGTCGAAGCGCAGGGAGGGCGTTCCCGCGGCCGCCAAGGCGCGGGCCGCCCGGGTCCAGAGGCGGTTCGGGCCGGACCTCCGGACGCCCCCGGCATTCAGGAAGAGCGTCCAGGCCGCCCCGGGCGCCACCCCGCCCCGCGGCTCGCAGAGGATCCCCGACAGCTCCCCCACCTCGCCGGGGAGCACCACGGGGCGCTCGGCGACTCCGCCCGTCAGCTCGAGCTGCTCCCGCCCCGCGGCGGGGGCCGGTTCCACCCAGCCCGACTCCGCCGTGGCCAGCCAGGACCGCACGGCCGCCTCGATCTCGGGGCGCAGCTCCGAGTGGTACGAGGTCTCGAGCATGGCGCCGAGGCCCGGGGCCGACGACACGGTGACCTCGGCTCCGGCCCGCTCGAAGGCCCCCAGGAGGCTGGGCGGGGCGGCGATGCCGTCCCGGTAGATCACGAGGACCCGCCGCGCTCCACCATCCAGCACCCTCGCTTCCGCGACGAGCTGCTGGAGGGCGGCCACGGTGCGGGGGCCGTAGATGAAGCCGCCGGCCTCCACGGCGCCCTCGGGGAGGGGTTCGGCATCGCCGGGCCGCTGGCCGTAGGCCTTGGCCGCGGTCTGGTGGAAGGCGCGCTCCTCCCGGAGGAAGGCTTTCCCGCTGGCGGGGACGCCCAGAAGGGCCAGGTCGTCCAGGCCCGGGACGCCCAGGGCGAGGAGGCCCCCGCCCCGCACGCCGATGCCGGCGATGCGCCCGAAGCCCCGCTCGCGCAGAGACCGGACCGCGGCCCCCCCCAGGGCGGCGCCATCCGCCACGAGGTCCACCTGGAAGGAGTCGAAAGCGCTGTCACCCAGCGAGGGCCAGTCGAGGCGCAGGACCACGTGCCCCTCCCGCGCCAGGGCGTCCGCAAGGACGCGGAGGGGACGGTAGGCGCAGGTGTCCTCGTAGCCCAGGGGCGGCAGGAGGACGACCCCCATCCCCCGCACGGGACCTTCGACGGGGTCGGGACCGTGCTCCACCACGAAGGCGGGGCCGAGGTAGTAGCGGGACCGGCGGACCCGCCGCCCCGCCTCTCCGGCCCCGGCCGGGGGCTCCTGCCCTGCGGAGGCCTGCGGCATCAGCGTTCCTCCACCCCGACCCCAACTCCGGCGAGGGCCGATGGGGCCAGGCCGGCGCGGGTCCGGGCCGCCACCTCGCCCATGGTGAGGGGCACGACGCCGTAGCGGTCCCGGAGCCCCACGTGGAACCGCAGCAGCTCCTCCAGGTTCGCCAGGTTCTCCTGGAGGCGGGTCCCGAAGTTGTGGGGATGCCACCAGAGGTGGAAGCTCTCGCCGGCCCGGGCCGCGGCGGCCATGGCGCTCTTGATCCGCCGGAGGCGCAGGCCCTCCAGGCGCTCCAGGTAGGGCTGGACCGGGCGCAGGAAGCGGCTGGACGGGCAGTTGACCAGGCCCGCCTCCTCGCCCGGCAGGAAGCCGTTGGAACCGGAGAGGTTCACGTAGTGGTCCAGCAGGCGCGTCATGCGCAGGGGGAGGGACTGGTCCCCGTCCGGGGTCTCGCGGTACATCCAGGCCTTCTCGTTGCCGCGGAAGCAGGTGAAGCCCGCTTCGGCGCAGGCGGGCAGGTAACTGGGGTTGTACTGGTTCCTCGGGAACACGAAGCTCACAGGGCGCTTCGTGAGGCGCTGGATGGAGGCGATGGAGGCCTGGAGGTCCGCCCGGAACTGGGCCTCCGTCTGGCCCTTCTCCAGGCAGAAGTAGTGCGAGAAGGTGTGGCTGCCGAGCTCCTGGCCTTCGCAGTCGAGGATCTGCCGCGCCATGGAGAGCCCGTAGTGGTAGGGGTCGGATCGCTCGTCGTCGCCGATGTCGCCCAGGATCCGGTAGGGGTTCAGGTCCTCCCGCTCGTAGGTGGGGAGCAGGTCCGGCAGGTGGCGGAGGAGATCCTCACGGTTGTCGAAGAGGGACATGCCCACCGCGGCCCAGGTGGCCCGGATCCCGTACTGGCGGAAGAGCTTGAGCATGGCGGGAATGGCCTCGCGCTCGCCCAGGACGTGGTCACCGTAGGAGGCGATGGTCTGCTTGTCGCACATGCCCCAAAGCAGCTCGAAATCCAGCGAGACGATGAAGGCCGGGGCCTGCCTCGGAAGGAAGTGCCGCGTGGCCGCGGAGGTCCGCTGGATCAGCCCCTCCCAGCGGTCCGCGATGCGCTCCTGATCGAAGCGGCTGGCCACGCGCTCCCGTCCCAGGGCGCCCACGCGGGTGCGCGAGTCCGGATCCAGGGCCATCACCTTCAGCATCCGTTCCGCCAGGGCGGCGGGGTCCCGGGGCGGGACGATCCATCCGGAGCGGCCGGACTCGACGAGGTCCTCCACGCCGCCGACGTCCGTGGCCACCACGGGAACGCCCGAGGCCATGGCCTCCATCACCGCATTGGGCAGGCCCTCCCAGGCGGAGGAGAGCACGTAGGCATCCGCCGCCTTCAGGATCCGCGCCACGTCCGTGCGCTTCCCGAGGAACTGCACGGTCCCCGCCAGGCCCCGGCCATCGGCGTCGGCCTGGAGATCCTCCAGGGCCTCGCCGCCGCCCGCGATCCGCAGCCGGAAGCGGGGCTCGGCCCGGGCGCAGCGGGCCGCGGCCTCGAGGAGGGTGGGGTAGTCCTTCGCCGGATTCAGGGTGCCCACGGCAATCCAGAGGAAGGCCTCCGGGGAGACGCCGAGCTCGTCCCGCACCTCCTCGCGGGGGGCGGGTGAGGGGAAGTCGGAGATGAACATGCCGTTGGGGATCACGTGCGTCTTCCTCAAGGTGAGTGCGTGGCGGGAGACCATGTAGTCGATGCCGGCCTGGGAGTTCGAGACGGTGAGGTCGACCAGGGGCTCCGTGTAGCGGTAGACCTTCTCCCGGAACGGAGTCTTGGCGAAGGCGGTGCGGAGGGAACCGAGGATGACCGGGACCCCCGCCAGCCGCCCGCAGAAGCGGCCGGCCAGGTCCGAGTGGTAGCTGAAGCAGATCAGGGTCGTGGGCCGCCAGGCCCGCAGGTAGCGGATGAGGCGGAAGGTGATCGCCACGGGGATCAGGGGCCGGTCCTTGGGGAGGCGGACGGTCTCGCAGTAGTGGTGGGGGATGCCGGCCGCCTGGAGCTCAGGCTCGAAGTCGCTCCCGGGGAAGAGGGAGAGGATCGCCACCCGCCAGCCCCGCTGGCGCAGGGAGGTCGCGATCCGGACCAGCTGGGTCTCGGCCCCGCCCCGGCCCAGCTGATCCGTGAGGAACACGACGTCGTACATTCAGGCTCCGGTGGACGCGGAGGGGACCGGCCGCACGGGGCGGGGAAGCAGGGCCCGGATCACGACGCCCACCTCGGGCGCTGCCGGCGGGCGAGGGTGATGGCCCGGCGGGAGAGGCCCAGGAGGCCGTCCATGATGGAGCGGGGGTGATCGCCCAGGGCCACGGCCTCCTCGAGGGAGATCATCCGGGGCCGCAGCTCCGCCAGCCGCCTCAGGAAGGTGGGCAGGCCGCCCTCCGCGAAGTAGGTGGGGTGATAGCAGAACGTCCACACTCCCGCGGGCAGGGGCCGCATCAGGGCCACCTGCTGGGGGATCCAGAGGGTCCCCTGCCCGTCCATGTAGGGCGCCAGGGCCATGCCGTCGCTGATGACCCGGAGGCCCAGATCCCGCAGGGCCACCACCGTGACCAGGTCGAAGGAATGGGACGGTGCGACCCACACGTCCGGCCGCACCCCCTCCCGGGCGAAGATCTCCATGCCCAGCTTCAGCTTCCGGTACTGCTCCTCGTAGGGCAGGCCGGCGAACTCGCTCTTGGTGGGGAACCCCATGATGCCGGGCTCGGCGTTCACGGCCAGGTGCTGGAAGCCGTGGAGGCCGATGGCCCACCCGCGGGCCTGCCAGGCCCGGACGCGGTCCCAGAAATCGGAGGCGGCCGGACCCGCCACCAGGGCCGGGTCCCGGTTGTCGGGAACCACCGCCAGGATGGGCTTCACGCCCTGGGCGACCAGGGCCTCCTCGATGGGGTTCCAGAGGGACCAGTCCATGGTGGGGCAGATGTCGTCGAAGCGGATCAGGTAGCGGGGCCCCCGCCGGAAGGTCTCCCAGGGGTCCAGGCCCCCGGGCGCCGCCGGGAGGATCTCGGGGACCACGAGGCGGCACAGGGCCTCTTCGGTGTTCCGGGCCAGGGCCCGGAGGCTGAACTGCTCGGCGATGCGGGCCCGGCCCGCGGCGGACCGGGCCGCCCGGGCCTCCGCCGGCTCTCGCAGGAGGCTGGACACCGCCGAGGCCAGGGCCCCGTCATCTCCGAAGGGGCACACGATCCCCAGGTCCCCCACCAGGAGGGGCGCATCCCCCGCGGGCGTGGTGACGCAGGGGACGCCGCAGGCCATGGCCTCGCCCAGCACGTTGGGGAAGCCCTCGTCGGTGGAGGAGAGGACGATCACGGAAAGGGCGTTGTAGGCGGCGGGCATGTCCCCGCAGCCCCCGGGCCAGAGGACGCGGTCGGCGAGGCCCAGGGACCGGGCCTCTGCCCGGAGGCTCTCCGCATGGGCCGTGGGCCCTCCCCCGATGCAGACGAAGCGGGCGTCGGGCCAGGTCCCGGCCAGCCGGGCGGCCATGCGGAGGAAGGTCCGGTGGTCCTTCACGGGGACGAGCCGCCCCGCGATGCCGATGAGGGGAACATCCTCCGGAACGCCCCAGGCCCGCCGCTGGGCCAGGCCCCGGTCCACGTCGGGCCTGAACACGGAGACATCGAACCCGTTGGGGATGACCTGCATGCGCCGGGCCCGCATGCCCATGGCCCGGTAGTTCCGGGCGCCCGCCTCGGAGTTGAAGATGATCAGATCGGTGAAGTGGGAGACCAGCGCCTCCACCCGCATGAGGGCCCGGGAGGTGGGATCGACCGTGGAGAGATCCCGGCTGGTCCGGCGGATCCCCCACACGACGGGTTTCCGCAGGAGCCACCCCAGCAGGAGGAGCGTGAGGTTGCCCTGGAGGTAGCCGTGGAGGACGTCCGGCTGGATCCGCCAGATCAGGTTGAAGAGGCGGGGGAGGGCCGTGAGGTAGCCCAGGACCCCCTGCCGCTTGTGGAGGCTGTGGAGGGTCACTCCCGGCATCGCCTCCACCTCCGGCCACAGCTCGCCACGGTTCCGGTACCCAGGGTCGTAGAACACGGCCAGGTGGACGTCGAAATGATCCCGGCTCATGCCCCGCACGAGCTGGGAGAGCTGGCGCTCGGCCCCACCGGCCGCCAGGGAGTTGATCAGGAAGAAGACGCAGGGTTTCCGATTCATCCGGCCACCGCCCTCCGTTCCCGCATGCGGCGCCGGGCCGACCAGATGGGCCCCAGGATGCGGTGGGTCCAGACGAACTCCGAGAAGCCCCGCCAGCGGTCCGCCAAGGTGAGCCGTCGCCCGGTGTACTCGCGGAGTACCGCGGGCACGTCCGTCAGGCGGGGGGCGTAGGCGCGGAGGGAGGCCGCGAACCGCTCCAGGCGCTCCGGAGTCCAGTGGTTGTGGTGGTTGCACACGGTCCAGACCCCCGCCGGCTTCGGCTGGAAGTCCCAGAGCTGCTGGGGCACCCATGTGATGCCGCCGGCCTCGGTGAAGGGACGGGGCCAGAGGCCGTCGCTGATCACCGTCACGCCCAGCCCCGCGAGAAGCTCCACCGTGACGCGGTCGAAGGAGTGGGAGGGCGCCACCCAGGCGTCCGCCCGCACCCCCTGCTCGGCGAAGATGGCGAGGCCCTTCCGCAGCTTGTCCTCCTGCTCCTCCCTCGGCAGGCCCGCGAACTCGCTCTGGGGGTTCAGCCCGAGCATCCCCGCCTCCCGGTTGACGTAGCGGTGCTGGTACCCGTGGATCGCGATGCAGTAGCCCTGCGCCTGCCACCGGCGCACCCGTTCCCAGAAGTCCGCCCGGGGTGGATCCACCATCAGCTTGGGATCGCGGTTGTCGGGCACCACCGCCAGGATGGGCTTCACCCGGGACGCGGCAAGATGGGCTTCGATGGCCTCCCACACGGCCCAGTTCATGGTGGGGCAGATGTCGTCGAAGCGCAGGAGGTAGCGGCTGTCGGCCATGGCCTTCGCCCTCACCAAGGACGCGGATGGGCCGGTCCGGGACTCCGGAGGCACGGGCGGATGGGGTGCTTCGACCTTCTGCGTGGCGAACACCGGGTGGGCATGGAAGGGATCCTTTTGCGCGTCCGCAGGGGCCTGGCCAGGGCTGGGAGTGGGGGAAGCGGGCATCGGCCTCTGCAAAATCGAGACTCGCTCCCAAGGTTCATCTACCATACATCCTGATGTCAAAAATCGATAGAATGATGGCCATTCATCGGGACTATCCCGGATCGACATCCCCGCCCCAACCCGCCTCCGGCAGCCACAGGAACCCATGACCGCGCCTCCACCCACGCCGGGCCCCCGGATCGTTCCCAGGAGCGGACCATGTCGCACCTGATCCTCGCCTGCTGGCGCGGGCCCGAGGACGCCTTCGCCGAATCCGCCTTGCGCCGCGTGGCCGCTCGCATCACGCCTCCGGGGCTGCCGGACCGGGCCCCGCGGGTGGGGATGGGGGCGCGGGAGGCCGTCTGCCTCGCCGGGCCCACGGCGGCGGCGGCGATGGCCGGGACCTCCGCCCACCTCGGAGCCTTCGCGGGCACCTGGACCGACTGGAACCTGCCGGGCACCCCCGTGCCCGACGGCACCTTCGCCCTCGTCCGTTGCGGGCCCGCCACGGTGGAGCTCTGCAGCGACTTCGCCGGCTCCAGGACCCTCTGGTACGCCTTCTCGGACACCCACCTCCTGGCTTCCACCTCCCAGCGCGCCCTGGTGGCCCTGCTGGGGGACCTGGACTTCAACCGGGCGGCCTTCGCCTGGTTCCTCTCCTCGGGCAACCTGGGACCCTCGGAGGCCTGGGACCGGCGGCTCCACCGCCTGCCGCCCGCCAGCCGGCTCGTCCTGGATCGCGCGCGGTGGCATCTGGATCTGCGCACGGAACCCGCGGCCTTCCACCCGGAGGCCATGACGCCCGACGGGGCCAGGGGTGCCCTGCGCGAGATCCTGCGCGCCGAGCTCGGCCGCTTCGACTTCACTTCGGCCCGCTGGGGCTTCCCCCTGTCCGGCGGCTACGACTGCCGCTTCCTCCTCGCCACCCTGGTGAAGGCCGGCCTCCGGCCGCAGACCATGACCTGGGGCCTGGCGGCCTCCCTGCACCAGCCCGGGAATGACGCCTACATCGCCCAGCGCCTGGCCGCCCACTTCGGCCTGCCCCATGAGTACCTGCTCACCGAGCGGGCTGAACTCCCCCCGGCGGAGGTGGCGGACCGCTTCCTGGCCGCCTGCGGCGGGACCACGGACCAGCTCTTCCCCTACCTGGACGGCCTGGCCATGTGGGCCTCCTTCGCGGAGCGGGGTCTGGACGGCGTGATCCGGGGCGACGAGGGCTTCGGGTGGATCCCCGTGCGCACGATGGAGCACGCCCGGCGGTCCGTGGGCCTCGTCCTCCTGCGGGACTTCCTGGGGGAGGCCGAGGCCGAGGCCCTCTCGGACGGGCGCCAGGCGCTCCCCGAGGCCCTGGCCCCACGGCCCGGGGAGTCCATCGCCGCCTACCGGGACCGCCTCTACCACGCCTACCGGATCCCCGTGGGCCTCGCCGCCCTCAACGACGTCAAGGCGCCCTTCGTGGAGATCGCCAGCCCCCTCCTGGCCCGCGAGGTGCTCAGCTTCGTCCGCCGCATGCCCGACGCCCTCCGCACCGGCAAGGCCGTCTTCCGGGAGATCGCCAAAACCGAAGGCCCGCCCCTGCCCTACGCCACCATGGGCGCCGACGACGACCGGGACGGCTACCTCCACTCGGAGCCCTATGTGCGCTGGCTCCGGGAGGAGCTGGAGAGCCCGGTCCTGGACGCCCTGCTGCCCGCATCCTGGCGGGACCGGCTGGTCGGGGGGCTCCAGGCCGGCTCCTTCCCGGCCCAGTCCTCCCGCTCCGTCAAGGCCCTGCTCAAGCGGATCCTCCCGGGAGCCTGGGTGTCCGCCGCCCGGGCCCGCCTGGGGGCCCCTCCCACGCCGGCCCGCCTGCTGGCCCTCCGCGCGGCGCTCGCGGGCCGGACCCTGCGCCTGCTCCAGGCCGATGCGCGGAGCCTGCGCGGGGAATCGGCGTGAGGCGTGCCGGTGGCCTTGGGAATAAAGTGGATTCCATTCGGGATGGACGCCGTCATTCGACCAACGCACCATTGATGTCATCATGGCAATTCTAGGGGGTCGATCTGGACATGGTGGTGGTCGCCCTTCGACGTGTCTGGTCCCGGCTCCCCCTCGCGGTGGCCAACCGGGAAGTGCTCAAGGCGGTGATCACCGTCGGCGTCTTCACGGTCGGCGTCAAGCTGATCTCGGTGGTCAAGGAGTCGGCCATCGCCGCGGCCTTCGGGACCTCCGACGCCTATGACGCCTTCGTGGTGGCCGCCCTGGCACCCTCGGTGGTGGTGAGCCTCATCTCCAACTCGCTCAACGCGGCGCTCATCCCCACCTACATCGGCACCCGGACCAAGGAGGGCCCCGAGGCCGCGAAGCGCCTCTACGCCACGGTCCTGCTGCTCAACCTGGCGCTGCTGGCGAGCCTGGCCCTCCTCATCGCCCTGAGCACGCCCCGGTGGCTGCCCCTCATCGCCTCGGGCTACGCGCCGGAGAAGCTGGCCCTGGCCCAGCGCCTCGTCTACTGGTCCATGCCCCTGGTGGTGGCGACAGGGCTCTCCACGACCTGGGGCGCCATCCTCAATGCCCAGGAGAAGTTCGGGGTGGTGGCCCTGGCCCCGGCCCTGCAGCCTCTGGCGATCCTCCTAGCCCTGCTGGCCGTCTTCCGGTTCTGGGGCGTGGGGGCCCTGGTGGCCGGCACCCTGCTGGGCGCCGCCCTGGAGGCCGGGCTCATCGGCTACACCCTGTTCCGCCGGGGCCACTCGCTCCTGCCCCACTGGCACGGCCTCACAGAGTCCGTCCGCGCGGTCCTGGCCCAGTACGGGGCCACCATCAGCGGGGCCTTCCTCATCACCTCCATGTCCCTGGTGGACCAGGGCATGGCCTCCATGCTGGGGCCCGGGAGCAACAGCGCCTTGAGCTACGGCATGAAGATCCCCACGGCCTTCGCGGGCCTGGGCATGGGGGCCCTGGGCACGGCGGTGCTGCCCCGCTTCTCCCAGCTCGTGAGCGATGAGAACTGGGTGGAGTTCCGGCGGACGCTCTGGAAGTACCTGCTCCTCGTGGGGGCCCTGAGCATCCTGCTGGCCTGCCTCCTGGCATTGGGCTCCACGTTCATCACGACCCTGCTCTACGAGCGCGGCCGCTTTTCGTCCCAGGACACGGGCCTGGTGTCGCGGATCCAGATGTTCTACCTGCTGCGCCTGCCCATCCCCATCACCGCCACCCTGCTGGTCCGGGCCCTCAACGCCATGCGGGCCAACCAGGTGCTGGCGGCCATCGCGGTCCTCCAGGCCATCCTCAACGCCATCCTCGACTGGGTCTTCATGCAGCGCATGGGAGCCCCGGGAATCGCCGCGGCCTCCCTGGGCGTGTCCATGGTCGCGTTCACCTGTGTGTCCCTGTCTGTCTGGTGGCTGCTGCGCAAGCGATGCCAGGGGGTGGCCAGCCATGGGTGAGCCGGAGGTCCGCATCTTCGTCGGCGGGGACATCTGCCCCATCGGCCGCATGGAGGCCCCCTTCGCCGCGGGGCAGGGCGAGCCCATCTTCGGGGACGTGCTGGACCTGGTGCGGAGCTGCGACTTCGCGGTGGCGAACCTGGAGTGCCCGCTGGTGGACGGGCACCCGGTCCCGGCCGCGAAATCCGGCCCCAACCTCCGGTCCGTAACCAGGGCTGCAGAGACCCTGCGCCGGAGCGGGTTCGGGGCCGTGGGCCTCGCCAACAACCACATCATGGATTTCGGGGTCCCGGGCCTGGAGAGCACCCTGGCCGCCTGCGCTGCCGCGGGCCTTTCCACCTTCGGGGCCGGCGCCTCCCTGGTGGAGGCCCGCCGGCCCCTCATCGTGGAGCTGAAGGGCCTCCGCGTGGCCTTCCTGGCCCTGGCCGAGGACGAGGGCTGCCTGGCCGCAGCCTCGCGCCCCGGGGCCAGCCCGGCGGATCCCATCTGGGTGGTCCGCACCCTGGCGGAGCACCGGGGGCGCTTCGACCGGCTGGTGGTCCTCCTGCACGGGGGCACGGAGGGCTTCCAATACCCGGCGCCCTGGCTGCGGGAGGCCTGCCGCTTCCTGGTGGAGCAGGGGGCGGACGTGGTGGCCTGCCAGCACTCCCACTGCGTGGGGTCCATGGAGGTCCACCAGGGCGGGACCATCCTCTACGGGCAGGGCAACTTCATCTTCGACTACGCAGGCCACGGGCCCCTGGGCAGCCGGGGCCTGGGGCTGGTCCTGACCTTCCGCCCCGGACAGCCCGCCGAGGTGGCCCTGCATCCCATCGAGCAGGTGCCTGGCGGAAGCGGCGTCCGCCGGTCCTCCGGCGCCGGCGCGGAGGCCACCCTGGCCCTGCTGCGGGAGCAGTCGGAGGTGCTGGCGGATCTGACGCGCTACCGGCAAGTGTGGCGGAGCTACTGCGCGGAGCGCCGCGCCGGGTTCCTCACGCGGCTCTTCGGCTTCGGCCGCTGGCTCCAGCGCCTGAACCGGCGCGGCTGGCTGTTCCGGCACCTGACCAGGGCCGACCTGCTGCGGATCCACAACCTGGTCAGCTGCGAAAGCCACCGAGAGGCCCTCCGGACCTCGCTGGACGGTATGATCGACCGGGCGGACCCGCGGGAGGGAGGGCGAGGATGAGCGAATCCCGCGCGACCGATCTCCCCGGGCGGGCGCCCCGGCCCTGGGCGCCGGAGGTGGTTCTGGATGAGGTCCCCCACAAGGTTGGTGGTTCCAGCTACGAGCTGCGGGGGACCTGGGCCTTCGTGACCTGGGGCTCCATGCTCACCGTCGCCCTCGTCCCCTTCACCAACGTGTTCCTGCCCAGGACGAACCAGCAGTACTCCGTCATGAGCGTGACCTGGCTGTTCTTCTGGGCCTGCCTCCTGCTCTCGCCACGGGTCCTGAAGCGGGGCTTCACGCCCATCCTGGTCTGGATGACGGTCCTCTTCGGCACCCGCTACGTCTACGGATCGCTGCTCTCCACGCTTCCGGAGCAGATGGCCAATTCCACGGCGAGCATGATCCGGCCCATGTTCTGGGCCTGGATCCTGGCCGCCATCCTGCGGGAGGACCGGCTCAGGCGCCGGGCCTGCGACGTGTTCCTGGCGGGCAGCGCCCTGGCGGGCCTCCTCCACCTGGCGGGCATCGGAACGGACACCCCCATCGTCGAGGCCCTGGGCTCCCAGCGCATCTCCGCCTTCGAGCAGAATGCCAACGTGCTCGGCGTCATCTACGCCACGGCCTTCGTCATCGCCGTGGCGGGAGTGATCCAGCCCGGGCCGGAACGCGGCTGGTTCCGGCGGACGCTCTACGTGGGGCAGGGGGGCCTCGTCGCGGCGGGCCTCCTCCTGACCGGATCGCGCACGGCGGCCCTCTTCGCGGCCTTCGGGGTCGTGGCCCTGGTGGCCATCGAGGCGAGGCGGGCCCGCTGGTCCGCGCCCGCCACCCTGGCGGCGGTCCTCCTCGTGGGCACGCTCCTGGGCGGGGGCCTGATCCAGTCGGTGCTCGGAAAGCGGTCCGAGCGCGTGTCGGTCCAGTCGGTCGAGGGGGTCGGCAGCGAGGACCGCGCGCGCATGGCCCCGGTGCTCGTGGACCAGTTCCTGCGGTCCCCGATCTACGGCCTGGGGCCCGAGAACTACCGGGTGGAGCTCGGCCACCGCTCCGGAACGTCGCATTCGGAGAGCGGCATCGTGGCCCACAACCAGCTGGCCATGTTCGCGGTGGAGATGGGCCTCTTCGGCATCGTCCCCTTCCTGGCCATCTGCGGCCTCCTCCTCTTCCAGTCCTGGCGCATCAGGGAAGCCGAGGGGGGCCTCCCCTTCGCCCTGGCGCTGGCCTGCGTCGTCACGGCCACCACCACCGCGAACATCGCCTTCCACTGGCACTTCCACTTCATCGTGGGATTCGTGGCGGGGGCCTACAGCGCCTTCCGGCTACGCCAGGCCAGGGATCTCCCCTTCGAGGGGGAGGAGGCATGATCATCGGCCTGAGCGACCGCATGCGGCGGAAGCCCGCGGACTGGCGGGGGGAGTTCGAGCGGGCCTGCGGGGCCCTGGGCCTGGAGGCCCGGAGCGTACCCGTGGACCACCAGGGGTGGATGGAAGCGGTCCGGGCCGTGGATGCCTTCGTGTGGCGCCCCACCATGGGCGACCCGAGCGAGATGGCCGAGATCCGCACCAAGATCCCCCTCATCGAGGCCATGGGGATCCCCTGCTTCCCCAACTCCCTCATGCTCTGGCTCTACGACGACAAGATCCGGGAGACCTTCTTCCTGAAGGCCCATGGCCATCCCGTGCCGGAGACCTTCGTCAGCTTCAGCGAGGAGGAGTCGCGGAGCTACCTGGAGGGCGCCGCCTACCCGCTCATCGCCAAGACGCACATGGGAGCCTCCGCCTCCGGCGTGGTCCGGCTGGATGGCCGGGCCCAGGCCCTGCGCCTCCTGGAGGGGGTCTTCCGGAGGGAGAGCCTCTGGGAGCGGGCCCTGGGGCGGTTCCACTACCTGCCCCGCCTGGCGAAGGGCGACTTCCTGCTGGCCCGGAAGTACCGGTACCAGAACGCCTGCCCCCGGTATTCCTACCTCCAGGAGTTCATCCGCACCGATTCGGACTGGCGCATCACGACCCTGGGGACGGACCTCGTCTCCGTCTTCGTCCGGCGGAACCGGCCCCACGACTTCCGCGCCAGCGGCAGCGGGCTGTGGGAGATGGTGGAGCCCGCGGACCTGCCCGCGGAGGCCTGCGACCTCGCCCTGGAGATCAGCCGCCGGCACGGGTTCACCTCCATGGCCTACGACTTCATGAAGGGGCCGAAGGGCTGGGTCATCGGGGAGATCTCCATGACCTTCGTGCTGAACGAGGTCTACACCCGGACCCTCTTCCGCCGGACCCCGGGCGGGTACGTGAAGGAGGCGCCCGTCCCCATCGGCGTCATGCACCTCTCGGCCCTGCTGGAAGCCCGGGAGGCCGGCACGGCCATTCCCCGCTGGCCCATGGCCTAGATCCGGTCCACCGGCCACAATCCCAGCGTGGCCAGGATCACCTTGAGGTTCCGCAGGAGGCCCGCCCGGGCTGCGTAGTCGAGGTTGATGCGGATCTTGTCCGGGAGGATGGTCCCGATGTAGTGGGCCTCTGGATCCTCGCGGCCCTCCAGCAGGTCGCTCTCGTTGCGGTAGGCGATGGAGGCCAGGTCCGTGATGCCCGGGCGGAGCTCCAGCACCCTCCGCTGGGCCTCGGTGTAGAGGTCCACGTAGCGCGGCACCTCGGGGCGCGGCCCCACGAGGCCCATGTCGCCGGCCATGACGTTCAGCAGCTGGGGCAGCTCGTCGAGCTTCCAGCGCCGCAGCCAGGCCCCGGTCCGCGTCACCCGCGGGTCGCCGCCCACCGTGAGCGACCTCCCGGTGCGATCCGCATCCACCACCATGGTCCGGAACTTCCAGATCCGGAACGGCCGCCCCTGCCGGCCCACGCGCACCTGGCGGTAGAAGACGGGGGCGCCGTCCGCCAGGCGGATGGCCGCGGCGATGAGGAGCAGCGCCGGGGACAGCAGCAGCAGGCCGAGGCTTGCGGCCAGGAGGTCGAAGAGGCGGATCATGTCAGGCGCGGTTCGCGTGGAGGATGTCCTCGAGGGCCCCGCAGACATCCGCGACATCGCGGTCCGTGAGGCCGGGGTGGAGGGGGAGGCTCAGCATGCGTCCGAAGGCGTCCGCGGCCACGGGGCAGTCCCCGGGCTGGTAGCCGTACTTCTCCCGGTAGTAGGGGTGCATGTGCACGGGGAGGTAGTGCACGGAGGTGCCGATCTGGCGGGCCTTGAGCTCCTCGATGACGGCGCCCCGGTCGATGCGGAGCTGGTCCGGCCGCAGGCGGAGCACGTAGAGGTGCCAGCTGGATTCCACCTCCGGGCGCTCCACCGGCAGCTCGAGGCAGCCCAGGCGTCCCAGCCGCGCGCCGTAGGCCGCCACCACCTCCCGCCGCCGCCGCTGGAAGGCCTCCAGCCGGTCCAGCTGGTGGAGGCCCAGAGCCGCCTGGATGTCCGTCATGTTGTACTTGAAGCCCGGGAGGACCACCTCGTAGTACCAGGAGCCGCTCCGGTCGAAGCGCTTCCAGGCGTCCCGGTTCATGCCGTGGTGGCCGAAGACGCGGGCCCGCTCCACCAGCTCAGGATCGCCGGTGAGGCAGCCGCCCTCGGAGGTGGTGATGTTCTTGGTGGCGTAGAAGCTGAAGGCCGCCAGGTTGGACCGGGAGCCCACGAGGGCGCCGCGGTACCGGGCGGAGATGGCGTGGGCGGCGTCCTCCATCACCTGGAGGCCGTGGCGCTCCGCCAGCGCGAAGAGGGCGTCCAGGTCCACGGGATGGCCGGCATAGTGGACCGGGAGGATGGCCCTGGTCCGGGGCGTGATGGCGCGGGCGGCGGCCTCGGGATCCAGGTTCAGCGTGTCGGGGCACACGTCCACCAGGACTGGCTTCGCCCCCACATGCTCCACCACGTTGGCGGTGGCGCAGAAGGTCATGGAGGGGACCAGCACCTCGTCCCCGGGCCCCACGCCCAGGGCCAGGAGACCCACATGCAGGCCCGCCGTGCAGGAGTTGAGCCCCACCACCGCGGGCGCGCCGAAGTAGTCCCTCAGCTTCGCCTCGAAGGCCTTGGTCTTGGGGCCCGTGGTGATCCAGTCGGAGCGCAGGGTGTCCATCACCTCCGCGCGCTCCTCGTCACCGATGGCGGGCGGGCTGAAAGGCAGGAAGGTCTCCCTCATGAATTTCCTTTCTGATCGCAGAATGGTATCGATTTATTCTGTCGGCATGATTGTGGCACAAGGACAGAAAACCATCACGATGGCCATGGTTGTTTCGGGACAGCCGGGCTATCCTGGCCTCCCATGACACCCCCCAGGCCCCCGCTCCGGCTGCTGGCCGCGGCCCTCCTGGCCATGGCCGCCCCGGGCGGCGCCCGCCCTCCGGATCCGCCCGCCCGGACCTGCGTGCCGGCCCCCCGCTCCGCCCTGGTGGTGGATGTGCGGAGCCCGAGGATCGGGGCCCGGGGGGACGGCCTCGCGGACGACACCCTCGCCCTCCAGCGGGCCGTGGATGCCGTGGCCGGCTCCGGGGGGACCGTGAGCGTCCCGAAGGGGGTCTACCTGGTGAACGCCCTGGTCTCCCTGCGCCTGAAGAGCGACATGACCCTGGCCCTGGCCCCCGGGGCCGTCCTGAAAGCCATCCCCAACGGCTCGGCCCACTCCAGCATCCTCCGCGTCGCGCAGGTGGAGCGAGTGGCCATCACCGGCGGCGTCCTCCAGGGCGAGCGGGCCGGGCACACGGGCCGGGGCGGCGAGTGGGGGCACGGGCTCACCCTCTCGCAGGCCCGGAGCGTGGTGGTGGCCGGGGTGACCGTCCGGGACTGCTGGGGCGACGGCTTCTACGTGTCCGGCAGCGAGGACGTGACCTTCTGCGGGGTGGTGGCGGACCACAACCGGCGGCAGGGCATGTCCATCACCAGCGGAAAGCGCGTGGTGGTGCGGGACTCCGTCTTCCGGAACACGGCGGGCACGCTGCCCGAGGACGGGCTGGACATCGAACCCAACCCCGGCGACCTGGTGGAGGATGTCCTCATCACGGGCTGCCGCTTCGAGGGCAATGCCGGCTACGGCCTGGAGATCGGCGTGCCCCAGGCCCACACGGGCCGGGCCTGGATCTCCCGGGTGGTGGTGGAGCGCTGCGCCAGCACGGACAACGGAGCCCGCACCCTCAGCCCCTCGCCGAGGGCCGGCATCGCCGTCTCCAATTGCGCCGGTGTGCGGATCACCGACACCCGCGTGTCCGGGAACGGCCTGGGCATCCTGCTGCGGAACGGAGCCGACCGCAGCACCCTGCGGGGCAATTCGATCACGGGCAACGCCGGGGACGGCATCGTCCAGTACCTCTGCAAGGGCAATGTCATCAGCGGCAATACCGTGACCGGGAACGGCGGGCGGGGCATCCATTCCCCGGATTCGGATGAGACGGGCATCTCGCGGAACACCCTATCGGGGAACGGACCGGGGCGCTGAGGCGCCGGCCGGAAGGGGTCGCGGAGGCATCCAGGCCTTGGAAGGCCCGCGACTCGATCTCGGAAAGCGACCAAAACCGGGATTGAATGACCCATTCAATCCCGAAAAAGACCACATCCATTCACATGGTCTTAGATAAAAACGATGTGAAAAAAATTAAAGCAATGCCGGCGCCTTTCCAAAAGGACTAAGGCTTCCGAAGCCGTGTCAAAGGGCCCATCAGCCTCGTGCGGGCAGGAAAAGAACGTCTAAACAAGGATCCTTACAAGTGTCGGGATCCACCTGATACTTGTTCCAGCGTTGCCAGGTCCGGTTTGCCCGGACCGTGTGCAGAAGCTCGAAATTCCGGTGAAACCAAAAAGCCGGGCTTCACTCCCGAGGACTCCCCCGGGCGTGACCCCATGCAGGAGTGGCCATGTTTCGACAGGCGGCGGTAGCTGTACTCATCCTTTCCTTCATCGCATGCGGCGGCAGCGGGTCCGGCGGCGGATCGTCGGCCAGCTCCGCACCCCCCACGGCGGCCATCACCGTGACGCCCGCCTCCACGGACATGGATCCCGGCGGCAGCCAGACCATCACCGCCCAGGGATCCGGCACCTCCACCGGCACCCTGGTCTGGAGCGTGGACAACGTGGTGAACGGGAATGCCACCGTCGGCACCATCAGCGGGAGCGGGAGCACCGTCACCTACTCGGCGCCCACCACCGAAGGCACCCACCTCCTGGTGGCCTCCTCCACGACCACCGACAGCAAGACGGTGGGCAGCGGCTCCACCCGGATCCGGGTCCGGAACGGGCAGGTCAGCCTCGTCCTGTCCCCCTCCACGGCCACCCTCGCCGCCGGGGCCACCCAGTCCTTCACGGCCACCGTGTCCGGCACCACGAACACCGCCGTGACCTGGACCGTGGACGGCGTGGTCAACGGGAATGACACCGTGGGCACCGTCACGGGCAGCGGAACCACCATCATCTACGCCGCTCCAGTCACCTCGGGCACCCATACCCTGACCGCCACCAGCCAGGCCAACAGCGCGAAGAGCGACTCCTCCACCATCACGGTCCAGGGCAGCACGGCCCCGGCCCCGGTCAGCGTGGCCTTGGACCCGACCACCACCAGCCTGGCCACCGGCGCTTCCCAGTCCTTCTCCGCCACGGTATCCGGCTCCACGAACACCGCCGTGACCTGGACCGTGGACGGCATCGCCAACGGCAACAGCACCGTCGGCACCATCAGCGGCTCGGGCAACACCGTCACCTACACGGCCCCCGGCGCATCCGGCAACCACAGCGTGGTGGCCACCAGCCAATTGGATCCCTCCAAGGGCGCCAGCGCCGCGGTGACGGTCACCAGCACGCCCACCGTGAGCGTCTCCGTCACCCCCGGCACCGCCAGCCTGGCCACCGGCGCCTCCCAGTCCTTCTCCGCCACGGTGTCCGGTTCCACGAACACCGCCGTGACCTGGACCGTGGACGGCATCGCCGGCGGCAACGGCACCGTGGGCACCCTCAGCGGCACTGGGAACACTGTCACCTACACGGCCCCCGCCACCTCCGGCACCCACAAGGTGGCGGCTACCAGCCAGGCCGACCCGACCAAGAGCGGTTCCGGCACGGTGACGGTCATGGCTCCAGCCGTGGTCGGCGTCTCCGTGACCCCCGGCACCGCCACCCTGGCCCCGGGCGCCTCCCGGTCCTTCTCCGCCACGGTGTCCGGCGCCACGAACACCGCCGTGACCTGGGCCGTGGACGGCATCGCCAACGGCAACAGCACTGTGGGCCTCATCAGCGGCTCGGGGAACACCGTCACCTACACGGCCCCCGCAGTCATCGGCAACCACAGCGTGGCGGCCACCAGCCAGGCGGATCCCACCAAGAGCTCCTCGGCCTCGGTGACCATCAGCGCCAGCTGCGCCCCGGCCCCCGCGTCGTCCCTGGTGGTCAACGCCAAGGACCCGCTCTACGGCGCCAAGGGCGATGGCGTCACCGACGACACCGCCGCCCTCCAGAAGGCCGTGAATGCCGTGGCCGGGACCGGAGGCACCCTCTACGTGCCGGACGGCACCTACATGGTGAACGCCCTCAGCTCCGTCTACCTGAAGAGCAACATGACGCTCTCCATGTCCTCCGGAGCCGTCCTGAAGGCCATCACCAACGGCGCGTCCAACTACGCCATCGTCCTCGTATCCAATGTGAGCCAGGTGAACATCCTCGGCGGTACCATCCTCGGGGAGCGCAGCACCCACACCGGCACCACCGGCGAATGGGGCCACGGCCTCTCCATCAAGGGGTCCAGCCAGGTCGTCGTGGACGGCGTCCTGTCCAGGGACTGCTGGGGGGACGGGTTCTACGTGTCCGGCAGCTCCTCCATCACCATCTGCAACGTCACGGCCGACCACAACCGCCGGCAGGGCCTGACCATCACCAGCGTGAACGGCATGGTGGTGAGGAACAGCACCTTCAAGAACACAAGCGGAACCCTGCCTGAAGACGGGATCGACATCGAGCCCAACCCCGGCGAGACCGTGAACAACGTCCTCATCACCGGCTGCAGCGTCACGGGCAACTCCGGGTTCGGCATCGAGATCGGCGTGCCGCTCTCCTACACGGGCCAGGCCTGGATCACGGGCGTGGTGGTGGACGGCAACACCTGCACGGGGAACGGCGTCAACACCCTCAGCACCTCGCCGCGGGCCGGCATCGAGGCCTCCAACACCCCCGGACACACGATCACCAACAACATCAGCTCGAGCAATGGGCTCGGCATCCTGCTCCGGAACGCGGCCAACAACTTCACCGTCTCCGGCAACACCGTGGCCCAGAACAGCTCCGACGGCATCCAGGTCTACAGCACCGGCGGCAACGTCATCACGGGCAACACCGCCAAGAACAACGCCCGCTACGGGATCTACTCCGTGGACAACACCAGCATCACCATCAGCAACAACACCCTCTCCGGGAACGGCATCGCTCCCTGAGAACCGGCCGCCGGGCCGGGGTGGACCGTCGTGCTAGCTTGAACGGTACATGCCTTCGATCGTCGCGCTCACCAACGGTTCACCCCACGCCTGGATCGTCATCAACGCCGTCGTGGAACACTTCGGCCCGATCACCGTCCTCACGGAGGGCAGGGAACACCGATGGAAACTGGCCCGTCGCCGCCTCAAGCGGCACGGGCCATTCACATGGGCCGGACAGATCGCCTTCGTGTTCCTCCAGCGGGCCATCGCGAGGCGGAGCCGGGCCCGGGTCGCCGAGATCATCCGGGAGCACGGACTCGATCCCGCGCCCAATCCGCGTTGCGAGGTCCTCCCTGTGGGATCCGTCAACGATCCGGCCTGCCGGGAGCTCCTGGCGCGACTGCGCCCCGACGTGGTGTTCGTCATCGGCACGCGGATCATCCGGGCCGCGACCCTGGAGGCCATCCAGGCCCCCCTGCTGAACCTCCATGGGGGCATCACCCCCAAGTACCGGGGACAGGCCGGCGGCTACTGGGCCCTGGCCCAGGGCGATGCCGGCCACGCGGGCGTGACGGTCCACCTGGTGGATGCGGGCGTGGATACCGGGGACGTGCTCTACCAGGCCCCCATCAGGCCGAGCCGCCGGGACAACTTCTCCACCTACTTCTACCTCCAAGCCGCGGCCTTCCGGCCCCTGGCCCTGCGGGCCATCCGGGACGCCCTGGAAGGGACGCTCAGGCCCTTCCAGCCCGGACTCCCCTCGCAGCTCTACCACCACCCCACGCTCTGGGGCTACCTCTGGACCGGCCTCTCCTCCGGGGTCTGGTAGCCCCTGCTAGTTGAAGAGGGGAACCTCCACGGACACCGGAGGCGAGGCGCTGGAATCCCCGACGGCGTAGCGGCCCAGGCCCAGGGAGGAGGGCTGGTAGCTCGGCACGAGTCCCTTGAAGCAGCGGAGCATCTCCTGCTGGCGCTGGCCCTCCGGAAGGTGGATGGCCTCCCGGAGGCGCCGCAGGGAGAGGTCCAGGAGCGTGGGGTCGTGGGGGTACTGCACCGCCTCGAAGACCTTCGCCTGGGCGTCCGAAGCACCCTGCTCCCCGTCCATGAAGAGCTCCTCGTAGAGCTTCTCCCCGGGCCGCACGCCCGTGAAGCGGATGTCGATGTCGATGCCCGGGGAGAGGCCCGAGAGGCGGGCCATGTCCATGGCCATGTCCACGATCTTGACGGGCTCGCCCATGTTGAGGACGAAGGTCTTCCCCGTCTGGCCGAGGACGCCGGCCTGGAGCACGAGCTGGCTGGCCTCGGGGATGGTCATGAAGTAGCGGGTCATGTCCGGGTGGGTCACCGTGATGGGCCCGCCGGTCTTGATCTGGTCCCGGAACAGGGGGATGACGCTGCCGCGGCTGCCGAGCACATTCCCGAAGCGGACGCTCACGAAGCGGCGGCCCTCCGGGGCCTCGTCCGCGGCCTGGAGGACCAGGGACTCCGCGATCCGCTTGGACACGCCCAGCACGTTCGTGGGATTCACGGCCTTGTCCGTGGAGATGTTGACGAAGATCCGCGTGTCCGCTGCCAGGGCGGCCCTCAGGACATTGAGGGTGCCGAAGATGTTGTTCTCGATGGCCTCCTCGGGGTTCCGTTCCAGGAAGGGCACGTGCTTGTGGGCCGCGGCGTGGAAGACGATCTGGGGGTTGCAGGCCTCGAAGGCCCGCTGGAGCCGGAGTGTGTTGCGGATGTCGCAGAGCTCCACGGCGAGGTTCAGTCCCGGGAAGCGCTGGTGGAGCTCCCGCTCCACCTCCCACAGGCTGTTCTCCCCCCGGCCCAGGAGGACCAGGCGGCCGGGCCGGAAGGGGGCCACCTGCCGGGCCAGCTCGCTGCCGATGGAGCCGCCCGCGCCGGTGATGAGCACCACGGAGCCCTCCACCTCCTGGCTGATGGCGCCGAGGTCGAGGGAGACGGGCTCCCGCCGCAGGAGGTCCTCGATGGCGATGTCGCGGAGCTCGGGCTTCCAGGGGCGGTCCCCGATGAGGTTGAAGATGCCCGGTACGGTCTTGACCCGCACGCCTTCGGTCTGGAGGAGGTCACTCAGCTCCTTCAGCTTGGTGCCGGGGGCCCGGGGCATGGCCAGGATCACCTGGGTGGCCTGGCGCTCCTTGAGGAAGACGGGCAGGAGGTGGCTGTGGCCGAGGACCGGGATGCCGTGGATCCGGACTCCCTGCTTCTCCAGGGCGTCATCCACGAAGCCCACCACCTCGCAGAGGAGCTGGGGGTTCGCCCGCAGCTCCTGGCAGAGCGCCGCGCCGGCGCGGCCGGCGCCCACGATGAGGGTCCGCTGCACCATCCGGCCTGGATCCACGGTGCCCGCGGCCTGGGCCATGGCGTAGCGGCGCCGGGAGAGGCGCTGGTAGTAGGCCACGAAGACGAGGCGCAGCGTGAGCCACAGGGGACAGGTGATGAGCCCCGCCACCAGGAGCAGGTTGTGCGACTCGAGGTCGAGCCCCAGCCGGTCTCCGAAGGCCGAGGCCAGGGTGAGCCCCGCCACCATGACCACGGTGCCGAAGATGAAGGACTCGGCCTCCTCGATGGCCAGCAGGCGGAAGTGCTGGCCCGTGTAGCGGAAGGCCAGGTTCACCACCATGGCGAAGGCCATCCAGGAGAAGGTCCCGTAGAGCGTGGGCAGGTTCTGGCGCACCAGGCTGGCCGCCACGACCCAGGCCAGGGCCGCCACGCCGGCATCCAGGATCAGCTTGCAGGCCTGACGTATTGCCGGTCGCTTCAGGAGCTCCGACGACCCCAAAGGCTCGATGTCAGGAGATGGCTGAGTATTCTCATGCATGGTGTACTCAGAATGAAGGAATTTAACAATACAGCTTCTGGAAAGATAAGCAATAGGTTTAAAAAAATGTTTATGGAGTTCCAGACAAGGCCTCTCGGCACTGAGCCTCGGCACGCACGCGGGGGTGGGTTCCAGCCCCATCAGCAGCCCTGCCGGGGGCTCCGACCCACCTGAGCAGACTCGAACCGCATCCCGCTTCGCGGTCTGCCGGTCCCGCTCCCGGCCCTCCCCCGGAGGGCCT
>NZ_AUAU01000018.1 GCF_000428885.1 Geothrix fermentans DSM 14018 | reverse complement strand
CTTGTATGTTTCCCTCGCCCCCTGTCTAGTCGATGGGGAGATTCTCCAGCGGAGGCAGTGTGGCAAACGGAGGGATGGTGCTGGTTTGTGTTGAGGCGCTGAGAGAATCGCCGTCACAAAGGTTCAGCCCATCCCTCCTCCCGTGCCGCGCCGTAGGACCGGTGACAACCTCGGTTTCGAGCCGAATGCGCAAGAATGGTCAGGCGCGCACGTTTGCAGCATAGGCCTTTCCCGCTGGAATGGGAGGTCTCATGACTCGAGGAACATCCGCTCCAACCCTCCCGGTCCACTGGGCCGGCGCCGACCTCGCCAAGGCAAGCCTCGATCTGGCGCTCTGGGGCCACGAGGACCTGCCTCGGCGAAGGGTGAGGTCGTTTCCCCGCACCCAAAGCGGGGCTGCCGAACTCCTGGCCTGGATGAAGTCCGAGGCGCCTGAAGGAACCCGGTTCGGGCTCGCCATGGAGTCCACCGGCGCCTTCGCGGAGGAACTGGCCACCTGGCTTTCCGGCCTGGACCCGGAGCTTCACCTCGCCATCGTGAATCCGATCCAAAGCCATGCCTACATCAGGTCGCTGGGACTTCGGAACAAGACCGACAACCTCGACGCCAGGGCCTTGGCGGGTTTCGGCTCGGAGCGGCGCCCCAGGGCCTGGGAGAAGCCATCCCTTGCCCTCGCTGAATTGAAGGATCTCGCCCGCATCCGTGCCGACTTGGTGGACGCGCGCGTGGCGATGCGGCTCCGGTTGAAGGACCATCCGCGTGCGGCGAAAGGCGCCACGAGGGCCTTGGAGCAGGTCATCAAGACCTTCGACCAGCAGATCGGGAAGCTGGAAGCAGCCATCCGAGCGCACATGAAGCACCACGAAGCCCTCGGCGCCCAGGTTAAGCGCCTGACATCCATCAAGGGGGTGGGCCTGATCACCGCCGTGACCATCGTGGGAGAGCTGGGAGACCTCCGCCGGTTCATCAGAAGCCGCCAGCTCACGGCATTCGCGGGCGTAAGCCCGAGGAAGAAGGAAAGCGGCATCAGCGTTCGCGGCACGACACGGCTCTGCAAGCAGGGGAATGCACGGGTCCGGGCCGCGCTCTACATGGCAGCCATGAGCGCAGTGCGCTCCAACCCGGACCTGGCAGACACCTATGCCAGCCTGCTCAGAAGGGGTCTCCACTGGAGGGCAGCCCTGGGGGCCGTGATGCGCAAGCTGCTTGTCCTCATGCGAGCTGTGCTCAAGGCCGAGCACGACTGGGTTCCCAAGATCCAGGCCGCGTGAAGGAGGAGCCCACCTTCTGCTTTTCCCTTCACAGCGGAGCCAACGGTCGCAGCCGGGAGGGGCGCAAAGCCTGCGGGCCGCGAAAGGCGTGCCAGAAGCCGTCCCTGGCGTCCCTTTCGCGGCCTTGCGCCTCTCTCGGCTGGACAGATCCTTGCCCGCCCGAAGGGAAAAGAATCCCGAGACCTTGACTGCCAACTGACAACCTTCGTGGAGATCTGTTCCCTTCCGTGTGGGACTAGTACTTCCCGACGGTCTCCGCCCACCGCCCCTGGGCCTTCAGGATCCGCTCGGCCACGGCCCGCAGCACGCCCCGGCCGCCGGGGACGGGCACGGTCCAGTGGCAGACGGCCTTCACCTCCTCCACGGCGTCGTCGGGGCAGCAGGCCAGGCCCACCCGGCGGAGCAGGGGGAGGTCCGGCAGGTCGTCGCCCAGGTGGGCCACCTGGTCGTAGGCCAGGCCGTACTTGGCGCAGAGCTGGTCCAGGATGGGCAGCTTGTCCAAGTGGCCCGCGAAGCAGTCCTCCACACCCAGGTCCTGGGCCCGGTGCCGGGTGGCGCCGGCGTCCAGGCCGGAGATGAACGCCACGGGAATGCCCGCGCGCTGCAGGTGCTTGATGGCGGCCCCGTCCCGCACGTGGAAGGCCTTGGTGTGGCCGGGCTCCGGGCCGTAGGTCAGGGCGCCGGTGGTGAGGACGCCGTCGATGTCGGTGCAGAGCAGGCGGATCTTGGCGGCGCGCAGGTCCAGGTCGTCCACGGGGAACTCCAATGTCTGCCAGCCTAGCAACTCTCCTCGGGAAGTTGACGCCGGTCACGATCCCGCCGGAAATCGCCAGGGGACTGGGATGTCGGGTTGCCGGATGATCCAATGGGTATACAGTTTTCGATGACTGGTCATTTTCCGGGTTGACAAGGATCGAAACCGGATGATCATAGTCGCATGGAGTTGAAGCCGTGAACCACCAGCTCAGCAATCCCATGATCGAAGAAGTGAGCGGCCTCTTCAGCGCCCTGGGCGACGCCTCCCGGCTGAAGATCCTCCGCTCCCTCCTCGACAGCAAGGGGCCCCTGAGCCAGGGCGCCGTGGCCGAGGCCGCGGGCCTCTCCCAGGCCAATGCCTCGAAGCACCTGGCCTGCCTGGTGCGCGTGGGCCTCGTCAGCCGCGAGCCCGAGGGCAACGCCGTGTACTTCACCCCGGTCATGCCTCTGGTGGGAGAGTTGTGCGACCTGGTCTGCGGCCACGTGACGGACCGTGCGAAGATGACCTACAAAGCCCTCAAATGAGCCCAGGGAATCGAGCCCGGTCCCTTTTTTTGCCTAGGAGTATTCCTCTATGAGTATTAAAGTTACTACGGCACTGGGCTTGGCGCTGGCCTCGGGGGGAACCCTCCTGGCCCAGTCCGGTCCGACCGTGGCCGAGAGCATCCGGAAGGCCTGGACCGGCCAGGCCGGGCTCCGGGCGGGCCAGGCCATGGTGGAGGCCCGGCAGGCGGAGGCGGAGGGCGCCCGCGACCTGCGCCTGCCGAGCCTCACCCTCCAGGCCCAGGGGATCCGCACCAACGAGCCCATGCAGGCCTTCGGCATCAAGCTGAACCAGGCCCGCATCACAGCGGCGGACTTCGATCCCAGGGCCCTGAACCATCCGGATCCCATCGGCGCCTACGGCGGCTCCGCCGTGCTCCAGCAGCCCCTCTACGCGGGCGGGCGGATCAGTGCCGCCCGGCGGGCCGGGGAGTATCTGGCCCAGGCCGAGGCCGCCAGCCAGGAACGCCGCAGGCAGGAGGCGGCGCAGGCCGTGGTGGAGGCCTACTTCGGCGTCCAGGTGGCCGAGCAGGCCCTCCGCTGGGTGGAGGACTCCCGGACCTGGATCCAGGGCATGGAGGACTTCGCGGGCGCCCGGGTGAAGCAGGGCCTCATGCTGGAGTCCGAGCTCCAGCGGCTCAAGGCCTTCCACGCGCAGATCGACGCCCAGAAGGCCGAGGTCACCAAGCAGGCCCGCGCCGCCCGCTCGGGCCTGGGCCTCCTCACGGGTACGGGGCCCGTGGAAGGCCCCCTGGGCACGCCGCTGACCCCAGATTTCGAGGGGGGCATGCGCCCCTCGAAGGAACCCGTCGACCTGGCCGCCGGCCCTGCGGCCGGTCCGCGGGGCGACCTGGTGGCCGCCGACCTCCAGGCCCGGGCCGCCGCCGAGGGCGCCAAGGCCGCCAAGGGCAGCGTGCTGCCCGAAGTGGGTCTGGAGCTGGGCGCGGGCACCCTCCACCATTCTTGGTCCGACAAGGGGAACTGGACCTGGGCCGGCGTGGGCGTGAAGTGGAAGGTGTTCTCGGCGCCCGACCAGGCGAAGGCCCGGGCCGCCCGGGCGCAGGAGCGCGCCGCCCGCGAGATGCGGGACTTCAAGCAGCAGCAGGCCGACCATGAGGTCCGCGTGGCGAGGGAGTCGGTCCTCGCCGCCCAGGCCCGCTACACCGCGGCGAAGGAATCCCTGGCCGCCGCCGAGGAATCCAAGCGCCTGAGGGAAGCCCGCCACCGGGAGGGGCTCGCCCCCCTGATCGACGTGCTCGATGCGGAAGCGGCCATCCAGGGCGCCCGCACCCTCCTCCTCCAGAGCCTGTACGACCTGCGGGTGAGCCGCGCGGGGCTGGACCTGGCCACCGGCACCCCCATCGAAGGAGTGAAGCCATGAAGTCGGTTGTCATTCAGACCCTCGTGATCGGTGCCTTGCTCGGGACTGCGGCCTGCGGGCGCAGGCCGCAGTCCCGAGAAGTGAACAGCCTTCCCAAAGTGGCGGTTTCGTTGGTGGGGCAGGGCGCGACCCAGGGCATGGGCGAGGGCGGCGCCTGGGTGGCGGCCACGCTCCAGTCCACGCGGACCGCGAACCTGTCCACCCGCATGGCCGCGCAGGTCAAGCGCGTGCTGGTGCAGGAAGGCCAGCGCGTGGGTGCCGGAACCCTCCTGATCTCCCTGGGTGACGAGGACCTGCAGGGCCAGCTCAAGGCCGCCCAGACCGGCCTCGCCACCGTCGAGGCCCACCACCGCCGCATCGCGGCCCTCCAGGCCCAGAAGGCCGCCACGCCCTCGGAGTTGGAGCAGGCCCAGGCCCAGGTGGCCCAGGCCCAGGCGGGCGTGGCGGCCATCCGGGCCAACATCGCCTACACCCAGATCCGCGCCCCCTTCGCCGGCGTGGTGCAGTCCCGCAAGGTGAACGAGGGCGACTTCGTCGGCCCCGGCATGCCGCTGCTGGAACTTGTCGGCGACGGGGAGCAGGAGCTGGTGGCAACAGTCTCCGAGGAAGAGGCCAAGGGCCTGAAGACGGGTTCGAAGCTGGTGTTCGAATCCGAGGGGACCGAGGGCGAGGCCCAGGTCACGGGCTTGGCGCCCGGAGGCGATCCTGCCAGCCACAAGGGCACCCTGCGCGCCAAGGTGCTCAAGCCCAAGGGCCTCCGCCAGGGCTCCTTCGCCCGCATCCTCGTGACCGGCCTCAAGGCCGCCCAGGGGGTCTCCGTGCCCCGGAGCGCCCTGGTCCAGCGCGGGGAGCTCTCGGGCGTCTTCGTCGCCAAGGACGGCCGCGCCGAGCTGCGCTGGCTCTCCCTGGGGGAGGGCGGGGGCGGCTACCTGCCCGTGCGTTCCGGCCTGAAGGTAGGTGAGCAGGTCATCGACCGTCCCGGTGCGCTCCAGGACGGCCAGCCCATCGAGATCTCCAGCGGGGTGGTCCATGGAAAGTGAAGTCCGGCTGGGTCTGGCCGGAAGGCTCGCCAAGGGCTTCCTGCGGAACAAGCTGACGCCCCTCATCGTCTTCGCCTCGCTGCTGCTGGGCATCCTCGCCGTGGTGCTCACGCCCCGCGAGGAGGAGCCCCAGATCGTCGTGCCCATGGTGGACCTCTACGTGCCCTACCCGGGCGCGAGTCCCAAGGAGGTGGAGAGCCAGGTCGCCACGCCCCTGGAGCGGCGCCTCTGGGGCATCCCCGGCGTCGAGTACCTCTACAGCATGAGCCGGCCGGGCATGGCGCTCATCACCGTGCGCTTCAAGGTGAACGAGCCCCAGGAGCCGAGCCTGGTGAAGGTCTATCAGGAGCTGGCCGCCCATCCGGACCTGCTGCCTCCCGGGGCCATGAAGCCCATCATCAAGCTCCAGACCATCGACGACGTGCCCTTCATGGTGCTCGCCCTCCACGGCGAGCCCGGATCCGCCCAGACCCCCGGCCAGCTGCGCCAGGTGGGCGAAGTCCTGGCCCGTGAGCTGGCCGGCGTTCCCAGCACCGCCCAGGTGAAGGTCATCGGCGGGGCCCGGCGCATGGTCCGCATCGAGCCGGATCCGGACCGCCTCCGGTCCCTCAACCTGTCCCTCGGTGAGCTCCAGCCGGCCCTCCAGTCCGCGGAGGCCCAGCTGCCCGCCGGCGCCCTGGTGGACCGGGGCCGGCGCACGGAGCTGGAGGCCACGGGCTTCGTGCTCCAGGCCGCCGAGCTGCGCCGCCTGGTGGTGGGGGTCCGGAACCAGAGGCCGGTCTACCTGGCGGATGTGGCCCGGGTGGTGGACGCGCCGGATCCGGAGCCGCCCGTGGTCCTCTTCGCGGACGCGGCCCGGCCCGGCTTCGAGCCCGCCGTGAGCATCACCCTCTCCAAGCGCGCCGGCGCCAATGCCACCGCCCTGGCGGACCAGGTGCTGGCCAAGGTGGAGGCCCTGCGGGGCAACCTCATCCCCCGCGACCTGAAGGTCACCGTCGCGCGCAACTACGGCGAGACCGCCGGAGACAAGTCCAACGAGCTCATCGAGCACCTGCTCATCGCCACCCTCAGCGTCATCGCGCTGATCCTGCTGGCCATGGGCTGGCGCAGCGCCGTGGTGGTGGGCATCGCCGTGCCCGTCACCCTGGCCCTCACGCTGCTCATCACCTACCTGTTCGGCTACACGCTGAACCGGGTGACGCTGTTCGCTCTCATCTTCTCCATCGGCATCCTGGTGGACGACGCCATCGTGGTGGTGGAGAACATCCACCGGCACCTGCACCTCCCGGGCCAGAAGAAGACCTTCGCCCGCATGGTGGTGGAGGCCGTGGACGAGGTGGGCAACCCCACCATCCTGGCCACCTTCGCCGTCATCGCCGCCATCCTGCCCATGGCCTTCGTGCGGGGCCTCATGGGGCCCTACATGCGGCCCATCCCCGTGGGCGCGAGCCTGGCCATGCTCTTCAGCCTGGTCATCGCCTTCGTCATCAGCCCCTGGGCCAGCCTCATCGTATTCCGCAAGGAGGCCCACCTCCCCGAGACGGATGCCACCGGCCTCCACCCCGGCCACCCCGATTCCGTGGCCCCGGAGCCGGCCCAGCACCACCGCGGGCCGGACGAGGTGCCGGAGACGCGGTTCACGCGGATCTACCGGAGGTCGATGCATGCGCTGCTGACCCGGCCGAAGGTCCGGTGGAGCTTCTTCGCCGGGGTCGTCGTCCTGCTCCTGGGGGCCATGTCCCTGGTGGGCTTCGGCGTGGTCAAGGTCAAGATGCTGCCCTTCGACAACAAATCGGAGTTCATGGTCCAGCTGGACCTCCCGGCGGGCACGCCGAGGGAGGATGCCCTCGCCGTGGGCCAGGACATCGCCCGGCGCCTGCTGAAGGACGCCACGGTCAAGGACGTTCAGGTCTACGCCGGCGAGGCCGCGCCCTTCACGTTCGTGGGCATGGTGCGCCACAGCTTCCTCCGCCAGGAGGCGGAGATGGTGGACGTGCAGGTGAACCTGGTCCCCAAGGGCGACCGCAAGGAGCAGAGCCATGACATCGTCGTGCGCCTGCGGCCCGAGCTGGAGAAGCTCGCGAAGCCCGTCGGGGCCCGTCTGAAGCTCGTGGAGATCCCCCCGGGGCCTCCGGTCATGGACACCATCGTGGCCGAGATCTACGGCCCCTCCGAGGCCGAGCGCACCCGCCTGGCGGGCGAGGTCCTCCAAGCCTTCCAGAGCGTGGATGGGATCGTGGATGTGGATTCCTCGCTGAACGCCACCACCCCGAAGATCAGCCTGGTGCTGGACCGGGAGAAGGCCGCCCTGCACGGCGTCGCGCCGGCCCAGGTCGTCCAGACCCTCGCCATGGCCGGCTACGGGCACACCGCCGGCGCCTTCCATGTGCTGCGCGGCTCCAGCCAGGTGCCCGTGGTAGTGCAACTGGCCCCGGAGAAGCGCCAGCGCCTGGACCAGCTCCTCCAGCTCACGGTCCCCGGCGCCCGGGGCATGGTTCCCGTGCGGGAGCTGGTGACGGTGAAGGAGGGCCGTGAAGAGGCGGTCATCCACCACAAGAACCTGATGCCCGTGGCCTACGTGTTCTCGGACCTGGCGGGCCGCATCGAAAGCCCGGTCTACGCATTGTCCGCCCTCAACAAGAAGATCGACGCCCTCAAGGGCACCGGCGGCGCGAAGGTGGCGCGGCTGGGCCTGGCCCATCCCGGGAACACCGAGAACCTGGTCATGAAGTGGGACGGCGAGTGGCACATCACCCTCGAAGTCTTCCGCGACCTGGGCATGGCCTTCGCGGCGGTGCTGGTGCTGATCTTCGTGCTGGTGGTGGGCTGGTTCGAGAGCTTCGAGATCCCTTGGGTCATCCTGGTGCCGATCCCGCTCTCGCTCATCGGCATCATTCCGGCGCACGGGCTCATGGGGGCCTTCTTCACGGCCACCAGCATGATCGGCTTCATCGCCGGAGCCGGCATCATCGTCCGCAACAGCATCATCCTCGTGGACTTCATCGAGCTGAAGCTGAAGGAGGGCATGTCGCTGGAGTCCGCCGTGGAAGAGGCTGGCGTGGTGCGCTTCCGGCCCATGCTGCTGACGGCCTCCGCCGTGCTGGTGGGCAGCGCCGTCATGCTGGCCGACCCCATCTTCCAGGGCCTGGCCATCAGCCTCATGGCGGGCGAAGTGGCCGCCACCCTGCTGTCCCGCATCGCCGTGCCCGTCCTCTACTACCTCGTGGCCCGCCGGGGCCACGCGGCCCACCTTCAACGCCAGGCGACCCTCGCCGGAAAGGAATAACCATGAACGTCGATCGCACCGTCCACACCATCGCCGGCACCTTCATCCTGCTGAGCCTCGCCCTGGCGAAGTTCCACAACCCGAACTGGATCTGGTTCACCGTCTTCGTGGGCGCGAACCTGCTCCAGAGCGGCCTCACCAACTGGTGTCTCATGTCCACCATCCTGCGCAAGCTGGGCGTGCCCGAGGGCCCGGGCGTGGGGTGCTCGCGATGAAGGCCACGGCCCTCCGCATCGGCCTCGGGCTCGTCATCGGCGGGGCCCTGGGCTATGCCTGGCACCGCCTGGTGGGCTGCAGCACCGGGGCCTGCCCGCTGACCGCGACGCCCGCCCGCGGCATCAGCTATGGCGCCGTCCTGGGCCTGATCTGGGCCCTGGCCCGCTGAGGTCCCGCCGTCCCGGCCTGCGCCGGATCTGAACTGGAGTTCCCATGTCCGAAGTCATCCATCTCACCACCGAGGCCTTCCACAAGGTCTCCTCCCACACGAGCCCCGTGCTCCTCGATTTCTGGGCGCCCTGGTGCGGCCCCTGCCGCATGCAGGGCCCCATCCTCGACGAGGTGGCCCGCGCCGCCGGGAACAAGGCCATCGTCGCCAAGGTGAACGTCGATGAGGAGCCGCTGCTGGCCAGCCAGTTCGGCGTCCAGAGCATCCCCACCCTGGTGGTCCTCAAGGACGGCCGCATCCTCCGCCGCATGGTGGGTGTCCAGCCCGCCCATGTGCTGAAGGACGCGCTCCAGCAGGCGGAGGCCTGATGGCCGAGTACTGGATCTACCTCATCCCGGTGGCCGCCATCGGCTACCTCCTGTGGAGCCGCCGCTCCGCCTCCTCCGCTGACGTGAAGGCCCTGATCGGGCGCGGCGCCCAGATCGTGGACGTCCGCACCAAGGGCGAGTTCCGCACGGCCTCCCACCCCAAGGCCATCAACATTCCCGCCGACCAGCTGGACGAGCGCTCGAAGGAGCTGGATCCCGGGCGTCCCGTGCTGCTCTGCTGCGACAGCGGCAGCCGCAGCGGCTTCGCCGTGTCCATCCTCAAGCGTAAGGGCTTCAAGGAGGTGCACAACCTCGGCTCCTGGCGCCGCATCCAGTCCTTCCTGTCCTGAGATCCGGAGACCTGCCATGAGCGCCCAGACCCCGCCCACCCCCGACCAGATCCTGCAGATGATGCAGGGCAAGATGGGGGACACGTTGCCGACGTGGCCCGGGCAGCTGAAGGAGCTGGCCCCGGACCTCCTGGTATCCACGGCCCAGCTCTCCCACGGCAGCGTCCAGCGGCCGGAGAGCACGATCCCCCTGAAGTACCGGCACCTCATGGCTGTGGCCGCGGCCCTGGGGCGGCGGCAGGCCTCCTGCGCGCGCTCCCAGGCCCGCATGGCCATGCAGGAGGGCGCCACGCGCGAGGAGGTCCTGGATGCCGTCCGCATCGCCCGGCACCTGATGGCCGCCGGTATCCTGGATGCGGCCGCCCCGATCCTGGAGGATCTGGCGGAGTAGGAGCCGCGCATGGAAGCCAATGTCCGCTGGGAGTCCGGCCTCACCTTCCAGGTGGACCAGGAAGGCCACCGCTACCACATCGACGTGCCGGCCGGGGAAGGGGCGCCCACCAAGGGGCCCCGCCCCAAGGGCCTGCTCCTGGCCGGGCTGGGGGGCTGCACGGCCATCGACGTGGTGAGCATCCTGGAGAAGATGCGCGTCCCGCTGGACGGCCTCGAGGTGCAGGTGAGCGCCGAGGCCCGCGAGGAGCATCCGAAGATCTTCACCGGCATCCACGTGCGCTACGTCTTCCGGGGCCGGAACCTGCCTCTGGACAAGCTGGAACGGGCCGTGAAGCTCTCCGAGGAGACCTACTGCGGCGTGTCCGCGATGCTGCGCCCCGCGGTGCCCATCACGTCGGAGATCGTGGTGGAGCCTCCCCGGGGCTGAAAAAACGGCGGGCCCACCCCGGGCCCGCCTCCCCTACCCCTGAGCCTTCCGGATCCGCGAGGGTCCGGCGCTGGGATGAAAATAGAATATGACTAAATAGTGATTTGATACTATAAAAAACAATGTGACTCCTGTCACTCTGCGTATTTCCCTGCACTGTCAGCTCTTCGGATGAGATGCGGCCCGCCGGCCGTGGGATACTGGCGGCGCATCAGGGCACCA
Source organism: Geothrix fermentans DSM 14018 (assembly GCF_000428885.1). Classification (GTDB taxonomy): domain Bacteria; phylum Acidobacteriota; class Holophagae; order Holophagales; family Holophagaceae; genus Geothrix; species Geothrix fermentans. The sequence continues at coordinate 63,399 of NZ_AUAU01000018.1, read as the reverse complement.
GAGACGCCGCAGGGCATTCATTCCGGGAGAAACCATGGGTGATCCGCTTTTCTGGCACAGGCTGCAGTTCGGGTTCACGGCGACCTACCACTACCTGTTCCCCCAGCTGACGATGGGGCTCGCCCTCATCATCGTGGTGCTGAAGGCCATGGGCCTCCGGACCGGAGAGGCGCGCTACAACGATGCCGCCCGGTTCTGGATCAAGATCTTCGGCATCAACTTCGCGGTGGGCGTGGTCACGGGCATCCCCCTGGAGTTCCAGTTCGGCACCAACTGGGCGAAGTTCTCGCACATCTCCGGCGGCATCATCGGCCAGACCCTGGCCATGGAGGGCATGTTCGCCTTCTTCCTGGAGAGCAGCTTCCTGGGGATGCTGATCTGGGGCGAGAAGAAGCTCTCGCCCAAGGGGCACTTCCGCGCGGCCATGGCCCTCTGGATCGGCAGCTGGCTCTCCGGCTACTTCATCATCGCCACCAACGCCTTCATGCAGCACCCCGTGGGCTACACCGTGGCCGCGGACGGCACGCTGCAACTCTCCAGCTTCTGGGCCTTCCTCCTCAATCCATGGGCTCTGGGCCAGTACGCCCACAACATGATCGCCGCCGTGGTGACGGCCTCCTTCGTGGTGGCCGCCATCGGCGCCTTCTGGACCCTCAAGGGCATCCATCCCGAGCAGGCGCGGCTGAACCTGCGGACGGGCACGATCATGGGCCTCCTCTTCAGCCTGCTCGTGGCCTTCCCGACCGGGGACCTCTCCGGCAAGCTCGTGGCCAAGTACCAGCCCATCACCCTGGCGGCCATGGAGGGCCGCTTCGAGAGCGGACCGCGCGCCAACCTCACGCTGGTGGGCCAGCCCAACGTGGCCCAGCGGCGCATCGAGAACCCCATCCAGCTGCCCGCCGTGCTCAGCTTCATCGCCTACGGCAGCTTCTCCAGCAACGTGAAGGGGCTGAACGAGTTCCCCGAGGACCAGTGGCCCCAGAACATCGAGCTGCTCTACTACAGCTTCCACATCATGGCGGGCCTGGGCACGATCATGATCGCCATCATGGGCCTTGCGGCCCTGCTGCTCTGGAAGAAGCGGCTGGACACGGCGCGCCCCATGCTCTGGATCCTGATGCTGGCCTTCCCCTTCCCCTACATCGCCACCACCGCGGGCTGGGCCGTGGCCGAGTTCGGCCGCCAGCCCTGGCTCATCTACGGGGTGCTGCGCACCGTCCAGGGGGGCTCGCCCACGGTGAACGCGGGGCACACGGCCTTCACCACCCTGGGCTTCGCCGGCATCTTCGTGGTGCTGAGCGTCCTGTGGCTCTTCCTCATCGGCCGGGAGATCTCCCACGGCCCCGTCTCCCACTCGCAGAAGGCCTAGGAGGCTGCCATGGAAATGCTCTGGTTCTGGCTCGTCTCCGTCTTCTCGGTATCCCCTGCGGGGATACGCGAGACCTCCAAGATTGGGCGTGGTTTCATCATCATGGAGGTCAGCCATGCATGAGCTTTGGTTCTGGCTGGTCGCCGTTATGATCGCCATCTACGTCGTGATGGACGGCTTCGACTTCGGTGCCGGCATCCTGCACCTGGTGGTGGCCAAGACCAACGAGGAGCGCCGCGAGGTGCTGGGGGCCATCGGCCCGCTGTGGGACGGCAACGAGGTCTGGCTGCTGGCGGGCGGCGGTTCCATGTTCCTGGCCTTCCCCAAGGTCCTGGCCTCGGGCTTCTCCGGCTTCTACCTCGCCATCTGGCTGGTGGTCTGGTGCCTGATGCTCCGCGGCATCTCCATCGAGTTCCGCTCCCACCTGGAGGATGGCCTGTGGCGCCGGTTCTGGGACGGCACCTTCGCCCTCTCCAGCCTGCTCCTGCCCATCCTCTTCGGCGCGGCCCTGGGCAACGTGCTCCGCGGCGTTCCCGTGGACGGGAGCGGCTTCTTCGAGATGGCCCTCTGGACCAACTTCCGCCAGGGCCCGCAGCCCGGCATCCTCGACTGGTACACGGTGCTGATCGGCGTCTTCGCCCTGGTGACCGTGACGGCCCACGGGGCGCTGTTCCTGGCGTGGAAGACGGACGGCCCGGTGCATGACCGCTCCCGGGGGCTCGGCATGAAGCTCTGGGGCGCCGTGCTGGTGCTCTGGATCCTGTCGAGCTACGCCACCTCCGTGGTGAACCCGGGCATCTTCCACCGCCTCCCCCAGGCCCCCCTGGGCTGGGTGGCCTCCCTGGTCTTCCTGGCGGGCCTGGCCCTGGTGTTCATCGGGCTCAAGCGCGAGCGGTTCCTCCTGGCCTTCCTGGGCTCCGGGGCCTTCATCCTGGGCCTCCTGGCCGCCAGCGCCGCCTGTGTCTACCCGGTGATGCTGAAGTCCACCTTGGGCCCCCAGTTCGATCTGACGGCCCTCAACGCCAGCGTGGGCGTCCACGGGCTCCGCACCGGCCTGGCGTGGTGGCTCATCGGCTTCCCCATCGCCATCGCCTACGTGGCCTTCCTGTTCCGGTTCCATCGGGGCAAGGTGAAGGCGGCGGCCGAAGGCGAAGGCTACTGATCCTCCCCTTCTCCGCAGAAAAACGGGCGCCATCCGGCGCCCGTTTTTCTGCGCATGGGAAAGCTAGGGGTGGGCGAGGTGCTTCGCCACGATGCGGTCCACCACCTGCTCCAGGCTGAGGTCGCTGGAGTCGAGGACGGCGGCGTCCTCCGCTTGGCGCAGCGGGGCCACGGCGCGGGTGCTGTCGGCCTCGTCGCGGCGCTGCTGGTCCGCCAGGATCTCCTCGTAGACGGCGCGCTGCCCCTTGGCCTCCAGTTCGAGGAAGCGGCGGCGGGCCCGGGCCTCGGGGCTGGCGGTGAGGAAGATCTTGCAGCAGGCGCCGGGGAAGACCACGGTGCCGATGTCGCGGCCATCCACCACCCAGCGGCCGGAGGCCCCGATGCGCCGCTGCTGCTCCACCAGCACCTCGCGCACCCGCGCATCCGCGCTCACCGGGGTGACGCCGCGGGTGACCTCCTGGCTGCGGATGGCTTCGCTGACATCCTCGCCGGCCAGGAAGATCCGGGTGCCCTCCTGGGCGAGGTCCAGGCCGGCCAGGAGCCGCTCGAGCGCGGCCCGGTCCGCCAGCGCCACGCCGGTACGCAGCACGGCCAGGGCCGCCGCGCGGTACATGGCGCCCGTATCGAGGTAATGCCAGCCCAGACGCGAAGCGACCCGCCGGGCTGTGGTGGATTTCCCCACCCCCGACGGGCCGTCAATCGCGATCAGGGAAAGGGCGGGAGCGGCCATGCCTTCATTCTGCGGGACCGGCTCTGCCCTTGCCATTACTTCATGCCGAGGTCCTTGAGGACCTTGGGGTCCTTCTCGTCCTGGGCGAGGATCGTGTGGCAGGTGTTGCAATCGGCGGCGATGGTGCGGCCGTCGGCGGCGGTGTGGCTGCCGTCGTGGCAGCGGAAGCAGCCCACGGCCTCCTCGTGCCCGATGTTGTTGGGGTGCGTGCCCCAGGTGAGCTTCATCTCGGGGAACACGTTGCGCAGGTAGATGGTCTTCACGGTCTCGGCCGCGGCGTCCACCTGGGCCCGCTTGTGCTTGAACACGTCGGGGTAGGTGGTGCGGTAGAACTCGTTGATGCCGAGCACGATCTTGGAGCCCGCTTCCTGCTGGCTGGCGTATTCGGTCTTCAGCAGCTCCACGGCCTTCTTCTTGATGTAGGGCAGATCCGTGGCGATGAGGCCCTTGGCCATGGACTTGTCCACGGCGCGGTCGGGCAGCTCGAAGGTGTGCGTGGGCCGGTTGTGGCAGTCGATGCAGTCCATTTTGCGCTCGGTTGCCTTGGCGAGCTGCTCGGGGGACAGCTTCTTGAAGTCCTCGGTGACGTACTCCACCAGCTGGCCGTTGTCGTCGCGGTAGGTGACCTTGGGGATCTCCTGGCGGCGGTGGTCCGTGCTGATGTAGCTGATGCGCTCCCCGGCGTCCAGGTGGCGGCCGTGGATGCCGGTGGTGCCATTGGGCGTGTGGCCACCGATCTTCAGGAGGAGGATGCTGGTGGCGGGGGTATTGGTCTCGTCATCGGCGTACTTGGTGCGGATGAGGAGCTTCTCGTCGGTGAACTTCTGGGGCCAGTGGCACTGCTCGCAGGTCTCGCGGGCCGGGCGCAGGTGCTCGACGGGGCTGGGGATGGGGCGGGAATAGGTGCCGAAGGCCACGGCGAAGAGCTGGCGGGTGCCGGAGATCTTGGCGCGGACGAGGGCCGGGGCCCCGTGGCCGATGTGGCACTGGGCGCAGCCCACGCGGGAGTGGGGCGAGTTCAGGAAGGCGGTGTACTCGGGGCTCATCACCGTGTGGCAGGTGAGGCCGCAGAAGCGGTTGGAGTCCATGTACTCCACGCCCTTGAGGCCCGCGGTGCCGAGGATGCCCACGTTCACGAAGGTGAGGGCGCCCACCACCAGCAGCAGGCGGCGGATGCCGGGCTGGGTGAAGTCCACCTTCTGGAGGGGCGTGGGGCTCTCGCCGGCCAGCCGGCGCTTGCGGCGCGTGCGGAGGATGCCCACGGGGATGAGCACCAGGCCCACCAGGAAGAGGGCGGGGAGGGCCAGGAACAGGAGGATGCCGACATAGGGGTGGACGGCCCTGGGGCTGGTCAGCTCCATGAACCAGAACCAGACGAGCGTGAAGGCCGAGCTGGTCGTCAGCGCCACGCCCAGCAGGGTCATCCAGTTGTTGCCCAGCTGGAAGCAGAGCCTCACGAGGTCCCTGATGCGTTCTTTCAAGCTCATGCGTCCACCTCCGGTACGTGGGCAAAGACAAATGACAATCGAGTGGGGAATGCCCCTTCCTCCACCCTAATTTCCCCATGAGCCCGGGGCAAGCCCGTCTGGGGCCGGGGTGAGCCGTATCCCTTTTGTTATCAATAAGGGGCATTCCGGGTTGTGACAGAGGTCCCCGGGGCTGGCAGCTTCAGCCGCCGTTCTCCCGCAGCAGTCCCAGGAACGCCTCGCCGTACTGCTGGAGCTTCTTGGGCCCCACGCCGCTCAGGGCGAGGAACTCCGCCTCGGTGCGGGGCTGGAAGCGGGCCATCTGCTGGAGGGTGGCGTCGCTGAAGATCACGTAGGCGGGCACGCCCTTGGCATCGGCCAGCCGCTTCCGCAGGGCCTTCAGCTCCCGGTAGAGCGCCTCCTCGCCGTCCACGGGGCCCTCGGGCAGGGCGGGGCGGGTGCCGCGGGGCGAGCCCTTCTTGGCTTTGCCGGGCTTCGGGGCGGCCTCCAGGGGATCCGCGCCGGAGCAGACGTCGCAGGAGGCGCCGCAGGCTTCCATGCGCTCGCCGAAGTGGGCCAGCAGGGCCTGGTGGCGGCAGCGCGGGGATTCGGCGAGGCGGAAGAGGTCGCGGGTCTGGCGCTGCTGGGCCTGGGCCAGGCCGGCGTCGAGGCCGTCCGTGAAGCGGTCGTAGCTCAGCACGTCGCCCCAGCCGTAGAACATCACGCAGTCCGCGTCCGCCCCGTCGCGGCCTGCACGGCCGATCTCCTGGTACCAGCCCTCCACGCTCTTGGGCATGTCGCGGTGGATGACGTAGCGGATGTTGCTCTTGTCGATGCCCATGCCGAAGGCGACGGTGGCCACGATGACGTCCACGTCATCCCGCTGGAAGGCCTCCTGGGCCGCCGCGCGCGCGGCGGCGTCCATGCCCGCGTGGTAGGCGGCGGCGAGGATGCCTTCGCCCCGGAGGAAGGCCGCCGTGGCCTCCACGGCCTTGCGGGACAGGCAGTAGATGATGCCGCTCTCCCCGCGCCGCGCCAGCACCAGGCGCAGCAGGGCCTCCCGCACGGGCGGCAGCCCCTCGGCGCCCTTGCGGTAGGCGCTGATGCGCAGGTTGGAGCGGAAGAAGGAGCCTTGTACCTCCAGAGGGTTCCGCATCTCCAGCTGCTGGGCGATGTCTCGGCGGACCTCAGGGGTAGCGGTGGCGGTGAGGGCCAGCACGGGCACGTTCGGGAAGCGCTGCTTGAGCCCGGCCAGCGTGCGGTAGGCGGGCCGGAAGTCATGGCCCCAGTGGCTGATGCAGTGGGCCTCGTCCACGGCGATGAGGCGCAGATCCACCTCCCGCAGCAGGTCCGCCAGGTAGAGCTCGAGCCCCTCCGGGGCGGCGTAGACCAGTTCCAGCTCGCCGTTCTTGAGCGCGCGGATGCGCTCCCGGCGGGCTTCCGCGTCGAGGCTGGAGTTGAGGAAGGTGGCCCGGAGCCCGGCTTCCGTCAGCGCGTCCACCTGGTCCTTCATGAGGGCGATGAGGGGCGACACCACGAGCGTCACGCCGCCCAGCAGCCGCGCCGGCAGCTGGTAGGTGAGGGACTTGCCGGCGCCCGTGGGCATGATGCCCACCACGTCGCGGCCCGCCATCACGGCCTCGATGATGGCCCGCTGGCCGGGGCGGAAGGAGGCGTAGCCGAAGGTGGCCTTCAGGGCGCCCTCGAGGTCCTGCGGGGCGTCCAGACCTGCGGCGAGCGCCTTCAGGGCTGCGATGTCTCCGGCATTGAAAGCCGAGGCCTCGGCCTTGTAGCGGGAACGGAGCCCCTGAAGCCCCTCTCTGCATTCCCCGTACGCGCCTTGCGCGAGCAAGGCGCGCAGGCGGTCAATCTCGTCTGGAACCTGCGCCACCTAGCAGCCGCCGTCGAGCAGCGGCCCGGCGGCCTTCCAGAAGGCGGCCATCTCCTCGGGCTTGCCGAAGGTCACGCGGATGTGGTTGGGCAGGCCGTAGCCCTGCATGGGACGCACGATCACGCCGCGCTGGAGCAGCTCCTTGAACAGCTCCGCCGCGGGGAAGGCCGTCTCCATGAGGATGAAGTTGCCCGAGGTGCCCGAGAGCTGGCAGCGGTGCTTCGCGGCCTCGGCCACGAAGGCCGCGCGGGCCTCGGTGTTCTTCTGGCGGGAGAAGGCTTCGAAGGCCAGGTCCTGCACGGCCACCTCGGCGGCGGCCTGGGCCAGGTGGTTGGTGTTGAAGGGGCTGCGCACCCGCTCCAGGAATCCGATCATCTCCTTGGACCCGAGGCCGTAGCCGATGCGGAGCGCGGCCAGGGCGTGGATCTTGGAGAAGGTGTGGAGCACCAGCAGGTTCGGGCGCCGGTTCAGGTAGGCGGCGGCGTCCGGATAGGTGGCCGGGTCCTCGTATTCGGCGTAGGCCTGGTCCACCACGAGGACGATGTCCTCGCGCAGGTCGCGCACCAGGCGCTCCAGCTCGGCCTGCTCCAGGCGGATGCCCGTGGGGTTGTTGGGATTGCCGAGGTAGACGAGGCGGGTGTCCTCCACCACGGAGCGCAGGATGTCGTCGGCGTCGAGTTCGGTGGCCGAGGCCCGGGACTCGATGACGCGCCCGCCGGCGGTCTGGGTGGCGATGCCGTAGATGGCGAAGCTGTGCTTGGGGATGACGGCGCTGCCACCGTCCAGGAAGGCGGCCTTGGCCACCATCTCCAGGATCTCGCTGCTGCCGTTGCCCAGCACCACCCGGTCCAGGGACAGGCCCTTGCGCTCGGCGATGCGCTGGCGCAGGTAGTAGCCGTCGCTCACAGGATAGAGGCCCAGGCCCTCGAACTCGGAGCCGGAGATGACCGAGGCCACGCGGGCCTTCACGGCGTCGGTGGGGCCCCAGGGGTTCTCGTTGGAGGCCAGCTTGACGATGGACGTGAGGCCCAGCTCGCGCTGCACCTCCTGGATGGGCTTGCCGGGCACGTAGAGCGGGATCCGCGCCAGCTGGTCGAAGGCGGGAATGGCGGAAAGGCTGGTGTTCATCAGGCGGGCCGTTCGGAGAGGACCTTGTCGACGATGCCGTATTCCAGGGCTTCCTCGGCGCCCATGAAGAAGTCGCGGTCCATGTCCTTCATGACCTTCTTCAGGGGCTGGTTCGTGTGCTTGGCGAAGGTGGCGGCCAGGTTCTCCTTCAGGCGCTGGATCTCCTTGAAGGTGATCTCGATCTCCGTGGCCTGGCCCTGGGCGCCGCCGGAGGGCTGGTGGATCATGATGCGGGCATTGGGCAGGGCGAAGCGCTTGCCCTTGGTGCCGGCCGCCAGCAGGTGCGCGCCCATGGAGGCGCACTGGCCGATGCAGTAGGTGACGATGTCGTTCTTCACGAACTGCATGGTGTCGTAGATGGCCAGGCCCGCGGTCACGCTGCCGCCGGGGCTGTTGATGTAGATCTGGATGTCCTTGTCCGGGTCCTCGCTCTCGAGGAACAGCATCTGGGCCACCACGGCGTTGGCCACGTTGTCATCGATGGCCGTGCCCAGGAAGATGATGTTGTCCTTCAGCAGGCGCGAGTAGATGTCGTAGCTGCGCTCGCCGCGCGGCGTCTGCTCGATGACGATGGGGGGATAGTAGCTGCTGGGCATGGGCCCTCCGGCTGGCCCATCAGGATAGCAAGAAGGCGCCGCGAGGCGCCTTCTCCAAAGGGTTTGGACAGACCGCTACTTCTTGGCGGCGGGCTTCTTGGCCTTGGGCTTCTCTTCGGCGGGCTCATCCTTCTTGGCGGCGGCCTTCTTGGGCTTCTCCGCGGCGGGTTCGTCCTTTTTCACAGAGGCCTTCTTGGGCTTCTCTTCGGCTTCGGGCTCGACCTTGGCGGCCTTCTTGGCCGCGGGCTTCTTGGCCGGGGCGGCCTCCTCCGCATGGCCGTGGTCGTGGCCATGATCGTGATCGTGGTCATGGTCGCAGTCGGGGCCGTGGACGTGGCCGGCGGGGGCCACGGCGGCGGGCTCGCCGCCCTCCTGGCCCTCCAGGTCGCCGCCCTCCAGGCCGCCGGCGTCGAAGCGGTTCACGGGAATGCCGGCCTCGCGCTTGCGCTCCAGCTCCACCAGGGCTTCGAAGGCCTCCTTGTCCAGCTGCTCCTCCGTGACCTTGGCGGTTCCGAGCAGGTGGGTGAAGATGCGGTCGGTGCGCAGGCGGCCCTTGATCTCAGTGGTGTTGCCGCGCTTCTCCAGCTCGGCCTTGAAGGCGTCGAAGGGCTGCTGCACCTGGTTCTCGGCCATGAAGTTCCGGATCTCGGCGTCGATGTCCTCGTCGGGCACTTCGATGTTCTCGGCGTTGCCGATGGCCTGGAGCAGGTAGCCGCTGCGGACGGCGCGCTCGGCGTCATTGAGGCGGAACTGGCGGTAGCCCTGCCAGTTCACCTTCTTGGGATCCATGCCCTGGCGGGCCACGTGCTGAGCGAACTCCTGGCAGTAGTCGTCCAGCTGCAGGGCCACCATGGAGCGGGGCACCTCGAAGGGGGCGGCATCCAGCAGGGTGTCCAGCATGCTGGCGTGGAGGCGGGCCACGGCGTCGCGCTCGGCGGCCTCCTCCAGGTCCTTCTTCACCGCGGCGGTCAGGGCTTCGAGGTTCTCGAAGGCGCCCATGTCCTTGGCGAAGTCGTCGCCCAGGGCGGGCACTTCCTTGCGGCGGATGTCCTTGATCTGAACCTCGTAGGCCAGGGTCTTGCCGGCGAGGACGCGGTTCGTGTCGTCGTCGGGGTGGGTGAGGTCGAAGGACTTCTTCTCGTCTACCTTCATGCCGAGGATCTGGGCGTCGAAGGGGCGCTTGCCGTCGAGTTCCAGCACCTGGTCCTGGTAGGTCTGGGCCTTGAGGCCCTGGGGCTTCACCCGGATGTCGCAGGTGACCACGAGGCCCTCGGCCGCGGCGCCGTCCTCCACGGGCAGGAGCTTGGTGGCCCGCTGGCGGAGGCCCTCCAGGTGCTCGGCCACGGTGGCCTCGTCGATGGCCCGCTTCTTCTTGGTGAGGACCATGGCCTTGTAGTCGGGCAGGGCCACTTCAGGGGCCACGTCGAACTGGGCGCGGAAGACGGCATCGGCGCCCTCCTTCAGGTCCAGCTTCTCCAGCGAGGGGTGGGAGATGGGCAGGGCGCCCGCCTCCTGGGCGGCCTTCCAGAAGTGCTTTTCCACCAGCTGCTGCGCGACATCGGACTGGATCTCGCGCGCGTAGCGCTGCATCAGGACGGGGCGGGGGGCCTTGCCGGGGCGGAAGCCGGGGATGCGGACCTTCGGGGCGATCTTGGCCACCACCTCGTTGAAGGCGGCGCTCACCTCGGCGGCGGGCACCGTCACCTCGACGGCTTTGCGGGTGGGGGACTGGTGGTGCAGGGTGGCGGACATGGATGCTCCGTGTGATGCGGGGGTCATGCGAAGTGGTGCGAACGGTCGGACTCGAACCGACACGGTGTGAACCGCTGGAACCTAAATCCAGTGCGTCTACCAGTTCCGCCACGCTCGCAGGGTTGCCGAATTGTCATTGCCGGTGGTGCGCCCAGAGCGACTCGAACGCCCGACCCTCAGGTTCGAAGCCTGATGCTCTATCCAGCTGAGCTATGGGCGCGCACCGAATCCCCTAGTCTACCTGGAAGGCCGGGGCGCTTCGACCCCCGGGTTGGCTGGATAGAGCGCCGGATGCTGAAGGCTCTATCCAGCTTCGCCCGTGGCCTATCGGACGCGCCGTCTGGCGCGTCCTCCCGCTCGCCTCGCTCGCGGAGGCCGGAGCCGGGCGCGCACCGAATCCCCTAGTCTACCTGGAAGGCCCGGGCGCTTCGAGCCCTGGTCGACCGCCGGACCGCAGAATGGCCTGCGGGGCAGGCCATGGCGCGAGGGTCCGGCGAGGAGACCATGCCACCTGCCGCGGTGTCAGGCCAGGCACCAGGCATCCTCGGCGCCATTCCGCCGGAGGGTCTCCAGGGCGGTGGCATCCAGGCCCATGGCCCGGGCCGCGGCGGCCTCGGTGCCGAGGTCGCAGGGGGCCACGCCGGGGTCGTCCGTGCCCAGGGCGCAGCGCACGCCGGCCGCCAGCATGCGGGGCAGGGGATGGGGCACCACGTCGGCGGCCAGGGCCCGGTTGGAGGTGGGGCAGATGTCCACGGAGATGCCCCGCTCCGCCAGCAGCTCCAGGGTGGCGCCGTCGGCCCGGATGCCGTGGACGATGCGGGCCACGCCGCCCTCGAGCACGGCCTCGCGGACGTTCGAGCCCGGGCCGTTCTCGCCCGCGTGGGCGGCGATGCGCAGGCCCGCGCTCCGGGCGCGCTCGAAGACGGGGGCCCAGTCGCGGAAGGGGGTGCCCTCCAGGCCCCCGGTGGAGAAGCCCTTCACGAAGGGCGGCAGCTCCGGCAGCACCAGGTTGAGGACCGAGTGGCCGTGCTTGGGGCCGAAGTGGTTCACGGCATCCACCACCACGCAGCCCCGGACGCCCTGGGCCGCGGCCTCGGCCAGGCCGTCCTCCAAACCCCGCCAGAAGGCGTCGAGGCTGATCTGGCCGCGGTGGGCCACCAGGAAGTGGGGCGAGGCCCAGAGGTCGAAGCCTGATCCGCCGCAGGCCCGCGTCCGCCCGGCCACGGCCCCGACGGCCGCGCGCACCGCCTCGCGGCTGTCCAGCAACGCGGCACCGAAGAGGAAGGCCTCGATGAAGCCCTCGAACGGCACACTGGCGCCGGACCAAAGGGCCTCCAGGGGGTCCGGCAGCGCCAGCCCGCGCCGCTCCGCCTCGGCCCGAACCCAGGCCGGATCAAGGGCGCCCTCCAGGTGCGTGTGACGATCCACGAGCGGATGAATCACGCACCCTCCGGCACTTTCCCTACCCATGAGCGCAGCTCATGGGCCTATTCGTCGTAGTCATCCATGCGCAGGTCGCCGGGATCGAAGCCTTCGCCGCGTCCGCGCTCCAGGGGCACGCCGCTCTCGCTGAAGGCCTCCTCGAGGTTCTCGGCCTCGGGCTCGGCGGTGAAGTCGTCCTCGATGACGTGGACGCTCTTCTCCTTCTTCACAGCGCGCGGCTTGGCAGGGGCGGCCTTCTGGTTCGCGCCGCACTTCGGACAGACCGCCTCCGGCTTGCCGAAGTCATAGAACTTCGTCGCGCACTGGAAACACGTGAATTTCTTGCCGAGATCCGCCATTGACCTGTTCCTCGCCCATGCCCAAAGGAACAAGGTTCTACCAGAGTCGGCTCCGGTTGTCACCAGTGTTTATGGGGAAGGCTCAGGCCCAGGGAGCCCCGCCCAGCTTGGAGGCATCGTCATCGCACAGCTGGTGTACGACGGTGCTGGTGAAAATCCGGTACTGAGCCTCTACATCCTCACCGAAACGCTCCACGAAGGTGGCCCGGCTCCGGTCGAGCTCGTCGCGGAGCAGCCCGTAGAGGTTCCCCTGGGTGCGGGCCTGGGCGACCTTCCCGGGGAAGTACAGCTCCACATCCCCCACCAGGACGCGGGCGAGCCGGTCGGCGGCGGCGCGGGTCTTGGGATCCAGCTCCGCGGCATGGGGCGGCTCGATGGGCTCGGGCACCATCTGGGTGGGGGCGCTGGACTGGGTTCCGGGGTGGGTCCCGGTGCCGGGCGCGGGGTGGGGGATGGCCGGGGACGGCTCGTCCTTCCCCGCGGCCAGGGCGCCCAGCGAGGCGGAGGCCGCCAGTACCAGGGCGCGCACCAGCTCCGGGTGGTCCAGCTTCTGGCGCAGGCCGCTGTCCACCAGGAGCAGGGCCACGGCCTTCCGCTTGTGCCGGAGGGGGAGGATGGCCAGGTCCGCGGCTTCGTAGGGGCTGAGGGGCGAGAGCAGGGCGGAGTAGGCGGTGCCCTTCTTCCGGAGGGAGCGGCCCAGGCCCTGGATGACCGCTTCCAGGTCCGGGGGCGGCACCACGGCGCCGGGTTTCAGGGGCGCCTGGGCCTCGAAGCCGCGGTGGGCGTACAGGGAGGCGAGTCCCTGCTTGAGGATGAAGATGGCGCTGCGCTCCACCAGGGGCTCCAGGCCGTCCAGCAGCCGCTTGAGGAGGTCGCTCTGGGAGGGGGCCCCCTCCACGAGGTCCAGGGCGGCGGAGAAGGCGGCCGCGGCGCCGCCATCGGTCTCGACGGGAGCCGGGGCCGGGAGGGCCTGGCGGATCCGCTCCAGCAGCGCCTCGTCGGGATGGAACCGCTCCATGGCCAGCTGCCAGGTGGCGATCACCTCTTCGAGCAGGCTCTGGTTCTTCTGGTTCAGCCAGGCTTCCAGCGGGCCGCGGAGGGCGTCGTGGATGGGCTGGTCCTCAGGACGGGCGGCGCTCATGGGGGGCTCGGACGAAAGGTTCGGGTCCAGGGTATCCCAAGTTCGGGCGGGAACCTCGTCTGCTGGTATTTACCTTGGGGAACCGATAGGATGACCCAGGTTCCTTGGAGATGGCGGATGGCGGATCTTTCCATTGCGGTGAGGCAGGCGGGGGATGTGGCGGTGCTGCTTCCGGCCGGTTTCATCAACGCCCACACCGTCCGCGAGTTCGAGGAGGCCCTGGAGGGGCTGGTCCGGGACGGGCGCTACACGATCCTCCTCAACTGCAAGAACCTCAACTACATCAGCTCCGCCGGCCTGGGGGCCATCATGGGCCTCATCGAGACCGTCCGGGAGCACCGCGGCGACATCCTGCTGTCCGACCTCCAGCCGAACGTCTTCGCCATCTTCGACACCCTGGGATTCACCCAGCTCTACCGGGTCTTCAACGACGAGGACCAGGCGCTGGCCGCCGTGACCCCCGAGCGGAAGGGGTGAACGTGGCGCCCAGCATGGAACCAGCCGAGTTCCGACTCGTAATCCCCAGTCAGACCCGCTACCTGAACCTGGTGACGGGGCTGGCCAAGCGGGCTTCGCTCGTGGCCGGCCTCGATGACGCCACCGCCGCCAAGGTGAGCATCGCCGTGGACGAGGCCGTGACCAACGTGATCCTCCACGCCTACCACGGCGAGGGCGAGCACAGCGTCGAGCTGGAGCTGCGCTTCACCGAGCAGGCCCTGGAGATCCACATCCTCCATTCCGGCCAGGGCCTCCGCGGCGACCAGATCGTGCTGCCGGATCCCAAGGAATACATCAAGCACCCCCGCAAGGGCGGCCTGGGCCTGCTGCTCATGAGCCGGTTCATGGACGAGGTGCGGTTCAAAGCGGACGAGGGCTCCGGCCGGAACGAGTGCTGCCTGATCAAGAAGCTCGACTGAAGCCCGGGTCCCCCATGCCCACCAACCCCTTCGACCGTCTCCGCCACCTGGCGCTGAAGATCCCGGAGGGGGCCCAGGAGCTGCTGCCCCTCATCGACTTCCTGGAGACCTTCCCGGACCAGGGCACCGAGGAGGACCTCGTCCACCTGGTGGGGGTCACCGTCATGGGCATCGCCCGGACAGGGCAGGGCGGGCTCTGGGATGGCGGCAAGTGGCTGTTCCTGCGGGGTGCGGCCCCGGCCTTCCCCACCCATCCCGGGGAGGGCTGGCAGGTCCTGCCCTGGGCCTACGGCGGGGAGGTCTACGGCCACCTGGTGCTCCGGGCGGGGGAGCTGCCGGACGCCGTGCCGCTGCTGCTGTCCATCAGCGCGCCCCTGCTGGCCTGGCGGCGGGCCGAGGCGGTCCGCAGCACCCAGAACCAGGCCCTGGCCCTGCAGCTCTCCCGCCTGAACACGGTCTTCGAGCTCACTCGCAACCTGGGCCAGGTGGAGACCCGCCAGGATCTCGTGCGGCTCATGGCCAACACGCTCATGGGCGAGTTCCGGATCATGCGGCTCCTGGTGGTGGACGCCCAGGGCGCCGTGCTGCACGCCAAGGGGCTGGGCCAGGTCCCGGAGGTGCTGGAAGGGGACAGCCTGCATGAGCTGGTGGAGGCCAAGGGCCTGGTCCACGCGGTCGAACTGCAGGACCAGAGCCACAGCCACGGCTTCGCCTACGCCGCTGATCCGGCCGTCGGAAAGCTGTCGGAGGACGACGAGGTCTTCCTGCACACCCTGCTGAACCTCACGTCCTCCCAGCTGTCCAGCCTGGAGTTCCGGGAGGCCCGGCGCCAGGCCGAGCGCATGGAGAAGGACCTGGACCTGGCCCGGGACATCCAGCGCCGCCTGCTGCCGAAGACCCTGCCGGAGCCTCCGGGCTGGCAGTGCGCCGCGGCGAACCTGCCCTACCAGGCCGTGGGCGGGGACCTCTACGACCTCTGGATGGCCCGGGACGAGGACCAGGGCAGCCGGCTCCACATGGCCGTGGGGGACATCTCCGGCAAGGGCCTGCCGGCCTCCATGATGATGACGCAGCTCTCGGCCTTCCTGCGGGCCCTGGCGGACCGCCGCGTGAAGGACTGGGGGCGGCTGGCGGAGCGCCTCAACCGCCGCATGGACGCGGTGCGCGACGGCAACCGCTACACCACGCTGTTCGCCGCGAGCCTGAACCCCGAGACCGGGGACCTCCGGTATGTGAACGGCGGCCACAACCCGCCGCTGCTGGTCCGCGCCGGCGGGGAAGTCGTCCGCCTCTCCCCCACCGGCCCCATGGTGGGCCTGCTGCCCGGCGCTGTGTTCCGCGAGGGACGGGCGTCCATGGCGCCGGGGGACGTGCTGGTGGTCTTCACGGATGGCCTGGTGGAAGCCGAGAACGCCGTCGGGGAGGAACTGGGCGACCACCGGCTGGCGGAGGTCATCCGCCGGCGCCCGGAGGCCGGGGCCGATGAGCTGTTCGAGGCCCTGCTGGTGGAGGCTTTCCAGCACCTGGAGGAGGGCCGCTTCCGGGACGATGTGACCCTGGTGGTCGTCAAGCGCATGGGCGCTTGATCCATTCCGTATCCTGGTACGTGGAGGACGCTTCATGAACCAGGCGAAAACCCTTCTCATCATCGTGGCCATGACGGGCCTGCTGGTGTGGATCGGCGGCTACTTCGGAGGCCAGTCCGGCATGGTGCTGGCCCTGGCCATCGGTCTCGTGATGAACGGGGTCAGCTACTTCTTCTCCGACAAGATCGTGCTGGCCAGCTACGGCGCGCGCGTGGTCGACCAGGCCGATGCCCCCGAGCTCTACGCCATCGTGGCCAACCTGGCCCAGCGCGCGGGCCTTCCCACGCCCCGCATCGCCATCATCCCCGAGGACACGCCCAACGCCTTCGCCACGGGCCGCAACCCCGAGCACGCCGTGGTGGCGGTGACCGAGGGCATCATGCGCATCCTCAGCCGCCCGGAGCTGGAGGCGGTCATTGGCCACGAGCTGGGCCACGTGAAGCACCGGGACATCCTCATCGGCAGCCTGGCCGCCGTGCTGGCCCAGGCCATCATGTTCCTCTCCCGCATGGCCTTCTGGATCTCGCCCCGGGACGAGGAGGGCCGCTCGAACCCCCTGGCGGGCATCGCCATCATGATCCTCGGACCCCTGGCCGCCATCCTGCTCCAGATGGCCGTGAGCCGCTCCCGCGAGTATCTGGCGGACGACTACAGCGCCCACCTCACGGGCCGGCCCGACATGCTGGCCTCGGCCCTGGAGCGCCTGCAGGCCTACAACCAGCAGCTGCCCATGGCCTCCGCCGAGCCCGCCACGGCGCACATGATGATCGTGAACCCCCTGAGCGGCGGCGGGCTCATGAGCCTCTTCTCCACCCACCCCCCCATGGAGGTGCGGGTGGAGCGCCTGCGGCGCATGCCCATCGAGGCCCGGTAGGCCTTGAGCGATTAAGGATCCACCACGGAGCCACGGAGGGCACTGAGGGACGCGGCTGGGTGGCTTCGCTAGGCCAGCCGGCGCGGGCGGTCGGCCACGCGATCGCGCGGATCCCGCCCGCGCCGACTGGCGGGGCCGCATGCGGCCCCTGGGCGCGTCGCGCCCCGCGAAGGAGGAGGGGGGGCACGGAGAACTGCCTGGCCCCCAATCCGGTCCGAGGCTCCGTGACACTCCGTGGGTTCCGTGTCTCCGTGGTGAAGTTCTGTTTATGAACGCTGCTCGATATCAGACGTTGAACAGGAAGTTCATCAGGTCGCCGTCCTTGACGACGTAGTCCTTCCCTTCCGTGCGCATCTTCCCGGCATCCTTGGCGCCCTGCTCGCCCCGGTACTGGATGAAGTCCTCGTAGGCGATGACCTGGGCCCGGATGAAGCCCTTCTCGAAGTCCGTGTGGATGACGCCGGCGGCCTGGGGGGCCGTGTCGCCCTTGTGGATGGTCCAGGCCCGCACCTCCTTCACCCCGGCGGTGAAGTAGGTCTGGAGCCCCAGCAGGTCGTAGCTGGCGTGGATGAGCACGTTCAGGCCCGGCTCCGAGAGGCCCGCCTCCTCCAGGAAGAGGGGGCGGTCCTCCTCGGGCAGGTCCTGGATCTCGGCCTCCAGCTTGGAGCAGATGGGGATGCAGGGGGCCTGGCGCACCGCCGCCAGCTCCTGGAGCTTGCGGTAGTGGGCGTTGCCCTCGGGGTGGCGGATGTCCTCCTCCCCGATGTTGCCCACGAAGAGGGTGGGCTTGAGGGTGAGCAGGCCGTAGGACTTGATGAGGGCCCGGTCCTCGGCGGAGAGGCCGGCGGTGCGGGCCCACTGGCCCTCGTTCAGCACGGCGTGGAGGCGCTCCAGGACCGCCACCAGGGCCACGGATTCCTTGTTGCCGGTCTTGGCGACCTTGCGGTGGCGCTCCAGGCCCTTCTCCACGCCGTCCAGGTCCTTGATGACCAGCTCGGTCTCGATGATGGAGAGGTCCCGCTCGGGATTCACGCCGCCCTCCACGTGGGTGACGTTGCCATCCTCGAAGCAGCGGACCACCTGCACGATGGCGTCCGTCTCACGGATATGGCCCAGGAAGGCGTTGCCCAGCCCCTCGCCCTTGCTGGCGCCGCGCACCAGGCCGGCGATGTCCACGAACTCCTGGGCCGCCGGCAGGATGCGCTGGGGCTTCACGATGTCCGCCAGGAACTGGAGGCGCGGATCCGGCACGTCCACCACGCCCGTGTTGGGCTCGATGGTGCAGAAGGGGTAGTTGGCCGAAGCCGCGCCCGCACGGGTGAGGGCGTTGAAAAGGGTGGACTTTCCCACATTGGGCAGACCCACGATGCCACAGGCGACAGCCATGCCTTCCTCCAAGCCCTCCAGTATCACCTACCCGAGATGTGACGAAAAGAACGGCTTCCGGGGCTTGCGCAGGGGCCCGGGCCGCCATACTCTCCCGGCCAAGGTCGCGGACGGGCGAAGGGGAGGCAGCATGATCGTGAGGGCGGAATGGCCGGGTTATGTGGTGGACGTCCTCGTCCGCCCCGGCCAGGAGGTAGAGGAGGACGAGCCCCTGATGATCCTCGAGGGCACGGATTCTTCCCGTACCGCCTTCTACATCAACTCCCCCGAGTCGGGGAAGGTCCGCGAGGTCCTCATGGAGGAGGGCGACTTCGCCTACGAGGACGACGACCTGGTGGTCATCGGCGATTCCGACCGGGACGAGTAGGACGCCCACCGCTACACTGGGCCCATCGTCCTTTTCATGAGGTGGTGGATGGCCCTGGTGCGAGCCGAGATGGCGGGGAAGGTCCTGGAAGTCTGCGTGTCGGAAGGCGACACCGTGGGCGAGGACCAGGACCTGGTGATCATCGAGTCGATGAAGATGCAGATTCCCGTGGGCAGCCCCGAGGAGGGGACGGTCAGCCGGGTGTTCGTGGCCCCCGACCAGTTCCTGAACGAAGGGGATCCCATCGTCGAGCTTTCGTGAGGTGTCTCGTGCGCGGAATGACGGGTGTTGAGGTCTCGCGTATCCCCGCAGGGGATACCGAGAAGATGCAGATTCCCGTGGGCAGCCCCGAGGAGGGGACGGTCAAGAAGGTCTTCGTGACCCCGGACCAGTTCCTGAACGAGGGGGATTCCATCGTCGAGCTGGGTTGATGGAGATCCGGCTCGAGCGCCTCGCCGGAGAGGATGGCGGCATTGTCCTGCTGGGCCTCGACCGCCCCGCCGCGAAGAACGCCCTTGGGCGCCAGCTCATGACCGAGTTCCGGCAGGCCCTGGCCGACCTGCGCTCCGATCCCGCGGCGCGGGTGCTGGTGGTGCACAGCCTGGTGCCCGGCGTCTTCTGCGCCGGGGCCGACCTCAAGGAGCGGGCCGGCATGTCCCAGGCCGAGGCGGCCACCTTCGTCCAGGGCCTGCGTGACGCCTTCACGGAGTTGGAGGACCTGCCCATGCCCGTGCTCGCCGCGCTGGAGGGCGCGGCTTTCGGCGGCGGACTGGAGCTGGCCCTGGCCGCGGATCTCCGCATCGCGGGGGCGGAGGCCAGGATGGGCCTCGTGGAGACCTCGCTCGCCATCATCCCGGGGGCCGGGGGCACCCAGCGCCTGCCCCGGCTCATCGGCGCCGCGCGCGCCAAGGAGCTGATCTTCACGGCCCGGCGCCTCGACGCCGCCGAGGCGGAACGGCTGGGCCTGGTGGACCGGGTGGCGCCCGCTGGGGGCGCGCTGGATGCGGCCCTGGCCCTGGCCCGGGAGATCCTCCCCAACGGCCCCGTGGCCCTGCGGATGGCGAAGCTGGCGGTGAACCGGGGCCTGGAGATGGACCGGAACTCGGGCCTGGCCTTCGAGCGGGCCTGCTACGCCCAGGTCATCCCGACGAAGGACCGCCTCGAGGGGCTGGCCGCCTTCCGGGAGAAGCGGAAACCCCAGTACCGGGGCGAGTGATGTCGGACCATCACCACCATCACGGGCCCAGCACCACCGGGCGCCTGGCCTGGAGCGCCGGCATCTTCTTCGCCAGCTTCGTCCTCCAGGGGCTCGGCGGCTGGTGGACCGGGTCCATCGGTCTGGTGAGCGACAGCCTGGAGAACCTGAACGATGTGCTGGTGAACAGCCTGGGCATCCTGAGCCTGTGGCTGGCCAACCGGCGGGATCCCGACGACCGCTGGACCTTCGGCTGGCATCGCCTGGAGGTGTTCAACAGCCTGGTGGGCGTGGGCTTCCTCCTCTTCCTCGGCGGCGCCGTGGGTTGGGAGGCTCTGGCCCGCTTCCGCCACCCCGTGCCCATCCAGACGGGCTGGGTGCTGGTGTTCTCGGGCATCGGCCTCCTGCTGAACATCGCCGCCACGGTGGTGCTGGTGCCCCGCGACCGGAGCCTGCTGGACCGCGACGCCAACCTGAAGGCCGCCTACCTCCACGCCTTCGCCGACAGCCTCACCAGCGTGTCCCTGGTGGGAAGCATGGTCCTCATCCGCCTCACGGGCTGGCGCTGGGTGGACCCGGCCATCGCCCTGGTGATCCTGGTGGTCATCCTGCGGGGCGCCGTGCTCCTGCTCCGCGACGCCGTGGGCATCCTCATGCACCGCGCCGCCTTCGAGCACGAATCCGTGAAGGCCGAGCTGATGGCCCTGCCGGGCATCCTCGGCGTGGAGGACTTCCACAGCTGGAAGATGTGCAGCCACCTCACCGTGGCCACGGCCCACATCATCGTCGCGGCGGAGCGCCTGGGGGAGACCGAGGCCTTCCTGGAGCGCATCGAGCGCCTGCTCTGGGAGCGCCACGGCGTCCGCCACCTCACCGTCCACTTCGAGACCCGCGACATGGCCGACCGCCACCACCACCGGTTCCTCCACCGGCATGAGGTGGAGGGGGGGCATCACCATTAGGGACAGTCTTCAGTCCTCAGTCCTCAGCCTTCAGGAAGGGCGGCCCCGGGCCGCCCTTCTGCAGTTGCTGAAGACTGAAGACTGATCCCTGAAGTCTGATCCCTGAAGACTGCCCTCAGTTCCCCATCCCGTGCTTCTTCATGATGGCGGCGCGCTGGGTGTCGTACTCGGCCTGGGTGATGAGCTGGCCGTCGAAGAGCTCCTTGAGATCCGTGAGTTCCTCCTTGAGGGACTTCGCCGGGGCGGCCGGAGCGGCGGGGGCGCTGCCCGCGGGGAAGCCCTGCTGGCCCATCTGCTGGGCGGCGCCGGCCATCTGCTGGCCCATCATGTTGCCCATGCCGAAGCCCAGGCCCACGCCCATGCCCATGCCGGCCACGCCGCCGGGGTTCTGGGCGGCCAGCGGGATGCTGTCGGCCACCTGCATCTGCGTGTAGGCGCCCATGACGGGGGCCATCATGCCCACGCCGGTGCGCTTGTCCATCATGGCTTCCACTTCCTCGGGGAGGCTGATGTTCTCCACGAAGAACTTGGACAGCTCCAGGCCCATGGTCTTGAACTCGTCCTGGAGCTTCTGCTTCACCAGGTCGGAGATCTCGTCGTACTTGGCGGCCAGGTCGAGGGCGGGGATCTTGGCCTCGCCCAGGGCATCCGTGAAGCGGCTCATGATGGTCTTGCGGAGCTGCTCGGAGATGTCGGGCACGGTGTAGACGCCGTTGGTGCCCACCAGCTGCTTGAGGAAGGTGCCGCTGTCCGCCACCTTGATGGAGTAGATGCCGAAGGCCCGGATGCGCAGCATGCCGAAGTCGGCGTCGCGCAGCATGATGGGGTTCGAGGTGCCCCACTTCAGGTCGTTGTAGAGCTTGGTGGAGATGAAGTAGACATCGCTCTTGAAGGGGCTCTCGAAGCCGTACTTCCAGCCCTTCAGCGTGGCGAGGATGGGCAGGTTCTGGGTGGTGAGGTTGTGCGTGCCCGGCTTGAACACGTCCGCCAGCTGGCCCTCGTTGACGAAGACGGCCTCCTGGCTCTCGCGCACCACCAGCTTGCCGCCGTTCTGGATCTCCTGGCCCCGCATGGGGAAGCGCCAGGCCAGCGTGTCGTTGGAGTCATCCAGCCATTCGAGGATGTCGAGGAATTGGGCTTTGCCCCAGTCCATCAGACCCATGTGTCGTTCTCCTTGTGGCATCGGCCACAGGTACGATTCTAGGCTCCCCTGTCAATCCAGACAGGGCGGAGCGTGTCAAAAACCGGCGAACGATCGGCGCCCGCCGGACAGCCGCCGTCAGCGGCTGCCCTTGACCATGCGGACCGGGCCATCGCCCTTGCCCTTGGCGCCGGGCTGGTCGATGCGGGCCTTGCTGTGGACCATGTGGGTGTCGCTGTCGATGATGCAGCGCCAGCCCCGCTCCTCGCCAGGCATGCGGAGATCCACCTCCCACCCGCCGGAGGCGCCGTTCAGGGGGATGCGCCGGGCGGTGATGGCCCGTCCGCCGGTTTCCCGCTCGGCGATGGCTTTGGCTTCGCCGGCGGTTTTCACGGGGCCGCCTGCGTGCTTGCGGGATCGGGGGGTGCCTGCGGACAGGACGAGGGCGGGGACCAGCGCCAGGGCGGCGCCGAAGGCCAGGACACGCATGGGGACTCCGGGATTTGCCTGGATTCTACCGCGGCCGGGCCGGCGGGCAATCAGGCCCGGTAGAGGGCCGCGCCCCAGTGCAGGCCCGAGCCGAGCGCGGTGAAGGCCACGAGCATGCCGGGCTTGATGTGTCCGGCCTCCATGCACTCGTGGAAGAGGATGGGCAGGGTGGCCGCGGTGGTGTTGCCATAGCGCTCGATGTTGTGGGGCACCTTCTCCGGCGGCAGGCCCAGGGCCTTCTGCACGCCCTCGATGATGCGGAGGTTGGCCTGGTGGACCAGCACCAAGTCGAGTGATTCCACGGCCACCCCGGCCTCCTCGCAGACCTGGCGGATGGCCTGGGGCATGAGGGTCACGGCGGACCGGAAGACCTCCTTGCCGGACATGATCGGGATGGTCTCGCCGGCCTGGATCTGCTCGGGGGTCACGAAGGGCCGCCGCTTGAAGCTGGCGCCGGTCATGGTCAGCACCCCGGCGCCGGTGCCATCGGTGAAGAGGCGGGTCTTCAGCAGCCCGGCCTCCCCTTCGCGGGCCTCCATCACCACGGCCCCGGCGCCGTCGCCGAAGAGCACCGTGCGGTCGCGGCTGAGGGTGTTCTCGGCGCGCTCGGCCTCCGTGATCTCCCGGGTGGACTGGCCGATGAGGGTGTCCCAGCCCAGGTGCCAGGGCATGAAGGCCGTATGCACCTCGGCGCCCACCAGCAGGACCCGCCGGTAGCGGCCGCTCTGGAGGAGGAGGTCCGCCAGCTCCAGGCCGTAGAGGAAGCCGCTGCACTGCTGCCGCAGGTCGAAGGTCGGGATGTCCGTGCGCAGGCCCATGGCCGCCTGGAGCAGGGGGCCGTTGCCCGGCAGCACGTGGTCCGGGGTCATGGTGGCGAAGACCACGGCGTCGATGTCCTCCATGCGGAGGCCGGCCTTGGCCACGGCGGCGCGGGCGGCCATGGTGCCGAGCTCCGCGGAGCCCTGGCCCGGTTCCGCGTAGCGCCGCTCCTGGATGCCGCTGCGCACCCGGATCCACTCGTCGGAGGTGTCCATGAGCCGCGCCAGCGCCTCGTTGGGGACGATATGCGGAGGCACGCCGATGCCTGTTCCAGTGATCACGGTTCGCATGGAATGCCTCTCTGCAGATGGGAGCGGACCAGCATACCCCAGGTCAGCGCTCGGGCACACCCAGCCGCCGGAGGGCCGTGGCCTGCTCGCTGGGGCGCTCCAGGCGCGCGCCCTCGAGCTTCAGGGTGTGGATCCGCAGGGCGCCGTCGGCGAATCCCAGCAGCACGCCCTCCCGCGAGGCGCGGAAGGCGCCCTTGGGGCAGGGCAGCTCCGTGGGCAGCGCCCAGGCCACCTTGACGGTTCCCTCCGCGGTCTCGAGGAAGGCATTGGGCCAGGGGTCGGCCACGGCGCGGATCTGGTTGAAGGCCTCCCCGGCGGTCATGGCGAAGTCCAGCCGGGAGTCCGCGGGCTTCCGGCCGCCGAAGTAGGTGGAGGGGCCGAGGCTCTTCTGGTCGATGCGAGGCAGGCTGCCGTCCGCCAGGCCAGGCGCGGCCTCGCGCACCAGGCCGCGGCCCGCATCCGCGGCCTTCAGGGTGAGGCTCAGGGCCGTCTCGTCCCAGTCGATGGCCAGCCGCGCCTGGGCCAGGATGTGGCCGTCGTCGGGCTTGGGAGTCATGGCGTGGAGGGTGACGCCGGTCTCCTGCTCGCCCTTCACCAGCACCCAGTTGATGGGGGCCCGGCCCCGGTACTTGGGCAGGAGGCTGCCGTGCAGGTTGTAGGCGCCGAGGCGGGGGAGCTCCAGGAAGCGCGCCTGGATCATCTCCCGGAAGTAGAAGCTGAAGAGGAAGTCGGGCCGGTGGGCCCGGATGGCCTCGAAGACCTCATCGGTGTTGAAGCTGTCCGCCATGTGGACGGGGATCCCGCGGGCCGCGGCCACCTCGGCGGGAGGGGTGAACCAGCGCTCGTCCGGGCTTTGGGCGTAGGTGTAGAGCGCCTTCACCTCGACCCCGGCCTCCAGGAGGCCCTCCAGGGCCGCGGTGCCCACGCTGGAATAGGCGCATACGACGGCAGTCGACCCAGGCATAATCCCTCCTTGTCCAGCATCGCATAACCCGTTGACCAACCCCTTCGTAGCCCCCATGTTGTGCCGGGAGTACTCCCATGCGCGTACGAGTCCTGACCCTTCTGCTCGGCGCCGCGATGCTGACGGCTGGCGACGATCCCTTCGAACCGCCGCCGGAGATCCAGGCCTTCGCCCGCCAGCACACCATCGCCCGGGAGAGCGTTCCCGCCAAGGTCGGGGCCCTGCTCCGGGCCTTCTTCTCGCCGGTGGAGGAGGGTGGCCTGGGGATCGTCTACGACAACGCCTACACCCGCACGCCCAAGGAGGTCTGGCGGGACCGCAAAGCCAACTGCCTCGGGCTGACGGCCCTCTATGTTGGGGCCTGCAAGTCCATCGGCCTCGGGGTCCGGTATGGCGAGCCGCTCCGCATCAGCCGCTGGCGCCGGGTGGGGACCACGGTGCGCTTCGAGCGGCACGTGGTGGCCGTGGTGCAGGGGGGGACGCCGGGCCAGGAACTGGTGGCCGACTTCCTGCCGGAGGTGCGCCGGGACAGCCTGCTCATCGCGCCGCTGGAGCCCAAGCGCGTGCTGGCCCTCTTCCACAGCAACCGGGCCGTGGAGCTGATGGCGGAGTCCCACAACGATGAGGCCCTCGTCTCGGCCCACCGCTCGATCCAGGTGGATCCGAACCTGGGCGTGGGCTGGAACATCCTTGGCGTGGTGCAGCGGGCCCAGGGGCTCGAGGCCGATGCGGAGGCATCCTTCCGCAAGGCCCTGGCCGTGGATCCCAAGGACGGCGCCCCCTGCGGGAACCTGGAGAACCTCCTGCGGGCCCAGGGGCGCGTGGAGGAAGCCCAGACCTTCCGCGAGCGCGGGCTGGAGATCCGGAAGCGCGACCCCTTCTTCAACGCGTTCCTGGCGGAGGAGGCCCTGGGGGAGCAGCAGGTGGAGGAGGCGGGCCGCCGCATCAAGCAAGCCATCAAGCTCCTGCCCATGGAGCCCGAGTTCTACTGGATCCAGGCCCGGATCGCCCTGGCCCAGGGGCGGACGAAGGACGCCATCAAGGCCCTGGAGAAGGCCCGGAAATGGGCCCAGCCGGAGGCGCAGGCACGCTACGACAGCAAGCTCACGCTGCTCCGGAACATCTCGCCGGGCTGAGTTCTCAGTTGGCTTCCAGCTCCGCCAGCCGGGCCTGGGCGTCGGCGCTTTCCGGGTGGTGCAGGAGGCACTCCCGCAGGTAGCGCCGGGCCCCCTCCAGGTCCTCCAGCTCCCGCCGGGCCTCCGCGAGGTGGATCAGGGCCTCCTCGGACTGGCCATCCACCTGGAGGGCCTGCCGCCAGTGGCCTTCGGCGCGATCCCAGTCGCCCAGCTCGGCGCAGCCGTGCCCCGCATCCAGCAGGTAGCGGAGATTCTCCGGGTCCATGCGCGCGGCGCGCTCCAGGTCCGCCCGGGCATGGGCATGGTCGCCCAGGTTGGCCCGGCCGAGCCCCCGCAGGTGCCAGAAACCGGCCCGCTCCCGGCAGGCCTCGCCCAGCCCGTCCAGGAAGGGCAGCAGGGCCTCCCAGGCCTCCAGTCCCGCCAGACAGTCCGCCTGGAGCAGGAGGAGGTCCGTGTCGCCTGGGATCCGCTGGAGCAAGGCGGCGACTTCCCCGCAGGCGGCCTCGTACTCCCCGAGGGCCACCTTGACCTGGAGGAGGAGGGGCGGGTGGTGGTCACCCTGGCCTTCCGGCGGGAGCTTGGCCAGCAACTCCCGGGCAAGGGCGGGGTCGTCCTCCCACCAGAAGGCGAACTCGGCGCGCCGGAGCTGCCACTCCTGCCGGAGGGCCTCGCCGGCGCCTTCGTCGCCGGCGGGAATGGCCCGCCAGGCCCGCCCGAGGCTCTGGAGCGCCTCGTCGTCGCGGCGCAGCTCGAGGGCGGTCTGGTACCGCTCCATCCAGAGGCGGAAGCTGTCCGGCCAGTGGTCCATGGCGGCCCCGATCATCCGCCAGGCTCCCTCCAGGTCCCCCAGGCGGCGGCGGGAGACGCTCTCCGCGAGCCAGAGCTGGGCCGGGCGCCGCTGGTCCAGGGGCAGGCCCCGGACCAGGGCCAGGGCCTCGGCGGGGCGGCCCTGCCGCAGCAGGTGCATGGCCGCGGCGCCCCGATCCCAGGGCAGGCGGGGGTCGCCGTGGCGGGTGGCCAGGAGCTCCAGGGCCCGCTCCGCCACATCCTCGCGGCCATGCTGGAGGCCGGCCAGCATCAGGTCCTCGAGCACCAGGGGATCGTCCCAGGCCAGGGGCAGGGCGGCTTCGAAGTGGACCCAGGCCTCGTGCAGGGCGTCCTCCCGGCCCGAACGCAGCAGGAGGATGCCCTGGAGGTGGCGCAGCCGGGCCATGCGGGGGGCGAGGCGGATGAACCGGTCCCCCCAGGCCAGACGCCGGACCGAGGGGGTGTCGCCGACGCGGCGGAACGCCTGGGCCACCAGCGGGCGCTTCCAGAGGGGGAGCCGCGCCAGGTGCGCGTCCAGGGCGTCCAGCCAGGCCCGGTCCCGGTAGCCCAGGGCCAGGTCCGCCGCGCTGCGCAGGAGCCGGATCCGGTAGCCCAGCTCGCCGGTGGCCAGGGGGGTCCGGTCAAGGCACTCCGCCACGGCCGAGGCGGGCTCGCCCGCCGCCCACATGGCCTCGGCGCGGGCCAGCTGCGCCGGGTAGATCCAGGCCTGCCGGAGCGCCCACCCCAGCCACGCCCCGGCGATCACGGTGAGGGGGAGGATCCACCCGAAGGCCGGGCTCAGGCGGAACCCCTCCACGGAGAGGAGAACCAGCAGGAGGATCAGCAGCGCGCCCAGGGCCGGGCGGAGAGAGGCCTTCATCATGGCACCAGGGTACGCGACGAGCCCCGGTCCCGGGGGGGCCGGGGCCCGGAAAACGGGGCGGTCAGATCTTGTTGACGTTGGCCGCCTGGGGTCCCTTGGGCCCCTGCACCACGTCGAAGCTGACGCGCTGCTTCTCGTCCAGGGTGCGGAACCCCTTGGTCTGCACGGCTGAGTAGTGGACGAAGATGTCGGCCCCCCCCTCGTCGGGGGTGATGAAGCCGAAGCCCTTTTCGGCGTTGAACCACTTGACGGTGCCTTCGGACATGACTTTCTTCCCGGGGACCATGCCCCTCACGCCTGGGGGTTGATCGCGCGATACGCACCAGGCATGCGCATCACGGGGGCCTTCGCCCGAGTGAAACCGGGATCCCCGGCGGGAGTCCCTCCCCCACTTTCACGGCTTGTTGAGCTGATAAAGATGGATGGTTGACAGGGATTCTAGGGTCGGGTGTTGTGCCCATCAAGACCCAAATCCCTTCAAGTGCTCAAAAGGCGGCCGATGGGCCGCCTTTTGAGCATAGGGGCCTCTGGCCGGTCAGTTCCCCTGCTGGATCTCTGGCCAGGAATAGGTGGCCAACCTGGTTGCTTGAACGAACCAGCGGATCCCCACTCGGAACGCGCCATTCAGGCGCGTTCCGAGTGGGGACCCGCTGGTTCGTCCGTTCTCTGACCGTCAATTCCCCTGCTGGATTTCCTTGGCGATCACCAGCCGCTGGATCTGGTTCGTTCCTTCATAAATCTGGAGGAGCTTGGCGTCGCGCATGCACTTCTCCACCAGGTAGTCGCGGCTGTAGCCGTTGCCGCCGAGGATCTGCACGGCGTCGGTGGTGACCTCCATGGCGGTGTCTGTGGCGAAGGTCTTGGCGATGGCGCTCTGCTTGGAGTTCTTGATGCCGTTGTCGGTCATCCAGGCGGCCTGCCAGGTGAGCAGGCGGGCGGCCTCGATCTTCTTGGCCATGTCGGCCAGCATGAAGCTGATGGCCTGGTTGGCGAAGATGGGCTGGCCGAACTGGATGCGGGTCTTGGCGTACTGCAGGGCGATCTCGTAGGCGGCGCGGGCCACGCCCACGCCTCCCGCAGCCACGGCGGCGCGGGTCTGGTCGAGGGTCTTCATGGCGATGACGAAGCCCATGCCCTCCTTGCCCAGGAGGTTCTCCGCGGGCACCTCGGCGTCGTTGAAGTAGAGCTCCACCTGGTTGGAGGCGCGCTGGCCCATCTTGTCCAGCGCCTTGCCCACCACCAGGCCCGGCGTGTCGCGGGGCACCACGATGCAGCTGGTGCCGCGGGCACCCTTGCTGGGATCGGTGCTGCAGAAGAGGGCATACCAGTCGGCGTAGCCGCCGTTGGTGCAGTAGCACTTGGTGCCGTTGATGATGTACTTGTCGCCCTTCTTCTCGGCGCGGCAGGTCATGCCGCCGGCATCGGAGCCGGCGTTGGGCTCGGACAGCGAGAAGGCCGCGAACTTGGGCTCCTCGGCGATCATGCCCAGCCACTTCTTCTTCTGCTCGGGGCTGGCGGCGATGAGCAGGGGGGTCATGGCCAGGCCGTTGGCCATGATGGAGGTGTAGAGGCCGCCACAGCCCCAGGAGAGCTCCTCGCAGACGATAGCCTCGTCCATCTGCGACGCGCCGGGCCCGCCGCAGTCCTCGGGCACCAGGGCCTGGAGGTAGCCGAAGTCGAAGGCGGCCTTGTAGACGTCCACGGCCCACTCGCCGGTCTCGTCATACTTGCGGGCCACGGGGCGCATGATCTTCTCGGCGAAGGTGTGGGCCCGTTCTTTTTCGGCCAGCTGTTCGGGGGTGAGCGAGAAACCGAGCATGGATGCCTCTTCTGGAAAGGAGGGGAGGTGGCGTGGCTGGAAGGATCCGGAGCGTCCAGTCTATCTTCCCCGCCTGCTTCCACCCAAGGTAGGAAGGGCTGACACGGAGTAGGATGACTCGGATCACAGACCGGCCCCGCGCTAGACTTGAGGGTTGGAGTGTTCATGACCATTCATCTGACCGACCTCGGGAAGGCCGTCCTCGAGACCGAATACGCCGTGCGGGGTCCCATCGTGGCCCGGGCCGCAGAGCTGGAGAAGCAGGGCCGCGAGATCATCTACTGCAACATCGGCAACCCCCAGTCCCTGGGGCAGAAGCCCCTGACTTGGAACCGCCAGATCCTGGCCCTCTGCGAGTATCCGGACCTGATGGATCTGGCCCCCGGCGCCTTCCCGGCGGACGTGGTCGAGACCGCGAGGGCCATCCTCGCGGGCACGAGGCACGGTCTCGGTGCCTACAGCGAGAGTCGGGGCGTGCGGTTCATCCGCGAAGGCGTGGCCGAGTTCATCCTCGAGCGCGACCACATGCGGGTGGATCCCGATGCCATCTTCCTTACGGACGGCGCCAGCAAGGGCGTGCAGACCATCCTCCGCCTCCTCATCAGCGGACCCGGGGACGGCGTCATGGTCCCCATCCCCCAGTACCCGCTCTACTCGGCCACCATCACGCTGTACGAAGGGCGCATGGTGCCCTACTACCTGGACGAGGCCAACGGCTGGAAGCTGAGCCGCCCCATGCTGGAGGCCTCCCTGGCCAAGGCGAAGGCCGAGGGCACCCACGTGAAGGGCATCTGCGTCATCAACCCGGGCAACCCCACCGGCGCGGTGCTGGACGAGGCGAACATCGAGATGATCATCGACTTCGCCAGGGCCCACGGGCTCTCCATCCTGGCCGACGAGGTCTACCAGGAGAACATCTACCTGGCCGGCGACGAGTTCACCTCCTTCGCCAAGGTGCTCCACCAGGTGGAGGCGAAGGACGTCTCGCTCTTCAGCTTCCACTCCTGCTCCAAGGGCTTCCTGGGCGAGTGCGGCGTGCGCGGCGGCTATTTCGAGTACCGGAACGTGCCCGAGGATGTGGCCGCGCAGATCCTCAAGCTCCAGAGCGTGAGCCTCTGCGCCAACCTCGCGGGCCAGGCGGCCACCTACGCCATGGTGCGGCCGCCGAAACCCGGCATGCCCTCCTATGCCCGGTACGCCGCGGAGAAGGCCGCCATCCTGGACGCGCTGAAGCAGCGGGCCATCCTGCTGGCCGAGGGCCTGAACCGCATCGAGGGCATCACCTGCAACATCATCGCCGGGGCCATGTACGCCTTCCCCAGCATCACCCTCCCGCCCGGGCGCACGGACTCCGACTACGCCATGGCGCTGCTGGAACAGACCGGCATCTGCGTGGTGCCGGGCTCGGGCTTCGGCCAGGCCGAGGGCACCGCCCACTTCCGCACCACCATCCTCCCGCCCACCGACAAGATCCAGAAGGTGGTGGACGCGCTGGGCGAGTTCCACAGGAACTACCGCTGAAAGACACTCGCCGAGAGAAGATGAGGAAACGGAGGGACACAGAGGGAAGAGACGGGATCCAATTCCCATCTCTGTGATCTCCGCTTTCTTCGCGAGCCCCAACGAGTGCAGTTTTCCTTCTTGCAGCCAGAACATCAGAGGAGGCCCCATGCGTCCCGAGCATCCCATCGTCCTCATCACCGGCGCCTCCAGCGGCTTCGGCGAAGCCATGGCGCGTCTGCTGGCCTCCCAGGGCTGCCACCTGGCCCTGGGCGCCCGCCGCGTGGAGCGGGTGCAGGCCCTGGCCGATGAGCTCCGGAAGGCCCATGGTGTGAAGGTCTTCGCGGGGGCCGTGGACACCCGCCACACCTCCAGCGTGGACACCTTCGTGGCCGAGGCCGCTGCCGCCCTCGGCGGGCTGCACGTGCTGGTGGCCAACGCGGGCCTGGCCAGCGGCGTCTACAAGATGTGGGAGACGCCGGACGAGGACCTGGAAGCCATGATGCGCACCAACGTCGAAGGCGTGGTGAAGACCGTCCGCGCCGGCCTGCCGCACCTCCGCAAGGCCGGGTGGGGCCACGTCTTCTTCATCGGCTCCACGGCGGGCCACCAGCCCTACGAGGGCGGCAGCGTCTACTGCGCCTCCAAGTTCGGCGTGAAGGCCATGGCCCACAGCCTGCGCCTGGAACTGAACGGCGAGCAGATCCGCGTGACCTCCGTGGATCCCGGCATGGCCGAGACCGAGTTCTCCAACGTGCGCCTCAAGGATGGCGACAAGGCCAAGGCCGTCTACCAGGGCGTGAAGCCCCTTACCGCCCTGGACGTGGCCGAGTGCGTGCGTTGGTGCCTCATGCTCCCGGACCACGTGAACATCGACGAGATCCTCGTGAAGTGCGTGGATCAGGCTTCCGTCCACAAGCTCCACCGCCGCAGCTGAAGGCCGCTTTTCCCTCTGAGCCGGAGCCGTTGCGGGGGCTCCGGCCCTGACCTATGCTCTGGGATCCCTCAGGAGGAGCGGCGATGAGCTACTGCATGACGAAGGTCCTGGCGGAAGACCCTGCGGCCTGCGAGGCCAAGGCGCGGGCCGCGCTCATGGCGGAGGGGTTCGGCATCCTCACGGAGATCGACGTGGAGGCCACCCTGCGGGCCAAGGTCGGGGCGGAGATCGGCACTTACAAAATCCTGGGCGCCTGCAACCCCGCCTTCGCCAAGGGCGCCATCGACCTGGAATCCCGCGTCGGCGTCATGCTGCCCTGCAATGTGGTGCTGCGCGGCGTGGCGGGCGGCACGGAAGTCTCCGTCGTGGATCCGGTGGCATCCATGGCCGCCATCGACAATGCGGCCCTGAGGGCCCATGCCGAGACCGTCCGGACCCGCCTCCAGGCCGCGTTCGAGGCGCTCTAGGAGGTCGTATCAAAACCCCCACGTGGCCGCGCGAGGGAACCGGGCGAGCGAGGCGAGGAAAGCGAGGAGATGCGTAGCAGGCACTACGCGCGACGAGCTTGACGCGGCATCGCGACGCCCGGTGCCCTCGCCCGGAGGGATGAAGCCAGGCGGGCGCCCCGCGGCGTCACCGCCCTTGAACGATGTCCCGCATCGCCCTGCGGGCGCTTCCTTTCGGTGCATCCCGCCTGGCTTCATCGCGGCCTCGTCGGGGTTTTGATACGACCTCTGAGCCCAGGTTCTGCCGGGCGCTCTCAGTTCCGGGCGAGGCGCCTCGCCACGGGAAGGGAAGCCAGGATGGCCACCGCGCCCAGGGCCCAGCCCAGACGGTAGCCGTGGTGTCCGATGACCCAGCCCAGGCTGAAGCTGCCGAGGCCGATGCCGGAGTCGAAGGCGAAGAGCAGGGCGCCGAAGGCCGCGCCCCGCCGCTTCGGGTCCGCTGTCTCCAGCAGCTTCGCGTTGAGCAGGGTGTGCACCATGCTGTAGCCCGCCCCGTAGAGCACGGCCGATGCCACGTGGCGCCCGGTCCCGCCCGGCAGGACCGCCAGCAGGACCATGCCCGCCATGGCACCGGCCAGCATGGCCGGCAGCAGGCGGATGGGGCGCCGGCCGAAGCCCGTCCGGAGCATGGCGAGGCGCATGAGCACCATGCCCACGGCCATGCAGGACAGGAAGGCCGAGGGCACGGGCATGCCCAGGGCCAGGGCCTCCTGGGCGGTGTAGCTGCCTAGGGCGCCGTAGCCCAGGGCCACGCAGAAGAGGACCAGGCTGGGACCCAGGGCCGAGGAATCGGGCCACTGGAAACCCTCCGCCCGGCCGTGGGGATGGTCCTTGGGCAGGGTGGTTCCCAGGGCGCCGAGGGCGAGGAAGATCAGCGCCAGGTACCACCCGATGGGCGCGAAGCCCCAGCGCTGGTAGATCCAGAGGCCCAGCAGGGGGCCCACGATGACCCCGCCTGGGCTGGCCAGGCCGTAGAGGCTGAGGCCGTCCGCCGAGCGGTCCGGCGGCAGCACGTGGGCCAGTGAGGCCATGGTGGCCGTCAGCAGGCCCGACCACACGATCCCGTGGGGGAAGGCCAGCACATAGAAGCCCCAGCGCACGGGCATCAGGGCGTAGGCGCCCAGGAAGAGCGTGTAGAGCGAGGCAGAGAGGATCACCAGCCGGCGATGGCCCACCCGGTCGCCCAGGGGCCCGGTGAACAGGGCCCCGAGGGCGCTGCCCGCCGTGAAGAGGCTCATGAAGCGGCCGCTCTCCGCCAGGCTCGCCCCCAGTTCCCGCAGGCGCAGCGGCACCGTGGGGAAGAGCTGGAAGGCCGCGAAGAAGGTCAGGAAGGTGATGGCCCAGACCAGGGCGAACTGG
The DNA here is from genome assembly GCF_000428885.1 of Geothrix fermentans DSM 14018. GTDB lineage: Bacteria > Acidobacteriota > Holophagae > Holophagales > Holophagaceae > Geothrix > Geothrix fermentans. Next base: position 30,447 of record NZ_AUAU01000018.1, on the reverse strand, counting down.
CGCGTGATGAGGCGCGGCCGGGTGCTCGAAAGATCCGTCATCCCTCCAGGATGGCAGAGGGGTCCGCCGCGGGTGTCACGCGGGGCTGGACGACGCGGTGGGCCACGGGGATGCACAGGACCATCAGGCCCGTGCCGATGGCCCAGCCCCAGCGGAAGCCGCCGTGCTGCATGACCCAGCCCAGGCCCAGGGAACCCAGGGCGGTGGTGGCGTCGAAGGCGAAGAAGAAAGCCCCCGTGGCCGCGCCCCGGCGCTCCGGCGGAGTGGTCTCCATGAGGTGCGTGAGCATCAGGGTGTGCACCATGCCGTAGCCGGCGCCGTAGACCAGGCCCGACAGCAGGTGCCGGGCCAGGCCCCCGGGAAGGAAGGCCAGCAGGCCGTAGCCCAGGGCGGTCAGGGCGGCCATGCCCGGCAGCAGGGCCACGGGCCGCCGGCCCATGCCTGTGAGCGCCAGCAGGCCGCGCATGGCCATCATGCCCAGGGCGAAGCAGGTGAGGAAGGCCGCGGGCCAGGCCAGGCCCAGGGCCTTGGCCTCCTGGGCGCTGTAGGGCGGCATGGGGCCAAAGCTCAGGCCCACCAGGCCCATGACGGCCACGGTCCCCCAGATGCTGCGGTCCGGCCACTGGAAGATCGGGCCTTCGATCTCGCGGGCCTGCTCGCGGGGCAGGGAGCCGATGAGGGCGAACAGCACCGCGAAGACACCCGCCAGCAAGACCAGCATCCAGGTGAAGCCCAGGCGGGGCATGAGCCAGAGTCCCACCAGGGGGCCCACCGCCACGCCGCCGGGACCCGTGAGGCCGAAGATGGACAGGCCCTGGGCCCGGTGCTCCAGGGGCAGGATGCCGCCCACCTTGGCCACGGAGGCCGTGCGCAGGGCGGACCACAGCAGGCCGTGCAGGGGCGCCAGCAGGTAGAACACCCAGCGGACCTTCAGCAGCGCGTAGACCAGGAGGATCCCCACCACGGCCACGGAGGCCACGCGCAGCACTCGGCGCGGGCCCAGGCGGTCGCCCAGGGGCCCCGTGAACAGCGCGCCGAAGCCCGAGCCCAGCATGAAGGCCGTCTGGAAGCGTCCGCTCTCCGCCAGGCTGGCGCCGAACTCCCGCAGGCGCAGGGGCACCACCGGGAAGAGCTGGTAGCCCGCCGCGAAGACCAGGAAGTAGAACGTGCAGACCACGAGGAAGGGCGCCGTGAGGTACCCAGGCCGCCTTCTTCCGCCCGCGCCGTGCATCGCTCCAGGATCGCATGCCGCGGCTCCGGAGTCGCCCCGCTATGCTGGAGGATCCATCCCGAGGTCCCCATGCAGCCCGAGCAGTTCCACGCGGAAGTCGACCGCATCAAGAAAGGCGGCGCCGTCAAGGCCCACGAGAAGAATGCGGAGGCGGGCAAGCTCTTCGCCCGGGAGCGCATCCGCCTGCTGGTGGATGAGGGCAGCTTCGCCGAGGACGGTCTCTTCGCCAACGCCCTGTGCAAGGACCTTCCGGCCGATGGCGTCATCACCGGCACGGCCACGGTGGGCGGGCGCCCCGTGGCGCTCATGGCCAATGACAGCACCATCAAGGCCGGCAGCTGGGGCGCCCGCACGGTGGAGAAGATCATCCGCATCCAGGAGGTGGCCCTGCGGATGAAGGTCCCCATGCTCTACCTGGTGGACAGCGCCGGGGCCCGCATCACGGATCAGCTCGACATGTTCCCCGGCCGGCGCCACGCCGGGACCATCTTCCACATGGAGGTGGCGCTCTCCGGCCTGGTGCCCCAGGTCTGCCTGCTCTTCGGGCCCTCGGCGGCGGGCGGCGCCTACATCCCCGCCTTCTGCGACGTGGTGATGATGGTAGAGGGCAACGCCAGCATGTACCTGGGCTCACCGCGCATGGCCGAGATGGTCATCGGCGAGAAGATCAGCCTCGAGGACCTGGGCGGCGCCCGCATGCACTGCAGCGTGAGCGGCTGCGGCGACTTCCTCTGCAAGACCGAGGAGGAGGCCATCGCCCTCTGCCGCCAGTATCTCGCCTACTTCCCCCAGAACTGCGAAGATGCCCTGCCTACCGTTCCGCCGAAGGCGGTTACGCCCAAGGCGAAGGCCTTGGGCGCCCTCGTTCCCAAGGACATCAACTCCCCCTTCCAGATGAAGGATTTCATCGAGGGACTGGTGGACGAGGGCAGCTTCCTGGAGGTGAAGAAGCTCTTCGCCGGCGAGATCATCACGGGCCTGGCGCGCCTGGACGGCAAGCCCGTGGGCATCCTCGCCAACCAGCCCCGGGTGAAGGGCGGGGTGCTCTTCGTGGACAGCGCGGACAAGGCCACGCGCTTCATGACGCTCTGCGACGCCTTCGGCATCCCGCTGGTCTTCCTCAGCGACGTGCCCGGCTTCATGATCGGCAGCGCCGTGGAGAAGCAGGGCATCATCCGCCACGGGGCGAAGATGATCAGCGCCATGGCCTCCTGCTCGACGCCCCGCATCTGTGTGGTGGTCCGGAAGGCATATGGCGCGGGCCTCTACGCCATGAGCGGGCCCGGCTTCGACCCCGACGCCACGCTGGCCCTGCCCACGGCCAGCATCGCCGTGATGGGGGCGGAGGCCGCCGTGAACGCGGTGTTCGCCAACAAGATCGCGGAGAAGCCGGAAGAAGAGCGCGCCGCCTACGTCCAGCAGCTCCGCGACGAGTACAACGAGGACATCGACCTCAAGAAGCTGGGCGCCGATCTCCACGTGGACGCCATCGTGGATCCCGCCGACCTCCGCCATGAGCTCATCACCCGTCTCGCCCGGGCCCGCCGCCGCGAGGCTTGGCCCGCCAAGCGCCGGAGCGTCACGCCGGTCTGAGCATTCGCGGAATCATTGCGCTATGCTTCCGGGGACTTTCCAGGAGGCAGGCATGTTCCGTCGCGTGGAGGACTTCAAGACCATCTGGGAGCAGGAGGCGGAGAAGACCCTGGCGGTCCTCTCGGCCATCCCCGACGCCGCGGCCCATCAGGCCGTGGACGAGCAGCACCGGGACCTGCGGCGCCTGGCCTGGCACCTGGTGGAGTCCGTCCTGGAGCTGCCCCAGAACCTGGGCCTGAAGGTGAAGGGGCCCGTGGGCCTGGGACCCGACGGGTTCATCGCCACGCCGCCTCCGCCCACCATGGCCGAGATCCTCGCGGCCTACCGCGCCGTGAGCGAGTCCCTGCTCGACCACGTGGGCAGCTGGAGCAACACGGAACTGGGCCGGAACTTCACGCTCTACGGCGAGAGCTGGACCGGGGCCTTCGCGCTCTATGTGCTGGTGAGCCACCAGGCCCACCACCGCGGCCAGATGACGGTGCTCATGCGGCAGGCGGGCCTGCACGTGCCCAGCATCTACGGCCCCACGAAGGAGGGCTGGGCCCAGTTCGGGATGGAGGCGCCGAGGGTGTAGGCGCCGCCTACTTGATGGGGAACTCCTTCCAGACGAAGAGCACCACCTCCACCAGGATGAGGACGATGATGATCCACTCCAGCCGCTGATCCTTGCGGTGGGCCAGCACGTCCAGCACCGTGGCGCCCGCGTCCTGGAGGTAGGCCACCTTCTGGTTCACGGCCGCGAGGCGCTCCTCCAGGTCGAACTGGTCGAAGAGGGCGCTGTCCAGGTGGGCCAGTGCCTCGCTCTCCCAGGTCTCCGGCGGGTCGTCGAAGAGCGTGAGGGTATCCAGCACCGCGGCCCGCACCGCCATGGCGAACCCCACGGTCCGCAGCAGCTCCTTTTGTCCTGAGACCAGCCGCCCCTCGTCGCGGAGAGCCGTCACCACGGGACCGAACCGGGCCATGGCCCGGCTCACCTCGGCCTCCACCGAGTCCAGGGCCACGCTCTGGGCCAGGGCCAGGGAGACGATCTTCAGCTTGTCCAGGGTGAGGTCGCGCAGCCAGACCTCTGAGAAGTCCACGCGATCCGCCTCGGCGCCCAGGTGCACCCGCAGGTCGTCCCGGGCCGCTTCCGCCCGGGCGCCCATGCCGGGCAGATCCTCCAGGTCCCGGATCACCGAGGCCACGACCGCGGGGGAGGCGTTCCAGAACACCGCGGCGCCGAAGCGGGCGAGGTAGACCCAGGTCCCGGCCTCGGGCTCCAGCACCAGGGGGTTGGAGGAGAGCACCCGGTGGTGCGGGTGGCGGGCGGCGAAGGCCCGGGTGTCGATCGGCCCCTGGAAATACTCCGCCCGGAGCAGCACGCCGCCAGGGGACATCTCCGCGGGGAGCAGGGGGCGCGGGAGCGGCCAGGACCCGGATTCCATGGCTCAAATGTAGTCCCGGGCGCCAGAGGGGGTTGGTCAAGATTTGACCATGGCGAATAACAATTGATCTCTCATCTGTTTCGACAACCGGCCGATAAGGTGCATCAACTCTGCTTAGTACATGAGCTTGGGGCCTCCCTGATGGGTTGGCTCCAAGATTGCTGTATTCCTACTCAGCATTATTTTTCCCTGCTTTGCCATCTTTCCGAGAAAGGGGGGCCACGGGTGCTCAAGGACATGACGATTCGATGGAGGCTGAACCTGCTCTTCGGGTTCATCATCCTGAGCCTCGTGACGATCGGGGTTCTGTCGCATCGCCAGCGGCGCCAGATGGAGGTCTCCATCACGGCGATGGTCGACCGGGACCTCCAACTCCTCGTGGAGCTCAACCGGATCCAGGCCGGCGGCCTCCAGATGGGGCAGGCCACCCGGAACGTCCTGCTGGATCCCTCCGACGCCAGGGCCGGGCAGGCCTTCGAAGCGGCCCACCGGCAGTCGCTTGAATCCCTGGAGCGGGCGGCCCGGTTGGCCCCCGAGGCCATGCGCCCGCGCCTGCGGGCCCTGTCCATCCTCTGGGCCCGGGACCAGGCGCTGCAAGCCGATGTCCAGCGCGAAGCCGCCCTGGGAACCCGGGAGGCCGCCACCGCGCTGCTGGTGGAGAAGGAGGCGCCGATCTGGCGTGAGGCCGAAACGCTCCTCCTGGGACTCATCGGGGAGCAGGAGGAGGCCTTCACCGCCCGGAAGGAGGCTGAGGTCTCCGGCATGGCGAGGACCCGGAACCTTCTCGCCGTCGGGCTGGTCCTCGTCGGCCTCGTCTTCATCCTGCTGGCCGTCTCCATCGCCCGCAGCATCGCCAAGCCCCTCCGCGCGAGCATCGAGGCCGTCAAGCTGCTGGCCCGGGGGGACCTCACCCTCGAGATCCAGGTGCCCGGGAGGGATGAGGCCAGCTGGGTGCTCCGGGCCATGAAGAAGATGATGGAGAGCATGCACCAGGTGATGTCCGGCATCCGGGATGCCGCCGCCCATGTCGCCGGAGGCAGCCGCCAGATCTCCTCCGCCGCGGAGGACCTGTCCCAGGGCACCTCCCGGCAGGCGGCCGCGGCGGAGGAGGCGGCCGCCTCCATCGAGGAGATGAACGCCACCATCCGGCAGAACGCGGACAATGCCAGCCAGACGGAGCAGCTGGCGATCAGGGCGGCGGAGGATGCCCGGAAGAGCGGCGCCGCCGTCGCCGAGGCCGTCTCGGCCATGAAGGACATCGCCGCCCGCATCGCGATCATCGACGACATCGCCTGGCAGACGAACCTTCTCGCCCTCAACGCCGCCATCGAGGCGGCACGGGCCGGGGAGCACGGGAAGGGCTTCGCCGTGGTGGCCTCCGAGGTCCGCAACCTGGCCGAGCGCAGCCAGGTCGCCGCCGGGGAGATCGGCCAGCTGTCCTCCTCCAGCGTGGAGGTGGCGGAGCGCGCGGGCCAGATGCTCGCGAAGCTCGTGCCCGACATCCGGAAGACCGCGGACCTGGTCCAGGAGATCAGCGCCGCGTCGCGGGAGCAGGCCACGGGCGCGGACCACATCAACACCGCCATCCAGCAGCTCAGCCAGGTGATCCAGCAGAATGCCGGGGCCGCCGAGGAGATCGCCTCCACGGCGGAGGAGCTCTCGGCTCAGGCCGAGCAGCTCCAATCCACCGTGGGGTTCTTCCGGCTGAAGGGGGCGGGGCCGGCGACGAATTGATCGCGCATGAGACTCTAATTCACTTTTTTATCATGGCGAAGTAGAGTCGACACCGAGCTTCTTCGAGGGGTGATCCATGCGCTTCCTTTCCCCGGTCCTGCTCTTCGCCTGCGCCCTGGCCGTCGGCGCTCCCCCGGAATCCGGGACGGCCCCGGCCCCCTGGCGGCCCTACGACCTGGGCCGCCACCACCGGCGCATCGCCACCCAGGTCCCCGGCGCCCAGGCGGCCTTCGACCAGGGGCTGGTGTGGGCCTACGCCTTCAACCACGAGGCCGCGGCCCGGGCCTTCCAGGAGGCGCTGCGCCTGGATCCCGGCTGCGCCATGGCCTGGTGGGGCCTCGCCCTGGTGAACGGTCCCCACATCAACAACCCCGCCATGGACGAGGTCCAGGCCAAGGCGGCCTGGGAGGCCCTCGGCCAGGCCCGGAAGCGCGCCGCCGGGGCGCCGCCGGTGGAGCGGGCCCTCATCGAGGCCCTGGCGTCCCGCTACGCCATGCCCAACCCCGCGGACCGCAGCGCCCTGGACGCGGCCTACGCCCGAGCCATGGGCCGGGTGGCGGCCCGCTTCCCCAAGGACGCCGACGTGGCGGCGCTCTATGCCGAGGCCCTCATGGATACGCGGCCCTGGGACCAGTGGACCCGGGCCGGCGAGCCCCAGCCCGGCACCCTGGAGATCCTGGGCGCCCTCCGCCGGGCCCTGGCCCTGGCCCCGAACCATCCCCTGGCCCTCCACCTCACCATCCACGCCTATGAGGGCTCGCCCCATCCCGGGCGGGCCAAGGCGGCGGCGGACCGGCTGCGCCGGCTGGTGCCCGATGCGGGGCACCTGGTCCACATGCCCGGCCACATCTATGCCCGGATCGGCGACTGGGGCGGGGCGGCCGAGGCCAACGAGCGGGCCATGGAGGCCGACGGCCGCTACCGGGCCCGCCAGCCGGAGATCGGCTTCTACGGGATCTACATGGTGCACAACGCGGACTTCCTGGCCTACACGGCCCTCATGGAAGGCCGCAAGGAGGTGGCCCTGGCCCAGACCAGGGCCGTGGTGACGGCCTTCCCCCTGGACTGGGTGGTGGCCAACGCCCCCTTCGCCGAGGCCTTCACCACGCGGCAATGGGAGGCCCAGAAGCGGTTCGGCCTCTGGGAGGAGCTGCTGGCGGAACCCGCTCCGGACGCCCGGCTGCCCCTGGCCACCGCCAGCTGGCACGCCCTGCGGGGAACGGCCTTCGCCGCCACGGGCCGGAGCGGGGAGGCCCTGAAGGAACAGGCGGCCTTCGAGGCGGCGCTGCCGAAGATCCCCGAGACCCACCTCTGGGGGTCCAACCACGCCCGCCAGGTGATGCAGGTGTCCCGCGCCTTCCTGGCCGGCGAGATCGCCTTCGGCCAGGGCCGGGTGGACGAGGCGATCCAGCGCCTCCAGGAGGCCGTGCATCTGGAGGACGCCCTCAAGTACGACGAGCCGCCCGCCTGCGTCGTCCCCGCCCGCCACGCCCTGGGGGCCGTGCTCCTGTCCGCAGGGCGCGCCAAGGAGGCCGAGACGGTCTACCGCGCGGACCTCCGGGCCTACCCCGCCAACTACTGGTCCCTCCTGGGCCTCCAGAAAGCGCTGGCGGCCCAGGGTCGCGAAGCCGAGGCCTTCGCTGCCGGGGAGGATCTCCGGCGCGCCCAGGCCCGGGCCCAGGTGCGGGCCGAGACCTCCTGCCTCTGCGTGAAGGGGAAGGGCTGAACCGCGCCATGCGAAGGGATTTCGCAATTTATCTGCTGTAAATGTAGGTGTTGCCACTAGGGGTTCAAGATTTCGAAAAAAAGGTGTTGCAACTTCGTTTGCAGGATCTACACTAATTGCATGGTGAAACACCTATTCTCTGGAGGTCACATGCGACACCCCTTCCGCGCCCTTCTCGCCACCCTCGCCTTGGCGGCCGTGCCCGCCCTGGCCGGCGAGGACACCTACAAGATCGACCCCGTCCACAGCGAGGTGAGCTTCAAGGTCAGCCACCTGCTCGCCAAGGTCAGCGGCCGCTTCACGAAGTTCGACGGCACCATCAAGGTGGATACCTCGGACATCAGCAAGTCCACCGTGGAGGTCACCATCGCCTCCGCCAGCCTCAGCACCGACAACGAGGCCCGGGACAAGCACCTCAAGTCCCCCGACTTCTTCGACGTGGAGAAGTACCCCACCATCACCTTCAAGAGCACGTCCGTGAAGGAAGTGGCCAAGGGCAAGCTCGAGATCACCGGTGACTTCACCATGCACGGGGTCACCAAGCGCATCACCTTCCCCATCTCCAATGCGGGGACCCAGGCCGGCATGACGCCCGGCAGCGTGGTGGCCGGCTTCGTGGACGGCGCCCTCACCCTCAACCGCAACGAGTTCGGCATCAAGACCTTCCCCGGCGTCATCGGCGAGTCCGTGGCCGTGAGCCTCAACGTGGAAGCCGGCAAGGTCGCCCAGGCGGCCAAGAAGTAAGCCCGGCCGACCCGTCGTTCCCATCCGCCTCCGGTCGTTCCTCGGGAGCGGCCGGAGGTGGACGCGTTTCAGCCCTTCCTGGAGGTTCCGCCATGACTCCATCCTTCCATTCCCTCGGGGCCCTGCAGCAGGACGCGGCCTCGGGCCTGTCCTACCGCGTGCTCCAGCCGCAGCCCGAGCGGCCCCGGGCCCTCGTGGTGCTCCTGCACGGCGTCGGAGGCCAGGAGACGGACCTGGCCGACCTCGCGGCGGGCGTGGATCCCGGAACCCTGGTGGTGCTGGTCCGCAGCCGTCTCCAGCTCGGCCCCGGGCAGTTCGGGTGGTTCCGGGTGGCCTTCACCACCGAGGGCCCCAGGATCGCGGCCGATGAGGCCGAGGACAGCCGCCACGCGCTCATCCGGTTCATCGACCACCTCCAGGCCGCCCACGGCGTGGAGGCGCGCCGCACCGTCCTCGCCGGCTTCAGCCAGGGCGGCATCATGAGCGCCAGTGTGGCCCTCACGGCCCCGGAGCGGGTGGCCGGCTTCGCGCTCCTCTCCGGCCGCATCCTGCCGGAGATCGAGCCCCGCATCGCCGGCCGGGAGTGGCTCGCCCACCTGCGCGGCTTCATCGGCCACGGCGAGCGGGACCACACCCTGCCCCCGGACTGGGCCCAGCGCGCCGACCGGTGGCTGGAGGACCTGGGCATCCCCCACGTCACCCGCCTCTATCCCGTCGGCCACACCCTCAGCCCCGAGATGCGTGCCGACGTCCTGGCCTGGATCGGGGGATTGGCCGGAGCGGCCTGAGCCTTCTCGGGCATCGGAAAATCCCTAAACGCGGATAAGGACGTCCGCGTATGGTATGGCACATGTCTCCATAAGGAGGAGGGTCCGTATGTGCCATCATCCGCGCCTCGCCGCGCTCCTGCCCCTGTTCTGCCTGAGCCTGGCGGCCCAGACGGCGCCGAACGGCGCCAAGCCCCCGGCCGGAGCGCCCGCGGCAGCCCCGGCGCCCGGCGCCCTGAAGCCCTTCGCCGAGGTCGTCAAGGAAGCCAAGGAGCAGAAGGGGTTCTTCACGCTCTGGACCAAGGACGAGAAGGTCTGGATCGAGGTGCGGCCCGAGCAGCTGGACAAGCCGTTCTTCTTCGCGGTCAGCAGCACCCGCGGCCTTGGGGAGCGCGGCATCTATGGCGGCATGATGGACGCCAGCTACATGGCCACCTTCCGCCGGGTGGGGAACTCCCTCCAGCTGCTGGCGAAGAACACCTCCTTCACCGCCCCCGAGGGCTCTGCCGCCGCGCGGGCCGTGGCGGAGGGCTTCACGGACAGCCTGCTCTCCAGCGCTCCCGTGCTCAGCCAGCCCCATCCCGAGCGGAAGTCCTTCCTGGTGGAGGCCAATGCCCTGCTGCTGAAGGACATCCCCATGGGCGCCACCCGGCTGGAGGCCACCTACCGCCAGCCCTATGGCTTCGATGCCGCCAACAGCTTCTTCGAGAAGGTCCGCAGTTCTGAGGACCAGGCGGCCTTCCGGATCGAGGCCCACTACGCCCTGGCGCGTCTCATCCTGCCCCCGGTCCAGATGCCGGGGGCCCCGCCCATGCCCTTCACGCCGCTTCCGGGTACGTTGGAGGACATCCGCAGCCTGTTCCTGGGCTGGCATGTCTCCTTCGCCAAGCTGCCGGACCAGCCCATGGCGCCGCGCCTGGCGGACGACCGGCTGGGCTACTTCGCCACCACCCGCTGGGACTTCGGCGACGACACCAAGGTGGATCCCAAGGTGCACTACATCCACCGCTGGCGCCTGGAGAAGAAGGACCCCGCCGCCCCGCTCTCGGAGCCGAAGCAGCCCATCGTGTTCTGGCTGGACCGGAACATCCCCGAGAAGTACCGCCCCGCCGTCACGGCGGGGGTGCTGGCCTGGAACAAGGCCTTCGAGGAGCAGGGCTTCAAGGACGCCATCCAGGTGAAGGTCCAGCCCGCCGACGCGGACTGGGACACCCATGATGCCCGCCACGCCTCTCTCCGCTGGCTCACGGGCACGGACATCGGCTTCGCCATCGGGCCCAGCCAGGTGGATCCCCGCAGCGGGGAGATCCTGGACGCGGACATCGGCATCGGAGAGGTCTGGGCCCGCGGCACCCGCACCGAGGCCCGCGAGACCCTGCCGCCCCGGGCCCAGGAGCCCTTCCTGTTCCGGCACGACCAGGACCTCTGCACCTACGCGGCCGAGGCCCACCAGGAGATGGGCTTCGCCCTCGACCTCCTGGAGACCCGCGGCGAGATCACGCCCGGCAGCCCGGAGGAGGACGCCTACGTGGCCGCCGTGCTCAAGGACGTGATCACCCACGAGGTGGGCCACACCCTGGGCCTGCGCCACAACTTCCGGGCCTCGACCATCTACTCCCTGGAGCAGGTCTCGGATCCGGAGTTCACCAAGACCCACGGCCTGACCGGGTCCGTCATGGACTACAACGCGCTGAACCTGGCGCTCAAGGGCCAGCGCCAGGGCGAGTACGTGATGAGCACCCTGGGGCCCTACGACCACTGGGTCATCGAGTACGGCTACAAGCCGCTGGCCCCCGCGGAGGAGAAGGCGGCCCTCGCGAAGATCGCCGGACGCAGCTCCGAGCCGGAGCTGGCCTACGGCACGGATGAGGAGGCCCTGGGCTTCATGGGCCTCGAGGGCATGGATCCGGAGGTGAACCGCCGCGACCTGGGTTCGGATCCCCTGGCCTTCTACCAGAAGCGCCTGAACCTCTCGAAGGAGCTCTGGGAGCGCCTCCAGGCCAAGACCTTCAAGGACGGGGATGACTACCAGCCCCTGCGCCGGGGGCTGCTGCGGGCCCTGGGGCAGGTGGGCCTCTCCGCCAACCTGAGCGCCAAATACATCGGCGGCGTGGTCCATCTGCGCGACCACGCGGGCACGGGCCGGGCGCCCATCACGCCCGTTCCCGCCGCCCGTCAGCGCCAGGCCCTGAAGCTGCTGGAGACGGGACTCTTCTCCGTGGACGCCTTCCGTTTCAAGCCCGAGTTCATGTCCCGGCTCACCACCGACCGCTTCGGCGGCCCCGTGAATGCCGATCCGTCGCCCGCCCAGTGGGTGCTGCGCACCCAGACCCAGGTGCTGGCCCAGCTGTTCCAGCCCGCCGTGGCCCAGCGCATCCTGGACGCGCCGGACAAGCTGGCGGATCCCAAGGGCGTCTTCCGCCTGTCGGAGCTCTACGACACCCTCCAGGGCGCCATCTGGACCGAGCTCAAGAGCGGCCGCGAGGTCCCGGTGATGCGGCGCAACCTGCAGCGGGAGCACCTGCGCCAGCTCAGCGCCCAGGTGCTGAAGGCCAACCCCCTCACGCCCGCCGATGCCCGGGCCCTGGCCCGGGAGGCCCTGCGCGCCCTCCAGCCCGCCCTCAAGGCCGCCCCCATGAAGCCCGGCTTCAGCAAGGAGACCAAGGCCCACTTCGCCGACTGCCTCGCCATCGTCGACGAGAGCCTCAAGGCCAGCCTCCAGCGCATGACGCTCTGAACCCCCCGCAGGACTCCGGCGCCCCGGGCATCATCCCCCGGGGCGCCGCCGCGTCCGGGGGCCGGGCCCTAGAACCGCCGCCCGACGCCCAGCCACACGTTGGGGCCGGTGGAGTCGGTGTCGGCGGTGACGGTGGGCGGGGCCAGGGAGCCGCTGGCGGCGACGTCGTGCTTGAGGCGGGCCCAGGTGTAGCTCACGCCCGCCTCGGCGTACCAGGTGCGCTTCTCCGAGAGGTAGACATCCACCCCGGCGCCCACGGTGAACATCGGGAACCAGCCGTCGTTGTCCACATGGAGCAGGGTCTCGTCCAGGTAGGGGTTCCGCAGCGTGAGGGTGGTGCGGTCCTTCTCGTAGGCCACGCCCAGGCCCCCCTGGAGGAAGGGGATCCAGCGGCCGCCCGCGCCCAGGGGCCGGAACTGGACCAGGGCCAGGAGGTCCGCGTAGACGGTGTACTTCTGCTCGAAGGAGAGGTTGGCCGGGCCGGCGGGCGTGTCCACCAGGGCGGTGCCGTCGATCTTCCCCCGGGAGTAGTCCAGCTCGAGCCCCACCTTCCAGCGGGGATCCAGGTCCCGGAAGGCCTGGACGCCCAGGTTCAGGTTCGCCACGTCGTCCCAGGTCTTGAAGGAGGAGCCGAGCGCGGCGTTGATGTCCTTGATCTGGCGGTTGGTCTCCGTCTGCTTGGGCCAGCTCTGCTGGAGGTAGACGGTGGCGGTCCAGGGACCGGGCGCCTGGGCCCGGGCCGGCGCGCCCGTGAGGAGGAGGCCGGCGGCGAGCAGGCCGGAAGCGGGCAGGCGGAGGCGTGCGGAAGGCGTCGTCATGGGGTCACCGGAAAAGTTGCCCCATGGATAATCCCGGCCCCATCAGGTGTCAACGCAAAAGAGGAGCCGAGGGTCGCCTTGACAGGGCAGGGCCGGATGACAACCCTGATCCATGCCCCTCTTCTCCCGTCCCGATGGCGACCTGGTCCGCGGTGAGGCCCCGGTGCGGCGCATCATGCCCTACCTCATGCGCGGCCGGAACGAGAGCTGCGTCTACCAGGAATCCGTCTACCGCATCGCGGCCACGCGCACTTGGCTCAAGGCCTACAACCGTGCGCACCACCCCCGGGCCACGATGTTCCACCTCGTGGCCTACGCCACCGCCGTGGCCCTGGAGGCCCGCCCCCGCCTGAACCGCTTCGTCTCGGGTGGGCGGATCTACCAGCGGCGGGGCGTGTCCATCTCCTTCGTGGCCAAGCGCGAGTTCACCGATGACGGTCCCGACGTCACGGTGAAGCTGGCGTGCCCCCGGGGGGAGCGCTTCGCGGCCTTCTCCCGGCGCCTCTCGACCCAGGTGGATGAGGCCCGGGACACGGACTGCGCCGTGGACAAGGAGGTGGGGCTGATCATGCGGCTACCGGGTCCCCTGGTACGCGCGCTGGTGGGTCTGGCGCGGACGCTGGACCACTGGAACCTCTTCCCGGCCTTCATGATCCGGGACGATCCCATGTACGCGAGCCTCTTCCTGGCGAACCTCGGCTCCGTGGGCGTGTCCGACGTCTACCACCACCTTTACGAGTACGGCACCGTCTCCATCTTCGGGGCCGTGTCCGCGCCCCGGCGCGCGGGCTTCGCGGGCCGGGACGGCGTGACGTCCGAGGAGGCGCTCTCCGTGCGCTGGACCTTCGACGAGCGCATCGACGACGCCTTCTCCTGCGCCCGCTCCCTGGCCCTGGTGCAGAAGATCCTGGAGGATCCGGGACGCTGGCTGGGCCCGCCGGAGGGCGATCCCGTCTGGACCGGCGAGGAACGGGGAGCGCCGGAACCATGATCCGCGGGGCGATCGCCGCCCTGCGGCCCTCGGAGCGGCTCACGGCCCTGGTCCTGGCGGGCCTTCTGGCGCTGGCGGTCTTCGCGCGCCCGGGGGGCTGGGCGCCGAGGTCGGCCACCTTCGCCGGGCTGCTCCTGGTCCTGCTGGTGCTGGGCCTGGCCCGGGGACGGGCCGCCCCGGCACTGCGGGACTTCCTGTCGATCCTGGTGGTGCTCCTGGTGTTCCTGCTCCTCCAGCCGCTGGTGGTGGCGGTGAACGGCCACCGCTGGGACTCGGCCCTGGCGGCGGCGGACCGGCGATGGTTCGGCGCCCTGGCGGCGCACTGGCACGGGGCCTTCGGCCGGCCCGCGGCCTTCACGGATCTGGTCTACCTCGCCTACGCCAGCTTCTACTTCCTGCCCATCACCGTGGCCGTGCTGGCGAGGATCCGGTCGGGGCCCGAAGGCTTCGAGCGGGTGGCCTTCCGGATCCTGCTCGGCTTCTACCTCTCCTTCCTGGGCTACTTCCTGTGGCCCGCCGAGGGTCCCCGGGTGCCCGAGGCGCTGGCCGCGGCGCAGCTGGGCGGCGGCGCGGTCTCCCAGGCCGTGCGGGCCTTCCTGAACGGCGCCGAGTCCACCACGCTGGACGCCTTCCCCAGCGGCCACACGGCGCTCTCGGTGCTGCCGGCCCTGCTGGCGACGCGGCCCTTCCCCCGGCTGGCGCCGCTGCTCTGGGCCTGGGCCCTGGCCGTGGTCTTCGCCACGGTCTACATCGGTGTCCACTACGTGGCGGACGTGGCGGCGGGCCTGCTGTTCGCGGGGCTGACCCTGGTCCTGGCGCCTCCGCTGGAGCGCTGGCTGGGACGCCCCTTCAGCGCTCCAGGATGAAGGTCACCGGGCCGTCGTTCAGCAGCTCCACCTCCATGTGTTCCTGGAAGAAGCCCGATTTCACGCGGGGATGCTGGGCCCTGAGCAGGTCGAGGAACCGGCGGAAGAGCACCCGGGCTGCATCCGGGGCCATGGCCTGATCGAAGGAGGGGCGCCGCCCCCTCGCGATGCTGCCCGCCAGCGTGAACTGGCTGATGGCCAGGATCTCGCCGCCCACCTCCGCGAGGCCCAGGTTCATCTTCCCGTCCGCGTCCTCGAAGATCCGCAGGGAGGCGATCTTGGCGGCGGCCCAGGCGCAGGTCTCCTCCGTGTCCCCGGCTTCGAGCCCCGCCAGCACCAGCAGGCCCGGCCCGATGGCGGCCTCCAGCTCCCCGCTGCGCACCGAGGCCCGCTTCACGCGCTGGATGACGGCTTTCATGGGACCTCCACCTCGACTGTCGCATGGATCGAGAGGTCAGGTCCTTCCTGGGACGGGGATCAACCGATAGCGGATTCCAGCGTAGACTTCACTTCTCCCTCTCCATTATCCAAGGAGTTCCACCCATGGATTCATCCCCGACCCTGAAGGCCCTCCTGCGGGTGGGCCTCGCCCTCGTTCTGGCGCTGCCCCTGGCGGCCGAGGGCGCCAAGCCGCCCGCACCCGCCGCCCGGAAGGGCCAGCTTCCGCCGCTCATCGACCGCGACAAGTTCTTCGGCAACCCCGAGATCGCCGGCGCCCAGCTGTCACCGGACGGCAAGTGGATCGCCTTCCTCAAGCCGTACAGGGAGACCCGCAACATCTGGGTGAAGAAGGTGGGCGAACCCTACGCCAAGGGCCACCTGATCACCGCCGACCCCAAGCGCCCCATCCCCGCCTTCTTCTGGAGCCGGGACGGCAAGCAGATCCTCTTCGTGCAGGACAGGGACGGCGACGAGAACTACAACGTCTACGCCGTGGATCCGGCGGCTCCCGCAGCGGCCGGCAAGGAGGTGCCCGAGGCCCGCAACCTGACCGCCGCCAAGGGCGCCCGGGCCATGATCTACGCCGTGCCCAAGGCCGATCCCGACACGATCTATGTGGGCCTCAACGACCGCGACGCGGCCTGGCACGACGTCTACAAGGTGAAGATCTCCACGGGCGAGCGGACCCTGGTGCGCAAGAACACTGAGCGCATCGCCGGCTGGGTCTTCGACAAGCAGGCGAACCTGCGCCTGGCCCTGCGCACCACGGACAAGGGCGACACCGAGATCCTCCGCGTGGATCCCGAGGGCTTCACCAAGGTCTACGAGTGCTCGATCTTCGAGTCCGCCGCCCCGATCAACTTCCACAAGGACGGCAAGCGGGTCTACCTGGAGACCAACAAGGGCCACCGCGACCTGACCGAGCTGGTGCTCTTCGACCCCGCCACGGGGAAGGAGGAGAAGCTCGAATCCGATCCCAAGGGCCGCGTGGACTTCGGCTCGGCCCTGTTCTCGGACCTCACGGACGAGCTCATCGCCACCACCTACCAGGACGACCGCACCCGGATCTACTGGAAGGACAAGGCCTGGGAGGCGGACTTCAAGCGCATCCAGGCGAAGCTCCCCGGCCGCGAGATCGGCCTGGCCTCCATGACGAACGACGAGCAGCTGGTGATGGTGGCCGCCTACAGCGACCAGGATCCCGGCAGCCGCTACCTCTTCGACCGCCGCACCAAGAAGCTGAGCCTGGAATACGTGTCCCGGGAAGACCTGCCCCGGAAGGACATGGTCGCCATGCGGCCCATCCGCTACAAGTCCAGCGACGGCCTGGAGATCCCCGCCTACCTGAGCCTGCCCAAGGGCGTGCCCGCCAAGGGGCTGCCCCTGGTGGTGGTGCCCCACGGCGGCCCCTGGGCCCGGGATGCCTGGGGCTTCAACAACCTGGCCCAGTTCCTGGCCAACCGCGGCTATGCCGTGCTGCAGCCCAACTTCCGCGGCTCCACGGGCTACGGCAAGAAGTTCCTCAATGCCGGCAACAAGCAGTGGGGCGACCTCATGCAGGACGACCTCACCTGGGGCGTGAAGCACCTGGTGGCCCAGGGCATCGCCGATCCCAAGCGCGTGGGGATCATGGGCGGCTCCTACGGCGGCTACGCCACCCTGGCCGGCGTGGCCTTCACGCCGGACCTCTACGCGGCGGCCGTGAGCATCGTCGGCCCCTCCAACCTGCTGACCCTGCTGGAGACCATCCCGCCCTACTGGGAGGCCGGCCGCATCGTGTTCCACGAGCGCATGGGCAACCCCAACACGCCCGAGGGAAGGAAGCAGCTGGAGCGCCAGTCGCCCCTGAACTCCGCGGCGAAGATCCACACCCCGCTCATGGTCATCCAGGGCGCCAATGATCCCCGCGTGAAGAAGGCCGAGAGCGACCAGATCGTCATCGCCCTGCGGGACCGCGGCTTCCCGGTGGAGTACCTGTGTGCGCCCGACGAGGGCCACGGCTTCGCCCGGCCCGTGAACAACCAGGCCATGTTCGCCGCCGCCGAGACCTTCCTGGCGAAGTACCTCAAGGCCCGCCACCAGGAGGGCGGCAAGCCGGACGTCATGAAGCGCCTGCCGGAGATCACCGTGGATCCCAAGACGGTGGTCCTGGCCAAAAAGGCCGACGCGGCGGCGGTGGGCGTCCC
This sequence comes from Geothrix fermentans DSM 14018, assembly GCF_000428885.1. Taxonomy (GTDB): domain Bacteria; phylum Acidobacteriota; class Holophagae; order Holophagales; family Holophagaceae; genus Geothrix; species Geothrix fermentans. The sequence goes on along the minus strand of NZ_AUAU01000018.1, from coordinate 13,189 downwards.
CAGACCCGTCGCGAAGCCCACGGCCGGCACCTTCACCTATGCGGGCACCATCGCCATGGGCCCTCGCTCCATGCCCATCTCCATGGTCCGGACCGTGAAGGAGGAAGGGGGCGCCTGGGTGGTGACGGATGCCGCCAAGCTGCCCGGCGGGGAGGCGGTGGAGACCACCACCATGGCCCAGGACAGCCTCGTGCCCCTGAAGCGCCTCGTGAAGCAGGGGGCCGTGACCATCGAGCTGGCCTATGAGGGCTCCAAGGCCACGGGCTCCATGGCCATGGGCGGCAACGCCAGGCCCTTCAGCATCGAGCTGGGCGGCGGGGCCTACGCCGAGGGTTCGGGTTCCGAGGATGCTCTGGCCTGTCTGCCCCTGGCGGACGGCTACACCACCACCTTCCGCAACGCGGACCTCCAGCGCCAGAAGGTCCAGCTCAAGCAGCTCAAGGTCGCGGGCCAGGAGGATCTGAAGGTGCCCGCGGGCAGCTTCAAGGCCTGGAAGGTGGAGCTCACCTCCGCCGAGGGCGAGCCCGGCACCACGACCGTGTGGGTGGACACCGCCACCCGCAAGGTGCTCAAGACCGTGGCGACGGGCCCCCAGATGGGCGGCGCCGTGGTGACGGTGGAACTGCAGAACTGAACACGGTCTGCGCACAGAGGGGCCGGGCCACGTTCCACTGGGCCCGGCCCCTCGTCTGTCAGCAGCTACCGGCGCAGCTTCCCGAGGACCTTCCCGGACAGCTCCCGGGCCTCGGGATGGCCGAGGGCCACGGCGGCCAGGCCGTAGGCGGCGGCGCAGGCGGCGATGAGGGGCAGCAGGCGCAGGGCCAGGCCCGCCCGGCGGAAGGCGTGGGGGGCGTCCAGGCCCAGGAGGCCCGCCCCGGCCCAGGCCAGCAGGCCCATGAGGATTGAAGCCAGCAGCGCCCGGGCGGCGGCGTTCCGGAGGGGGCGCAGGTCCAGGCCGGGGAGGCGGGGGCGCAGGCGCAACAGCACGCCGAGCCATCCGGCAAGGCTGGCCAGCCCATTGGCCAGGGCGAGGCCGCCGGTGCCCAGGGGCTTCAGCAGGGCGAGGCTGAGGGCCACGTTCAGCAGCAGCGTGCCGGCGGCCAGGGCGGCGGGGCCGCGGTAGTCCTTGAGGGCGTAGAGGGCCTGGTTGCCTAGGCGCTGGGCCGCCACGAAGACCAGGCCCACGCACTGGAACACCAGCGTCAGGGCCGTCCAGTCCGAGGCTGCCGGTGTGTAGGCGCCGGTGCGGAAGAGCAGCGCGCACACGGGCCGCGAGAGCACCGCCAGGCCCACGGAGGCCGGCAGCACCAGCAGGGCCGAGGCCGAGATGGACTGGGTGAGGCTGCGGTTCATGGCGGGCCAGTCCCGGACCTCGGCCTGGCGCGACAGGGCGGGCAGGCTCGCCGTGGCGAGGCTCATGGCGAAGAGGCCCATGACCATCTCGCTCATCATGCCGCTGTTGAAGAGCACGGTCTGGGCGCCGTTGGGCAGCTCCGAGGCCAGGGTGGTGCTGATGAGGGCGTTGATGGGATAGATCCCCGCCGCCAGCAGGCCGGGTCCCATGCGCCTGAGGGTCTTGAGCACCCAGGGATCCCGCAGGTGCAGGCCGAAGGAGAGGCCGAAGCCCTCCTTCCGGATGGCGGGCAGCAGCACCAGCAGTTGCAGCACGCCGCCCGCCAGCACCGCCAGGGCGCACACGACCGCCACGGTCTCGTAGGGTACGCGCCCCGTCCGCTCCAGCACGCGCAGGCTCGTCCAGCCGAAGGCGATGAAGGCCACGTTCCAGAAGATGGAGACCGATGCCGCCAGCGCGAAACGGTGCCGCAGGTTCAGCAGGCCGCCGAAGCCCGCCGTGAGGCTCACCAGGGCCAGGTAGGGGAACATGATGCGGCCCAGGCGGGTGGTGAGCTCGCCCTGCACCTCCGGCCGCCCCAGGGTGAGCAGGCCCGCCAGGGGGCCCATGAAGAGCAGCACCAGGACGACGCCGATCAGGAGGATGGCCAGCAGGGTGCCCAGGAAGCGTGCCGCCACGGCCTTCACCGCGGCCTCGCCCTCGGCGGCCTCCGCCTCCGCCAGGGTCGGCAGGAAGGCGGCGGTCATGGTGCCTTCGGCCGTGAAGCGCCTCAGCAGGTTCGGCAGGCGGAAGGCCACGAAGTAGGCGTCCGCCGCGGCACCCGCGCCCAGCACGTGGCTGAGGAAGAAGGTCTGGAGCAGCCCGGTCAGCCGGCTCAGCAGCGTCATGAACCCCACCACCCCCGCAGAGCGGAGCAGGCTGGGGCGGGCGGGGGCAGTCATGGGCGTCGCCTGGCGTGATGGACCATGAAGCTCCCGGCATTGGAGCCGCCTGCCGGAATCGAACCGGCGACCTCCAGATTACAAGGCTGGAGCTCTACCAACTGAGCTAAGGCGGCGCAGGGACCAGTTTAGCGGAGTTTGAAATGCGAGCTGGGAGGGGCCGGGCCCAGGAAGTGGCCAACCTGGGTGTGACTCTCAGCGGTGCGGGGCCCCACTCGGGACAGCGCCGGTGCGCTGTCCCGAGTGGCCCGCATCCGCTTCGACCAACTGAGCTATGGCGGCACGGGGACCAATCTATCGGATTCCGCGAGGTTCCTGAACGTCGCGGGATTGTGGCCAACCTGGTTGTTATGGATCCGCGAGCGGGGCCCCGCTCGGAACAGCGCCTATGCGCTGTCCCTCGCGACCCGCTACCGCGGATCCCCGACCGGATCCCTCTTCAGCTCCTCCATGAAGGTCTCCATCCACTTGGTGGAGAAGCCCCCGGAGATGAAGTCGGGGTGGTCCATGATGCGGCGGTGCAGGGGGGCCGTGGTCTTGATGCCTTCGATGACCAGGGTGTCCAGGGCGCGGCGCATGCGGGCGATGGCCTCGGTGCGGTCGGCGCCGTAGGCGATGAGCTTGGCCACCATGGAGTCGTAGTGGGGCGGGATGACCGCATCCTGGTGCATGGCCGTGTCCACGCGGATGCCGGGGCCGCCAGGGAAGTGCAGGGCCGTGATGCGGCCAGGGCAGGGCGTGAACTTGAAGGGGTCCTCGGCGTTGATGCGGCACTCGATGGCATGGCCCTTCTGGACCACCTCCTCCTGGCGGAAGCTGAGCTTCTGGCCGGCGGCGATGCGGAGCTGCTCCTTCACGATGTCGATGCCCGTGACCAGCTCGGTGACGGGGTGCTCCACCTGGACGCGAGTGTTCATCTCCATGAAGAAGAAGTCGCCGCGCTTGTCGAGCAGGAACTCGATGGTGCCCGCGTTGTAGTAGCCCACGGCCCGGGCGGCCTTCACGGCGGTGTCGCAGATGCGCTTGCGCAGGTCCGGTGTCAGCGCGGCGCTGGGGCTCTCCTCGATGAGCTTCTGGTGGCGGCGCTGGATGGAGCACTCGCGCTCGCCCAGGTGCACCACGTTGCCGAAGAGGTCGCCCATGATCTGGACTTCGATGTGGCGCGGCTCCAGGAGGTACTTCTCCATGTAGACGGCATCGTCGCCGAAGGCGCTCTTGGCCTCGCTGCGGGCGGTGTTGTAGAGGTCCGGCAGCTCCTCGGGGTTGTTGACGATGCGCATGCCGCGCCCGCCGCCTCCGGCGCTGGCCTTCACGATGACGGGATAGCCGATCTGCTCGGCCACCACGAGGGCCTCCTCCACCGTCTCGATGATGCCCTCGCTGCCGGGCATGAGGGGCACGCCGGCCTCCTGCATGGTGGCCTTGGCCTGGGCCTTGTTGCCCATCTTGCGGATGATCTCGGCGTTGGGGCCGATGAAGGTGATGCCGCAGGCCTGGCAGACTTCCACGAAGTGGGGGTTCTCGCTGAGGAAGCCATAGCCCGGATGGATCGCCTCGGCGCCGGTGACTTCCGCGGCGGCGATGACCTGGGGGATGTTCAGGTAGGACTTCGAGGAGGCCGCGGGGCCGATGCACACCTCTTCGTCGGCGAACCGCACGTGGAGGGCGTTGCGGTCGGCCTCGGAGTAGACGGCCACGGTCTGGATGCCCATCTCCTTGCAGGCCAGGATCACGCGCAGCGCGATCTCGCCGCGGTTGGCGATGAGGATCTTCTTGAATGGCGGTTCGTCCGCGTGGGCCTGCACGGCGGGAGACGACTTGCGCTTGATGGCGGCGCCCATGGCCTAGCCGATCCGGACCGCGAAGAGGCGCTCGCCATACTCGACGGGGGTGCCGTTCTCCACCAGCACCTTCACCACCTCGCCCGAGACGTCGCACTCGATCTCGTTCATGAGCTTCATGGCCTCCACGATGCAGAGGGTCTGGCCGGGCTTCACGAAGTCGCCGGGGGAGACATAGGGCGCGGCGGTGGGGTTGGAGGCCCGGTAGAAGGTGCCGACGATGGGGCTGGTGACGTAATGGATGCCGGGCTCGTCCGCGGGAACGGCGGGCTGGGCCGCGGGGATCGCCGCCGCCGGGAAGGGCTGGGGCGCCGGGGCGGCGGCGACCACCACCTGCTGGGGGGCCGGGGCTGCCTGGACCACGGGGGCCGGGCCATCCTTGCGGATGCGGAAGCGCATGTCGCCGGCCTCGAACTCGAACTCCTGGAAGGGCTCCCGGCCCACCAGGGCGATGAGGGCCTTGATCTCCTCCAGGCCCAGAGGGGCGCCGGGAGTGGTCCGGGGAGCCGCTGTCTTGAGGGCGGCCTTGGCAGGCGCGGGCTTGGGGGCCGGCGCGGATTTCTTGGGTGCAGTGGATTTCTTGCGTGAGGTGCTCATCAAGGCTCCAACGGTCGGATCAGGCTGGGGAAGGGAACGAGCATAGCAAACCAGCCGGTCAAGGTCAGGTCACGATTCGTCCTGGGGATCCGCGGCCACGGCCTTCTTGCGGAGGCGCGGGCCGGTTTCTTCGGGGCGGAACTCTTTGCGCGCGGCGTCCAGGATGCCGTTGAGGAATTGGGTGCCCTCCTGGTCGCTGAACTCCTTCACGATCTCCAGGGCCTCGTTGATGACGATGGGGAAGGGCACTTCCTTCACGAACATCAGCTCGAAGAGCCCCAGGCGCAGGAGGTTGCGGTCCACCGCGGCCATGCGGTGGATCTTCCAGTGCTCGGCGTACTTCGCCAGCACCGCATCGATCTCGTCGAGGTTGCCGTAGACTCCGTCCACCAGGCGCCGGGCGTAGTAGAAGGCATCCCGGTTCAGGTCCTGGATGGCGTAGAACCCCGCGAACACCTGATCCGGCGCGTAGCCGGTGAGGTCCATGGCGTACAGCATCTGAAGGGCGTACTCGCGCCCCCGGCGGCGGACTCCCATCTACTTCTTTCCCTTCCCAGCCTTGAGGGTGTGGGCGAGGTCAGCCATCTCGAGGACGCTCTGGGCGGCCTCCCAGCCCTTGTTGCCCATCTTGGCGCCGGCCCGGTCGATGGCCTGCTCCACGCTGTCCGTGGTCAGCACGCCGAAGGCCAGGGGCAGGCCCGTGTCCAGGGCCACCTGGGCGGCGCCCTTGGTGACCTCGGCGGCGATCATGTCGAAGTGGGGCGTGCCGCCGCGGATCACCGAGCCCAGCACGATGACGCCGGCGTAGCGGCCGCTCTGGGCCGCCAGCTTGGCCGCCTGGGGCAGCTCGAAGCTCCCGGGGACGCGGATGAGGTCCATCTGCTCCTCGCGGCCGCCGTGGCGGAGGATGCAGTCCTTCGCGCCCTCGATGAGGCGGTCGACGATGAAGTCGTTCCAGCGCGAGGCCACCAAGGCGAAGCGGTCGCCGTCGTGGACGCGGATGTGGCCCTCAAAGATCCCCATGGGAACCCCCCGAAAGGTGGTCAAGAATTGATGAGGTTAGCACACATGGATGAATCGCTTACTCGGAAAATGGCCCGGGGGCAGTGCCCCCGGGCCATTTTCCGAGCAGGGAGAAGCTAGACCTGCACCGTGTCCGCGACTTCGCGGAAGTCGGCGATCTGGTCGAAGTTCATGTAGCGGTAGATGTCGGCGGACTTCTTGCCGACGATGCCGATCTGCTCCATGTACTCGGCCACGGTGGGGATCTTCCCCATCAGGGCGCAGATGGCGGCCAGCTCGGCGCTGCCGAGGTAGACGCGGGTGTCGAGGCCCAGGCGGTTGGGGAAGTTGCGGGTGGAGGTGGACATGGCCGTGCTGCCCTTGCGGACCTGGGCTTGGTTGCCCATGCACAGCGAGCAGCCGGGCATCTCCATGCGGGCGCCGGTGCGGCCGAGGATGCCGTAGTAGCCCTCCTGGGTGAGGATGTAGGCGTCCATCTTGGTGGGCGGGGCGATCCAGAGCCGGGTGGAGAGGTCGGTCTTGCCGTCCAGCAGCTTCCCGGCGGCGCGGAAGTGGCCGATGTTGGTCATGCAGGAGCCGATGAACACCTCGTCGATCTTGTCGCCGGCCACCGTGGACAGCAGCTTCACGTCGTCGGGGTCGTTGGGGCAGGCCACGATGGGCTCCTTCACGTCCGCGAGGTCGATCTCGATGACAGCGGCGTATTCGGCGTCCGCATCCGGGGCCAGCAGCTCGGGCTTGGCGATCCAGGCCTGCATGGCCTTGATGCGGTTCTCCAGGGTCTCGCGGTGCTCGTAGCCGTTGGCGATCATCCACTTCATGAGCGTGATGTTCGAGGTCATGTACTCGATGATCGGTTCCTTGTCCAAGCGCACGGTGCAGCCCGCGGCGCTGCGCTCGGCGGAGGCGTCCGTCAGCTCGAAGGCCTGCTCGACCTTCAGCTTGGGCAGGCCCTCGATCTCGAGGATGCGGCCGCTGAAGATGTTCTTCTTGCCCTTCTTCTCGACGGTGAGCAGCCCCTGCTGGATGGCGTAGTAGGGGATGGCGTTCACCAGGTCGCGCAGGGTGACGCCGGGCTGCAGCTCACCCTTGAATCGCACCAGCACGGATTCCGGCATGTCCAGGGGCATGACGCCCGTGGCGGCGGCGAAGGCCACCAGGCCCGAGCCCGCGGGGAAGGAGATGCCGATGGGGAAGCGGGTGTGGGAGTCGCCGCCGGTGCCCACGGTGTCGGGCAGGAGCAGGCGGTTCAGCCAGCTGTGGATGACGCCGTCGCCGGGCTTCAGCGACACGCCGCCGCGGTTCGTGATGAAGGGCGGCAGCTCGCGGTGCGTCTTCACGTCCACGGGCTTGGGGTAGGGCGCGGTGTGGCAGAAGGACTGCATCACCATGTCGGCGGAGAACTGCAGGCAGGCCAGGTCCTTCAGCTCGTCGCGGGTCATGGGGCCCGTGGTGTCCTGGGAGCCCACGGTGGTCATCTTGGGCTCGCAGTAAGTGCCGGGCCGGATGCCCTTCACACCGCAGGCGCGGCCCACCATCTTCTGGGCCAGGCTGAAGCCCTTGCCGGTGTCCTTGGGCGTGGCGGGCAGGCGGAACGTGGTGGATTCGGGCAGGCCCAGGGCCTTGCGGGCCTTGGCCGTGAGACCACGGCCCACGATGAGGGGGATGCGGCCGCCGGCGCGGACCTCGTCGAAGATCACCTCGGACTTCACCTTGAACTCGGCGATGACCTTCCCGTTCTTCAGGGCCTTGCCCTCGTAGGGGCGCAGCTCGATGACGTCGCCCATGTCCATGCTGTTGACGTCCAGCTCGATGGGCAGGGCGCCGGCATCTTCCATGGTGTTGTAGAAGATGGGGGCGATCTTGGAACCGAGGCAGACGCCGCCGAAGCGCTTGTTGGGCACGAAGGGGATGTCCTCACCCGTGAACCAGAGCACGGAGTTGGTGGCGGACTTGCGGCTGGAGCCCGTGCCCACCACGTCGCCCACGTAGGCCACCAGGTTCCCCTGGGCCTTCAGCGCATCCAGCTGCTTGAGGGGGCCGACCTTGCCGGGCTCGTCAGGGGTGATGCCGGGCCGGGCGTTCTTCAGCATCGCGAGGGCGTGGAGCGGGATGTCGGGGCGGCTCCAGGCGTCGGGCGCGGGGGAGAGGTCGTCCGTGTTGGTCTCGCCGGTCACCTTGAACACGGTGAGGGTCAGGCTCTGGGGCACCTCGGGGCGGCTGGTGAACCACTCGGCCTCGGCCCAGCTCTTCAGGACGGCCTTGGCGTTCGCGTTGCCCTTGTCGGCCTTGGCCTTCACGTCCTCGAAGGCGTCGAAGACCAGCAGGGTCTTCTTGAGACCCTCGGCGGCGATCCCGCCCACGGTGGCGTCGTCCAGCAGGTCGATGAGGGGCTTCACGTTGAAGCCGCCCAGCATGGTGCCCAGCAGCTCCGTGGCCTTCTCGCGGGAGACCAGGGCCACTTTCTCCTTGCCGCTGGCCACGGCGGCCAGGAAGCCGGCCTTCACCCGCGCCGCGTCATCCACGCCCGCGGGCACACGGTGGGTCAGCAGGTCGAGGAGGAAGGCCTCCTCGCCCTTGGGCGGGGTGGCGAGCAGTCCGGTGAGTTCATGGGTCTGCGCTTCGGTCAGCGGCAGGGGCGGGATCCCGAGGGCGGCACGCTCGGCAACGTGTTGGCGATAGGCTTGCAGCACGGTCAACTCCCCTGGAAGCGCCGCTTGGCGCGAACGACCTGACGATATGGCTTTGGCGGGGCACCATCCCCCGCAGAGGGCAGGCATAGACTCCCGCCACGTCCATTCTACATGGGCGACCGCTGGAGCAGGCCCATGGCCGCCGTCTTCGAGGCTAATTCCTAGTAGCCGGCCGCCTGGCCGTCCTTCCGGGACTCGCTGGCCCCGAAGTAGACCTTCTGCTTCGGATCCCAGCGGATGGCCTGGTAGCCGCCGTAGCCACCGAACATCCAGCCCACGCCGTGGCCGCGGTTCATCAGCTCCCGCACGGTCTCGTAGGGGAAGCCACTTTCCAGCTGGATGGTACCTGGCAGCTTCCCCTTCTCACCCGTGGGCTCCGGCGAGCCGTCGTGGCTCATGCGGGGGGCGTCGCCGGCCTCCTGGGCGTTCATGCCGAAGTCGATGAGGTCCATGACGATCTGGACGTGCCCGATGGGCTGGAACTCCCCGCCCATGACGCCGTAGCTGAGGAAGGGCTGGCCGTCCTTGGTGATGAAGCCGGGAATGATGGTGTGGAAGGGTCGCTTGCCCGGCGCGTAGGTGTTGGCGTTGCCCTCTTCGAGGTTGAACAGCTCGCCGCGGTCCTGGAGGCAGAAGCCCAGGTCTCCGGGCGTCATGCCGCTGCCCATGCCGCGGTAGTTGCTCTGGATGAGGCTCACCATGTTGCCCTCGCCATCCGCCGTGGTGAGGTACACGGTGTCGCCTTCCTTCAGGGGCGGGTGGCCCGCCTCCAGGCGCCGGGAAGCCCGGTCGCCGATGAGGGCCCGGCGCTGGGTGGCGTACTCCTTCGAGAGCAGCCAGGAGAGCGGCACCTTCATGAAGGCGGCGTCGGCGTAGAACTTGGCCCGGTCCTCGAAGGCCAGCTTCTTGGCCTCGGTGAAGAGGTGCACGTGCTGCGGGCTGCCGAAGGGGATCTTCGAGAAGTCGTAGCCCTCGAGGATGTTCAGCATCTGGAGCGCGGCGATGCCCTGGCCGTTGGGGGGCAGCTCCCACACGTCATAGCCGCGGTAGTTCACGCTCACCGGCTCCACCCAGTCCGAGTGGTGGGCGGCCAGGTCCTCGTAGCTGAGGAAGCCGCCCTGGGCCTTCATGTAGGCGTCGATCTTCCGGGCGATCTCCCCCTTGTAGAAGGCGTCGCGGCCCTCCTTCGCGAGGATCTCCAGTGTCCTGGCCAGGCGCGGGTTGCGGAAGACCTCGCCGCTCACCGGTCCGCGCTTGCCGTCCACGGTGAAGGTCTCCAGGAAGCCCGGGTACTTGCCCAGCACGGGCACGCTGCGGCCCCAGTAGTAGACGATGAGCTCGCTGACGGGGAAGCCCTCCTTGGCGTACCGGATGGCCGGCGCCAGCACCTGGGCCATGGGCAGCTTGCCGAACTTCCGGTGCAGCTCGAACCAGCCATCCACGCAGCCCGGCACGCTCACGGGCAGGGGCCCCTGGGCGGGGATGTGCTTGAGGCCGAGCTTCTTGAAGTGATCCAAGGTGAGCGACTTGGGTGAGCGGCCGCTGCCGTTGAGGCCGTGGAGCTTCTTCGTCTTCGCGTCCCACACGATGGCGTAGAGGTCACCCCCCATGCCGCTGCCCGTGGGCTCCATGAGGCCCAGGGCCGCGTCCGCCGCGATGGCGGCATCCACGGCGGAGCCGCCCTGCTTGAGGATGTCCAGGGCGATCTGGGTCACGAGGGCCTGGCTGGTGCAGGCCATGCCGTGCTGGGCCGCCACCTCAGAGCGCGTGGCGAAGGCCCGGCCCGTGACGCGGTCGCCGGCCAGCAGGGAGAGGGCGGCCAGGGGAAGGGCGAAACATGCCGCAGCAAGGCGCATGGGACCTCCGGGGAGTGCTTCATGAAACCACGGATGCCTCACGAGTCGATGCTTCAACTTTCATCCGGCTGCGCCATGCTGGTGGCGAGGTGACCCATGACCTTCGACGCCGCCACCCGGGAGGCCCACCTCCTCCGCTACCGCCAGGGCCCCGCCCTGCTGCGCCGGGCCTGGGAGGAGGTACCCCCGGAGGCCCGCACTTGGCGCCCCGCTGAGGGCAAGTGGAGCACCCACGAGGTGGTGGTCCACTGCGCGGACTCCGAAACCTACGCGGCCACCCGCATCCGGCTCCTTTTGGCGGAGCCCGAGCCGCTCATCGTGGGCTACGACGAGAACGTCTGGGCCCGGCGCTTCGACTACCACGCCTCCGATCCGGAGCTGTCCCTGCGGCTGATCGAAGTGGTGCGCACCCACACCCTGGCGACCCTCCTCCGCCTGCCGGAAGAGGCCTGGGACCGCATGGGGCGCCACACCCAGAGCGGCCCCTACGGCACGGACGACTGGCTGCGGAGCTACGCCGCCCACCTGGAGGTCCATGCGGCCCAGATCCGGCGGAACCTCGATGCCTGGAGGATCCATGGCCGCTGACCTGGACCTGGCCGCCTACCTGCGGCGCATCGGCTTCGCCGGCGGGCCTCGGCCGGACCTGCCCACACTGCGGGCCCTGCACCTGGCCCACGCCACCCACATTCCCTTCGAGAACCTGGACATCCAGATGGGGTTGCCGATCCGGCTGGACCTGGGCTCCCTCCAGGCCAAGCTGGTGCAGCGCCGGCGCGGCGGCTACTGCTTCGAGCAGAATGGCCTGTTCCTGGCGGTGCTCCGGGAGGTGGGCTTCGACGTGATCCCCTGCGAGGCCCGGGTGCGCCGGGGGGCAACCGCCCTGCTGCCCCGCACCCACATGCTGCTGCTCGTGAGGCTGGAGGGCCTCCGCTGGCTCTGCGACGTGGGCTTCGGCGGCGAGGGGCTGCTGCACCCCCTGCCGCTGGATGGCCAGGCCCACGTCCAGTTCCTGCACCGCTACCGCGTGGTCGAGGAGACGGTCGGGGAGCCCCTGAACGTGCTCCAGTGCCTCCAGGCCGGCGACTGGATGGATCTCTACGCCTTCCGGGCCGAGGAGCGGTTTCCGGTGGACTACGAGATGGCCAACCACTACACCAGCACCCATCCCGAGTCCCGGTTCCTGACGACCCTCACGGCCCAGCTCCCGGGGCCCGAGGTGAGGCGGATCCTCCGCAACCGCGCCTACGCCGAGATTCGGGGCGAGGCGATCGAGGGCCGCGAGCTGGCGCCGGAGGAGGTCATCCCCCTCCTGCGGGAGGCCTTTGGGCTGGAGGTGCCCGAGGGGGCGAGGTTCAGGGCTCTGGAGGGCTGAGCGGTCCCTCGTCATAGCGCGTGGGAAGGGTGGCCAGCTCCCGGGAGATGTCGCCGGCCAGCTGCCTCCGCTGGGCCTCCGTGAGTCCATCGGCCACGGGGTAGACCCGTTCCTCCTCCAGGGCGTTGTGGGCGGCCAGGCGGCGCTGGACGGCCTCGAAGCCGGACCGGGCCGCGGTCCAGTCGGGCCCGGTCCCCTTCAAGGCGTTCACCAGCGTGGCCAGGGTGGCCATGAAGAAGTCGTGGTCCTCCCGCAGGGTCTGGAGCGTGCCGGCGAGGTCCGGGCGGGCTCCGGCCACGGCGGGGAAGAGCGCCTTGTGCTCGGCGCGGATGTGCACGGCCAGTCGCATCCAGATCCGGTCCAGGGCCCGGTGGGCCTCCGCCTGGAGGCCGCGGTCCAGGGCCGCCCGGGCCTCCCGGCACAGCGCGTCGATCTCTGCGTGGTCCTTCGCCAGGTGGCCCGCGATGGGATCGGGGCTCTCCTTCGCGGTGTCGTGCTTGGCGGCGAGGACGTGCTCGGCCTTGCCGGATTCGAAGATCTTCTGGAGCTCGAGGAAGGTGGAGCCCAGGGTCGAGCCCTGCGCCCGCCTCCGCCGCCAGTAGATCCAGCCGCGGGCCTCCATCCAGAGCCCCAGCCGGTCCAGGAGGGCCAGCGCCACCACGGCGAGCGCCAGCGCGAGGAGGGGATCGGGGGGCGACATGGACACGGGGGCTCCTGCCGGTCGTGGGATCATGGTGCCATGTCCAAGGCCCCGTCCACCAACGCCACGCGGATGCTCAGGCAGGCCGGCGTGGCCTACACCGAGCACCTCTACCGCTACGAGGACCATGGCGGCACGGCCGTGAGCGCCCGGGAACTGGGCGTGGCGGAGCACGCCGTCATCAAGACCCTGGTGATGGAGGATGAGAAGGGCGCGCCCCTCATCATCCTCATGCACGGGGACCGCGAGGTGAGCACCAAGGAACTGGCGCGCCAGATCGGCGCGAAGTCCGTGCAGCCCTGCAAGCCCGAGGTGGCCAACCGCCACAGCGGCTACCTGGTGGGCGGCACCAGCCCCCTGGGCACCAAGAAGGCCATGCCCGTGCACGCGGAGGCGAGCCTCTTCGGCCTGGACCGCATCTACCTCAACGGAGGCAGCCGCGGCTTCCTCGTGGGGCTCGATCCCAATGACCTCGACCGGGTGCTGAAGATCCGGCGCGTGTCAGTGGCGATCCCGTAGGCGCCGGCCCATTCGAACGGCTTCTCTCACCGCAGAGATCGCGGAGAACGCAGAGGAAAGAAAAAAAGGGATGAGCCACAAAAGGCACAGAGAATACAAGAAAAGCCTTTCCTGATTATCGGCGAGCCTCAGCCAGAAAAGCGGAACGCAGAGGGCGCAGAGACCGCCCATCGGGCGCACGGAGAGCGCGGAGGGGGCTCGACCCTGGCGCCCCCCATGGAGCCCACGCTTGCGAAGCTGCACCCCCAAATCAGCCGCAGCCCCGTTTTCAATCTGTGCAAATCTGTGGA
>NZ_AUAU01000017.1 GCF_000428885.1 Geothrix fermentans DSM 14018 | reverse complement strand
AGGAACCCCCTTTTTGGGGTGCGCGGCCCTGGCGCCCCCCATGACCTCCGGCAACGCCGGAGGCCGCCTTCGGCGGGCCCACGCATGGTGGGTCGAGCCCCCTCCGCGCTCTCCGCGCGCCCGAAGGGCGGTCTCTGCGCCCTCTGCGTTCCGCTTTTCTGGCTGAGGCTCGCCGATAATCAGGTAACAGGATTCAAGAACAGGACTGATCGGTGATGGTGGCTTGGCGGGTCGGATGGCCGCCGGTTGGAGGTCACGGTTGGTGGCCGGACGCTGGAAAAGCTGTTTTAGCCACTGATGCACGGTGATTGCGCTGATTGGGCCGTAGCTGTACCTGCATGGACCGGCCGGAGGCCGCTTCCGGCTGTGCCGGAAGTCAGGGAGGGTGCGAGGGGCACGCTCCCCCAGGAGGGCGCGCCCCTCGCACCCTCCCTGAGCCCATGCAACATAGAGCCATGAACCTCCTCATTATCGTCATCACTGAAATCAGTGGCGAATGAATCTTTCCGGGCCGGACCCCGCCGATGACGGTGCTCAATAAATCCTTCTTTAATCCTGTTAATCCTTACCAATCCTGTTAATCCTGTCTCCGCTTTTTGGCCTGGGTTACACTTCCCGCCATGTCCCCCCGCCCCGCTGAACCCGCGCTCGAGCCCCGTCCGTGGAGGTGACGCGCTTCCTCGGGACGCAGCGGTACGCCTGGCTCATGGACCTGGGCGGGGGACCGGGATGCAGCTTCCAGCTCCTGCGGCGGGAGCATGACGGCGCCCGCTTCCTCGCCCAGCTCTGGTCGCCCCTGCCCGCGGACCGCGACCTGGATCAGCTGCGCGACACCTTCCTGGCCCGCTTCCTCGACGCGGTCCCCCTGGATCCCGTCCTCGGCCACTTCGGCTTCGACGATGGACAGGCCTGGCACCTCCAGGCCCTCCAGGGCACGCCCCTCTCCCGGCTCTGGCCCGGCTGGGATGCCGCCCAGCGCCAGGCCCTGCTCCAGCACCTCGACCGGGAGCTGGAGCGCGACCCCCACCCCCGCTTCCTCCATCCCGAGGCCATCACCTTCCGCCCGGGCCTCACCCAGGTCCCCCGGGCGCTGGGCGAGGCCCCCTGGGGCCTGCCGGGGCTGACCTCCCTCCTGCCTGCCGGCCTCCCCGCATCCTCCTCCGGAGACCTCCCCTGGACCCATCCCCGGGACCTGTCCGAGCCCCTCGCCCGGCCCGTCCGCGGGCGCACCCAGGAACTGCCCTACCTGAAGTCCCTGATGCTGGGCCTCGACGCCCCCATCCCCATGGAACGCATCGTGCTCCTCCAGGGCGAGGAGGGCATCGGCAAGGCCCACCTGGCCGCCTGGGCCCGCGCCGTGGCCGAGGGCGAGGGCATCTGGACCCACCACCTGGAGGCCTCCACGGACGAGTCCGCCGGGCGCTTCCTGGGCCGGCTGCTGGAGGCCCTGCTGGCGGGCCGCGAGGCGGACCTCTACGCCCAGCGCCCCGAGGCCGCCCGGGCCCTCTCCCTGCGGGTGCAGGCCTACGCCTTCCTCACGGGGGGGCGCCACCGGAACCGCCAGGAGGCGGGCCCCGAACCCGAGGAGGTGAAGGCCGCCCTCGAGGCCCTGGACTTCGCCCGCCTCCTCCATCCGCGCCTTATCCACCTCTCGGACCTGGAGCGCGCCACCCCCGAGGTGCTGGCCCTGGTGCGGGAGCTGGTCCACCGCTCGGAGCTGCCCTGGCTGCTCTCGCTCACCACCGGGGCCCAGGGGGCCGGGCTGAAGCCCCTCATCGCCGACCTGCGCCAGGAGGCCGCGGCCGCCCTTGTGGGCGTGAACCGCCTGGAGGACGACGACCTCCGCACCCTCCTGGACGACCTCCTGGGCCGCCACGCCCTGCCCGAAGGCTACGTGGACGGCCTGGTCACCCAGAGCCTCGGCAACCCCGGCCTCCTGCTGAACGTCCTGGAATTGGCCCAGCAGGAGGGGGTCCTCGCCTGGGAGCAGGACCGCTGGACCCTGGCGGGCCGGCCGGAGACGCTGCGGGCCGAGGCCGACCTGGTGCAGCAGGTCTTCCTGGGCCGCCTCCAGCGGCTCACCCCCGCCGCCGCCACCCTGGTGCGCCTCCTGGCCCTGGCGGAGCGGCCCCTGCCGGATGGCTCCCTGGGCCGCCTCCTCGGCCTCTCCGGCGAGGCCCTGGAGGATGCGCTGCAAGGGGCCTCGGGCTCGCGGCTCATCCAGCTCCAGGCCCACCAGGCCTCCATCCCGGACCCCCGGTGGCGGGAGCTGGTGCTGTCCCACACCCCCCAGGCCGAGCTGAAGCGCCTGGCCCGGGCCCTCCTGGCCATCCTCCAGGAGCAGGGCGGTCCCTTGGCCCCCCCGGTGACGCTCCAGGCCCTGGCCACCGACGAGGCCACGGCCCTGGCGGCGGTGCTGGAGGTCCTGGACCACCAGGCTCCCGCCCCCCAGGAGGCCCAGCGCATGGTGGAGCAGGCCCTCCAGCTCCAACCCCGCCCCTGGGACGAAGCCCGCCTGCACGAGCACCTGGCGGACGCCTGGGCCGCGGGCTCCCAGGCGCCCCTGGCCGAAGGGGAGCTCCCGGCGCAGCCCGTGGCCGACCGGGCCCTGGAGGCCCTGGACCGGGCCCTGGACGCCCTGGGCCGCGCCACCTTCCACGAGGGCATCCGCCTGGCCGAGGCCCGGATTCTCCGCAAGCGGGCCATGCTCCTGCTCCAGCTCCGCCGTCCCGCCGAGGCGCAGGAGCCCGTCATGGCCGCCGCCGAGCGCCTGAAGGACCACCCCCTCCACCCCGAGCAGCCCCGCCTGCGGCTGGCCCTGGGCCAGCTCCACCTGCTCCAGGGCCACCTGACCAAGGGCATCCGCGCCCTGGAGGAGGGCCTCCATCCCCAGGGGCCCCAGAACCCCGGCGGCCGGCCCCAGGGCCGGGACCAGGCCGCCCTCCTCACGGCCCTGGGCCGGGCCCTGGCCGCCCAGGGCCAGTTCCAGCGCGCGGCGGACCTGCTGGAGTCCGCCCAGCGGCTCCTGGAGCACGGCCAGGACTTCCGGGGCCAGGTGCCCGCCCAGATCGCCCTGGCCCAGGTGCGTCTCGCCCAGGGCCAGGCCGGCCCCTGCATCGCCCTGCTCCAGGAGGCCCTCCAGACCGCCCGCATGCAGGGCGACCTGGGCCTCCAGTGCCAGAGCCACCTGGCCCTGGGGACGGTACGGAGCCTCCAGCAGTTCCTGGGGCCGGCCATGACCCACCTGGACCGCGCCCTGGGCCAGGCCAAGCGCCTGGGCGATGCGGCCCAGGTCTCCATGATCCAGGTCTGGCGCGCCCGCACCTTCGCGGCCATGGGCGATCCCGTGGCCGCGGACCACGCCCAGTTCCAGGCCGCGGGCCCCAGCCGGCCCCTGCTGGCCCCGGAGGAGCAGGGCGAGCACACCATGCTCCAGGGCGAGGTGGCCCGCTTCCGCGGCGCCTGGCGGGACGCGGCCCGCCTCCTCAAGGCCGCCGCGGACCAGTTCGAGGCCTCGGGCACCCTCTGGTGCCACCGCCTGGCCCGCCTCCGCCTGGCCCAGGCCCTGGCCCGGGAATCCCAGCGGGCCCGGCAGGAGGCGCCGGAGCAGGGCTGGGCCATCCTGGAGACCCTCAAGGGCCCCGTGGAGGGTTCCGGCTCCCGCTGGCTGGACCTGGAGTGGCACCGGGCCCACGCCCTGCTGCTCTCCACCGTGCCCCCCACCGAGGCCGTGGCCGAGGAGGCCCTGCATGCCTGGAGCGAGGTACTGGCCGCGGGCCGGGACCTCCAATTCCCCGCCCAGGTGGTGGAGGCCTGCACCGAGGGGGCCCAGCTCCTGCTGCAGCGGGGCGAGAAGCTGGGCGCCAAGGCCCGCCTCCAGGACGCCTTCCCCAGCTTCCAGGAGCTCTGGTCCCACCTGCCTGAAAGCCAGGGCACCGCCTTCCTGGGCCGCGAGGACCTCCACCGCTTCCGCCAGACCGTCGAAGCCGCCGGCCTCCGCTGGGTCCTCCCCGACCGCGCCGATCCCCTCCAGGACTGGACCCCCACCCAGATGAACCTGCCGGTGGTGCCGGAGGCCGAATGATGAAAACCAGACAGGATTAACAGGATGAAAGGCAGGATTAACAGGACCCTATAATCGGTGGGCCTCAGCTTGATCGTGGACATCAAAAGCCTCCACGAAGGGCACGAAGAAGCGGACAAAGGCCACGAAGACAGACCCCGGCGTCCCGCCCAGGACATCCGGGCCTTCGGCCCCCGGGCGCGCGTCGCGCGACCGGCTTTGCGGGCGGCGGTCCCAGGCGGCTTCCAGAGACCGCCCGGGACCGCCGCCCGCAAAGGGATGTCCGCAGTGGGTCGAAACCCATTCGTGCTCTTTTCGTGCCCGGAAGGGCGCCTTCGAGTCCTTCGTGGTGATCTTTCCAGGCCGAGGCTCGCCGATAACCAGGTGACAGGATATGAGGGAGGTATTCATCCTGTTAATCCATCTTTTAATCCTGTTCATCCTGTCTTCGCCGATTGGTGGTTTCATGGAAGCCCAAGGCTTCGACCTTCCAGCGGAGACCCCCATGAGCCACCTGCCCGCGGACGCGCGCACGCGCGTCACCCTCCCCCAGCTGCACACCTGGCACCATGCGGGACGGAAGCTCGTGATGGTCACGGCCTACGACGCCGCGACGGCGCGGATCGCGGACGCGGCGGGCGTGGACATCATCCTCGTGGGCGACAGCGTGGGGAACGTGTGCCTGGGCTTCGAGAACACCCTGCCCGTCAGCATGGCCATGATGAACCACCACCTGGAGGCCGTGGCCCGCACCCAGCCCTCGGCCTTCCTCATGGCCGACATGCCCTACCTGAGCTACCACCTGGGCCTGGAGGAGACGGTGCGCAACGCGGGGGGCTTCCTCCAGCGGGGCGCCCAGGCGGTGAAGCTGGAGGGGGGCGCCAAGCGCCTGCCCGTCATCCACGCCCTGCTGGACGCCGAGATCCCCGTCATGGGCCACCTGGGCCTCACCCCCCAGAGCGTGAACCCCATGGGCGGCTTCAAGGTGCAGGGAAAGCAGAAGGCCGATGCCCTCCACCTGCTGGAGGACGCCCAGAGGCTCCAGGACGCCGGCTGCTTCGCCCTGCTGCTGGAGGGCATCCCCGCGGACCTGGCGGCCCGGGTGACGGAGACGGTCGAGATCCCCACCATCGGCATCGGGGCCGGCCCCCAGTGCTCGGGCCAGGTGCTGGTCTTCCACGATGTGCTGGGCCTGTTGCCCGGGACCTCCCCGAAATTCGTGCGCCGGTATATCGAAGGATTCCAAGAGCTGCGGGACGCGCTGACCGCCTGGGCCGGGGATGTGCGCTCCGGAGGGTTCCCTGACGCCCGGGAATCCTATACCCTTCCAGAAGCCGTTCGTCCGGTTCTGACCCAGTGGCATCCCTGATCGCGCCCTTGGTAGACTGGGGAGCGAATTCTGAAGGATCCCGCTTTTGTCCATGCGAGTCGTCCGTTCCATCGCTGATCTCCGCGCCCTCCTGAGACCCCTGCGGGATGAGGGCAAGCGCATCGGCTTCGTCCCCACCATGGGGTTCTTGCACGAGGGCCACGGGGCCCTCATCCGCCAGAGCGCCGCCCGCTGCGACGCCACGGTGGTGTCCATCTTCGTGAATCCCACGCAGTTCGGTCCCGGCGAGGACCTGGCCAGCTACCCCCGGGACCTGGAGCGGGACCAGAACCTCTGCCTGGAGACCGGCGCCACGGTGCTCTTCCTGCCGGAGGTTGGCGAGATCTACCCCACGGGCTTCCAGACCCATGTGGAGCCTGGCCACCTGGCCGACACCCTCTGCGGCCGCTACCGGCCCGGGCACTTCCGGGGCGTGGCCACGGTGGTGGCAAAGCTCTTCAACATCGTGCAGCCGGACCTGGCCTTCTTCGGCCAGAAGGACTTCCAGCAGATCGCGGTGATCCGCCGCATGGCCCGGGACCTCAACCTGCCGGTGGACGTGGTGGTGGTGCCCACGGTGCGCGAGGCGGACGGTTTGGCCCTGAGCAGCCGCAACACCTACCTGGACGAGGACGGCCGGCAGCGGGCCCTGACCCTCAGCCGGGGCCTGCTGGCGGCGAAGGCCGCCTTCGACGAGGAAGGGGAGCGGGAGCCGGCCAAGCTGCTGGAGACGGCCCGGTCCCTCATGACGGGGGCGGATTCCATCCAGTACCTGGAGCTGGTGGATGCCCAGACCCTGGAGCCCCTCCAGGGCCCCGTGGACCGCTCCTCCGCGCTCTGCGTGGCCGCCTACGTGGGCAGCACCCGCCTCATCGACAACGTCCTGCTGAACCTCCCGGCGATCTGAAGGCCGGCGGGCCTCAAAAAGCCTTCACGAAGGACACGAAGAAATAAGCCAAGGCCACGAAGGCAAGTCTCAGCGACTAGATCTTTCGGGTGAGGCCGACCCCCTTCAAACGATGGGGGCGTGCGGTCGGACCGCGAGCTAGAATGGCCCGGACCCGCCGCGAAGGACGCCGCAGGTCCCCATTCGGGAGGTTCCATGCTGGGTCCCATCCTGCTTTCCGCCACCCTCATCGCCATGCCCCAGGGGCGTGGTCATGGGAAGCACGGCCATGACGGCCCTCCGGGGCATGCCCGGGGCGGCGATGGCGTGCCCCCGGGACTGGCCAAGAAGGGCGGCATGCCTCCGGGCCTGGCCAAGAAGTTCGGCGCCCGGCTCCCCGAGCGGCCCTACATCGCCGTGGACCCCCGCTACACGGACCGCGCCTGGTTCCTGATCGACGGGCGCTGGGAACTCCAGAAGGGCTTCTCCGTGGGCGTCCAGGCTGAGGTCCGCGATGTCCTGCGCATGCCCGCCGCGCCGCCGCCGGTGCCCCTGCCCCGGGTGGGCGTGGACCTCCACGTCGCCCTGTTCAACTGAGCCCAGGAGTCCCCATGTCCCGTCGATGGCTGAGTGTCGCCCTTCTGGCCGCCTTCGCCCTGTCCACCCTGCCCTCCATCGCCCGCCCCGACGACGAGCGCCGCGGCCGCCACGGCGACCGGGATGATCGCCGGGAGGACCGCGAGGACCGGAAGTACTGGAAGGAGCGCGACAAGGCCGAGCGGAAGTACTGGAAGGAGCGGGACAAGGAAGCCCGGAAGTACGAGCGCCACCGCTACGATGATGACGACCGGGGCGAGGACCGGGACCGGCGCTATCGCCGCTACCGGGCCCCCGCCTGGATGGACGGCTACTGGCGCCCCGGCGACGACCGCCACTACGTGGCCCTGGTGCCGGGCGATCCCTCCCGCTGCTACGTCTTCATCGAGGGCCGCTGGGTGCTGCGCCAGATCCGCGACCCCCGGGCCCGGGTGGACCTGGAAGGGGCCTTCCGCCTGCCGGTGGCGCCGCCCCCCGTGGCACCTCCCCGTCTCGGCGTGGATCTCCACGTGGTACTGTTCAACTAGACTTGGTCAAAATCGAGGATGGACCCGGGATAATCCTGGGTCCATCCTTATGCGTTGGCCGGGACTCCGGACGGAGCCTGGACCGGAGGATGCATGCTGCGCCACTTCCTGCTCGGTAAGATCCATCG
Organism: Geothrix fermentans DSM 14018; assembly: GCF_000428885.1. Lineage (GTDB taxonomy): Bacteria > Acidobacteriota > Holophagae > Holophagales > Holophagaceae > Geothrix > Geothrix fermentans. The sequence continues at coordinate 85,012 of NZ_AUAU01000017.1, read as the reverse complement.
CGCCACCGTGACGAGGGCCGATCTGGACTACGTGGGATCGATCACGCTCGATCCGCTCCTCATCGAGGCCGCCGGCTTCATGGAGAACGAGAAGATCGACATCTACGACGTGACCAACGGGTCGCGCCTGTCCACCTACGTGATCCCCGGTATCCCGGGCTCGGGCGAGGTCGGCATCAACGGGGCCGCCGCCCACCTGGTCCAGAAGGGCGACCTGGTGATCATCGCCGCCTACGGCTGGATGACCGCCGAGGAGGCGGAGACCGTGGCGCCCAAGGTGGTCTTCGTGGATGAGCGCAACCGCATCACCGAGCGCCGCCGCCAGGAGCGCACCCCCCTCTGCACCAGCGCCTTCACGGACTGACCGGGGCGGCGGCGGAATCGGGTCCCTTCCCGCCTCGGGCCTTGCCTGATGGCGGCTGGAGGTCCATGCTGAATGAATGAATGGGATCCCAAGTAATTTATCCGAGGCAGACCCCACGGTGCGGCGCGTGCTGGATGCCCTCCGGTCCATCGTGCGCGAGCTGCGGCTCGCCTCCGCCTCCACCGGGAAGCACCACGGGCTGAGCAGCGCCCAGCTCTTCGTCCTCCATGTCCTGGGGAAGGGGGGGCCTCTGTCGCTGGGCGAGCTCGCCGACGCCACCTTCACGGACCAAAGCTCGGTTTCCGTGGTGGTCCGCAAGCTGGAGGAGAAGCGGCTGGTGGTGAAGGAGGTCGCACGCAGCGACCGCCGCAGGCTGGACATCCGCCTCTCTCCGGAAGGGCGCCACAGGCTCGGGGAGGCTCCTCCACCGGTGCAGAGCACCCTCATCCGGCGGATGGCGGCGCTGCAACCCCGGGAGCTGATCCAGCTCGCGGGCCTGCTGGAGGCCCTGGTCCCCCCCGCAGGGGAGGCTCCGCCGATGTTCTTCGAGGAACGCGGCCGCCGGCCCGGGAAGGAGGCCGATCATGGCACGGCCTGATCCGGCCCCGCCCGAGCTGCGGACACCCCGCATCACGCCCATCCTGGAGGGCCGTGTGGCCTTCATCGGCGCCCTGGCGACCATCCTCGGGCTGGCCCTGGGCCTCATCGCCGAAGGCCTCCTGAGGCTGATCGGCCTGGTGACGAACCTGGCCTACTACCATCGCCTCTCCTCCAGCTTCGCGTCCCCGGCCGGGCATCACCTGGGGTGGACCGTCCTCTTCGTCCCGGTGCTCGGGGGCCTGGTCGTCGGCCTGATGGCCCGCCATGGGTCCGCGGCCATCCGGGGCCACGGGATCCCGGAGGCGATGGAGCAGATCCTGCTCAACGAAAGCCGGATCCCGCCCCGGATCACCCTGCTGAAGCCCCTCTCCGCCGCCGTGGCCATCGGCACCGGCGGGCCGTTCGGGGCCGAGGGCCCGATCATCGCCACCGGCGGCGCCCTGGGGTCGCTCGTAGGCCAGTTCCTCGCCATGAGCACCCTGGAGCGGAAGACCCTCCTGGCAGCGGGCGCCGCGGCCGGCATGGCCGCCACCTTCGGCTCCCCCGTCTCGGCCGTGGTGCTGGCGGTCGAGCTGCTGCTTTTCGAATACCACCCGCGGTCCATCATCCCGGTGGTGCTGGCCAGCGTGGCGGCCACCGCCGTCCGCTATGCGCTGGTGGGATTCGGGCCCGTGTTCCCCATCCCGGCCCTGGCTTCGCCCACCGCGTCCACCCTGGGTGTCTACATCGCCATCGGGGCCTTGATGGGCCTGGCCTCGGTGGGCGTGACGAAGGCCGTGTACCACATCGAGGACAGCTTCGAGCGCCTCCCCATCCACTGGATGTGGTGGCCCGCGCTCGGCGGCCTGGCGGTCGGGCTCATCGGCCTGTGGGTCCCCCGCACGCTCGGGGTCGGCTACGAGAACATCCAGGGGGTGCTCTCCGCCAGGCTGGCCGGAACCGCGCTGCTCACCCTGCTGGTGGCCAAGTTCCTCTCCTGGGCCATCGCCCTGGGCAGCGGCACCTCGGGCGGCACCCTCGCCCCCCTGTTCACCCTCGGCGGAGCGGCGGGGGCCCTGGTCGGAGGGGGCATCGCCGCACTCTTCCCCGGCGCCGGGGTGGATCCCAGGATCTGCGCCCTGGTGGGCATGGCCGCCATCTTCGCGGGGGCCTCCCGGACCATGCTGGCCTCCGCCATCTTCGTGTTCGAGACCACGCTCCAGCCCCTGGGCCTCCTGCCCCTGCTCGGCGGCTGCGCGGCGGCGTACCTGGTATCGGCCCTGATCATGCGGCGGAGCATCATGACGGAAAAGCTCGCCCGCCGCGGCGTCCGCGTCCCCGAGGAATACGCCTCGGACTATCTGGACCAGCTGCTCGTGCGGGACTTCGCCTCCCGGAACGTCCTGACCCTGAACGCGGGCGGCACCGTCCAGGAAGCCAGGACCTGGCTGGAGACGGACATCCGCGGGGCCGCCCACCATGGCTTCCCCGTCGTCGACGGCGAGGGCCGCGCCCTGGGCGTGCTCACCCGCCGGGACCTCCTGGATCCCGCCCAGGCAGTGGACGCCCCCCTCCGCTCCCTCCTCCACCGGCCCCTGGCCATCGCCCTCGAGGGCAACTCCCTGCGGGAGGCTGCGGACCACATGGTCCGGGAGGGGGTCGGCCGCCTCCTGGTCCTCGACGGGGCCCGGCGGGTCGCCGGCATCCTCACCCGGAGCGACCTGCTGGAAGCCCACGCCGGGCGGCTGCGTCATTCCGAGCGGGTCCAGGCAGAACAGGCCGGGCCGTACCCGGCCCCCGGGGAGACGGGGTGATCCCCCCGGAGGCGAGTCGCCGGAAGCACCGCATACCCCGCGGCGTGCGGCTGCTCCACTACGGCCTTCCCGTCGCCCTCGGCTGGTCGATCCCCCTGGCGGTCCAGCGGGCCACCGGCCAGCCCCTGTTGCTTCCCGGCCAGCTGTTCCTCCTGCTCGGAATCGCCGCGGCCTACTCCCTGGACCGCCTGCTGGATGCCCCGGAGGAAGGAGGGAGCGACCGCCTCCGGCCCCTGCTGGTGGCGGCGTTCGCCGGGTCGGCCGCCCTCGGGACGGTCACAGCCCTCCTGCTTCCCCGCCAAAGCCTCGCGTTGGTGGTGCTGCTGGGGGCTTCGGCCCTGGGCTACCGCCGCTGGAAGCGGTTCCCCTTCGCCAAGGCCCTGGGGGTGCCCCTGGCCTGGACCTGGGCGAGCCTGGTCCTGCCCTTCCCGGCCCGGTCCTGGTTCGGATGGCGCGCGCTGCTGGCCCCCGTGGCCCCGACACTCTTCCTGCTTTTCGCCGCGGGGTGCCTGCTCTGTGACCTGAAGGACGAGGGGGCCGATGCCCGGTCCGGCGTCCGCAGCTTCCCGGTGATGTTCGGCGCCCGGTGGACCATGGCCGCCGCGATGGTCTTGGCCGTTGGCGCGATGGGGCAGGCCTGGTCGGCCCACCGCCCCGGCCTGGCGGCCAGCGGGGCGGCCCTGTTCATCCTCGGGCTCTTCCCCCAGCTGACGGCGAGGGGCGTCCTGGGGGCCCTGGCCGTGGATGCGGCCCTGGCCCTTCCGGGACTGTTCATTTGGATGCATCTGATTTAATACAAAGGGATGAGTCTAAAATTCGGAAGAATTAATCTCTGTCCTGGAACCTTTGTGGGTTGGCGCAGCATCCTAGGGTCATGGTAGAAATGACCTACCCTTCGGCCTGGGACGGCCCTGGGGCCCGCAGTCGGGGCACGGCGACCCCCTGCAAAGTTCTGAAAGGTTGGTTCCATGGAAGTCCGCAAGTCCCTGGTGGTCAATTCGACCCCCCTGGAGACGCGCATCGCCCTGCTTGAGAACGGCCAGCTCTGCGAGCTGTTCCTCGAGCGGACGATGAACAAGAGCCAGGTGGGGGATGTGTACAAGGGCCGGGTGGCCAAGCTGCTCCCCGGCATGCAGAGTGCCTTCGTGGGCATCGGGGGGGCCAAGGACGGCTTCCTCTACCTGGACGACCCCGTGGCCCAGCGGCTGGGGGCCGACCTGTCCGCGGACGAGGAGGGCGAGGAGTCTTCCGAGGACCTGCCCCCGCCGCCCCCGCCCCTGCCCCCCCTCAAGGAAGGGGAGGAGACCCTCGTCCAGGTGGTGAAGGATCCCATCGGCACCAAGGGGCCCCGGCTCTCGCGCCACCTGAGCTTCCCCGGCCGCTTCCTGGTCTTCATGCCGGGCATCGACCACATCGGCATCTCCCGCAAGATCACGGATCCCGAGGAGCGCGAGCGGCTCCGCGAGCTGATCCGCAGCCACGCCCAGCCCGGCGAGGGCTTCATCGTCCGCACCGCCGCCATCGGCGAGAAGGACGAGGACCTGGTGGGCGACGTGACCTTCCTCCGCCAGGCCTGGCAGGAGATCCAGGCCAAGGCCGAGACCGTGCCCGCCCCGGGCCTGGTCTGGCACGACCTGCGCCTGCTCCAGAAGGTGCTGCGCGACATCTTCCGCGAGGAGGTCTCCAGCTTCTGGGTGGACGATCCCGAAGCCCACCGCGAGGTGCTGGCCTTCGTGGAGAAGCTCCATCCCGAGTGGGCCAACCGCGTGAAGCACTTCACCTCGGACCTGCCCATCTTCGAGGCCTTCGGCATCGAGGGGGAGATCGAGGCCGCGCGCCAGCCCAAGGTCTTCCTCAAGCACGGCGGCTCCATCGTGCTGAACCAGACCGAGGCCCTGGTCAGCGTGGACGTGAACACCGGCAAGTTCGTGGGGAAGAAGGACCTCGAGGAGACCGTCTACCTCACCAACCTGGAGGCCATTCCCGAGATCGTGCGCCAGCTGCGCCTGCGCAACCTGGGCGGCATCGTGGTCATCGACTTCATCGACATGGTGGATCCCGGGCACCGGGACGAAGTGCTGGCGCGGCTCCAGGAGGAGCTGAAGCGGGACCGCAACCACGCCAGGGCCGGCGGCATCTCCGAGTTCGGACTGGTGGAGCTCACGCGCAAGCGCACGGGCCCCTCGCTGGAGCGGCTGCTCACCACGCCCTGCCCAGCCTGCAACGGCGCCGGCCGCACGCAGAGCCCCGAGACGTCGCTCCTCAAGGCCTACCGCGAGCTGGTGCGCCAGGGCGAGCGCCTGCGCGGCGCCGACGTGCGCCTGACCCTCCACCCCGAGCTGTCCGCCGCCCTCCACCAGGAGGCCCGCGAAGGCCTCCTGCAGTTGGCCCGCCTCCTGGGCGCCCGCGTCCAGTGGATCGAACGCGCCGACACCCCGCGGCACGCCGTGGTCATGGACATCCAGCTCCCCGGCCAGGCCAGCGCCACGGCCTGAGCTCCGATCCAGGAAAAGATCCACCACGGAGGCACGGAGCATGGGCACTCGGTAGGCGGCGAGCCTGGATGTCCCCAAAAGGATCCGGGCCCGCCGCCTACCGTGGCTTCCGGCTTGGCCGGAAGCGGCCTTCGGCCTGCCCATGACAGAGGATCACGGAGAAATCACCGAGAGGATACGGAGAAAAGCATCCTTGTTTTTCGCCTTTTCTCCGTGTTCTTTCCTCGGTGTCCTCCGTGTCTCCGTGGTGGATCGTCACCCCAGGCAGGTCGGGCAGCGCATGCCCAGCTGGAGGTTCTCGATGAGCTCGGGCACGCGGTCCAGGCTGCGCACTTCATAGAGCGGCGCGTCGGGATCGTGATGGGGCCTCGGCCGGCCGTCGCGGTTCACCCAGATGGCGGTCCAGCCGGCCGCCAGGGCGCCCAGCACATCGTCGGTCCAGCTGTCGCCCACCATGGCCAGGTTGCCCGGGAAGAGGCCCAGCCGCCGCTGCACGGCCTCGTAGGCCGCAGCCTCGGGCTTGAGGGCGCCCAGGTCCGCGCTGCGGTGCTGGAGGCGGATGCGTTCAGAGATGCCCAGCCGGTCCAGCAGCTCCAGGCCGAAGCTCTGGGTGTTGGACAGCAGCGCCACCCGCGCCAGGTCGCGCACCGCGGCCACGGCCTCCGGCGCGCCCGCGAAGCATTCGGCCTGCTCCCCCGCCTCCCGGAAGGCCTGGGCCATGGCCTCCATCTGCTGGGGATCGAGGCCTGCGGGCTCCCGCCAGGCCTCCAGGAAGGCCTCCACCGAGGCGTAGGGGCGGATCATGCCGTCCCGCATGAGGGCCGCGTGCAGGTGCGCCTGCTCGGGCCTCAGCAGCCCCTTCAGCCGCTGGAACGGACTGCCCGCCGGGCTGAAGACCAGCGTATTCCAGAGGTCGAAGACGACGGCGCGGATCATGCGTGTTCCTCCATGACGCCACCTCCCGAGAAAAGGGATCCACCACGGAGACACCGAGACCACAGAGGGGTTACGGAGCCTCCGCGGCCCTCCACCATGGACCGGCCGGAGGCCGCTTCCGGCCACGCCGGAAGCCATGGGCGGCGCCGGGCCCGGATGCCCCCCAGAGAATCCGGGCCCGGCGCCGCCCATGGGTCCATGCTCCGTGCCTCCGTGGTGGTCCTTCGCCCTCGAACGCAGATCGGCATCACGCTCAACTCATCGGTTGCTCGACTTGCTGGTGCGGAACGGCACGCCGAACTCGATGCCCATGACTTCGAAGCGGGCCTCCCCGGCCAGGCTCCAGGTGGCGGGCTCGCGGCGGAGCGCCGCGGCCTGGAGGGGCCCCCAGACCTGCTTCAGGTCCGCGTAAGTCATCACCACCTCCGCGTGGAGCGTGCTGCGGCCATTGGCGGCCAGATCCATGCCCTCGGGGAAGCCGATGGCGCCGATGGCATGGTCCCCGCCCTGGGCGGCCAGGCGCAGATTACCACCCACGCGGCGCGTGCGGAGGCGCACGTCCGAGGCGTTGTCCACCCCCACGTCCAGGCGCAGGCGCACCCGCGACTGCTCCAGGGGGAAGGCGAGCTCGATCTGGGGTTCCACGCGGTCCAGGGAGAAGTGCAGTTGCCGCGCCGCCTCCTGGTAGCGCAGGGCGGGATTGATGGCGTCGCAGCCGAGCGAGAAAAGCGCCACCACGGAGACACCGAGAACACCGAGAAGCCCACGGAGAAAGAAGTTCCGTTTCCCAAGTTTCATCCGTCATTCCTCCGTGTTCTTTTCTCTGTGCCCTCAGTGTCTCCGTGGTGGATCCCTGAAGCCCGTGGTGGCTCATTCCCCCCGGTAGATCACGCAGTTGTCGGTGGTCTCGTACACCTCGATCTGGCAGAGCTGCGGCAGGGCCGGCTTGAGCTGCTCCCAGATCCAGACGGAGATGTTCTCGGCCGTGGACAGGGGGATGAGGTCGTTGAGGAAGCGGTGGTCCAGCCTGGAGATCACGTTCTCGACCACCACCTTCGACAGGTCGTCGAAGTCGATGATCATGCCCGTCTCCGGATTCGGCGTCCCCTCCAGGGACACGAAGAGCTTGTAGCTGTGTCCGTGCAGGTTGCGGCACTTGCCCGGGTGGTTGTAGATGAAGTGGGCCGCTTCAAACCAGTACTCTTTGCGCAGGATCATGGCACTCACGAAGAAAAGGCCCCGCGATCGCGGGGCCCTTCATTCTACCAGCTACCGGCGGCCGGCCTACTTCACCGCATTGAGGATCAGGGCCAGCGGGGTCAAGGCCTGGAGGTTCTCCTGCCAGCTGGAATCGCGGCGGAAGCGCTGCGGCACCAGCACCGTGTCGCCCGGCTCCACGGGCTTGCCGTCGATCCAGGAATCGAGGATGCGGCCGTCGGCCTTGAGCAGGCGGATGTTCGAGGTGTCGGCATTCCGCGTGGTGCCCCCGGCAAGTTTGAGGAGGTCCGATACCTTCATGCCCTTCCGCACCTTGTAGGTGGCGAAGGGACTGGCGGTCTCGCCCACCACGTAGGCGGCCTCCGTAGCCCGGGGGATGATGATCTCGTCTCCATCCTGCAGCTCCACGTCCGATAGGGCATCACCCTTCAGCGCGCCGTCGAAATCCACCACCATGCGGTTCAGGCTGCCGGCCAGCAGGCCGTGCAGGAGGGGGTTCTTCAGCAGCTGGCCTGTGACGGGCTGGCGCTTGGTCTCGTTCAGTCGCTCCAGGATCTCGTTGATGCCCTTGGCCGTGGGATCCTTGCCCGCCAGACCGGACTCCTCCGCCGCCCGCTGGAGGGAGGCGTCCTGGGTGCTCATGCGTCGGAGGAAGATGCCCGCGTGGGGCATGGCGTCCGGGGTGAGCCCCCCCGCCCGTCGGATCACGTCGGACAGCCGCGGGTGGTCCGAATCCAGGGTGTAGGTCCCAGGCCGGGCCACCTGGCCCGTGACGCGCACAGCGCGATGCACCTTGTAGTCGGGCTTCTCGAAGAGGCTCAGTTGGTCATCCACCTGGATGCGGGGGTTCACGGCATCATCCAGCAGGGCGATGGGGCTGCCAGCTTCGGTGGAAAGCAGCTTCGCCAGGTCCAGGCGGATCACGTCGCTGGGCCTGCCATCTTTGCTGCGGGCCAGCTCCGCCACCAGCCGGTCGGCGGATTTCTCAGGCACACCGGCACGGAAGATCAGGTCGGAGGCCCGCATGCCCTCGTGGAAGCGGTAGGTGCCCGGCCGGGCCACGGGCCCCGTCACCGTGACCAGTCGGGGCAGGCGCAGCTCCTCCAGGCGGAACAGCTCGACCCGGTCACGATCTTCCAGCAGCACGTTGTGGGTGGCGTCCCCGGCCAGAGCACGGTCCACATCGAAGGCCAGGAACCGCGTGGTGCCATCCACCGCCGTCCGCACCACCTCGCCCCGGGATCGGTAGGTGTCCGGCAGCACCTGGGAGTCCCGGCGCAGCAGGTCACCCACCTTCAGGCCTTCGGTGCGGGCGAAGAACCCGGGCACCCGGGCCCAGCCCGCGACCTGAACCACGGGGCCGGTGCGTTCCCGGCGCGGCAGGGCGGACAGGATGTCCCCCCGCTGGAGGGGGAGCTGCGCCGCCGCGTCCACGGACACGTCGCGCCCGCTGAGGACGCCCGAGGCGTCCAGGCGCCGCAGGGTCAAGGTGCCGGGGCCCGCCTCGGGAGCAAAGCCACCGGCAAAGCGCAGGGCCTCCGCGGCGGTCTCCCCAGGCCGGAGCTCGAACTGCATGCGCGGCGCCGCGCCGGTCTGCTCCCAGCGACGGAGCCACTCCGGCTTGCCGGCTTCCTCGTCGGTGCGGACCACCGGCTGGTTCGTCTCGGGATTGATGCGCACCCGGTGATCACCCGCCGGGGCCTCCTTCATGGCCACCAGCTGCCGCCTCAGGGTGTAGAGGCGGTCCTCCAGGTTCGCCCGCTCGGTCAGGCTGAGGACCGGGGCGACCTGAGGCGCGCGGACCGCGGGGACCTCACGGCTCTCCCGATCGGGGGTCTCCTGGGTGGCGGCCGGCTCCGCCGTGGGCTCCAGCTGCACCTGGATGGCCTTGATCTCCCGCTGGATCCGCTCCCGCTGATCCTTCAGGGGATCGGGGTCGAGATCCTGCGCCCGGGGCTGGTCGCCCTTCTTCGGCGGCTCGGCCGGGGCGGAGGCCACCCGCTGGAAGGCCCCTTCCAGGGTCACCTGGTTCTGGGCCAGGGGCACGAAGACGGTGTCGCCGTTCTGAAGGGCCACGTTGGGGTTCCCCAGGCCCTCGGCCCGCAGGGGATACAGGTCCAGGCCCGCCACCTTCTGGCCCCCGCGCATCACGCGGATGTCGCGGTAGCTGCCCACGGCGGTGGGGCCACCGGCCAGGCTGAGCACGTTCACGAGAGAGCTGAGGCTCGACACGAGGTAGCTGCCCGGCTTGTAGACCTCGCCCATGACGAAGACCCGCACCTCCCGCAGCTTGATCACCTGCAGATCCACGGAGGAACGCGAGAAGTTCCGGCTCACCAGGCCCTGCACCGCCGCTTTGGCCCGGCCCAGGGTGAGGCCACCCACCTTGGCCGTGCCCACCTTGGGGATGACGATCTCGCCGCGGCCATCCACCTGCACCGGCAGATCGAAGGTGGCGCTGCCGAAGACGTTGAGGTTCAGGCGGTCCCCGGTGCCCAGCACGTAGTCCTCGGCGATGCCCCCTTCCGTGGCCGCCGAGCCGCGCTGGCGCACGTCGAACAGGTCCGCCGCGAACCGGCGCAGGCCCTTCTCTCGGCGCTTGAGGGCCCGGATCTCCTCGTCCAGCTTCTCGTCCTCACTGCGCTGGCGGGCGGCCTCCTCCGGAGTGGTGGTGGCGGTCGGAAGGGCCGCCGGTCGCGCCGGCACGGCCTCCCCGGCGGTGCCCATGCCCTGGGCCGAGGCCGCCTGCTTGAGCGCCTGCAGGTCCAGACCCTGGGGCAGCTGGGCGGAGAGGACCGAAGCGGCCAGAAGGGGCAGGAGGGTGCGGAGGATCGGAACGCGCATCAGGACAGTCCTATCGGTGTGGAATCCGGAGGGATCCGTCCCGTCCGGAAGGCAGAAGGCAGGCTGGATCGAGTATGCCCGAGGCCCGCAGGCACGGCGCGCACAACCTGCCCATCAGAGCTTGCTGTGGGACCCCGACACTTCGTGGACACCGCTGGCCACCATGAAGGGGATCTCCCGCCGGATCTGCGCGGAAGCCCCCACGGGCTCCTTGGCGGTCACACGGTCCTTGAAGGCCTTGAGGGCAAGGACCACCAGGATCCCGAGGCCGAGGTTCGACAGGGACTCGTGGCCCGGGATGGCCGTGGCCCGCAGCATGGGCAGGGCGGCGATGGTCAGCAGGATCGGCGTGGCGAACCAGGAGCGCCCATGCGTCCGGTCCATCATCCAGTGGTGGAGGTGGCTCCGGTCCGCCCCGCCGAGCGGTCGGCCCTTCCAGCTGCGGATCCCCACCACCAGGCACACGTCCAGGATGGGATAGGCGAACACCCACAGCAGGAGGTTGGGGTTCCGGAAGGCGAAGGCCTCCACCCCGAGAACCGCATAGAAGGTGCCGAGCATCAAGGCGCCACAGTCCCCCAGGAAGTGGTGGGCCCGGGGGAAGTTCAGGACCAGCACCGCCACCAGGCCTCCCCAGAGCAGGGCTGGCTGGGCCCCGAGGTTCCAGCTGAGGACCGCCATCAGGAGGGCGGCGTATCCCATGGACAGGCCGTTGATGCCATCGATGAGGTTGTAAGCCTGGGGCAGGGCCCAGAACCACAGGGTGAGCAGGGGCACGAGCACCACCGGATGGCTGGGCAGGGCCAGATCCAGGAAGGAGACGTACTCCACGGCGCGGCCCAGGGTCATCGTCACGTGGGAGGCCAGCAGCACCGCCGCCGCCAGGCCCGCCAGGGCCTTGTAGCGCGGCCTGAGATTGAACCGGTCATCCAGCAGGCCGATGAACGCCATGAGGTGGATCCCGGCCCAGTCGAGGGGATCCAGGTGGAAGGGCATCCGCCCCGAGACCTGGGCGGCCAGGAGCATGGCCCACAGCACCATGCCCGCGGTCCGGGGCGTGGGCCGGGCGTGCTTCTTCCGGGAGGCGTCCGGCCGATCCATCCACCCCAGGGGCCCCACCCAGCGGATCAGGGCCGCGGACAGCATCAGTCCGGCGGCACATCCGAGGGCAGCTTCAGTCCAGGTGGGTGACACGGCATCCTCAGCAGGGAATCAGGCGGGATTTGTGGATTCTTACGTATGGAAAGACATCCAGCCGGGCCCGAGGTTGAAGGAACGAGAGGCCTTAATCATCGCATCGCCGCCGTTTGCGACCAAGCAAAATGTCTGTGACGAAGGGCATCCCTGCCCTCCGGCTTGCCCTGGATTCAGCTGAGACTACCTCGCATGCAGCAGGTAAAAACACGCGCGATTCAAGGCCCCGGACATCTTTGACCATCGATCCCGATGACGTCAGGACATCGGGCTCCGGGGCTCTCCAGGCCGTCCCGTGCTATCCTGATCGAGCCGATTTTCACCTGCTCCCCTTCGGCGGCGACCTCTGCAGGAAGCCCACCTCCCCAACCTGAACTCAGGATCCGGCGGACGGGTTTCATGGAGCGATCGCGGGAGACCCGGACGCGAGAGCCGGTCTCAGGGGAGCCCCAGTGGGCCCGAGGGCCCAGGAGCCTGCATGAACGCTTTGAAATTCAACCCCACGACCGTCTCCGTGGACCTGGGCGGCACGCCCATCAGCCTGGAGACCGGCCGCATCGCCAAGCAGGCCCACGGCGCCGTCGTCGTCCGCCAGGGCGACACCATGGTCCTCGTGGCCGTGTGCTACGGCACCCCCCGGGAAGGCATCGACTTCTTCCCCCTCACCGTCGACTACCGCGAGCCCGTGCTGGCGGCCGGCAAGATCCCCGGCGGCTGGTTCAAGCGCGAGGGCCGCCCCACCACCAAGGAAACCCTCACCTCCCGCCTCATCGACCGCCCCCTGCGCCCCCTGTTCGAAGAGGGCTACAACGGCGACACCATGATCACCGCCCAGGTGCTCAGCTACGACGGCCAGCACGCCCCTGAGACCCTCGCCATGGTGGGCGCCTCCGCGGCCCTCATCATCAGCGAGATCCCCTTCGTGAACCCCGTGGGCGGCGTCCGCGTGGGCCGCGTCAACGGCCAGCTCCTGGTGAACCCCACCGTCGATCAGCGTGCCGAGAGCGACATCGATCTCATGGTGGCCGGCACCGCCGACGCCCTGGTGATGGTGGAGTGCGGCGCCAAGGAAGTGGTGGAAGCCGACATGGTGAAAGCCCTGGCCTTCGGCCATGAGCAGGTCAAGACCCTCGTGAAGCTGCAGAAGGACCTGCAGGCCAAGGTGGGCAAGCCCAAGGTCGCCGCCGTCAAGGCCGAGCGCAACGAGGCGATCTACCAGGAAGTCGCCGCCGCCTTCGCCGAGAAGCTCTTCGCCGCGCTGACCATGAAGGTGAAGATCGAGAGCTACAAGGCCATCGACGCCCTGAAGAAGGAAGCCGTCGCCCAGTTCACCGCGGAGAAGCCCGAGCTCAAGAAGGATGTGGTCGCCTGCTTCGACGAGCTGAAGGAGACCCTCTTCCGCAACGCCATCCTCAAGCAGGGCGTGCGCCTGGACGGCCGCAAGTTCGATCAGATCCGCCCCCTCAACATCGAGGTCGGCGTCCTCCCCGCGGCCCACGGCAGCTGCCTCTTCACCCGCGGCGAGACCCAGGCCCTGGTCACCGCCACCCTGGGCACCATCAACAACATCCAGATCATCGACGGCCTGGAGGAGGAGTACAAGAAGAAGTTCTACCTCCACTACAACTTCCCCGGCTACAGCGTGGGCGAGTGCAAGCCCAACCGCGGGCCCGGCCGCCGCGAGATCGGCCACGGCATGCTGGCCGAGCGCTCCATCTTCGCCGTGCTGCCTCCCGCCGAGGAGAACCCCTACACCGTGCGCGTGGTGAGTGACATCACCGAGAGCAACGGCAGCTCCAGCATGGCCACCATCTGCGGCGGCACGCTGGCCCTGATGGATGCCGGCATCAAGCTCAAGGCCCCCGTGGCGGGCGTGGCCATGGGCCTCGTCAGCGACGGCGACAAGTACGTCGTCCTGTCCGACATCGCCGGCCAGGAAGACCACTACGGCGACATGGACTTCAAGGTCGCCGGCACCGAGAAGGGCATCACGGCCCTGCAGATGGACATCAAGATCGGCGGCATCACCACCGAGATCCTCACCAAGGCCCTCGACCAGGCCAAGGCCGGCCGCCTGCACCTGCTGGACGCCATGGGCAAGGTGCTCGCCGCCCCGCGCAGCGACTACGCCAGCAACGCCCCCCAGATGCACAGCATCCAGCTCCCCAAGGAGAAGATCCGCGACGTCATCGGCAAGGGCGGCGCCACCATCCGCAACATCATCGAGGTGAGCGGCTGCGAAGTGAACATCGACGACGACGGCCTCTGCCAGGTGGCCGGCCCCACCCAGGAGAAGCTGCAGATCGCCCTCAAGATGATCGGCGACCTCATCCAGACCGCCGAAGTGGGCAAGACCTATCTCGGCAAGGTGGCCAAGGTCGTCGAGTTCGGCGCCTTCGTGACCATCCTCCCCGGCCTGGACGGCCTGCTGCATGTGAGCGAGATCGCCCACCATCGCGTGAAGGATCCCGCTGACGAGCTGAGCGAAGGCCAGGAAGTCATGGTCAAGTGCATCGGCATCGACGAGAAGAGCGGCAAGATCAAGCTCAGCCGCAAGGCCCTCATCCCCAAGCCCGAGGGCATGGAAGAAGAGCCCGCCAGCGAGGGCGGCGACGAGCCCCGGCGCGAGCGGAGGCCGAGGCCCCGGCGAGAGCGGTAGATCCCCAGATAGGAAGAGAAACGAGGGCCCCATAGCGGGGCTCTCGTCATCTCTAAGCATCTTTAAGGATGATTTCCAGTTGGTTCACACACAAGTTTTTCGTGAAATGGGACTCGTAATAGTCGCGCCCGGCCTGACCCATTGCGTTTAGAATCTCCTTCGACATCGAATTCATCCGGATTATGGCTTCAGCCAATTCCTTCACATTTTCAGGTTCTACGACTACACCTGCCCCAGATTCCTTAATAACTCTAGCGGGTTCGCCTGCTACGGCCCCAATGATCGGCCGTCCTGCCGCCAAGTAGCGAGGCAGCTTGCTAGGCACAGTTCGAGCGAGCCCGGGATCATCGGCTAAACTGATGAGCAAGAGATCAGCTTCTGCGAAATGGAATGACATCTCTTCCGAAGGTCGGCGGCCGGGAAGAATTACTCGACCTTGAAGGCCACGCCGCTCTATCTCCCCTAATAACCAAGTTCTCATGACTCCATCGCCCATCAGAATCCACTTTAAGCCTGGCATGTTCCGCAATTGGTCCGCAGCTTCAAGGACCGATGCCAACCCTTGAGCTCGACCAAGATTACCCGCGAACAAGATTGAAAATCCCTGATCCCAAACAGAGATGCCCTTTTCTACATCACTTGGTCTTGTCTCATCTCCCCAATTGCAGACACATCGGAGCGCGCCAGCATCCACAGTCAATTCTTGGAGTCGCGGGAGGAAGGCTTGGCTTTGACCTATTACCACCGTAAAAGCACGATAGATAGTCGCCGAAACCCACTCGATGAGGCGGTAAACAATGTGCGGGAACCGCATCCCCACCGCCTCAAGGCTATCGGGCCAGATATCTTGAACCCAGATTATCGTTTTAGCACCGGAAAGCTTGGCAGCGAACAGTCCTGGGAGAGCAGCTGTAACGGGGGTTGTCTGGAAAACAAATACTCGATCCCAATCCCAATTCCTATGAACGAGAATACGCAGGATCCCACCCACCACAAAACTTGCATATTGAAGGGCCAATCGCCAACCTTGACCTCCACCGCGAGGAATTTGAGGGAATCGGAGAATTACGGCTCCAGCCCAGGTTTCACCTAGTGGGCCATACCAATGGTAACCTTTGAAATATCGCCCTTCAGGGTAATTGGGATGACCTGCAAGAACCTCAACTTCATGGCCTTTTTCCGCCAAGGCAGAAACCAGATCATTAACCCGAAAAGCCTCAGGCCAAAACACCGGAGTAACGATGAGTATTTTCATTATTTCCAAACTGCCATCACAACACTCACTTTGCGCCCCCAGTTAACATACCTCATTGATCTGCGAATACAATAGATTCTACATCCGTAAAAAGTTAGATGCCATCAAACCAAAAATTGTCCTCACCATTCAGAATCTCAATCCAATCTTCTGGATTATTTGAACACCATTTTCCCTTCGGGCGAGGAAGCCCACTATAAGCATTGATTGACCCAAGAACCGGAACTTTTAATAATAATGATTCAATGACTTTAATTTTAATTCCAGCCTGTGAAAAAAGTGGAGCGATCATTAAGTCCTGCTCTAGAATAATCGCTTCAATATCATCAATATATCCAAGATATTTTAGCTGGGAGTGTTCAATAACACTTTCAGGGGTTGTTTCTCCGATGATTGTAATTTCAAGTTTGGGGCATTCAGGGAGAATGTATTTGACAAACCATTGCAGCCCATCACGATTCTCAAGGCGCTTCATAGAACCCAGAAAAGCCACTTTACGGGGGGGTGAAAACATTTCCTTTTGGAACGCGTGAAGTTCCGGCATCAATGCTGGGCCAATATTTTCAATTTTATCAGGTGGAATGCCATAGTATCGATTGATTATCTTTTTATCACGACCTGATAGTACAATTATTCGCTTTGCTTTACGAAGCAACAGTCCTTCAGACCAACGAACCCATCGGACAAATCGATGGTCGCAATGGCAATGTAGATCATGGCATACTAGCACACAGTTACGATGTAAGAGACTAAGTGCAAAAGTTTGTGAAAAGTTCAACCATAGTTCGCTATATATTTTATTTCTTTTAAAGATGAACGGAGCGAAGCGACTAAATATTGGATGAAGAAACGGGAAAAATAAAATTCCGACAAATGCCCACAAGGATTTCGCCCAAAATGACTCTTGGCGCCACAGAATGGAAGAGAACTTGTATAATTTTACAATCCGCTGAGATACCCACCCTCCACCACTTTTGCTCTCAATGGGAAATGCAGAAATTAGAATTGCCATATGCATCCCTTCAAAATCTAGACCAATGATTACTAAATTGCGATCGCTTATACAAATACTTCAATAAATTATGTTCTTTAAATTTTGACTCATTACGAATTAATTTTCTTACCATCTCAATTAATAATATTACAGGCAAAAAGGTCTTAAAAAGTGGATTTAGATGATAAAATACAGAATATTTAAGAGTCATGATGCACGTGGCATAACAAAAAATATATATCACAGTAGCCCACCATTTATCGCGACGACTTATAAACCAACGCGTCAGGTAGGCGAAGAAAATTCCGTTGATCAACCCTCGAAATAGTAAATCTATCTCACCACCCCAGATTGCACTGTCTGCAATCGGCCCCATTGTCTCGGGGGGGACAACCGAGTCGGGGAAATAAGCATCTGCGTACCAATACTGTGGATTCCATCGCTTAAAGTCATTTGGCATCAATAGAGAAATGAAATCATTAAAGAACATTGGAAATTCTGTTGGAGGAATAGCATTATTTGCCCTTTCCTCATAAAGGTGGAAACCCGTGAAATATACGGCTCCAAACTCTGAAGCCGGACTGACACCTTGGGCTGAAACAGCACCATTTGCTTGGGTTAGGTCAAAATCGTAAGACCGGATAACCTCCAAGGCTGTAAAGATCATCGCTAGTGCGATACACGTGATTACACCCTTCTTCAGCGTCACAAAATTCACGAATAGGTGGTAGAGCACAAACCCCATTAATAGGACGATCAAGCTTTCAATTCGCGATCCGTAAGAGTAGATAACTTCAAAGGCTGCCATACTCAGAACCGCGAACCATGCAAGGTATTTATACCGTCGGTAATGCATAAAGAGGAAGGTCAGTAGGGCAACATAAAAGCCTTGTTTCAGTCGAGCGCAAAGAGAAACAAATTTTCGAGGGAACCAAGATAGATGGTCGTAGCGAGTGTAATTCTCGATGTACGTGGTGACTGGTGCAGACATGAAACTGATAGCAGAGATACAGACTAGGACTACTGCACCCAGGATGAGAATCGTACGAAAATCGATGCCGTTGGGGTCACTGGGTCTTGTTGCCTCAATCTGTTTATGCCCCCTGAACCAGAGGTAACCTATTGCCACACTGGAAATGAATAAGACGTGCCTCCACAAGTGAGCCCCCAAGGATGATGGGGCCGGTAGCAGTAAAGAGAGTTTCTCCCAGACCCATCCGGAGGCTAAATCGAGATCAATGACCAAGAACGTGAAAGCAGGAAAAATTGTATAAGCCAGAATAAAAGCTACATATAGGAAGCCCAGCTCACCAAACAGACCTTCTCCGACTCGAAAACGGAGTGCCACTGAAAAGAGCAGAAACACCCCTATTGCGACCAACGTCGGGTAGAGGATCGCCAACTGAGGAGTATGCAGCTGGGAGGCTACAATGGCCCCCGAGAGAGCCACGGCAAAGAGGGATAGGGCAGAGTAGCGCAACATTCGCCCACGACCCACCCGCCTAACGCTGTGTATTTCGTCCATGTCGTGAGTTCCTGGGAGTGGGACACCTGCTGACCCTTGGGGGGAGATCCTGGCACCCAGGATCCGAATCAGGACAAGAAAAAGTAGATTACAAGCGAAAGAGTTACTTCAGCGCTACTCAGTCGTATCGCTATTAGTCCCGTTATCTGCCCATTCGGTGACATGCGGGAAAAGACCTCCTTTTTTTAGAGAACGGAGACGGTAGGCCACGGACCGCGCTAGGGTGTTGCCGAGTGATCTCAAAGTTACTTTGTTCGCAAACTGGCCCGTGTAGTAGGCCACAAAGGCGGCGTCAAAAATGTTGTGGATCCCGTAACGACTGCAGTCAATGAAGATTTTCCCAGGACTAATGCCATCTCCCTCGAAGGGCGATTTTGCCGCGAATCGGTGTGAAGCTTTCACCCGCCGCCTAAAGAATGATTGCAGGTCATGATGAGCGGCAATCCGGTCGAGGATTTGGAGTTCCCTGATGATCCGCCCTTCCCCGTAGAGCCCATGAGCCAGTTCTCCCAAGCTATTCTCCAGCACTTTGCGGAAAGAGATCGCAGGGAAGCGACCGGGCCACCCCGGAAGGTCCCTGGCGGTGAGTAGGTAGTCCACTGTCATGACGGTGATGAGCGGGGAATACGGCTGGGAGGCCAGCTCGGGATGCATCGGGACCGATGACACAGTCCTGAAGAAATCCTCCGATTGTTTTTTGGCCTGCTCGTCATTGGCAAGGTAACCGAGCCCTTGGGAGGTGGGGGAGGTGCCATAAATCGTGAAGGGGTCTCCCGAAAAGGCAAAGCGTTCAACCTCCCCCGCCAGCACGATGCCGGAGTAGCCATCAGGCGTCGGACAGGTGTAGAACCGACCTTCCGGCGATCGGCTTCGGACCTGCTCAATCAAACGAGTGGAGGCAACCCCTTTGACATAGAACATGGGTGATTCCACATCTGAGATGTAGTTCAGGGTCGATACTTGGCGGGCCAAGAACACGGAGGAATCCACCAGCCGAGGCTCTTGATGCCGCGATAGGACGAGTTGCCCCGTCTCCGTCCGGGCCTTGGCGTATGAGAAAATCGGGGTCGGCCAGGCTACAAGCTCCATGCCCGTCTCCACCAGGAGGTCCCGAAGCCTTGTGATGCCGTAGGGCAGGACACCGTCGTCCCCCCCTAAAGCGATCACGAAGCCGGGTCTGACCTGGTTAAGAGCAAATTCGAAATTGTCACGCATGCCCGCCCCCAGTCCGGGGGTGGCGTATCGAATCCTAGGATCTTTACGGGCCGCATCTTCGACAACATCCCTGGTGTTATCCGTGCTCCCGTCATCTGAAACGATGATTTCAAGCCGATCGTAGTCCTGAACGGAGCAGGTGCGGAGGGTATGGTACAGGTAATCAGCCCGATCCTTCGTCGGGATGATTATCGAAATACGAGGGTCCCGTTCAACCATCTAATGTCATCCCTAAAAAGAGTCAAACGGTTCGACCGGCCCATTCTGTCTTCTTGATAACTATCGAGAACCAGAATATTACCCCCGCAACAGCCAGCAATCCCGCTACCAAGACCCATCCCAATACGCCTGCTCGACCGAAGCTTCCTGGCATCAACCAACGGGATGCGTAGATGACGGGCACGGTGATCACGAGGGGCCCCACCATGACCTTCCAGTACCATCTAAACAGGTCACCAGAAAGCATGAGGCGGTGCATGATCCAGAGCTCGATGGTTACCCCGGATAGGCCATGAAGCAGCCAGACCGCCGTTGCCCCGACAAGGCCGTAGGCTCTGATGGCCCAGACCATGACAGGAATGCCCAGCACAACAGCGCTTGCGATCATCGCCGCATGAAGTCCTGGCCGCCCTTGCGCTTGCTGAAAGGCAGCTGGCAGCCACATGATGCCCGAGCAAGTGATGGCGATAAGGAGCCACCGGAAGACCTGGACGACTGTGGGATCGATCCGGCCGAGCCAAACCTGGAACAGTTCAGGGGCATAGATCCACCCGACAACCCCAAGTGGAATAATCACCGCGGACATCAGACCGCAACTCCTGAAGTACTCGTCTCTCAGGAAATTGGAGTCCCCGATGGAAACCAGTTCGGCGTAACGGGGGTAGAAGGCTCGGTAAAAAGGTTGAATCCCCATCTGGAGCAGCCCAGTGGCAGTGTAGGCGAGGGCGTACCTCCCAAGTTCGGCTGTCGGCAGCATCTTGCTTATCACGATGCGGTCTGAGTTCGCGACGAATACTGCTGCTACAGCTGTGGCTGCCATGCCCATGGAGAACCGCCATAGGCGTTTGAATATGTCAATCCGGAACACAGGGCGTCCCGCTCCTGGCTCTTGGATCAACCGCCAGAGGATAATTCGGGTCGCAAGCAGCTGGAGCCCAGCAACGAGCGCCTGTACTGCGAAGAACCACCTCAGGTCAGGCAAAACCATCAGGATCGCGACGCCGGATCCATACCGGAGGCAGTTTCCCAGGATCTGCAGGGTGTTCATCCACCCATGCTCCTGCAAACCGGCGATCCCGTTGGAATAGAGCACCGTGGAGAACTGAAAGGCCAGGGTCAGGGCCATGAGTCGAATGGTGAGAGTGATGTAGGCGACGGTATGGGCCTGGAATGTCAACCAGTGACTGGCGATGAATCCTGCAGCACCTGCGAGGCCAAGAACCAAGGTCAAGGAAAGTGACATGTAGATCACTTCCATCGTCCGAAGTAGATCCCGTTTGGTTTCTAGGGTGTGCTCCAGTCCGCTGTTGGCGAATTCCCTCACAAGGGTGGCGCCCATGCCGATGTCCAGGAGGCCCATGAGGACCTGCATCATCAGCCAGAGGCCGACGATTCCGTAGCCCTCCATTCCAAGACGCCTGACGTACTGCGGGGTCGCCCCCACGATGAGCACGCCTGCGACCAGCCCCCCGGTCAGATTCCACAAGACGTTCCTCACAGAACGGTTTGAGGCGAGCATCGTTTTCAGGTTTCGAATCATGGTTCGGGGTTCTTCATCCAATCAATGGCCCGCTCATCCATGGCCCGTCATGCCCCAGACCGGTGGAGATGCCCCAGGAGGATTCGAATTACCACGTCGCAGACATTTTCCTGTAGGTATTCCCGCGGCGGCGCCCACCTGCGGCCTTTCTCCGTCGTAAGGCGGACCATCGTGAGAATTTGGTCGACATCTGCCCCGCTTAGCACACCGCTTCCGCATTCGATCGTTTCCGGTCGCTCCGTTACATCCCGGATGGTGACACTCGGAATTCCCAGGATCGCACACTCCTCCTGGACGGTTCCGCTGTCACTGAGGACGCAGAAGGCTGACTTCTCTAGCCGGATGAAATCGAAGAACCCGAACGGTTCAAGGAATCGGACCTGGTCGTTCGAGCCCGTCAGACTGGATGATTGAAGCCGCATGCGCGTTCGAGGGTGCGTACTGACAATGACCGGAATGCCAAACTCTCGCTGGAGGTGGTCGAAAGCAGTCACGAACGCGTTTAGACGGTCCTCAATGTCCACGTTTTCCGCACGGTGGAGCGTAACCAGGAAGAAGGATCGTTCCTTAAGTCCCAGGGTTTGTAGAATGCTAGATTTCTGGATTTTCGGCTCGTAGTGCCTGATGACTTCCAGGATCGGGTTTCCAGTCACGAAGATTCGATTCCCCGGAATCCCTTCCCTGATGAGGTTCTGTCGACTCCTCTCCGTGTAAGGCATGAGCACATCACTCGAATGATCGATGATTCGCCGGTTGACTTCCTCGGGCACCCGATCGTCATAGCACCGGTTGCCCGCTTCCATGTGGTAGACCGGGATGCCTAGCCGCTTGGCAACTATGGCTCCAAGACCGCTCGTCGTATCTCCAAGCACGAGGAATCGGTCGGGACGAACCTCCCGCATGAGCCGCTCGACGCCACTCAGAATCGTTCCAACCTGCTCACCAAAGGCCCCTACTGCACCGAGGTGGTGGTCGGGGGATCGGACCTCCAGTTCCTCGAAGAACAGTTCATTAAGACGCCGATCGAAATTTTGACCCGTGTGGACAAGAATATGTTCTGTGAACTGATCAAGTGCCGAAATTACCCGGCTGAGGCGAATGATTTCGGGGCGCGTACCCAGGAGGGTTAGTACCTTCATGCTTAAGCCTTCCTTCTAAAGCGAGCCCAAGCTGCGAGCTCCGCAACCATCTGCGTGAGGCTTGGCGGGACCGTGTAACCAGCGGCTGACCAGAGACACCGGTTCAAGGCGGCATCGCTCGTGGAGAGAGATCGGTCCACAGCTTGGGGCGCTGGCAGTAGGTCGATTCCCAGATCCTTCCTTTCGAACGAATCCCTGATGGCTTCGAGCAGTTCCCCCTTCGGAAGGATATCCGCCGGGATGACATGTGCGAGGCTCGGGAGAGGAAGGTTCTCGTGAAGGATCCCATGGCACAGCCGTGCGAAATGAAGGGTTGTCACGCCATTCCAGAGGTGGTTCGTATAGCCAGTCACAGTGCTACCCGAGGGATGGCCAAGAAACCACTCCAGGAGCGACCGCCGGTCGGAACCGATTTCTGGACCGATGATAGAGCAGCGCAGGTGATGCATCCCATCACTCGAGACTTCACCCAAACTCTTCGACTTTCCATACGCATCTAGGGCATCATGGGGGTCCGACTCAAGATAAGCACCCTTTCGCCCTGAATAGACACAGTCCGTGGCGATTTGAAGCACCTTGCATCCGGTGGCAACGGCCGCTTTGGCCAATACATGAGGGAATAGGGCGTTTACCTGGATCGCCCGCTCGACGGTTTCACTATGGCGATCGTCAATGTGGTGCTTGATAACCCCAATGCAGTTGATAACCCAAGCACACCCTTTCAAAGCCTGCTCTAGCTCTATGCCAGTAGGAAAGGAAGCATCCAGGTACCTCAATTCGGTACCCGCAGGTAGAGCATGGGAATGTCCATCACGGAGCGTGGCCACCATTTGGAAATCGTTTGACGCAGCAAGGACATCCAGAACCGTGGAACCTAGCATGCCGGAGGCGCCCAACACGGCAACTTTCATGCAAATCCCTCCCAAATCACCACGCTCAACCAACCTCTTCTGCCTGCCCGTTTGCGATGAGATCCTGGATGTACCGGAGCTTCAGGAGAATCGCCACTAGGCCATCCACATCCAAGCGGTGGGTATTCTCGGATGTGTAGTCGGCGCCCATTGAGATCGATGTCTCGCCTTGGACAAAGAATTTGTTGTAGTTTAAGTCACGACCATCTGCTGGGATGCGATAGTACTCGCCGAGATCGATGGCATGGGCCATTTCCTCCCGATTTACGAGGCATTCGTGCTTTTTTTCGCCATGTCTTGTGCCAAGCACCTTGATCTCATTCGAGGCACTAAAAATCCTCTTCATCGCTTCTGCGAGGGTGTAAATAGTGGCCGCCGGGGCCTTCTGGATAAAGGTATCTCCCTGCGTCCCATGCTGAAAGGCAAAGAGCACCAGATCCACAGCTTCAGGCAATGACATCATGAACCGCGTCATGTCGGGGTCCGTAACGGTGATAGGCTGGCCCGCCATGATTTGCCTTGCAAACAACGGAATGACTGAGCCACGACTTGCCATAACATTTCCGTAGCGGGTATTGCACATACGGGTTCGAGTTTCATCCACATTCCGGCCCATCGCGATGGTGACCTTCTCCATCAGCGCCTTGCTCATACCCATTGCGTTGATCGGGTACACCGCTTTGTCTGTACTCAGAACCACAACCCGTTTGATACCGTGCTCTACTGCAGCACGAAGCGTGTTCTCAGTTCCCAACACATTCGTCCGAACCGCTTCGATAGGGTAGAACTCACAAGAAGGTACCTGCTTCAAGGCTGCCGCGCTGAACACGAAGTCCGCCCCGCGCATGGCAGCGTGGATACTCTCATAATTGCGAACACCTCCAATATAGAATTTCAATTTACTGTTTTTATAACGATGACGCATGTCATCCTGTTTTTTCTCATCTCGGCTGAAAACACGGATTTCAGCAATATCTGAATCGAGAAATCGGGACAAAACAGCGTTACCAAAAGACCCGGTTCCACCCGTAATAAGCAGCGTTTTACCTTTGAACATGCGTAGTGTCTCCATTAAACTTCAACTTGAATGGTTCAAAATGGTATTACTCAGTGCGCAAGAATTCGAGCATAGGACCGCGATATCCCCATACAAAAACTCCTGCCAACGCGGTCAGAAAGACCCCGATCGCCCAGGCTGATCGTGAGGGTCTACTCTTTTCGTCAGGCAAATTACCCCCATCAAGGATATTTACGATTGGCATATCATTCTTCTCTTCCATGAGGGCCTGCTCGCGGTTCATAGCGAGGGTGGTGACGAGCTGCTGGCGGAGGCGGAGCTCATTCTCAAGGCGGGTGCCGCGAAGACGCACCGCGGGGTCGGCGCTGCCCTGGTAGTTGCGGTTGCCCTCGAGGAAGCGGCGGAAGGCCTCCTCGGCTTGGTCCATTTCAAGACGCGCGTCCGCCAGACGGGCCTCGGCGAAGACGGCCTTGGCGCCGCCGCGGGTGCGGCCCTTCTCCTGGAGGAAGGCCTCCAGCAGCTTGCCAGCCCGTTGCACCACCTGCTGGGAGAGCTCAGCCGACTTCGTCTCGGCGCCGAGAGTGATGACCTTGGACTTCAGATCCCGGGTGGCGGACAGGACCTTGCCCAGCTCCTTGACGGCCCGGTCCATGTTCTTTTCGTCCACGTAGGCGTAGAGGGTGCCCCTTTCGAGACGCTCGGCGCCGAAGCGCCAGGAGCGGACGTGGTACTGGAACTCGGTCTGGAGGAGCTGCTCCCGCAGCCAGCGGCTGTTGAGGATGTCCACGAAGTTGGCATCGTTGCCCTCGCCGCCGGGGACGCTGACGCCGAAGGCGGCAGCGGCCGTGGCCAGGCCGCCGAGGCTGCCGCTCAGCCCCTTGGACTCCACGGGCAGGAGCCGGGCCTCGGACTTGTAGTAGTTCGGCATGAAGAGGGTGATGACCGCCGTCAGCAGACCGGCCGCCACCGCCCACTGGATGGGCTTTTTCAGGCTGGCCTTGAGGTCCAGGACCGGAGGTTCAATCGAGTTGGGCATAAGGGCCTAGGTTACCAGAATCCAGGCAGGGCCTGCCTCCCGGATCCTGTGGCAGAGAGCACAAAACAAAGGGCGGGATCGCTCCCGCCCTTGTCCCCGCTGTGAAGATTGCGATTCGCTTACAGGTCTTCGCCGTCGATCTCGGTCATGCCCTGGAGCTCTTCGACGTGCTGGGCCATGCGGGCGTATTCGTCGTCGAAGTCCTCGCCGCCCTGGAACTCGTTGGGGGTGGGCTCGGGATACTCGCCCTCCTCGATCTCCAGGTTGCGGTAGTGGGCCATGCCGGTGCCGGCGGGGATGAGCCGGCCCAGGATGACGTTCTCCTTGAGGCCGCGGAGGTAGTCCACGCGGCCTTCCAGCGCGGCCTCGGTGAGGACGCGGGTGGTCTCCTGGAAGCTGGCGGCGGAGATGAAGCTCTCGGAGGTCAGCGCGGCCTTGGTGATGCCGAGCAGCAGGGGCTCGCAGGTGGCGGGGGTGCCGCCGTCCTTGAGGGCCTGCTCGTTGATCTCCTTGAAGCGGTGCTTGTCCACCTTCTCCTCGACGATGAGCGGGGTGTCGCCCACGTCGGTGATGAGGACCCAGCGCATCATCTGGCGGATGATCACCTCGATGTGCTTGTCGTTGATCACCACGCCCTGGGCCCGGTAGACCTCCTGGACCTCGTTGACGAGGAAGGCCTGGAGGGCGCGGTCGCCCTGGACCTTGAGGAGATCGTGGGGGCTGACGGCGCCCTCGGTGAGCTTCTCGCCGGCGCGGATCTCATCGCCGTCCTGCACCTGGATGTGCTTGCCGCGGGGGATGAGGTACTCGCCCTTCTCCCCGGACTCGGCTTCCACCACCACCTTCTGGTTGCCGCGGACGCGGTTCCCGTACTTCACGAGGCCGGTGACCTCGCTGATGATGGCGGGCTCCTTGGGCTTGCGGCCCTCGAAGAGCTCGGTGACGCGCGGCAGGCCGCCCGTGATGTCGGAGGTCTTGGCCTGCTGGCGGCTGGTCTTGGCGATGACGTCGCCGGGCAGCAGCTCCTGGCCCTCCTCCACCTCGATGTAGGCGCCGGTGGGGATGTTGTAGCGCTTGAGGACCTTGTGGTTGTCCCCCTTGATGTTGATGTGGGGGTGGACCTTGTCGTCCGTGGGATCGATGACCTTCTTGCGGAAGTTCCCGGAGATCGGATCCTTCTCTTCCTGGTAGGACACGTTGACTTCGAATTCCTTGAAGTCCGCGACGCCGCCCACTTCCGTGAGCAGCACGTCGTTGTAGGGGTCCCACTCGGCGAGCACGGTGCGGGGCTCGACCGCTTCCTTGTCCTTGACCTTGAGGATGGCGCCGGAGGTGATCTTGTAGCGCTCGCGCTCGTTGCCGTCCTCGTCGGTCACCAGGATGTAGCCGTTGCGGGTGAGGGCCACGGTCTCGTCCTTGCGGTTGACCACGGTCTTGCCCTGGAGGCCTTCGTACTTCACGATGCCCGCGATCTGGGCCTCGTGGGTGCTCTTTTCGGAGGTGCGGCTCGCGGCGCCGCCCACGTGGAAGGTGCGCATGGTCAGCTGCGTGCCGGGCTCGCCGATGGACTGGGCGGCGATGACGCCCACGGCCTCGCCCAGGTCCACCAGGCGGCCGGTGCTGAGGTTCAGACCGTAGCACTTGGCGCAGATGCCGCGGCGCGCCTCGCAGGTGAGGGCGGAGCGGATCTTGACCTTGGTGATGCCGCTGGTCTCGATCTTGAACGCCAGCTCTTCGGAGATGAGGGTGCCGGCGGGGGCCCGCACGATGGACGGATCGTAGGGATCCACGATGTCCTCGAGGCAGACCCGGCCCATGATGCGGTCGCGCAGGCGGGAGCGGATGGTGCCGTCGCTGTTGACGATGGCCTCCACCTCGATGCCGCCCAGGGTCTCGCAGTCATCCTCGTTGACGATGACGTCCTGGGCCACATCCACCAGCTTGCGGGTGAGGTAGCCCGAATCGGCCGTCTTCAACGCGGTGTCGGCCAGTCCCTTGCGGGCGCCATGCGTCGAGATGAAGTACTGCAGCACCGAGAGGCCTTCCTTGAAGTTCGCGGTGATGGGCGTCTCGATGATGTCGCCGCTGGGCTTGGCCATGAGGCCGCGCATGCCGGCCACCTGGCGGATCTGCGTCTTGGAGCCGCGGGCACCGGAGTCGGCCAGGATGTAGATGGAGTTGAGGAACGTGTCGTTCTCGTTCCGCTTCTCCAGCTCCTTCATCATGTCGCTGGCCACCTGGTCGCTGGTCTTGGACCAGACTTCCAGGATGCGGTTGTAGCGCGTGGAGGAATCCAGGCGGCCCTCGTAGGCCTCCTTCTCGATGGCGCGGACGTCCTCGGTGGCGCCCTTGAGGAGCTTGGCCTTGGTGTGGGGCACGACCAGGTCGTCGATGCCCACGGACACGCCGGCCTTCATGGCCCACATGAACCCGGTGTCCTTCATCGCGTCGAGCATGCGGATGGTGACCTCGGGTCCGTTCAGCTTGTAGGCGCGGTTCACGAGGGAGAGCAGGCCCTCCTTCTTGAGCAGGCCGTTGATGAAGGGCAGCTCGGCGGGCAGGGCGCGGTTGAAGAGCACGCGGCCCACGGTGGTGGTCTTGAGCTGGTTCTTCACGGTCTCGGCGGGCGCCTCGAAGACCTCCTGCTCGGAGTTCTTCTTGGGGTCCTTCGCGTGCCAGGCTTCGGTGTCCACCCACTCGCCGGAATAGCGGATCTGGATGATGGCGTGGGTGTCCACGACGCCGGCGTAGTGGGCCGCGACCACGTCATTGACGCTGCCGAAGACCATGCCCTCGCCCTTGCGGCCGGTGCGCTTCTTGGTGAGGTAGTAGCCGCCGAGCACGATGTCCTGGCTGGGCACCACGTTGGGGCGGCCGTTGGCGGGGTTGAGGATGTTCTGGGTGGACATCATCAGCACCTTGGCCTCGATCTGGGCCATGGGGCTGAGGGGCACGTGCACGGCCATCTGGTCGCCGTCGAAGTCGGCGTTGAAGGCGGTGCAGACCAGGGGATGCAGGCGGATGGCCTTGCCTTCCACCAGCACGGGCTGGAAGGCCTGGATGCCGAGGCGGTGGAGGGTCGGGGCGCGGTTCAGCAGGACCGGGTGATCCTTGATGACCTCTTCCAGCACGTCCCAGACCTCGGGACGGCCCTCTTCCACCATCTCCTTGGCCTGGCGGATGGTGGCGGCGAAGCCCTTGTGCTCGAGCCGGTTGAAGATGAAGGGCTTGAAGAGCTCGAGCGCCATCTTCTTGGGCAGGCCGCACTGGTGCAGCTTGAGGTCGGGGCCCACCACGATGACGGAGCGGCCCGAGTAGTCCACGCGCTTGCCGAGCAGGTTCTGGCGGAACCGGCCCTGCTTGCCCTTGAGGGCGTCGCTGAGGGACTTCAGGGGGCGGTTGCTGACGCCGCGCAGGAGGCGGCCGCGCTTGCCGTTCTCGAACAGCGCGTCCACGGCTTCCTGCAGCATGCGCTTCTCGTTGCGCACGATGACGTCGGGAGCCTTGAGCTCCAGGAGCTTCTTGAGGCGGTTGTTGCGGTTGATGACGCGGCGGTAGAGGTCGTTCAGGTCGGAGGTGGCGAAGCGGCCACCGTCGAGGGGCACCAGGGGGCGCAGCTCGGGGGGCAGCACGGGCACCACGTCGAGGATCATCCACTCGGGCTTGTTGCCGGAGCGGTGGAAGGACTCGGCCACCTTGAGGCGCTTGGCGATCTTGCTGCGCTTCTGGCTGGAGGTTTCCTTCTTCATGGCGTCGCGGAGCTCGATGGTGAGCGCCTCGATGTCCACCTGCTTGAGCAGCTCCTTGATGGCCTCGGCGCCCATCTGGGCCTTGAAGCCCTCGCCGTGGAGGCTGCGGGCCTCGCGGAACTTGTCCTCGTTGAGGATCTCGCCTTCCTTCAGGGCCGTGCCGCCGGAATCGGTGACGGCATAGGCCTCGAAGTAGAGCACGCGCTCCAGGTCCTTCAGGGGGATGTCCAGGAGGTAGCCGATGCGGCTGGGGACGCCCTTGAAGAACCACACGTGGCTGACCGGGCTGGCCAGGGCGATGTGGCCCATGCGCTCGCGGCGCACGGACTTCTTGGTGACCTCGACGCCGCACTTGTCGCAGGTGACACCCTTGAACTTCTGCCGCTTGTACTTGCCGCAGAGGCATTCCCAGTCATTCACGGGGCCGAAGATGCGGGCGCAGAAGAGGCCGTCGCGCTCGGGCTTGAGGCTGCGGTAGTTGATGGTCTCGGGCTTGGTGACCTCGCCCTTGGACCAGGAGCGCATCTTGTCCGGGCTGGCCAGGGACACCCGGATGCACTCGTAGGCGTTGATGTTCTGCTGCTCAGGATACATGTGGACCTCTTAAGGATTCACCACGGAGACACGGAGGGCACGGAGAAAAACACGGAGAAAAAGCACGGAGAAGGGCACGGGAAAGGGCTAGAGGACGCGGCGGACGATGCCGTCTTTCATGGCCGGGACATTGAAGTTCAACATGAGGCCCACACGCATTCCGGTCAGCTTCATGTAGGTCATCAGCTGCGCTTCGTGGACGGGAAGGATGCCTTCCTGGCTCTTCAGCTCAACGATGATCTTGCCTTCGACCACGAGGTCCAGCCGGAAGGCGGCTTCCACATGCAGGCCCTTGTAATCCAGAGGCAGTGAAACCTGCCGCTGAAAGGAAAGTCCACGGATCTGCAGCTCGTGGCAGAGGCAGGATTCGTAGGTCGATTCAAGGAGGCCAGGGCCAAGGTGCTTGTGGACCTCGATGGCGGCCCCCAGCACCTTCTCCGTGATCTCTCCGTGAATCAGTTCTCCGTGCACTCCGTGCCTCCGTGGTGGGTCATGCGGATGGGCGTGGTCAGCCTTCAATGGTGAAGACTGCGGGTTCCTCTTCCGTCAGGCCTGGATCCAGCTCCTCGCGGGTGAGCATCTCGACATCGATGCACAGCGCGTTGAGTTCCTTCTTCACGACGTTGAAGCTCTCGGGGAGGCCGGGATCCTTGATGGTCTCGCCCTTGATGATGGCCTGGTAGATCTGGGTGCGGCCGTGCATGTCGTCGGACTTGTAGGTGAGCAGCTCCTGGAGCACGTGGGCGGCGCCGTAGGCCTCCAGCGCCCACACTTCCATCTCGCCGAAGCGCTGGCCGCCGAACTGGGCCTTGCCGCCGAGGGGCTGCTGGGTGATGAGGCTGTAGGGCCCGATGCTCCGGGCGTGGATTTTGTTGTCCACCAGGTGGTGCAGCTTGAGCATGTAGACGCAGCCCACGTTCACGGGCTGCTCGAAGGCCTCGCCGGTCATGCCGTCGAAGAGCATGGTCTTGCCGGTGACGTCGGGGCCCAGCTTGTGGTTCTTCTCCCAGGCCTGGGTGAGGAAGCCCTTGATGTCGCCTTCACGGGCGCCGTCGAAGACCGGCGTGGAGAAGTGGACGCCGAGGGTCTTGCCGGCCCAGCCCAGGTGGCACTCGAGCACCTGGCCGATGTTCATGCGGGAGGGCACGCCGAGGGGGTTCAGCACGATGTCCACCGGGCGGCCGTCGGGCAGGTAGGGCATGTCCTCCACGGGGAGGATGCGGCTCACCACGCCCTTGTTGCCGTGGCGGCCGGCCATCTTGTCGCCGACCTGCAGCTTGCGCTTCACGGCCACGTAGCACTTCACGGTCTTGAGGACGCCGGGCATGAGCTCATCGCCCTTGAGCAGGCGCTCCATGCGCTCGTCGAGGATGTTGCGCAGGACCTTGAGCTGGCTCTCGGTCTTGTCGAGGATGTCCAGCACCTCGGTCTCGATGCGGTTCTTGCCCGCAGCCACGGAGATCTGGCGGAAGCGGTGGTAGGGCACGGCCTCCAGCATGTTCTGGGTGAGCTTCTTGCCCTTGGGCAGCAGCTCCTTTTGGCCCTTCTCGTCCGTGAGGGTCTCGGAGAGCTCCTTGCCCTTGAGCAGGGCCACGATCTTCTTCTTGGCCTCGGCGCGGATGATGCGCTCCTCGTCGGAGAGGTCCTTCTCCCACTTGGCGATCTGGTCGCGCTCGATCTGCTGGGTGCGGAGGTCCTTCTCCTGCCCCTTGCGGGTGAACACCTTGATGTCCACCACCGTGCCCTCGATGCCCGGGGGCACCGTGAGGCTGGCGTCCTTCACGTCGCTGGCCTTCTCGCCGAAGATGGCGCGGAGCAGCTTCTCCTCGGGGCTGAGGATGGTCTCGCCCTTGGGCGTGACCTTGCCCACCAGGATGTCGCCGTGACGGACGGTGGCACCGGTGCGGATGATGCCGGACTCGTCCAGGTTCTTGAGGGCCTCCTCGCGCACCTGGGGGATGTCGCGGGTGATCTCTTCGGGGCCCAGCTTGGTGTCGCGGGCGTGGACCTCGAACTCTTCGATGTGGATGGTGGTGTAGAGATCCTCCTTCACCACGCGCTCGGAGATCAGGATGGCGTCCTCGAAGTTGTAGCCGCGCCAGGGCATGTAGGCCACGACCAGATTGCGGCCCAGGGCCAGCTCGCCGTGGTCGGTGCAGGGGCCGTCGGCGAGGATCTGGCCCTCGGTGACGTACTCGCCCTTCTTCACCAGGGGGGTCTGGTTGAGGCAGGTGTTCTGGTTGCTGCGGGCGAACTTCACCAGGGTGTAAATGTCCACGCCGGACTCGATGCCCTCGGTCTCGGGGTCATCCTCCACGCGCACCACGATGCGGTTGGCATCCACGGTCTCCACGATGCCGGAGCGGCGGCAGACCACGCAGGCGCCGGAATCCTTGGCGGCCACGTACTCCATGCCAGTGCCCACGATGGGGGCTTCGGTGCGGATGAGGGGCACGGCCTGGCGCTGCATGTTGGCGCCCATGAGGGCGCGGTTGGCGTCGTCGTTCTCGAGGAAGGGAATGAGCGAGGCGGCCACGGAGACCACCTGCTTGGGGCTCACGTCCATGAGGGTGACCTTGTCGCGGGCGACAATCTTGGTCTCGCCGGCGACACGGACGGTCACGTCCTCGTCCGTGATGACGCCATCGGCATCCACGGGCACGTTGGCCTGCGCGATGACGTGCTCGTCCTCCTCCCAGGCGGAGAGGTAGAAGGCGTGCATGTCGTACTTGGCGGGGCGCTTGCCGGCCTTGGAGAGCTTCTTGTTCTCGGCCTCCAGCTCGTCGAGGCGGACGACCTCCATGTAGCTGAACTTGGAGTCGCCCACGCTGGTGACCTTGGCGAAGTGGACGATGCGGCCGTTCTCCACCTTGAGGTAGGGGCTCTCGATGAAGCCGAACTCGTTGATGCGGGCGTAGCAGGAGAGGCTGGAGATGAGGCCGATGTTCGGACCTTCCGGCGTCTCGATGGGGCAGATGCGGCCGTAGTGGGAGGTGTGCACGTCGCGCACCTCGAAGCCCGCGCGGTCGCGGCTGAGGCCGCCCGGTCCAAGGGCCGAAAGGCGGCGCTTGTGGGTGATCTCGGACAGCGGGTTGGTCTGGTCCATGAACTGGGAGAGCTGGCTGCTGCCGAAGAACTCCTTCATGGCCGCGATGACCGGCTTGCTGTTGATCAGGTCGTGGGCCTGCAGGGGGCTGTTGGGATCCTGCGCGATGCTGAACTTCTCCTTGATGGCCCGCTGCACGCGCACCAGGCCCACGCGGAAGCCGTTCTCCAGCAGCTCGCCCACGGACCGCACGCGGCGGTTGCCCAGGTGGTCGATGTCGTCCGCGCGCACGGGGGCGATCTCGCCGATGTCCTGGCGGGTGGTGTCGTACTTCTTCAGGCGCAGCAGGTAGTGGACGGTCTTCACGAAGTCGTCGGTGCCCAGGGTGCGGAAGTCCAGGTCGGTGCTCAGGCCCAGCTTGGCGTTGATCTTGTGGCGGCCCACCTTGCTGAGGTCGTACTTCTGGGGGTCGAAGAACATGCCGTAGAGCAGCTTCTTGCTGGACTCCAGCGTGGCGGGCTCACCGGGCCGGATCTTCTTGAAGAGCTCCTTGGCGGCCTCCTCGCTGTCCTCGGTGTGGTCCTTGGCAAGAGTCTCGGAGAACACCTTGCCGGTGGCGTCAGCCTCGGGGAAGCAGACGTCGAAGGACTGCACGTCGTTGGCCAGGAACATCTCGAGGTGGGTCTGGAGGAAGGGCTCGTTGGCCTCCATGAGCACTTCGCCGGTGCCCATGTTGACGATGTCCTGCAGCAGCACGGCGCCGTCGAGCATCTCCCGCTCCACGGGCACGTCCTTGATGCCGGCCTTCTCCATCTGCTCCAGGACGCGGCGGGTGATCTTCTTGTCCTTGGCGAGGATCTCTTCCTTGGTCTTGGGGTGCTTCACGGCCTCGCCGAGCTTGCGGCCCACCAGCAGCTCGCTCACGGCCACGCTCAGCTTGCCCTTCTTGAGGAAGAAGGTGGCCGGCGCGTAGAAGTGGCGGAGCATGGTCTCGTTGGAGCCCAGGTCCTCGCTGAACAGGCCCAGGGCGCGCATGAAGGTGGCGCCGAGGAACTTGCGCTTGCGGTCGATGCGCGCGTAGAGCAGGCCCTTGGAGTCGAGCTCGAACTCGATCCAGGAGCCGCGGTAGGGGATGATCTGGGAGCTGTAGAGGCTCTTGTCCGGCGCGATGCTGAAAAACACTCCGGGGCTGCGGTGTAGCTGGCTCACGATCACGCGCTCGGTGCCGTTGATGATGAAGGTGCCGCGGTCGGTCATGATCGGCAGGTCGCCGAAGTAGACTTCCGAATCCTGGCTCTGCTTGAAGCGGCGGTTGCCCTTGTCGTCCTTGTCGAACTGGTTGAGGCGCACGCGGATCTTCAGCGGGGCGGCCATGGTGGCGCCGCGCTCGACGCACTCGTCCATGCCCATCTTCTGCTTCATGGACACGGGTTCCTGGCACACATCGCAGATGGTGTCCGCGTTCTTGTTGCGGGTGCCGCACTTGGGGCAGTCCACCGTGGGATCCTTGGGGTGATCCGACACGATGCTGTGGCCGCACTGCTTGCACTGGGTGCGGAGGTGCTCCAGGCCCAGATACTTCTCGCACTTGCAGGCCCAGTGGCCCACGGTGTAGTCGAGGAACTCGACTTCGAGCGTGGCGTCGGTGCCGTCGGCGTTCTTGCCGTTGTGCACCGGGAACATCGACTCGAACACGGCCTTGAGGCCGCGGGACTCCCGCTCGCTGTGGAGCAGGTTCATCTGGAGGAACTCGTCGTAGCTGCGCTTCTGGATGTCGATCAGGTTGGGGATGGGAACCAGGGACCGGATCTTCGAGAAGTTATGGCGCTGGCGGTAGATGTTCTGCTGAACACTCATGGTTCGCTCCAGATGAAGTTGGCGGAACCTTCTATGGACGGCACGCGGCGGGTTGGTGCGAGGCTGCGGGCCTTGGGCAAAGACGGCGAGGCCCCCGGAGCCGCAGCCCCGGGGAAGGGATCAGGAATGGACGGCGCGGATCCCGCGGGCGCGCAAACCGATGGCCACCCCCCCAACCATGGGTGAGGGGAGCGGCCCAGCAAGGTGATTGGCGCTGCGGCGGAAGGCGTTTCGCAACCAGGGGCCTTTGAAGGTGGCGGGACCGCCCGAGGGGCCGGGCGGAAGGAATAATCGTACCATGTCCAGACAAAACCGCAAAGCGCAAGGTGCGGAACGCACCCTACGCTTTGCGTTAGTGCTGAAAACGGACTTACTTGATCTCGACCTTGGCGCCAGCGGCTTCGAGCTTTTCCTTGATCTTGGCGGCCTCGTCCTTGGCGACGCCTTCCTTGACGGGCTTGGGGGCGCCGTCCACGAGGTCCTTGGCCTCCTTCAGGCCCAGGCCGGCGACGATCTCGCGCACGGCCTTGATGACGTTCAGCTTGTTGGCGCCGGCGTCAGCCAGGATCACGTTGAACTCGGTCTGCTCCTCGGCAGCGGCGGCCGGGGCGGCGCCGCCGGCGGCGGGAGCGGCCATGGCGGCGGCGGAGACGCCGAAGCGCTCCTCAAGGGCCTTGACCAGGTTGGCCAGGTCAAGGACGGTCATGGTTTCGATCTCAGCGATGAGCTGGTCGGCGGTGAGAGCCATGATGGCCTCCTACATGCGATGAATGGTTTCGGATTCGGGGTTGAGGTTGCGTCCTACTCGCCGGCCTTCTGCTTGCGGATGCCCTCGAGGGCGACCGCCAGGCCGGAGATCGGGTAGGTCATGAGGTAGAGCAGCTTGGCGATCAGCACGTCGCGGCTGGGCAGCTCGGCGAGAACCTGGAGCTGCTTGGCATCGATCTGCTTGCCATCCATGATGCCGGCCTTGAAGGTGGCGGCGGGATTGTCCTTCAGGAAGCCGTTGACGGCCTTGGCCAGGGCGACGACGTCGTCCTTGGTGGTGGCCACGGCGCTGGCGCCCTTGAAGTGGCCGCCCAGGGGCGCGAAGGTGGTGTCCTTCACGGCCAGGCGGAGCAGGGTGTTCTTGCCGACGCGGTACTGGGCCTTGCTCTCGCGGATGCTCTTGCGGAAGGCGGTGTCCTTCTCGACCACGAGGCCCTTGAATTCGATCACGACCGCCGAGGTGGCGGACGCGAAGGTTTCCTTGAGCTCGGCGACTTCGGCGATCTTCTGGTTCTTTTCCATGGTCGGCCTCCTACTTCTCAACGCTGGTGGTGTTGAGGGTGACCGAGGGGCCCATGGTGGAGGCGATGTACATCGTCTTCACGTACTTGCCCTTCGCCGTGGCGGGCTTGGCCTTGTGGACGGCATCGATGAGCGCCTTGGCGTTCTCTTCCAGCTTCTCAACGCCGAAGGACAGCTTGCCCACGGGGGCGTGGATGATGCCGGTCTTGTCGACGCGGTACTCCACCTTGCCGGCCTTGATCTCCTTGATGGCCTTGGCCACGTCGAAGGTCACCGTGCCGGTCTTGGGGTTGGGCATGAGGCCGCGGGGGCCCAGCACCTTACCCAGCCGGCCGACGCCCTTCATCATGTCGGGGGTCGCGACGAGGGCATCGAAGTCGAGGAATCCGCCGGCGATCTTCTCCACCAGCTCGTCCCCGCCCACGATCTCGGCGCCCGCCGCTTCCGCTTCCTTGATCTTCTCGCCACCCGCGATCACCGCCACGCGCATCGTCTTGCCCGTTCCGTGGGGCAGGACGATGGTGCCGCGGACCATCTGGTCCGCATGGCGGGGATCCACTCCGAGCCGCATGTGCACTTCCACCGTCTCGTCGAACTTGGCGTAGGCCGAGTCCTTCACGACAGTGAGCGCATCCTTCAGCTCGTAGGGGCGATCTTCGATCTTGGCCGCGGCAGCCCGGTACTTCTTTCCAGGTTTTGCCATATTGGCTCCGTTCGAACAATCTCCCGCGATGACGGTCGCGGTGGCCGGGTGCCTCACACGATGCGAGGCGCCAGAAAGATTCACCACGGAGGCACGGAGAACACCGAGGAAACACTGAGAAAATCAGAGAGAGCTTTTTCTCTCCGTGTTCATTTCTCCGTGCCCTCCGTGTCTCCGTGGTGGATTTGTCAGTCGACGACTTCGACGCCCATGGAGCGGGCGGAACCGGCGATGGAACGGACGGCGGCCTCGAGGCTGCCGGCGGTGAGGTCGGGCATCTTCACCTTGGCGATCTCAGCGAGCTGCGCCTTGGTGATCTTGCCGACCTTCTGCTTGTTGGGCGTGGGGCTGCCCTTGTCCAGGCCGATCTTCTTCTTGATCAGCACGGCGGCGGGCGGGGTCTTGAGGATGAAGCTGAAGCTGCGGTCGGCGTAGACGGTGATGACAACGGGGAGGGTGGTGCCCTTCTCGACCGCGCCCACGGACTTCGCGTTGAACTGCTTCACGAACTCCATGATGTTGACGCCGTGCTGGCCCAGCGCGGGACCGACGGGAGGGGCCGGCGTGGCCTCACCCGCAGGCAGCTGCAGCTTGATGTAGCCGGTGATCTTCTTTGCCATGTCATTGCTCCCGCGGTGGATTCCGGCATTCGCCGGCAACGACCGCCTTGGTGGGTGGGGATCCCTCGGATCACCCAGCCGGGTTGAAAACGTCCCGGTCCAGACGGACCGGGACGGAACAGTTTATCCGAAAGGACTCGGAAAGTCCTCAGGAAATGGGGAATCCTACCTCTTCTCGACCTGGATGAAGTCCAGCTCCACCGGCGTGGACCGCCCGAAGACCGTGACCATGACCTTGATGGTGGAGCGCTCCTCGTGGACCTCCTCCACGTCGCCCTCGAAGTTGGCGAAGGGGCCGTCGATGATGCGGACCTTCTCGCCCTTCTCGAAGTGATACTTGGGCTTGGGCTTCTCCTGGGTCTCCTCGGTGTGGTGCATGATCTGGCGGACTTCCTCGTCCGTCAGGGGCGTGGGCCGCTTCTTGTTGGCGCCCACGAAGCTCGTCACCTTGGGCGTGTTGCGCACCAGGTGCCAGTCGGCGTCCGCCATCTCCACGGAGCCGCCGGGCTTGCGCTCCACCTGGATCTGCACGAGCAGGTAGCCGGGGAAGGACTTGCGCTTCTTGACGACGCGCTCCTTCTTGCCGGACTTGGCGTCGACCTTCATCTCCTCGTAGGTCTCCTCGGGGATCTGGATGTCCCCGAAGTTCTCCTCGCGCTCCTCCATCTTGATGCGCTGGCGGAGATGCTCCATCACCTTGGCCTCGTAGCCGGAGTAGGTGTGGATGATGAACCATTTGAGCTCGCGGCCCTGGGGCTGGGCGGGAGCCACCGTGTCCTGGGGGTTGCTCATGAGATCGGTCATGGGTGCCTCCGGCTCAGCGCGTCTTCAGGAAGAAGTACGCGAAGCCCTTGGAGAAGACCCAGTCCACGGACCACAGGAAGACGCCGACGAACACCGAGACGAACACCACCGTCCAGGTGGAGGTCAGCACTTTCTCCTTGCTGGGCCAGTCCACCCGATCGAGTTCTGCGAAGAGATCCCTGGCCTGCTGCTTGATGGCGCCGATCACGATGGACCCCGTGGAAAGGATTCGGTGAGAAAAACCTGGCCCCGAGCGGATCCGCCGGGGCCGGGAAGGTGGCAGGGGAGACAGGGTTCGAACCCGCGACCTGCGGATTTGGAGTCCGCTGCTCTACCAGCTGAGCTACTCCCCTGTGGGACCGCCCGGCGACTGGTGACGCCGGGCGGGAACCCTCGGGACCGGAGCCTACTTGGCCTCGCGGTGGACCCGGTAACCGCCACAGAAACGGCAGAACTTGTTGAATTCAAGCTTGCCCGTGGTGGTCTTCTTGTTCTTGGTGGTGCTGTAGTTCTTACGCTTGCAGTCCTGGCACTGCAGGTGAACGATGTCGCGCATGGTGACCTCCTAGATCGGAGGGCGGGTCCGGCCTTAGGCCAGGATCTCGCCCACGTTGCCGGCGCCCACCGTGCGACCACCCTCGCGGATGGCGAACTTCAGGCCCTTGTCCATGGCGATGGGCTGGATCAGCTCGACCGTCAGGGTGACGTTGTCGCCGGGCATCACCATTTCGCGGCCGGCCTCGAGCTCGATGGAGCCGGTCACGTCGGTGGTGCGGAAGTAGAACTGGGGGCGGTACTTGTTGAAGAAGGGGGTGTGGCGGCCGCCCTCTTCCTTGGTCAGCACGTACACCTGGGCGTTGAACTTGGTGTGGGGGGTGATGCTGCCGGGCTTGGCGAGCACCTGGCCGCGCTCCACGTCCTTGCGCTCCACGCCGCGGAGCAGGATGCCGGCGTTGTCACCAGCCTGGCCCTGGTCCAGGGACTTGCGGAACATCTCGACGCCGGTCACGACCTTCTTGACGGTGTCCTTGATGCCGACGATCTCGATCTCCTCGCCGACCTTCACGACGCCCTGCTCGATGCGGCCGGTCACCACGGTGCCGCGGCCGGTGATGGTGAACACGTCCTCGACGGGCATGATGAAGGGCTTGTCGATGGCGCGGACCGGATCGGGGATGTAGGAATCCACGGCATCCATGAGCTCGAGGATGCACTTGCAGTCGGCGTGGGCCGGGTCATCGGCGTGGTCCAGGGCCAGGCGGGCGGAACCCTTGATGATGGGGGTCTCGTCGCCGGGGAACTGGTAGGAGGACAGCAGGTCGCGGATCTCCATCTCCACCAGCTCGGCGAGCTCGGGGTCGGCGATGTCGATCTTGTTCATGAAGACCACGATGTAGGGCACGCCCACCTGGCGGGCCAGGAGGATGTGCTCGCGGGTCTGGGGCATGGGGCCGTCGGTGGCGGCCACCACGAGGATGGCGCCGTCCATCTGGGCCGCGCCGGTGATCATGTTCTTCACGTAGTCGGCGTGGCCGGGGCAGTCGACGTGCGCGTAGTGGCGCTTCTCGGTCTGGTACTCGACGTGGGCGGTGTTGATCGTGATCCCGCGGGCCTTCTCTTCGGGCGCGGAGTCGATCTGGTCGTAGGACTTGGTCTCGCCGCCGAACTTCTTCGCGAGGATGAAGGTGATGGCCGCGGTCAGCGTCGTCTTGCCGTGGTCCACGTGGCCGATGGTGCCGATGTTGACGTGGGGCTTGGAGCGGTCGAATTTCTCTTTGGCCACGGATACCTCCTGATGGGGTGGGAGAGAAGAATGGGGGTTGGACAGTACGAAAGGTGGAGCCCACAACCGGGCTTGAACCGGTGACCTCTTCCTTACCAAGGAAGTGCTCTACCGCTGAGCTATGTGGGCTTTGAACCTTCCCGCCGGAGCGGGGGGCCTTGCCGTCCGGCCGGGCGGAACCGGCGGACGGGGAGGGTGGAGCGGGAAACGGGGTTCGAACCCGCGACATTCAGCTTGGAAGGCTGACGCTCTACCAACTGAGCTATTCCCGCGGTGGAAACCCGAGATCGGGTTCCAGTGTCCCGGGATGGTGCCCGGAGGACTGGTGCCGAGAGAAGGATTCGAACCTCCGTAACGCGATGCGTGGCAGATTTACAGTCTGCTGCCATTAACCACTCGGCCATCTCGGCATGCTTGTCCGTCGCCCCTCCCGGGGCTTGTCAATGCTTCCGGGACGGCCCGGGAAGCCTCCCCTCGGAACCCCTGCCGGGGCTCCGTGTCAGGGTCGCTGCGAGGCAGGGCTTTCCTGACAGGGAACTCGAAAGATATCACGCGCCCATGGGGGCCTCAAGGGAAAACTTCGGGTCATGCGCGCTCCCTGCGCGCCAGCACGCGGAAGAGCGTGACGGCCGCCGCGGCGGAGACGTTGAGGCTCTCGATGCCGCCGGGCATGGGGATGTGCAGCAGGCCGTCGCAGCGCTCGCGGATCTTGAGGTGCAGGCCCTCGCCCTCGGCGCCCATCACGAGCACCGTGGCGCGGTCGAAGGGTTCGTCCAGGTAGTCGCGGCTGCCCTCGCCGGCGGCCAGCCCGTAGATCCAGGCCCCGGCCTCCTTCAGATCATCCAGGGCGCGGCCCAGGTTCACCACGCGGCACACGGGCACGCGGCCCGCGGTACCCGCGCTGGCGCGGACGACCGTCTCGTTGACGGCCGCGGAGCGGCGCTCGGGGAGGATCACGCCGTCCACCGCCGCGGCAGCGGCGGAGCGCAGGATGGCGCCCAGGTTGTGGGGATCGGTGACGCCGTCCAGGGCCAGCACCAGCGCGGCGTCGCCGCGGTTCCGGACGCGGGCCGCCACATCCTCGAAGGCGGCGTAGGCGAAGGGTCCGCCCTCGCCCAGCACGCCCTGGTGGCGGCCGCCCTGGGCCCGGCGATCCAGGCTCTCCATGGGCTCGCGGTGGATGACCACGCCGGCGCTCCGGGCCTCGGCGATGAACGCGCCCAGGCGCCCGAAGGCCGCGGGGGCGATCCAGACGCTGTGGAGCTCGCCGCGAGCCAGGGCCTCCTCGCAGGCGTGGGGACCGAGGTAGCGCATCTAGAACCGGCTCCGGCGCACGGCTAGAACGTCTTCTTGTAGCCGATGGCCAGCAGGTGCCCCATGCCCTCAACGCGGACGCGGGTACCCGTGCCGCGGAAGCCCGAGGCGCTCCAGACACCGTCCAGGCGGCGGGTATCCAGGTCTTCGCTCTGGCGGAACTGGTAGCCGATGCTCAGCTCCCCGCCCCAGGTCCGGTAGCCGGCGCCAACGGAGAAGGCCGCGGTCCGCGAGCCTCCCAGCAGGGGCTCGATCTGGGCCTCCTCCACGCCGCGCTGGTCGAGGGCGAGGCCGCCCCGGAGGGTCCAGAACTTGCCGAGCTCGACCTCCACCGAGGCGCTGACGTCGAAGTGGCCCTTGCCCCGGGGCAGCTCCGCCGGTGCCGTCACCGGGCCGGAGGGCGTATCCACCAGGGCGAAGGCCGGCACCCGCAGGCCCGCCGAGGTCCAGCGGAGATCGGCTTCCCAGGTCACCATGGGATGGACCCGGTGCCGCATGCCCACCACCGTCTGTGAGGGCAGCTCCAGCGTCCGGGAGCCCGCGGCCACCGGATTCGAGGCCCCAAGCAGCGCGGTGGCCCGCGGCGCCGTGCCCAGGGGAGCCGTGCTGAGGCCGTCGTTGGCGTAGAGCCCCAGGCTCGTGCCGCGGTAGCCGGCGCTCAGGTCGAGGTCGCCCTTGAGGCCGGACTGGTGCGAGGCGCCCAGGGTCCACCGGGGATTGATGGCCCAGCGGAAGCCCAGCGAGTAGCTCGGCACCACCTTGTTCCCGCTCTGGGACACGCCCTGCTCCACGAGGCCCTGCACGGGGTTGGTCCCGGACACGGGCTGGGAGGGATCGAGGGGCACGCCGAAGCGCATCACGCTGCCGGACTCGAAGCCCAGCCGCGCCACGCCCAGGCCCAGGCCGACGGACATGTTGGGGCTGAGCGCCCAGGCTGCCTGACCTTCCAGCCGATGGGTGGACAGGTCGAGGCGGTCGCCCATGTAGCGCGTGGGGGCATTGTCCGGGAGCTGCGCGTGGCGGAGGTAGGGCTCGTCCAGCTTCAGCCCGAGGGTGAGCGTGGGCGACAGGCGCAGGGCCAGGCCGAAGGCCCCGATGGCCCGGTTGCGGTCGGAGGAGTACTGGGTCCGCTGGTTGGACTCCAGGCTCACCTGGCTGGAGCCCAGCTCCATGCCCGCGGCCACGTAGAAGCCGCCCTTCTCCTTCAGGGAGGCCAGCAGGGCCGGATTGGTGGAGGCGGCTTCCAGGCTGTAGCCGTAGGCCACCTGGGCCCCGCTGCGGGCGATGCCCACGGGATCCGCGGCCGGAAGGGCCAGGCTCTGGGCCGCCGCCGGGAGGGCGGCCGCGCCCGCCATGAGCCCCGCCCTGATCACGCCAGTCACTCCCTGCGCCATATCGACCCGCCTCCGAAGACACGCTTCTTGAATGGCCCGAACCCGGAAAGGGTTCAAGCCCAAGGCTCCAGGATCGCCAAAAGGGCCCGATTCACCAAGCTCATTCCACGCTAAAGGAGCCACCACGGAGCCACAGAATCCACGGAGATGGCACAGAGAGCTCCGGGCTCCTCCGCACATGGGCCGGCCGGAGGCCGCTTCCGGCCAGGCCGGAAGCCACGGGAGGGCGCCCGGCACGGATGCCACAGAAGGATCCGCCCCGGGCGCCCTCCCGTGGGCCCATGCTCCGTGTCTCCGTGGTGGATCGTTTCGGACGAGGAGGAATCCGGCTCAGTGTTCCGACTCGCCCATGAAGCGCACCAGCAGCCGGTCCACCAGCTCCCAGACCTCCAGCAGGGCCGCCAGGCACATCACCAGGCCGAGGCCCAGGGCCAGGGCCCGGCCCCAGGGGCCCATGAGGGCGCGGCAGAGGTCCGGCCAGTGCCAGAAGGCCGAAGGCAGCTTCAGGCGGCCGTAGAAGGCCAGGGTGGAGAGCAGCATCCC
This sequence comes from Geothrix fermentans DSM 14018, assembly GCF_000428885.1. GTDB lineage: Bacteria > Acidobacteriota > Holophagae > Holophagales > Holophagaceae > Geothrix > Geothrix fermentans. The sequence continues at coordinate 42,360 of NZ_AUAU01000017.1, read as the reverse complement.
GCCCCAGAGCAGGTAGAAGAACCGCAGGGTCCGGACGAGGACGTCCCATGCGAAAGGACGGGGGCGGGAAGGCATCGGCCTAATCTACCCGCGGAACACCTGCCAGCCCAAGCGCAGAATCAGGGCCCCCACCACGCCGATGAAGACCCCCCGCACCCAGCGGCTCCCCTTGTTCAAGGCCACGTGCGCTCCCAGGTAGCCCCCCACCCCATTGGCCGCCGCCATGCCCAGGGCCACGGAGGGGAGCCAGCTGCCATGCGAGACGAAGAGCCCCATGGAGGTGATGTTCGAGGCCCAGTTCACGGCTTTGGCCAGGGCTGAGGAGCGCAGGAAGTCGAAGCCCAGCACGGCCACAAAGAGGAAGATCAGCAGCGAGCCCGTGCCCGGGCCGAAGAACCCGTCGTAGAAGCCCAGGGCCAGGGCGATGAGGGCCGCCAGGCCCCGCTGGTGGTGGAGCCCGAACCGCGGCGCGTGCCGGTGACCCAGGTCGGGCTTGAGGAGGGTGAAGGCCAGCATGGCCACCAGCAGGCCCAGCATGACGGGCTTCAGGAAATCCGCATGCACACGGTAGGTGAGCCACACCCCGCCCGAGGCGCCCAGGGCCGAGGCTGCCACCGGCCCCACCATCTCCCGCCAGGCCAAGGCCCCCGAGCGCACGAACTTGCCCGCCGCCAGGGTGGTGCCCGTGACCGCCACCACCTTGTTCGTGCCCAGCAGCGTGGGCAGGGGGGTCCCCGCCGGCAGGCCGAGCATGAGGGCCGGCACCGTGATCAGACCGCCTCCCCCCACCACCGCGTCGATGAAGCCCGCCAGCAGGGAGGCGAGCATGAGGAGGGCGAGGGTGGGAAAGCTGGGCATGGGTCTGCTGTCCATATCAAATGCCCTTGCCAGACCGTGTCCCACTCAGGCGTTATTCTGACCCTCGCCGGGTCCCGGCTTCGCGCGCTGCACTGCAGCGCGCTCCGCCACCCGGCGGAGTCAGACTTTCAGGATCTCCGCTTCCTTGTGCTTCAGGGCCTCGTCGATCTCCTTGGCGTGGAGGTCCGTGAGCTTCTGGATGTCGTCCAGGGTCTTCTTGGCGGCGTCCTCGGAGATGTGGCCTTCCTTGGCCTTCTCGAGCTTCTTCACAGCCTCGTTGGCGTCGCGGCGGATGTTGCGCACGCCGGTCTTGATCTCCTCGCCCAGGCGGTGGAGCACCTTCACCAGCTCCTTGCGGCGTTCCTCCGTGAGCATGGGGATGGGCAGCCGGATCACCTGGCCGTCGTTGGACGGGTTGATGCCCAGGTCGGACTTGAGGATGGCCGTCTCCACGGCCTTGATGGCGCTCTTGTCGAAGGGGGTCACCACCAGCATCCCGGATTCGGGGACGGACACGCTGCCCATCTGGTTCAGGGGCACCATGGATCCGTAGTACTCCACATGGACGTTGTCCAGCAGGCTGGCGTTGGCCCGGCCCGTCCGGATGGTGGCCATCTCCTTCTTCAGCGCCTCCACGGACGCATGCATGCGGCGCTTGGTTTCCTGGAGGATCGCATCGGGGGTCTGGGACATGGGCACCTCGAAAGAGCGGAAGCCTTCTTTTATACCTCAGAGACGCAGGAACTTGGCGTGCTAGAGTGGGGCACTTCCACTGCGAGGTCCCATGCGCACATCCCGCTTGCAGGCTCCTCTCGCGGCCCTGGTCCTGGCCGCCCCCCTGGCCGCCCCGTTGGCCGCCGCCCCCACGGACATGGCCCTCACCAGCGCCGACGGCTTCGCCCTCAAGGGCACGCTGACCCTGCCCGCCGCCAAGCCGAAGGCCAAGGTGCCGGTGGTGATCCTCGCCCACCAGTTCCACTCGGACCGCTCGGGCTGGGCGCCCCTCACCGACAAGCTCCTGGCGCGGGGCATCGGCGTGCTGGCCCTGGACCTCCGGGGCCACGGCGAGAGCGTCATGAAGGACGGGGCCGAGATCCGGGTCTCCGACGACTTCGCCGCCTCGGCCAAGGCCGCCGGTTTCGACAAGATCCCCGCGGACCTGGCCCAGGCCGCCGCCTGGCTCCGCAAGCAGCCCGGCGTGGACGGCCGCCGCATCGGCCTGGCCGGCTCCAGCGTGGGCGCCTTCGCGGTGCTCCTGGCCTCGCCGGAGGTGAAGCCCCTGGCCGTCCTCAGCCTCAGCCCCGCCGGCACCGCCGCCTTCGGGGACAGCGCCCGGGACCGGCTCAAGGGCGCCGTGCTCCGCAGCCGCCCCTCCGTGCTGGTGCTGGCCTCCATGGACGACAAGGACGCCGCCGAGAACGCCCAGGCCCTGAAGGACCTGCCGGGCGTGGCCGTGGACCTGAAGGAGGGCAAGGACCACGGATTCGCCTACTTCAAGGACTGCTCGGACCTCATGGCCGTCTACTTCGGCGAGTACCTCACCTACCACCACACCGGGAAGAAGTACGCGGCGGTCTCCGCCCCGTCCCGGGCCGAGGCCCCTGCTCCCGCCTCGCCCGAGGGCATGACCGGCGGTCCGGCCCCGGCCGAAAAGAAAGCGGACGCCCCGAAGTAGGGCGCCCGCTCCAGTCTCCGGCCTTCTGTCTCCAGCCTTCCCTCAGTGGAACTGCTGGGCCTCGGTGGACTCCACCAGGGCCAGGGTCGAAGCCAGCCCGCCGCTGATGGCCTGGGCCACCTCGTCGAAGTAGCCGGTGCCCACCTCGCGCTGGTGCTTGGTGGCCGTGTAGCCCCGGGCCTCGGCGGCGAACTCCGCTTCCTGCAGCCGCGCGTAGGCGGTCATGTGCTCGGTGCGGTAGGCGCTGGCCAGCTCGAACATCCCGTGGTTGAGGCTGTGGAAACCCGCCAGGGTGATGAACTGGAACTTGTAGCCCAGGGCGTTCAGCTCGCGCTGGAAGGTGGCGATCTCCTCGTCCGAGAGCTTCTTCTTCCAGTTGAAGGAGGGCGAGCAGTTGTAGGCCAGCAGCTTGCCCGGGAACTCGGCGTGGACGCCCTCGGCGAACGCGCGGGCCTCCTTCAGGTCCGGGGTGGACGTCTCACACCAGATGAGGTCCGCGTAGGGCGCGTAGGCCTTGGCGCGGGCGATGGCCATCTGCACGCCGCCGGTGATGCGGTGGAAGCCCTCGGGCGTGCGCTCGCCCGTGAGGAAGGGCCGGTCGCGCTCGTCGATGTCCGAGGTGATGAGGCGGGCCGAGTCGGCGTCCGTGCGGGCGATGATGAGGGTGGGCACGTCCATGACGTCCGCCGCCAGGCGGGCCGCCACGAGGGTGCGGATGAAGTGGCCCGTGGGGATGAGGACCTTGCCGCCCAGGTGGCCGCACTTCTTCTCGCTGGAGAGCTGGTCCTCGAAGTGGACGCCGGAGGCGCCGGCCTCGATCATGCCCTTCATGAGCTCGTAGGCGTTGAGGGGGCCGCCGAAGCCGGCCTCGGCATCCGCCACGATGGGCAGGAACCAGTCGCGGCTCACGCCGCCCTCGCCGTGCTCGACCTGGTCCGCCCGCTGGAGGGCCCCGTTGAGGCGCTTGACCAGGGCGGGGACCGAGTTGGCCGGGTAGAGGCTCTGGTCCGGGTAGGTCTGGCCCGAGAGGTTGGCGTCCGCCGCCACCTGCCAGCCGGAGCAGTAGATGGCCTTGAGGCCCGCCTTGGCCATCTGGACCGCCTGGCCGCCGCTGAGGGCGCCCAGGGCCCGGGTGGGCTCCTCGTTCTGGAGCAGCCTCCAGAGCTTGCGGGCCCCCAGCTTGGCCAGGGTGTGCTCGATGCGGAGGCTGCCGCGGAGCTTCTTGACGGTCTCGGGGCCGTAGGGCCGCGTGATGCCCTCCCAGCGGTGGGCCTGGAGGTCGTCCTCGATGGGCGGGATGGGGAACTTGGGGGTCATGGGACACCTCGGGAAGGGTGGGGGTTGGTGGTTGGGGCTGGCGTGATGTCAAAGATTGACCTATTCTGTTTCAAGTCAACCAACGGCTGATTTGATAGGGGTTGAATTGAAAATTTCAGTCAATCATCTCCATTGATTTTGTAAATTGATGTAAACGAGGTCCCCATGCCCTCCGCCGCCCCCACCAAGCCCGCCGCCCGTCTCGGCGCCAAGATCCGCCTCCTCCGCCGCCAGGAGGGCCTGAGCCAGGTCCAGCTGGCCGAATCCCTGGGCATCAGCCCCAGCTACCTGAACCTCATCGAGGGGAACAAGCGGCCCCTCACGGCTCCCCTGCTCATCCGGCTGGCCCAGCAGTTCCACCTGGACCTCCGCGCCCTGGCGCCGGACGAGGACCAGCGCCTGTCCGACGACCTCATGGAGGCCTTCGGCGACCCCCTCTTCGAGGCCCTGGGGCTCCAGGCCCAGGATGTGCGGGAGCTGGTGTCGAACAGCCCCACCCTGGCCCGCGGGGTCTTCGAGCTTTACCGGGCCTACCAGCACAGCCAGGACAGCCTGGGCACCCTGGCGGACAAGCTCAGCGACGGCCAGGGCTTCGATCCCGAGGCCACCCGGCTGCCTTCGGAGGAGGTGGGTGACTTCATCCAGCAGGCCATGAACCACTTCCCGGAACTGGAGGCCGCGGCGGAAGCGCTCTGGACCAGCGCCGGCCTGGATGCGGACCAGCCCTACCCCGCCCTGGCGGCGGCCTTCGAGGCCCGGGGCATCCAGCTGCGCGTCCACCGGGTGTCCGAGGGGCCGGGCCTGCTGCGCCGCTTCGACCCGGACCGCCGCATCCTCAGCCTGTCGGAGCTGCTGCCCCAGCGGAGCCGCACCTTCCAGCTCGCCCACCAGCTGGCCCTGCTGGACCACGGCGACCTGCTGGACCAGTTGGCGGACCACCCCCTGCTGCGCACGAACGCCTCCAAGGCCCTGGCCCGGGTGGCCCTGGCCAACTACTTCGCCGGCGCCGTGCTCATGCCCTACGAGCGCTTCCTGCGGGCGGCCCGGGCCGAGCGCTACGACATCGACATCCTGGCCCGGCGCTTCCAGACCAGCTTCGAGCAGGTCTGCCACCGGCTGACCACCCTGCGGCGGCCCGGCGCCGAGGGCGTGCCCTTCCACTTCCTGCGCATCGACATCGCCGGGAACATCTCCAAGAGCTTCTCCGCCTCGGGCATCCGCTTCGCGCGCTTCTCCGGCGCCTGCCCCCGCTGGAACGCCCACGCGGCCTTCCTCACGCCGGGCCTCATCCGCACCCAGCTGAGCGAGATGCCGGACGGCCGCAAGTACTTCTGCATCGCCCGCACCATCCAGAAGGACACCGGCGGCTACCGGGGCCAGCACGCCATGCAGGCCCTGGGCCTCGGCTGCGAGATGGGCCACGCCAAGGAGCTCATCTACGCCGACAGCCTGCGCCTGGACCAGCCCCCCGTCCCCATCGGCGTCACCTGCCGCCTCTGCGAGCGCACCGACTGCGAACAGCGCGCCTTCCCGCCCATGCAGCAGGCCTTCAAGGTGGAGGAGAACCTCCGCCGCACCAGCTTCTATGCGCGGATCGGAGGTTGATCAGCGTTTCGCCAGGCGGCCCGCAGGCTCCTCGATCCAGCGATGCGCGGCCCAGGCCGCCACGAGGGCCAGGCCCAGGGCCAGGCTGAAGCCGGGAAGGCCCGACAGGTGCGGCGCCACCAGCTTCATGGTGAAGGGGTGCAGGAGGTAGAGGCCGTAGCTCCAGGCGCCCAGGCGCGTCAGGGGCTGCGCCAGCGCCCGTTCCAGGCGACCGGGCTCCCCGTCCCGGGCGAAGGCCGCCAGGGCCACCAGGCCCGTCACCACCAGCAGGTAGCGGTAGCGCCCCCAGCCCGTGAGCGCCGCCAGGTGGTCGAAGAACTGGGGCGTGGGCTTCACCAGCAGCCACACGAGGGGAAGGGCCAGCAGCAGGGCCCAGCGTGGCTCCAGGCGCCGCTCCGTGGCCGCGTGCAGGCCCGCCAGCAGGGCGCCCCAGGCCAGGAGGAACACCTGGTTGGGCGCCAGCACGTAGGTGTGGAACCGGTTCCACTGGGGCTGGTCCATGACGCCGTGGAGGGTGGAGGGCAGGCTCCAGGCCCAGAGGCCCAGGGCCAAGGCGGCCAGAAACGGAAGCCCGCCCTTCTCCCGCAGCCAGGCCAGGGCCGGGTAGGCGAAGTAGAGGAGGGCCACCAGGCCCACGTACCAGCCGCCGGTCACCAGCGCGTGGTTGGGGTGGATGGCGCCGAAGGTGAGTGTGAGGTTCTCGACGATGAAGCGGAGCGACGGCTCGGGCCCCATGCCCAGATGGAAGGCCACGTTCAGGGCGCAGGCCAGGTAGAACACCGGCGCCAGCCGCAGGAACCGCCGCAGGTAGAAGCGCCCCGTGCCCTCCTTCCGGACCCGGCTCCAGGGCGTGGTGCGGAACAGCACGAAGCCGCTCAGCACGAAGAAGGCCGACACGCTGTAGTTCCCCAGACGCGCCATGGCGATGTTCGCGCCGCCGCCTGACTGCGAGATGTCGAACCACACGCCCAGGTGGTACACCGCCACGCACAGGGCCAGGAGGCCGCGCAGGGGGTCCAGCAGGCCGAGGCGGGCGGGGCGGGCTGCCGCGGGTGCGCTGGTCAGGAGGATCCTCCGCTGGTCGATGAGCCAGTGGACCACCGATGGTCCGCCTTGGCCACCGTCCCGTTGAGCAGGTCAGGCCGCCTTCAGGCCAGCGCCGCCTCCTCCTGGTGCTGCTCCAGTGTGGGTTCCGGAGCGGGGTCCGCCGACAGGTAGCAGGGGGTCCACATGGCCGCCGCGACGGCACCGGGGATGTCCTCGTCGGCCAGGGGGCGGACTGCCACGCCCATCTCCCGGGCCTCCCGCACCACCGCCGCGGCCACATGGGCCGTGACCTCCCGGATGCGGCCAGCCTGCGGGAAGAGGCTCCCCACGGACAGGTCCTCGGGCCGGACCTCCTCCGCCAGCTGCTTGGCGGCGGCGGCGAACATCCCGTCGGTCACCTCGCAGGCCTCGGCCACCAGCACGCCCAGTCCGACGCCCGGGAAGATGAAGACGTTGTTGCTCTGCCCGATGCGGTACTCACGGCCTTCGTAGGCCACCGGGTCGAAGGGGCTGCCCGTGGCCACCAGGGCCCGGCCCTCCGTCCAGGCGAGGACATCCCGGGGCTTGGCTTCACACTTGCTGGTCGGGTTGGACATGGGCAGCACCACCGGCCGATCCACATGGGCGGCCATCTCGCGGATGGCCTCCTCGGTGAAAGCGCCGGCGGTACCGGAGGTGCCGATGAGCACGGTGGGCTGGAAGGCCTTCACCACGGAGAGCAGGTCCCGCTTCTGCCCGCGGCCCAGGCCCATGCGCTCGGCCAGCACCACCGGCCAGGCGAACTCGCGCTGAAGCGGATCCAGGCCAGGGTCATCCTCCACCAGGAGCCCCTGCACATCGAGGTTGGCCGTGGCCAGGACGAGGTCCTCCCCTTCGAGGCCCTCGCGCCGCAGCGTGGACCGCACCAGGCGGGAGATGCCGATGCCGGCCGCCCCCGAACCCAGGAACAGCACCCGCTGCCGCCGGAGCGGCGTCCCCGTGGCCCGGGCCCCTGCGATCAGCGCCGCCACGCCCACGGCCGCCGTGCCCTGGATGTCGTCGTTGAAGCTGGTGAGCACCTTGCGGTAGCGCTCCAGCAGATGGAACGCATTGAACTTCTTGAAGTCCTCCCACTGCAGCAGGGCCTTGGGGAAGACCTGGCGCACGGCATGCACGAACTCGTCCACCAGGGCGTCGTACTCGGGGCCCCGCAGGCGGCGCGAGCGCCAGCCCAGATAGAACTCGTCATCCAGCAGGTCCAGGTTGTCCGTGCCCACGTCCAGGCTCACGGGCAGGGTCTGCCAGGGCGGGATGCCCGCGGCGGCGGTGTAGAGGGCCAGCTTGCCGATGGGGATGCCCATGCCGCCCACGCCCTGGTCCCCCAGCCCCAGGATGCGCTCGTTGTCCGTCACCACGATGAGCCGGATGTCGTCGAAGGCCGCGTTCCGCAGCACCTGCGCGATGTGGCCGCGGTGCTCCGGCGTGATCCAGATGCCTCGCGCCCGGCGGAAGATGTGGCTGAACTCCTGGCAGGCCCGCCCCACGGTGGGGGTGTAGACGATGGGGAGGAACTCCTCGATGTGGTCGATGAGCACCCGGTAGAACAGGTGCTCGTTGCGGTCCTGGAGGGCCGCCAGCCCGATGTACTTCTCCAGCGGATCCTGCTTGCGCTGGATGCTGGCGTACACCCGCCGGGCCTGCTGCTCCATGCTGGTCACCGAGTGGGGCAACAGCCCCTCCAGGCCCAGGGCCAGGCGCTCCTCCTGGGTGAAGGCCGTACCCTTCGTGTACATGGGATTGCGCAGGAGCCGCACGCCGCGGAAGGGCACGGCCAGGCGCTTCCGGCCGCTGGGTTCGCATTCCACGCCAAACCGTTCCATGGGACCTCCCCGCCGGGACGCGGACCCTCCGCGGCGCAGGGCCGCGGCGGGAATCTCGCCCCTCGGGGTCCGTTGACGCGGACGGTCACGGGGCGGCCGGAAACCCGGGCAACGCCCCAATATGCGTTCCCCCCCAGGGTCCGGCCACTAATTGACGATCCAGCGGTAGTGAACGAACCCCTAGCGGTAGCGGACCGCGCCCACGCCCTTCACCAGGCGGCCCAGCACCCAGGCGGGCTCCTCGGCCTCGTGGAGGCTATCGAGAACCGCCTGCGCTTGGTCGGCCTTCGCGACCAGCACCATGCCGACGCCCAGGTTCAGGGCCTGGCGGGCATCGTCGAGACTCAGGCCGCCCTTCTCCATGAGGAAGCGGAACAGGACCGGGATCTCCCAGCTGGCGGTGTCGATCTCGGCGTCCAGCGTCTTGGGCAGCACGCGGGGGAGGTTGTCGGTCAGGCCGCCGCCGGTGATGTGGGCCATGGCCACCAGCTGGTGGGCCTTCACCAGCGGCATGACCGGCGCCAGGTAGCTGCGGTGGATGGCCAGCAGGGCCCCCGCGACCGTGCGGTCCGTGCCGGGCAGGGTGTCGGTCACCTCGAGCTTCTCCAGCTCGAAGCAGACCTTGCGGGCCAGGGAGTAGCCGTTGGTGTGCAGGCCCGAGCTGGGCAGGCCGATGAGCAGGTCGCCCTCGGCCATGGCGTCCAGGCGCGGCAGCAGGTCGGCCTCGTCCACCACGCCGACGATGGTGCCCGCCACATCCACCTCGCCCTCGGCGTAGACGCCGGGCATCTCCGCCAGCTCGCCGCCGATCAGCGCGCAGCCGGCCTGCTGGCAGGCGGTGGCCATGCCCTTCACGATCTGCTCGATGACCTCGGGCTCCAGCCGCTGGGCGGCGATGTAGTCCAGGAAGAACAGGGGCCGGGCGCCCTGCACCAGGATGTCGTTGATGCAGTGGTTGACCAGGTCCTGGCCCACGGTGTCCCAGATGCCGGCCCGCCGGGCCACCTTCATCTTGGTGCCCACGCCGTCCATGCTGCTGACGAGGATGGGCTTGGCCTCGGGGAACTGGGCGCTGTAGAGGCCGCCGAAGAGGCCGATGTCGCTGCGGACGCCGGGAGTCTTGGTGGCCTTCACATGGGGCTTGATGCGCTTCAGGGCCTCGTCCTGGCGGTTGATATCCACACCGCTGGACGCATAGCTGACCTTGGCTTCGCTCATGACCTCTCCCGAATCCGCCATTGTCCCACAAGGCGGATCGCCTGCCACCGGCCACCTTTTCGGGGTGCGGTGGAACGCACGGCACGAGGCGATAGGCCTCATCGCATCAACAGCCACGCCAGCCAGGCCGCGACGGCCCACGCGGCCAGGATGCGGGCCGTGCGGGGCGGATCGAGGACATGGGCGCGGAGCATGGCGGCCCTCCACCCCTTGGCGATGCATCAACCGCGCCGGAATGCCCGAGGGCAAGGGGCGTAGACTTACCAGACCATGACCGTTCCCCTTCCCCCGTCTTTCGACCGCGCCGCCTCCGAGGCGGCCGTCCGCGCCCTGCTGAAGGGCCTGGGCCAGGATCCGGACGCGCCGGAGCTGCGAGACACCCCCGCCCGGGTGGCGGAGTTCTGGGCCGAGCGGCTGGCGGGCTACGGCGTGGACCTGGCGGCCGAGCTGAGGCCCCTGCCCGGCGAGCTGGCCCCGGTGCCCGTGATCCTCGAGCGCATCCCCTTCGTGAGCACCTGCGAGCACCACCTGGCCCCCTTCGAAGGCCACGCCACCATCGGCTACCTGCCTGGGAAGGGAGGCACCGTGGGCCTCAGCAAGCTCGTGCGCGTGGTGCAGGCCTACGCCGGGCGCCTCCAGGTGCAGGAGCGCATGGCCCGCCAGATCGCTGACGCCCTCCAGACCCACCTGCGCCCCGCGGCCTGGGGCGTGGACCTCGTGGCCGTCCACACCTGCATGGCCCACCGCGGCGTGAAGACCCCCGGCGTACCCGTCCGCACCACCCTCCTGGGCGGCAGCTGGGAGCAGGATCCGCCCCGACCGTTCAGGGGTTGATCCACCACCGGAGGAACCATGTCCATTCGCACCTGTCTCGCGGGGGCCACGGGGTGGGCGGGGTCGGCCCTGGCGCTGGCCATCGCCCAGACCGAGGACATCCGCCTGGTGTCGGCGGTGTCGCGTGCCCAGGCGGGGCGGATGCTGGGCGAGGCGCTGAGGGAGCCGCGGCTGGACTGCCCGGTCTACGCCACGGCATCGGAGGCCCTGGCGCACCCCTGCGATGTGTTCTTCGAGTTCGCGCACCCGGACGTGGCCAAGGCCAATGTCCTGGCGGCCTTGGAGCGCGGGGCGCACGTGGTCATCGGCACCTCGGGCCTGACGGACGCGGACTACGAGGACATCGGCAGGGCCGCCCTGCGCTGCCAGCGCGGCGTGCTGGCCGCGGGCAACTTCGCGCTGACCGTGGTGCTGCTCCAGAAGTTCGCCGAGATCGCGGCCCGGTACATCCCCCAATGGGAGATCCTCGACTACGCCCATGACGGCAAGAAGGACGCCCCCAGTGGCACCGTGCGCGAGCTGGCCCACCGGCTGTCGACCGTCCGGCCTTCGGAGCTGACCGTCCCCCTGGCGCAGACCCACGGTCTGCCGGAGACCCGGGGGGCCCGACTGGCGGGGTCGCAGGTCCATTCCATCCGCCTGCCCGGGTTCGCCATCTCGGCGGAGGTCATCTTCGGCATGCCCGATCAGAAGCTCACCCTCCGGCACGACGCCGGCAGCAGCGCCCAGCCCTACGTGGATGGCGCCCTGCTGGCCATCCGGAAGGTGTCCACCTTCGTGGGCCTGCGCCGGGGGCTCGACCACGTGCTGGAGCTGTGACCCCGCCGGACGGGGGAAGGCCCGGAACCCGTAATCCCAACCCCGCCCTGGCCGTAGCTCCCTTGTTCTGCCTCCCCGCCTTCCGCCCTCCGCTCAGGTCTCCATGACCCTGAACCTCCAGCTCCCCTGGCCCCTGAGGCTCACGGCCGGATTCCTGCTCGTCCAGGGCGCCCTCAGCCTGGTGGGCACGGCCCTGGGCTTCCTCCAGCACCGCCCGGCGGTGGATGTGTCCATCGGCTCCCTCCTGCTGGGGTGGGGGCTGCTGCAGCGGAGCCGGTGGGCGCGCGGGCTCACCCTGGCCTCGCTGCTGGCTCAGCTCCTGCTAGCCGGCGGGGCGCTGTACACCGCCGTGGCGGGCATCGGTCCCGGAGGGCAGGCCCAGATGTTCGCCTACCTCCTCGTGGAGCCCCCGCCCGCCGCCCTGCCCTGGGTTCTGGCCCTCCTGGTGCTGGTGCTCGCCCTGCAGGCCGTCTACCTGCTGCTCCCGGCCACGGGCCGCCTGTTCCGGGACCCGGTGGACAGGCCCTGACGCATCCCTTCGGCTAACCTGCTGGCATGTCCCTCCCCACCCCCGAACTGAAGCTCGGCTACGAGTTGTTTTCCAAGCTGCTGAACTGGGCGGCGGGGAAGCGGCAGTCCAAGCGGCTCGAAGAGCTCAAGTCCCGGGCCTTCCAGGAGTTGCTGAAGGGGGACGGGGCGGACCTGGACCTGGTGGCCTCGGTGCTCAAGGAGATCCACAAGGCGGCGGACACCTCGGCCAAGGCCGTGCGCCTGGAGCACCTCTACGACCGCGCCGCCCAGCCCAAGGCCCGCAAGCCCGAGCGCCGCAAGCGGGCCCCCAAGACCGGCACGACCGGCAAGGGGTGAGGGCGATCCGGACCATCTCCGGGAGCCGCAGAAGAAGTGGACCGAAGGGCGCCTGAAGGCGCGCCCTTCGGTGCCCTCTGTTTTTCCCTTTCCCGTTCCAGCAATTTCAGGCTTCAAGCTGCGTGCATCCATTTCCGGCTTATGTTGAGGGAGGACATCCCCTGTCGGAGGTGCCATGCATTTCCTTCTGGTCTATGAGGTGGGAGCCGAGTTCGTGGAGCGGCGCGCGGCCTTCCGGGACGGGCACATGGCTCTCGCGCGGGAGGCCCAGGCGCGGGGCGAGCTGGTGGCGGCCGGAACCCTGGCAGAGCCGGTGGATACGGCGTTGCTGCTGTTCCGTGGCGATTCCGCCGGAGTGGCGGAGCGCTTCGCGGCGGCGGACCCCTACGTGCTGAGCGGCCTGGTGCACCGCTGGCGGGTGCGCCCCTGGATCGCTTCCATCAGTGAGGAGATGGCGGCTCCGCCGAGGCTGTGAGCCCCGGCAGACCCGGGGCTGGACGGGGGAACCCGGGACAGCCAGGCCGGATGTGTGCAGAATGTCCGCACATCCTTCCGGAGGTTCCATGTCCTGGCTTGAGAAGTACTCGGACCACACCTATGCCCTGATGCGGATCGTGGCGGGCCTCCTCCTCGGCTTTCACGGCCTGCAGAAGATCTTTGGTGTGCTCGCCGAGCACCAGCCTGCCGTGGGCTCCCAGATCTGGATCGGCGGTCTGATCGAGCTGCTGGGCGGCCTGGCCATCCTGGTGGGCTTCCAGACCCGCCTGGCGGCCTTCCTGTGCAGCGGCATGATGGCCGTGGCCTACATGCAGTTCCACTGGAAGTTCCAGTTCGGCGCCACCTTCTGGCCCGCGGTGAACAAGGGCGAGCTGGCCGTGATCTTCTGCTTCGTGTTCCTCCACCTCGCGGCCCGGGGCGGCGTGAAGTGGTGCCTGGACAAGGCCGCTTGAGCGCCATGCGCCTGAAACCCCTCCTCGGCCTGGCCCTCATCGCCCTGGGGGCCGCGGCCCTGGCCTGGCCCGAGTTCAGCTACACCAGGGACAGCCACGATGCCAAGCTGGGCCCCCTGGAGTTCACCCTGAAGGAGAAGGAGACCGTGCGCATCCCTGCCTGGGCGGGCCTGGCGGCCATCGCCGTGGGCGCAGTGCTGGTCTGGCGGGGGAAGGCCTGATGCGGATCCTCGCCCTGTCGGGCAGTCTGCGGCCGGGCTCCCTCAACGCGCGGCTCCTGCGCGAGGCGGCCCGCCTGGTGCCGGAGGCCTCCTTCGAGTTCTGGGAGCGGCTGGACGACCTGCCCCACTTCAGCCCCGAGCGGGACACGGAGCCTCCGCCGGAGCCCGTGGCCGACCTGCGCGGCCGCATCCAGGCGGCGGACGCCCTGCTCATCTGCACGCCCGAATACATCCACGCCATGCCCGCCGTGCTGAAGAACCTGCTGGAGTGGGTGGTTTCCTCCGGCGCCTGCGTGGGCAAGCCCGCGGCGGCCTGGAGCGCCTCGCCCTCACCCGAGGGCGGCGCCAAGGCCCAGGTCTCCCTGGCGCACACGCTGGAGGTGATGTCGGCGCAGGTGGTCCCGGAGGCCTCGCTCTGCCTCACCCTGGCCGCGTCAAGCCTGGACGCGGAGGGGCGGCTGGCGGATCCGGCGCAGGCGGCCCGCGTCACGGAGGCGATCCGGGCCCTGCTCACGGCTGGGGCTCCGGCATGAGCGAGGGACCGACCACCAGCCGCATCTTCGTGGATGCGGACGCCTGCCCCGTGAAGGAGGAGGTGTTCCGCGTGGCCACCCGCTACGGGCTCCAGGTCTTCCTGGTGTCCAACTCCGCCCTGCGGGTGCCCCGGAATCCGCTGTTCCAATCGGTGGTGGTGGCCCGGGGCCAGTTCGACGGCGCCGACGACTGGATCGTGGAGCAGATCACCGCCTCGGACATCGCCGTGACGGCGGACATCCCCCTGGCGGCCCGCTGCCTGGAGAAGGGCGCCCGGGCCCTGGACGCCAAGGGCAAGGTGTACTCGCCCGAGTCCATCGGCGATGCCCTGGCCAGCCGCGAGCTGATGATCCACCTGCGGGCCATGGGCGAGCTGGGCACGGGCCCGGCCCCGTTCACGGCGCGGGACCGCTCCACCTTCCTCCAGCGGTTGGATGACCTGATCCAGGCACTTCGCCGGACGAGGCGGTAGACTGAGAAAAGGGCTGCACAGGCTTCAACCTTTTTTGAGATCGGACGCGCCATGGCCAGAAAGCCCAACTACAACTTCGAGAAGCGGCAGAAGGACCTGGCCCGCCAGAAGAAGAAGGAAGAGAAGCTCCAGAAGAAGGCGCTGAAGAAGGACGCCCAGGGCAACGACATCCCGGACGCCGCCGAGGGCGACCCCGAGGGCGGCCAGGCACCCGAATAGGCACCGCCGCGCGAGCCGCCGACATGGTAGAAGGGAAGGCCTTCCAGGAGTCCCGATGATCCGGATCCTGTGCGCCGCTGTCTTGCTGGTCCAGGCTCTCCAGGCCGCGCCCCCGGCCTCGCGGACCCCGCGCCCGGCGGTGCAAGCGGCACGCTCGGCACCGGCCCGCCTGGCGGCCCTGGAGGCCCGGGCCGGCGGGCGCCTGGGCGTCGCGGCCCTGGACACGGGCACGGGCCGCCGCATCGCCCACCGCGGCGAAGAGCGCTTCCCCATGTGCAGCACCTTCAAGGTCCTGCTGGCCGGGGCGGTGCTGGCCCGGGTGGAGAAGGGCCAGGAACGCCTGGACCGGCCCATCGCCTACACGAAGTCGGACCTGCTGGAGTACGCGCCCGTCGCCGCGGCCCGCCTAGCGGAGGGGCGGATGACCGTGGAAGCGCTCTGCGCCGCTGCCGTGGAAGCCAGCGACAACACCGCCGCCAATCTGCTGCTCCAGGCCCTCGGCGGTCCCGGGGAGGTGACGGCCTTCGCCCGGGGCCTGGGCGATCCCGTGACCCGGCTGGACCGCACCGAGCCCACCCTGAACACGGCCCTCCCCGGCGACCCCCGGGACACCACCACTCCCGCGGCCATGGTGGAGAGCCTGAAGGCCATGCTCCTGGGCGGGGGGCTCGAGCCGGACTCCTGCCAGCGTCTGGAGGGCTGGATGCGCGGCTCCCTCACCGGCGGGGACCGCCTGAGGGCGGGCCTCCCCGCCACCTGGACCATCGGCGACAAGACCGGCACCGGCGACCGGGGCACCGTGAACGATGTGGCCATCCTGCGCCCGCCGGGCCGGGCGCCCATCCTGGTGGCCGCCTACTACACCGGCTCCCGCGCGCCTCTGAAGGACCGCAACGCCGTGCTGGCCGAGGTGGGACGCATCGTGGCGGCGGCCTTCCAGGAGTGAGGCCCGGCCGCATCCGCGCGAGACCGTCTCAAGAAGAGGGCTTCCCTCCGGCGCGATCATGGAGGAGTCCGTCCCGCTGGAGGCATCCATGGATCCGAACACGGCCTCCGCGCTCCACGCCCTGCTGAGCGGTCCGGTGGCCTCCCTGGGCACGCTGCGGGAGGGCGCCCCCTTCGTGTCCATGGTGCCCGTGGTCCCTGCGCCGGACAGTTCGGGCTTCCTGGTGCACGTGAGCCGGCTGGCCCAGCACACCCGCGACATGCTGGCGGACGCCCGCATCAGCCTCATGCTCATGGCCCCGCCGGAGACCGGCCAGGATCCGCTGGCCCTGCCCCGGGTCACCGTGCAGGGGCGGGCCGAGGAGGTCCCCGTGGAGACCCACCGCCACGACGAGGCGGCCGAGGTCTACCTGGCCCGATTTCCGCAAGCGGAGATGACCCTGGCCCTGGGGGACTTCTCCTTCTTCCTCCTCCGGCCCACGGCCGGACGCTTGGTGCTGGGCTTCGGACGCGCCCTCAGCCTGGACGCCTCCCAGATCCAGGCCGCCCTTCCCAAGGCCCCCTGAATCGGGGCCTCTCGACATGTCGCGGATTCCGGTCTCGACCGGTCGGGATTTGCGTGGGGCCGGGGGTCTTGGATTTTACAGAATTTATTCAATGATTTGACTTATTGATTTGGCATGAGGATGGCTCTACCTTGATGCCGCCGATCGCGGCCCAAGAGGAGATCCCATGTCCTTCACCGACTCCAAGACCCACCAGAACCTCAAGGCGGCCTTCGCGGGCGAGAGCCAGGCGAACCGCCGCTACACCTGGATGGCCCAGGTGGCCGAGAAGGAAGGCCTGAAGGAGGTGGCCGACCTCTTCAAGCACAGCGCCGATGGCGAGACGGGCCACGCCCTGAGGCACCTCATGTTCCTGGCGGAGAAGGCCGGCGACCCCGCCACGGGCCTGCCCCTGGGCGACACCCTCACCAACCTGAAGTCCGCCGTGGCCGGCGAGACCTACGAATACACGGACATGTATCCCGAGTTCACCCGCGTGGCCAAGGAAGAGGGCTACCCGGAGCTCGCCGCCTGGTTCGAGACCCTGGCCAAGGTGGAGCGCTTCCACGCCGGCCGCTTCCAGGAGGCCCTCACCAAGCTGCAGGCCGGCGCCAAGCCCGCCTTCGCCCAGCCCGCCGCGGACATCGCCCAGCATGTCTGATTCCCTGGCCCTCTTCTTCGATCCCGCTGCGGAGCGCGCCCGCTTCCAGGCGCGGCAGGCCTTCCTGGCCCGCCAGGCCGCGCTGCGCATGGAACTGGCGGAGGGCATCAGCTTCCAGCCGGAGACGGCGGAGAGCGTGGAGGACCAGGTGGCCGAGACCCTCTGGGCCGAGGGCATGACCCTGGACTCCGCCCCGGCGGAGGACCTGGCCGAGGCCCGCGCCTCCTTCTCCGTGCTGGCGCCCCGGCGCGAGGCCGGCGGTTCCAGCGTCGCCGCCACCCTCATGCTGGGCTTCCCCGACGAGGTGCGGGACCGCCGCCTGGCGGCCCTGCACACCTTCCCGGACCAGCTCTCCCTGGAGCTGGCGGACGGATCCCTCGTCGCGCCCTCCGTGGACCGCGGTGCCGCGGGACCAGAGGATCGCCTGCCCTCCGTGCTGGCCCTGCGCTACCTGATTCCGGACGGCCGTACCGTGGTCGCCCTCGTCTCCAACCACGCCGGACTCCCCGGCCGCTGGCCCGCGCCAGCCGCCTGGACCTCCTGGCCTTCCTAGGAGAGACCATGAACCGCACCGTCATCGACCACCTGAACGCCGAGCTGGCCACTGCCTTCGTGCTGGCCCTGAACGCCAAGCGCTACCACTGGACCGTCACCGGTCCCCACTTCCGCGACTACCACCTGCGCTTCGAGGACCTCTACACCGCCGCGGACGGCACCGTGGACGAGCTGGCGGAGCGGATGCGCATGCTGGGCGGCGTGCCCCTCCACGCCCCCGCCCAGATCGAGGCCCAGACCAAGGCGGCCATCTCCAATCCCTCCACCCGCCTGGATCCCGAAGCCATGCTCAAGGAGGCCCTGGCCAACGAGGAGACCGTCATCGCCCTCATGCACGAGGGCATCGAGCTGGCCAACGAGGCCGACGACCCCGGCACCGCCGACCTGCTCACCCGCTTCGTGCAGGTCCACCAGAAAGAGGCGTGGTTCCTGCGGGAGATGCTGGGTTGATCCAAACGAGGGGGGACCGCCCGGACGCTTCGCGTCCTCCCCGGTTATCGCACGCTCCGCTGGAGCGCGTTCCCGCTCGCCTGTGCTCGCGGATCCGGGGCCCCTGTCCCCCCTCGTGCACCCCCACGCGGCGTCCGGGCCGAGCCCGGCCACCGCGTCTGATACCGGACCCGCACCTGAACATTGTGCCTGTTTCATCCAATTTCCGACATTTTCAGTAAACTATTCATCCGCGCAGCGCGCAGCCAAGGAGATGCCATGGCATACACCGCGAAGAACTACGACCACCTGAAGGGCGGCGCCCTGAAGGGGCTCAGCGATTCCCAGCTGGACCAGCACTTCGGCCTCTACAAGGGCTACATCACCAAGCTGAACGAGATCGAGGAGAAGCTGGCGGCGGCCGACAACACCAAGTCCAACTACTCCTTCAACGAGTACAGCGAGCTGAAGCGCCGCGAGGCCGTGGCCTTCAACGGCTCCTTCCTGCATGAGCTCTACTTCGAGAACCTGGGCGCCGACAGCGACATCAGCGCCGGCCTCAAGGCCGCCCTCGACGCCGTCGGCGGCAAGGAGAAGGTGCTCGCCGACCTCAAGGCCGCCGCCCTGTGCGGTCCCGGCTGGGCCGTGCTCACCCGCAACCGCCGCGACAACAAGCTCCACACCTACTTCTTCGCCGAGCACCACCTGGGCCTGCCCATCGAGCAGGACCTGCTCGTGGTGCTGGACTCCTGGGAGCACGCGTACATGGTGGATTACGGCACCGCCCGCCCCAAGTACCTCGACGCGTTCATGGAGGACATCAAGTGGAGCGAGGTCTCCAAGCGGTTCGGAAAGTAGAAAGAACCCACTGATTCACCACCAAGGCACCAAGACACCAAGAACGGCTTTCTTTTCTTGGTGTCTTGGTGTCTTGGTGGTTTTCTTTCTTCCGCCGTACCAGACGAGCATCCAAGGGGAGGCGCCGTGGCATCCAGGACGTCCGATGTGCTGTTCGAGAACCCGCTGGGCCCCGGCCTCTTCCGTTTCCTGAAGGACCTGAAGGGCCACAACGAGCGCGAGTGGTTCCTGGGGAACAAGGCGCGGTACGAGGCGGAGGCCCGGGACCCGGTGCTGCGGCTGATCGCCGCCTGCAGCGGGCCGCTGGCTTCCATCAGCAAGCATGTGGAGGCCGATCCGCGGCCCTCGGGCGGCTCGCTCTTCCGCATCTACCGCGACACCCGCTTCAGCCGCGACAAGTCCCCCTACAAGACCCACCTGGGCGTGAACTTCCGCCACCGGTCCGCGGCGGCGGGGGGCGTGCACGGGCCCGGCTTCTACCTCCACTTCGAGCCCGGCGGATGCTTCGCGGGGGGCGGCCTGTGGCACCCGGAACCCGAGTCCCTGCTCAAGGTTCGCCAGAGCATCGCCGCCCGCCCGGCGGCCTGGAAGAGGCTGCGTGATTCAGGGATCGAGATCGAAGGCGAGGCCCTCAAGCGGGTGCCCCAGGGCTTCGACCCCGGTCATCCCCACGCCGAGGACCTCAAGCTCAAGGACTTCTACGCCTCCACCGGCTTCACCAATGCCGAGGTCCTCGCCCCGGACTTCCCCGGCCGGCTGATGGAGGCCCTCCGGGACGCCTCGCCCCTGGTCGCCTTCCTTTGCAAGGCGCTCGACCTGCCCTTCTAGCGCCCCTGGGCGGCCCGCGAGGCCCGCAGCACGGCGCGGAAGACATCCTCCACGCCCTGCACATCCAGGTGGGCCTCCTGGGCCCAGGCGCGGCGGGCCTGGAGCTGCGAGGCTTCCCGGTCAGGATCGTGCACGGGCAGGCCCAGCTCCGCCTTGGCGCGACCGGCGCGGAGCACCAGCTCCGTGCGGCGGGCCAGCAGGGCCACCAACTCCTGGTCCAGGGTGTCGATGTTGTCCCGGGTCTCCTGGAGGATGGGGGACCGCTCCCCCAGGCTGGGGATGGCCAGCTGCTGCTCGTCCGCGCCTTCCGCCACGGCTTCCGCCAGGGTCTGGTGGATGGCGGAGAGGGCCTCCAGCAGGCCCTCTCGGGCCCCGGCGGCGAAGGGATTCTGATTCTGGAGGGCGGCGAAGAGGTGCCCCGCGTCCTCGCGCACGGACTCCAGGGTGCGGGCGATGGCATGGAAGGAGGGCGGCGTGAAGGGCAGCTCCGCCCCGGCGCCCACGGCCAGCAGGCCCTTGGCGATGAAGAAGGTGAGGGCGTGGGTGGTGGCCATGACCCGGTCGTGGTCCTCGGGGTTCTGGCGCAGCACCTCGCAGCCCAGGCTCTCGAAGAGGGCCTGCACGCGGTCCGCGGCGGCGGGATGCGGAGCCGAGGGGCAGAGCACCACGCGCAGGGGCCTCTCCGCCCGGGCCAGGCTCACAGGCCCGAAGAGCGGGTGCGTGCCCGCATGGGGGATGGCCGCGCCCAGCTGGGCGTCCATCAGGGCGCAGGGCCCGGTCTTGACGCTGCCCACGTCGAAGACCAGCTGCTCCGGCCGGAGGTGGGGGCGGAGGCTCGCCAGGGCCGCCGCCTGGGCGGCCACGGGCACCGCCAGCACCAGGATCTCCGCGCCGGCCAGGTTCTCCAGGGCCGAAGCTCGGCGCTCCGCGGGGATGGCGACGGCCGGATCCCAGGCCCGGTAGCCGTGGCCGGCCTCGCGGAGCAGCTCGCCCAGCGCGCGCCCGAAGCGGCCATAACCCAGGATGCCGATGCGCATGAGGTTCCCTCGTGGTGTGGGGAAATCCTACCGCAGCAGGTCCTTGATGGCCGCCACCGTGGGCACGTGCCCCTGGCTCTTCACCACGCCATCCACCACCAAGCCCGGCGTGCTCATCACGCCCCGGGCCACGATGTCCGGGTACTCCGTGACCTTCACGAGGGTGAAGTCCACCCCCAGGCCCCTGGCGGCCTCCTCCGCCCGCTCCGCCAGCAGCTTGCACTTGGCGCACCCGCTGCCGAGTATTTCGATCTTCATGGCATCACCTCGTCGCTCAGGGAAGAAGGACACTCGCAGAGGCTAAGGAGATGGCAGAGGGTCGCGGAGGATATTCCATCTTCCACCTCTGCGCCCCTCCGCTCCCTCCGCATCCTCTGCGTGTGTGGTTGTTCTTGCGGTTCAGAACAGGACATTGAACAGGAACCCCACCAGCACGATGCCCGCGGCCACCACGCCCAGGAACACACCCAGGAGCCGGGGCTTGAGCACCTTCCTCAGGATGACCGTCTCGGGCAGCGACAGGCCCGTGACCGCCATCATGAAGGCCAGGGCCGTGCCCAGGGCCGCGCCCTTGGCCAGCAGCACCTGCACGATGGGGATGATGCCGGCGGCGTTGGAGTAGAGGGGCACGCCGATGAGCACCGCCAGTGGCACGCTCCACCAGGCGGACCTGCCCATGACGCGGGCCATCAGCTCCGCGGGCACATAGCCGTGGAGGAAGGCGCCCACGGCTATGCCCGCCAGGATGTAGGGCCAGACCTTGCGCACGATGTCCTTCGTGGCCTGGAGGGCCAGGTCCAGCCGCTCCCGGAGCCCGGCGGGGCCGCTCCCGGCCTGGGCCGGGGTGAAGGGCACGGTCAGCACCCAGGGCTCGAGATGGCGTTCCATGCGCAGCTTGCCGAGGATCCATCCCGAGACGAAGGCCACGGCCACGCCCGTGGCCGTGTAGAGGAGCGCGATCTTCCAGCCGAAGAGGCCCCACAGCAGGAACAGGGCCACCTCGTTCACCATGGGCGCCGACACCAGGAAGCTGAAGGTGGCGCCCAGGGGAACGCCCACCCGCACGAAGCCGATGAAGAGGGGCACCGCCGAGCAGGAACAGAAGGGCGTGGCGATGCCCAGCAGCGAGGCCAGCAGGTTGCTCCAGGCGCCGGTGCGCCGGGCCAGCAGGTCGCGGGTGCGCTCGGGGCTGAGGAAGGTCTGCACGAAGCTCACGCCGAGCACCACGGCGCCAAGGAGCATGAGCACCTTGGGGGCCTCGTAGACGAAGAAGGCCACGGCCTCGCCCAGGCGGCTGCCGGGCGCGAGCCCCAGGGCCCGGAAGGCCAGCCCGTCGGCGGCGGGCTTGAGCACCCAGTACATCGCCACCCAGGCCGGGAGGGCGGCCAGCAGCCACCCCCCCGATTTCCAGAAACCGCCGCCGGAGGCCGGTGTCGGTGCCGCACAGGCACACCCTTTCGATTCCACGGTCATCTCCCCCTCACCCACAGCAGCCCGGCGCGCAGCAGGGCTTCCCCGCCTTGGTGGCCTTGGCGGCCTCGACGGTCACGCTGAGCACCGAGCCGGCCAGCTGCTCCAGTTCCTCCGGGCTCATGCCGGGATAGCGGCGCTTCGCCAGCTCCATCAGCTCCGGCGACAGCTCCGCGAGGCCGAAACGCCGCTCGGAGGCCACGGTCACGCCGTCAAAGCCCGCGGCGCGGATGGCGGCCAGGTAGTCGTCCTTCAACAGGGCGCCGGAGACGCAGGCGGCGTAGATGTCCATGTCCTTCAGGAGCGCCTCGGGCAGGGGCCGGGCCAGCACGAGATCGGAGACGTGAAGACGCCCGCCGGGCCGGAGCACGCGGAAAGCCTCGCGGAAGACCTTGGCCTTGTCCGGGGCGAGGTTCACCACGCAGTTGGAGAGGATCACGTCGATGCTGGCGTCGTCCACGGGCAGGGCCTCGATGTCGCCCTGACGGAACTCGACATTCCCGTAGCCGTGCTTCCGGGCCAGGGCAGTGGCGCGCTCGATCATCTCCGGCGTCATGTCCACGCCGATGACGCGGCCTTCGGGGCCCACGCGCTGGGCGGCGAGGAAGGCATCGAAGCCCGCGCCGGAGCCCAGGTCCAGCACCGTCTCGCCGGGCTTCAGGGCCGCCAGGGCCACGGGGTTGCCGCAGCCCAGGCCCAGGTTGGCGCCTTCGGGCACGGCGGCGAGGTCCTTCGGGTCGTAGCCCACGTCCAGGCTGGCGTCGGCAGGCTGGGCGCTCCCGCAGCAGGAAGAAGGACCGCAGCAGGAGGAGGAAGCCGTGTCGCGGCTTGGCTGCGGCGCGGCGCGGGGGTCCGGGGGTGTCTGCGCAGCAGGGAACCCCCGGACAAGGTTCGCGTACCGGTCACGGACGGCGGATTTGAGGGTTTCGGGTTCCATGGTCGGGCCTTTCGGATAGAGGTTTCCCGGGACACCGGAGGCATCCACGTCCCAGGACGATGGAAGGTCAGTCCCTGCGGCAGCAGGGCGAAGGTTGGGGGTCGTCCGCCGCGCCACCGGCGCAGCAGTCCTGCCAGAGGTATTCGGTCAGCGCGCGCAGCACGCCGTAGTCGGCGCGGTAGCGCAGCGTCGTGCCCTCCCGGGCCACCAGCACCAAGCCGGCGTCGGCGAGGGTGGCCAGGTGATGGCTGAGGGTGGAGGCCGGGATGTCCAGGCGCGACTGCAGCTCTCCGGCGGGCGTCCCCGCCTCGGGGCCCTGCACCAGGCGACGCAGGATGGACAGGCGGACGGGGTGTCCGAGGGCCTTCAGCCGCTCTGCCGCCTGTTCCACACGCCCGGTCATGGTCTCCTCCTCACTTAATTCTATATTTGTCGAAATAGTGCGCAAGGCCTAATTTCGATTTTTTTCGAAATTCATGAAACCCAGCTCCGTTCCTGGCCCAAGGCCTCCAGGCGGCGGGCGATCTCGTCCCGGGCGGCGCGGAAGCGAGCCCGCAGGTCCTCGGGCGTCAAGGCCGGATCGTCGCTGGCGGGATCGGGGATGGGCCAGTGCAGGCGCTCGGCCCGGCCCAGGAAGGCCGGGCAGACCTCCTCGGCGCAGAGGGTGATCACCAGGTCCACCGACGCGGGGTCGATGTCCGACACGGGCTTGGAGGTGTGCGTCGAGGCATCGATGCCCCGCTCCGCCAGGGCCTCGATGGCATAGGGGTTCACGCGGCTGGGCCGGCTGCCGGCGCTCTGGATGCGGAAGCCCGGGAACATCCGGCGCGCCAGGCCCTCGCCCAGCTGGGACCGGGCGCTGTTGGCCACGCAGAGGAAGAGGATCGAGGTCACAGCATCACCTCCCAGAAGCCCACATCCACCCAGGCGCCGAACTTCCAGCCCGCCTCGGTCATGTGGCCGACCTTCCTGAAGCCCAGCTTCTCGTGCAGGCGCACGCTGGGCTCGTTGGGCAGGCCCAGGCAGCCCAGGGCCGAGTGGAAGCCGCGCTGCTTGAGCTCTGCCAGGAGCGCACGGTAGAGCGCGGCACCGCGACCCTTCCCGTGGTGGCCCTGGGCCAGGTAGATGGTGGTCTCCACGGCGAAGCGGTAGGCGTGCCGGGTCCGCCAGGTGGAGCCGTAGGCGTAGCCCAGCACGGCGCCGTCCTCCTCCCACACGAGCCAGGGGAAGGTGGCCGTCACCTTGGCGACGCGGGCGCCCATCTCCACCACGGAAACAGGTTCCTCCTCGAAGGTGATGATCGTGTCCCGGATGTAGGGGTTGTAGATGTCGGCCAGGGCCGGGGCATCCGTGGGCAGGACGGGGCGGATCATCGGGGGCCTTTCCGGGGGCGCAGGACGCAGGGGCACTCGCCGTGGAGGAGGGCCGCGGCATCGGTCACGACGGGCAGGCCCTCCTGGTCCCAGAGGAGCATGCCGCCGTTGAGGCAGGCCACCTGGGTGAAGCCGTGGTCGAGCAGCAGGTGCGCGGCCTCCTTGGTGTAGACGCCGGAGCTGTCGGCCAGCAGCAGGGGCCGGTCCGTGGGCAGCTCCCCGAGCAGGCTGGGCAGCTCCTCGTGGGGGATGCGGATCGTCTCGGGCACCTTGAAGGCTTTCATCTCCGCCAGCTCATCCAGGCGGAGGTCCACCAGGACGGCGCCCTCGGCCAGCACGGCCAGCGCATCCTTCGGCGCCAGGAAGCGCAGCCCCTGGATCACCATGCCCCTGCCGTCGAAGATGCCCATGCCTACCTCTTGGCGGGATCCACCGCAGGACAGCAGCCGGCGCCGGCAACCTCCTCGATGGCCTCGGGATACCACTTCCGCTTGAGCCAGAGGGCCACGTTGACGAGGCCGATGAGGGCGGGCACCTCCACCAGCGGCCCGATGACCGCGGCGAAGGCCGCGCCGTGGGCGATGCCGAAGGTGGCCACGGCCACGGCGATGGCCAGCTCGAAGTTGTTGCTGGCGGCGGTGAAGCTCAGGGTGGCGCTCTGCGGATAGGTGGCGCCGGCCTTCTTGGACAGCCAGAAGCTCACCATGAACATCACCACGAAGTAGATCAGCAGCGGGATGGCGATGCGGATGACATCGAAGGGCAGCTTCACGATGGTGTCGCCCTTGAGGCTGAACATCACCACGATGGTGAAGAGCAGCGCTAGAAGCGTCAGCGGACTGATCTTCGGCACGAAGACTCGGTGGTACCAGTCCAGCCCCTTGAGCTTCCCGAGGATGAACCGCGTGAGGAAGCCCGCGATGAAGGGAATGCCCAGGTAGATGAAGACGCTTTTCGCGATCTGGCCGATGGTGATGGCCACCACCGCGCCCTGGAGGCCCAGCTTGGCGGGCAGCACCGTGGCGAAGAACCAGGCGTACACGCTGAAGAAGAGCACCTGGAAGATGGAGTTGAAGGCCACCAGGCCCGCGCAGTACTCCGTGTCGCCCTTCGCCAGGTCGTTCCACACGATGACCATGGCGATGCAGCGGGCCAGGCCGATGAGGATGAGGCCCAGCATGTACTCGGGCCGGTCGCGCAGGAAGAGCACGGCCAGCCCGAACATGAGCAGGGGCCCGATGATCCAGTTCTGGAGGAGCGACAGGCCCAGCACCTTCTTGTTCCGGAAGACCAGGTGCAGCTCCTCGTACTTCACCTTGGCCAGGGGCGGGTACATCATCAGGATCAGGCCCGCGGCCAGGGGAACGCTGGTGGTGCCCACGTTCCAGGCGTTGATGGCCCGGTTGAAGCCGGGCACGGCGTAGCCCAGCAGGACGCCGAGCCCCATGGCCAGGAAGATCCACAGGGTCAGGAAGCGATCAAGGAAGGACAGCCGGCCCGCGGACATGGATCCTCCTACTTGCAGTCGCAGTCGTCGCCGCAGTCGCCCTTCTGGCCGCCCGCCTCTTCGCAGGCACAGGAACCGCCGCAGCAACCGCCTGCGCTCTCGCCCACCAGCGTCGTCTGGGCCAGGGCCATGATCTGGGAGTGGGGATCGCCCTTCACGCGCAGGGCCATGTTCACGGCCTCGATCATGTCGTCCTTGGACACGCCCAGCTCCTCCAGACGGCTCTGGTGAGCGCGGAAGGCGCGCTCGGCGTTGGAGCCGATGGCGGCACCCAGGGCGATGAGGTTGAGGGTGGTCTCGCTGAGGCCGGTGGCTTCCGTCTCGGTCTGGGCCTGGGGTTCGGTCTGGGTGGTCATGCGTGCTCCTGGAGGGTGCGTGAAGGGGGGCAGGCGACGGGGTCGCAGGTGTCGCAGCGGAGGATTCGGGCCTGGGCCCGGTCGCGGGAAAGCTCGGCCTCGGCGCCGGCCATGAGGGGCCAGAGGGCCTCCAGCAGGGGGCGGGCGGAGGCGTCATCGGAGAGGGCCACATGGACCCAGCGGCCCACCTTCCACTCGCGCACCAGCCCCGTCCGGCGCAGGCCGGTGAGGTGCTCGGACACGGTGGAGGGCGCCAGGCCCAGCACCTCGGCCACCTCGCAGACGCAGAGCTCGCCCGCGTGCAGCAGCGCGAGGATGCGCAGGCGCACGGGGTGGGCCAGTACCTTGAGGGTGTCCGCGAGGGGACGGAGGGAGTCGGAGTTCATTTCGCAATTTCCCGAAACAACGTGATCATATCGCCACCCGACCCACTTGCCATACCTCGTTTTTAGATGTTTGCTGAAACCAGCTTCCCCATCAGGAGTTCCCATGCCGCGGATCCCCGCCGCCCTGTCAGGCCTGGCCCTGGCCGCCCTCCTCCAGGCCCAGTCGCCCTTTGCGGCGGCCCCGCCGGCGCCTTCGCCCGTGCCGGTGCTGAAGGACTACCCGGACACCCCCGCCGGCAAGCTGCTGCGCGACATCAAGGAGCACGCCGAGGTGGTGGCCCGGGTGGAGCACCTGTGCGACCTGATCGGCCCCCGGCTGACGGGTTCCGGGCAGCTGCGGCAGGCCCAGGCCTGGGCCATGGGCGAGATGAAGCGGCTCGGTGCCGTGAACGTCCATGAGGAGGCCTACGACTTCGGCCTGGCCTGGGCGCGCGGGGTGGACAGCGCCCGCCTGCTCACCCACAACGGCCTCCGCTTCCGGGTGGACCAGATGGCCTGGACCCCGGGCACCAAGGGCGCCGTGAAGGGCGACCTGCTGCTGGTGGACGCCCGGAACCTGGAGGAGCTGAAGGCCTTCAAGGGCCAGCTGAAGGGCCGGATCCTGCTGCGCACCAACCCCGACGACAAGCGCCCCCCGCTGGCGCGCCGGGGCGGGGACTTCGCCGCCTACCAGGCCGAGCAGGCGGCCATGATGCAGTTCCTCCACGACGAGGGCGCCCTGGCCACCCTCTCCATGTCGGGCCGGAAGAACGGCCTCAGCTTCACGAGCGGCGGCGCCGGCCGCGATCCCAAGCAGGCGGGCCTGCCCGCAGCCTACGTGCCGCAGGAACCCTACAAGATGCTGCTGCGGCTGTTGGCGCGGAAGGAGCCGGTGAGGCTCGAGCTGGCCCTGGGCGGCAACTTCTCAGCGGCCCCGGTGCAGGCCTACAACGTCGTCGGCGAGATCCCGGGCCGGGAGAGGCCGGAGGAAGTCGTCATCGTGGGGGGGCACCTGGACAGCTGGGACCTGGGCACCGGCGCCACGGACAACGCCACGGGCAGCTCCGCCGCCCTGGAGGTGCTACGCGCCTTCCAGGCCACGGGGCTGAAGCCCCGGCGCACGGTGCGGGTGGTCCTCTGGAGCGGCGAGGAGCAGGGCCTGCTGGGCTCTCGCGCCTATGTCGAGGCCCACAGGGCGGAGCTGGATGCCATCCAGGCCGTGCTGGTGGATGACATGGGCACGGGCATGGTGAAGGGTTTCACCCTCCAGGGCCGCGAGGCCTGCCGGGGCCTCATGGCCCAGGCCATCGCCCCCCTGAATGACCTGGGGGTGAAGGAGCTGTCGCTGCGCGTCATGGGCAGCACCGACCACGCGCCCTTCGACCGGGCGGGCGTGCCCGCCTTCGCGGCCATCCAGGAGCCCGTGGACTACTTCCTGGGCACCCACCACAGCCAGATGGACTACCCGGACCACCTGGTGCCGGACCAGCTGGTGCAGGGCGCGCAGGCCATGGCCGTCACCGCCTGGGAACTGGCGGAGATGCCGGTCCGGCTGCCCCACGGCAAGGTGGCCCTGCCCGTCACCGGCACCGTGAACCCCTCCGCGCCGCGCTGAGCCGTCGGGCCCGATAATCCCTCAATCCTCAACCCTCAGCCCTCGGCCCCTCAGCCCTTGGCCAGCCGCGTGAGGGTCTCCAGGGCGTCCGGCGGCCCCATCACCAGCAGCTCGTCCCCCTTCTGGAAGCGTTCCTCGCCGGAGGGATTGAACCGCAGGCCCGAGCCGGGATGCACCAGACCCACCAGCAGGGAGCCGGTGGCGTGGCGCAGGCGGGCCTCCCGCAGGGTCTGGCCCACCAGGGGCGAGCCCGGCGCGATGGCGATGCGCTCCAGGCCCAGCTCCAGCTGTTCCTGCTGGAGCACGATGTCGAAGAAGTTCATCATCTCGGGCTTGAGCAGCAGGCCCGCCATGCGGCGCCCCCCGATCTCGTAGGGGCTCACGATGTGGTCGGCGCCCGCGGCCTTGAGCTGGCGCTCGGTACCCAGCTTGGCGCTGCGGGCCACCACCGGGATGTCCGGACGGACCTGCTTGACCGTGAGGGTCACCAGCACGTTGTCGGCGTCGGTGGTGAGGGCGGTGATGAGGCCCCGCGCCCGGCGGAGGCCGGCGTGCTCGAGCATCATCTCCTCCATGGCGTTGCCGTAGAGGATGAGCTCCCCGGCGAAGCGGGGGCTGCGGCCCTTGGTCTCGTCCTGCTCGATGATGACGAAGGGGACGCCGGCCTTCTTCAGCTCCCAGGCGGCCTGGAAGCCCATCTTCCCGAAGCCGCAGACGATGACGTGGTCGGATAGGTCGTCCAGGCGCTTCTGCATGCGGCGCTCCATGATGTAGCCCTTGAGGTCCCCCTCCAGGAGCAGGGCGGTCAGATTCGAGATGGCGTAGGTGGCCGTGCCCAGGCCCACCACCAGGTAGAAGATCGTGAAGAGCTTGGTCCGGGCGTTCACGTCGCCCAGTTCCCGGAAGCCCACGGTGAACAGGGTGGTGATGGCCATGTAGAAGCTGTCGAGGGCATTGAGGTGGGACAGCCAGTGGTAGCCCAGGCCGCCGCAGACGATGACCGCGAACAGCAGGGCCATGGCGTAGCGCAGGCGCCGGATCGGGCCGTCCTGCCTCGCGTCCCGCGCCTCGGGGAACGGCGCCCGGCCCTGCACCTCAGCCGCCGATGCCTGACTTGATGGCGAAGTTGGCCGTGCTGTGCGCCACCAGGTGCTCCCCGCAGGTGAGCCGGCAGGCGAGGATGCCGCTGCGGCCGGAGATCCGCACCACCTGGGCCTCGCCGCGCACCTCGCCCCGGGCGGGCTCCAGGTAGCGGATGTGGAGGTCCGAGGTAGCGAAGGGCATGGCCCCATCGAAGGCCGTGCTGAGGGCGAGGGCGCTCACCATGTCGGCGATGGTGGCCAGAACGCCGCCGTTCACCGTGCCCCGGGAGCCGTTGATCACGGCCTTGGTGGGCTGGAGCACCATCACGGCCGCACCGGGCGCCACCGATTCGATGGTGAGGCCCCAGCCGCTGATGAGCGGCCAGGGGTGGAAGCGCGCGCGCAGGCGCTCCAGGAGATCCGGAGCGAGGGTCTCGGGGATTTGGGGCTTGGCCATGGCCCAGGATAGCTCCAATCCGCGAGGCGTCACGATGAAGGACCCCCGGTTTCACGGCCCCGTCACGTGGCTCTGGCGCAATGAGGGCGGAGGTCCCCATGTCCCTGCGCGCCCTCGCCGCCCCGCTCCTGCTCCTGCTCGGCCTGGCCTGCCAGCCGCCCGTGGAGGCCCCCGCCCGACCCGCCGCGGCGCCGCCTCCCTCGGTGAAGGAAGCCGCGCTGCCCGCCTACGCCGCGGAGCATCCCGCCGTAGGCGAGCTGAAGAGCGTGGGCTCGGACTCCATGGAGCCCCTCATGGTGCTCTGGGGCGAGGACTTCAAGAAGTACCACCCCCGCATCTCGACCCGCTTCATCTGCAAGGGCTCTGCCACGGCGCCCAGGGCCCTCCTCGACGGCAGCGCCATCATGGGCCAGATGAGCCGCGAGATGAGCGACCAGGAGTTGGCGGCCTTCCAGGCCAAGTACGGCTACGCCCCCACGCGGATCCCCGTGGCCGTGGACGCCCTGGTGGTCTACGTCAACGCCAACAACCCCATCAAGCAGCTCCACATGGAGGAGATCGACGCCATCTTCTCCACCACCCGCAAGGCCGGGGCCAAGCGCGACGTCGTCCGCTGGGGGGACCTGGGCCTGGGCGGCGACTGGAAGCAGCGGGACATCCAGGCCTACGGGCGCGACGAGAACTCCGGCACGCGCGCCTTCTTCCGCGAGCACGTCATGAAGAAGGGCGACTTCAAGCCCGGCGTGAAGGCCTTCATGGACCAGTTCGCCGTGGTGGAGGCCCCGGCCGTGGACGGCGGCGGCATCAGCTACGGCCCTCTCCAGTACGCCAACCGCATGGTGAAGGGCGTGCCCGTGGCCTCCTTCGGCAGCGATACCTTCGTCGAGCCCACCCTGGAGAACATCCAGCGGGCCACCTACCCCCTGACCCGCTTCCTCTACATCTACGTGAACAAGGCCCCGGGCCGGGCTCTGGACCCCGCCGTGAAGGAGTTCCTCCACTTCGTGCTCTCCCGCGAGGGCCAGGCGGCTGTGGCCAGCTTCGGCGCCGTGGCCATTCCCGGCGACTTGGCCGCCATGGGCGCAGGCAAGCTCAACTGAGGCCACTGTGCTCCCGGCCCTGGCCCTGCTGGCCCTGCTGAATGATCCCGGCACCGCGCCCCACGCGGTGCCGGCGCGCAGTCTCCACCTCCCCGAGCCCTTGAAGGTCCAGGGGCCGTCGGCCGAGATCCGCCTCCGCCCGGGCGGCGCGGCCTACGCGGTGAGCCCCGGCGTCCAGCTCGAGGGCCGCCTGGATGGCGACCTGGTGGAGCCGCCCACGGATCCGGGCCGGACCACCCTCCGCGTGGTGCTGCAGACACCCCTCCGGGCTCAGAACGGATGGACCGTGCTCCTCCCCGCCGGGACCCGGCTGGTGGGCCAGGTCCACCTGCTGCGGGGGGACTATCGCTTCGTGGACTTCCAGTCGCTCATCCTGCCCGATGGCCAGGCCCTGGCCGCCCCAGAGGGAAGCTTCCGTCTGGGAACCGGGCCCTCTCTGCCCCTGCTGAGCGGCGGCGAGGTCACCCTCACCGTGGCCCGGCCCCTGCGGGTGGAGGCCTTCGGCCGCTGATCCTGCGCTTCAGGTCAGAGCTTCAGCACGCCCTTGAGCGTCTCCGCCATGTCCTGGAAGACCTTGGTCTGGGGACTGTGGGGGTACTCGGCCACGAAGGGCTTGCCGCTGTCCCCGCCTTCGCGGATGGCCAGGTCGATGGGCACCTCGCCCAGGAAGGGCAGTTCCATGCGGATGGCCGCGGCCTTCACGCCGCCGTGGCCGAAGATCTGGGTCTCCTTCCCGCAGCCGGGGCAGATGAAGCTGCTCATGTTCTCGATGATGCCCAGCACGGGCACCTTCACCGTGCCGAACATGCCGATGGCCTTCTTGGCGTCGAGGAAGGCCACGTCCTGCGGCGTGCTGACGATGACGGCGCCGTCCACCTGGGCGTTCTGGATGAGGGTGAGCTGCACGTCGCCGGTGCCCGGCGGCAGGTCGATGAGAAGGACATCCAGGTCGCCCCAGGCCACGTCCTTCAGGAACTGCTGGAGGGCCTTGTTGAGCATGGCCCCGCGCCAGATCACTGGCCGGTCTTCCTCGATGAGCAGGCCCATGGACATGACCTTGATGCCGAACTTCTCCAGGGGCAGGATCTGGCCCTCGGGCGTGCCCAGGGGCGAGTCCTTCAGGCCCAGCATCATGGGGATGGAGGGGCCGTAGATGTCCGAGTCCAGCAGGCCCACCTTGAGGCCCTGCTGGGCCAGCGCGATGGCGAGGTTGGCCGTGACGGTGCTCTTGCCCACACCGCCCTTGCCCGAGCCCACCACCACGCAGCGCTTGATGCCGGGGATGAGGTTCTTGAACTCCACCTGGGCCGTCTTCTCCCAGCCGATCTCGATGTCCACGTCCGTGACCCCGGGCTGCTGGCGGATGATCCCCTCCAGGGCGTCCTTGATGGCGGCCACGCGGTCCCGGTAGGCATCCATGAGCTGGAGCAGCACCGTCACCTTGCCCTCGGTGACGTCGATGCCCTTCACGGCCTTCAGGTTCGTGAGGGTGGCGTTGGTCCCGGGGACGACATAGGCATTGAGGGCTTCGAACAGGGCGGCGCGGCTGATCTTCGTCATGCGGATCTCCAGCCCGTCAGTCTGCCATGGGCGGAATGGAGGTCGGAACACACAAAAGGGTCGGTAGTGGGTCAGTTTGAATCCGGGGGTAGTGGGTCAGTTTGAAGTTTGATCCAGGAGGCCCACGATTTCCTCAAGGGTAGAGCCCCCCTGAATAGGGAAAAGGAGTCAGCTGCTACCCTGTCTTCACTCTTCTCCAGGAGATTGACCCATGGACCGACTCTTCAGAGTCCTTCTAGGTGTGCTCCTTGCCGTGGCGTTGTTCGACTGCGGGGGTGGCGGGTCCTCCACGCCCTCTTCCGGAGCCTCGACACCTCCACCTCCCCCACCTCCCCCGCCTGCCGCCCCGAGCCTGACTCTCCAGTCCGTCGTGATAAGCCTCGGCCCTGGGGAATCCACGACCCTGAAGGCCGTTTTCGCCAACACCCCTGTCACCCAGGTTTCCTGGGTGACCACGGGGGGCACGCTCAGTCAGGCGGCAGGTGATTCCGTCACCTTCACCTCGCCTTTGCTTCAAGGCCGGTACCGCATCAGGGTCCAGACGCTGAGCGCGCCGGATCTGACGGCCTTCTTGGATTTGGAGGTCAAAAACCCGACGAGGGGACTGGTCTTCACCCCCGGAACCGCGACCCTGTACCCCGGGCTGTCCCCCATGGGTTCGGCCCTGCCTTTCGCCTGGAAGGTTTTCGGAACCCCATCGTCGAACGCCAACCTGTCCCTGCTTGAAGGCCTCGTGGCCGGACAGTTCGAATACAAGGGCTTGACCTGGATCTACCAACCGCCCTCTGCCAATGGTATTTACCACCTGCGGGGACAAAGCACCGAGGACCCGACCCTGGCCGCCACGATGGTCCTCCGGGTCCGGGACGACCAGATGCCCCAGGTCGCCTTCCCGCAACCTCATCTGGCGGTGCACCCAGGCGGTTCCATCCGACTGGCGCCCATCCTCGTGAATGTGACGGACAGTTCGGTCGCCTGGGACATCCCCGCGGGAAGCGGCCCCGTCGGATCCTGGGGGACCCTCGATCCGGAAGGCCTCTACCAGGCCCCTGGCGCCGTGGGAGGCGCCTACGTGACGGCCACGAGCGTGGAAGATCCGACCAAATCGGCGGGTGTGGCTGTGGACATCTCCGACTGCGTCATCAAGCCCCAATCCCTGACACTGAAGACAAAGGCCTCCTTCCAATTCCAGGCTGACCTGACTCCGGGAATCAACGGACCGGCTGGTTTCGGCCTGCTCGATGAAGTTCCCTGGGTACCTCCCGTGGGCTCCATTTCCGCCTCCGGAATGTTCACGGCTGGAACCTACGCCGTCGACTGCACAGTCGATGCCTTCCTCCCGAACATTCCCCAGGTCACCCGGGCCTATGTCGCCATCAGAGGAGATGGCCCCTTCCAGTCGGCGGGGAGCACACCCCCTCCTGGCTTCACGCATGCCTACGCGGGTCGTCCAGTCGTTCCGCTATCGAATGGGAAGGTCCTTGTAGGGCCCTCTTTCGATTCGAAAGAGGTCATGGTCTTCGATCCGCAGACGAATACCTCGACCGTGGCCGGCCGACTGATCAGGGCCCGTACCGACGCGAAAGCCACGGCCCTGCCGGACGGCCGGGTGCTGTTCAGCGGCGGTCGGGTGGGCGACACGCTCCAGGTCTGGCCTGATTCCGAACTCTTCGATCCGATCGGAGGAGTCTCCGTTCTGACCGTGCCCCTTCTTCACGGAAGGTACGCCCATCAAGCCACCCTGCTTCCCGATGGGCGGGTCCTTCTCTCGGGAGGTCGTGACGAGACGGGGGCCCTGTACTCGCTGGAACTCTTCGATCCGATTACAGGGGTGTTCGTTCCCGCCGCTGCCATGAATGTCCCAAGGATGGGCCACACGGCCACCCTGCTTCAGAACGGCTGGGTGCTGCTTCTGGGGGGAGAGACGTTCCGGGCGGGAGCCACGCCGGAACTGTTCAATCCGGCGGATCTCACCCTCACACCGACGGCCCCCTGCCTCAACGTCCGAAAGGAGGGACACAGCGCCACCCTGCTTCCCAACGGCAAGGTGGCTGTCATCGGTGGAGGCACCGCCGGAACTGACGCGATCTCGTCCATCGAGCTGTACGACCCGGCCAGCTTGAGCTTCTCCGTGGTGGGAGACATGAAATTCCAAAGGACGTACCACCATGCGCTCCTGATGAACGCCCGGCAGATCCTCATCACGGGGGGGTCCACCGTCGGCCATGTCATCGGGGCGGTCGAAGTTCTCGACACGGGCACAGGGCTCACCTCTGACTTCGGATCGACCGTGGAGCCCCACTACCACCACGAGGCGATCCTATCTCCCACCAAGGGCGTCTTCTTATTCGGAAACGCCCCAGGGCAGATCGAATCCCTCACGCCCTCTCAGTTCCCGCAGATCCCCGCCCCATAGCTCCCGCCAGCCCTGTCTCAAATGTCCGGATCCAGTGGCCCCAGCTTCTGCGTCGGGGCCCCCACGCCACTGGCCAGGAGGGTGTGCTCGTAGATGCGGAGCTGGCTCCGGAGGGGTGGATCGTAGGGGTCCAGGCCCCGGCGGAGCACGTCGCCCTCGGGGCCCAGCACCCGGCCCTTGAGCGTATCGTGCAGCTGCAACTCCATCATCTCCAGGACCTGGGCCGCCAGGATCGGATCCACCAGGGGGAAGGCCAGCTCCACGCGCCGGTCGAGGTTGCGGGGCATGAGGTCGGCGCTGGAGAGCAAGGTCTCGGGCCGGCCGTCGTTGGCGAAGTGGTAGATCCGGGCGTGCTCCAGGAAGCGGTCCAGGATGGAGAGGGCGCGGATGTTCTCGGAGAGGCCGGGCACGCCGGGCCGCAGGCAGCAGGTGCCCCGCACGATGAGGTCCACCTTCACGCCTTCCCGGCTGGCCTCGTAGAGCAGCTGGATGAGCTGGGGGTCCACCAGGGCGTTCATCTTGAGCACCATGCGCGCGGGACGGCCCTCCCGGGCGTGGCCGATCTCCCGCTGGATGCGCTCCTTGAGCGCCTTCTTCAGGTACTGGGGCGCCAGGAGGATCTGGTTGAACTTCGGCGGGCGCGTGTAGCCCGTGAGCATGTTGAAGAGGTTCGAGAGATCCTCGCCGAATTCGGGCCGGGCCGTGAGCAGGCCCAGATCCGAGTAGAGGCGGCTGGTGCGCTCGTTGTAGTTGCCCGTGCCCAGGTGGCAGTAGCGGTGGATGCCGTTCGCCTCCTGGCGCACCACGAGGCAGGCCTTGCAGTGGATCTTGTGGTTGGGCAGGCCGTAGACCACATGCACGCCCGTCTTCTCCAGGCGCCGGGCCCAGGCGATGTTGGCGGCTTCATCAAAGCGGGCCCGCAGCTCCACGATGGCCGCCACCTGCTTGCCCCGCTCGGCGGCGCGCTCCAGGGCGGCGGCCACGGGGCTGTTGGCCGTCACCCGGTAGAGGGTCATCTTGATGGCCAGGACCTTGGGATCCTCCGCGGCCTCGCGCACAAAGCGCACGACGCTGTCATCGAAGCTCTGGTAGGGGTGATGCAGCAGGATGTCGCTCTTGGCGATGGCATCGAAGATGCTGCCCGCCTGCTCGAGCTGAGACACGGGCAGGGGCGGCAGGGGCGTGTCCTTGAGCTGGGGCAGGTCCAGCTGGCCGTAGAGCTGGCTGAGGTCCGAGAAGGCCGTCAGCCCCAGGCTGGGGTAGAGGTCCTCGGGGCTCAGCTCCATCTCCTCGATGAGCAGGTCCAGCACCTTGGAGGAGAGGCCGTGCTCGTACTGGAGGCGCACCACGGCGCCGCGGCGGCGGTCCCGCAGGCTCTCCTCCACGGTCTTGAGCAGGTCCTCGGAGGGATCCTCCTCCACCGGCTGGTCCGAGTCCCGGGTGACGCGGATGGCGTGGCAGCGCTTCACCGCATAGCCCAGGAAGAGGCGGGCCAGGTGGTGGCGCACCACGTCCTCGAGCATGATGAAGGCGTGGACACCCGGCGCCGAGGGCACCCGGAGGAACCGGGAGGCCAGGCCCGTGGGCACGTGGATGAAGGAGAGCTCCGAGGCCGGCAGGTCCCCGTCCAGCAGGTCCTCGTCCGGCTCCAGCTCCACCACCAGCACCAGGGCCCGGTTGCCCAGGCGCGGGAAGGGGTGCCCCGTGTCCACGGCCAGGGGCGTGATGAGGGGCAGGAGGCTCCGCTCGAAGTAGTCGAGGACGAAGGCCTCCTGGGCCGCATCCAGGTCCTTCGGATCCAGGATGCGGATGCCCGCGGCCTCCAGCTGGGGCTCGAGGATGGCGTGGAAGAGTTCGTGCTGCCGGGCGGAGTAGGCGTGGATGCGGGAGGCCACCCGCTCCAGCAGCTGGCGGGGGGTGAGCCCGTCGGGGCCCGGCTGGGCGATGCCGGCGTCGATCTGCCGCCAGATGCCGGCCACCCGTACCATGAAGAACTCGTCCCAGTTGCTGGACACGATGCTGAGGAACTTCACGCGCTCCAGGAGGGGCACCGTGGGGTCCTCGGCCTCCTCCATGACCCGGGCGTTGAAGTCCAGCCAGCTCAGCTCGCGGTTGAGCAGCTCCTCGGGACGGGGGATGGGGTGGAACATGGAAGCAGGATAATCCCGGCCTGTGACGCCCGTGTGCCGGGCTGCGGGGAATATCCCCTTCGATTCCGGGGCTTTTTC
The DNA here is from genome assembly GCF_000428885.1 of Geothrix fermentans DSM 14018. GTDB lineage: Bacteria > Acidobacteriota > Holophagae > Holophagales > Holophagaceae > Geothrix > Geothrix fermentans. Next base: position 5,541 of record NZ_AUAU01000017.1, on the reverse strand, counting down.
GGGCAGAATCAGTGGTTCGGCCCTCCATGGGGAGGGACCGTGCGGTCCGCCCGGACCCATGCCAACGAGAGGGCGGCAGCCAGCCGCCAGGTAGGAGGAAGACATGTCCCAGGACGTCCTGATCGTCCCCAAGCGCGAGACCTTCGGCAAGGCCGCCATCCGCGACCTCAAGAAGAGTGGCCTGATCCCGGCCGTGGTCTACGGCCTGAACGAGGCCCCCATCGCCATCGCCATCAGCCCCAAGGCCGTGGCGCGCGTGCTGGCCAGCGAGGCCGGCATGAACTCCGTGATGTTCCTCCAGCGCGAGGGCACGGACATCAAGCGCCACGTCATCATCAAGGACGTGCAGCGCGACCCCATCACCGGCCGCCTGCGCCACGTGGACTTCATGCGCGTGGACATGACCCACAAGGTGCGCGTGAAGGTGCCCGTGCGCCTCCTCGGCACCGCCATCGGCGTGAAGAGCATGGGCGGCGTCCTCGACTTCGCCCACCGCGAGATCGAGCTCGAGTGCCTGCCCAGCATCATCCCCGCCCACATCGACGTGGACGTGACCAACCTGGCCGTGGGTGACAGCATCCGCTTCGAGCAGATCACCCTCATGCCCAACGTGGCCTTCGTGGGCGACGCCCACCAGACCGTCTGCTCCGTCCGCGGCAAGGCCGCCGAGGAGGAGGAGGCCGCCGCGCCGGCCGCCGCCGCCGAGCCGGAAGTGGCCAAGAAGGGCAAGAAGGAAGAGAAGAAGTAGCTTCTCAGTCCTCAGCCTTCAGGTTCAGTCTTCAGGACGGGCGCCTTCGGGCGCCCGTTTTTTGGAGTATTGACAAAAGTAAGTGCTTACTTACAATGGGGCCATGAGCCGCTCCGCCCTGGAACTCACCCCCAAACGCGCCGAAATTGCGGATGCCGCGCTCCGAATTATCGAAAGCAGGGGCATCGCCGCCCTGACCACCAGCGCCCTGGCCTCGGAACTCGGAGTGAGCAGTGGCGCCCCCTTCCGCCATTTCGCCAACCGGGAGGAGATCCTTGAGGCCGTGGTCCAGCGGGTGGAGGACCTGATCCTGACGACCTTCCCTCCAGAGACCGAGCCGCCCCTGGACCGCATCCAGAACCTCCTCCGGGCCCGGGCCCAGGTGGTGGGCGGACACCGGGGCATCGGGCGGCTGATGTTCTCCGAGCAGTTCGTCCTGGCCCTTCCGGAGCCGGCTGCGGCGCGCCTGCGGGCGGTGGTCGCCCGGACCCGGGCTTTCCTCCTGGAGGCCCTGGTCCAGGCCCAGCAGGAAGGGGCCATCCGCGCCGACCTGACACCGAAGGCCCTGGCCTCCGTGACCTTCGGCCTGCTCATGCAACTCGTCCACGCCCAGGCCGCTGGCCAGGGACAGGCCGGCGATGCCGAAGAGGCCTGCGCCACCCTGCGGACCCTCTTCCACCCCCCCGCCGCACTCTGATCCCGCGGCTTCTCCGGAGTCTCCATGTTCCGTATCCCCCGCCCCCTCCTCTCCGGCGTCCTCGTGGCTGGCCTCGCGCTGCCCCTCGGCGCCCACTGCGATGCCCTGGACGGCCCCGTCATCGTCGTCGCCCGGCAGGCTCTGGCCAAGGGCGATGTCAATCCGGTGCTCGCCTGGGTGAGGGCCGAGGACGAGGCCCAGATCCGCGCAGCCTTCGCCCGCACCCTCAAGGTCGGCGCCCTGAGCCCAGAGGCGAAGGAACTGGCCGAGTCCTACTTCTTCGAGACCCTGGTGCGGATCCACCGGGCCGGCGAAGGCGCGCCCTACACCGGCCTCAAGCCCGCAGGCATGGACTTCGGGCCGGCCATCCCCGCCGCGGACAAGGCCCTGGCCTCCGGCGACATGAAGCCCGTGTTCGACCTCATGCACGGCGTTCTCAAGCCCGGGCTCGAGGCCCGCTTCAAGGAGGCCCGCGCCACCCGGAGCCAGGCCTCGCCGGATCCCGCCGCCGGCCGGAAGGCCGTGGCCGCCTACGTGGACTTCATCCACTACGTGGACGGCGCCTACCGCGCCGCCGCCGGTGGGGCCGCCCATGCCGAGGGCGCCGAGGCGGAAGCCCACGCCGCCCCCGCCAAGACCGAGTCCCACCACCAGCACTGAGGCCCATTCCCTCCCCGAGCGGGCGCCAATCAGCGCCCGCTCTGTGTTCATGGCGCTGATAGCTGACAGCTGATAGCCGAGAGCTGATAGCTGAGAGCTGATAGCTGATAGCTTCAACCCATGTGGACCCTCGTTCCCCTCGGCAACCCCGGCCCCGAATACCAGGACACCCGCCATAACCTGGGGCGGCTCATGCTGCAGCGCTGGATGGCAGACCGGGACCTGGCGCCCGCGCCCTCGAAACGCTTCTCCTCGGGCACCCTCTACCCGCTCACGGACCGGCTCCAGGCCCTGGTGCCCGCCACCTACATGAACCTCTCCGGTGAAGCCTGCGCCCAGGCGGAGGCTGCGGGGATCTACCCCCGGCGGATGATCCTGCTCTACGACGACAAGGACCTGCCCCTGGGCACGGGCCGCTTCCGCCTCGACGGCTCCAGCGGCGGGCACAACGGCCTCCGCTCCGTCTTCGAATGCCTGGGCACCACGGACATCGCCCGCCTCCGCCTGGGCATCGGCCCCTTCCAGCGCCCCCTGGTGGACTATGTGCTGGAGCCCTGGACCGATCCCGAGTGGGAGGCCATCGATCGGCTGGACGCCCCCTTCGCCCGGTTCCTGGACCTGCTCGGGCAGGCCGACGACCTGGCGGGGCTGGCCAACCTGGTGAATCCGACGGCGTTCTGGGATCAGTCTGGAGACCGGAGTCCGGCACCCAGCCCGGACCCCGGGGCTGACGGGCCACCTTCGGGCGATCCGGGAGGAGGCACCTTCCCCGGGGGAGAACTTGGGTGAACGGCCGGCTTGGGAGGCTGCCCGACCCCAGGCGGATCCAGGAAACCCGGGCGTATCGCCTCGAACAGTCCGTTCGCGAGGAGCTTGCGGAGGGCCTCCCAGGTGCTGAACCGAAGGTCGTCCGTGGAGCCGGATAGGTGGGTCACGGTGGCCACCTGCCGGCTGGAGCGATTCCTGAAAAGGGTGGCCAGCATTTGCATCACATGCATCTTCATGCGCCTGCCCAAATGCTTCCCCTGGTCCTTCTGCTTGTCGTAGATCTTCAGGTCCTTCACCAGCGGCTTGAAGTAGCCATCCACCCTGCCGTCCTTCACCGTGATGTCGGTGTAGACCGAGAGCAGGCCCTCGGCCACGTCAACTCCCGCATGGGCCAGCAGGGCGCGATTCAGATCCGGCAGCTTGGCGTTGTCCAGCTGGAGACGGATGTCGAAATCGGGAGGGCTGGCCGTGATCTGGGCCCCTCCCGAGGCCAGGAGGGCGCCAGTGCCCATGAGCGCCCCGCGCACCTGGAACTCGGACCGGCCGGCATCGGCCTGATTGCCTAGGTTCTTCAGCGTCAGGTCCAGGTCCGACACGAACAGGCGGTAGGTGGGGTTGGTGCCCTCATTCACGAAGCCAAGCTGGCTGTCCACCAGCTTCAGGGTATCCATCTGAAGCCGCATGGTGGGGGCGTTCCGCACGGTCCTGGCCAGCCTGACCGCCTGCCGGGCATGGGCCTTTTCCTCGGCCTTGGTGGCCTGGCTGGTGACGTAATCCACGCGCAGATGCTCGAGGAGCACCTCCTTGAGGTGTGCTCTCTGGGACTCAGGGGTGTATTCCACCGATCCGTCCACGGAAAGGAACCCGCCCTCGGTCTTCAGCTGGTAGGTGTGGGCCAGGGGGTTCAGGCGATCCAGCGGCACTCGGTCCACCTGGATCGACCCCTGTGCGGCGGTGTGGGGTTCCCGGAGGAAATCCGCCGCCCCATTGAACCGGATCCTGCCCGTGTCGAACAGCGCGCCGTCGAGACGCACCGGCGATGGGTAGGTACCCTTGGCCGCGGAGATATTGCGGATGTTGCTGGCGACCAGGGAGACCTTGGCGAGCTTGAGCGGTTTGCTGGCGGTGTCGTCGGACACGTAGAGCAGGGACCCGTCCTGAACCGTCACCCGTTCCAGCTTGAAGGGAAAGACGGATTCCACGGCCCCCTGCCATCCCCGCTCCTTCAGGCTCACGTCGCGCTTCGCTTCCTCTTGAAGCTGGGGCAGGTTGATATGCAGCGCAGGGCGCTTGATGACGAGATTCCCGGCCACCTTGAACCGGAGCAGTTCGTCCAGGTACAGGGAGAAACCCAAGGCGCCGAACTCCGCCACGGGCGGCGAGGGGTGCGAGTTCTGCACCAGGACCAGGTCTTCCAGCGTGAAGGCCAGCCGCCAGAGGTGCAGGTCGACGCGGCCGATGCGCACCGTGTAGCCCTTCAGCTGGGCGTTCATCGTCCGCTCGGCCCATCGGCGCATGGGCTCCGCCAGCAGGGCATCCGCGAGGCCCGCGGCGAGGACCAGGGACAGGGCCGAACCGGCCAGGATGGCCTTGGCTCGGTGGGCCCGGCAGACCTTCAGGAATCGAGCGAAAAACGAGGGCTTCTCGGGTCCTCCCGGAAAGGGTTCCTGATCATCCTGGGTCGGTCGCGTTCCCATGAAGCCCGTCCCCTGTGCATCGAGACATTAGGAAATGGCCAGCCCGCGACACCTGATCTCTTCCATCCGTGAAATTTACGTCAAGGTCGCCCCCATGCAAGACACCTGAAGAGGCTTCCCCCGCGAGGGCCGCCCTGGCTGAGACGGTGGACCCTGCAGCCGCCCAGGGCGCGGCGCCCTGGACTTTTCGTTGCTCCTCGGGCCTTTTCAGGCGAAACTGGCCCTTCGCGTCCTCCGCTGGAGGGCGTCTTCCTTGCTCCCCGGAACCCAGAGGGGGGCTTCACATCCACAAGGAGGACAGATGCGTCACTACGAGACCATCTTCATCGCCTCCCCCACGCTGACGGACGAGCAGAGCGATGAGCTCGTCAAGCAGTTCGAGGGGATCATTGCCGAGCAGGGTGGCGAGCTGCTCAAGACCGACAAGTGGGGCCGCAAGAAGCTGGCCTACGAAGTCCAGAAGTTCAGCGAGGGCTACTACACGCTCTTCGAGATGAACGCCGGACCCGACCTCATCGCCGAGCTGGAGCGCCGCTTCCGCAACCACGATTCGGTCATCAAGTACCTGAGCGTCCGCATGGACGAGGCCGAGAAGGCCGCGGGCCGCGCCAAGCAGCGCATCGAGCGCGAGGCCAAGCGCAAGGCCCAGGCCGGCATCAAGGATCGCGCACCTGAGGAGGTGGTCGGATGAAGCGCCGCGCTGACGCCAAGAAGGGCAAGCCCAAGAAGAAGAAGGCATTCGGGGGACGACGCGCCAAGTTCTGCAAGTTCTGCGTCGAGAAGTCCACCATGATCGACTACAAGGACGTGAAGACCCTCCAGGCCTTCACCCCCGAGCGCGGCAAGGTGCTGCCCCGCCGCACCAGCGGTGTGTGCGCCGTCCACCAGCGCGCCCTCGTGGAAGCCATCAAGCGCGCCCGCAACATCGCGCTGCTGCCCTTCGCCACGGACTAGTCCTGGCGCTGGCGGAC
>NZ_AUAU01000016.1 GCF_000428885.1 Geothrix fermentans DSM 14018 | reverse complement strand
GAGCTTGTAGTGGATCAGCTCGTGCTCGAGGATGCGCTGCTGCACCTGCTCGGGGTCGTGGCAGTTCATCCCGCACACCTGCTGGGGCCAGGGCCAGTCCCGGCGGCGCAGCAGGGGGATGGAGAGGCGGATCTCCGGGTGCCAGGTGCCGCGGGCATCCTTCTCGATCACGAACAGCCCCGCGCAGCGGGCCATGCGCGGCGACCAGATGACCGGGGGCGGCGTGAGGTCCCAACCCGCCTCCCGGAGAATGGCCTGGGCTTTGTGGCGGAGCGTGAGGCGCATGAGCCAGTTTCTCAGCCTTCCTTGGTCTCCGCGCTGGCCAACTCGGCCAGCATTCGTTTCGCCTCGCGCTTCCCGATCTTCCTGAGCGCGGCGATCGCCTGGAGCTGGGCCGGGCGTGGGCGGCTCTTCTCGGCTTCCCAGTGATAGATGGATTGGCCGGAGACTCCGAGGAGCAGGCCCAGGTCCGCCGCGGAAACGCCAAGTTTCTTCCGCTGGGCGGCGAGTCGCTTCGCGCTGAAGCGGATGCGGGTGGTTTCTTCCTTGCCTTCCGGCGTTTCCGGCTTGCTGAGAACCTTCTTCGACACGCGGGCCTGCTGCTTCTCCAGTTGATCCACGCGCCGCTTCAGCTGGGCGATCTCACTGCGGTATTGGCTGGAGGCTTTCCTGAGACCCTCGATTTCGTTCCGAACCTCCTTCCGGGCGAGCCGGAGGATTTCTTCTTTAAGGATGGATGCGAAGTTTGGCATCTTGGCTCTCCCGGAAGAGGTATTACCCCCCATTCCATTTTGAGGGCATTCCATATCATTCAAGGGTCAGGATTTAGGGAATGACTCAGCCTCTCCTAACGGCGCTGGTGATGGGTATTTAAAGCCCGGCGCCATCCCACTGTCCCGGATCCACCCGGATTTCCGATTCGGTTCCTACCACACCTCCGGAACTTGGATTCCGGACCCCCAGAACGGGGCGTAGCTCGCTGAAAGAAGAGCTAGATGGGGTCGCTTGATCACGCCTTCGGGCCGTCCCTGGGCGACCTCCCGCTCCCCAGGCGAGGCCATGCTTGACCGCGCTCCTTACCGCCCGTAGGTGCCCATCCAGGTGGCCTCGGCGAGGACCTTGCCCTTCATGGCTGTGTCCACCTGGGACCGGGTGGCGCCGGAGGGCAGGCCCAGGGGGGTGGAGAGGGCGAAGAGGCGGAAGACGTAGCGGTGCGGCTTCCCCGGCGGCGGCGAGGGGCCGTTCCAGCCCAGGCGGCCCCAGCTGTTCTTCCCCTGGCGCCCGCCGCCGGTCAGGTCCGCCGTGCGGGGCTGGTCCTCCGCCAGGGCCCGGGCCGAGCCCGGCAGGTCATAGAGGAGCCAGTGGACCCAGGTGCCGGCGGGGGCGTCGGGATCGTCCACGATCAGCGCGAAGGCGGTGGTGCCGGGGGGCGGATCGTCCCACTGGAGGGCCGGGGAGTGGTCGGCCCCGTCCGCGGTGTGGGCGCGGGGGACGGGGGCCCCGTTCTGAAAGGCGGGAATCCGGAGCTCCATGCGGGCCTCCTTTCCTGGCGCCGGGGCCAGCAGGGCGGGGAGCAGCAACAGTGGGCCCACGGCGCACCCCTCATTCCCGGGTGAGGGTGATGGGGAGGCGGCGGTTGCCGAAGGGCTGGGTGGACGCCTGGAAGTGTCCGGGAATCCGAGTGTCGCAGTCGGGGCAGCGGCCATCGTCGGGCAGGCGGTTCTGTTCGATCTCGTACCAGTCGCGGACGATGAGGGCCGCGTGGCAGGCGGGGCAGCGGGTCGTCCCGCCGGTCCGGTCGTGCACATTGCCGGTGTAGACGTAGCGGAGGCCCGCGGCCAGGGCGAGCTCCCGCGCCCGGGTGAGGGTGGCGGCGGGGGTGCGGGGCAGGTCCATCATCTTGTAGTCCGGGTGGAAGGCGCTGAAGTGCAGGGGCACGTCGGGGCCCAGCTCCCGGGCCACCCAGTCGGACAGCGCCGCGATCTCCCCGCTCGAATCGTTCTGGCCGGGGATGAGGAGGGTGGTGATCTCGAGCCAGACCTCCGTCTCGTGCCGGAGGTACCGCAGGGTGTCCAGGACCGGCTGGAGGCGGGCGACGGAGAGCCGGGCGTAGAAGGCCTCGGTGAAGGCCTTGAGGTCCACGTTGGCGGCGTCCATCTTGGCGTAGAAGGCCCGGCGGGGCTCGGCGTGCATGTAGCCGGCGGTGACGGCCACGGCCCGGAGGCCCCGCTCGTGGCAGGCGTCGGCCACGTCCATGGCGTACTCCGCGAAGATCACGGGGTCGTTGTAGGTGAAGGCGACGCTTCGGCAGCCCGAGGCCTCGGCGGCCCGGGCGATGGCCTCGGGCGAGGCCTGGTCCGTGAGGCGGTCCATGTCGCGGGCCTTGCTGATATCCCAGTTCTGGCAGAACTTGCACATGAGGTTGCAGCCCGCAGTGCCGAAGGAGAGTACCTTCGTGCCCGGGAGGAAATGATTCAGCGGCTTCTTCTCGATGGGATCGATGCAGAAACCCGAGGAGCGGCCGTAGGTGGTGAGGACCATCCGCCCGTCCACGTGCTGCCGCACGAAGCAGGCGCCGCGCAGGCCCTCCCCCAGCTTGCAGTCCCGGGGGCACAGGTCGCACTGGAGGCGCCCGTCCTCGAGGCGGTGCCACCAGCGGGCCGGATGGAGGGCGGCGTCCATGGCCTCACCCGCGGGTGCCCACCCCCGCCCCCTGGAACCGGGTTACGGTGAAGCGGGAGAACCGCAGCCCGTCCCGCCAGAAGTCCATGGGCAGCCGGGCCTTGCGCTTCAGGTGGGCGAGGAAGTCCCGGGGATCGGGCAGCTGGTCCCAGACCTGGGGCAGGAAGGCGCTGCGGTCCCCCTGCCAGGCCAGCACCAGGCCGTCCTCCTCGGGCCGGAGCTGGGCCAGCAGCTCGGCCTCGTCGGCGCAGGGGACCGGCTCCAGGGGGGAGAGGATGGAGACTTCCAGCTCCGTGTCGTCGAACTCGCTCCAGGTGAGGGGCGGGAAGCGGGAATCGTGGAAGGCGGCCATGCGGGCGTTGGCGGCCACGTCCTCGCCCAGGGGCCGCCGGGGGACGAGGGTGCCGACGCAGCCCCGGAGCGAGCCGAGGCGGTGGAGCGTGACGAAGGTGGCGGCGGGTTCCTCGAGCCAGGGGGCGGCTTCGAAGGGGATCGCCTTGCGGCCCAGCTCCGCGGCGATGGCGCCCCGGGCGATGGCGATGAGGGTCGGACCGCGGTCAATGGGCACGGGGGCCCTCCTGGGTGAAGGCGAAGGCGGCGTAGCCCACCACATGGCTGCGGTCCCCGGCCGTGTCTCCGGAGTTGCGCAGGTCCAGCAGGTGGGGCCTGAGGCCGTGGCGCCGGGCCGCAAGCAGCAGGCCGTTCACCGCGGTGGCGCCGCAGGCCTGCTCGTGGCTGGCCAGGGGGTCCAGGTCCGAAATGCTGGCGCAGGTCCGGCGGTCCATGGCCTGGGCGTGCTCATAGGGCAGGTAGTGGGACAGGTCCGAGCTCACGACGATGAGCGTCTCGGGCCCGCCCCAGAGGGCCTCCATGGCGGCCGCCACCGAATCCGCCGAGGCGTGGCCCACGGCCAGGGGGACGATCCGGAAGGTCCCGAGGACCTGCTGGAGGAAGGGCAGCTGCACCTCGAGGGCGTGCTCCCGCGCATGGGCGGCCGGGTTCACGCTCACGCCGGCCAGGGGGCGGAGGAGGGCCGCGGCCTCCCCGTCCACGGGTACCCGCCCCAGGGGGGTGTCGAAGGCCGAGGCCCCGGGCAGGGCCAAGCCGGCCAGGGCCACGTGGTGGGCGAGTCCCACCAGGACCACCCGCTCGACGAGGCCCCGCTGCCGGGCCAGCGGAGCGTAGGCGCTGGCGGCGACGGGCCCCGAGTAGATGTAGCCCGCGTGGGGGACGATCAGGGCCTTGGGCTGGCCGAGCCAGGGGCTGGCCTGGGCGGCGTCGGCGAGCATGGCCTGGACGGCGCAGCCCAGCTCACCCCCGTCCCGCGGGTAGAACGTCCCGGCCACCGCGGCCGCGCGGACCTCCATCGTGGTGTCCATGCCGCCAAAATAACCCCCCGGGCCCTTGGGGCCAGGGGGGAATGAAGGCGTCCCTGTCGGCCGGGATCGGGGCCGGAATCTGGCCGGGAATCAGGGGATGGTGAAGGTGGTGGCCACGCCGGCGGGCGTCACGGTCCTCAGCAGGTGGTTGCCCGTGTCCGCCACCGCCAGGTTGCCGGCGGGGGTGACGGCGATGCCGCAGGGGAGGGCGAAGAGGGCCGCGGTGCCCGTGCCGTCCGCATTGCCGGCGGTTCCACCGGACCCGGCGGGGCCGGTGACGGCGCCATCCGTTCCGATGCGCCGGATGGTGTGGTTGGAGGTGTCGGCCACCCACAGGACACCGGCGCCATCCAGGGCGAGCCCCACGGGCGCCCGGAACTGGGCCGAGAGGGCGCTGCCGTTGGCGTAGCCGGGGGTGTTGGCCTGGCCCGCCAGGCGGGTCACCAGGGCCCCGGGTGCCACGGCCCGGATGCATGCGTTTCCGTAGTCCGCGACGTAGAGGGTCCCGTTGGCGGCCAGGGCCAGGCCGTTGGGCTGGTTGAACCGGGCGGCGGCGCCCGTGCCGTCCGCGAAGCCCGGCGCTCCGGCGGTCCCCGCATAGGTGGAGACGGTGCCGTCCGGGGCCATGAGGCGGATGGCGTGGTTCTGGGTGTCGGCGATGTAGGTCGCGCCGGTCCCGTCCACCGCCACGCCGAAGGGGGCGTTGAAGCGGGCCTGGGCCGCCGCGCCGTCGGCGGAGCCGGGGACGCCCGGCGCGCCGGCCAGGGTGGTCACCGTGCCGTCGGGGGTGATGCGCCGGAGGGTGTGGTTGCCCGTATCCGCCACCACCAGGTTGCCGGCCGGATCGAAGGCCAGGCCGCCGGGATGGTTGAAGCGGGCATCGCCGCCGAGTCCGTCCGCCGAGCCCGGCAGTCCGGAGCTGCCCGCCACCAGGGTCCGGTGGTTCGTGGCATCCACCTTCCAGATGGTGTGGTCGTTCATGTCGGAGACGAAGAGGTTGCCCGAGGCGTCATAGGCCAGGCCCCCGGGCGCGTTGAACGGCACGGCGGCGAGCACGGTCAGCGTGGCCGCGCCGCTGGTGGCGGTGCCGAAGGCGTTGGTCACGGTCACCGTGTAGCTCCCCGCATCCTCCACCCGGGGCTGGTAGAGGGTGTAGGTGGCGCCGATGGCCCCCAGGATGGGCTGGCCGTCCTTGGCCCACTGGTAGGCGAGCGTGGGGGCGCCGGTGGCCAGGATGGCGAAGCTGGCCTGCCGGCCGGTGACGGTGCTGACGCTCGTCGGGTTGGAGGTGACGGCCGGCGGCGTGCCCGGGTCCGAGGCGGAGTTGGACTTCTTGCCGGAGCAGGCCACGCCCAGGACCAGGAGGGCCGGAAGGAGGAGGAGCCCGGCCCGGCGCAGCCCGCGGAGGGACCGTGACGCCAGGGCCCTCAGGCCGTGTTCCACGCCGTGCTGCCCGTCCCGGCTAGGGAATCCCTGGATCATCGAATCTCCCAGAAAAAAGACCCCGAGGGCCGAAGCGTCGTTGAAGGATGGTCCCAGGCCGGTGAAGGTTCCACGGGCCTCAGAACTCGAAGGTGGGCCCGCTGAGGGTCTGGGCGTCCAGGATCTGCCCCTGGGCGTCCAGGGTGACGAGGCCCTGGGCCTGCCGGGGCGCCATCTGGCTGATCTGCTGGAGGGCCTGGCCGCGCAGCTCCGGACTGCCCCCCTCGGCGCTCTCGAAGAACACCGCGCCCACCCGGTAGGTCTGGTGGCCGGCCTCGGGCACCAGGTGCAGCTCGCGCAGCTGGCGCTCGTCCACGGGGCTGGGGGCGTCCGTCATGAGGCAGCGGGCCTGGGCGGTCTTGGGGAAGGCGATGACCTCGCGGATGTTGTCCACGCCCGCCAGCAGCATGACGAGGCGGTCCAGGCCCAGGGCCAGCCCGCCGTGGGGCGGGGCGCCGTAGCTGAGGGCGTCGAGGAGGAAGCCGAACTTGGCCCGGGCCTCCTCCTCGCCGATTCCGATGGTCCGGAACATGCGGCTCTGGGTCTCGGCGTCGTGGATGCGGATGCTGCCGCCGCCCACCTCGAAGCCGTTGAGCACCAGGTCGTAGGCCACGGCGCGGCATTTCCCGGGATCGGTCTCCAGCAGGTCGAGGTCGTCGGGGTGGGGGCTGGTGAAGGGGTGGTGGCAGGCCACGAAGCGGCCGGCCTCCTCGCTCCACTCCAGCAGGGGGAAGTCCACCACCCAGAGGAAGTCGAAGCGGGACTCGTCGATCATCCCGAACTGCCGCGCCAGGCGGAGCCGCAGCTCGCCCAGCACCCGGCTGGTCTGGGCGTCCGTGCCCACCGCGAAGACCGCCAGCCCTTCTTTCTCTACGCCGAGATGCGACTTCAGGCCCATCTCGGCGCCCTCATCGAGGAACTTCTTGAAGCTGGACGACAGCCCGTCCTTGCCCCACTTGGCGTAGGGCAGGCCGCCGGCGCCCAGCTGCTTGGCCGCCTCGCCCAGCTCGTCCAGCTGCTTGCGGCTGAGGGAACCCGCGGCCTCGCCGGGGAAGAAGAGGGCCCGCACGCGGCGCTGGCCCTGGCTCTCGGCGGCGGCGCGGAAGAGGTTGAAGCCGCTCTGGGCGAAGAGGCTGGTGGCATCCTGGATCTTCACGGCGCAGCGGAGGTCGGGCTTGTCGGAGCCGTACCACTCCATGGCGTCCCTGTAGGGCAGGCGGGGGAAGGGCGCGGTCACGTCCTTGCCGACCATCTTGGCCAGCTTGACCGCCAGCGGCTCGATGACGCCCTGCACGTCCTCCTGGCGCACGAAGCTCATCTCGATGTCCACCTGGGTGAACTCGGGCTGGCGGTCGGCGCGCAGGTCCTCGTCACGGAAGCAGCGGCAGATCTGCACGTAGCGCTCGAAGCCGCTCACCTGGAGCAGCTGCTTGAAGAGCTGGGGGCTCTGGGGCAGGGCGAAGAACTCGCCGGCGTGCACGCGGCTGGGCACCAGGTAGTCGCGGGCCCCTTCGGGCGTGGACTTGGTGAGGATGGGCGTCTCGACCTCGATGAAGTCCAGCTCCCGGAAGTGGTTGCGGGTGAGATTGGCTACCTCGCTGCGGAGGCGGAGGTTGCGCTGGAGCTGCTCCCGGCGCAGGTCCAGGAAGCGGTAGGTGAGGCGCAGGTCCTCGCCCACGCCCTCGTCCTCCAGGGGGAAGGGCAGGGGGGCCGCCGTGTTGAGGATCCGCAGGCCCGTGAGGCGCACCTCGACGTCGCCCGTGGGCAGGTTGGGGTTCTTGCTCTCGCGCTCGGCCACCACCCCCTCGACCGCCAGCACGAACTCGCTGCGCACGGCCTTGAGCCGGGCCAGCAGCTCGGGATCGGCGGTCTCCTCGTTGGCCACCAGCTGCACCAGGCCCCAGCGGTCGCGGAGGTCCAGGAAGACCAGGGAGCCGAGGTTGCGCACGCGCCGGCACCAGCCGAACAGGCGCACGGTCTGCCCCGCATGGTCGAGGCGCAGGTCGCCGTTGCGGTGGGTGCGTTGGAAGTCGCCGAGCCGATCGAGTTTCATAGCCCTACAGGATCGCATCCGGGGAGGCGGGGCTCAAGCGGAGCGGCTCCGGGGGCGGTTACCGGGGGGTGAATTCCAGGCCGGTGAGCCGGCCCTCGGTCCAGACGGCGGTCAGGGTTCCGGTCTGAAAGGGGTAGCCCAGACGCACGGTGTGGTCCCGGACCTGCCGGAGCAGGCGCACCTGGGACAGTCGATCCGAATCCGGAAGAGGGTGGAGGTGCGGCCGGGTCGCCGCCGCGAAGGAGAGCAGCCCGTCCTCGCGAGGGAAAGCGGCGTGGAGGCCGGGTTCCCGGCGCCAGAGGGACCGGGTGCCGTCCTCCGAGGCGAGCAGGGCGCAGATATCCCGGTAGCGCTGCCAGTCCAGGCTGGCCTCGGCCCTTCGCCGGGCCCTCCGTTCCCGGGCATTGGGCTCCTTGGTGGGCGAGAACTCCAGGCGGAGTACGCCTTCCCCTGGGACCTTCTCGAAGAGGATGTTCTGCCTCACCTCGAAGGTGGCCCAGGATTCGTCAGAGCCCTGCACGGAGGCCCGGAACCCGTTGGGTCCCGCATGGCATTCGTAGCGGTCAGCCTTGGGCGGCAGGTCCGGCAGGCTGGCGAAGGAGGCCCGGTGGGCCCGCACCTGATCGAGGAACGCGTCCTCGGTGGGGTAGGTCCGCGCCAGGGCGGGATTGGCCCGGTAGAGCCCCGCCGCGCCGTCGTCGGTCTGCAGCCGCAGGTTGATCCTGCGGATCACGGGCCAGGCCTGGGCCTCGACGGTCTTGGACTGGCCGAGGAGGAAGAGCGCGAGGAAAACGGGGATGGCCAGGACCCCCATCGCCACCTTCAGGCCCAGAGGAAGGCCGCTGCGGGAGGGGTGTGGCGCTTCCATGGACCAGTCGCCCGGGGCCAAGGTGCCCTCAGGGCTCGGTGGCGGCGGCCAGGGCCCGCCGGGAGGCCCGGTACCGCTCCCACCGCAGCCGGACCCGGTCCATGTAGAGGTAGATCACGGGGGTGGTGTAGAGGGTCAGCAGCTGGCTGAAGAGGAGGCCGCCCACGATGGCGATGCCCAGGGGCTGCCGCAGCTCGGAGCCGGTGCCCATGCCGATGGCCAGGGGCAGGCCGCCCAGCAGGGCCGCCATGGTGGTCATGGTGATGGGCCGGAAGCGCAGCAGGCAGGCCTGGAAGATGGATTCCTCGGGGGTCTTGCCCTCCCGGCGTTCCACTTCGATGGCGAAGTCGATCATGAGGATGGCGTTCTTCTTCACGATGCCGATGAGCAGGATGATGCCGATGAAGGCGATGACGCTCAGCTCCGTGCGGAAGGCCAGCAGGGCCAGGAGGGCCCCCACGCCCGCGGAGGGCAGCGTCGAGAGGATGGTCAGCGGGTGGATGAGGCTCTCGTACAGCACGCCCAGCACGATGTAGACCACCAGCAGCGCCGCCGCCAGCAGCAGGGGCTGGTTGGACAGCGAGGCCTTGAAGGCCTGGGCCGTGCCCATGAAGCTGCCGCGGATGGAGCCTGGCAGCCGGATGTCCTGCTGGGCCGCGTCGATGGCCGCCACGGCGTCGCCCAGGGCCACGCCGGGAGGCAGGTTGAAGGAGAGCGTCACGGAGGGCTGCTGGCCCTGGTGGTTCACGGACAGGGCCGTGTTCCGCCGCTGCAGGGTGGTGAAGGCGCTGAGGGGCACCAGGTCCCCTGAGGCGGCCCGCACGTAGGTGTGGCGTAGGCCGTCCGGGGTCTGCATGAAGGGCGTGTCCACCTCCATCACCACGTGGTACTGGTTCAGGGTGGTGTAGATGGTGGAGACGAAGCGCTGGCCGAAGGCGTCGTAGAGGGTGCTGTCGATGGCCTGGGGCGTGATGCCCAGGCGCGAGGCCGTGGGGCGGTCGATGACCAGCGAAGCCTCCAGGCCCTTGTTCTGGAGGTCGGAGTTGACGTCCGCCAGCTGGGGCACGGTGCGAAGCTTCTGGAGCACCCTCGGGGCCCAGTCGAACAGCTCCCGGGCATCGTCGCCCTGGAGCGTGTACTGGTACTGGGAGCTGGAGGGACGGCCGCCGATGCGGATGTCCTGGACCGGCTGCATGTAGAGGGTGCCGCCGGGGAGGTGGGCGGTCTTACCGCGCAGGCGGGCGATGACCTGATCGGCGGTCTCCTTGCGCTGATCGTTGGGCTTCAGCGAGCAGAACATGCGGCCCGTGTTGCCGCCGCCGATGAAGGCGGTGACGCTCTCGATCGCGGGATCGGCCTGCACGATGGCCACGTAGCCGGTCATCAGCTTCTCCATGCCGGCGAAGGAGATGTCCTGGGCCGCTTGGATGGAGCCCGTGAGGCGCCCCGTGTCCTGCTGGGGGAAGAAGCCCTTGGGGATGACGATGTAGAGGCCGACCGTGGCCAGCATGGTGCCCAGGGCCAGCCCCAGGGTGAAGCGCTGATGCCGCAGCACCCAGGCCAGCGAGGTCTCGTAGTGCCGCATGATCCACTGGAAGGCGCGCTCCGTGGCCATGAAGATCCGGCCGTGCCGCTCCTCCCCGTGGGGCCGGAGCAGGCGCGAGCACATCATGGGCGTGGTGGTGAGGGACACCACCATGGACACCACGATGGCCACGGAGAGGGTCACCGCGAACTCGCGGAACAGCCGGCCGACGATGCCGCCCATGAGCAGGATGGGGATGAACACGGCGATCAGCGAGATGCTGATGGACACCACCGTGAAGCCGATCTCCTTGGCGCCGTGGAGGGCCGCCTCCATGGGCTGCATGCCCTCCTCGAGGTGGCGCGTGATGTTCTCCACCACCACGATGGCGTCGTCCACCACGAAGCCCGTGGCCACGGTGAGCGCCATGAGCGACAGGTTGTCGATGGTGTAGCCCAGCATGTACATGGCGCCGAAGGTGCCGATGAGGGAGATGGGCACTGCCACGCTGGGGATGAGGGTGGACCGCACGCTGCGCAGGAAGACGAACACCACCAGGATCACCAGCCCGATGGAGATGCCCATGGCCAGCTGCACGTCCTTCACCGAAGCGCGGATGGTGCGGGTGGCGTCGATGAGGACCTTCAGCTCGATGGTGGGGGGCAGCGAGGCCTGGAGCTGGGGCAGGATGGCCCGCACCCGGTCCACGGTGTCGATGATGTTGGCGTCGGGCTGGCGGAAGATGGGGATGATGATGGCGGGGACGCCGTTCGAGAGGCCGCGGTTGCGGACGTTCTCCACGGAGTCCGTGACCTGGGCCACGTCCGACAGGCGCACCGCATTGCCGTTCCGGTACCGCACGATGAGGGGCTGGTAGTCCGCCGCCTTCATGAGCTGGTCCGTGGTGGCCAGGGACCAGGTGGTGGTGGGGCTGGAGATGTCCCCCTTCGGCCGGTTGATGTTGGCCGCGGCGATGGCGAGACGGACGTCCTCCAGCGCCATGCCCTGGGCGTTCAGCGCCGCCGGGTTCACGTCCACCCGCACCGCCGGCAGCGCGCCGCCCCACACGAAGACCTGGCCCACGCCCTGGATCTGGGACAGCTTCTGCTGGAGCACTGAGGAGGCCACGTCGTACATGCGCTCCCGGGGGATCATGTTCGAGGTCAGCGCCAGCATGAGGATGGGCGAATCCGCCGGGTTCACCTTGCGGTACCAGGGATTGTTCGGCAGGTTCGAGGGCAGGTCGCCGCGCGCAGCGTTGATGGCCGCCTGCACGTCCCGGCCCGCCGCGTCGATGTTGCGGCTGAGGTCGAACTGGAGGGTGATGTTGGTGGACCCCAGGGAGCTGGCCGAGGTCATCTCCGTGATGCCCGCGATGCGCCCGAACTGGCGCTCCAGGGGCGTCGCCACCGAGGAGGCCATGGTCTCCGGGCTGGCCCCCGGCAGGTTGGCCGACACCTGGATGGTGGGGAACTCCACCTGGGGCAGGGGCGAGACCGGCAGGAACTGGTAGGCGATGGCGCCCAGCAGGGCCAGGGCCACCGTCAGCAGCGTGGTGGCCACCGGGCGGCGGATGAAGGGGGTGGAGATGCTCATGCTTCCGCCGGCTCCAGGCGTTCCGCCTGGAGCATGCCGCCGCCAGGGCGGCGGCATGGCATGGAGGGTGCGAGGAAGGTCATGATTCCTGTTCTTCTGGCGAAGCCATACGCGCGCCGCGCCAGTGGCGCACGCGTCGGGCCAGCCGGTCGAAGGCCAGATAGATCACCGGCGTCGTGTAGAGCGTGAGGATCTGGCTGAAGATGAGGCCGCCCACGATGGCGATGCCCAGCGGCCGCCGCAGCTCGGCGCCCACGCCGCTTCCCAGGGCCAGGGGCACGCCGCCCAGCAGGGCCGCCATGGTGGTCATGATGATGGGCCGGAAGCGCAGCAGGGAGGCCTGGTAGATGGCCTCCTCCGGCGGCAGGCCGTCCTTGCGCTCGGCCTCCAGGGCGAAGTCGATCATCATGATGGCGTTCTTCTCCACGATGCCGATGAGCAGGATGATGCCGATGAGGGCGATGACGCTGAAGTCCGTCCGGCAGATCATCAGGGACAGCAGGGCGCCCACGCCGGCCGAGGGCAGGGTGGAGAGGATCGTCACCGGGTGGATGTAGCTCTCGTAGAGCACACCCAGCAGGATGTAGACCGTCAGCACCGCCGCGAGGATGAGGAAGGGCGTGTTCGAGAGCGAGGCGCCGAAGGCCTGGGCCGTGCCCTGGAAGCCCGCCTTGATGCTGGGGGGCAGGTCGATGTCCTGGCGGACCCGCTGGATGGCCTTCACGGCGTCGCCCAGAGATGCGCCGGGGGCCAGGTTGAAGGACACCGTGGCCGTGGGGAACTGGCCCTGGTGGTTCACGGCGAGAGGGGCGGGGACGGTCTCGATGCGGGTGAAGGCGCCGAGGGGCACGGAGCCTCCGGAGGCCGAGCGCACGTAGAGGGCCTGGAGATCCTCGGGCCGCTGGTACTGGCCGGGCCGGGCCTCCAGCACCACGCGGTACTGGTTCAGCTGGGTGAACATGGTGGAGACCTGCCGCTGGCCGAAGGCGTCGTAGAGGGCGTCGTCCAGCATCTGGGGGGTGATGCCCAGGCGCGAGGCCGTGGCGCGGTCGAGGATGATGCGGATCTGGAGGCCGGCGTTCTGCAGGTCGCTGGCCACGTCCCGCAGCTCCGGCAGCCCCGATAGGCGCTCCGCGAACCGCGGCACCCACTCGTTGAGCTCCTTCGGGTCCGCGTCCTCCAGCGTGTACTGGTACTGGGTGCGGCTGACCCGGTCCTCCACGGTGAGGTCCTGCACGGGCTGGAGGTAGAGCCGGATGCCCTCGATCCTGGCCAGGGCGGGCTGGAGCCGGTGGATGACCTCGGTGGCGCTGAGGCCGCGTTCCTCGAGGGGCTTGAGGTTGATCTGGATGCGCCCGCTGTTGAGGGTGGTGTTGGTGCCGTCGATGCCGATGAAGGACGACAGGCTCTCCACGGCGGGATCCTTGAGGATCTCGGCCGCAAGGGCCTGCTGCCGCTCGGCCATGGCCGGGAAGGAGACGGTCTGGGGGGCCTCGGAGATGCCCAGCAGCACGCCCGTATCCTGCACGGGGAAGAAGCCCTTGGGGATGGCGAGGTAGAGCAGCACCGTGGATGCCAGGGTGGCCAGGGCCACCACCAGCGTGCCGGTCTGGTGCTTGAGCACCCAGGTGAGGGTGCGGCCGTAGAAGGCGATGACGCGCTGGAAGACCCGCTCCGAGGACTGGTAGAAGCGGCCCTGCTCAGAGGCCGGCGTGTGCTTCAGCAGCTTGGCGCACATCATGGGCGTCAGCGTCAGTGACACCACCGCGGACACCAGGATGGTGACGCTCAGGGTGACGGCGAACTCGCGGAAGAGGCGGCCCACGATGTCGCCCATGAAGAGCAGGGGGATGAGCACGGCGATGAGCGAGACGGTCAGGGAGAGGATGGTGAAGCCGATCTGGCCCGAGCCCTTCAACGCCGCCTGGAGGGGCGGCTCGCCCTCCTCGATGTAGCGCATGATGTTCTCGATCATCACGATGGCGTCGTCCACCACGAAGCCCGTGGAGATGGTGAGCGCCATGAGCGTGAGGTTGTTCAGGCTGTAGCCCAGCAGGTACATCACGCCGAAGGTGCCCACCAGCGACAGCGGCACGGCCACGCTGGGGATGATGGTGGCCGCGAGGGTGCGCAGGAACAGGAAGATCACCATGACCACCAGGGCGATGGTGAGCATCAGCTCGAACTCCACATCCGCCACCGAGGCGCGGATGGTGACCGTGCGGTCCGTGAGGATGTTGAGTTCCACGGCGGCGGGCAGGGAGGCCCGGAGCTGGGGCATCAGGTCCTTCACCCGGTCCACCACGGCGATGATGTTGGCGCCGGGCTGCCGCTGGATGTTGAGGATGACGGCGGGCGTGGTGTTCTTCCAGGCGGCCAGGCGCGCGTTCTCCACGTCGTCGCTCACGGTGGCCACTTCGGACAGCGTCACGGGGGCGCCGTTCCGGTAGGCCACGATGAGGGGCCGGTACTCCTCGCTGGAGAGGAGCTGGTCGTTGGCGCCGATGGCGTAGGCCTGCCGCAGGCCGTCGAAGCTGCCCTTGGCCTGGTTCACATTGCTCTGGGCCACCGCCGTGCGGACATCGCCCAGGGTGAGGCCCTTGGCGGCCAGGTCGCCGGGATTGGCCTGGATGCGGACGGCGGGCTTCTGGCCGCCGCTGATGCTCACGAGGCCCACGCCCGGCAGCTGGGAGATCTTCTGGGCCAGGCGGGTGTCCGCGAAGTCCTCCACCTTCGACAGGGGCAGGGTCTTCGAGGTGAGGGCCAGGGTGAGGATGGGTGCGTCGGCCGGATTGATCTTGCTGTAGATGGGCGGATTGGGGAGGTCGCGGGGGAGGTAGGTCCCTGCGGCGTTCACGGCCGCCTGCACCTGCTGTTCGGCCACGTCGATGTTCAGGTCCAGCACGAACTGGAGGGTGATGATGGAGCTGCCGCCGGAGCTGGAGGAGGACATGCGGTTCAGGCCGGGCAGCTGGCCGAACTGGCGCTCCAGGGGGGCGGTGATGGCGGAGGCCATGACCTCGGGGCTGGCGCCGGGATAGAAGGTGACGACCTGGATGGTGGGGTAGTCCACCTGGGGCAGGGCCGAGACCGGCAGCTGGCGGAAGGCCAGGAGGCCCACCAGGAGCAGCCCGGCCATCAGCAGCGAGGTCGCGATCGGCCGGAGGATGAAGGGCCGGGATGGGTTCATGGGGTCAGCCCTTCGCGGCCGGGGGCTTGGGCAGGGCGACCTTGCTGCCGGGGCGGAGCTTCTCGAGGCCGTCGGTGATCACGGTCTCGCCGGGGGCCACGCCCTGCTTGAGTGCGGTGTCGTCGCCATCGGTGGCGAGCACCTCGATGGTGCGCATCTCCGCAGTGGCGTCGGCCTTCGCCACATAGACGAAGGCGCCCTGGGGGCTGCGCTGCACAGCGGCCGTGGGCACGATCACCACCTGGTGGAGGGTGTCCACCAGCAGGCGGGCATTCACGAACTGGTTGGGGAAGAGGGTCCGGTCCTCGTTGGTGAACAGGGCCTTGAGGCGGACGGTGCCCGTGGCGGGATCCACCTGGTTGTCGACGGCCGCGAGGGAGCCCGTGGCGATGCGGGTCTTGAGGTCGCGGTCCCAGGCCTCCACCGGCAGCCTGCCGCCCTTGGCGGTCCGGCCGAGCACCCTCTGGATGCTGTCCGCGGGGACCGAGAAGAGCACGTTGATGGGCTGGATGGGCGCGATGACCGCCAGGCCGTTGGCGTCCGAGGCCCGGATCATGTTGCCGGCGTCCACCTGGCGGAGGCCCACGCGGCCGGCGATGGGCGCTGTGATGCGGCTGTAGGTCAGGTTCAGCTTGGCGCTCTCCACCTGGGCCTGGTCCGCCTTGAGGGTGGCCTCGTACTGGGCGACGGAGGAGCTCTGGGTGTCGAGCTGCTGGCGGGAGATGATGCCCTGGGCCACCAGGCCCTGGAGGCGCTTCAGGTCCGCCTGCGCATTCTGGAAGGCGGCCCGGTCCTTGGCCAGCTGACCCTCGGCCTGCATGAGCTGGACCTGGAAGGGCCGGGGGTCGATCTCCGCCAGGAGGTCGCCCTGGCGCACCATCTGCCCCTCGGCGAAGGCCACGCGCACCAGCTGGCCATCCACCCGGCTCTTCACGGTCACGGTGTTCAGGGCGGTGACGGTGCCGAGGCCCGTGAGGCTCACGGGCATGTCCCCCTTCCGGGCCGTGGCCACCACCACGGGCACGGGCCGTCCGCCCGCGGGATTCGCGGCGGCTGGCTTCTTCCCGCCCCGGGCCAGGAGGGCCAGGGCGACGGCCGCGGCGGCGGCCAGGAGGGCCCAGAGGCGCCATCCGCGCAGAAGGATGGGGCGGCCGGCGCCGGAAAGGTGGGACGGGATCGGGTCGGTGGCGTCCATGGCGTGAGTCGAGGCCTTTTCGAGCGGGGGTCGGAGGGGCGGGGCACGGATGCACCGGGCCTGGCGTGTCTGGACGTGGGCCTTCAGGCAGAGATCCCGACCAGGCGCTCGGCCGGCTGGGGTGGTGCGGAGGCGGGCGGGACCGCTGCGGCGGCTGTGATGATGGTACCCCGCCGGGGCGCGGTCATGGCACCGGGGCCTTGTCCCGGGTGGAAACCTGGGCGGCGGCCAGGTACATCCCCTCCAGGTTGCCGATCATGGTGCGGAGGCCGCCCTGCATCATCTCCTGCTGTTCGGCGGAGAGGCCGGCGACCATGGCCGCGCGGATCTCCGTGGAGAGGCCCTGGAGCTCCCGGGCCATGGGCAGGGCGCTGGGGGCGATGTCGATGAGGATGCGGCGCCCGTGGCGGGGGTCCGGCTTGGTGGTCAGCCACCCCCGGCCCACCATGGCCTTCACCACGCGGCTGGCGGTGGGGTCGTCCATCCACACCTGCTGGGCCAGCGGGTGGAGGGAGGAGGGGCCCTTCTCCAGGAGCACGAGGATCACCCAGAACTGCTGGGGGCTCAGGCCATAGGGCGTCAGGCGGGCCCAGATCACCTGCTTGAGGACGCGCCGGACGGCGGCGGCCAGGGTTCCGAGGCCAGCGTCAGAGAGGGGGTCGGCGGCATGTTCTTGCATAAGCAACAATGCTGCGTCGGCACTACCCTCGTGTCAAGGGGTATACGTCAATTTAATGCCCGTGGGCGTCCCCTGTCCCCGGGAGGCTACTTCCCCCGGGAGCTGGGACGGGCGGGATGGCGGCCCCGCTCGCCGCGGGGAGGCTGGCCGGCGCTGGGGCGCGGTCCCCGGGCAGGGCCGCGGCCCCGCCCGCCCCCACCCCCCTGGCGCCCGGTCTGGATGGGCTCGGCGGGGATGCTGGGGTCCGGGGCGTAGCCCTGGATCACGTCCTTGGGCAGCTCCTTGCGCAGGAGTTTCTCGATGTCGCGCAGCAGCTTGTGCTCGTCCACGCAGACCAGGGACAGGGCCTCGCCCTCGGCGCCGGCGCGGCCCGTGCGGCCGATGCGGTGGATGTAGTCCTCGGGCACCTGGGGCAGCTCGTAGTTCACCACATGGGGCAGCTGGTCGATGTCCAGGCCGCGGGCCGCGATGTCCGTGGCCACGAGGACGCGGACCGCGCCCTTCTTGAAGTCCTCCAGGGCCTTGATGCGCTGGGGCTGGCTCTTGTTGCCGTGGATGGCCATGGACGAGATGCCGTCCTTGTCGAGCTGCTCGGAGAGCCGGTTGGCGCCGTGCTTGGTGCGGGTGAAGACCAGCACTTGCTCGAGCTTGCGGGTCTGGATGATGTGCGCCAGCAGGGCCCGCTTGCGCTCCCGGTCCACGGGATGGACCACCTGGCGCACGAGCTCGGCGGCGGTGTTCTGGGGCGTGATCTGCACTGAGGCGGGGTTCTTGAGGAACTTGGACGCCAGCTGCTTGATCTCGTCCGTGAAGGTGGCGGAGAACAGCAGGGTCTGCCGGTTGGCGGGCAGCAGGGCGATGATCTTCTGGATGTCGCGGATGAAGCCCATGTCGAGCATGCGGTCCGCCTCGTCCAGCACCACCACCTCGAGCTGGCTGAAGTTGAGGTTGCCCTGCTGGTGGTGGTCCAGCAGGCGGCCGGGGGTGGCCACCAGGATCTCGACACCCGCGCGGAGGGCCTTGGTCTGGGGATTGATGTTCACGCCGCCGAAGATGGTGGTGGAGCGCAGGGGGATGTGCTTGCCGTAGGCGCGGACGCTCTCCTCCACCTGCAGGGCCAGCTCGCGGGTGGGCGTGAGGATGAGGGCGCGGATGGGGTGGCGGGCCGGCGAGGCCGAGGTGCTCGCCTGGGGCGCCAGGCGCTGGAGCATCGGGAGGGTGAAGCCCGCGGTCTTGCCGGTGCCGGTCTGGGCCCGGGCCAGCAGGTCGCGGCCCTCCAGCACCAGGGGGATGGCCTGGGCCTGGACGGGGGTGGGGGTTTCGTAGCCCTGCTCGCGCACAGCGCGCAGCAGCTCGGGCATCAGCCCGAGGGTTTCGAAGGACATGGTCGCTCCTGGAAGGGCCCGCCCGCGGAAGGTGTCCGGGGGCCCGGTCAGGGCGGAAAAGGGGGTATTCGGACTGAGAAGAGGCGGAGACCGGGGTCGCCTGCGATCACGAAGGGATTACCTTACCATGCCAGTCAGGATTTGGCCAGCCGGGCGGCCACCTCGGCCAGCGGCCAGCTCTCCTGCTCCCCGGTGGCCATGTGCTTGACGGTGAGGGTGCCACCGTCGAGCTCGCCGTCGCCCAGGATGAGCACGGTTTGCACGCCGGTGCGGTTGGCCGTGGCCATGGCCTTCTTGAGGGCTCCGCCCCGGGTCTCCAGTTGCAGGGCCAGGCCCGCGTCCCAGAGCCGGCGCGCCAGCTTGAAGGCCTCCCCCGTGGCCCGCTCGCCCAGGGGGATGAGCAGGGCGGGCGCGGCGTGCGGGGCCTCGCCGCGGATCTGCTGCAGCACCATGGCCAGGCGGTCCAGGCCGATGGCCCAGCCGAAGGCGGGCACATCGGGGCCGCCCAGGTGCTTCACCAGCAGGTCGTAGCGCCCGCCGCCCAGCAGGGCGCTCTGGGCGCCGAGGTCGGAGCTGAGCAGCTCGAAGGCCGTGCGGGTGTAGTAGTCCAGGCCGCGCACCAGGCGGGGATTCTCCTCGAAGGGAATCCCCAGCTCCGTGAGCAGGACCTTCAGCCGCGCGTGGTGCTTCGCTGAGCCCTCGTCCAGGTAGTCCGTGATGACCGGGTGGCCCTCCAAAGCCGCCTGACAGCTTTCATTCTTGCAGTCCAATACGCGCAGCGGATTGGACTGGATCCGCCGGTGGCAGTCGGAACAGAACCGATCCTGACGTTCGGCGAAGAAGGCCCGGAAGGCCTCATAGAACGCGGGCCGCGACTCGGGCGTGCCCACGCTGTTGATGGAGAAGACCATCTGCTTCAGCCCCAGTTCCTTCAGGAAGCTGTGGAGCATGAGCAGGCTCTCTGCCTCGCTCTCGGGCGTGGCCACGCCGAAGCTCTCGGCGCCGATCTGCCAGAACTGGCGGTAGCGGCCGGTCTGCATGCGCTCGTAGCGGAACTGCTGGCCGATGTAGTAGAGCAACACGGGATCGCTGGAGGCCAGCAGCTTGTGCTGGATGGCGGCCCGCACCACGCCGGCGGTGTTCTCCGGGCGCATGACGACCTGGCGGCCGCCCCGGTCCGTGAACTCGTACATCTCCTTGTTCACGATGTCGGAACTTTCCCCTACGCTGCGTTTGAAGACATCGAGTTCCTCGAGGATCGGCGTGCGGATCTCCCCGTAGCCGTGGCGGCCGAACACGCGTCGGGCGGTTTCCTCGATATGCTGGAACCAGCGCAGCTCCGCCCCGAACAGATCCCGCATGCCTTTCACCGACTGGGCCATGATCCGACTCCTGAGCATCCTGCCGCTCGCCACCTTCAGCCTACTGTCCTGGGGCCAAAGTCCCAAACCCGCGGGCGCCGCGGTCCATCCCCCGCGCCTGAAGGTCATGGTGGATCCCGGGCATGGCGGCGACGACAGCGGGGCCAAGGGTCCCAAGGGGCTGAAGGAGAAGGCGGCTGCCCTGGAGATCGGCCGGGCCGTGGCGACCCGGCTCGAGGCCGCGGGCTTCGAGGCCATCCTCACCCGCGGAGACGACACCTTCATCCCCCTCTGGGACCGGGCCAAGACCGCCAATGCCCAGGGTGCGGACCTCTTCATCAGCCTCCACCTGAACGCCGCGCGCACCCGGTCCGCCAAGGGCTCGGAGGTCTACTTCCTGAGCCTGGGGAAGGGGGATGACGACGAGGTGGTGGCCGCGGAGAACGCCGGGGCCGGGGAGGCCCCCCCCAGTGCGGACAGCGTGGTGGCGAGCATCCTGGACGACCTGGCCCAGAAGGCCTTTCTCCAGGACTCCGAGCGGCTGGCCGTTGCCATCCAGGGCCAGCTGAACCGCCTGGCGGGCATCAAGGAACGCGGCGTCAAGCAGGCCCCCTTCATCGTCCTGCGTGGCGCCGCCATGCCCGCGGTCCTCGTGGAGGTGGCCTTCATCTCCAATCCCAAGGAGGAGGCCAAGCTCAAGGACGCGGCCTTCCGCGCCAAGGTGGCCGACGCCATCACCCGGGGCGTCCGCCGCTACTTCGCCCAGGCCAACGGCAGCGTCCGCCGGCGCACCGTGGCCGGGCCGGGCTGAGGGTCGTTGGCCTCCGATACCACGGGGCGTGAGAATCCACGTCCCGGAGCCCCAACCTTGAACCCATGCCTGATCGAAGGCATGATGGAAGGCCGCAGTACCCGTAGCTCAGTTGGATAGAGCGTTGGCCTCCGAAGCCAAAGGTCGCTGGTTCGATTCCAGTCGGGTACACCAACAGATGAGCCCTCTAGATGATGAATCTGGAGGGCTTAATTCTTTCAGGTTCGATGCCCCCCGTCGGCAACAAGTGGGCGCAAGACGCTTCCCATGCCATCCAAGAGCCCAATGCAGGCGCCAGTTTGCGCCGATTTGGAGACGAATTTGACAACGAGGTTCACCGTTCATGCTTCGAGGTGCCCGGCGATCTGAGGACCAGGAACCCCCTCCTCAGAGTCCTTCGGCGGCCTCCGAATTCAGCCCGTTGGCTAAGGAAGCCAAGGTTCACTGAGGATCAACCGTTTGTTTCGGTGGACTTGTATGAACTCCACTTGGCGCGATTTTCAAGTTTGTCCTGTGTCAGGGCGATTTGCCCGCATACCCGCCTCGAAAAGTTGGCCCTGAGAAACCTCAAGGGGTCGATCTGAAACAAGGGTGAGGGCACACGCCCCGCTTGCCGATGGAAGGTCCGGGTTGTTACGCTCCAGCCAGCCCAAGCCCAAGGGAGTCCCTCGGTGATCACCGAACCGCATTCGATGGAAATGCTGAACAGAGCCTATGTTCACGCACTCGCCAGTCGGGTAAGGGTCAACCTCGGCCCTATTCAAGAAGATGTGTACGACTACGGAATCGATGGCCGGTTTTCTCTTCTGACAATGATGGGAGGGAGGCCAGTACCGACAGGTTGTGAACTCCACTATCAGTTGAAGTCCACACGTAAATGGCGGGATACAGGCCCATTCATTGAATACAAGATCACTCGACAAGCCTTTAACAAGATGGCTCACCAAAACAGCCTGCATTTTTCACAAATTATCTTATTGCTGTATTGCTTGCCACCTGATTCCGATGCCTGGACAAGTTTCGATGAATCACAGCTTGTTATGCGGAAATGCTGTTACTGGTATTTTGTCGGGGAAACCTCATTAGCTTCAAACAAAGGGTTCCACCGGCTCCAGATTCCTAAGGAGAATCTTGTAACACCGGAATCACTGAGCATCCTTCTTGGCAAGGTAAAGCGCCGGGAGGCACTGACATGAGTGCATATGTTCGAGTTGGCGACCTGATTGTGGGCTCTGAAGAACTTGGGACTTACCTTGTAGTAAAGGGATGGAGAAAGCAACCTTCGAATGATCGAAGGTGTGAAAGCTTTATTTCACCTGAAATGGATGATTTTGGAGAACCAATAAATATTTTACTTCCGACTCGGAGTGAAGTATTTGACTCCCATCCGCTAATTGAAACGGCACTGGGTGTCCTGTCAAGCTACTACGAATCTAGCAAAGAACAATTAGCTAAGAACCTCGTCGCAATGAATTCCGACATCATCCGGAAAAAGGTTCCGAGTCGCCGTGCAGATTCGATACCAATTGGAACAGCAACAAAGGTGTTAGATTCCTTTATCTCGATCGGGAATGATGCAAATCGAATAGAGAAATCTATGACCTTGCAGCAGAAGACTAAGCTTCCACCCTTCGGGGAGATGAGCAGGCTGGGTCATACTTTTCCAGGGAGTTTTGGATTCACCGTTTTCACTCCGCTGCCCGACTCGATCCAGGAGGATTTAGGAACTGCCATTCATCAAGGCGACCAAACTCCACAGGTCCCTTTCGAGCGAAGAGTGATCGAACGAATAGCTAGAGAGATATCTGCTGTCTCTCAAGCTACAGAATCGAAAGACATCGCTCCGCTGGTCGAGGAATCGTATTTTGGCGTCAGCCGAAGGCTCTGCGACTCCATGGCATCCCTTTGGGGCAAGCAATCGAATCTGGAACTAGAGTACGAATTTGAATGGTCCTCGCGGTGGAAAATGGCGGAAGGAGCTGACTTTCTCAGCAAGCCGATCTTCCTCACCCCTGAGGCAAAACCTTTTCTCCAAATGGCCTCCAAGCAATTGCAATTACAGGAAACCCCTGCGTACCAAGTTGTGACGGGTGTGGTTTCTGATCTTCACAAGGTATATGGGGATTTTGCAAAAACCGAAAAAGATCGTAAGCGGATGATTACCATCATGTGGGAGCCTATCCCAAAGCAAATTAGGCGAGTACAAGTGGTATTGAACCCGGTCGAATACCAGAAGGTAGTCCAAGCTCATAACAGTGATCGAATAATTCGAATAGAAGGGCTGATCATAAGAAAGGCCCCTCTTTACCAACTTATCGACCCTAGAAACCTTCAAGTCCTGGGCTCGGCAAAGTAACTCAAGGGAGCCTTGTAAGATTGTCAGGCTCCTACTCTCACGAACCTTTCCACGTTGGAAGCACTCTCTGTCTGGCCCACACTCGAACTTCCTAGCCCCATACCTGACGAAACACGATCCTGAGCCAATCGCATGGCTTCGGTAGAGGACTCAAGATAGATCGCCGTGGTCTCGACTTGTTTGTGCCGGAGCATTCGCTGAATGGTCTGAATTGGGGTCCCATGCTCGCTATGAAGCGTGGCGAAGGTTGCGCGCATTCGATGTGGCGTGAGACCGGGGACACCAATTTTCCGCCCGGCGCGTTCGATGGACTTACAGGTGAATCTGGGGCGGTGTGGTTTTCCATCGGGGGCCGGTAGAATCCAGCCTTCCATCTGGGGCTGAGTCGTTTGCAGGAGATGCTCATGGAGCCAGTCTGGGATGGGGAGAGGGTCAGCTTCTTTTCCCTTCGTTCGCCCCGGGGTGTAGATTTTTCGCGCCCAGTCTATCCATTCCCATCTTGCTCCGAGGGCCTCGGCTTCTCGAAGTCCAAGGCCCAGCATGAGTCTGATCGCCGTTTTCACGTGAGGGTTCCGGGATTTGTCTACAACCCGGAGAAAGTCGGCCACCTGGTTTGAGCCGAGGACTGCCCTGGGGCGTTTCTGAACCTTGAGCTTCTTCACGCGGTAGGGCTTCTCCTTGATGTAGCCACGATGAATGGCCCAACAGAAAAGCAGGTTGAGATGCTTCAGCACATTGTTGGCCCCGCCTGGGCTACGGGTTTGGAGGTAGGTCGTTCGGATCGCTTCGACCTTCTCTGTGGTTACCTCATCCAGCCGGAGGACGGTCAGGGGTTTGAAATGTCGATGGACCGTTCCCTGCACATCGTGCCAATGGGTCTGGCCTACAACGCCCTTCTGCGCCCGCACCCACTCTGTGACAAGCTCCCCAAAGGTGGGGATGGCTCGATGCTTCAAACCCACATCACCGAGGGCCAGAGAATCCCGGAAGGCTGTCAGCCATTCCTTGGCGGCAGGCAGGGACCTACATCGAGTCGTCCCCGTATAAAGCTTCCCCCGATGCAAAAGCCGGTAGTGAAAGACCTCCCCAAACTTGGCGAGACCATCCTTGAACCGCTTTGGCATCGAGTGTGAACCGTCCTTGAAACTGAATTACCAAAACGGTCATATATAACAACAATTAGCCAAAAATAATTTTAATATATTTCGCGTTTGCACCCCTTTTGACGCGCATTGAACCATCTGTCCCCGATGGGACTTCCTGATGGAGATCTCCATGTCAATGCACCACTCTCCCACCGCCCTGTCTGTGAGCGCCTTCTCCGGCGTGACGGACATCCATCCCAAGCCGTCCGTCACGACCTGGCCCGAACTGGTCAACCACCTCCGCCAACCAAGGGTATGCGCTGTCAAGAACCAGGCCGGTGGGATCAGCCCCACAATCTTCGCTGCGAATACCACGCGAAGCCGTGTGAACGCTCAATGGCTCACGATGCTCGTCCTTGATGTGGACAACAGCATTTCCGAGCCAGATCCTACTGCCGATACAGGCCGGAAGAAGGGGGTGCTCCCTCGCCCCCTCATGATGGAGGAGGTTGCCTCGCTTCTCCGAGCCAGAGGCACCCAAGCCTTCCTGGCCTCGACCTGGAGTCACACGGAGGCCTGGCCGCGCTTTCGCGTCTTCATCCCCCTGTCTGAGCCTGTGCCTGCCTCTCGCTGGGAAGCGGCAGTGGACTGGGCCCTGAAGGCGCTGGATCTGGAGGCCCACTGGGCTGCCCTGGATCTCGCTGCCACCAAGGATGTGGCCCGCCTCTACTACCTCCCATGCACCAAGCCGGGAAGCGAACCTGCGTTCATCGAGGTTGAGGGGGACTCTCTCTCGATTCCGATGGGGACCCTCCCACCTCCTCCGAAGAGGCCTGTGGCCAGAGCCACGGAACCCTGGTGTGACGGGTTCGAAGCTGACCTGAGGACCCTCGATCTGGTTGGTGTCCTCCAGGAACTGGGGTGCAAGATCGGTCCTCCAGTCAAGGGAAAGGAGGACATGCACAAGTGTCAGTGTCCCTTCGATGCCGAGCACTCCAACAATGGGGGCCTGGATGCCTGGTTCTGGCAAGCGGCTTCTGGGGTGCCGAAGTTCGGATGCTTCCACGACTCCTGCCAGAACAGGGGCCTCAAGGATGTCCTGGATCTGGCCGGTCGAAGTGTGGTGGCAGAGCATTGCACCAGAAAGATCGCAGAGCGCCCCACCATCCGAGTCACCACCGACGAACCGAAGGTGGTGGATGAGGCGATCAAAGCCCTGAGTTCCCTGAACCAGGTCTACACCCGTGCTGGTGCGCTGGTCCATGTGCCCTTCGAAATGGACCCTGAAAAGCTGGCTTCAAGGGGAGAAGCTCCAATCATCCTGCCCATCCCTGATGCTCGACTTGAGGAATTGCTGTCTGAGGCTGCCAGGTGGGAGAGGACATCGTTCACCGCAGCTGGGGAGCCTAGGAGCGAGGAGATCCGTCCTCCGAAATGGGTCGTCCAGGCCATCCAGGCTCGCGGTGCCTGGCCCATGCTCCCTGGGCTTCGTGGTGTCATCGAGACCCCTGTGCTTCGTGCTGACTTGAGCCTGCTCCAGGTCGAAGGCTACGACGCCAACTCCCAACTACTCTACCTGCCACCTCAGGACTTCCCTTCGGTTCAAAACAAGCCCACAAAAGCAGAGGCAGTAGAAGCGATGGCCAAACTCAAGGATCTGGCTGTGGACTTCCCCTTTGATGGGGAGTGCCATCAGGCTGCCTACCTGGCTGCCCTCCTGACTCCGTTCGCTCGGCTTGCGCTCGACGAGCCTGTGCCCTTCTTCCTGGCGGATGCGAACACACGTGGCACCGGGAAAACCCTGCTCATGGAGACCATCGCCTACGTAGCCACGGGACGGACCTTCCCGAGGATGACGCACTCGACAAGGGAGGAGGAAGAAGAGAAACGAATCGTGGGAGTCGCCCAGGACGGCACGCCACTAGTGCTAGTAGACAACATCACGGGCACCTTCGGAAATGGTCCCTTTGCCGCAGTCCTGACTGCGAACACGTTCAAGGGACGAGTCCTGGGTAGGACTGGTAATCCTGAGTTCCCCTTGGTCACCACCTGGTTCGGCACGGGCAACAACGTGGTTCTGGTCGCTGACCTCAACCGCAGAACCGTGCCCATCCGGTTGAAAAGCCCATTGGAGCGCCCTGAAGAACGCGGAGGGTTCGTCCATCCCCACCTCGTGGACCACATCAAGGCCAACAGGGGTTCCCTGGTGGCAGCGGCTTTGACGGTTCTTCGCGCCTTCATCGCTGCTGGCCGTCCAAGCCAGGGACTGAAGCCCTTCGGATCCTACGAGGGGTGGTCCAAGCTCGTCCGTGGTGCAGTAGCCTGGGTCTGCAATGTGGACCCCTGCGAAGCAAGGTCCGAAATCGCTTCGTCTGGTGACATCGAGTCGGAGTCCCTTCGCGTCCTAGTCGAGGCCTGGGGCATGGCCTTTCCAGCTGGAGGCCCTCACCTCGCCTCAGAATTCCTCATGGCCGTGAAGAAGTCTCCCCTCGAGTTCGCGGGAGCTGTGGAAGCCATGGAGATCCTGTGTCGTGGGGCCAAGAAGGATGATCTCCCTTCCACTGTGCAGGTGGGGAAGATGCTGGCCCAGTACAAGGAGCGTGTGGTTGCTGGTAGCCAGTTCGTGCAGGCTCCAGGATCTGACAAGAGTGGGCGCCGTTGGATGCTCGTAAAGTGCCAGGATGGCGGACGCTTCGACCAGCTACCTGCTACTGGCCCGGTGGATGGGGGTGAACCCGTAAAGTACGGTGGTCCCCGGGGAAAGTGGCTCCTGATAAAGGACCCAGAAGAGGAGGCAATGGACCAGGCATTTTTGGGGTGGATGGCGGAGGTGGAGGGGATGAAGGGGGTTCCTAAGATCGAACCAGAGATGTCGAGGCCTCAATCACAAGGGGCCAAAAGAACCCCTCCATCCCTGTCATCGCCCTCTACAGTCGACACGACCTCTCCCCTGACGGTGGAAGACATGATCCGCATCGGCAATGGCAGGATCAAAATCCTCGGTGACATTGATGAGGTCTCCCCCTCTACGGTTGAAGTGCGCAGGGCCACCCCTCAGTTCTGGGATGATGAGACCATCGAACTGTAGTCTTCCGGGAGCAGACGTGGTGACAGAGGGTGGGTGTCGGAGCCCACCCTTTCGCCGTTATTCTTTGAGCATGAATTCGTGAGGGCGTGGGTTGAGCATTGCTGATTACATTTCGCACAACATGAAATTCATCCGCGAGGCCTGGGGACTGAATCAGACTCAGATGGGAAAGTACTTGGGGATGGGCCGGCAAAACATCTATGCCTGGGAGCACCGGTCGTACACCACAGATCGAGAAAGCCAGTCCAGAATTTCTGAGCGGCTAGGGGTGCCTTGGGTGCGATTATCGACGGAGCGAATTTATGAGGCCCCACCAAGGCCGCCGGTGCTTGAGCCAATTTCCGTCGTGCTACATCCAACCAAGTCAGGCCATGCGGAAATTCGGACCTACAAGACTGGTCTTCGATATGAAATGAACCAATCCGCCGAGGCTACCGATATTAGTAGTCAAATTCGGAAGGCCTTGGAGATTGGGAAGAGTGTCTGGGTCATCATCCGATGAACCTGAATCATTCTCTGGGACCTTCTCTGAGCTTACCTCTGAGGATCGTCAGGCATTCCCCGATGAGGTCGAGGTACCACTCCGCCGGGTCATCAGGATCAAGCTCAAGCTTGATCGATTCTTGGGGCTGGGTTTGTGGAACGGCTAGTGCAGAACGCCTGCGATTTTTCAGTAGCTCGGATTGAAATTTCTTACTCATGGGATGCCTCCGCCTAAGCGGTGGGCAGCGAGATCCTTGAATCTGGTTATCGATGGCTGGATCGTCCCAGCGAAAACAACGGCCAATATCCGGGCTTGATCGCCAAACCCCTTGCCACCCAGGTTCGCTCCTCCTCTACCCATCTCCTGCGATCCGCACCGGGCTGGTTTGCCTTCGCCGATTGGATCTTCGCCAGGAGACAGTAAGGCAAGACGGACTTTGGATTGAAGTCGAGGCTCTTCCGAGCGAACGATTCCGCCTTCTCGATGAATGGCTGGGAATCCTGTCCTTGCTTCATCGCCCAGCCGGCTCGAATCAGTTGTGCCTCCCCCAAGGCTGCATCTAGGTACCCATGCACGACCCTGCGTTTGTGTAGGCCTTCAGTGGCGGGTTCCATTCGATCCAGCACTGGACTTGGATCCCGACCTTGTGAAAGGTCCCATCTGGCCTTCAGAAGGAGGGCTTCGGCAAGAGAGTCATGCAACCGATAGTCGCTATGTCCACCATCCCCCACGGCAATCTTCAAGGGCATAGAAGGGTCCCTGCCATTCCTCATATCCCATTCAGCCGTCAGTCGATGGAACTCCATCCAGGCCACCTTGATGTTCGCGTTCGTGACCGTAGGCGAGGTGAGCGAACGATACAATTCAAGGCCATGTCCAATGACTGCGCTGGGATCCTTGCCCGCATTGAGGAGTGCCCAGGCCTTGAGAACTTGCACCCACAGCAGATTTGCAACGCTTTCAGGGTTCTCTGGGTTGATGGAAAGCTGTTGTCGGCAAAGCTCTTCGGTTTGCTCCATGAAACGAGGATCGATCTCGCCGTGTTCCAGCGTGGAACCAGCCCAGGCGAGCCTCCAGTTCAGATCAGTCTGATAGGCCCCCTCGTCGCTTCTGGCCAGTTCCCGAGCTTGGCGTGAAGCTGCCTCTGCTTTCCTGAACCAATCCCAGGCTTGGCCGTACTCCCCTCGGATCATCTGGTCGAACCCCAGACGGGCCAGGGCAGAGGCCTCGGATGTTTTCGCCTCGACCTCCCACGGATCGGCCTCAAACGCTTTTCTGGCCAGCGCCAGAGCGGTGTCTGCATGGCCCTTCACTCGCTCAATCCGAGCCAACGCAAGATCTGGAGACTCGAAACTCTGCCCTCCCGCCTGGCCGAAGAACCATAGAGCCTTGCCCATGTGTTCTTTGCGAAGCGCATTCATGCGTGCCGTGTCGCCGTTGAAACCCGCCTGGGTGGATGCTTCCCAGAACAGGTCACAGTGGGCTCTTCCAAGGGCATAGGCCACGTCTGGCACCTGGAATCCTTTGCGCCACGCCTCCTGAAGCTCGCTCAGGGCCCTCTTCGAATCCCCCACGGCCATGTAGCCACGCCCCAGGGCGTAGTGTCCTGGGCCCTCTGCCGCCCTTCCAAGGCCCTTGATGGTCCCTTCCAGCCGAACCATCCGAAGCCTGATCTCTGCATAGGCGGGGCGCATGTCGTGCAAAGGTCGCATTCGCTCCAGTCGAAGGAGATGCTCAACATCCTTGGTATCCAAGGCGAGGCGCTGGGCTGCCTGAGCCTGCTTGCGAGCGAACTGGATCGTCCGGTAGCCCCATCCGAGTAGGGCCACGGCCGCCAGCAGTCCAAGGGCTGCTGTGGTGGCGAGTCCTGGTCTATGGGCGATGCGACGCTGAACCCGCCCCATCCAGCCTAGTGGTCGAGCCACCAAGGGCTCACCTTCCAGAAACCGTCTCAGGTCCTCCGCGAAGGCAGCGGCGGAAGGGTACCGGTCCTTGGGATCCCATTCCAAGGCCTTGGCCAGCATGGTCTGGATATCTCGGGGAAGGTCATCCCAGCCCTCGCCGCTGCCAAGCCGATCAATGGAGAGTTGACCCTGGATGGCAGGTTCTGGAGCCTGCCCCAGCAACATCGCGTGAAGTGTCGCACCCATCCCGTAAACATCCGTGGCAGGACTTAACGGGAGATGGGGGTGGAGCTGCTCGGGAGCCATGAATCCGAGCGTCCCAAGCCCATGGTGGGTCTGGGTGATTCCTTGGCCTGAGAGATCCCTGGCCAGGCCGAAGTCGCACACGAAGGGCACAAACCCTTCAGGGCCCTCTTCAACCAAAATGTTGCCGGGCTTCAGGTCGCGATGAAGGATCTGGGCTTGGTGGGCGGCATGGACCGCAAGAGCCACCTGCATGAGGATCCGCAGGAGGTCCTCCCGATTGATCCTGGGGCGAAGATCGGACAGAGGCTCACCGTGGATCAACTGCATAGCGATGACCGGCAGGTCTTCCACAGTGTCGGCATCGTAGATTTGGCAAATGCTCGGGTGGCGGAGCCGAGCTTGGAACTGCCCCTCCTGAAGAAACCGTACCCATGCCTCTGGGCTGGATTGGGTCAGGCGTTTGAGGGCAACTCTTCGGCGCAGAAGGGTGTCCCAGGCCTCATGAACCACGCCCATGCCGCCCTGCCCCAGGACTGGGCCCACCACATAACGCCCGAGGCGACGGGAATCTGAACCGACCCAGGAGGGGGGGCCGATCTCCTCTGAACCAGGCTGGCCTGAAGTCATGGTCCATATTACGAAGCCTACATGAGATGAATTGGTCACATGGCGATACGAAATGGTCGTATTCCTGGTGTCACCGTGGGGATGTTTGAGTCATCCTGACCGAGATGCCCACTCGCGGACCCTACGACTCCGGTTCTCCCAGCGGTCCCCCCCGCACGCTGGCGGAGCGCATTCGATTCGTCCGTTTTGCATGGGGCTGGACCCAAGGTGAACTGGGTGCTGCCTTGAATACGGATCAGACCGCCGTATCGGCCTGGGAGCGAGACAAGTCCCGGCCTTCTGGTGCAGCCCTTGCCGCTCTGGCCCAGCTATTTGGCACCAGCACGGAGAGCCTGGAAAGCGGCCAGGACTTCCAACCCAAGCAGGTCCCAAACCAGCCTCCCCCGCGACCCCAGGCCACGGAAGGACGCAACATCACACTGCCGAATCATGGATCGGCTTCAGCCATGCTGCTGGACCTTCCAAACAGCCAAACCACCCCCCTGCTTGATAGCCAGGAAGCCATTCTCAGGATTATCCAGGCGGGGCGTGAAGGACGTAAGTTATGGATAGTGGTGGAGTAATATTTTTTGAACCGAATTACGATTTTTTCTTGAAACCCGAGCCCCCCATCCTTACGATCCTTTCGTCATTCCACGCCAACCAGGGAGTTATCCATGAGCCCTCAAACCTATCAGGCCACCTGCATGAAGGCTTCTTGCCGGTACACAGAGACCTATCAGCGGCACCCGGTGGCCCCGAAGTGCCCAAAGTGCGGAACGCCAATGACGGTCAAGCCCATAAAATGACTCTGTGTCTGGGCTTTCTGAATGGTTGTACCACTCCCCCCCCCTTTTTTTTTTGAAAGGAAGATATCCATACTCAATGCTATTCAATTGATCTTCGGAGGGTAATAGGATCAGAACCAGATAGTTTGTCAGACTATTCTATGTTTTTAAACATCAAGCAAATTTAACACTTCATGCCAAGGAGAGCCAATGAAAACAACAGGTAAATCAAAACTAACAATATTATTTGTGTTATGCTTGCTTAGTTGGATTTCTTTATATGCAAATAATAAATCATCAAATAAATCCCAATCTGGATTATGGCCCACTCATACTGATAATTTACCCAAAAAATCGAATATAGTATCATGGACAGCATTTAATGGGATAGAATGGCGTGTTTTAGTACCTAAAGGCGGATTCCCAAATAGATTGCATAACATTATTTATGTTACCAAAATTTCCGGTGATGGTTCTGGTATCTACTCTCACTCAATAATTGAATTTAATGTGGTCGATGAGCATAGGCTGTATAGAACCTTAGAAGAAAATTATTATTCAAAATCTGGTAAATTATTAAAATCTGCCCGTCGCGGATCATGGATAGACACAGGAAGCTCCAATTCTTCCCGCTCTATGGATCCCATGTATGATTTTATCACTACAAGTATTGCTGCATATGATTACAATAAACTCACATTCAAGCAATATAACAGCAATCCTCCAACCAATCAAAATGTGATTGATTTTTTGGTGATGATTGGCAATTCAAATGCAATAAAAAACAATAAATAATAAAATTATTACATACAGACTGAAAACGAGAAACAAACATATTTTACAGCGTCCAATAGAAGCTAATACAATTAAATATCCTGCTCATTTATTCGTATCTCAGATTACCTATAAAATAAATATTGGAGGGAAGCATGGCTAAATATGGTATAATTGCAAATGTGGTCATAATGACAATGGTTTATACAAATACGATTTATGTACATGCCCAAGATCAAGCCAGAAGGCAAATTCACAATGTTTTGATTTTAGGCGAAAAAATTTTTAAAAATCAAGGAATGCCAACATTTAAAGAAACAATTTTGCAAGGAGAAAAGCTTGCTATAGAAGAAAAAGATAAAAAGAATTTCAATTATCTAATTTCATCTATTACATTAGAACATTATGGCCGCTTTATGCATGACATATATTCAGGACCAGAAGATATTGATAAAGATCCATTTTATAGCAATGAAAGTCAGGAAGTTCGTATTAATAAAATATTTGACGCGTATGAAATTTACGACAAAAACGAGAGGCTTAAAATGCAATTATTTTGTAAGGATGAAGTATTAAAATATCTAAATATTGAAGATAAATAGTAATAATGAAAAAATTTTTTGATATGATAATGATGCATCAGAATCGATTCTGGACTACCAAACTTCAACCAGTTGTAGGGTCTTGATTACTAAATTGTCGATTCTCGTCTACCCCCCCCCCTCCCGAACCACCAGGGGCCTTGGTTGAAGGAAAATTCGAAAACGTTCAAACAACCAATCGCATGTAAAGGTCGCGGTACCCGTAGCTCAGCTGGATAGAGCGTTGGCCTCCGAAGCCAAAGGTCGCTGGTTCGAATCCAGTCGGGTGCACCAACAAAGGCAGGGGGCCATCCGGCCCCCTGCCTTTGTTGATGATTCTGGATTCGAACCAGCGAGTGGATCGCCCAAGGCGCCACCTCCGTCTGACGGACAGCGCTTGGCGCTGTCCTCCTGCTCGCCTTTGGGCTCGCAGAGACGGAGCCTCTGTGGCGCCGACGCGAGCCGTGGGCGGCGCAGCCGCCCGGTTCGAATCCCGACCAGGCGGACGACCCCCCCTGCTTTTGTTGCTGGTCCTGGATTCGGACCAGTGAGTGGATCGCCCGGGTTGTCGCGATAACCGGCCCCGGAAGTCACCTTTGCCTGTAAAAACATTTGTACCTCGATGCCTTGACTGGCCTCAATTTGCGAGGCACAATGGAGACCACTAAACCGGAGGACCCCGTGGACCGTGAACTGCTGAAGGGCAGCACTCCCCTGCTGCTGCTGTCGCTGCTCTGCGAGGGGCCCATGTACGGCTACCAGATCATCGAGACGGTCCGTCAGCGCACCGGGGGCACCTACACGCTCAAGGAGGGCGCCCTCTACCCGGCGCTCCACAAGCTGGAGGCCACGGAGTTCATCACCTCCTACTGGGAGACCCAGGAGAACGGGCGCGAGCGGCGCTACTACGCCATCCAGCCCGCGGGCCAGGCCTTCCTGGCGGCCAAGAAGAAGGAGTGGAACCAGTTCGTGGACATGGTCCAGGCCTTCGTGGGGCCAAGGGCCTAGGGTCCCGTCGTGTTCCGGGCGCTGGAAGCCTATCTCTCGACGGTAGGCTCAGGTCTCAAGGGCCTGACGCGCCGGCGGCGCCTCACCCTGCTCCGGGAGCTGGAGACCCACCTGCTCGACGAGGCGGAAGCCCGGGGCATCGACAGCGAATCGGCCATGTCGGCGATGCTGTCCGAGAAGGAACATCCCACAGTGCTGGCCGAGGAGCTGACAGCTGGCGAGGGCCAGGACGCCAACCACCGCAGCGGCACGGCCCTGGCCGCGGGCATGATCATCGGGCTGGCCACGGGCAGCCACATGTGGTTCGAAGGCTGGCGCTGGTACATCTGCCTGGCCTTCGCCGCGGCCCAGGGGCTGGCGGTGGGGACCGGCTACTTCTGGGCGCGGCGCTACTGGCTCCGGCTGGATCCCTGGGCGAGGATCGCCGTGGCCGTCCTGCTCACGTCCCTGCTCTCGATCCCCCTCGGGTTCACCACCCACCACGGGTTCAAGCCCACACGCCTGCTCTACGGGGCCTACACGGGCTTCCTGCTGGAGCGCCACAGCCAGGAACGCCCTCTCTGGCAGACCTTCCTGGAGCCCGTGGTCTTCACGGCCTTCATGTTCGCCATCGAGACGGGGTTCCTGGGCCGGATCCGGTTCCAGTGGTGGCAGGTGCCCCTGGAGCTGAGCTTCAACGCCACGGTGCTCATCAGCGTGATGCTGGCCCAGAGGCTGCGGCGGGTTCTCGCCGAGCGCTGGGTCCTGACTCCCCGGGAGCAGGAGGGCTGAACCGGCTCCATCCCCGGCCCTCCGGGAATGCTCCTTGAGGAATCAGGGATTTGGCGATATGCTTTCTGTCTTGCGTGGACAAGCCGCGTGCGTTCACCCCGCCCATGGGGGCATCCGGTCGGTCCCAGGAGGAAGAGATGAAGGAAAAGATCCACCCCGAGCTGCACGACGTGATGGTGCACTGCGCCTGCGGCAACGAGTTCATGACGCGCTCCACCAAGAAGGAGCTGCGCGTGGAAATCTGCTCGGCCTGCCACCCCTACTTCACCGGCAAGCAGCGCCTGATGGACACCGAGGGCCGCGTGGAGAAGTTCAACAAGAAGTACGCGAAGAAGGAAGCCCCGGCCGCCGCTCCCGAAGCCGCCGCCGAGACGACCGAAGCCTAGCTTCCGCATTCCAAAGAACGGGCCGAACCATCGGCCCGTTCTTCTTTTTTGTGTGCTCCAAATCCCGGCTTTGCCGGAATTCGGAGGTAGCCGAAAAGGTGGGACATGCTCGATCAACTTGAAGCCGTGGACGCCCGCTTCCAGGAAGTGGAGGCGCAGCTGCAGGATCCCGCCGTGGTCTCCGATCCCAAGCGCCTGCGGGAGCTGACCAAGCTCCGCGCGGAGCTGGAGCCGGTGGTGCTCGCCTTCCAGGCGCAGCGCACGCGGATGAAGCAGCTGGAGGAGGCCGAGCTCATCCTGGGCGACAAGTCCATGGACGCGGAGCTGCGCGAGATGGCGGAGCTCGAGATCCCCGACCTCAAGAAGGCCATCGCGGAAGGTGAGGCGGAGATCCGGCGCCTGCTCATTCCCAAGGATCCCGCCGATGCCAAGAACGTCATCCTCGAAGTGCGGGCCGGCACCGGCGGCGAGGAGGCGGCGCTCTTCGCCGGGGAGCTGTTCCGGATGTACGTGCGCTTCGCCGAGCGCCGGGGCTTCAAGGTCACGGTGCTGGATGAGAGCGAGGCCGAGCAGGGGGGACTGAAGGAAGTGGTGGCCGAGATCCAGGGCGACGGCGCCTATTCGCTCTTCCGCTTCGAGAGCGGCGTGCACCGCGTGCAGCGCGTGCCCAAGACCGAGACCCAGGGCCGCATCCACACCTCCGCCGCCACCGTGGCCGTCATGCCCGAGGCCGAGGAGGTGGACATCCAGATCGACCAGAAGGACCTGCGCATCGACACCTTCTGTTCCGGCGGCAAGGGCGGCCAGAGCGTGAATACCACCTACTCCGCCGTGCGCCTCACGCACCTGCCCACGAATACGGTGGTGAGCTGCCAGGATGAGCGCAGCCAGCTCAAGAACATGGCCAAGGCCATGACCGTGCTGCGCAGCCGCCTGCTCCAGAAGGCCCAGGAGGAGGCCGACGCGGCCCACTCGGCCCTGCGCAAGTCCCAGGTGGGCAGCGGCGACCGCAGCGAGAAGATCCGCACCTACAACTTCCCCCAGGGCCGCGTCACCGACCACCGCGTGGGCGTCACCATCCACCAGATCGACAGCTTCATGGGCGGCCAGATCGAGCCCATCATCGAGCCCCTGCGCGCCGCCTTCGAGGCCGAGCGGCTGCAGGCGCTGGAGGCGTGAAGGGGGCTATCAGCTGTCAGCTTTCAGTAAAAGCAGAAGCGGGAGGCTCGCCTCCCGCTTCCTTTTTGATTGATAGCCGATAGCCACCAGCTACTTCTTCAGCGTCACCTTCTCCGGGCTCGTCAGGCTGAACGCCACGGGCTTGGTGGCGGGGATGCGGATGACGGTGTCGGCGGTGCCGGCGGCCACGGCGGTGCCGGCGGCGGCGCCGATGGCCGCGCCGCCGAGGGCGTGGTCACCCTGGTGCTTCTTGTCCGAGAGCAGGCCCACCAGGGCGCCGAGGGCCGCGCCACCGCCGATGTACTTGGCGTTGCGCTCGCCGCGGGCGGTGGCCACGACCACGTGGGTGTCCGTGTCGATGCCGACGCCGGCGATCTCCGTGAGCCGGATGCCGAGGGCGCCCTGGCCGTTGCTCAGGCGGCCCGCAGCGGCGCTCTGGGTCACGACGCCGCGGGCGGAGCTGCCGGCGCTCCAGACCAGCTTGCCGTCCACCACCACGTCCGAGGCCAGGGAGCCTTCCCAGGCATCCCCGGGCTGGTCCTTGTCCGTGGCCAGCTCACGGGCCAGGGCGATCTCCAGCTTCGTGCCTGTGGGCACTTCCACCACCACGGCCTTGGGGGCCTCCTTGGGGGCGGGGGCGGAGGCCAGGACGGCGGCCTCCTGCTTCTTGGCCTCGGCCCGCCGCTTCGCATCGGCCACCTGGCGCTCCAGGGCCTTCACCTGGGACTTGGTCACCTGCTGGACCGTGTCGGCGTCGGCGCCGGTGACCTTGCCGGACTTGGCCTCGGCCAGCTGCTGCTCGAGCTGGGCAACTTTGGCCTCGGCGGTCTTGGCGGCCTCTTCGGCCTGGATGGCAGCCTCGCTCTTGCGGTTGCATCCCACCGCCAGAACGAGCGCTGCGGCGAGGGAGAGACGGGTCAGGATGGTGCGCATGGGACCTCCGTTGGGGGGTATATAGTATGACAGCCCGACAAAGTTTACCCACCATGGCGACCCCCAACCTCAATCCCCGCGGCGAATCCGTGCTCCGCACCCTCATCGAGGCCTACCTCGAGGCGGGGGAGCCGGTGGGCTCCCGTCTGCTGGCCAAGCGCTTCCCCGAGCCCCTCTCCAGCGCCACCATCCGGAACGTGCTGTCGGATCTGGAGGACGAGTCCCTGGTGGCCCAGCCCCACACGTCCGCGGGACGTGTGCCCACGGAGCGGGCCTACCGCTACTACGTGGACCGCTGGCTGCAGGCCCAGGCCCCGGATCCCGAGCTGGAAGGCCGCCTGGCTGCCACCCTGGACGGCCTGGAGCTGGATCCCGAGTCCTGGGCCCGCCACGCCAGCCGGACCTTGGCGGAGGTCATGGGCGGCGTCTGCGTGGCCCTCCCCCTGCCGCTGACGCAGAGCCGCCTGGTGCGCCTGGAGTTCGTGTCCGTGGGGCCCGGGCGCCTGGTGGCCATCTGGGTGGGCAGCCTCGGCGAGGTGGACCACCGCCTGATGGACAACCCGTGGAACTACCCGGATACCGTCCTGACGGAGCTGGGGAACTACGCCACCGCCCAGTTTGCGGGCCTGACCCTTGTGGAGATGCGGTCGCGGCTCCTGGAGGCCCTCGAGGCGGGGGCCCGGGAAGGCGAGACCCTGCGGACCCGCCTCCAGGAGCTGGCCTCCCGCTGGCCGGAGGAGGGGGCGGCGGGCGATCCCCCGGTCCTGGTGTCCGGCCTCGGCCGCCTGGGCGGGCTGCCCGAATTCGAGGATGTGGCCCGGTTCCGGGGTCTGGTGGCGGCCTTCGAGGAGCGGGGCCGCCTCGCCCGCCTCCTGAACGCCTTCGCGGACCGGGCCTCCCAGGATGTCCAGCTGCTGCTGGGCTCCGAGAACCCCTACCTGGAGGGCTGGCCCCTGGCCACGGCGGTGCGCACCGTGGGCCTCGGCCCGGCGGGCTACGTCACCTTCGCCCTGGTGGGACCGCTGCGCATGGACTACGGCCGGGTCATGGGTGGCCTGCGCTGGTGGTCGCGCCAGATCCAGCGGCGGCAGGGCGGGTCCTGACCGTTCTTGCGTATACTGCTGCCATGACCACAGGCACCCCCCGCGAGCCCCATGACAAGCCCGCC
This sequence comes from Geothrix fermentans DSM 14018, assembly GCF_000428885.1. Taxonomy (GTDB): domain Bacteria; phylum Acidobacteriota; class Holophagae; order Holophagales; family Holophagaceae; genus Geothrix; species Geothrix fermentans. Next base: position 72,150 of record NZ_AUAU01000016.1, on the reverse strand, counting down.
CCGCCGGCCGAAGAGCCCGAGGACGTGGTGGATCTCAGCCTGGATGACGCCCTGGACGGGGACCTCCAGTCCGTCGCCGACGAGGTGGCCTCCGGCTTCGATGGGCAGCCGGGCGGGGATGGCGATCTCCAGGACTCGGGAGAGCCCCGGGTGGACCTCGAATCGGCGCTCACCGAGGCCGAACATCAGATGGAGGAGATGCTCCGGCGCGAGGCCGAGCTGATGGACCAGCACCGCCGCCTCGCGGCGGACTTCAACAACTTCCGCAACCGGGCCCAGCGCGACATCGCCATGGCGGTGGAGCAGGCGGAGCGGAAGATCCTCCTCGAGGTCCTGCCGGTGCTCGACAACTTCGAGCGGGGCCTCGGCGCTTCGTACCAGGATGTGGAATCCTTCCGCGCCGGCGTGGAACTCATCCAGAAGCAGTTCGTGGAGGCCCTGCGCCGCATGAACGTGGAGCCCCTCCCGCTCAAGGTCGGCGACTCCTTCGACGCCCTCCACGCGGAGGCCCTCACCACCTTCAGTGATCCGAATCTTCCGGATGGGGCCGTGGCCGCGGTCTACGAGCGCGGCTACAACCTCAAGGGGCAGCTCCTGCGCCCGGCCCGCGTGGTGGTGAACCGGCTCCAGGAACCGGGAAAGTCCTAGCGGCCTCCGGTCCTGGCTTTGTTGGATGAGTCAAGACTTAGATCTATCATGAAGCAGCGTTTCCCCCGGAGTTCCACCCATGGCAGGCAAACTGATCGGCATTGATCTGGGAACGACGAACAGTTGCGTCTGCGTGATGGAGAGCGGGGATTCGCGCGTCATCCCCAACCGCGAAGGCAGCCGCACCACGCCCTCGGTGGTGGCGTTCACGGACAAGGGCGACGTGCTGGTGGGCCACATCGCCAAGCGCCAGGCCGTCACGAACCCCCAGCGCACGCTCTTCGCCGTCAAGCGGCTCATCGGGCAGCGGTTCAGCGCCCCCAAGGTCCAGGAGGCCGTGGGCCGCCTCCCCTTCCCGGTGGTGGCCGCCCCCAACGGGGATGCCTGGCTGCGTGTCGGCGAGCGCGACTACGCCCCGCCCGAAGTCACGGCCATCGTCCTCCGCTCCCTGAAGCAGGCGGCCGAGGCCTTCCTGCACGAGGACGTCTCGGACGCCGTCATCACGGTCCCCGCCTACTTCGACGATGCCCAGCGGCAGGCCACCAAGGATGCCGGCAAGATCGCCGGCCTCAACGTGCAGCGCATCATCAACGAACCCACGGCGGCGGCCCTGGCCTACGGCTTCAACAAGAAGGGGCTCAAGCAGATCCTGGCCATCTACGACTTCGGCGGCGGCACCTTCGACTTCACGCTGATGGAGATGAACGACGGCGTGTTCGAGGTGCTGGCCACCAGCGGCGACACCTTCCTGGGCGGCGAGGACATCGACTTGGCCATCCAGAACTGGCTCGTGGAGCAGTTCCACGAGAAGACCGGCATCGACCTGTCCTCGGACCGCATGGCCCTCCAGCGGCTGAAGGAGGCCAGCGAGAAGGCCAAGTGCGAGCTGTCCACCCTGGAGCGCGTGGACATCCGGCTGCCCTTCATCGCCCAGGCCGCCAGCGGCCCCCAGCACCTGGAGGCCACCCTCAGCCGGGAGCAGTTGGAGGGCATGGCCCGCGGCCTGGTGCAGCAGACCCTGATCCCCATCAAGGATGCGCTGGAGCAGGGCGGCAAGACGCCGAACCAGGTGGACGAAGTGATCCTGGTGGGCGGGCAGACCCGCATGCCGCTGGTGCAGCGCCTCGTGCGGGACTTCTTCGGCAAGGAGCCCAACCGGAGCATCAATCCCGACGAGGTGGTGGCCACCGGCGCCTCCATCCAGGGCGCCGTGCTGAAAGGCGACATCAAGGACCTGGTGCTGCTGGACGTCACGCCCCTGTCTCTGGGCATCGAGACCCAGGGCGGCGGCTTCGTGAAGATCATCCAGCGCAACGCCACCATCCCCACCCGCGACGCCCGCACCTTCACCACGGTGACGGACAACCAGAACCGGGTGGAGATCCACGTGCTGCAGGGTGAACGCGAGCTGGCGGAGCACAACAAGAGCCTCGGCCGCTTCGACCTCATCAACTTGCCGCCCCTGCCCAAGGGCGTGCCTCAGATCGAAGTGGCCTTCGACATCGACTCCAACGGCATCGTCAAGGTCTCCGCCCGCGACCTCATGACCGGGTTGGAGCAGGGCCTGAGCATCCGCCCCAGCTCCGGCCTCTCCGAGCTGGAGATCCAGCGCATGATCCGCGAGGCCCTGGCCAACGCCGAGACCGACGTGAAGAAGCGGGACGCGCTGAAGTACATCGCTTCCGCCGAGGGGCTGATCTTCTCCTGCGACAAGAGCTTCGCGGAGTGCGGCAAGTTCCTGCGGGAGGATCAGCAGGCCATGATCCGGGACGTGCTCTCCAGGGCCCGGCGGGCCGTGGCCGCCCAGGACTCCGAGGCCCTGCGGGCCTGCGAGGGCCAGCTGCTCGAGGCCCAGAACCTGCTGACCGACGCCGTCCTCGCCGCCAGCGAAGCCATGATGGCCTCCCTGGAGCACGAGGACCAGGAGGGGGCGGGACCGAACTGAGATCCAGTCTTCAGTCCTCGGTCTTCAGTCTTCAGTGAGGCCGTTCAGGACCATGCGTGTGGAGCCGCCATGAGGGATCACCCCAGCTGGTGGCTTTCGCAAAGGCCCGGGAGCTGGCCCTGAAGGTGTACCGCGCCACGGCAGGATTTCCCTCAGAAGAGCGGTTTGGGCTCGCCTCTCAGCTGCGCCGGTCCGCGGTATCTGTTCCCTCCAATCTCGTGGAGGGTTGTGCCCGTCGGAGCGAACAGGACTTCCTTAGATTCGTGGACATCGCCCTTGGATCTGAGGGGGAACTCGAATTCCAGCTGGACCTCGCCCAGCAACTGGGCTTTTTGGGTGAGAATGGAGACTTGATTGGGTTGTCCCAGGAAGTGGCTCGCCTGGTGACGGGTCTTGCCGTTTCATTCGACAAGACGCCCGGATCAGCCGGCCGCCCGAATGGGGGCCGCCACTGAAGACTGAGCCCTGAAGACTGAAGACTGAGGACTGATCAAACATGAAGCGTGACTACTACGAAGTGCTCGGCGTATCCAAGGAGGCCGGGGCGGACGAGCTGAAGAAGGCCTACCGCAAGCTGGCCATGGAACTGCATCCCGACCGCAACCCGGGCAACAAGGAAGCCGAGGAGAAGTTCAAGGAGGCCGCCGAGGCCTACAGCGTGCTGTCGGACCCCGAAAAGCGGCGGGCCTACGACCAGTACGGCCATGCGGGCGTGGGAGGCGCCGGGGGCGGCCAGCAGTTCCAGTTCGACCCGAACCAGTTCGCGGATTTCGAGGACATCCTCGGCAGCTTCTTCGGCGGCGGCCTCTTCGGGGACCTCTTCGGCGGTGGGGGCCGTCGCCGGTCCACCGGCGAGGAGCGGGGCTCGGACCTGCAGTACAACCTGAAGCTGAGCTTCCGGGACGCCATCTTCGGCAAGGAGAGCGTGGAACTGAGCATCCCGCGCCTGGAGGCCTGCGGCACTTGCCACGGCTCCGGCTGCGAGCCGGGGACCCGACCGGAGACCTGCCCCCAGTGCCGGGGCGCGGGCCAGGTGGCCATGCGCCAGGGCTTCTTCCAGATGCTCACGCCCTGCCCTCGCTGCGAGGGCAAGGGGCGCATCATCCCCAAGCCCTGCCGCGAGTGCCGGGGCGAGGGCCGCATCCAGCGCAAGTCGAAGGTCAGCTTCAAGGTGCCCGCGGGCGTGGACCGGGGCACCCGGCTCCGCCTGCAGAACCAGGGCGAGGCCGGCCGCTTTGGGGGCCGCACCGGCGACCTGTACGTGGTCTTCGACGTGGAGGCGGATCCGAAGTACGAGCGGGATGGCCTGGACCTGCACCAGCGCCTGGAGGTGTCCTGGCCCCTGCTGGTGACAGGGGGGACCCTGGAGGTGGAGACCCCCTACGGTCCCGACAAGGTGAAGCTGGCCGCGGGCACTCCCGCCGATCACGTGGTGAAGCTGGTGAACGCGGGCGTCCCCCGCCTCCAGGGCGCCGGCCGCGGCGACCTCTACCTGCACCTGCGGGTGGCCGTGCCCAAGTCCCTCACCGGCGAACAGCGCGAGCTCCTGGAGCAGCTCCGCCGGAGCCTGGAGGGTGAGCCCGCCGGAGCAGGCGAGGAGGGTTTCCTCGCCAAGGTGTTCGGAGCGGAGAAGGGCCGGAAGAAGAAGCGGAAGTAGGGCCTCAACACCACCAAGCGTTCAATGCTAGAGCTTCACCACGGAGACACCGGGGCCACGGAGGAGGTACGGAGGCCTCCGTGTTCCTCCGTCATGGGCAGGCCGGAGGCCGCTTCCGGCCAAGCCGGAAGCCACGGGAGGCGGCGAGTCCGGATCCTTTTTGGGGCATCCGGACCCGCCGCTTCCCGTGTGCCCATGCTCTGGGCCTCCGTGGTGGATCTCTTACGATTGAACGCGAATGGGTGTCATGCCCCCGCCACCACCACCTGCCGCTTGCCCTCGCGCTTGGCGCGGAGCAGGGCGCGGTCGGCTTCCTCGATGAGGTGGCCGGCGCCGTCCGCGTGCTCGGGGAAGGCGGCGACGCCGGCGCTGAGGGAGATGGCCAGGCGCTCGTCGCCCAGGGCCACGGGCTGGCTCAGGACGACCTGCACCAGGCGCTCCGCCAGCTTCTGGGCGCCCCGGGCCAGGGTTCCCGGCATGAGGATGCAGAACTCGTCCCCCCCGTAGCGGTAGAGGCGATCGTGGGCGCGGCAGAGCCGCTGGGCGATCCGGGCCACGGCCTCGAGCACGATGCTCCCCGCGGGGTGGCCGTACTGGCTGTTCACCTGCTTGAGGTCGTCCACGTCGATGAAGACCAGGGCCACGGACTCGCCCTTGGCGGCCGCCGCGCGCACGGCCTGGGGCAGCTCCGCCTCCAGGCAGCGGCGGTTCTGGGCCACCGTGAGGTCGTCCTTGAAGGACAGGGCGCGGCTCTCCTCCAGCCGCCAGGCATTGAGCAGCAGGGGCTCCACGTCCCCGAACCCCGTGAGGAACCGCTCCGGCGGCTCCCGGGGGTCCACCAGGCGCAGGAGGCCCAGCTGCTCCGAAGCGGCCAGCAGGAACCCCTTCCCGCGGTGCACCAGGTCCAGGGCCTCCGGGCGGGGCAGGGGGGCCTCGGGGAACGATCCGTCCCCGGCCCGCTGGAAGAAGGTGTCCTCCTTCCGGATCCAGATGGCGCCGCCCTGGGCCCGGGACTGCCGGATGGCCCGGCCGAGCATGAGCTTGAGCAGGTCGTCCAGGGTGGCGAGGTGCAGCATCTGGCGCAGCCAGCCCTCGCTGCCGAGGTCCCGTTGGCGCAGCTGCCGGAGGGCCTCCCGGGCGGCCTCCAGGGGGCGGTCCTGGAGGAGCACCCAGCCGGGCCGCTGGCCCAGCACCGCGCTGACCTCCTCGGCTTCGGCCCGCTGGACCCACCACAGGATCTCGGATCCCTCCAGGGGGATCAGGGCCGGGTCCGGCCGCTCGGCGACCAGCACCAGCGATCCCGGACCCGCTCCCGGCACCACCTCGTGCCCCCAGCCCGCGAGGGCCTCGCGCAATGCATCGCCCGCCCGGGAGGGATGGGGTTCCAGCCAGTGGATGCGATGCATGGGGCTCCCGAAGGGGGTTCTATTAGGCAATCCTAGCCCAACGCGGCTTCCAGCCTCAGGACCAGTTGGCCCAGATGGGCGGCGAGCTGGTCCAGGACCGGCGGGGCGCCTTCCTTCTGGCCGCGTTCGGCGCGGACCCAGCGTTTCAGGAGGGTCAGCGCCTGGGCGTCCCGGACCCCCAGGCGCTTGGCGTTCTGGATCAGCCGGTGCGAGATCCGGGTGCGTTCCGGGCCGGTGGGGTTTCCGTTCAGGCCGGCGATGAGCTTCAGGGATTCCTGGGCCACTTCGAGGTCGCGGCGGATCAGGGGGACGCGGGCGTTGATGCGGAGCATGAACAGTTCCAGGAACCGGAGCAGCTCCCCAAGGACGTCCATGGCGTCCCGGAGGGCCTGGTGCACTTCCTCCGGGGACTCCAGCAGCCGGCCCAGGTCCTGGATGAGCCGGCCGGCCTCCTCCCGGTCCGGCCGGCGCATGAGGGGGAACTCCGCGCTGCGGCGGAAGGCGAGGAGGTGGCGGTAGGCCTGGGCGAGACCCAGTGCCAGGCGCGGCCAGTCCTGGAGCTCCAGGCTCAGCAGAAGGTGGGCGTGGATGGGCGGAACCTGCTCCCAGAGCCGCTGGATGCGCAGCCGGAGCCGCTCGCCCTCTTCCATCAGGCTTGGGGAATCCGGGAAGAGCCGCTGCTGGACATCCGGCGAGAACAGCCCCACCAGCTCGCCCGCCAGCTGCTTCTGGTGGTTGACGAGCAGCCTCCGGAGGTTGTCCTGGGCCTGGGCCAGCTGTTCGAGATCTCCCGCGGCCAGGGCCTGGTGGAGGAGGCCCTGGAGGGTAGCCTGGTCCTGGCGCAGGTTCAGCACCGCCTGCCGCAGGTAGGCCCGGAGGCGCGGCGTCTCGGGCCGGTCCGGATCCAGAAGCGCGGCCCGGGCGGGGTCGTAGGCGCGCTCCGCCACCCGGCCCAGCTCGGATTCGACGACGAGGAAGGTGGGCACGGCCGCGAAGAGGTCCTGGGCGCCGGGTTCCGCCGGCTGGCGCAGGGATTCCATCAGGCCGAGGAGCGAGATGTGGCTGACCAGGGCCTGGGCCACCACGGAGAAGACGGTCCGGTCCTCCCGGCGGAGCTCCTGCAGCAGCTGCCTCAGATCGGCCGGGACGCGGTCCCGGAACAGCTCGGCGTCCATGCGGGGCAGCACCCAGCCCAGGTGGTCCCAGAGCCAGCGGAGGCTTCCCCGAACCTGCTCCACGGCGGGCCAGTGGGCGCCCGGGTCCAGGGGGCGCATCAGGCCGAGGCGCAGGTTGGACACCACGTGGTGCAGCAGCAGCAGGGGCTCGGCCCGGGCATGGAACTCCGGCGGGATGCAGGCCTCCAGCTGCTCCGCCAGCCGGGCCAGGGATTCCTCCAGCCGGCCCCGGCCCTGGATGGCCCGGTTCACCACTTTCATCTGCGCGTTCAGGGCGGCCACGGTCTCCGGTCCTTCGGCGCAGGTCTGGAGGGCGGCCAGGATCTGGCGGAAGGAATCCCGGTGATCCTGCAGGAAGGCGGCCCAGAGGCCCCGGAGCGCCGCTGCGTCCCCGCCCGACGGAGGGGCCATGACCCGGAGGGAGGCCATGAGGTCCAGGAGGAGCCCCACCCAGGCGGGCTGCTCCTGCTCCACCATCAGCTCCCGGTGGGCCGTCGCGGTCAGCTCCTCCAGGCGGCCCAGGCTGTGCTGGAGGACCGGGCCCATGGGCAGCCGGGTCTCCTCCAGCCGCTGGGGGGAGAGCTGGTGCAGGAAGGCCAGGAAGAGGCCGAGGTGGTGCCTCAGGTTCGCCTGGTCCGGGGATTCCCGGACGGGGGCGGCCTCCCGCGAAGGGGCCTCCAGCAGGGGATCCAGGTCGCCGGCCCCTTCCCGGAGAATGTCCTCAAGCAGGGCGAGGTCCGTCCTGGACAATCCCTTCTCCCGGATCAGCTGCCGGGCCAGCAGCAGGCGCTGGGGCGGGGTTCCTTGGACGGGCATGGCGCAAGCATACAATGGGCCGCGTCTGGGGGCGCCCCGGGTGGTGTTACCATCGCCTCACCCCATCCGGAGGCAGCAGTGGTCAGCAAGCTCGGGGAAATGCTCGTCAAGGCCCAGCTCATCACGGATGCCCAGCTGGAGGATGTCATCAGGATCCAGCGGCGCGAGGGCGGCAAGCTCGGCAGCATCGTCGTGCGCCAGGGGTACTGTTCGGATCAGGACATCGTGAGCTTCCTGGGCATGCAGTACGGCGTCCCGGCGGCGGACCTGGAGCAGTGGCCGCCCATCGACCCCACGGTCATCGCCCTGATCCCCAAGGACTTGGCCCAGCGGCACAAGGTGCTGCCCCTCCAGCGCACGGGCAACGTGCTCACCCTGGCCATGTCCGACCCCACGGACATCTTCGCCATGGATGACGTGCGGTTCCACACGGGCTACAACGTGGATCCCGTCGTTTCCAGCGAGATGGGCCTGGTCCGGGCCGTGGAGCGGTACTACGGCGGCTCCAGCGGCGTGCGCCTGGCGGACAACCAGGGCGCCCGGACCACCATGGGTGGCGGCGTGCCGGCGGCCGGACCCACGGACACCAGCGGCGGGAAGCCGTTCAACGAGCAGGACGAGCACTTCGACCTCCAGGATCTGGAGCAGGAGCTGGATGCCGACGCCGAATACGAAACCACGGACGACGACGAGGAGAGCATCAACGTCGGTGCCCTGAAGAAGGGCAGTGAAGACGCGCCGGTGGTGAAGCTCGTGAACATGGTGCTCATCGACGCCATCAAGAAAGGCGCCTCCGACATCCACATCGAGCCCTACGAGAAGAACTACCGCATCCGGTTCCGCATCGACGGCATCCTCCAGGAGGTCATGCGGCCCAACCTCAAGCTGAAGGATCCCCTCACCTCCCGCGTGAAGATCCTGGCCAAGCTCAACATCGCGGAGAAGCGCCTGCCCCAGGATGGCCGCATCAAGCTGCGGGTGAACATGGGCGGTCGGCAGAAGGTCATCGACTACCGCGTGAGCATCCTGCCCACCCTCTTCGGCGAGAAGATCGTGCTGCGGCTGCTGGACAGCGACAAGCTCATGCTCGACCTCACCAAGCTCGGCTTCGAGCCCGAGAGCCTGGAGCGCTGGGACCGCCAGATCTCCAAGCCCTACGGCATGGTGCTGGTGACGGGGCCCACGGGGTCGGGCAAGACGAACACCCTGTATTCCTCCATCGCCAAGCTCAACACCGTGGACACCAACATCCTCACCGCCGAGGATCCCGTCGAGTTCAACTTCCCCGGCATCAACCAGGTGCAGATGAAGGAGCAGATCGGCCTCAACTTCGCCGCCGCGCTGCGCTCCTTCCTCCGGCAGGACCCGAACATCATCCTCGTGGGCGAGATCCGGGACTTCGAGACCGCCGAGATCGCCATCAAGGCCTCCCTCACGGGCCACCTGGTGCTCTCCACCCTCCACACCAACGATGCCCCCAGCACCATCAACCGCCTCATGAACATGGGCGTGGAGCCGTTCCTGGTGGCCACCTCGGTGAACATCATCTGCGCCCAGCGCCTCGTGCGCCGCCTGTGCGCCAGCTGCAAGGCGGTGGACACCCACCACCAGCCCGAGGAGGCCCTCCGCGAAGTGGGGTTCACCCCCGAGGAGATCCAGCGGGGCATCACCTTCTACAAACCCGTGGGCTGCGATGTCTGCAACAAGCGCGGCTACAAGGGCCGCGTGGGCCTCTACGAAGTGCTGGAGATGTCCGAGACCCTCAAGGACATGATCCTCACGGGCGCCTCCGCCATCGAGCTGCGTGAGCAGGGCCAGAAGGAGGGCATGATCACCCTCCGCCGCTCCGGCTGCCGCAAGGTGCTCGACGGCGTCACCACCATCGAAGAGATCATCCGCGAAACCGTGTTGTAGGCGCCGACCCACACGGCGGGTTCTTTGACAGGATTAACAGGATTGAAAGCTGGATTAACAGGATTTAAAAGAAGGATTGCCTGATGGGAGACGAATCCGCTGAGGATGAATTGTCAGGCCGGGTGATCGGAGCGGCGATGCGGGTGCACTCCTCATTGGGCTCTGGCTTCAGCGAAGCGGTCTACCAGAATGCCCTGGCCCTTGAGATGGCTTTGGAGGGCATCCCGTTTGAGCGAGAAGTGAAACTTGAGGTTCGCTATCGGGACGAACTGGTGGGGGTGTACCGGGCGGACCTCCTGGTCGCAGGTGTGCTGATCCTCGAATTGAAGGCGGTGCAGACCATCCTCCCCGAGCACGAAGTTCAGGTCGTCAATTATCTGACTGCCACGGGCCTGGAACGGGCCTTGCTGCTGAATTTCGGCGCCCGAAGCCTCCAGATCAAAAAGAAATTCCGATCCCCGCGCCAGCCTTAATCCTGTCAATCCTGCCTTTCATCCTGTTAATCCTGTCCAAGCAGTTGCCTTTCCTGAGGTTCAAATGAGCGAGATCGGTTCCAACTACGTAGCTCCGCTGCAGCAGCTGCTCAAGACGATGGTGGAGTACGGGGGCACGGACCTCCACATCACCACGGAGTCCGCGCCGCAGATCCGCATCGACGGGCGCATGGTGCCCCTCAAGCTGCCGCCCATGGATGCCTCCCAGACCCGCTGGCTCTGCTACGGCGTCATGACGGACCAGCAGAAGCACCGCCTGGAGGAGGACCTGGAGGTGGACTTCTCCTTCGGCCTCCAGGGCGTGGCCCGCTTCCGCGCCAACGTCTTCAACCAGCGGGGCGCCACGGCGGGCGTGTTCCGCACCATCCCCGAGAACATCCGCAGCTTCGACCTGCTGGGCCTGCCCCCCTCGGTCCAGGCCCTCTGCGACAAGCCGCGGGGCCTGGTACTGGTGACCGGGGTGACGGGCTCCGGCAAATCCACGACGCTGGCCGCCATGATCGACAAGATCAACACCGAGGAGCCCGTGCACATCCTCACCATCGAGGATCCGGTGGAATACGTCCACAAGCACAAGCGCGCCCTGGTGAACCAGCGGGAGATCCACGCGGACACCCACAGCTTCAAGAAGGCCCTGCGCTCGGCCCTGCGCCAGGATCCCGACGTGGTGCTGGTGGGCGAGATGCGCGACCTGGAGACCATCGAATCGGCCCTCACCATCGCCGAGACGGGCCACCTCACCTTCGGCACCCTGCACACCAACAGCACGGTGCAGACCATCAACCGCATCGTGGACGTGTTCCCCAGCCACCAGCAGGCCCAGATCCGCGCCCAGCTCTCCCTGGTGCTGGAAGGCGTCATCTGCCAGAGCCTCATCCCCAAGGCCAGCGGCAAGGGCCGGGCCCTGGCCCTGGAGATCATGATCCCCAACTCCGCCATCCGGAACCTCATCCGCGAGGACAAGATCCACCAGATCTACGGCACCATGCAGTCCGGCCAGTCCAAGTACGGCATGCAGACCTTCAACCAGAGCCTCTCGGACCTGGTGCTCCGCAAGGAGATCACCCAGGAGCAGGCCTTCGAGTACTCCTCCAACACCGATGAGCTGCGGGAGCTCATCAACCGGGGCGTGGGTGTGGGCGCCGCCGGCGGCCGGGCCGCCGCCGCCGCCCAGTCCGCCACCACCAGCAACCCCGCCCTGGGCGGACGGAACCCCAACATCAAGTACACCTAAACCTTTCTGCTCGACCCATTAGGTCTTCACCACTGATCCATTCCTGCCTATCCTGGGTTCACCACCGTTCCTAGCTCGCCGAGGTCCGCATGCCCGCATACGCCTGGAAAGGCAAGAACCGTCTGGGGGAGGCCCAGGAGGGCGTCCTGGTGTCCGACTCCCGGGATGCCGCCACGGCCACCCTCAAGCGCAACGGCATCGAGGTCACGTCCATCAGCGCCATGGCCGCCAAGGGCACCAAGTCCTTCGGCAAGGTGAAACCCAAGGAACTGGCCATCTTCACCCGGCAGTTCAGCGTGATGATCGATGCGGGCCTGCCCCTGGTGCAGTGCCTGGAGATCCTGGGTGCCCAGCAGCAGGACAAGGGCTTCCAGAAGATCATCGAGGCCGTACGGCTGGATGTGGAGAAGGGCCTCACCCTCCAGGCGGCCCTCTCCAAGCACCCCAAGGCCTTCGACGACCTCTACGTGAACATGGTGGGCGCCGGCGAGAGCGGCGGCATCCTGGACGTCATCCTCCAGCGCCTCTCGGGCTACATCGAGAAGGCCGTGAAGTTGACCGCCAAGGTGAAGGGTGCCATGACCTACCCCGTGGCCGTCATCACCATCGCCATCGCCGTGGTGGTGATCATCATGGTGAAGGTCATCCCCGTGTTCTCGGCCATGTATGACGGCCTGGGCAGCAAGCTGCCCTTCCCCACCCTGGTCTGTATGGCCCTCTCCAGCATACTCATCAACTACAGCTGGATCATCATCATCGCCATCGCGCTCATCGTGGTGGGCCTGCGCCAGTACTACAAGACGCCCGCGGGCCGCCTCCAGATCGATTCGCTCATGCTGAAGATCCCCATCATCGGCGATGTCCTCCGCAAGACCGCCGTGGCCCGCTTCTGCCGCACCCTCGGCACCCTCATCAGCTCCGGCGTGCCCATCCTCGAAGGCATGGACATCACAGCCCGCACCGCCGGCAACATGGTCATCCAGAACGCCATCCTCAAGTCCAAGGATGCCGTGGAGCAGGGCCGCAACATCGCCACGCCCCTGGCGGAGACCAAGGTCTTCCCGCCCATGGTGGTGCAGATGGTGGGCGTGGGCGAGGCCACGGGCGCCCTGGATGCCATGCTGGCCAAGGTGGCCGATTTCTACGAGGACGAGGTGGACAACGCCGTGGCCAATCTCACCAGCCTCATGGAACCCATCATGATCGCCATGCTCGGCGGCATCATCGGCTTCATCGTGGTCGCCATGTACCTGCCCATCTTCAACCTGGCCAATGTGTTCGGGAAGGATTGACCTGGGTTCGCACGGCCCTTGCATCCGATCCAGAACCAATGGAGGTTCCATGTCCGGCTTATTGTCCCGACTCTCGCGTCGCTCCCCTCGTTCGGCCCGCGGTTTTTCCATGGTCGAATTGCTGCTGGTGCTGGCCATCATCGGCATCCTCAGCGCCATCGCCATCCCCAGCTACATGGGGCAGCGGCGCCGGGCCCGGGTCATCGGCGACGCCATGGCCAACACCAAGACCCTCCAGATGTCCCTTGAGAACCGCCGGGCCGAGTCGGGCATCTACGCCGTGGCCGGCACCTACGACTGGAAGGCCGACGGCAGCGCCGCCAGCGGCCCGACCCTCCTCCCGACCTTCGTGCCCCAGGGGAACAGCAAGATGGATTACAACCTGGTGGTGGATGCCAGCGGCCTGACCTACACCCTGACGGTCAAGGACACCCATCTGAACGGGGCTACCGCCTACAAGACCAACCAGGCCGGACAGGAATTGGAACGGCTGCACTGAGCCGGAGCCCAGCCCGGAGGATGTGACCGGTCAGACCCGGTTCCGTCCGGCGTCTGCATAGCCGAGGCCGAGGAGCAGCACGCCGGCACCCAGGCTGAACGCAGCCAACAGCCAGGCGGGTGTCGGCGGCGGCGGAGGGAACAGCACCTCATCGGGGACGTTCTGCCAGGTGCGGATCTTCTTCCCGCTGGGGAGGCGCAGCACGTTGGGCTCCGGCTGGAACTCCTTCAGTGCCATGTGCCCCTCCTGCTGGGCGGGCCCCTGGTGGATCACCTGCTCTGCCGCGGCATAGGGCAGCACCCATGGGATGAGGTCGCGGCGCCAGGGCTGGGGCAGCTCCTGGCCGGTGAGGGCGATGGTGAGCAGCAGGCCCACCAGGCCGAAGACCACAGGCACCGCCAGGCTGTTGATGCGGTCCGAGACCCACAGATAGATGGCCATCACGGGCAGGCTGCCCAGCCACAACCAGCCAAGCGTTTTCGCCACCTGCAGCCCGTGCAAGGGGAAGGCCAACAGGGGGTTCATCCATCCCATGAACTTCCGCTCCACCGCGAGCAGCAGACCGATGAGGATCAGCAGGGCCGCGCTCAGCAGCAGCGTGTAGATGGCCTTCGCCAGGAAGATGCCGCGGCGGGCCAGGGGCATGGCGTGCAGGTGACGCCAGGTCTTGAACCGGTGCTCGGGTCTGAAGATCAGGGCCGGGAGGATGGCCAGCATCAGGGGGTGGAAGAACCCGCCCCACAGGGCCACCACCATCTTGACCTGCAGCAGGTCCCAGGTGGTTTGGGCCTTCGGCGTCAGGGTCCGGAGGCTCAGGAACGGGCGCTCGATGAAGAACCCCTCCACGAGGATGAACAGGAGCGGGAGCAGCCAGACCAGGCGAAGGGCCGGGGAGCGGCGCAATTTCAGGCCTTCGGCGGTCATCAGGCGGGTGAAGGGTCGCACGGGATGCTCCTCAGGCGCGGGGTTCGTGGCGCCGGGTGAAATCGCTGGCTCCGAGAAGCACCAGCACCCCCGCGGAGGCCAGATTGCCCAGAGCGTGCGCCCACGGAAGGAGGCGCCAGCGCTCGAACACGAGGGTGGCCTGGGCCGCCAACCCCCACGGCAGGAATTGAATCAGGGCGGATCCATCCACCAGCCGCTGGGTCAGCCAGCTTCCGGCCAGGGCCGCCGCCAAGCCGATCCACAATCCGGGGATCCGCATGGCCAGCCAGGTCTGGAAGGCCGCCACCGCCGCCAGGGCCAAGGCCGAATAGCCGAGGAACCGCGCGAAGGTGGCCAGGGGCAGGGGGCCCATCAGCAAGCCGGGCCGGCTTTGGAGGACGAGCCCGCCGAGCAGGAGCAGGAGGGCGAGCAGCACCAGGGAGGCCGTGATCAAGGCGAAGTGGCTGAGAACCTTCACCAGGTAGTGGGTGCGCCTGGGTACGGGCTGGATCAGGAGCAGGTTCCAGGCCCGGGCCTCCCGTTCCTGCTCCCAGGACAGCTCGCAGATGAGGGCCGTGACGATGGGCATCACCACCAGGTTCCACGCCGCGAAGTTCAGTTCCAGCCAGAACTGGAAGCCCGGCTTGAACATGCGGATCCGGTTTTCGGAGAACCAGAAGATCACCGCCAGGAAGCCCGTCTGGCACAGGGGGGCCAGGACTGCCGTGACCAGCAGCCAGCTCTTGCGCCACTTGACCCGTTCAGCCTGGAAGAAGGGCCGCAGGGCGGTCATGCCTCCTCCAGCAACGCCAGGAACCGGGCTTCCAGATTCACCTTGTGGGGTGCCAGCTCGTAGAGGGTGCACCCCTGCTCCACCAGGGTGGCCGCGATCCGCGGCGCTTCCTCCTCCGTGGCCTGGATCCACAGGCGCCCATCCGCCTCCCGGACCGGGAAGCCCAAGGCTCCAAGGGCCGCCTGGGCCTTGGTCGCCTCGCCCACGCGCACCATCAGCTCCGCCGGGCCAGCGGTCCCCAGGCCCAGCGTGGAACCCTGGTAGCGGAGCCGCCCCTTGTGGATGACCACCAGGTCTTCCGCGACCTGCTCCACCTCCGCCAGGAGGTGGCTGGACAGGAACACCGTCGTCCCCGCCTGCCTGGGCAGGCTGCGGATCAGCTCGCGCATGTCCTGGATGCCTGAGGGGTCCAGCCCGTTGGTGGGCTCGTCGAGGATGAGCAGCCGCGGGTCCCCCAGCAGGGCCAGGGCCATGCCCAGCCGCTGGCGCATGCCCAGGGAGTACTCCCGGACCGGGCGCCGGGCGTCCCGCGCCAGATCCACCAGCTTCAACACCCGGTCGATGTCCGAGGCGGGGGCGCCCCGCATCAGCCGGGTGATCTCCAGGTTCTCCCACCCGGTCAGGTGATCGTAGAGGGAGGGCGATTCCACCAGGGCTCCGATCCTGGCCAGGGCCTCCGGATGGCCAGGCGGAAGCCCGAGAACCTCGCAGGTGCCGCCATCGGCCTTCAGCAGACCGAGGAGCAGGGAGATGGTCGTGGTCTTGCCTGCGCCGTTGGGCCCCAGGAAGGCCGTGATGGTTCCGGCCTGGACGGAGAGATCCAGCCCTTGGATCGCCAGCATCTTCCCGAAGCGGCGTGTCAGCCCCGCCGATTGGATGGCCACGGTCATCTCGTCACTCCCAGGATTCCACGTTCATTCTCGCCCATCCACGGCCCACGGGGGAATCCGGGGGCGATCTGGATGGAACTCACAAAAAACGGGGACCCCAGTTGGGATCCCCGTCGCACGACTGGAAATCGTGTTAGTCGATGGCGCCGACCTTGGTGAAGACCGACTGGTCCGCACCCGTGCCGTCCTTGAAGGTGCCGTTCAGCTGCACACCCACGCCGATGGCGCCGGCCACGCCGGGGACGCCGGCAGCGGCGGCGGTGGGGGGCAGGAAGCCGGAACCCACGGTGCCGAGGGTGGTGGCCAGGGCGCGGGCACCAGCCTCATCCGCGGTGCCAAGCGCTGCCATGACGCTGAAGGCATTGTTGGCGGCGCCAGCGGTGCCGGCCCAGGGGTTCTTGTCCGTGGTGACGTGGATGGCGGCGGCCTTCAGGGGCGCCACATCGGTGGTCAGGACGAGCCAGAGTCCAGCGCCATCGGCGGGGGCAATGCCGGCCTCGGAGGCGCGGTCATAGGCGGCGATGGAATCGGAGATCAGGCCCGTGGCGTTCTCCTGGCAGCTCTTGTCGCGGGCGCGGGCGCGCTGACCGAGCAGGGCGGGGATGGCGATGGCGCTGATGATGCCGATGATGGCCAGCACGAGCAGCAGCTCGATGAGGGTGAAGCCCTTCTGGTTCTTCATGTGGTCTCTCCTATGGGCGGTTGCCGGGCATAAAGTATCAACCTCCGTGCCAAGGTGCCAGCAAGAAGGCGAATCCTTGGTTTGAAAGGCGATCGTGACGGCGTTCCGCGGCCTTGCGGGCCCCGGGTCCGGGAATGCGTCAAGGGAGTGACGCAAAAGGTCAGCGATCCTGCTCCAATGCGTCCATCAGCTCCCTCGCCCCGCGATGCTTCGGATCAAGCTTGAGAGCTTCCTGGGCGGCCTTGCGGGCTTCGTCCCTGCGGCCGAGGCCCTGGAGGATCTGGCCTTTGCGCCACCAGGCGCCGGGATAGCCGGCGGCGCCACCTTCGAGGGGTTCGCGGAGCACCTGGTCGAGGGCGGCGAGGCCCTCTGGGCGGTGAAGGCCGCTGCTGGCGGCCACCTTGCCGAGTTGGAGGCGCAGGAGGCTGGGGGCGTCCACCTGGGGGAGGTGGTTCTGGGCCACCTGCCAGGCGAGGTCCGGCCGGCCGCCGTGCAGGTAGGCGTCGCTGACGGCGGCCACGCCGCGGGCGCGGGTGCGCACGCCGGGGAGGAGGCGCTGGGCCTCGGCCAGCAGGCGGGCGTTCTTCCCGGCCTCGCCCAGGGCCTTCTTGGCGGGGCGGCGATCCAGGGCGTCCAGCCACTGGCCCACCACCTCGGGATCCTGGGGGGTGAGGGCCAGGGCGCGGCCGAAATAGGGCTCGGCCTCGCGCCACTTGTCCTCCTCCACGAGCACCAGGGCCTGGAGCAAGTCGCCCCGGGCCGGAGCCACGCGGCGCAGCTGGTCGGCGCAGCGCAGGGCTTTCTTTGTGGAGCCGCCCAGGAGGCCGGGCAGCATCTCATAGGCCAGGCCCAGGCTCATCCAGGCGGGGGCCAGGGTGGGATCCGCCGCAGTGGCGGCGCGGAGGTCGTCCATGGCGCCCAGGGCGCCGCGCAGGCTGCCGAGGTCGCGCTGGCGGATGGCCTCGCCCGCCCGCGCGAGGCCCCGGGCCAGCAGGGCATCCGCCAGGCTCGAATTCGCGGCCAGGGCCCGGTCCGCGGCGGCGTGGGCCTCGGTGAAGCGCTGGAGGCTGGACAGGGCCTGGGACTTGGCGGCCCAGGCCGCCGCGTCGTTCGGGTTCTGGCGCAGCCGGGCCTCGGACTCCCCCAGCACCTTGAGGTAGCGTCCGGCGTCCAGGTCGGCGCGGAAGGTGGGAGCCGTGGGTTGGGCCAAGGCGAGGAGGGCGATGGGGACGGAGAGGAGCACGGGCATCCTTCAAGCGAAAGCGAAGACAGGATTAACAGGACCTGCTCATCGGCCAAGCTCAGCCCCATGTTCGCAAGATGAAAGGCTGGAGCCGGAGATGACGGAGAAACGGCCTCGGATCCACAGATTTGCACAGATTGAAAACGGGGCTGCGGCTGATTTGGGGGTGCAGCTTCGCAAGCGTGGGCTCCATGGGGGGCGCCAGGGTCGCGCACCCCATGACCTCCGGCAACGCCGGAGGCCGCCTTCGGCGGGCCCACGCATGGTGGGTCGAGCTCCCTCCGCGCTCTCCGTGCGCCCGAAGGGCGGTCTCTGCGCCCTCTGCGTTCCGCTTTTCTGGCTGAGGCTCGCCGATAATCAGGTAACAGGATTGAAAGCTGGATGAACAGGATTGGGGGAAGAACTTTTTCCGCCGCCGATTTTCGTGATTGCAGGGATAAAACGATGGTCCCGTCCCAGCGCTGCCTGGGCTCCCTGTCTTCCGGCGCGGTCGGAAGCGGCCTTCGGCCGGCCCGGGCGGGAAGCACCCGAGGCCCAATCACCGCAATCACTGAAATCAGCGGCCGATGATGCCTTTGGGCTGGGTGGCCTCAATCCGCTTCGCGAATGGCCCGCAGATCGGCTTCCTCCCGGAAGACCGCGACCATGGTCACGGTCCCATCCTCATGCAGGTAGAGGATCCGCTGGGGTTTCACGAGGATCTCCCGGAAGGGTTCGCCGGCCTCTGTCGAGATGGGCCCCAGGTCTGGAAAATCCCTGAGCTTCTCCGTTTTCTCGAACACCCTGCGATGGATGCTCCTGGCTGCGACGGGGTTGTCCCAGTGGATGTAGTCGAGGACATCCTCCAGATCCTGGAGGGCCCGATCGGCCCACTGGACCTTCACTTGGCAAACCGAGCCAGGCGGAGCTTGGCGTCCTCCTGGGAGGTCACCCGGCCGGCCCGAAGGTCCGCGACGCCCTTGGCCACCAGGTCCAGGATTTCAAGACGCCGCTGGAGGCTGTTCCAGGTGTCCACATCCACCATGACGGCGGCTTCGCGGCCATGCTCAGTCACCATCACAGCTGAACGGGACTTTCTGAGACTCGCGATGACCTCGGTGGCGCGACGCTTGACTTCGGTGACCGGCACCAGCTTCATCATCGGCCTCTCCATGATGGGAGAGTGATCCTTTTGTATCACTTCGTCAAGAGCCCGGTCATCCCTGATCGCGGCAGCCTCCATCCTGACTCCGGGTATAGCGTGGCGGCGCGGGTTCGGCTATGCTAAGTGATTGTCTGCACACGACTCTGGAGGAGATCGCATGAGCGCCAAGGGTGGATTGCTGGAAGGGAAACGGGGCCTGGTCATCGGCGTGGCGAACAAGCGGTCCATCGCCTGGGGCGTCACCCAGAAGGTGGCCGAGGCCGGCGCCCAGCTCTGCCTGACCTACCAGAACGAGCGCCTGGGCGAGAACGTCCGCGAGCTGGCGGCGGACCTCAAGAACCCCCTGCTGCTGCCCATGGACGTGGGCAGCGACAGCCAGATCGTCATGGCCTTCGACGAGATCCGCAAGAAGTGGGGCAAGCTGGACTTCGTGGTGCACGCCGTGGCCTATGCGCCCCGGCAGGCCCTGGAGGGCCGCTTCGTGGAGACCAGCCGGGAGGATTTCCGTGTGGCCCACGATATCAGCGCCTACTCCCTGGCGGCCGTCTGCAATGCGGCCCAGCCTCTCATGACCGAAGGCGGCGCCGTCGTGACCCTCACCTATCTGGGGGGCGAGCGCGTGGTGCCCGGCTACAACGTGATGGGCGTGGCCAAGGCCGCCCTGGAGTCCAGTGTGCGCTACCTGGCCGCCGACCTGGGCCCCCAGGGCATCCGCGTGAACGCCATCTCCGCGGGCCCCATCAAGACCCTGGCCTCCTCGGCCATTCCCGGCATCGGCTCCAAGCTGAAGGCCCACCGCTCCCACACCCCCCTGCAGCGGGACACGGACCAGCTGGAAGTGGGCGATGCCGGCGTGTTCCTCGTCAGCGACATGGGCCGCGGCATCACCGGCCAAGTGCTCTACGTGGACGGCGGCTTCAGCATCATGGCGGGGTGAGCGCCGGCTGTCCGAAAGACGGGGACAGGATTAACAGGATTGAAAAGATGGATTAACAGGATTAAGGCCAACTGCTTTAATCTTTAATTCTGTTGATCCAGCATCTAATCCTGTTACCTGATTATCGGCGAGCCTCAGCCAGAAAAGCGGAACGCAGAGGGCGCAGAGACCGCCCTTCGGGCGCACGGAGAGCGCGGAGGGGGCTCGACCCACCATGCGTGGGCCCGCCGAAGGCGCCCCCCATGGAGCCCACGCTCGCGAAGCTGCACCCCCAAATCAGCCGCAGCCCCGTTTTCAATCTGTGCAAATCTGTGGATCCGAGGCCGTTTCTCCGTCATCTCCGGCTCCAGCCTTTCATCTTGCGAACATGGGGCTGAGCTTGGCCGATAAGCAGGTCCTGTTAATCCTGTCTCAGCTTTTCAGCTTGGCCAGGACGTCCAGCACCTCCTGCACGTGCCCCTTCACGCTGACCTTGGGCCAAGCGTGGCGGATGAGGCCCTTGGGGTCCACGAGGAAGGTGGAGCGGATGATGCCTTCCACCTCCTTGCCGTACATCACCTTCTTCCCGAAGGCGCCCAGGGGCTTGAGGAGGGCGCAGTCGGGGTCGGAGAGCAGGCGGAAGGGCAGGCTCTGCTTGGCGATGAAGTTCTGGTGGCTTTTCAGGCTGTCGCGGCTGAGGCCGTAGACCTGGGCGCCCAGGGTCTGCACGCGGCTCCAGCTGTCGCGGAAGTCGCAGGCCTCGGTGGTGCAGCCGGGGGTGCTGTCCTTGGGATAGGCGTAGAGCACGGTCCAGCGGCCCTTGAGGTCGGCGTTCGTGACCGTGGCGCCCTGGTCGTCCTGGAGGGAGAAGGCGGGAAGGGGGGATCCGAGGAGGTTCGACATGGGCCGTAGGGTAGCGCACCCCATGTGATCCGGGAGAAGCTAGGCCGAGGCCAGAATGGGGCCGCGAGGATGACCATGGACCTGACCGAGTACCTGTCCGCCGAATGGAAGCCGGCCCTGGGCTGCACGGAGCCTGCGGCGGTGGCCTATGCCGCCTGCCTGGCCGCCCGCCAGGGGCGGGGCGAGCCGCGCATGGCCCGGCTGGTGCTCGACGTCCGCACCTACAAGAACTGCCACGCTGTGGGCATTCCCAACAGTGGGGGTCGCACGGGGGTGCTCCTGGCCCTGGCCCTGGGAGCGGTCCTGCCCGATCCCACGCCGGCCCTGCAGATCTTCGAGTCGGTGACTCCGGAGGCTCTGGCGGCGGCCGAGCGGTTGCTGGAGCGCGGCGCCCTCCACGTGGAGGTGGATGCCTCCCGATCGGACCTCTACATCGACTGCACCGTGGCCTGCGAGGGCGGTGTGGGCCGGGCCGTGCTGGAGCAGGAGCACACCCGCGTGGCGCGGCTGGAGGCGGACGGGATCGCGGTGCCCGTGGCCGCGGCTCAGGCGGGGCCTGACGCGGGCGATCGCATCCGCGCGCAGGTCGGCACCATGCCCCTGGCGGAGCTGGTGGCCCTGGCGGGGACGATCGGCGAGGCCGACCGGGCGCGCCTGCGCGAGGGCCTGGCCCTGAACCTGGCCATGGCCGAGCACAGCATCAGGCACCTGCCGGCGGGCTTCGTGCCGGGTCCGGATGGGGAGCCCTGGCTGCGCATCCCGCGGCTGGTGAGCTCCGGCGTGCTGGGCCGCATGTCCGGCGAGCCGCTCACGGTCATGTCCCTGGCGGGGTCGGGCAACAAGGGCATCACCGTGTCTGTGGCCCTGGGGCTCTGGGCGCGCCACAAGGGGCACCCGGAGCCCCGCATCGAGGAGGCCCTGGCCCTGGCCTGCCTGCTGACCACGGCCACCACGCACCGCCTGGGCACACTGTCCGCCGTGTGCGGCGCTTCCAACGCCGCGGGCATCGGCATCGCCGTGGGCCTCGTCCACCTGGGCGGCGGCGGAATCCCCCAGATGGAGCTGGCCATCCACAACATGGTGGGCAACCTGGCCGGGCTCATCTGTGACGGCGCCAAGATCGGCTGCGCCATGAAGGCCATGACGGGCGTCGAAGCCGCCTTCCGCTCGGCGGAGCTTGCGCTGTCGGGCTTCGGCATCCCTGAGACCGACGGCATCGTGGGCGCCAGCGGCGAGGCCTCCCTGGCCCACCTGGGCCGCCTGGCCCAGCAGGGCATGGCCTGCGCCGACGGGGAGATCCTGGACATCATGCAGGCCAAGCTCTAGGAGCGCTCACCACGGCGCCGCCGAGCCCATCCCGGCCATCTCCATTCATCTCCGCCTGAATTCATTCCCCGCTTCAATTGGCGGGCCTCAGCCGCGCTTCTGCCCCGGCGTGGACACCCACGCCAGGCCCAGCACCAGCGCCAGGGCGGCCCAGCCCAGCGGGGTGGGATCGGTGCCCAGGCGGGGCAGCTGCTCCAGCAGCAGCCGGCCCAGGCTGTCGTGATCGGGTCCGGGACCCAGGCCCAGGGCGGACAGGGTGGCCTCGCCCCAGAGGGCGCCCAGCCAGGCGCTGGGGAAGAGGGCCGCGGCCTGATCCAGGGCCCAGGGGGACCAGCGGCGGAGCGTCGAGCGCGAGGGGGCGCCCAGGGCCCGCTCCGCGGCCCAGGCCGGGGACTGGAAGAAGGCCTCCAGCCTGGAGCGCAGGGGCGGCTCGAGATGGGGGGCCAGCAGCAGGCCCAGCAGGAGGAAGAGGCTGAGGAGGCCGAGACCTCCGGCCGCGGCGGCCAGGGGCAGGAGGAAGAGCACCGGAGGCAGGCTCCGCAGGGCCGAGAGGCCGCCCTGCCAGCGCCGGCCCCGCCAGGCCAGCAGGAGCGCGAGACTCATGGCCAGCAGGGCGCAGGCGCTGGCGAAGCCCACGCTGCGGCCCCCGGCCAGCAGCAGGCGCAGGAGGGCATCTCGCCCGAGCTCGTCCATGCCCAGGGGGTGCCCCAGGGAGGCCGGGAGCCCTCCGCGGAAGGGGTCCAGGGGCTGTTCCGGCAGGGCCAGGGCCAGCAGGAAGACGAGGCGCCATTTCACGGGGCGGCCTCCGCGTCCATGGTGTGCGACAGCAGCCAGAGCAGGGCCAGGGCCGCCACCCAGGCCGCGAGGCCCGTGCGGTCCCGGCCGGCCACGCGGTCCATCCAGTCCATGCCCAGGCCCGGCACGCCCAGGAGCCGCTCCAGCACCAGCGAGGCCGTGAGCCAGACCGGCAGCCGCGCCGCAAGCCAGCGGCGGGCGAGGCGGGCCAGGGCCAGGCGCCGGGCCCGCCGAACCACGCGGGCTCCCCAGGCCGCGGGGAAGGGCCACTCGCCCGGCAGGGCGGAAGCCAGCCAGCGCACCTCGCCGGGGAGGGCGGCCAGGAGGAAGGCGGCGACCCAGCCGCCCTGGCCCGGCGGGCCCCAGGCCGCGGGCCAGAGGGCGAGGAGGAGGCCGGCCCAGAGCAGGTCCGGCGGGGCCTCCAGCAGGGCCAGGGGGCGCCGCTCGGCCAGGGTGGGCCCGCCGAGCCAGGCCAGCAGCGGCGCCGTGAGGGCCAGGGTCCCCAGGGCGAGGCCCGCGGGCAGCAGGGCGTGCGTGGGGAAGGGCGGGGGCGGGACCGGCCGCCACAGGGCGCCCGGCAGGGTCCAGGCCAGGCCGAAGGCCAGGGCCCAGACGGCAGCGCCCTGGAGGAGGGCCCGCCTCACCGGTTCCAGCGCCAGCCCGCGGCGCCGGGGGTGCCGAGGTAGAGGCCCAGGACGCTGGGCTCCACGCCGAGGCGCTTGTCCACCCAGATCACGCTCTGGAAATCGAGGAGGGGCAGGGTCGCGGGATGCCGGGCCCAGAGGGCCTGGAGGTCCCGCCAGGCCGCATCGCCGGCTTGGCGGAGGCCCGCCGTCAGCGCCGGGGCCTGGGGATCGCGCCAGCCCGTGAGGTTCATGGGGCCCTTGGGCTCCAGGTACTCCAGCGCGGCCCAGGGGTGCGGCTCGAAGACCACCACGGAGCAGGCCAGCTCGAAGTCGCCCCTGCGCAGCCGGTCCACGAGGAGGGCCTGCTCCAGGGGCGCCAGCTGGAGCTCGAAGCCGTCCTTTCGGGCCCGCTCCCGCAGGGCCAGCAGCAGGTTTTCCGTGAAGGGCTCCCCGGCGGCGTAGAGCAGCTTCAGGCGGCCCGGAGGCAGGGGCGGGGCCGATCCGGTGTCGATGGCCTGGGGCTCGAAACCCAGGCTCTCGGGCCACAGCCCCCGGCTGGGCCGGGCGTTTTGGCCCAGAAGGCCGGGCGGGAAGGCATCCTGGCGCCAGCGCTCCAGGAGCTGGAGGGGCCCCAGGCCCGGGCGGCTCCACACCACCAGCTGGGCGTTCATGGGCTGGACCAGCACGCGGTGGGAGGCGGGCGGCGCCAGGGGGCGCGGCGGCGGAGCGCCGATGGTGAGCCAGCCTTTCTGGAGGGCCTGCAGCACGGCGCCGGAGTCCGGCAGCAGGCGGAAGCGGAGGCCGTCGATGCGCGGCTTCAGGAAGTGCTCCCGCCGGGTGAACGTCCAGGCCGCCGCCTCCTTCTGGTAGAGGAAGGGGCCGGAACCCCGGTCCGGGTGGCCCTTCTGGGCGATGGGCACGCGGGCCAGCTCCAGCAGGAGCCGGCCCGGGGGCTTGGGCGAGCGGATCCACACGCGGCCGTCCTGGAGGCCCGAACTCGCGCCTTCCAGGATGGCGCGCTTGGTGGGGCTGGCCTTGGGATCTCGGCCGATCTCCGCGAAGGTCCACAGCACGTCCTCGGCCGTGACCGGGCTGCCGTCCGTGAACCGGACGTCGCCCCGCAGGGTGAAGAGGAGGGCGCCGTCCTTCTGGAACTTCCACGAGGAGGCCAGGCGCGGCACGGCCTGGCCCGCAGGTCCCAGGCCCACCAGGGCGTCGCCGGCCAGGGACTGGAAGATCCACTGCTCGTAGCTGTCGCCGCGGATGAGGTCCAGGGGCCCTGGATCCCGGGGCAGGGACTCCTCCACCATCTGCGCCTGGGCCAGGGCCGAGAGCGAGACGAAGATCAAGGCGGCGAGGCGATTCCGCATGGCTGGGAGCTCGAGGAAGTTTCCCCCAGCATGCCCGGGCCCCGGGGGCCCTGCCAAGGGGCCCGCGCCACGGGCCGATGCCTGTTGCTACTCTGAATGGCGGAGGCCCCGTGGCGGATCTTTCTGAATCCAAGCTGTTCTGGTGGTGGCCGCTCATGGCCCGCCACCGGCGCACCCTCTACTGGGGCCTGGCCGCCACGATCCTGTGCAGCGTGGCCGCCTCCGTGGTGCCCTACTGGTCCGGCCGGGCGGTGCACGCCCTGGAGCGCCACGACTGGCACGGCTCCCGGGTCTTCCTGGCCTGGATGATGGCCTTCACGGCGGCGGCGGGCATCGGCCGCTACCTCATGCGCAACACGCTCATCGGCCTCAGCCGCGATGTGGAGCGCGAGCAGCGCGAGTCCCTCTACACCTTCCTGCTCTCCCGGCCCTTCGCCTTCTACGAGCGGCAGCGGGTGGGCGACCTCATGTCCCGCCTGGGCGACGACGTGGGCACGGTGCGCATGGCCACGGGGCCCGGGCTGATGAGCTTCCTCCAGGTGCTCTCCATCCTGCCGGTGACGCTGGGCCTCATGTTCAGCACCAGCTGGAAGCTCACCGTCGCGGTCATGCTGCCCTTCACCTTCCTGGCCCTGGGCTTCTACGTCATCGGGAAGTGGAGCCATGTGGTGCAGCAGAAGCTGCAGCTGGCCTTCTCGGCCCTCACGACCCACAGCCACGAGACCATCAGCGGCGAGCGGGTGGTGCAGGCCTTCGGGCTGGAGGAGGCCCGGGTGGCCCAGTTCAGCGCCCTCAGCCGGCGCCACGCCTCCCTCAGCATGAAGCAATCCGTGATCTTCAGCGCCTACGCCCCCCTGTCCGCCTTCATCAGCGGCGTGTCCGCCCTGGTGCTGGTGGCCTACGGCGGCAGCCTCGTGGTGCAGGGCGCCCTCAACCTGGGCGACCTCACCGCCTTCACCGGCTTCCTGGTGGCCCTGGCCTGGCCCATGATGAGCCTGGGCTGGTCGGCCAACCTCTTCCAGCGGGCCAAGGCCGGGCAGGAGCGGCTGGACCAGCTCCTCCTCGGCCCCGAGAAGGCCCTTCCGCCGGCCGAGGCCATCACCCTTCCCGGGGCGCCGGCGGGCCTGGATCTGGAGGGCGTGAGCCACCGCTTCGAGACCGGCCGCGGCGTCGGTCCCCTGGACCTGTCCCTCGCCCCCGGCGACAGCCTGGCAGTGGTGGGCGGGATCGGGTCCGGCAAGACCCTGCTGCTGCAGGTGCTGGCGGGCCTCCGCGCGCCCCAGGCCGGCCGCGTGCTCGTGGACGGCAAACCCCTGTCCGACGCCACCCTGCGCCGCCACTGGGCGGGCCTGGGCTGGGTGCCCCAGGAGGCCTTCCTCTTCTCGGACACCCTGCGCATGAACCTGGCCATGGGCCGGCCCGAGGCCACGGAGGAGGAACTCTGGGAGATCGCGCGGGTGGTGGCCATGGACGACCTCATCCAGCGCCTGCCCCAGGGGCTGGACACCGTGGTGGGCGAGCGCGGCGTGGCCCTCAGCGGCGGCGAGCGCCAGCGCACCGCCCTGGCCCGGGCCCTGCTGCGCCGGCCGCGCTTGCTGCTGCTGGATGACGCCCTGTCGGCGGTGGATGCCGAGACCGAGAGCCGCATCCTCGAGAACCTGCGCGCCTTCCTCGGCAAGTCCACCCTGGTGCTGGCCACCCACCGCGTCTTCGTGGCCGAGACCTGCGCCCGGGTGCTGGTGCTGGAGGAGGGCCGGGCGGTCCAGCTGGACACGCCCGAGGCCCTGGCGGGCCAGCCGGGCCTGTTCGCGCGCCTCAAGCGGCTGCAGAGCCTTGAGCGGGAGCTGGTGAAGGGAACTGTGTGAAGGTCCCGGTCATCGAACGTGCGGTGGTGGTGCGGGGGCTGGCGCTGGCCCTGTCCGCCTGGGTGGCCTTCGCCATCGCCACCCTGGTCCACGTGCAGAACGCCTACTGGGCCGCCATGCCGGTGTGGGTGGTGGCGCAGGCCTCGCGCGGAGTCCTTCTGGAGCGGGCCCTCTTCCGCGTGGTGGGGACCCTGCTGGGCGCGGCGGTGGGCTTCGCGCTGCTCCATGTGCCCGTGGGCCCCTATGTCCAGTTCGCCCTGCTGGGCCTGTGGGTGGCCCTCAACGGGGGCCTCACCCACGTCCTGCGCGGGGTGCACGGCTACGGGGCGCTGCTGGCGGGAATCACCGCCTCCATCGTCGTCGTCCCCTCCGTGCTGGCGCCCGGAGCCTCCCTGGAACTCGCCACGGCGCGGGTGGAGTGCACGCTCATCGGGGTGCTGGTGGCCACCGTCATCACCGGGCTGGCCACGCCCAAGTCGCCGGCCCAGGCCTTCTTCCTCCAGATCCGGAACCTGTCGGCGGACGCCGTGGCCTACGCCGCGGACGTGCTGTGCCACGGGGCCCCGGCCATGGGCGCGGAGAAGCGCCGCATCCTCGCGGAGGTCAGCGAGGTGGAGGCCTCCGCGCGCCTGACCCTGGCGGGCTCCTTCGAGGGCTACCGGCGGCTGCACGACGTGGATTCGCTGGTGGTGGGCACGCTGGGGGTCATGAGCGCCGCGGTGGCCCTCCGGCCCCGGGAACCCGCGCCGGCCGGCTGGACGGAGGGGCTGGCTCCCAGGCTGGAATCCGTGGCGGAGCGCCTGCGCTCGGAGGCGGAACCCCCGGAGGAGCCCTCCCCCATCGAGCCGGAGGCCGGAGGCGAGCGCCTTGCCAGCGCCCTGGCCCGCCTCCTGGAGGCCAATGCGGCGCTGGCCCGGCCTCTGGGACCCTCCAGGGCCCTCCCGTTCCAGCGGGAGTTGGCCGTCCTCGCGCCCCACCGGGAGTGGCCCCAGGCCGGGCGCACGGCCCTGGCCTCGGGAGCCGCCACCTTCCTGGCCGCGGCCCTGGCCCGTGGGTCCGGCTCGCCTCTGGTGGTCCAGGCCGCCGTGGGCGTGTGCATCTTCCCCCTGGTGCTCGGCTCCATGGCCCTGCCCCAGCGCGTGGCGCCCAAGCTGCTGATCGGCGTGGTGGCCGGGGCCTTCGTGGCCGCGCTCTATCGCCTCCTATTGCAGCCGGCCTTCCCCTCGCCCCCGGCGCTGTGGTGGACCCTGGCGCCCTTCCTGCTGCTGGGGGGCTTCCTGCGGGCCCACCCCCGCACGGCCATCGCCGGCGTGGACTTCAACATGTGCTTCCTGCTGGCCAGCCAAGCCGGCGCCACGGTGGCGGCGAGCACCCTGGACATCGTCGGCGGCTCCGCCGCCCTGGCGGCCGCGGCCTGTGTGGTGGCCGGCAGCTACATTCTGATGCCGCGAAGCTCCGTGAAGCAGGCGGAAGAGGCCGTCGGCGTGATCCGGCGGGACCTGCTGCGGATGGTCGAGCCCGATCCGGGCGAGGCCCTCGCGGACTGGCGGGCGCGGGGGGCCCGGCAGATCCTGCGGCTGTCCCTGCACCTGGGGCGGGCGAAGGACCTGGGCCGGCGCTGGCCCAAGGGCCTCCTGGCGGTACTGAGCCTGGGGCACGCCATCGAGCAGCTGCACGAGATCCCGGACGCCGTGGGGGGAGGCCGCAAGCGGGAGGTTTTCGACGCCCTGCGGCGGCTGGTGGACGACCCCCACGGGACAGCCCGGGTCATGCGCACCCAGGCCGACGCCACTCCGGAAACCGCCCTGCGGGAAGTGATGCTCGACCTGGCCGAAGGCCTCGAGACGTCGGCGGAACTGTTGAACTTCGGCCGGTCCGCCTAGCCGGAATTCTGCTAGCCTGCTGAGACTCTACCTACGGTCGTGCTCCATGAGCCTCGCGCCTGGAACGAACCTCGGTCCCTACCGGATCCTCACCTTGCTGGGGAAGGGAGGCATGGGAGAGGTGTACTGGGCGGAGGATCCCAAACTCGGCCGCGAAGTGGCCATCAAGGTGCTGCCCGAAGGGTTCGCCGAGGACCGGGAGCGGCTGAAGCGCTTCGAGCAGGAGGCGCGTGCGGTGGGTGCGCTGAGCCACCCGAACCTTCTCACGGTCCACGATCTCGGAACCCATGAGGGCTCCCCCTTCCTGGTGATGGAGCTCCTGGAAGGGCAGACCTTCCGGACCCTGATGGGGCAGGGGGCCCTTCCTGCGGAGCGGGTGGTGGATCTGGCCGAGCAGATCGCGGCAGGCCTCGCCGCGGCCCACGAGCGGGGGATCGTCCACCGGGATCTGAAGCCGGAGAACCTGTTCCTCACGCGGGACCGGGTCGTGAAGATCCTGGACTTCGGCCTGGCGAAGCAGGGAGCGGTGGGAAGGAAGGGCTCGAGCGAGGAAACCATGGCAGGCATGGTGCTGGGCACGGCGTCCTACATGAGCCCCGAGCAGGCCTGCGGCCGTCCGGTGGACTTCCGCACGGACCAGTTCAGCCTGGGAGTGGTGCTGTACGAGATGTTGAGCGGGCGCCAGCCCTTCGGGGGGCCTTCGGTCACCGAGACGCTCGCCGCGATTGTGCATGGGGACCCGGCCCCCCTGGTGCCGCCCGGCGCGCTGGCGTCCGTGGTGGCACGATGCCTGGAGAAATCCCCGGGGAAGCGGTATGGCTCGACGAAGGAGCTGGCGCGGCAGCTGGCCTCCCTGCGCCGGCAGGCCACTTCCGTGGAGGGCCAACCGGTGGATCCCCCCCCGCTGGGATGGAGGCGCCGCGCAGGGCCGGTCCTGATGGGGACCGCTTTGGCGGGGGTGGCCGTGGCCTTGGGCTGGGCCGCTTGGAAACCGGGGCCCCAGAAGCTACCCCGGAACCCGAACCTGGTGGCCCTGCCCACCAAGGTGGTGGGGCCCGCCGAATCGGCTTTCCTCGCGGACGCCATTCCCCACACGCTCTCGGCCCTGCTGGCGGGCGTGGAGGGGGTGGACACGAAGGTGCCGCCCTCCAGCTACCAGGTCGAGAAGGTGCATGGGGACCTGGGGAGGATCGCAGAGGCCTATGGGGTGGAGAACCTGGTGGTGACCTCCGTGACCACCCAGGGGGAGAGACTCATCCTGACGGTCCAGCTGGTCGAGACGGCCACCTTGAAGGTCAAGTGGGCGGGCCGGTTCGAAGGATCGCGCGGAACCTACCAGCAGCTTCTGGAACAGGCGGCGGATTCGCTCATCGGCTTCCTGAAACTGAGCAGCGCCCCTCAGGATTCGCGTGGGCTCGGGGGTGACCCGTCGAAAGTGGAGGTGGAACTCGGCCTCCGGGAGGGCGTGTTCTTCCAGCAGCGCTACGCCAACAGCAAGGACCCACGGGACTTCGACCAGGCGCTGGCGGCCTTCCGGCGCGCCCATTCGCTGGACCCCACCAATGCGCGCCTGGTCGCCGAGATCGCCGGGCTCTTCGACTCCCAGCACTTCATCACGAGGGATGCCCGGGCCGGCGTGGAGGCAGAGCAGTGGGTGGCGCGGGCGTTGACTCTGGATCCCCGCTGCGGGCGCGCCTGGGCAGTCCGGAGCCGCATCGAGGTCAACCGGCCCAAGGTCGATCCCGTGGCCGTGACGGTGTTCGCCATCAAGGCCACGCACCATGCGCCGACCGAGGCCCGGGGCTACATCACGCTGGGGGCCGTGGCCCCCACGGCCGGGTTCCAGAAAGCTGCCGGTCTGAGGAGCGTGGAGCTGAATCCGCTGAACCCGCTGGGCTACTCGTGGGCAGCCATGTGCCTGACGATGCAGGGGCACACCGCTGAAGGGGTCGCGATGGCGGAGCGGGCCGCACGGGCGGAGAACCAGCCGGGGTTCCATACCTGGATCCTGTATTTCTCCTTGTTCCACGCGGGCCGTTATGGTGAGGCCCGGAAGGCCTACACGGAAGTCACATGGGAGACGGTCTCTCGGCTCATGCGGTTCCTGATGGATGGGGACTTGGAGGGCGGGAGGCGGCTGGCGCGGGAGGCCCACGGGAAATGGCGCCTGGCGGATATGGGAGCCATGGATTGGGTGAACCGCACCGTATTCTATGCTCCCCTGCTGGTCCGCCTAGGCCTGCGTGAGGAGGCTCTCTGGCTGCTGGACCAGTGCACGAACTCGGGTTTTCCGCCCTACCTGGACTGGCTGCTCGTGGATCCCGACATGCAGAAGCTCCATGGCGATCCACGGTATGCCCGGGCTGTCTCGGCGGCTCGGGCTTACGCCGCCACCTTCCTGGCGGAAGCGGAGGCGGCGAAGGCCCGAGGGGAATTCCCGAGGTCGCTCGAGCCGGCCCTGGCGGAGCTGCGCGAACTTGTGAAGCGCACCAAGGCCCCGCCAGATGCACGCTGAGCAGGGGTGATCAGGCTCCGTCGCGGAAGGTCACCTTGTTGATCTCGGCGAAGGTGGTGATGCCCAGTCGCACCTTCTCGATGGCGCTCTCGCGGAGGAACTGCATGCCCCCGCGGCGGGCGGCGGCCTTCACCTCGCGGGTGGGTGCCCGCTGAATGAGCAGCTCGCGGATCTCGTCGTTGAGGCCCATGAACTCGATGATGGCCTGCCGGCCGCGGAAGCCCGTGCCGTGGCAGTCCACGCAGCCCACGCGGTCGAAGAGGGTGGCACTGCGCAGCCAGGCCTCGTCCACGCCGTTCTCCTCCAGCTCCTGGGGGGAGGGCGGGTGGGCGGACCGCTTGCACTTGGGGCAGAGCACCCGGATGAGCCGCTGGGCCAGGATGCAGTTCAGGGACGAGACGAAGTTGTAGACCTCGACGCCCATGTGCTGGAAGCGGCCGATCACGTCCAGCACGTTGTTGGCGTGGACGGTGGTGAAGACCAGGTGGCCCGTGAGGGCGGACTGGATGGCGATCTGGGCCGTCTCGGGGTCGCGGATCTCGCCCACGAGGATCTTGTCGGGATCGTGGCGGAGGATGGACCGCAGGCCCAGCGCGAAGGTGAGGCCCTTCTTCTCGTTCACGGGGATCTGGGTGACGCCCTCGAGCTGGTACTCGACGGGGTCTTCGATGGTGATGATCTTGTCCTCGGGGGCCTTGATCTCGCTCAGCACGGCGTAGAGGGTGGTGGTCTTGCCGGAGCCCGTGGGGCCCGTCACCAGGAACATGCCGTAGGGTTCGCGGGAGAAGCGGCGCAGGCGCTTCAGCTCGTGGTCGGAGAAGCCCAGGATCTCCAGGCTCAGGGCCTGGAACTCCTCGGTGAGGTTCTCCTTGTCGAGGATGCGGATCACCGCGTCCTCGCCGTGGATGGTGGGCATGATGCTCACGCGGAAATCGATGGCCCGGCCGCGCACCTTGAGCTTGAAACGGCCATCCTGGGGTTTGCGCTTCTCGGCGATGTCCAGCTCGGACATGACCTTGATGCGGCTGATGATGGGCGAGGCGAAGCGCCGGTCGATGGGCTCGGCCGCCGGGTAGAGGCTGCCGTCGATGCGGTACTTGATCTGGAAGCCCGTGGCCGTGGTCTCCAGGTGGATGTCGGAGGCGCGACGCTGCAGGGCGTTGAAGATGGTGGTGTCCACCAGGCGGACGATGGGCGCCTCGTCCTTGTCGGTCAGGCGCTCCAGGTCGAGCACCTCGTCGTCGAGATCCTCCTCGTGGAGCACCTGGATCTTGAGCGCCTCGCCGGCCTCGTCCATGACCTTCTGCCCGCTCTCCGATTTTTTCAGCACTTCCTGGATCTGGGCCAGGGGGGCGCCGGCGAACCGGAGGGGCCGCTTGAGCTGCTGCCGCAGGAGGTCCTGGGTGGGAATGTCCAGGGGATCGGCCATGGCCAGCCACAGGACGCCCTCCCGCTCCTGCACCGGCACGAAGTGGTGCTTGAGCATCAGGTCGAGGGGGATGGCCTGGAAAAGCGCGAATTCCACCAGTTCCCGGGTCAGGTCCAGGGTGGGATACAGCTCCCGGGCCGGCCGGAAGTCAGTCAGGGCCGGATCGCCGGTCTCGACGGCGTCCGCGGGGTCCGGGGAATTGGGAAAAGTCATGGAAACATCCTACTGGAAGGCACCCCGGCCCGGAGGGCCGGATTGGGGCATGGGTCACAAACGATGCATCGGTGGGCTTCGATCGTTGACCTGCGCCGTACCTGCGCCGCACAATGACTGGTCCTGGAGGCTCCATGCGCGGGTACGCGTCCATCCTGCTGCTGATCCTGGTAGCAGTGGCCCTGCCGATCATCATCCTGAACTTGTCGCGGCTCCTGCGCCCGAGCTGGCCCAGCGCGGCGAAATACTCCACCTACGAATGCGGCATCGTCACGACCAGCGAGGCGCGGGAGAAATTCTCCGTTCGTTACTATCTGGTGGCAGTGATGTTCCTCGTGTTCGACGTGGAAACAGTCTTTCTGATGCCCTGGGCCATCCAGATGAAGGAACTGGCCATCTTCGGATTCATCGAACTGGGCCTGTTCCTGTTCCTGCTGCTGTTCGGCTACGGCTACATCTGGTCCAAGGGAGCCCTGACATGGGAATGAACCAACCCTCCGCCCTTGAGCACATCCTGATCACCACCAAGGTCGAGAAGGTCATGAACTGGTCCCGGGCCTCCAGCGTGTGGCCCGTGACCTTCGGCCTGGCCTGCTGCGCCATCGAGATGATGGCCGCCGGCGCCAGCCGCTTCGACTTCGACCGCTTCGGCGCCGGCATCTTCCGCGCCAGCCCGCGGCAGGCGGACCTGATGATCATCGCCGGCACGGTGACCTACAAGATGGCCCCGATCATCAAGACCCTCTACGACCAGATGCCCGAGCCCAAGTGGGTGATGGCCATGGGCTCCTGCGCCACCGCCGGCGGGCCCTTCGACTCGTACCACACCATCCAGGGCGTGGACAAGGTCATCCCCGTGGACGTCTACATCCCCGGCTGCCCGCCCCGGCCCGAGGCGTTCATCTACGGCTTCCTCAAGCTGCAGGACAAGATCATGACCAGCAGCCTGGCCGACCGGTACAAGGACATCTTCGAGGAGGTCGGCTGATGTCGGAACCGAACGCCCCCCAGACTCCGGAAACCCCGGAAGCGCCGGCCGGCCCCTACGTCTACGACTACAAGGCCGCCCCGAACCGGCAGATCACCATGCCGAAGACGGTGCCCCTGCCGAGCCACCGCACCTACGTGGCCGAGCAGAAGGCCGCCGCCGAGGCCGATGAGGCCAAGTGGCAGAAGACCCTGGCCGACTACGAGACCGCCAAGGCCAAGGCCGAAGCCGAAGGGAAGGACGCCCCCAAGCCGCCGGTCCGGCCTGTCCCCCGCAAGGACGACACGGACATGAAGCCGCCTGTGCCCCAGGAGGCCACCGACCCTGATCTCCTGAAGCTCCAGGCCCTCCTGGGCGACAAGGTCGAGGAGGTCTTCGAGCAGGCCGGCGAGCTGGTCTGCCAGGTGAAGAAGGAGGCCATCCACGAGGCGCTGGCGTTCTGCCGCGACGAGGCCGCCCTGAAATACGAGATGCTGGCCGACCAGTCCGGCACCCACTACCCGGCGGCCAAGGATTTCGCCTGCAGCGTGGTCTATCACCTGACGAGCATCAGCCGCCGCAAGCGGCTCCGGCTCCGCATCCTGGTGCCCGAGGGCTTCGCGCCCGAGAGCGCCTGCTCGCTCTACCCCAGCGCCAACTGGATGGAGCGCGAGATCTACGACATGCTCGGGATCCGCTTCCAGAACCATCCGGACATGACCCGCATCCTCTGCCCCGAGGACTGGGAGGGCTACCCGCTGAGGAAGGACTACCCGACCGTGGGCTGGGGCCAGCGCGACATCTCCTTCCGCGAGGACCGCGGCGGCATGCTCGAGCGGATCGCGCTCCAGAAGGCCGGCCAGCTGGGCATCAACTTGAAGCAGCCCAAGGCGGAGTGATCCATGTTCAAGAACGAGGAAATGGAAATCAACCTGGGCCCGCAGCACCCGTCCACGCATGGGGTGCTCCGGGTGAAGCTCCGGCTGGACGGCGAGACCGTCACCCACTGCCGGCCCATGATCGGCTACCTCCACCGCGGCGTGGAGAAGATCTGCGAGAACCAGTCCTTCTTCCAGGGCCAGGTCTGGACGGACCGCATGGACTACTGCTCCGCCGTGGCCAACAACCTGGGCTGGGCGGAGGCCAACGAGAAGCTGCTCGGCATCACCGTGCCGCGCCGCGCGCAGTACATCCGCACCCTGCTGAACGAGTTCAACCGCATCGCCTCGCACCTCATCTGGCTGGGCACCCACGCCATGGACATCGGCGCGCTGACGGTGTTCCTCTACGCCTTCCGTGAGCGCGAGGACGTGCTGGACATCAACGAGGCCTTCTGCGGCTCGCGCCTGACCACCACCGCCTTCCGCATCGGCGGCCTGCGCGAGGACCTGCCTCCGGGCTTCGAGAAGATGGTGCGGAAGTTCCTGGCCAAGTTCTCCGACTGCCTCGACGAGTACGAGGCCCTGCTCACCGAGAACCGCATCTGGAAGAAGCGCACCATCGGCGTGGCCAAGCTCAGCGCCGAGGACGCCATCGCCCTGGGCGTCACGGGCCCCATGCTGCGTGCCGCCGGCGTGGCCTACGACATCCGCAAGGCCTTCCCCTACGCGGCCTACGCCGAGATGGACTTCGAGGTGCCCACCCGCACCGAGGCCGACACCTACGCCCGGTACGAGGTCCGCATGGCGGAGATGCGGCAGAGCGCCCGCATCATCCAGCAGTGCATGGACGGCATGCCGGAAGGCCCCGTCATGGCCAAGCTCCCCAAGATCCTGCGGTCCGAGGTCAACGAGGTCTACCACGCCACCGAGTCGCCCAAGGGCGAGATCG
The DNA here is from genome assembly GCF_000428885.1 of Geothrix fermentans DSM 14018. Taxonomy (GTDB): domain Bacteria; phylum Acidobacteriota; class Holophagae; order Holophagales; family Holophagaceae; genus Geothrix; species Geothrix fermentans. The sequence continues at coordinate 36,756 of NZ_AUAU01000016.1, read as the reverse complement.
GCTACTACCTCGTGGGCGAGAAGGGCTCGCTGAATCCCTACCGGTTCCATGTGCGGGCCCCCGGGTTCATCAACCTCCAGTCCCTGCCCAAGATGGCCGAGGGTGGGCTGATCGCCGACGTCGTCGCGGCCATCGGCTCCCTGGACATCGTGCTCGGCGAGATCGACCGCTAGCCGACGAGGATCCCAAGACATGCCGACCCCGACCCTCACCCAATCCATCGTGATCACCCTCATCCAGTGCCTGCTGGTGGTGATCTTCGTCTTCGTCGTCGTCCCCCTCACCGTGTTCGCCGAGCGCAAGGTGCTCGGCCACCTCCAGATGCGCCTGGGCTCCACGCGCATCGCCAGCGGGCACACCGGCCTCTCCGGCTTCCTGAACCGCGGCATGTGGAAGATGGGCAAGGTGCCCGTCCTCTCCTACTGGCGCGGCATCCCCGGCCTGCTGGCCGACGTGGTGAAGCTGATCATCAAGGAGGACATCATCCCCGATAAGGCGGACCGGTTCGTCTTCTTCCTCGCGCCGTCCATCAGCATGGTGGCCGCGGTGGTGGTGTTCGCGGCCATCTCCTTCGTGCCCGGCACCTTCTTCACCTTCCCCACCTGGTTCCCCCTCGTGGGCGGCTTGCCCGTCTCCGGCGGCATCGCCGACATCAACGTGGGCCTGCTCTGGATCCTGGGTGTGGCGACCGTGGGCGTCTACGGCATCGTCCTGGCCGGCTGGTCCTCGAACTCCAAGTACCCCCTCCTGGGTGGCCTGCGCAGCGCGGCCCAGATGGTGAGCTACGAGGTGCCCCTGGCCCTCAGCCTCCTGGCCCCGGTGGTCCTGGCCGCCAGCCTCAACTTCACCGAGATGGCCACCCGCATGGCGGTGGGCATGCCGATCTGGGCCCTGGTGCCCCAGGTCATCGGCTTCCTGCTCTATCTCACCTGCGGCTTCGCCGAGACCAACCGCCTCCCCTTCGACATGCCCGAGGCTGAGAACGAGCTGGTGGCGGGGTTCCACACCGAGTACTCCGGCATGAAGTTCGGCCTCTTCTACCTGGCCGAGTACATCAACATGACCGTCGTGTCGGCCCTGGCCTCCGCCTTCTTCCTGGGCGGCCCCTGGCTGCTGCCCTTCGGCCTCCAGGGCCTGCTGAACCCCTACCTGCCCGGCTTCCTGTCCTGGTTCGGCGAGCCTCACGCCATCTTCTTCGTGGCCAAGATCATCTTCCTGCTCTTCACCTACATCTGGGTCCGCGGCACCATCCCCCGCTACCGGTACGACCAGATCATGGCCGTGGGCTGGAAGTACCTGATCCCGCTGGCGCTGGTCAACCTCCTGCTGGCGGCCGCCATCCGCTGCTTCGCTGTCTAAGGGGCCGACCATGAACAAGTTCCTGAGGACCCTGATCCCCACCGACATCGCCAAGGGCCTGTCCGTCACGGGCAAGCACTTCGGCCAGGTCTTCTTCACCGCCAACCGGCGCAAGGTGCCCTTCCACATCGTGGGCGAGTACCCGGAAGTCCCGGCCAAGGTCCAGCCCCGCTACCGCGGGCGCCTCACGCTGCTCAAGGACGAGCAGGGCGAGATCAAGTGCGTCTGCTGCCTGGCCTGCGAGAAGATCTGCCCCACCCAGGTGATCACCATCGAGAAGGGCAAGATGGAAGGCCGCAAGATGCCCTTCCCCGTCCGCTACGACTTCGAGATGGAGCGCTGCATCTTCTGCGAGTTCTGCGTGGAGAGCTGCGGGTTCGATTCCATCATCCTCAACCACCAGTTCGAGCTGGCCGCCTACAACCGTGAGGACTTCTCCCTGGGCACGAAAGGCACCGCCCAGAACATGTTCGAGCTCTCCCCGGTGGGCAAGTACAGCGTGGCCGAGGACTGATCCCATCCCTTCGCGCATACCCAGAGGACGTCCCATGGAACATCTCATCCAAACGATCGGCCGGAACATGTTCGCCATCTTCGGCGTCATGGCCCTCGCCGGCGCCGTGCTCATGATCGCCTCCCGGAGCGCCGTGCACAGCGTGCTGGGCTTCCTGTTCGCGATGCTCAGCATCGCCGGGTGCTTCCTCTCGCTGGAGGCCGAGTTCCTGGGCATGGCCCAGATCCTGGTCTACGCGGGGGGCATCGTGGTGCTCTTCCTCTTCGTGGTCATGCTCGTGGAGATGAGCAAGAAGCGAGAGGGGGAGGTCTTCCAGCTCCAGTCGCGCTACGCGGTCCTCACCGTCGCCGTCGGCGCCGCGGCTTTCCTCGCGGTGTTCCGCAAGACGATCTTCGGGGCCGCCTCGCCGGAAGCCCTGGTGCTCCGACCGGACCTGGCCAAGGGCCTCGACGTGGCGCATCAGAACGCCCAGGCGGTGAGCCGCGGCCTCTTCGCGGACTACCTCCTGCCCTTCGAGATCCTCAGCGTGATCCTGCTGGTGGCCCTGGTGGGCGCCGTGGTGCTGGCAAAGACGGAGCGGGTGTGATGGTCAGCCTGAACGCGGTCCTCCTCATCTCCTTCCTCCTGTTTTCCATCGGCATTGCGGGGGTCCTCATCCGCCGCAACGCCCTGATCATCCTCATGTGCGTGGAGCTCATGCTCAACGCCGCCAACCTGAACTTCATCGCCTTCGCCCGCCACAACGGCTCGGTCGCCGGCCAGGCCTTCGCCCTGCTGGTGATGGGCTTCGCCGCCGCCGAGGTCGCCGTGGGCCTCGCGCTCGTGGTCGCCCTCTACCGCAAGCGTGACACCGTCCAGGTGGACGACATCAACCTGCTGAAGGGATGACGACGACCATGGAACACGCAATGACCGCCGCCTCCCATCCGAGCAGCTACCTCTGGCTGATTCCCTTCCTCCCCTTCTTCGGCTTCCTCATCAACGGCCTCTCCGGCCGGAAGCTCCGGAACACGAAGGTCGTGGACTTCTTCGCCCTCGGCAGCGTGGGCGTGGCCTTCCTCCTCACCCTCTGGCACTTCATCCAGCTCGCCGGCCTGCCTGCGGACGGACGCTCCCTCCACCAGACCCTCTGGACCTGGTTCGACGTCGGCGGGGCCCGCGTGCTCGGCGGCCTCACGACCTACAAGGTCGCCTGGGCCTATAAGTTCGACGTGCTCAGTGGCTGCATGGCCCTGCTGGTCTCGGGCGCCGGCTTCCTGATCCACCTGTTCAGCACCGGCTACATGGCCGAGGAACGGAACGACGGCCGCTACTACCGCTTCATGGCCTACCTGAACCTCTTCGTGTTCAGCATGCTGAACTTGGTGCTGGGCGCCAACATCCTGATGATGTTCCTGGGCTGGGAGGGAGTGGGCCTCTGCTCCTACCTGCTCATCGGCTTCTACTTCGAGAAGGAATTCGCCGCCGTCGCGGGCAAGAAGGCCTTCGTCACCAACCGCATCGGCGACTTCGGTTTCATGCTCGGGTTCTTCCTGATCTTCCAGGTCTTCGGGACCCTCGACTACGACACCCTGATGGGCTCGGTCCGCGGGATCGCGACCCTGCCGGCCATCACGCTCTACGGCCACACGGCCAGCCCCACCTGGTGGTTCAACGTCATCGGCTGCTGCCTCTTCGTGGGCGCCATGGGCAAGTCCGCGCAGATCCCCCTCTATGTGTGGCTGCCAGACGCCATGGCGGGCCCGACGCCTGTCAGCGCGCTGATCCACGCCGCCACCATGGTGACCAGCGGCCTCTACATGATCACGCGGCTGAACTTCATCTACGTGAATGCCCCCGTGGCCCTCGCGGTGGTGTTGGCCTTCGGTTCCCTGACGGCCTTCGTGGCCGCCACCATGGGCCTGGCCCAGTACGACATCAAGAAGGTGCTGGCCTACTCCACCGTGTCCCAGCTGGGCTTCATGTTCATGGGCATGGGGGCCGGGGCCTTCAGCGCCGGCATGTTCCACGTCTTCACCCACGCCTTCTTCAAGGCCAGCCTCTTCCTCGGATCCGGCGCCGTCATCGCCGCCTGCCACCATGAGCAGGACATGCGGAACATGGGCGGCCTCAAGAAGCTCATGCCCATCACGGCCATGAGCATGATCCTGGCCACCTTCGCCATCGCCGGCATCTTCCCCTTCTCGGGCTTCTTCTCCAAGGACGAGATCCTCTGGAAGGTGTTCGAGGGCTGGTACCAGCACGGCCACTACACGGGCCCCACCCTGAACCTGGTGGCCTGGATCCTTGGCATGCTCGGCGCCTTCTGCACCGCCTTCTACATGACGCGCCTCATTGCCATGACGTTCTATGGCAACTACCGGGGTGCCGGGGATGATCCCTACAACCTGACGGTCCAGTCCGAGGCCCATGGCCACGACGACCACGCCGCGCACGGACATGGAGGCCACGACGCCCACGACGCCCATGGCGCCCACGCTCACGCCGCGGTCCACGAGGACCATGCCCACGAGCTGGACCAGGCGCACAACCACCACACGGACAATCCGGAGGACCACGACTTCGTGGCCGGGCACCATCCCCATGAGGTCTCCTGGCGCATGTGGCTGCCCGTCGCCATCCTGGCGGGGCTGGCGGTGGTGGGCGGCTTCCTGAACTACCCCGAGAGCCTCCACCGCATCCTGCCCATCGTGCCCGCCGAGCTCTTCAGCAAGTGGATCGAGCCGCTGCTCTACCAGACCGCGCCCGTCCACCATGGCGAGCACGTCCCGCCCGCCATCGAGTACGGCCTCATGGCCTGGGCCACCCTGGTGTGGGCCCCCGCGGCCATGGGCCTGGCCTGGTGGATCTACAAGGTGGATCCCAGCTGGAGCCGGGCCAAGGCCTTCGTGGCCCGCTTCCCGAACCTCTACCGCTGGGTGAACGCCAAGTACTACGTGGACGAGTTCTACGAGGCGGCCCTCATCGAGCCCATCAAGCGCTTCTCCGCCCAGCTCTGGAGCTTCGACACATGGGTGGTGGATGGCATGGTGAATGGCGCGGCCCGCGTCACGCTCCTGTGGGCCCGGCTGTCGCACTGGATCGACGAGTACCTGGTGGACGGCACTGTGGACCTCGTCGAGTACATCGTGCAGGAGACCAGCCAGGTCTTCCGCGGTGTCCAGAGCGGCCGTGTCCAGCACTACGCGTTCGTGATGATCCTCGGCTTCCTCGTCATCGCCTTCTGGAAATTCCTCGTCTAGCCCTCATTGGTCGGAGTCCCCATGTTCACCGCAAACACGACACTGATGCTGGTGGCGACCTTTCTGCCCCTTCTGGGGGCGCTGGTCCTGCTTCTCGTGCCCAAGGACCAGCGCCGGGTCTTCGAGATCGGCTCCCTCCTGGTGATGATCGCCAGCTTCCTGTTGAGCGCCATCTTCTGGTTCGCCTATGACCGGACCAGCGACGCCGTCCAGTGGGCCCACGCCTGGAACTGGATCCCCGCCATCGGCGTGAAGTTCAGCGTCGGCATGGACGGCATCAGCCTCCTGCTCTGGCTGCTGACCACCTTCATCGGCCCCATCGCCATCGCCTGCTCCTTCAGCTCCATCACCGAGCGCCACAAGGAGTACTACATCTGGATGCTGGTCCTCCAGACGGCCATGCTGGGCGTGTTCATCACCCAGGACATGTTCCTCTTCTACCTGTTCTGGGAAGTGATGCTGGTGCCGATGTACTTCCTCATCGCCATCTGGGGCGGCCCGCAGAAGCTCTACGCCGCCATCAAGCTCTTCCTCTACACCCTGGCGGGCGGCGTGCTGATGCTGGTGGCGATCCTGGCCATCTACTTCCTGCAGCACCAGGCCACGGGCGCCTATGACTTCTCTCTGGCCAGCTTCCAGGCCATGGCGCCGATCATCGCCCAGCAGAGCAAGACCTACCAGATCCTCCTGGCGCTGGCCTTCTTCATCGGCTTCGCCATCAAGGTCCCGATGTTCCCCTTCCACACCTGGCTGCCGGACGCCCACGTGCAGGCGCCCACGGCCGGCTCCGTCATCCTGGCGGCCATCCTCCTGAAGATGGGCACCTACGGCTTCGTCCGGTTCCTGCTGCCCATCCTGCCCGACGCCACCAAGATGCTGCTGAAGCCCTTTCTCATCCTGTCCCTCATCGGCATCATCTACGGCGCGCTGGTGGCCATGATCCAGAAGGACATGAAGAAGCTGGTGGCCTACTCTTCCGTGAGCCACCTCGGCATCTGCATGCTGGGCCTCTTCGCCCTGAACCCCTACGGCATCAAGGGCGGCATGCTCCAGATGATCAACCACGGCATCAGCACCAGCGGGCTCTTCCTCGCGGTGGGCGTCGTCTACGAGCGCCGGCACACCCGCATGATCGCGGACTTCGGCGGCCTGTCGAAGAACATGCCCATCTACGCCACCATCTTCATGATCATGACCATGAGCAGCCTGGGCCTGCCCCTGCTGAACGGGTTCATCGGCGAGGGCGTGGTCCTCATGGGCGCCTTCCAGGCCTTCCCCTGGGCCGCGGTCGTCGCCACCCTGGGCATCATCCTCGGCGCCGCCTACCTGCTGTGGATGTACCAGCGCGTGATGTTCGGATCCATCACCCCCGTCAACGAGAAGATGGCCGACCTCAACCTCCGCGAGGTGCTCTACTTCGCGCCCCTGGTGGTGGTCGCCTTCTGGATCGGCATGTATCCCAAGCCGGTAATGGACGTGATGGACGCGCCGGTGAAGAAGCTCGTCGAGCAGATCACCCCCGGCTTCCACGCCGCCCAGGCCCTCGCCGCCCAGCAGGCCGCCGCCGCCAAGGTCGGCATGCAGGGCATGGCCGCCCCGGCCCATCACGAGGAATCCGCCCCGGCGGGCCATGAAGCCGCTCCTGCCGGCCACGAGGCGCCCGTCCACGAAACTCCTGCCCCCGAAACTCATGGCCACGGCGGAGGCCACTGATGAGCGGCTTCGCGCAGGGGCTCCTGGATGCGCTCCTTAGGGACACGCATCTCATCACGCCCCAACTCTTCCTGATGGTCGTGGCCACGCTCATGCTGTGGCCCGGCGACCTCTTCTTCAACCGCACGGAGAAGCACCGCTGGGCGCCCATCACCCTGGTGGTGCTCGCCATCACCGCCATGTTGATCGGCCGCACGCCCGACGGCGAGGGCTTCTCCCGCATGTTCCGCATGGACGGCCTCACCCGGGGCTTCCAGATGCTCTGCGTGCTGGGCGCCGCGGTCACCGTGTCCCTCAGCGTCAAGCTGCTCAACAGCCTCAAGCAGCAGACCGTGGAGTACTACGCCCTGATCCTGTTCTCCCTGGCGGGCATGCTCTTCCTCTGCGGCGCCTCGGACCTGATCTCCGTCTACTTCAGCCTCGAGCTGATGGCCATCTGCATCTACATCCTGGTGGCCTACCTGCGGGACCGCGCCACCAGCGTGGAAGCGGGCGTGAAGTATTTCCTTCTGGGGGCCTTCTCCAGCGGCATCCTCGTCTACGGCATCAGCCTGCTCTATGGCGCCAGCGGCGGGGCCACCACTAACCTGGCGGATCTCAACCAGGCCCTGGCCCTCACGCCCACCACCAGCAACCTCCTGGTGTTCTCCGGCGTGCTGATGGTGCTGATGGGCATGGCCTTCAAGGTCGCGGCCGTCCCCTTCCACATGTGGTCGCCGGACGCCTACGAAGGCGCCCCCACGCCCATCACCCTGTTCATGGCCACGGCCCCCAAGGCCGCCGCCCTGGCCGCCTTCCTGCGGGTGTTCGGCGCGGGGCTCCATGGCGTGTCCGGCGACTGGGTCATGCCCCTCAGCTACATCGCCGGCGCCAGCATGATCCTGGGCAATGTCACCGCCGTTCGGCAGGAGAGCATGAAGCGCCTGCTGGCCTATTCCAGCATCGCCCATGTGGGCTACATGCTGCTGGGCGTCCTGTCCGGCGATCCCAAGGCCGGGGCGCAGGTCGTCTGGCTCTACATGCTCATCTACCTCGTGATGAACACGGGCGCCTTCGCCGTGGTGATCTACCTCCAGGGCAAGGGCGAGGGCGAGCGCATCGAGGACTTCCGGGGCCTGGGCCGCAAGCACCCCGTGCTGGCGTTCGCGATGATGATCTTCCTGCTGAGCTTGGCCGGCATCCCGCCCCTGGCGGGCTTCTTCGGCAAGTTCTTCCTCTTCAAGCTGGCCATCGAGCAGGGCTTCGTCACCCTCACGACCATCGCGCTGCTGACCAGCGTCGTGGGCGCCTACTACTACCTGGGCGTCGTCGCCCAGATGTACTTCCGCGAGCCCGAAGGCGAGGCCGCCCCCATGGGCGCCTCCTCGGTCTTCATCGTGAGCCTGGCCTGCGCCCTGGTCCTGGTGGCCACGGCCTTCGGGCCCTGGCTGGTGGATTGGGCCGCGAAGATCACCTGGGTGTGATGCTGTCCGGGGGTTTCGCGCTGCGCGCATACCCCCGGGCCCCCGCGAAGAAGCCCGGCTAAGCCGGGCTTCTTCTTTAGCGCATCGAACGGGGCGTGTGGTCTGAAGGCCTCGGCTTACACTGGGGGGCGCGGGGCGACCCGCGCCTTTTCTTTTTGGGGGGGCGGTGATTTTCAAGCGCGGCGGGGACGCAGATCCTGGGGAGCGGGCGGTCTGGGGGGACCTCATGTCCCTGGGCCTCACCTTCCCCCTCTGCATCGCCCTGGGGTTCTTCCTGGGCCGCTGGATCGGTGGCTGGTTCGGGCGGCCGGCCGTGGGCCAGTGGGCCGGCCTGGCCTGGGGCATTGCCGCGGCTTTCTGGGAGCTCTACAAGGTGAACCGGCGCATGGCCAAGCGGGACGAGGAGGAGCTGAAGCGGCTCCAGGACGAGGGCAGGGAAGGGAAGGACCCCGATGAACGCGGCTAGCGGCGAGGGCGAGGACCACCTCCGCCGCGTGACCGGCGCCATGGTGATCCTGGGGCTCCTGGGCATCCCCCTGTGGGGCTTCCTGCGCTCCTGGACGGCCGCCCTGGCCTTCGCCGTGGGGGCCCTGGCCAGCCTGGCCTTCTGGACCCTCCACCGTCTCCTGACGGCTCGGATGCTGACGCCCTCCGTGCGCCGGAGGTGGCTCTACGGCTTCCTGTCCATGGGCAAACTGGCGTTGATCGCGCTGGTGCTGCGTGGGATGATGGGGAGGTACCCGGCGGAAGCCCTGCCGCTGGCCATGGGGGTGCTCCTCTTTGTGGCCGGTATCCTGCTGGAAGCGCTGCGCCTGGCCTTCCAGAAACCCGAAGACGCCGCCTGATTGAGGTCCGACCGAGATGGAACACCACGCATCGTTGCTCGCCCAGTGGCTCACCCAGGTCCTGGGGCTGGCCCGCCATCCCTGGCCCGGCTTCGCCCACGGGGCCGCGCTGTCCGTCATCGAGCGCTACGACCACCTGCTCAACGCCGCCCTGGCCGCCCTCCTGGCCATGCTCATCACCGCGCTGGTGCGGAAGAACCTGGCCCGGATCCCCGGTCCCCTCCAGCAGATGTTCGAGGGCGTGGTGGAGTGGCTCAAGGGCATGATCAACGACAACATCGCCCACCACGGCGAGCGCTACCTGCCCTTCATCGGGACCATGGCGCTGTTCGTCTTCTTCAACAACCTCTTCGGCCTGCTTCCGGCCCTGAGCCCCGGCACCAGCAACTGGAACGTGACCCTGGGCGCGGCCCTCGTGGTGTTCGGCTACTACAACTTCCACGGCATGAAGGAGCAGGGGTTCGTGAAGTACTGGGCCCACTTCGCCGGCCCCATCTGGTGGCTGGCCCCCCTCATGTTCCCGCTGGAGATCCTGGGCCTCCTCAGCCGCATCCTCAGCCATTCGCTCCGTCTCTTCGGCAACATCGCGGGCGAGCACGTGGTGGCCGGCATCTTCTTCGGCCTGCTGCCCATCCTCCTGCCCATCCCCATGATGTTCCTGGGCCTCTTCTTCGGCCTCATCCAGACCTTCGTGTTCACGATGCTGGCGACCATCTACCTGAGCGGCGCCGTCTCGCACGAGCATTAGTGCTGTCCGGGGGGTGCCCGCGCAGCGGGCAAAGGCCCCCCCGGGACCCCCCGGCGCGTCGCCCAGGCTAAGCCTGGCCTCCTTGCCGCCATCCATTCTCGTTACCACAACTGTCCGAGGGATTCCGAACCCCGAGGGCACCACCTAGGAGCACCACCATGAAGAAGTTCCTCACCACCGCCTTCCTCTTCACCCTGGCCGCCGTCGCCTTCGCGCAGGGCGCCCCCGCCGCCGCCACCAAGAGCCTCTTCGAAGGCCAGTTCGTGGCCCACCTCTCCCTCGCCATCGCGGCCGCCGGCTGCGGTCTGGCCCAGGGCAAGGCCGTGGTCGCCGCCTGCGAGGGCGTGGCCCGCAATCCCCAGGCCGCCGGCAACATCCGCACCACCATGATCATCGGCCTGGCCCTCATCGAGGCCCTCGTGATCTACGTGCTCGTCGCCGCCTTCGCCATCAAGTAGGACCCGAACGATCCAGGACGGGGCGCCATTTCATGGGCGCCCCGTTTTTTTATGATTCATACTGAGGAATGCTGGTAAAGATGCTCGACGTCATGCGCCACCATGCTCTGTTCCCCATGCCCCCGGAGGTCACGAAGGTGATCCTGGGCGGGGGATCGCCCATCGACCTGGAGGGCCTGCGCATCCAGTCCCACGAGGAGGCCTGGACCTTCGCCCTGAACTACGGGTACGACATGGGCAACCCCGCCCACCGGGCCCACGTGGGGCGCGTCTACGAAGACGCCATCGACTTCCTGGAGGGCGTGGTGCTGGAGGGGACCTGCCTCCATGTGCCGCGGGAGCTGCGGACCCTGGAGGATCCCCTCGACCTCCTGGTCTGGGCCTCGGAGCGCCCGCGGACCCTGGACGGCCGCTGGTCCTGCGCGGTGCTGCGGGTGATGCACACCCTCTTCCACGTGGACCACAACGTGAACCTGCGCTTCCTGCCCGAGATCCAGCGCCAGGTCTTCGACCGCTACGACCAGTTCCTCGTGTGCGAGGGCGGGCGCTGGCTGCTGCGGGGCGCCTACGAGGTGCCGCTGGTGGCGGTGGAGCGCAAGGAGAACAAGGACCGCGTCTCCATGCTCCTCAAGATGCTCCACAAGCCCGAGAACGTGGCCGAGACCATCTACGACCAGATCGGCATCCGCTTCGTGGCCGAGGACCGCCTGGGCGTGCTCATGGTCATCCGCTTCCTGCTGGACCACCACGTGCTGATGCCCACCCACATCAAGCCCAGCCGGAGCCGGAACCTGATGATCGACCTGGAGGCCCTGGCGGCCTGGACGGAGACCCTGCCGCCCATGTTCCAGATCCAGGACCTGAGCCCCTCGGATCGCGAGGCCCTCAGCCGGGCCCTGGCCCTCAAGAGCGGCGGGATTGAACAGAACCCGTTTTCCAGTAAGGATTACTCAGCCATCCAGTTCACGGCGCGCACCCTGATCCGCCTTCCAGGTCCCGGCACCTCGGCCCTGGAGACCCTCCAGGAGCGCCTCCGGGGCCTGGGGCAGGGGGACCTTGCGGCCCTCGCCGGCATTCCAGAGTTGATCCAGGAGCAGGAGGAGTTTACTTTCTTCTTCGCACATGAAGTCCAAGTGATGGAACAATCAGGGTTCCAAAGCTCACGATCTGGTCCTGCATCCCATTCCGAATACAAACAGCGCCAGCGGGACGCCGCCCGGCGGAGAGTCCTTCAGGGAATCCTTCAGGAGGAGCCATGCTGAACATCCAGACCCGCCAAGAAGGCACCGCCTCTGTGGTGTCCATCCAGGGCAAGGTCAACTTCGAGGTGACCGCCCAGCTGCGGGATGTGATCCGGGAGACGGTGGCCACGGCCCAGCCGAAGCTCCTGGTGATCAACCTGGAAGGCGTCAGCTTCATCGATTCCTCCGGCCTGGGCCTTCTCGTCGCGGCGCGCAACAGCGTGGACAAGTCCGGCGGCAAGCTCCACCTGGCCTGCCTCCCCGCACCTGTGAAGAAGACCTTCGACCAGACGAACCTCACCAACTATTTCTCCATCTTCGCCACGGAGCAGGACGCCCTCCGCGGCGCCTGAGACCGGCCGCCACCGGGGAATCGGCATGGCCAAGGGCGTGGTCCTGGTGGTGGATGATGAAGCGCCCATCCGGGACATCCTCAGCTTCTACCTCAAGCGGGCGGGCTACCAGGTCCTGACCGCGGGCAACGGCGCGGAGGCGATGGGCGAGATGGGCCGCCTCAAGCCGGACCTCATCATCTCGGACCTCCGCATGCCCGAGATGTCGGGCGACGAACTCTGCAAACGGGTGAAGAGCGATCCCACCACCCAGGACATCTACTTCATCATCCTCTCGGCCCTGGACGGCACGGCCTCGCGCATCGGCAGCCTTTCCATGGGCGCCGACGACATGATCCCCAAGCCCTTCCATGCCCAGGAGGTGCTGGCCAAGGTGGACTCCACCTTCCGCCTCATCGGGATGCAGAAGGAGATCAGGCGCCAGAACAAGGAGCTGACGGCCTTCCAGGAGCGCGTGCGCGAGGAGATGGAGCTCGCCGCGGCCCTCCAGATGGGCCTGCTGCCCAAGCTCCCCGGCGAGGGCGGCGGGGTGAGCTACACCCACTGCTACCTGCCGGCGGCGGGCATCGGCGGGGACATCTACGCCGTCCTGCCCCTGGCGGACGGGAGCACGGCCATGATGATCGCCGACGTGAGTGGCCACGGCGTCACCGCCGCCCTCATCTCGGCCATGGTGAAGACCTCCTTCGAGAACCAGGTGCGCCTCGGCGGCGAGCCCCTGGCCTGGGCCCTGGGCATGAACGAGGACCTGTGCCGCTCCACCCTGGCGGAGCAGTTCGCCACGGCTTGGCTGGGCCGCCTGGACCCCGCCACGGACCGCATCCGCTACGTGGCCGCGGGCCACTGCGCCCCCCTGCGCATCGTGCGGGGTTCCCGCGGCGGCCTCCAGCGCTCCGAGGTGCTGCGCGGCAAGGGTTTCATGCTGGGCCTGGACGCGCAGCTCCCCTTCATGGAGCACGACGCGGAGTTCCTGCCCGAGGATCGCCTGGTGCTCTACACGGACGGCCTGGTGGAAGTGGAGCGGGAGGACCGCACCATGCTCGAGGAGGCCGGCCTGCGCCGCATCTGCGCCGAGCTTCCCGCCGGCGCCGAGGAGGCCGCGGCCGCCATCATCGCCCAGGCCCGGACCTTCAACGCCCCCGCGCCCTTCGTGGACGACGTGACGCTCGTGGTGCTGGACCGCAGGGCCTGAAGGTCTGTCCTGGCAGGGAAACCAGGAACACAGAGGACGCAGAGAGCCACAGATGGCACAGAGAACAACCCCGACCTGTCTTTCTCTGTGTCCTCTGTGCGAACTCCGTGCCCTCTGTGTTCCTGCTTCTTTCGAGGATCCGAGGCGAACCTAGAGTTCAGCCAGCGTGGCCTGGATGCCGGCCTCCAGCTCCGTGAAGGGGGCGGTGAAGCCGGCCTCGCGCAGGCTGCGCACGTCCGCCTGGGTGAAGCTCTGGTACTTGCCCCGCAGAGTTTCGGGGAAGGGGATGTACTCGATGCGGCCCTTACCCAGGTGGGCAATGAGGGTCTTCGCGATGTCGTTGAAGCTGCGGGCCTTCCCGGTGCCTGCATTGACGATGCCCTTGGCCATGGCCCCGGCGCCGAAGTGCAGGTTGATGGCCACGATGTCGCCGACGAAGATGAAGTCCCGCCGCTGCTCGCCGTTCCCGTAGCCGTCCGTGCCCTCGAAGAGCCGGCAGGCGCCCTCCTCCTTCAGCTGGCGCAGCAGCTGGTGCAGCACGGACATCATCCGGCCCTTGTGGCCCTCCCGCGGGCCGAAGACGTTGAAGTAGCGCAGGCCCACCACGGGGCTCTGGATGGCGGGCAGCAGGCTCCGCACGTGCTGGTCGAAGGCCAGCTTGGAGTAGCCGTAGACGTTGAGCGGGCCCTCGTTGGCCGGAACGGGCTCAAAGGCCGTGCTGGCGCCGTAGGTGGCGGCGCTGCTGGCGTAGACCAGGGGCGTCTTCCGGGCCAGGCACCAGTGGAGCAGGGCCTTCGAGTCCCCGTAGTTGTTCTCCATCATGTAGCGGCCGTCGGTCTCCATGGTGTCGGAGCAGGCGCCGTTGTGGAACACGGCCTCGGGGCTCAGGTCCAGCGTGCCGGCGTCCAGGCGGGCGCGGAACTCGCGCTTGTCCATGTAGTCCGAGAGCGTCAGGTCCGCCAGATTCCGGGCCTTCTCCGCCCGGGCCAGGTTGTCCACCACCAGGATGTCCGTGTGCCCGCGGCGGTTCAGCTCCCGCACCAGGTTGCTGCCCACGAATCCCGCCCCGCCCGTGACGATGAACATGCCCACTCCTCTGCTTCAACAGGATACCGGCTATCCGATGGCCTCTTCCGCCTCCGGCCGCTGGAGCCGCTTCAGGAGCCGGGGCCCCAGCTCCGCCACGAAGGTGGCCGCGAGGATGAGGAGGCCGCCCGCCAGCTGGGCCGGGCCCAGGTGCTCCAGGACACCGGGGACGACGCCGCTGATGGCGATGGCGGCCGTCCAGACCGGTTCCGTGCTGAAGAGGATGGCGCTCTCCGTGGCCCCCAGGCGGGCCTGCATGGTGCTCTGCACGTAGAAGGCCAGGGTGGTGGCCAGGAGGCCCATGAAGCCCAGGGACACCCAGGTGCCGCCCCGGGAGAGCGCGGCGCCAGCGCCCTGGAAGCCGTGGGGCGCGGGCAGGGCCAGGGTGATGATCAGCGACAGGGCCCCGGTGACGGCCACCTGCATGAAGGCCAGCACCCAGCCCGAGGAGCGTCTCGAGAAGTGGGCCGTCATCACGATCTGGACGCCGCAGAGCGCCGAGGCCAGCAGGGTCTCGGAGTCGCCCCGGTTCCAGCCGCCCCAGGCGGCGCCGGGCTCGCGCACCAGCAGGGCCAGGCCCGCGAGGGCCACCAGGGCGGCCAGTCCGTGGGAGGGCCGCAGCCGGTCCCCCGCCAGGAGGGCCACCAGGGGCGTGAAGATCACGTAGAGGCCGGTGATGAAGCCGGACTTCGAGGTGGTGGTGAAGCGCAGGCCGTCCGTCTGGAGCCAGAACAGGGCCGCCAGCACCAGCCCCAGCCAGAGGCCGTCCAGGGCCTCCTGCCGCCGGATGGGCACCCGGAGCAGCAGCATCATCAGGCCCAGGCCCAGGGTTCCCACGGCGAAGCGGAGGGTCAGCAGGGCCCCCACGGACAGGCCTGCCTGGAGGCAGTACTTGGTGGCGGGGAACCCGCCGCCCCAGATGGCCGCGATGGCCGCCATGGCGAAGACGGCGATGAGGTGGGACCTGCGGGACTCCGGCATCCCTCCAGGCTATCGCCCCGTTCCGGATGGACGAAGGAGGAATCGCGAAGGCTTTGACGTTCTGCTGTTATTTCAAGATGGCGGCCAGGCGGATCGTCAATTCAGGCTGATCCGGGTCATCGGTGGTCAGGGAGAGCACCTCGCTGTACCGGCCCGCCTTCAGCGTGGCGGGCAGCACCACCGACAGGTCCTGGCTGGCGGAGCGGGGGCCCAGGCCCTCCACCCGGACGCCCGACAGGGAGCAGCGGCTGCCGGTGACGCGGAAGGCGTGGCCGTCAGCCTGCTTGAGGGCGAGCTTCTGCCGCAGCTCCCGGCCGGCGGCGTCCTGGAAGACCAGCTCGGCCGGCGTGGCCTGGACCGAGGGCTTCAGCTCCCACTGGATGTTCAGGCCCATCTGGCTCATGCGGGGGTTCGTGAAGCGCACCGTGGCCTGCTCCACGCCGCGGAAGCGGCCTGCGGGCACCTTGCGGCCGTCGAAGGCCACTTCCAGCACCAGGTCCTTGCCCTCCTGCCGGTAGGCGAAGGAGAGGAAGGGGGCGCCGGGCGCCTTCACGTCCACGATCTGCACGGGCTCACCGTTGCCGCTGGCGTAGCGGACCGTGCTGCGCGAGGTGGACGACTTGGGCGCGTGGTGGAAGTAGACCGACTCCACGGAGGGCATGATCTCCTGCACCACTTCCGCCTCGAGGGTCAGGCTGGTGGCCGGGGTCTTCGGGTCGTTGCAGATCACCTCGATGGACTTGCGCACGCCACCTTTGAGGCCCCGGGGGTCGAAGGTGGCCTCGAGATCCGTGCTTTCGCCCGGGGCGATGGACCACTTGCCGATCACCGTGGCCGTGCAGCCGCAGCTGGGCCGCACCTGCGTGATGCTGAGGATGGCGTTGCCCGTGTTGCTGACGCGGTACTTGGCGGCCACCTTCCGGTCCGGCGTGATGCGGCCGAAGTTGTGGTGGGTCTTGTCGAAGCTGATGGCGGGGGCCTGGGCCATGAGGGAGACGGCGGCGCAGGCGAGGAGGAGGCGGCGGAGCATGCGGGACCTCGTGGAAGACCTGTGATTCTATCCGGAGATGAGACTCCGCAACTCGCCCCACACCTGGTCGGGTCCAATGCCCGCCAGGCAGGGGTGGCCCGGGGTGAAGCAATCCCGCTTGAAGCAGGGGGCGCAGGGGATGCCGTCCTTGCGCAGACCGCGGCTGGCCGGGCCCCAGGGGGTGGACCCGCCGGGATCCGTGGCGCCGTAGAGGGCCAGCACGGGCGCGCCGGTGGCGGCGGCCAGGTGGCTGAGGCCCGAGTCGTTGCCCAGCACGGCGGCGGCCCCGCGCATCCAGGCGGCGGCCTCCTTGAGGGTGGTCTTCCCGCAGAGGTCGATCCCCTCCACTCCGGCCACGGCCGCGCAGGTCTCCGCCTCGTCGGGCGAGCCCAGGACCGCCACGGCGAAGCCCTCGGCCCGGGCCTTCAGGAGCAGGGCCCGGTAGTGCGCCACGGGCCAGGCCTTGGAGGGCCAGGTGGAGCCGGGCATGAGGCAGAGGTAGCGCTCACGGGGCTTTTCGATGGGCACGGCCGGGTCGAAATCCGCGTAGGGCATGGGGGGCAGGTCCGGCCAGCGCCGCTTCAGGACGGCGTGGTAGCGCAGCAGGAAGGGCCCATCGGCCTCCCAGAAGGGGCCACTGTGGGTGTTGAAGGGGCCCGCCAGGCTCTCGTCCACGCCGATGCGCTCGGGCACCCGGGCCAGCCAGGCCGCCAGGGCGGGCCGCAGGGACTTGGGGAAGTGGATGCTGCGGGCGGCCCGGTGCCGCCTCAGGATGCGGGCCATGGCGAAGGGGCCGGGCTTGCCCTCGTCGGGCAGGGCCGCGTCGCAGAACCAGGTGTCCGCCACCAGGCCCACGGTGGCCTTCGGCCCCCAGACCACCAGGGGCCCCGCGCCGATCTCCCGCAGCAGGCGCAGCACGGGCAGCTGCATGGCGGCGTCCCCCACAAATCGCGGGAAGCGCACCCAGGTGGCGCCCTCGGGGATCACAGCCATGGCGCCACCGCCTCGCGGAACTTCGCCGCGGCATCGTAGTTCCGGGTGAGGGCCGTGCCGAAGGCGTGGGCCTTGGCCCGCTGGGCCTCCCAGGCGGCGGAATCCGCCAGCAGGGGGGCGATGCGGGCGGCGCCGGCCTGGAGCAGGGCGCCGTCGATGGGCTTCCGGTCGTCGGGCTTGGGGATGAGGAAGCCGCCCTCGCCATCCCTGAGCATGGTGCCGATGCCGCCCACGGAGGGGGCCAGCACGGGCACGCCCCGCTCCAGGGCCTCGATGAGGGCCAGGGGGAAGAAGCCTTCGTTGCGGCTGGTCATGACGTAGAGGTCCAGGGCCGCGAAGGCCGGCGAAAGGTCCTCCAGCGGGCCCGTGCGGGTGCAGCGGCTGGCCAGGTTTTCATCCTCAAGGGCGTCCTGGATGCTCTGCGCGTAGTCCCGATCCTCCCGGCCTGCCAGCAGCAGGTGCAGGGGTTCCCTCAGCCGCTCACCCAGCCGGGCGGCGAACCGGACCACGTCGGCGGTGGCCTTCCGGGCGTCCATCTGGCCGGCGTACCCCACCACCACGCCCTCCTCCGGCACGCCCAGCGCGCGCCGCGCGGCGCGCCTCGCCTCCGCGTCCACGGGCCGGACCTCGGGCCGGGGATACAGGGGGTGGATGATGCGGCAGGGGGCGGTCCCCAGGTGCTCGCGCACGGCGGCGGTGAAGTCGTAGGTGCAGATCCAGCGGTCCACCAGGCCCCTCACGCCGCGGTACTTCCGCAGGTGGCGCTCGTAGTGCTCGTGCAGGGTGAGGACCGTGGGGATGCGCCGGCCGAAGCGGGCCAGCCAGGGCAGGGCCCGCTGCACACCCTTGTGGTTGCAGAGCACCAGGAGGTCGGGCCGCGTCTGCCGCAGCCACCGGAAGGCGCCCAAGGCGCCAGGCAGGTGGAGCACCTCCACGACGTTCGGGTTCCGCTGGCGCAGCTCGGGTTCGATGTCGCGCTTGCCCGGCTCCTTCCGGAAGATCACGGAAACCTTCACGGGCAGGGGCGCCAAGGCCGCCACCTGCTCCAGGAGCACCCGCTCGCCCCCCCCGAAGGACAGCTTCCGGTGGGCAAAGACGACGTGCTTCACGGGACTCCAACCAAGGGTGCAAGATAGGATAACTGACCTAGCGCGTCACTTCTCCAGGTTGCCATGTCCCTTGCCACGACCCAACGGATCCTGCTGGTGGAGGACGAGCCCGGCCTCCGGGAGGTCCTGACCCTGGCCCTGGAGGACGCCGGCTTCCGCTGCGAGGCCGTCGCCGGCATCGAGGAGGGGGAGCGGGCCCTGCGGGAGACCACCTTCGACGGGGTTCTCTCGGACCTGAAGCTCAAGGACGGCTCCGGCATCGAGCTGCTCTCCTGGATGAAGGAGGAGGGCCTGGAGACGCCGGTGGTCATCATGACCGCCTATGCCACCACGGAGACCACGGTGCAGGCCCTGAACCAGGGGGCCGTGGACTTCATCACCAAACCCTTCAAGCACGAGGACCTCATCGGCACGCTGAAAGGCCTCCTGGCCGCGGCGGAGCCGGCCGCCCCCCCGCCCCAGGACCTGGGCGAGCTGGTGGGCGTGGGGCCCGTCATGCGGAAGATCAATGCCCTCATCGGCAAGGTCTCCCGGGCGGATACGACGGTGCTGCTGACGGGCGAGAGCGGCACGGGCAAGGAGGTGGTGGCCCGGCTCATCCACCGCTACTCGGACCGCGCCAAGGGGCCCTTCGTGGCCGTGAACTGCGGGGCGCTGCCCGAGGCCCTGCTGGAGAGCGAGCTGTTCGGCTTCGAGAAGGGGGCCTTCACCGGCGCCGGGGCCATGAAGCGGGGGCTCTTCGAGGAGGCCGGCGGGGGCATCCTGTTCCTGGACGAGATCGGGGAGATGCCCCTCTCCCTCCAGGTGAAGCTGCTGCGGGTGCTCCAGGAGCGCCGGGTGCGGCGCCTGGGGGCCACGGAGGAGCGGGCCGTGGATGTGCGCGTCATCGCGGCCACCAACCGGGACCTGCGGGCCCGGACCGAAGCCGGGGCCTTCCGCGAGGACCTCTACTACCGCCTGAACATCCTCCAGATCGAGCTGCCACCCCTGCGCGAGCGGCCCGAGGACCTGCCGGTATTGGCCGAGCACTTCCTGCGGCGCTCCTGCCAGAAGCTGGCCAAGCCCCCCATGCAGCTCCACGCGGACACCATGGCCCAGCTGCTGGCCTACCGGTTCCCGGGCAACGTGCGGGAGCTGGAGAACCTCATGGAGCGCTGCGTGGCTCTGAACGCCGGCGGGCCCATCACCCGGGACCTGCTGCCGGACGGCTTCGGGCAGGCGGCCCCCGCCGAGGGCGCGGGCCGCCCGGTGCCCCTGATGATCCCCTGCGACGGGTTCGACCTGGAGGCCTGGCTCACGGCCCTCAAGGGCCACTTCCTCCGCCGGGCCCTGGAGGAGGTGGGCGGCGTGAAGACCAAGGCCGGCAAGCGGCTGGGCATGAGCTTCCGGGCCTACCGCTACTGGCTGGCGGAGCTGGGGGGCCTGGAAGCCCTTCCCCAGGACTTCCCCTGGCCCGCGGACTTCCCGCCCCCCCCGGTCGACGAAGGCCCTGGAACCGAGGGCCCCAAGGACGCATGAAGCCGATGAAACCTTGCTTTTTCAGCCATTCCTGGCACACTGGAACGCTCGGATGCCCCGCAGACGAGCCCTCATCCCGGATCCATCCATGACCCCGACCCCCGCCCGCCGCCGCGACCGCGGATTCTCCCTGCTGGAACTCCTGGTGGCGATGATGATCATCGCCGTCCTGGGCACGCTGGGCTTCTCGCAGTACAAGAAGCACTCGGCCCAGGCCCGCTACCTCAAGGCCCAGGATGACCTCAAGATCGTGGCCGAGGGGCTGGACCAGTACTACCTCAAGCACGGCCGCTTCCCGGATTTCGGCAGCTTCGACGCCATGGTGGACGGCAACTCCTCCCTGGTGAAGGAGAGCCTCATCAAGGTCGGCATGACCGCCCAGGACCCCTTCGGCCAGCCCTATGAAGGCAAGTCCAGCCGGGCCACCTACGAGCTGAAGTGCGCCGGCGACCCGGGCAACCAGGACGAGGCCGGCCCCATCGTCCGCACCCCCGGCCAGGTGACCACCTCCTCGCCCGTCAGCGGGTCGGGCAGCACGGCGGCCCCCAAGGCCGATGCCCCCGCCGCGGATGCCGGAGCCAAGAAGTGATCGACCTCCACAAGCTGCCCCCGGAGGGCCTCCGCCTGAACGGCACCACCGCGGAGGTGGCGCTGGAGGGGGATGTCTCCCTGAGGGACCTGGACTGGTCCGTGTTCGCCCTGGCCTCCGATGGCGATGTCTTCCTGGAGGTGAAGGGCCAGGCCGTGTGGCAGGGCGCCTGCAGCCGCTGCCTCGCGCCCCTGGACCGCCCCATCTCCGTGGCCAGCCAGTTCCTGGGCAGCAAGGACCCGGACCTGGTGGGCCGCGGCTCGCACACCCTGGGCTCCCAGGACCTGGACGTGGTCTTCCTGCCCGAGGACACCCTGGACGAGGCCGAGCTGGTGCGCGAGCAGTTCGAGCTCCAGGCCCCCATGCATCCCCTCTGTTCCGAGGACTGCAAGGGGCTCTGCCCCACCTGCGGCAAGAACTGGAACAAGGGCCCCTGCCAGTGCCCGACCGGATCCGCGCAGGCCCCCTCCGCCCTCAACCGGGCCCTCACCAAGGCCCTGGCGGGAATCAAGCTGGACCCGGAATCCTGAACCCCTTAACCTGGAACATTGCGTTCTGTTTGCTAGGAGCATGCCATGCCGAATCCCAAGCGCCGCCATTCCAAGGCCCGCCGCGACCGCCGGCGCACCCATGACGCGCTGGAGGCCATGAGCGCCAGCACCTGCCCCAACTGCCAGACCCCCAAGCTGCCCCACCGCGTGTGCCCCAGCTGCGGCTTCTACCGCGGCAAGCTGGCCGTCCGCGTCTCCGCGACCGCCTAAGGCGGTGGACAGCCATCGCATCGCATTGGACGTCATGGGGGGTGACCATGCCCCCCATGCGACGCTGCTGGGTGCCCGGGAAGCCCTCCAGGCCTGGCCCGGGCTCTACCTCATCCTCGTCGGGGATGAGGCGGTGCTGCGTCCGCAGCTGGCCCGGCACGGCTTCACGCCGGAGCTGATGACGCGCATGGAACTGGTGCATGCCTCCCAGACCGTCGTCATGGAGGACAAGGCCACCAGCATCCTGAAGGAGAAGAAGGACAGCTCCATCCGTGTGGCCGCCCAGCTCGTGCGCGAGGGGCGGGCCAACGGCGTGGTGTCCATGGGCCACACCGGCGCGGCCATGGTGGCCTCCAGCCTCGTCATCGGCAAGCTCGACGGCGTGGACCGGCCGGCCCTGGCCAGCGTGCTGCCCAACATGAAGGGGGCCCCCACGGTGCTCCTGGACGTGGGCGCCAACGTGGACTGCCGGGCCGAGCACATCGCCCAGTTCGCGGTGATGGGCTCGGTGTACGCGGAGGAGGTGCTGGGCCTGGAGCGGCCCCGCGTGGGCATCCTCAGCGTGGGCGAGGAGGACGGCAAGGGCACGGACGTGACCAAGGACGCCTCCGCCATGCTCCGGGAGATGGAGATCCGCTTCGAGGGCAACGCCGAGGGCCGGGACATCTGGAACGGCAACTTCGACGTCATCGCCTGCGACGGCTTCGTGGGCAATGTGGTGCTGAAGTCCAGCGAGGCCCTGGCTGAGGGCATCATCGGCGGCCTGCGGGACAGCTTCATGGAATCGCCCATCACCAAGCTGGCGGGCCTCCTGGCCAAGCCCGCCATGAAGCGGTTCAAGAAGAAGCTCGACTATGCCGAGTACGGCGGCGCCCCGCTGCTGGGCGTGAAGGGCGTGAGCATCATCGGCCACGGCCGCAGCGACCACAAGGCCGTGCGCAACGCCATCCGCGCCGCCCTGCGCGCCGTCGAGCACCGCCTCCACGAGCGCATCCAGGAGCGCGTGGCCCTGCTGCTCCCGCAAGACTGAGTCCAGCCAAACAGAGGGAAAAGGATTTACCACCAAGACACCAAGGCACCAAGAAAAGCAAAGTGCTGTTCTTGAGCAGTTCTTGGTGTCTTGGTGTCTTGGTGGTGAGTTTTTTGGATGTCTAGGAGGTCCACATGAGCAAGGTGGCGTGGCTGTTCCCGGGGCAGGGGTCGCAGGCGGTGGGGATGGGCGTGGCGCTGGCCGCGGCTGAGCCGGCGGCGCGGGCCGTCCTCCAGGATGCGGACGCGGCCCTGGGCTTCCCGATCTCGCAGCTCATGGCCGGGGGCCCCGAGGACACGCTAAAGCTCACGGAGCACACCCAGCCGGCCATCCTCACCCACAGCACCATGGTGGTACGCGCCTGGGCCCACCGGCTGCCGAAGCCCGACTTCGCCGCGGGCCACTCCCTGGGCGAATACAGTGCCCTGGTGGCCCTGGGGGCCCTGGGCTTCCAGGACGCGGTGCGCACCGTGCGCGAGCGCGGCCGGGCCATGCAGGAGGCCGTGCCCGTGGGCGTGGGCGCCATGGCGGCCATCCTCGGCATGAGCCAGGCGGACGTGGAGGCCAGCTGCGCCGAGGCTGCCGCCGCCACCGGGAAGATCGTCGTCCCCGCCAACTTCAACGGCCCCGGCCAGATCGTCATCGCCGGCCACGCCGAAGCCGTAGATGCGGCCCTGGAGGCCGCCAAGGCCCGGGGCGGGCGCAAGGCTATGAAGCTGCCCGTGAGCGCGCCCTTCCACTCGCCCCTCATGGAGCCCGCCCAGGCCCGCATGGCGCCCATCCTGAAGGGCCTCGCCTTCAAGGCGCCCGCCTGCCCTCTGGTGAACAACGTGGACGCAGCCGCAGTCTCGGATCCCGAGGCGCTGCGGGACGGCCTCGTGCGGCAGATCCCCGGCGCCGTGCGCTGGCAGGCCACCCTGGACCTGCTGCTGGACCGGGGCGTCACCTCGTTCTTCGAGCTGGGGCCCGGCAAGGTTCTGGCGGGCCTCGTGAAGCGCCAGGCCAAGGAGCGGGGCCTGGAGGTGTCCGCACTGAGTCTGGGTGCGCCTGAAGACCTCGCCCAACTGGGCTGACACAGCGCTGGCAGGGCCTTCCGGCCGGGAAGGTGTGATGAAAAGCAATGCCCCCCGGGAGTAGGGTGGAGGAGACGACACTGCGTCTCCCAGTGTGCGGTGCCGGGCAGCGTCAAAGCGGCCCGGGGCCTGCCTACATCATCCTCAGCCCGAGGTGCCCATGCGCAAGGATCTTGTCTTCGGAATGGCCGGTTCAGGAGGCGATGGCATCGTCTCTGCCGGTGACTCCCTCCTCCAGGCGGCCTCGGCCGAGGGCTATCACGGCGTGATGACCAAGAGCTTCGGGTCGCAGATCCGCGGCGGCGAGTCCTCCTGCCGCGTCCGCATCAGCACCGACCACGTCCTGAACCCCGGCGGCAACCTCGATGTGGCCGTGGCCCTGAACTGGGAGGACTTCCTCAAGTTCGGCGCCGAGCTGCCCGTGGCCGGTACCACCGTGGTAATCTACGAGGCCGCCACCGGCGTGCCCGAGAATCAGATCCCCCTGGTGGGCGTGACCCCGCTGCAGGTGATCGCGGTGCCCATCGCCGCCATGGCCAAGGAACACGCCGGCACCGAGCGCGCCAAGAACACCGTGGTGCTGGGCCTCATCGCCGGCTGGTTCGGCATCGGCGGCGAAGCGGTGATGAAGGGCATCTCCAAGAAGCTGGCCAAGAAGAGCATGGAGCTCGTCGAAGCCAACCAGAAGGCCTTCGATGCCGGAGTGACCTTCGCCAAGGAGCACCCCCTCAAGGCCGACATGACCGTCGTGCCCTCTGCCAGCAAGGGCAAGGTGAAGCTCCTGACCGACGGCAACGACATGTGCGCCGCCGCGGCGATCTTCGCCGGCTGCCAGTTCTTCGGCGGCTACCCCATCACGCCCTCCACCGAGATCATGCAGTTCTTCACGAACCACGTCTGGAAGTACGGCGGCGCGGTGCTGCAGGCCGAGGACGAGATCGCGGGCATCGGCTCCGCCGTGGGTGCCTCCTTCGCCGGCAAGAAGGCCATGACCGCCACCAGCGGCCCCGGCCTCTCGCTGAAGTCCGAGATGATGGGCCTGGCCAGCATCGCCGAGCTGCCGCTGGTGATCGTGGACGTGCAGCGTGGCGGCCCCTCCACGGGCCTGCCCACCAAGACGGAGCAGTCCGACCTCTTCGCCGCGGCCTTCTCCGCCCACGGCGACGTGATCCGGCCCGTGCTGGCACCGACCTCCGTGGCCGACACCTTCCGCACCACCGTCGAGGCCTTCAACATCGCCGAGTACTACCAGACGCCGGTGATCATCCTCTCTGACCAGGAGATCGCCTCCCGCAAGGAGACGCTGGATCCCATCGACACCAGCCAGTTCAAGATCCTCAACCGGCTCCAGCCCTCGGGCGCGGACCTGCAGGACTACAAGCGGTTCAAGCAGACCGAGAGCCACATCAGCCCCATCAGCCATCCCGGCATGCAGGGCGGCACCTACCTGGCCTCCGGCATCGAGCATGTGGAGTCCGGCGCGCCCACGAACAGCGGCTCCGTCCACCAGCGCATGAACGACAAGCGCATCAAGAAGCTGGACCCGCTGAAGGAGCGCAAGGACCTCTTCGAGATCACCGGCAACCCCGACGCGCCGCTGGCCCTGGTGGCCTGGGGCAGCGTGGCCGGCGTGTGCCGCGAGGCGCTGCAGATGGCCCAGGCCGAGGGCCTGGACGTGAAGCTCATGGTGCCCTACCTGCTCTATCCCGTGGCCGAGCAGACCTACACCGATTTCTTCGCCTCCGTGCAGAAGGGGCTCGTGGTCGAGCAGTCCCACCTGGCCCAGACCTTCAAGGTGCTGCGCATGCACCTCGACCTGCCCAAGGGCCTGCAGTCCCTGGCCCGCAGCGGCGCGAACCCCTTCCTGCCCGGCGAGATCGTCGCGGCCCTCCACCATCTGCTTTCGGAGCTGCAGCGCAGCCACGAAGGCAAACTGCAGCCCCAGGAGTGAGGTCGACCATGAGCGCTACCTGCGAATTCCAAGCGAAGGACTACAAGAGCGACCTGAAGCCCATCTGGTGCCCCGGCTGCGGCGACTATTCCGTGGTGCAGGGCATCTACCGCGCCCTGGCCGCCATCGGCCGTCCGCCCCATGAAGTGGCCTTCATCTCGGGCATCGGCTGCTCCAGCCGCATCCCCGGCTACACCACGGCCTATGGCTTCAACACCGTCCACGGCCGCGCCCTCCCCATCGCCCAGGGCATCAAGCTGGCCAACCCCGACCTGCTGGTGCTGGCGGCCGGCGGCGACGGCGACGGCTTCTCCATCGGTGGCGGCCACATCGCCCACCTGATCCGGCGCAACATCGACATCACGTACATCGTGATGGACAACCAGATATACGGCCTCACCAAGGGCCAGCTCTCGCCCACCTCCCAGAAGGGCCGCACCACCTGCACCTCGCCTTACGGGAGCCTCGAGAACCCCGTCAATCCGCTCCTCTACACGCTAGCCTACGGCGCCGGCTTCGTGGCCCAGGCCTCGCCCACGGACCTGGCGGGCATGGCCGCGATCATCGAGGAGGCCATCCGCTACCCCGGCTTCGCCTTCGTGAACGTCCAGTCCCCCTGCGTGACCTACGGCGAGGAGGCCCAGCAGATCAAGGGCCTCAAGGCCATCAGCGCCTCGCTGAAGGAGCTCGGCCACGATCCCGCGGACCGCCTGGCGGCCATGGACCTGGCCCAGCACTACGGCGAGAAGATGCACCTCGGCGTGTTCTACCGGAACCCCGAGCCGCCGCCGACCTACGACGCCCTGATCCGCGAGCGCCAGGTCCAGCTGTCCCAGGGCGCCCTCCCCAAGGAGCGCATCCTGGACCTCTTCATCAAGAAGTGAGGGAGGCCCCATGGCCGCACGGATCGATTTCGCCAGCCTGACCCTCAAGGACGCCCTTGATCTGGCCGTCCTGATCGAGGACGAGGCCAAGGAGCGCTACGAGGATTTCGCGGCGCAGATGGACCAGCACCGCACGCCGGAGGCAGCGAAGTTCTTCCGCCTCATGGCGGTGAACGAGGCCAAGCACGGCCAGGAGCTGGCCGAGCGCCGGGGCCAGCTCTTCGGCGATGCCCCCCGGACGGTCACCCGGGCCCAGATCTTCGACGTGGAGGCACCGGACTTCGACGAAGCCCGCGCCTTCATGAGCCCGCGCCAGGCCATGAAGGCGGCTCTGGCCTCCGAGGTCAAGGCCCAGGCCTTCTTCGTGGCGGCCCTCCCCGCCCTGAAGGATGCGAAGGTCCGCGCCCTCTTCGAGGAACTCCGCGACGAGGAGGTCGAGCACCAGGCCCTCGTCAAGGCCGAGCTGGCCAAGCTGCCCCCGGACAGCGGCCTCTCGGACGACGACTTCGTGGACGAGCCCGCGGCCCAGTAGGCCGTCCACCTCGAACTGGGAAAAGGCCTCACCACCAAGACACCAAGGCACCAAGAACAGCTTCGTTTTTCTTGGTGCCTTGGTGTCTTGGTGGTGATCTTTATGCTTTGTCCTCGACGGGGCCCCGCCAAAGGTCCGCCAGTACCACCACGGCCAGGGCCAGGAAGGCGGCGGACAGAAGCCCCGAAGCCGTCCAGGCCGCCCAGGCGTGGCCCGGATGGCCCTGGCGCAGCCACCACTGGCCGGCGTCGAAGAGCACGGCCACGGCGCAGGCCCCCATGAGCGCCTTGCGCCCGGGCCAGGCCGAGCGCCGCAGGTAGACCACCGCGGCCAGGAGGAACACCAGCGGGAAGGCCGCCAGGTGCAGGCCCCGGGCGCCGAGGGTGTCGAAGAGGCCCTCGGAGGTCTCCTCCAGCGCCAGGGGGCGCAGGTCCTCGAAGCCGGTGATCCGCGGGAACTGGCCGCCCTCGCCGTGGCAGCTGGCGCAGTTGTTGGCGACGATGGCCTCCACGGGGGCGAAGCCCTCCCGCGTGGCCCCGCCCTGGACCCAGGTGCGGAACACCGCCAGCTCCGCCGGGCTCGTATTGGGGGCCATGACGCCTTCGAGCACGGCCAGGAGGTGGGGCCGGGCCGCCGGGGCCTGGGCGCTCACCGCCCGCTCTCGGCGGAGGGTGAAGGCCAGGCCCCCGGCCAGGAAGGCGGCCAGGGCCAGGACCACGAAAGTGGCGAAGGCTCGTTCGGAGGTGGGCTGGTTCCGCAGGCTCATGGAGCCCATGGTACCCGCGGGCTCACTCCATGGGGACGGCGCCCGTGGCGCGTCCCCGCCGCATGAAGAAGAGCATGGGGAAGAGGCAGAAGCAGAGGATGCCCATGAACCAGAAGGTGTCGGAGAAGGCCATCATGGTGGACTGCTTCACCACGGTGCCGTAGGCCGCGCCCTGGGCCATGTGGGCGGCGTCCGCGGGGGAGAGTCCGCCGCGGAGGACGCCCAGCTGGGCGGCCCGGTCCAGGAAGCCCTGGTAGGCGGGTTCCCCGGGCGACAGGTTGCCGATGAGGTTGGCCTGGTGGACCTGGGCCCGGCGGGCCAGCATCGTGGTGGCCAGGGCGATGCCGGTGCTGCCGCCGATGTTGCGCACCAGGTTCATGAGGCCCGTGGCGTAGGCGGTCTTCTCGTGGGGAATGTGCTGGAAGGCCGAGACATTGATGGGAATGAAGAGGAAGGCGAGGCCCAGGCTCTGGACCACGCGCGACCACATGGCCGTCTGGTAGTCCACCTGCAGGTTGAAGCCCGCCATCTGGATGAGGCCCAGGCCGCAGGTGAAGAAGCCGAAGCCGATGAGCCAGCGCGTGTCCACTTTCTTCAGGAGCATGGCCACCACCGGCATCATCAGCAGGATGGCCAGGCCGCCGGGGCTCAGCACCCAGCCGCTCAGCAGGGCCGTGTAGCCCAGCAGCGTCTGGAGGAAGATGGGGAGCAGGGCCAGGCTGCCGTAGAGCACGAAGCCCAGCACGAAGAGCATGAGGATGGACACCGCGAAGGTGCGGTCCTTCATCAGGCGGAAGTCCACGATGGGCCGTTCCTTCTTCAGCTCGTAGAGGATGGCGAAGAGCAGGGCCACCACCGCGACGATGGCGAAGAAGACGATGAAGCCCGAGCTGAACCAGTCCTTGCGCTGGCCCTCGTCCAGCACGATCTCCAGCGAGGCCAGGCCCAGGGTGAGGACGCCGATGCCCAGGTAGTCGAGGCGGGCGCCCTCCTTCAGGGAGATGCGGTGGAAGGTGGGTGGATCCTGCACCAGCGCGCTGGTGAGCGTGAAGGAGAGGAAGCCCACGGGGATGTTGATGAGGAAGATCCAGTGCCAGCTGAAGTTGTCCGTGATCCAGCCGCCCAGCACCGGGCCGATGATGGGGGCCAGCACCACGCCCATGCCGTAGACCGCCATGGCCGCGCCGCGCTTCTCGTGGGGGAAGGTCTCCACCAGGATGGCCTGCGAGATGGGCTGGAGGCCGCCGCCGCCCAGGCCCTGGAGGATGCGGAAGAAGATGAGCCAGCCCAGCGACGGCGCGATGCCGCAGAGGAAGGAGGCCAAGGTGAAGAGGGTCACGCAGGTGAGGTAGAACCGCTTGCGGCCCATGAGGCTGGAGAAGTAGCCGCCCAGCGGCAGCACCACCGCGTTCGCCACCAGGTACGAGGTCAGCACCCAGGTGGTCTCCTCCACCGTCGCCGACAGGTTCCCCGCGATGTGCGGCAGGGCCACATTGGCCACGCTGGTGTCCAGGACCTCCATGAAGGTCGCGATCATCACCGTGAGGGCGATGACCCAGGGATTGATGCGGCGGTGGGAGTTCATAGAAAACGACACTCGCAGAGAAGTGAGGAGAAAGCTGGGATCGCGGAGATCAAGTTCTGGTTCTCACGATTCGTTTGATGCCGCCGTCTTTCAGGGGCCAGGACCAGAAATTGAGAAGAAGGCCCACTTCCTTGCCTGAGAACCTGAGGTAGCTGAAGACCTGGGCATGGTGAAGATCCAGCAGGTGATCCACGGTCTTCAGCTCCACGACCACGACGCCATCCACCAGGAGGTCCATGCGGTAGGCCCCTTCGATGCGGAGGTCATCGTATTGGATGTCCAGCGGCACCTGGCTGGGGACCGCGTGCCCGCCCTTCTTGAGCTCGTGGATCAGGCAGGCCTGGTATGCCGATTCGAGAAGCCCAGGCCCCGAGGCCTTCTGGACCTTGATGGCTGCGGCGATGATGGATTCGGTGACGGCAGCATGGGGAAAGTCTCCGCGACCCTCAGCCTCCTCCGCGATCCTCTGCGAGTGTGGTTTCATTTCACGAACACCGTGGCCTCGACGTTCATGCCGGGGCGGAGGATGACCTTCTGGGCGTCGGCCTCGTCGATGTGGATCTTCACGGGGATGCGCTGGACCACCTTCACGAAGTTGCCCACGGCGTTCTCGGGGGGGAGCAGGCTCATGCGCGAGCCTGTGGAGCCGGCGATGGAGTCCACGCGGGCCTTCAGCACCACGCCGTTCATGTCCACCTTGATCTCGGCCTCCTGGCCGGGCCTCACCTTCGCGAGCTGAGTCTCCTTGAAGTTCGCCGTCACCCAGGTCTGGTGCAGGGGGATGAGGGTGAGCAGGCCCTGGCCGGGCTGGATGGTCTGGCCGGCCTCCACGATGCGGCGCGTGACGACGCCATCCACAGGGGCCAGGATGCGGGTGTAGCCGAGCTGCAGCTCCAGGCCCTCCTGGGCGGCGCGGGCCTGCTCCACCTGGGCCTGGGCGGAGGCCAGGCGGGCCTCGGCCGCGCCCACGGCCACCTTGCGGATGTCCGCCTCGCGCTGGAGGGAGGCCATGCGCTGCTGGGCGGCGCGCCAGTCGCCATCGGCCACCTCGGCCTGGGTGCGGATGCCGTCGAACTGCTGGGCGGAGATCTCCTCGCGCTCCGCCAAGGGCTTCATGCGCTGGACATCGGTCTTCGCCTTGTCGAGGCTGGCCTTCTTGGAATCGAGGTTGGCCTTGGCCGTCTCCAGGTCCGAGCCCCTGGCCTGCTGGAAGGCCACGCGGGAGCGCTCCAGGTCGGCCTGGGCGCCCGCGACCTGGGCCCGGGCCTGGGCGAGCGCGGCCCTGGCCTGGTCGAGGCGGGCCTGGATGTCGCGGGGGTCCACGGCCACCAGGGGATCGCCGGCCTTCACGGCCTGGTTGTCCTCCACCAGCACCTTCTCCACGGTGCCGTAGACGCGGCAGGAGACGGGCACCAGGTGGCCGTCCACTTGGGCGTCGTCCGTGCTCACGCGGTTGCGGGAGTAGAGCCACATGCCCCCGCCGAGGAGGAGGGCGAGGGGCGTGCCGATGAGGAGGGCGCGGATGGCCTTGGAGATGCCGGCGGCGGCCGCGCCGCTGGGGGAATCCTGAACGGGGGAGGCGTCTTGGGTCATGGAAGTCTCCATCAGCGGGCGAAGGTCTGTTCGAGCTGGCCGGTGGCCCGGGCCAGGTCCACGCGGGCCTGGTTCAGGCGGTAGAGGGCGCTGATCTGGTTGTCGGTGGCCCGGGCCAGCTCATCCTGAGCGTTGATCACTTCGATGTTGTTGCTCACGCCGGCCTCGAAGCGGTGCC
Organism: Geothrix fermentans DSM 14018; assembly: GCF_000428885.1. Classification (GTDB taxonomy): domain Bacteria; phylum Acidobacteriota; class Holophagae; order Holophagales; family Holophagaceae; genus Geothrix; species Geothrix fermentans. The sequence continues at coordinate 5,969 of NZ_AUAU01000016.1, read as the reverse complement.
GGGCCTGGAGGAGGGCCTCATCTGACAGGGTGGCGGCCAGGTTCGAGACCTCCACCTCGTGGGCGGCGGCGTCCAGCTCGGCCTGCGCCACCTGCACCTCGTAGCCCACCTGGGCGCGCACATCGCGGCGGGCCTCCTGGACCCGGCTCTCCTCGGAGCGGGCGCGGGAGATCTGCGAGGACACGAGGCCGCCGGTGAAGAGCGGGATCCGGAGGCCCACCGAGACCTGGTAGGTGTGGGCCCAGGATTCGGACTGGAGGCCGGTGGACCCCAGGGTCCCGGAGGCGACCAGGGTGGGCAGGCGCAGGCCCTGGGCCGCCTGGCGCAGGTTCGCCGCAGCCCGCTCCCGGGCGTCGAGGGCCGCCAGCTCCGGGCGCTGGGCCAGGCCCGCGCGGTAGGCCTCGTCGAAGCCTCCGCCGGGCAGGACTGGAGCCGTGAGGGTGTCGGCCAGCTCGATGCGGGTGCCGGGGGCGAGATCCAGCAGGCGGCCCAGGCCGGCCAGGGCGGTGGTGCGCTGGGTCTGGGCCTGGATGAGGCGCTGGCGCTCGGTCTGCAGCTGCACCTGGGAGCGGAGGGTGTCGAGCTTGGTGCTGACGCCCTGCTTCTGCTGGTTCTCCGCCAGCTTCGCCAGGGCCTCGGCCAGCTCCACCCGGGATTCGCCGGCCTTCACGGCCGCGGCGGCGCGGAGGGCCCGCAGGTACTGGCCCACCACCAGGGCGGCCACCTCCTCGCGCACGGCGCGGCCCTGGGCGCGGGCGGCGTCCTCCGCATGGCGGGAAGCCCGCCACTTCTTCCAGAGGCTGAGGTCGAAGAGGGAGACCTGGGCCTCCACGCCCGCCTGGCCCCAGTTGAAGGGGCCCACCAGCTCGGGGCCGCCTGGCTGCGGCAGGCCCATCAGGGCGTCGAGGTTGTACTTGTTGCGCTGGCCGAAGGCCTGGGCCGCCACCTGGGGCATGAGGGCGGCCGCGGCGGCCCTGCGGTCGTCGCCGCTCTCGGCGATGGTCAGCAGGGACTGCTGCACTCGGGGGTTCTGGTCGAGGGCGGTCTTCAGCGCCTGGACCAGGGTGAGCCGAACGGTGTGGGCCGGCTGGTGCGCCGGAGCGGGGGCCGGCTGGACCGCCTGGGCTGGAGCAGGGGCAGGGGATGTCTGGGCCCCGGCCGCGCCTGCACCCGCCAGGGCGAGGGCGAGCGCCCCGAGGGCCCGCGAGCTGGTGCAGGACATGAGAGCCTCCATGGATCTTGAGTGCGGTGTCGGGCGGGTCATGCGGGCAGCCCGCTGTTGGCCCGGATGCGGTTCAGGAAGCCCTTGAGCTGGTCCAGCTCGGTCCGCGAGAAGCCCTTGAGGTGCGCGTTCAGCACCTTGACGGCCACCGGGGGCAGGTGGGGCAGCAGCTCCTGGCCCGCCTCCGTCAGCTCCAGGCGGGTGATCCGGCGATCCCTGCTGCTGGGGACCCGGCGGATCAGGCCCTTCTCCTCCAGGCGGTCCAGCATGCGGGTCATGGAGCCGGTGTCGCAGTGGCCGAAGCGGCAGAGCTCCGCCGCGGTGGTGGCGCAGCCCCGGGCGATGCGCATGAGGATCACCCACTGGGCCCCGGTGATGCCCATGCCCTGGGTGGCCAGCTCCTCATCGAAGCCCGCCAGGATGCTCCGGGAGACGTCCGCGATCAGGCGGCCCAGGCTGTCTTCCGGGTTGTAGTTCTCGGGGGTGTAGAGCGGCTCCGCCGCCGGCTCGTGGTCCATGGTGGATTCCTGGTTTGGTGCCTAAGCAATAACTGCCAGAGCAGTGATTCTGGGAACGAGCTGCCGCCCTGTCAACATCTACCTGGGTGGGGGATGCCCACGCCGCCCGGAGAGATCATGAACCCAGTCTGGCCTTGCCTTTCCGCCGCGGCCCTCGGGGCCCTCGCCCAGCCGGTGCCGGTCCAGGCTCCCGCGCCGGCCACCGCGCCGGCCGTCCAGGCGGCCGCGACCGACCGAGCCATCGCCTTCCCGGGCTTCAACGCCTTCCCCCTGAAGGGCAGCGTCCGGGCCGGCGGAGCGCACCCGTACTTCGCGGTCATGGTGGCGGGATCGGGCCCCACGGACCGGGAGTGGTCCAATCCCCTGATCCCCGTGCCCAGCCACGGCGGACGGGACCTGGCGGCCTGGCTGCAGGGCCGGGGCATCGGCTCCCTGCGCTACGACAAGCGGTTCATCGGGTCGAAGGACCCCAAGCTCGACATCTCCCTGGACGCCCAGGTGGGCGATATCAAGGCGGCGATGCGCACCGCCCGCGCCCTGCCCGAGGCGAAGGGGAAGAAGCTGCTGCTGGTGGGCCACAGCGAGGGCGCCCTGCTGTCCCTCCTGGCCGCCGGGGAGGCCGATGCCGCCCTCCTGCTGGCCATGCCCGGACTCAGCATGGGGCGCGTGATCCTCGCCCAGGTGAAGGCTCAGCTCGACGCGGCCGGGGCCCCGGCGGAGGTGGCCCAGGCCAACCTCGCCTACCTGGAGGCGGCCGAGGCCTCCATCCGCCACGACAAGCCCCTGCCGGAGGCCGGCGCCCAAGTGGCCCCGGGCGTCGTCAAGCTGGCCCGGGCCCTGGCCCAGCCAGAGAGCCGGGGCTTCGTCCGCGCCACCCTGGATCTGGATCCCTGGGCCCTGGCCCAGCGCCTGCCGGTGCCCTGCGCGGTGGCGTGGGGGGACCGCGACGTGCAGACCTGGCAGCCGGAGGCCGTGCCGCCGGGGTTCAATGGCACCGTCATCCAGGTGCCCGAGGCGAACCACCTCTTCAAGCGCGAGACACGGCCCCGCACCGGCCTGGACGGGGCCTCCGCCCTCGCGGCCTACGGCGACGACACCCCCCTGGCGGACCTGGCGCCGCTGGCCCGGTGGCTGGAGGCCCTGAAATAGCCGGACGGGGCCGCGCCCGGGGCCCTTGCTAGACTGGTCCCTCATCCGTTCGGAGGTCCCATGTTCAGCCTTCAGGGCAAGGTCGCCCTCGTCACCGGCGCCAGCCAGGGCATCGGCGAAGCCATCGCCAAGCGGCTCGCCGCCCAGGGCGCCACGGTGGTTTGCGCGGCCCGCACGCTGAGGAAGCTCCAGGAGGTGGCGGACGCCATCACGGAGGCCGGCGGGAAGTCGGACGTGGTGGTGGCGGACCTCTCGGACACCGCGTCCGTGAAGGCCGCCGTGGCGACCACCGTGGAGCGCCACGGCGCCATCCACATCCTGGTGAACAACGCCGGCATCACCCGCGACAAGCTCCTCATCCAGATGAAGGAGGAGGACTGGGACGCGGTGATCGACACCAACCTCAAGGGCGCCTGGGCGGCCATCCAGGCCGCCACCAAGCCCATGATGAAGCAGCGTTGGGGCCGCATCATCAACATCGCCTCCGTGGTGGGCCAGATGGGCAACCCGGGCCAGGCGAACTACGTGGCGGCCAAGGCGGGCCTCATCGGCCTCACCAAGTCCGTGGCGCGGGAGCTGGCCAGCCGCAATGTCACCGCGAACGCCGTGACGCCGGGCTACATCGAGACGGCCATGACCGCCGGCCTGCCCGACGACGTGAAGACCGAGTTCACCAAGCAGATCCCCCTGGGCCGCATGGGCACGCCCGACGACATCTCCTCCGCCGTGGCCTTCCTCGCCAGCGAGGAGGCCGGTTACATCACGGGCCAGGTGCTCAGTGTCAACGGCGGCATGCTGATGGCCTGAGCGCGCCATGCTCCGTCGCCTGGGAGACCTGATCCGCCGCGGCTGGGCCGCCTTCCGGCTTCGCCGCCACTGGCCCTGGGTGCTGCTGGCCTTCGGCCTGCCCCTGGCCCTGAGGCCCGTGGACTCCGGCTGCGCGGCCTTCCTGGCCTGGGTCGGCGGGCTGGTCCTCCTCGGCCGCGCCCTGCGCTGGGTCTGGGACCGGCTCCTGTTCCGGGTCTCTCGGCGGCTGTGGGTGATCCTCGCCCTGATGTCCGTGCTCCCAGTGGCGGCCCTGGCCCTGATGCTCCTGTCCCTGAGCTGGCTGGGGCTCGGCGCCCAGGTGAGCCGCTCCACCCAGCAGACGCTGGCGGCCTGGGAGGAGGCCCTGAGGACCGCCAACGGGGAACCCACGGATGCGGCGGCCCTCCAGGCCCTGCGCACCTACCACGGGGCCTGGGTCGACCACGTCCGCGAGCTGCCCGGGGGGGTGGACGGCGCCTTCCTGGGCATGGTCTGGGCGGACAGCCGGGATGCGGGCGCCGGGGCCGGGCGGAAGGACACCTACCTGCGGGCCGTGCGCAAGGAGGCCGGCGGCTACCGCCTCCTGTCGCTGAACCTGGGCGTGCTGGGCGACCGGGCCCAGGCGCTGGCGGGAGGCCAGGTGGTGTTCCAGCTCACCCCCCGGAAGGAGGGCCACAAGGGGGAGGAGACGCTCACGATCAAGGCCGGCGGCCGGCGGACGGACAAGGAGGCACCCGTCCTCGTGGGCCAGCGGGAGACCCTCGCCAGCTGGGCCAGGGGCCAGGCGCTCCAGGGATCCGGCCTGTTCGCGCCCTTCCACTTGCCGCCCCTGGCCTTCCCCATCCTCGACTGGTCCACGGGGCGGCCCATGGTGCTGACCGCCACGCCGGAGACCAACCTGTACGCCCTCTTCGCCGGGTTCCGCTCCGGCGAGCGGCAGGCGCTGTCCGAGGGCACCGTGAAGGCCATCGTGATGGTCTCCCTGGCGCTGGTGGGCCTGCTCATGGCCCAGGCCGTGGCGGCGGTCCTGGGGCTGGTTCTGGCCTGGTCCCTGGGCCGCGCCGTGAACGGCCTGCACGAGGGGGTGGCGCGCCTCAGCCACGGGGACTTCTCCGCCCGCATCCGGCCCCGGGGCCGCGACCAGGTGGCCCAGCTCTCCTCCGCCTTCAACGAGATGGCCGGGCGCCTCCAGGCCGCCGCCGCCGAGCGGGAGGAACGCCTGCGCATGGAGGAGGAGCTGCGCGTGGCCCGCGAGGTCCAGATGCGCCTGCTGCCGGACCTGGAGGCCCTGCGGATGCCTTCGGTGCGGGCCACCATCCTGCCGGCCCGCGAGGTGGCCGGAGACTACTACGACCTGTTCCCCCTGGCGGACGGGAGCCTGGCCTTCCTCATCCTGGACGTCAGCGGCAAGGGCACCAGCGCGGCCTTCTACGCCGCGGAGACCAAAGGGGTGCTGTCCGCCCTGGACAAGCAGGCCCTCGATCCCGTCGAGGTGGCCGACCGCCTCAACGCGATCTGGTGCCAGGGCCACGACCGCCACCTCTTCCTCACCCTGGCCTACGGCACCTTCCACCCGCGCACGGGCCGCTACCGGTTCGTGCGGGCGGGCCATCCTTCCGCCTTCTTGCGCCGCGCGGACGGGCGGGTGTCGCGCCTCCATCCGCGCGGGCTGGGCGTGGGCCTCAGCGCCACCCAGTTCAGGGCGGCGCTGGAGGCCAGCGAAGGGGTGCTGGAACCGGGTGATGGCCTGGTGTTCTACACGGACGGCCTGTCCGAGGCCCAGGCGCCCGACGGCGCGTTCTACGGGGAGGCGCGCCTGGAAGCGCTGCTGGCGGGCCCCTCCGAGGACCTGCAGGCCTCCATCCTCGGGGATGTGATGGCCTTCACCCAGGGGCGCCCGCTGGCGGACGACCTGACGCTGCTCATCCTGAAGCGCTAGCTGTCGCGGCCAAGGACGTTGTTCAGCTTTTGAGCGGGGGCGAGACCGCCGAGGGCTGAGTGGGACCTGTGGTGATTGTAGTGGTGGAGCCAGGCTTTGAGGGCTTGGCTCCGCTGTTCTGAGGATTGGTAGGCCAGGCGGTAGGCCCACTCGCGAAGGGCTGTCTGGATGAACCGTTCGGCCTTGCCGTTGGTCTGAGGGCGGTAAGGCCGGGTGAAGCTGTGCCGGATGTCTTGGGCCTCGCAGACAGCTTGGACCAGCTTCGAGTGGTAGCACATGCCGTTGTCGGTGAGGATGCGCTGAACCCGGACGCCCTGGCTGGCGTAATGGGAAA
>NZ_KE386811.1:67412-113036 GCF_000428885.1 Geothrix fermentans DSM 14018 | reverse complement strand
TGGAGGGCAGCCCTGGGGGCCGTGATGCGCAAGCTGCTTGTCCTCATGCGAGCTGTGCTCAAGGCCGAGCACGACTGGGTTCCCAAGATCCAGGCCGCGTGAAGGAGGAGCCCACCTTCTGCTTTTCCCTTCACAGCGGAGCCAACGGTCGCAGCCGGGAGGGGCGCAAAGCCTGCGGGCCGCGAAAGGCGTGCCAGAAGCCGTCCCTGGCGTCCCTTTCGCGGCCTTGCGCCTCTCTCGGCTGGACAGATCCTTGCCCGCCCGAAGGGAAAAGAATCCCGAGACCTTGACTGCCAACTGACAACCTTTGTGGCCATCTTCTCCGTTTTCCTTCGCGCGCTCTGCGGCCTCTGCGGTTAAAACGTAGTTCCGTTCTTCGCGGACCTCAGGGAGGACTTCACGATGCGACCCAAGCGCCCCCTCGGCCGGACCGGCCTCTCTATTTCCCCGCTGGTCTTCGGCGGCAACGTGTTCGGCTGGACCATCGACAGGAAGGCCTCCTTCGAGATCCTCGACCGCTTCGTGGACGCGGGCTTCGAGGCGGTGGACACTGCCGATGTGTACTCCATCTGGAAGCCCGGGAACCAGGGCGGGGAATCGGAGACGATCATCGGCGAGTGGATGAAGGCCCGGGGCAACCGCGACCGGATCGTCCTCATCACCAAGGTGGGCATGGAGATGGGGCCGGACCGGAAGGGTCTGTCGGCGGCCTGGATCGAACGCGCTGTGGAGGACTCCCTGCGGCGCCTCCAGACGGACCACATCGACGTCTACCTGTCCCACAAGTTAGACGCCGGCGCCTCCCACGAGGAGACCCTCGGCGCCTACCAGAAGCTCCTGGCCGCTGGGAAGGTGCGGGCCGTCGGCGCCTCGAACTTCGATGCGGGCCAGCTCCGCGCGGCCCTGGACGCCACCGCCAAGGGCCTGCCCCGCTACGAGGTGCTGCAGCCCGAGTACAACCTGTACGACCGCCAGAGCTACGATGGCGCCCTGCGGGACCTGGCCATGGCCGAGGGCCTGGGCGTCATCACCTACTTCAGCCTGGCCAAGGGTTTCCTCAGCGGGAAGTACCGCAGCGAGGCGGACCTCGGGAAGAGCCCCCGGGGCAAGGGCGTGAAGGGCTACCTGGAGGCGCGCGGCTTCCGGATCCTGGCCGCCCTGGACGCCGTGGCTGCGCGGCACGGGGCCGAGCCCGCCGAGGTGGCCCTGGCCTGGCTCATGGCCCGCCCCGGTGTCACCGCGCCCATCGCCAGCGCCACGACGCCTGCCCAGCTCGACAGCCTCGTCAAGGCGGCCTCGCTGTCCCTGGCCGCCGAGAACCTGGCCGCCCTGGAGGAGGCCAGCCGGTACTGAGCCACGGACCCGTCCCTCAGGCCTTCGAGTCCCGCTCGTAGGCGCGTCGGAGCCAGGGCAGGGCGGCCTCCAGGTCCGCTTCTGCGGCCAGTTCCAGCTTGTGCGTGATCCGGTCCTTCTTCGCGAAGCCGCCGGTGTCCTGGAGGCGGCCGGAGGGATCCGCCACGGCGGCGGGATCGCCCAGGGCCAGGCCCAGGTCCAGGCGCGACGCGAAGGGCTTCACCTCGGCGAAGACGTGGTTCCGGTAGAGGGGGACGATGGTCTCGCAGGGGCAGACCTTCACATCGGGGCCGAGGCTCCGGGCCAGCGCCGTGATCGCCTCGAAGAGCGGCCGCAGAGCGGCCTTCTTCCCTCCGTACTGGCCCTCCACGTAGCGCGGGGCCGCGGCCAGGTAGCCCTCCGGCGTGTCGTCGAAGGCATGGCCCGGCCCGGCGCCCGCGCGCTGGGCCACGAGGCCCGCCTGGGTGGCGCCCAGGCCCCGGGCCTTCAGCCAGGCCACCTTGGCCTTGGACTCGGCGGGACCCTCGGCGTCCAGCAGGGCGATCCAGGCCTCCAGGCTGCGGCCGGTGCGGGCCCCGAGGTTGGCGAGGATGCCCTGGACGTAGGCCACGCTGGGATGCAGGTCATAGGGAACGGGGGACTTGGGCATGGGAGGCTCCGGGGCGCGGGACTGTGATCCCCATCATCCTGTCTCCTCCCCCGGTCTCGTGCTACCTTGCCTCCCAACCATCCCAACCCATCCTTCCACCTCACCCCGTTCTCGGAGTCTTCCATGAGCGACGTGGAAATCAGCATCACCCAGCAGAAGACCATCCAGGCGCTGCAGAAGGGAGAGGCCCCCATCCCCATGCGCGGGTGGCTGGCCAAGCAGGCGGCCATCGACTACGAGGTGGAGCGGACCCTGGCGGAGACCGATCCCGCCGCGTTCTGGGCCGACAAGGCCCACGGCCTGGACTGGGCCGAACCGTGGACGAAGGTGTTCGAGTTCAGCGCCCCCAACCACGCCTGGTTCCTGGGCGGCAAGCTCAACGCCACCGTGAACTGCATCGACCGCCATGTGCACAGCGACCGGCGCAACAAGGCGGCCCTCCTGTGGGTGGGGGAGGATGGCGACGAGCGGTCCTACACCTACAACCGCCTCTACCGCGAGATGAACCGCTTCGCCAACACCCTCAAGCGCCTGGGCGTGAAGAAGGGCGACCGCGTGATCCTCTACATGCCCCTCACGCCCGAGGGCATCATCTCCATGCTGGCCTGCGCCCGCATCGGCGCCATCCACAGCGTGGTCTACGCGGGCATGGGCGTGCAGGCCCTCAAGGCCCGCATCGAGGACGCCGGGGCCAAGGTGGTGGTGTGCTCCGACTTCACCTACCGGCGCGGGAAGGCCACGGCCCTCAAGCCCATCGTGGACGAGGCCGTGCGCGACCTGGCCTTCGTGGACCACGTCATCGTCCACCGCCGCGGCTCGCGTCCCGGCGACGCGCCCTTCAAGTTCGAGAGCGAGCGGGAGAAAGACTTCTACGACATCCAGCAGGGCCGCGAGATCCACTGCGAGCCCGAGATGGTGGACGCCGAGCACCCGCTGTTCATCCTCTACACCAGCGGCACCACGGGGCGGCCCAAGGGCGTGGTCCATGCCACCGGCGGCTACCTGGTGGGCGTCAACTACCTGGCCCGGGCTTTCTTCCAGATCCAGGAGCGGGACATCTACTGGAGCACCTCGGACATCGGCTGGATCGTGGGCCACAGCTTCATCGTCTACGGGCCCCTCAGCATCGGCGCCACGGTGCTCTGCCGCGAGGGCGCGCCGGACTACCCGAGCCCCGACGTAACCTGGGAGATCTGCGAGCGCTTCGGCGTGAACGTGATGTTCACGGCCCCCACGGCGGTCCGCATGTGGATGAGCCATGGGTCCGAGGCTCCGGCCAAGTTCGACCTGAGCCGTCTGCGCCTCCTGGCCTGCGCGGGCGAGCCCCTGAACCCCGAGGCCCACCGCTGGGCCCAGCAGCACCTGGTCGGGCAGGGCAACGGCATGGTGGTGGACAACTGGTGGCAGACCGAGATCGCGGGCCCCGTCATCGGCACGCTGCCCACCTTCGAGGCGCGGCCCGGCAAGGCCGGCAAGCCCATGCCCGGCGCCCAGATGGCCGTGGTGAACCGCGACGGGAGCCCCGTGCCCGACGGCCAGGGCGGCCTGCTGGTCATCAAGTTCCCGCTGCCCTACATGCTGCGCACCGTCTGGAACGATCCCAATCGCTACGAGGACTACTGGCGCGACATCCCGGGCTGCTACAGCGCCGGCGACGTGGCGGTGAAGGACGCGGACGGCTACATCGCCGTGCTGGGCCGCGCCGACGATGTGCTGAACGTGGCCGGCCACCGCATCGGCACGGCCGACGTGGAGGGCTCGCTCATCCGCCACCCGGCGGTGGCGGAAAGCGCCGTGGTGGGCATTCCCGATCCCATCAAGGGCGAGAGCATCAAGGCCTTCGTGGTGGTGAAGGCGGGCGTCGCGGTGGGCCCCGGCCTCATCGCCAGCCTCAAGGACCACGTGCGGGAGGACCTGGGCGGCATCGCCACGCCCGCCGACATCGAGATCCGCGCCAGCCTGCCCAAGACCCGCTCCGGCAAGATCGTGCGCCGGGCCCTCAAGGCCTGGGCCCTGGGGCAGGACCCGGGGGATCTGAGTACGCTGGCGGATTGAAAAATTTGGTTCATGTGAATCTTGAAATTGATTCACGTGAATCCATTTTTGGGGGGGAGGGAGATCCCATGCCCGAACCCCTGCGGTGGATGCTCCTCTTCCACCAGCTCCCGGCCCGGCCTGCCTACCTGCGGGTGAAGGTCCGGCGCCAGCTCCAGTCGCTCGGCGCGGTGGCCCTGAAACACTCGGTCTATGCGCTTCCGGCCTCCGAGGAGGCCACTGAGGACTTCCAGTGGATGGTGCGCCAGATCGAGGGGGCCGGGGGAGAGGCCACGGTGGTCGAGGCCGGCCTGGTGGAGGGGCTGTCCGACGAGGAGGTCAGGGCCAGGTTCCGCGCGGAGCGGGACGAGGACTACGGGACGCTTGCGGGGGAGGTGCGCGCGGCCCTCGCCTCACCCCAGGAAGAGGGGTCGGCCAGGCTGGCCCGGTTCCGCAGCCGCTTGGAGGAAATCCAAAGCCTGGACTTCTTCAGAGCACCGGGCCGGGCCATGGTGGAAGACCTCCTGGCCACCCTCGAAGCCCGGCTGCTGCCCATCCAGGAGGCTGGACCCCTGGGGTCCCTGGAAGCCTTCCGGGCACGCACCTGGGTCACCCGCCAGGGCATCCACGTGGACCGGATCGCCTGCGCCTGGCTCATCCGCCGGTTCGTCGATCCGGAGGCTCGTCTCCGGTTCGTGGATCCCAAGACCTACCGGCACCGGCGCGGCGAGCAGCGCTTCGACATGACCGAGGGCGAATTCACCCATGAAGGCGGCCGCTGCAGCTTCGAGACCTTCCTCCATCGCCTGGGTCTTGCTGCGCCGGGGCTTCGACCCCTGGCGGAGCTGATCCACGATGTCGACCTGAAGGACCGGCGCTTCCAACGCCCCGAGACGGAAGGTTTCGCGAGGGTCATCCAGGGGGTGGCCCTTCGCCATACCTCGGACGAGGACCGATTGACAGCCGGATCCGTGGTGTTGGACGCCTTTCTGGAGGCTCTGGCCCGGAGCCAGACATGACCCAGACCACGCTTCCTCCGCTCCGGGCCTTCGTCCTCTATTTCCTGAAGCTCGGCGCTTTCGGCTTTGGTGGTCCCATCGCCCTGGCCGGGGCGATGCAGCGGGATCTGGTGGAAGCCCGGGGATGGATCAGCGAAGCGGACTACCAAGAGGCGCTGACCCTGGCCCAACTGGCCCCGGGGCCTCTGGCGGCCCAGCTGGCGATCTACCTGGGCTATGTGCGGGCCGGGGTGCTGGGGGCCACGCTTGTCGGCGTCGCGTTCATCCTCCCCTCGTTCCTGATGGTGATGGGGCTTTCCTGGCTGTACCTGACCTTCGGAGGCCTCCGATGGATGCAGGCGGTCTTCTACGGCGTGGGGGCCGCGGTCATCGGCATCATCGCCCGCTCCGCCTTCAAGCTGGGCAAGGCCACCCTGAAGCGGGACCCACTCTCCTGGGGGATCTTCCTGGCCGTGGCCGTCACCACCGCCCTCACGGGCCGGGAGTGGATCTCCCTGGTCCTGCTCGGGGGTCTGCTGGCCTGGGCCCTGAAGGCGCGCCCCTGGCGGCGGACCTCCGCGGCCGGCCTGGCGCCCTGGCTGCTCACGGGGATCAAGGGGGCCGTTCCGGCCGCCACGGCCGGATCGCTGCTGTGGTTCTTCGCCAAGGCGGGCCTGTTCGTCTTTGGCTCGGGCCTGGCCATCGTGCCCTTCCTCCACGGCGGCGTGGTCAACGAGTGGCACTGGCTCACCGAGCGCCAGTTCCTGGATGCTGTGGCCGTGGCCATGATCACGCCCGGTCCCGTGGTGATCACCGTGGCGTTCATCGGCTACCTGGTCGCTGGCCCGCTCGGGGCCTGCGCTGCGGCGGCGGGCGTCTTCCTCCCGGTCTACCTGATGGTGGTGCTCGCGGCACCCTTCTTCCGCCGGCACGGGAAACACCCGGGCCTGAAGGCCCTGGTGGCGGGCGTGACGGCGGGGGCCACGGGCGCCATCGCCGGCGCGGTGATCGTGCTGGGCCGGGGGGCCCTCCGCGACCTGCCCACGGCCCTCATCGGGCTCGCCGCCCTCGTGCTCATCTGGAAGACCAAGGTCCCTGAGCCCCTGGTGGTGCTCGCGGCCGGGCTGCTGGGGCTTGGAATCTATCATGGCTAGCCGGACGGTGCTGGCCGTCCTAGTCGGCCTGGGTGTCCCTGCGCGGGCCGGGGCCCCGCCTGTGGCGAGAGCTTGTCTGACGACCGCTCCGATCCACCTGGACGGGCGCCTGGATGAGCCCATCTGGCGGGAGGCCCCCGAGATCATCCTGACGCAGCAGGCTCCCGTCCCGGGCGCCGCCACACCCTTCCTCACGGTGGTGAAGGTCCTCGTGGCCCCCGAAGGCCTCTACGTGGGGGTCCGGTGCGGGGATCCAGATCCTTCGATGATCGCGGCCCACACCCTCCGGCGGGACGGGGACTTCAGCGGCGACGACGCCGTCACCCTGGTGCTGGACACCCTGGGGGACGGACACACGGCATACCAGTTCCAGGTGAACGCCTCCGGGGCCCGCGCCGACGGCCTGATCTCGGGCCCTGAAGCCGTGTCCCTCGACTGGGATGGCATCTGGGAGGCCGCCACGGCCAGGGATGGTTCCGGCTGGAGCCTGGAAGTGTTCATCCCCAGCCGCACCCTGCGCTTCGATCCTGCGCGGAACCGGTGGGGGTTCAACCTGGAGCGCCGGGTGGCCCGGGCGCAATTGACCCTGCGCTGGGCCTCCCCCATCCTCGATGCCAAACTCCCGGACATGGCCCGGGCCGGCATCCTGGAGGGAGTGGCCGGCCTGAAACGGGGCGGCGGCCTTTCCGTAACGCCCTTCCTGCTGGCCCAGAAGAGCGAGGACTTCCGCAGCAGAACCCGCTCCGTCCGGGGAAGGGCGGGACTCGATGTCGAAGCCACGCTCACGGACCAGCTCACCGGCGTGCTCACCTACCACCCCGACTTCGCGGAGACGGAGGTCGATGCCCGCCAGATCAATCTGACGCGTTTTCCGCTCTACTTCCCCGAGAAGCGGGCCTTCTTCCTGGAGGGCTCGAACCAGTTCCAGTTCGGCCTCGGGTTGGACACCGACTTCATCCCCTTCTTCTCCCGCACCCTGGGCCTGGTGGATGGCGTGCCGGTCCCGCTCAGCGGCGGCGGGAAGGTGCTCGGGCGCGCGGGACCGGTGTCGATCGGCGCCCTGAGCATCCGGCAGGAGCCCTCCGCCGCCCGGAGCGGCACGGACCTTTCCGCCGCGCGCGTGAGCTGGGACGTCGACGAGCATCTGCGGATCGGCGCCCTGGGGACCGACGGGAATCCTGAGGGGCCAGGAACCAATCGCCTGGCGGCTCTGGACGCGGTGTGGCAGACCTCCAGGCTCTTCGGCGACAAGCTCTTCGAGGTGGGGCTGTGGACGGCCCGCAGCCGCGGAACTGCGATCCCGTCCGGCGATCCGGGCGGCTGGGGCTTCAAGATCGACTACCCGAACGACCTCTGGGACCTCAACGTCAGGATGAACCGCTTCGGAGATGCCCTCGATCCTGGGCTGGGCTTCCTCCCCCGGCCGGGCACGAAGCAGATGTCGGCGGGCTTCGCCTACCAGCCGCGCCCGGCTGGGCCCTCCCTCCAGTGGATCCGCCAGGCCTTCTTCGAACTGAGCGCGCTCCGCATCGAGGACCTTCAGGGGAACCTTCAGAGCTGGGAGCTCTTCACAGCCCCGTTCAACGTGGTGACCGCCGCGGGGGACCACTTCGAGGCCAACTGGCAGCCGCAGGTGGAGAGGCTGGTCCAGCCCTTCGAGATCAGCCCGGGAGTGGTCATTCCGGCGGGCGAGTACCGCTTCGACCGCTGGCGGATGCAGGCGGAGAGCGCCGCGGCACGCCCGTGGCAGGCGGCCACCACCGTCTGGTTCGGCGAGTTCTATGGGGGCCGCCTCGTCCAGTGGATCCAATCCGTGGGCGGCAACGCGCGGGACGGGCACATCCGCTGGACGGCCAGCGCCGAGAACGACTTCGCCCGCCTGCCATGGGGCCGCTTCACCCAGCGGCTCTTCCAGCTCCGGGGCGAGTACGGATGGAACCCGGGCCTGATCCTCACGGGCCTCCTGCAATACGACACCGCCTCCCGGAGCCTGGCATCGAACCTCCGCCTCCGGTGGCAGGTCCGTCCGCAGGCCGAGGCCTTCCTGGTCTGGAACCGCGGCTGGGAGCGACCGGACCTGAACGGACCCCTGCGCTTCCTCCCCCGCCAGGATGTCCTCAGCGCCAAGCTCCGCTGGACCTTCCGGCCTTGAACCAAGGTTGCCTTGGAGGCCTCATGAAAAGCCGATCCCATGCCCTTTCCGCGCGATCCAACGGGCTGTGCGCCCAGATCCGGACCCTCGTCCTGCTCCTGGCTCCACTCGCCTGCCAGTCCAAGCCCAAGGCCCCGGCGCTGCTCCTGCCGGTGGTCGATGTGCCTCTACCAGGCGATGCCTCCAGGTTCGACTACGCCAGCCTCGACCCTGCGGCGCACCGGCTCTACCTCAACCACATGGGCGCGGGGGAGGTGGTGGTATTCGACACCGCCGCGCGCAAGGTCGAGACGGTCCTGCAGGGTTATCCGAGCTGCACGGGCATCCTCGCGGTCCCGTCCCGGAATGAGCTGTATGTCAGCGTGGCCGGAGAAGGGAGGGTCGCCGTGCTGGACACCCGCACCCTCCGCGAGCTCGCCCGGGTGCCAGCGGGTCGTTTCCCCGATGGCCTCGCCTTCGATCCGGAGAACGGGCGGGTGTTCGTCTCCGACGAGCGGGGCGGCCAGGTGGTGGTGATCGAAACCGGGACTCACCGGGTCGTCGGGCAGGTCCCCTTGGGCGGCGAGGCCGGCAACACCCAGTACGACCCCATCTCACGGCGCATCTACACCAATGTCCAGACCCAGAACCAATTGGTGGCGATCGATCCGAATACCCTCATGGTGGTGGCCCGCATGGATCTGCCCGGCGCCAAGGGGAACCATGGCCTGGCCCTCGATCCCGACCGCCGTCTGGCCTTCGTCGCCTGTGAGGGGAACGCGGTTCTCCTCGTGGTGGACCTGGTCCGGGGTCGGGTCGCGGCCTCCTTTGCCGTGGGCCGGGATCCGGATGTGCTGGCCTTCGACCCGGGGACCGGGCGGCTGGTGGTGGCTTCCGAATCGGGACCGGCGTCGGTCTTCAGCGAAGAGGGTGGCGCCCTCCGCCGGGAGGGCGACCAGGAGGTTGGCCCCAACGCCCACGTCGTGGCCATCGATCCCGGCACGCACCTTCTCTATTTCCCCCTGAAGCGGCTGGGTGCCGGTCCCGGGCTCCGGATCCTGGCGCCGGCTCCGCGCTAGAAGATCCGCACCAGGTTGAACCCCAGGGCCCACCTTCCCGGTGGCCTGGGGCCACCGGCATAGTCGCCGCCCAGGACCTGGTGGGCGGTGGTGCCCTGGACATTGGTGGCCAGGAGTGTGAAGCGGTGGCCCTTGGTCTGGAAGCGGTAGCCCACGGCGTAGCCCTGCTCGTAGGAGGCGCCATCCAGGCGGGAGGGGCGGGGGTAGTACTCGGCCAGGACCGACTGGCTTTCGAGGAAGCGCCATCGGAGGCCGGCCCCAGCGGTGAAGAGGGCCTTGTCCCGGGTGGTGGTGCGGGAGAGCCAGGTGGGCACGAGGCTGAAGGTGAAGGATCCGGCCACGAACTCCGCGGGGAGCTGCACGGCCGCGCCGCTGATGCCCACGGTCCCGAAGGCGTAGGTGGCGCGCTGGAGGGTCTCGTCGAAGCGCTCCACCCGCGCCGCCAGCCTGACATGCGCGCCGTCCAGGAGCTGCTCCTGGAGGGCCAGGACCACGGTCTTGTCGTCGGCGGTGCGGTAGATCTGGGCGTTGAGGCCCGGCACCACCGCGATGCCGATGTCCAGGCCCAGGCCCGCGAAGTTGCCGCCGTCCAGGCCGTAGAAGTCCTTCGAGTTGCCCTTGGCCGGCTCCGTGAACCGGTGGGTGAACCGGATGGCGGGGTGCCAGCCCGGGAGGTGGTCCGCCGTGGGCAGGTTGAGGCCCAGGGGGAGTTCGGAAGGCTGCTCGGCATCCTGGGCCTGCATGGGCGCGGCCAGGAGCAGGAGCGGGAGGAGAGCGGGGAGGGTGGGCCGTCGGGGCATGGTCCCGGCCGCCTCAGGTGAGCCGCGCGGAGGCGGAGACGGGCTTGGAGGGGTCGATCACCAGCGGGCCGCCGGGCGAGGACTCGCTCACCTGGTAGTGCTGGAGGACGGCGCCCACGGGGGCTGGGCCCACGGTCACGGTGCCGTTGAGGTCGTACTGGCTGCCGTGGCAGGGGCAGCCGAAGCCCGTCTGCGTGGGGTTGAGGCGCCCGCCCTGGTGCAGGCAGCTGGCGTTGAAGGCGTAGATGCCGGCGCTGTCGCGCACCAGGTAGTAGCCCTGGGCGGCCCCCAGGATCAGGGGGCAGGCGCCGGAGGCCGTGGTGGTGTAGTCCTTCACCGTTCCCGAGGGCTGGCCCAGCAGGCTGACCTTCGTTTCCGAGGTGGTGACGGGGCTGGGCGGGGGCGGTGGCGGAGGAGGCGGCGCCGGGGCGGAGTAGCCTCCCCCGCCGCCCCCGCCACAGGAGACGGCTGCGGCCGCGGCGGCCACCGCGAGGGCGCAGGCGCAGAACTCCCGCCGGTCGAGGCCGGAGGCGGGGTTGGCGGAGCCGGAGGCGGGGCTGGCGGAGCCGGAGGCGGGGCTGGTCGTTGGGGCAGGTTCGGGCTGGGACATGGGACCTCCCTGGGCGGGCCGCGGTGTGCGGAGTGGCTTGGGAGCGAAGATGCGGCCCCGCCCCGAGGGCCCAAAGATCCGGATGGCAGAAAGCGGCCCCTCCGGTCTGGCGCCGTCCCCGGTCCCGGGCGCATCCTCGTGGAGACCACCCGCCCCGGAGCCCGCCGTGCCGCCGTTCAACCACCTCCACCCGGCCGTCGTCCACATCCCCATCGCCCTGCTGGCCGTGGCCCCGCTGCTCTTCCTCATCGGCGCCCTGTGGCCGGCCCAGCGCCGGGGCATCCACGCCGTGGCCCTGCTCCTGCTGGCCCTGGGCCTCCTGGGGGGGCTGCTGGCCCTGGCCACGGGAGATGCGGCGGAGACCTTCGCCCACCGCACCCCGGAATTGAGGGCCGCCGTGAAGGACCACGAGCGGGCGGCCCAGTGGACCGTCTCGCTCTTCGGGTTCCTGACCGCCGCCTGGCTCGGCCAGATGGGCCTGGCCCGGCTCCGCCGCCGCGAGCTGGCGCCCGGCCCGGCCCGGACCCTCTTCATCCTGTGGCTGGCGGTCAGCGCCCTGGGCGTGGCGGCGCTGCTCCGCACGGGCCACCTGGGGGGCCGCATGGTCCACGAGCTGCACACCCACGGGGGCGAGCCCTGAGGGAGTCCGGTTAGGCTGGTGGGATGAAGCCCCGCCAGACCCTCGTCCTCCTGCTCCTGGGCTTCGCCTCCGGGCTTCCCCTCTTCCTGACCGGCTCCACGCTCAAGGCCTGGATGACGGACGAGGGCCTGAGCCTGGCCACCATCGGCCTCTTCAGCTTCGTGACCCTGCCCTACAGCCTGAAGGTGTTCTGGGCGCCCTTCCTGGACCGCTTCGCGCTGCCGGGCCTGGGCCGCCGCCGGGGCTGGATGGCCCTCATGCAGCTGGGCATGGCCCTGGCCCTGGCCCTGCTGGCCTTCACCCAGCCGCACCTCAACCTGCCGCGGGTGGCCCTCCTGGCCCTGGCCGTGGCCGTCACCAGCGCCACCTTCGACATCGCCGTCGATGCCTGGCGGGCCGAGGCCCTCGACCAGAAGCACCTGGGCCTGGGCAACAGCATCCACATCGCCGCCTACCGCGTGGCCATGCTCGTGAGCGGCGGCCTGGCGCTCATCCTGGCCCAGGCCCTCGGCTGGCGGGCCACCTACCTGGCCATGGCCGGGCTCACCCTGGCGGGCTTCGCCGGGACCTGGCTCGCCTTGAACACCGACACCGTGGCCCGGGCCCCGCGCACCCTGCAGGAGGCCATTGCAGGGCCGCTGAAGGATCTCCTCCAGCGCAAGGGCATCGGCTACCTCCTGGCCTTCGCCGTGTTCTACAAGCTGGGGGACTGGCTGGCGGAATCCATGACCATCCCCTTCCTCCTGCGGGGCATGGGCTTCAGCAAGATGGAGATCGGCACGGTCCAGAAGACCACCGCCATGGTGGCCATCATCCTGGGGGGGCTCCTGGGCGGCTGGATGCTCACGCGCATGAGCCTGCGCAAGGCCCTCTGGATCTGCGGCTTCGTGCAGGCGGGCAGCATCCTGGGCTTCTGGGCCATCTCCATGCTGGGGCGGCACCTGCCCCTGCTGGTGGCCGCCAATACCCTGGAGAACCTGGCCTATGGCATGGGCGGCAGCGCCTTCGCGGCCCTGCTCATGGGGGCCTGCAACCGGGCCTACACGGGCACCCAGTACGCCCTCTTCAGCGCCCTCATGGCCCTGCCGCGCACGCTCTTCGCGGGCCTCACGGGCTTCATGGCCGACTGGTACGGCTGGAAGCTCTACTTCCCCGTCTGCGCCGCGGCGGCCATCCCGGGCCTGCTGCTCCTGCTGCTCTGGGACCGCTGGGGACTGGCGGAGGCGGACGGCAGCTGACTACTTCACCACGGGGCGGCTTTCGGCGCGCCAGGCCCGCATGCCGCCCTTGAGGACGTAGACCCACTCGAAGCCCCGGGCGGTGAGCTGGCGCAGGGCGCGGTGGGAGAGGGCGTCGGTCTCATCCACGAGGACGAGGGCCCGCTTGGCCTGGGGATCCGGCGAGGCGAGGCGCCGGGTGAGCTCCGCGAAGGGCACGTGGAGGCAGCCCCGGATGTGGCCGCGCCGGAAGGCGTCGTCCTCCCGCAGATCCACCAGCAGCACGCCGGGCCCCTGCAGGAGCTCCTCCACCTGGAGGGGGTCCAGCACGGGCCGCCCCTGTCCGCGGCGCCAGGAGCGGAGCCGCGGCAGGGCCACGCCGAAGAGCAGGAGCAGGCAGAGGGCCGAGAAGACCAGGCCCGGCAGGAAGGGATAGGCCTCCATCCAGCCTCTCAGCGTCGTCAGGGCCTGTGCGATGGCGGCCATGGCTCCCCCCGGTACGGGGATGATGCCCCCGCCTCAGAGCTCCGGCAAGCCCAGGGCCGCCGCCAGGGTGCGGAAGGCCTCGGGGATGGGGGCCACGGCGTCGATGCGGGCACCGGTCAGGGGATGGTCCACGGACAGCTTCCAGGCGTGAAGGGCCGGGTGGGGCAGCACCAGGGCCTCGCCGGCCGCATCCTTCCAGCGGCCGGGTCCGCCGTAGAGGGGATCGCCCAGGAGGGGCGCCCGCAGGTGGGCCAGGTGGACGCGGATCTGGTGCGTGCGGCCCGTGAGCAGCTCGCATTCCACCAGGGCCACGCTCGTGGTGCGGGCCAGCACGCGGATGCGGGTCTGGGCCGGGCGGCCGCCCGCGGCCACCACCATGCGCAGCCGATCCTGCTTGTGGCGCGCGATGGGCTCGTCGACGAGCAGGGTGCCGAGCTGGGGCAGGCGCGGGGAGTGGCGCACCAGGGCCAGGTAGCGCTTCTCCACGCTGCGGGCCTTGAACTGGGCCTGGATGGCCCGCTGGGCTTCCGCGGTCTTCGCCAGGCAGAGGCAGCCCGTGGTGTAGCGGTCCAGCCGGTGCACCAGCCCCGGCCAGCCGGTGGAAAGCTCCTCCGACTCCTCCTCGCCTTCTTCTTCTCCTACTCCAGACGCCAACGGCGTCTGGAGCCGATGCAGCAGCGCGTTCACCACCGTGCCGCCCGCATGACCCGGGCCCGGATGCACCACCATGCCCGCGGGCTTGTCCACGATCCAGAGCTGGCTGTCCTCGAACAGCGTGGGCAGGTCGATGGCCTCGGCCTCCAGGTGCGCGGCCGGGGCGGGGATGACGGGCAGCTCGGTCTCCACCTGGTCGCCGGGACGGAGCTTCGTCCCGCCCTTGGATACGGATTGCCCATTCACACGGACCGCGCCCGTGCGCACATGGGCATCCCAGCGGGCGCGGGGGACGTCGGGAAAGCGGTCCGCCAGGAAGCGGTCCAGGCGGGGCGCGCCGTCCTCCGCGAGGATCTGGATCACTTGGCCTCCTGGTGGCGGTTCCAGAACAGCCAGAGGCCCAGGCCCAGCATCATGAAGGCGATCCCCGTGAGACGGCCCGTGCTGAGCCAGGCCCAGCCCAGCCAGCCCATGCCGCGGTCCACATCGCCCCGCCAGGTCTCGGTGATGACGCGGCCCAGACCCTCCACCAGGAAGTAGAGGGCGAAGATCTGGCCATGGAACTGCCGCTTGCCGCGGACCACCAGGAGGATGGCCATCACGGTCAGGTTGGCGAGGGTGTTGTAGAGCTGCACCGGATGGAGCGGAATGCCCAGGGGGGTGCCGCTGAAGGCCTGGGCCAGGGGGTTGGTGAAGGTGGCGGCCCAGGGCAGGTGGGTCTCCGTGCCGTAGCAACAGCCGGCGGAGAAGCAGCCCAGGCGGCCGATGGCCTGGCCCAGGGCCACGCCGGGCACCAGCGCGTCGCCCGTGAGGCGCAGGGGCAGTCCCTGGCCCTTGCGGAGCTTCCAGAAGAAGGTCGCCGTGGCGGCGATGATGCCCCCGTGGATGGCCCCCCCGGCCCGCAGGGTCGAGAGGGTGAAGACCTCCCGGAGGGTCATGGCGCCTTCCTGGCCGGCGGGCGTGAAGAGGCCCACCAGGATCATCAGGAGCTTCGATCCGACGATGGCGGCGATGAGCATGGCGATGGCCAGGTCCGTGATGGCGGCGGGGTTCAGGCCGTCCAGCTTCGCCTGCCGCTTGGCCAGGGCCGTGCCCGCGAAGAAGGCGATGGCCAGCAGCAGCCCATAGGTGCCCAGGGGAAAGGAGCCGATGTCGAAAAGCACTGGATGCATGTTGGATTCCGCACGGATGACTGGAAACTGAAGACTGAAGACTGAAGACTGAAGACTGATCAGGAGGATGCGATGCCGACCCTCACAGCGCAGGACCTGGCGGACCGTCTGGGCGGCAGCCTCGAGCATTGTCCCCCGGATCGTCTGATTTCCGAAGTGAAGCCCCTGGAAGAGGCGGGCGCGGGCTCTGCGTCCTTCCTGGCCAATCCCAAATATGCCGCGAAGGCCCGGGAAAGTGCCGCGGGCCTGATCTTCGTGGACGCGGCGGCGGACATGGGCGGGCACCCCGTGCTGCGAGTGAAGCATCCCTACTGGGCCTTCGCCCAGGCCATCGGCTGGCTGCACCCGGAGCCGGCCCCCGACTGGAACGACCGCCCCGTGCACCCCACGGCGGTGATCGGCGACGGCTGCCGCATCGCCCCCGGCGCCACCGTGGGCGCCCGCACCGTGCTGGGGAAGGGCTGCGTCATTCATCCTGGTGTCCACGTCGGCGATGACTGCGTGCTGGGCGAGGGCTGCGAACTGTTCTCCGGCGCGGTGCTCTACCGCCGCACGCGGCTGGGCAACCGGGTGGCCATCCACGCCAACTCCGTGGTGGGCAGTGACGGCTACGGCTACGTGCTGGTGGAGGGCCGCCACGCCAAGATCCCCCAGGTGGGCTGGGTGGAGGTGGGCGACGACGTGGAGGTCGGCGCCTGCGTGTGCATCGACCGCGGCGTGCTGGGGCCCACCCGCATCGGCCTGGGCACCAAGATCGACAACCAGGTGCAGGTGGGCCACAACGTCCAGGTGGGGAACCACTGCCTGCTGGTGAGCCAGACGGGCATCAGCGGCTCCACGAAGCTGGGCGACTACGTCACGCTGGCCGGCAAGGTGGGCGTGGTGGGCCATATCGAGATCGGCAGCCGCAGCGTGGTGGGCGGCAACAGCGTGGTGGCCAAGAGCCTGCCCGAGGGCAGCTTCGTCACCGGCTTCCCCGCCCGCCCCCACAAGGAGTGGACCGAGGCCCAGGCCGCCCTGAACCGCCTGCCGAGGCTCATGAAGCAGCTGCGGAAGGGCTGAACCTCCGATCAGGCAGCGTTCAAAAGATCAAGATTCACCACGGAGACACCGAGGCCACCGAGAAGCCGCGGAGGGCTCCGTGGCCCTCCGTCACGGGCAGGCCGGAGGCCGCTTCCGGCCTTGCCGGAAGCCACGGGAGGCGCCGGGCCCGGATCCTTTTGGAGACATCCGGGCCCGGCGCCTCCCGTGTGCCCATGCTCCGTGCCTCCGTGGTGGATCTCTTACCATGGAAGACGAGCCGATATCAGCCCTCGAGGATGACCACGGCCACGGCCAGGTCCCCATCGTGGCTCACGCTGCCGTGGAGCTTGCGGATGCCCCGGGCCGCCAGCAGGTCCGCCAGGGCGCCCACGGCCCACAGGCGCCCGTTCACGAAGCGCAGCTCCTTCCAGGACCAGCCGTCCAGCCCCGTGCCCAGGGCCTTGCCGAAGGCCTCCCGCAAGGCCCAGCGCCCCGCCAGCCGCTCCGGCAGCCGCTCCCGGTTGCCCCCCAGCAGGTAGTCCGCCTCCTCCGGATGGAGGATGCGCCGCGCGCCCTTCTCGGCCCCGAAGCGGTCGATGAGGTGCCGCCAGCGGCTCGGCGGACAGAGGTCGGTACCCAGCCCGAGGATCATGGGGCCTCCTGGCTGTCGGCTGTCAGCTGTCGGCTGTCAGCCGGGAAGAAGCGACCAGGCCCCGTTCCGCCCCTGAAGACTGAAGGCTGAAGACTGAAGACCGTCACGCCAGGCTCCGCGCGTACCAGCGGTCGCAGCCGCCGTGGCCGGTGCGGCCCAGGGGGGCGCAGAGGGGCTGGAAGCCCACCTTGCCGTAGAGCTTCATGGCCTGGTCCATGCCCGTGAGGGTCTCCAGGTAGCAGGTGCGGTAGCCCAGCTCCTTCGCCGCCGCCAGACAGTGGCGCAGGAGGGTCTCGCCCATGCCCTGGCCCCGGGCCTCGGGCAGGAAGTACATCTTGCGCAGCTCGCAGACGTCCGGCTCGCCGCCCTCCAGGGCCGCGACGCCGCCGCCGCCCACCACCTTCCCGGCCTCGTCCACCACCACGAAGTAGACGGCGCCTGGGGCGGAATAGGCCCGGCTCATGAAGTCCACCTCGGGATCGTGGAGGGCGAAGCCCGGGCCATCCGCCCCGAACTCCGGCATCACCGCACGGATCACGGCCGCCATGGCGGCGTCGTCCTGGGGTTCGATGGGGCGGAAGGTCAGCATGGGCTCCAGGTTACCAAACCGGTCCCGCGCGGTTCCGATCCGGTCCACCCTGGAGGAAGGAGGTCGTCATGTCCCCGAGCCCTTTCCCCGACCGTCTCCGCGCCGGTGAGCGCCTGCTGGGCACGCTGGTCCAGATCCCCCGGCCGGAGGTGGCCGTGGCCCTGGCCCGGACCGGCTTCGACTGGCTGTTCCTCGACGGGGAGCACGGCGGGTTCGGACCGGCGGAGACCTCCCGCACCCTGGCCGCGCTGAAGGGCGCCGTTCCCTGCCTGCTGCGGGTGCCCGTCCTGGATCCGGAGGTGCTCGCCGATGCGGCCGCCATCGGCGCCGAGGGCCTCATCGTGCCCCATGTGGACCGTGCGGCCCAGGCAGAAGCCGCCGTGAAGGCCGTCCGCGGCCGGGGCCTGGTGGTGGTCCAGGCCGAATCCCGGGAGGCCCTGGCCGACATCGAGGCCATCGCCCGGGTGCCTGGCGTGGCCGCGGTCTTCGTGGGCCCCTACGACCTGAGCGCCAGCCTGGGGATCTCCGAGCAGTTCGGCCACCCCGCCTTCCTGGAGGCGGTGGACCGCATCGCCCGCGCCTGCCGCGAAGCCGCCATGCCCCTCGGCATCTTCCGCATGACCGCCCCGGAGATGCGGACCCACGAGGCCGCGGGCTTCACGCTCCTGGCCACGGGCCTGGACAGCACGCTCCTGGAGGCCGGGGCCCGGGCGCTGCTGGCGGAACTCCGCCAGTAGGGTTCACTCCGGCCAGTGGTGCTTGGGATACCGCCGCGACAGACCCGGACGCAGCTCCTGGTAGGCCCGCTGCCAGAAGCCGGCGAGGTCGGTGGTGACCTGGACGGCGCGCATGTTGGGGGCCAGGAGGTGCAGCACCAGGGGCACGGCGCCGCCGGCCACGGTGGGTGTCTTCTTCAGGCCCCAGAAGTCCTGGAGGCGCGAGGCGATCCAGGGCGGGTCGTCCTCGTAGTGGACTCTGGTCGGTCGGCCCTTGGGCAGCTGGATGGCCTCGGGGGCCCAGGCGTCCAGCAGGCGCAAGGTCTCAGCAGGAAAGGCCTGGCGCAGGGCTGCGGGCCAGTCCACGTCCTGCACCTCGCGCAGGGTGCTGCGGCCCGCGCAGGCCCCGGCCAGCAGCGGGCCCAGCAGGTCCTCCGGCAGGTCGAGGTCCGGCCGGTGCTTCCGCAGGAACGCGAGCCGCGCCAGGAACCGCGTGGGCACCTCGCCCAGCGGCCGATCGCGCAATGCATCCGCCAGCAGTTCTCTTACCTGCGGATCCGCAGGATCCGCAGGCCCCCGGCTGGCGTCGATCACCAGCCCGTCGAAGCGGATCTCCGACCGCCGCTCCACGCGTCCGGCCGAGGCATTGAAGCACACCTCGTCCACATCCTCCAGGCGCTCCGGGAAGGCGTCCAGCAGCCAGTCCGCCTCGCAGCGGGAGGCCAGGCGGATGAGCGTCTGCCCGCCCGTGCCCTGCTTCTGGGCCTCGGCCTCCAGGGCGAGGATGAGGCCCGGCCGCCGCACGCGGCTGGATGGATCCAGCTTCGCGCCGCCGCCCCCCGCGAAGGCGCAGGTGCCGTTGGCGGAGAGCTGGCCCACGCGATCCGGGTAGGCCATCAGGAGGGCCTTCAGCAGGCGCGGCTCGGCGTCGGCGGGCTCAGGCGCCGAAGGCAGCAGGCGGGAGAGGGACTGCACGGCCCGCTTGGCGCGGTGGACGGCCGAGGCATCCAGCCCCGCCGCCCGGCAGGCCCCAGCGCCGAAGCCCGCGGCCTCGGCCTCCTCGAACTGGTCCAGGCGCAGCAGCAGGTCCGAGTCGGCGCCGTGGCCGGTCTTCGCGGGGGTGCGATCCAGGCCCTGGCGGGCCGCGAGGCTGCCGGTCTCCAGCAGGGCAGCCGCGTGGAGCGCCAGCTTCGGGATGCCGAGATCCTCTCCGGCCACGGCCAGCCGCGCCAGGCGCGGGTGCAGGGGCAGGTCCGCCATCCGCCGGCCCACGGGCGTGAGCGCGCCGTCCGCCAGGGCGCCCAGGCGCGCGAGCAGGCCTTCCGCCGCGGTCACGGCGGCCTCGGGGGGCGCCTCGAACCAATGGAGCTGAGAAGACCGGGGGAGGCCCATGCCATGGAGGGCCAGCAGGGGCTCCGCCAGGTCCGAGCGCTGCAGCTCCGGCATGTCGAAGGCGGGGCGGGCGTTGAAGTCGGCCTCCGTGAACAGGCGCAGGCAGCGGCCGGGCCCCGTGCGGCCCGCGCGGCCCGTGCGCTGGACGCAGCGGGCCTGGCTGATGCGCACCGTGCGCAGGCCCGAGAGGCCCGACCAGGGCGAGTGCGAGGCCTCGCGGCCCAGGCCCGTGTCCACCACGGCGCCGATGCCGTCCAGGGTCACGGAGCTTTCCGCCACGTTGGTGCTGAGGATGACCTTGGGCGTGCCGGTGGCCTCCAGAGCGTGGGCCTGGGCGTCCGGCGACAGCTCGCCGTGCAGGGGCCGCAGGCTCAGGCCTCGCTTTGCGGCCACGGCCTCGCAGCCCTTCAGGCAGGCGCGAATCTCCGCGGCGCCGGGCAGGAAGACCAGCGTGTGCTCCTTCAAACCCTCGCCATAGAGGCGGTCCAGCGCGTCGGCGACCTGAAGCTCGATGGGCCGGTCGTCGGGCCGGGGCAGGAAGCTGGTGTCCACGGGGAAGGCACGGCCCTCGCTCCGCAGCACCGGCGCGTCCAGGTAGGCTGCCACGGGCCCGGGATCCAGGGTGGCCGACATGACGAGCAATTTCAGATCCGGCCGCGTGGCGCGCTGGAGGCGCCGCAGCATCGTGATGCCCAGGTCCGTGTGCAGGTGCCGCTCGTGGAACTCGTCCAGCACCACGGCGGCGATGCCCTTCAGCTGCGGATCGCCGTGCAGGCGGCGCAGCAGCAGGCCCTCGGTGACGAAGCGCAGGCGCGTGGCCTTCGAGACCTTCTGCTCGAAGCGCACGGCGTAGCCCGCCCGCTGGCCCAGGACCTCGCCCAACTCGTCGGCCACCCGCGTGGCGGCGAGACGGGCGGCCAGGCGGCGGGGCTCCAGGATCCAGCACTCGCCGTCCCCGAGGAGTCCCGCCTCCAGCAGGGCCGGGGGCACCCGCGTGGTCTTGCCCGCGCCGGGGTCCGCCTGGAGCACGAGGTTCGGGTTCCCCCGCAGGCTGTCCGCGATCCGGGGCAGCAGCGGGTCGATGGGGAGAGGCGAACGCATCCATTCAGCCTATCGGATCTGTCAGATCGCCTCTGGCGATCTGACTTACGGCGCCGCAGGGCGGCGCCGCCCCTCCTTCGCGTAGAATGGATCCTTCAAGGAGAAGTCATGGCGGGCATGGAGACGGCGGGCGTGGGTGGCAAGGCAGGCGTGGTGATGGACAGCCTGCGGGACGCCTACGGGGACACCCTCGTGGAGCTGGGGAATGAGGGCGCCAACATCGTCGTCTTCGACGCGGACCTGGCCGGATCCACCCGCACCAGCAAGTTCGCCAAAGCCTTTCCGGACCGCTTCTTCAACATGGGCGCCGCGGAGCAGGGCATGGTGGCCGCCGCCGCCGGGGCCAGCACCACGGGCGTGGTGCCCTTCGTGAGCACCTTCGCCATGTTCGCCACGGGGCGGGCCTACGAGTTCGTGCGCCAGGCCTGCGGCGTGGGCCGCCAGAACGTGAAGATCGTGGCCACCCACGCCGGCCTCACCGTGGGCGAGGACGGCGGCACCCACCAGTGCCTGGAGGATCTGGCCCTCATGCGCATGATCCCCGGCATGACGGTGATCTCCCCTGCGGATGCCCTGGAGACGAAGCAGGCCATACGCGCTGCCTACGCCCACCAGGGGCCGGTCTACGTCCGCCTCACCCGCGACAAGTTCCCCCGCATCCACGCCGACGATTACCGCTTCCAGATCGGCAAGGCCGTGATGATGCGGCCAAGCGCGGAAGCGCCCAGCGCTGGCACGGACGTGCTGCTGGTGGGCTGCGGCCTGGGCACCTCCATCTGCCTCGCCGCGGCGGAGCAGCTGGCCGCCGAGGGCATCGAGGCCACGGTGCTCCACTGTCCCACCATCAAGCCCTTCGACCGGGAGACGCTGCTGACCCTGGCCAAGGCCCACAAGGCCGTGGTCACCTGCGAGGAGCACCAGGCCCATGGCGGCCTGGGCGGGGTGGTGGCGGAGATCCTGTCGGAAGCCCATCCCATGCCCCTGCGCCGCGTCGGCGTGAAGGACCAGTTCGGCCAGAGCGGCAAGCCCGAGAAGCTGCTGGAGGCCTACGGCATCACGCCCCAGGCCGTGGCCTCGGCGGCGAAGGAGGCCCTCCAGTGAGCGAGACCTTCCGAGCCAGCCGCTGGACCCAGGGCAACCACCTGTTCGTCACCGTGATCGAGGTGACGGACGCCGCCGTGATCCGCCGCAAGCGGTCCTGGTTCACCGTGAACGAGATCAGCATCCACCTGTCGAAGGTGGCCAGCGTCCGCATCGAGACGGGCCTGCTCTGGTCCGACATCACCGTCGAGAGCACCGGCGGCAGCGATCCCCTCGCGAGCCACGGCCACACGAAGGCCGACGCCCGCCGCATCAAGGAGCTCATCGAAGCCGCGCAGGGACGGGCGTTCCCGAAGGGATGAAAAAGTGGAGACAGGATTAACAGGATCCTGAAGGATTAACAGGATTCGAAAGATAAACACCAGCTCGTCTTTTCATCTTTAATCCTGTTAATCCAGCTTTTAAGCCTGTCAATCCTGTCCAGGCTTTTAAGCGAACTTCGGCGCCCGCTTCGCGAAGAACGCGGCCAGGCCCTCCTTGGCGTCGGGGTGGCGCATGGCGGCCTTCATCTGGGCGCCCTCGGCCTGGAGGCGGGCGCGCAGGGTCTCGGCATCGAGCCCCTGGTTGCGGAGCAGGGTGGCCTTGATGCGGCCGAAGGTCTCGGCGGGGCCGGCGGCGAGCCGCTGGGCCAGGGCCTCCACGGCAGCCTCCAGCTGGTCAGCGGGCACGATGCGGTTCACGAGGCCCAGGGCCTGGGCGCGAGGGGCGTCCAGGGTGTCGCCAGTCATCATCAGCTCCGCCGCCACGGCGGGGTTCACTAGCCGCGAGAGCATGACGCTGCCGCCCCAGTCCGGGTGGAGCCCGATCTTCACGAAGGCCATGCTGAAGATTGCTTCGGGCGTGGCCAGGCGCAGGTCCGCGCACAACGCCAGGCTCATGCCCGCGCCCGCAGCTGGACCCTGGACCACGGCCACCACGGGCTTGGGCAGCGTGGCCAGGCCGTGGGCCACGGCTGCGCCCAGGTCCAGCAGGGATTCCAGCTCCGTCCAGCGCCCTTCGGCCAGGGCCTGCGAGATCCAGCCGAGGTCGCCGCCCGCGCAGAAGGCCCGCCCCGCGCCCCGCAGGACCAGCGCCTTCACGCCAGGCTCCGCAGCCTTCGCCAGGGCCTCCTCGAAGCCCTCCTGCATCTCTGGCACCAGGGCGTTCAGCTTGTCCGGCCGGTCCAGCGTCAGCGTGGCGATGCGGTCGCGGATCTCGAAGCGGATGGGGGCGGGCACGGGAACTCCGATGGAAAGGCGATGACAGGATTAACAGGATTTAAAAGGATTAACAGGACCTGATTATCGGCCAAGCTCAGCCCCATGTTCGCAAGATGAAAGGCTGGAGCCGGAGATGACGGAGAAACGGCCTCGGGTCCACAGATTTGCACAGATTGAAAACGGGGCTGCGGCTGATTTGGGGGTGCAGCTTCGCAAGCGTGGGCTCCATGGGGGGCGACAGGGTCGCGCCCTTTTTGGGGTGCGCGGCCCTGGCGCCCCCCATGACCTCCGGCAACGCCGGAGGCCGCCTTCGGCGGGCCCACGCACGGGGGGGTGAGCCCCCTCCGCGCTCTCCGTGCGCCCGAAGGGCGGTCTCTGCGCCCTCTGCGTTCCGCTTTTCTGGCTGAGGCTCGCCGATAATCAGGTAACAGGATTCAAAGAACAAAAGCAGGCCTTGTTGTTTTGCCTTTAATCTTGTTAATCCAGCCTTTAATCCTGTTAATCCTGTCCCTGTTTTAGGGATTGGACGAACGCCGCGAACAGGTCGCGGGCGGCGTCTCCGGCGGGGCCCTTGAGGTTCACGAGGTTCTCGGGGTGCCACTGGACGCCGAAGACCCAGCGGGCGGGATCGGTGGCCTCCACGGCCTCGATGAGCGGGCCGGTGACGGGGTGGACCGTGTCCAGGTGCCAGCCCACGGCCGCCAGGCCCGGCGCCACGCGCTTCACGGCCTGGTGGTGGCGGCTGTTCACGAGGAAGACGTCCTCGCCCAGGAGGGCCCGCAGGCGCGAGCCGGGGGCCAGCTGGACGCGGTGCCGCATGTCGGGGATCTCGGGCGTGCCGTGCTGATGGCGGGTGGGCTCGCAGCCGTAGTGGTCGGGGATGTCCTGGACCATGCTGCCACCCAGGGCCACGTTGAGGATCTGCTCGCCGCGGCAGATACCGAGGATCGGAAGCTGGCGTTCCCAGGCCGCCCGGATGAGGGGGATCTCGAAGGCGTCGCGGCCGTCGTCTACGTCAGCCTTGGGGTGGATGGCCTCGGCCTCGTCCCAGTGCCGGGGGTGGATGTCGTCCCCGCCCGTGAGCAGGAGGCCGGCCACCTCAGCCAGGTCCGGGACGGGATCGCCCGGGGCCACCAGCAGGATGGGCCCCGTCCAGCCGGCAGCCTTCAGGGCCGGGACGTAATGCTTCTCGGCGCCGGACTTGTTTTTACAGCTCACCAGGAGATTTGAGTTGCCGCTTGACATGCCTGGGCCCCGGGGAAATCCTCTCACCCTACCACCCCCTCAGATGGTCTGAGTCGACGGTGAGGCGGAGAGCTCCGCCACGACATAAGGAGGACATCATGTCCGGTTCATTGAACAAAGTTCTGCTCATCGGCAACCTCGGGCGCGACCCCGAGCTGAAGTCCACGCCCTCGGGCCAGAGCGTGGCTCGCTTCTCCGTGGCGACCACCGAGACCTGGAAGAACCAGGCCGGCGAGAAGCAGAGCAAGACCGAGTGGCACAACATCGTGGTGTGGGGCAAGCAGGCGGAGATCGCCGAGAAGTACCTGCGCAAGGGCAAGCAGGTGATGATCGAGGGCCGCATCCAGTACCGCGAGTACACGGACCAGGCCGGCGTGAAGAAGACCGCCTGCGACATCCGCTGCGACAACTTCGTCATGCTGGGCCGCATGGAGGACGGTGGCGGCAGCCGCGAAGGCGGCTACAGCCGCGGTGGCACCCAGGACTTCGAGGACCACGGCGCCCCCAGCCCAGCGGCCGGCGGCAGCTTCCCGGACGATGACATTCCGTTCTGAACGGACCCGGCACGGTTTCAGCAAGGCGCCCGACCGGGCGCCTTTTTTCTTGGGGATCCTGACAGGCGGGAATCTACGGAAACTTCCGTTGACAATCTACGGAAGTCACCGTAGGTTGTTCCCAACCCTGGAGTCCCCATGCCCGAGCTGCCCCGACCGTCCGATTTCGAGCTGGCCATCCTGCGTGTGCTCTGGCGGCTGGGCGAAGGCACGGTCCGTCAAGTGTACGAGGCCCTGCAGCCGGAGCGCCAGCTGGGCTACACCACCGTGCTGAAGACCATGCAGATCATGGCGGAGAAGGGGCTGCTGCTCCGGGACGAACAGGCCAAGAGCCATGTGTATCGTCCCGCCGAACCCGCGCAGGAGACGCGCCAGGGCATGGTCCGTGACCTGGTGGACAAGGCTTTCGAGGGCTCGGCCATGCAGCTGCTGGCCCATGCGCTCCACGCGAAGCGGCCTAGCGCCTCGGAACTGGATGAACTCCAGGCCCTCATCGAGCAGGCCCGGAAGGGGCGGAGGCGGGCATGAGCTGGCTGGATTCCGCCCTGGTCCTGCGTCTGGGCTGGACCCTGGTGCACTTCCTCTGGCAGGGGGCGGCGCTGGCGGCGGTCCTCTGGCTGGCGCTGTGGCTGGCCAAGGGCCGCTCCCCGCGCCTCCGGTACGGGGTGGCCTGCCTGGTCCTAGCCCTGATGGCCGCCGCGCCCGCCCTGACCTGGGTCCGGCTGGGGCATCCCGCAGCCGTCCGTGATCTGGCGGCTTCCGCCGCGTCGGTCTCTGCCGTCTGGGGGACCTCGCCCGCCGCGTTGCCTTCGGTGGGCCTGGACGGAGTATTGGCGCGGGTGTCCCGTCCGTGGGTGCTCTCGCTCGTCGTGGGTGTCTGGCTGCTGGGCGTGGCCGTGATGAGCCTGCGCCTGGCGGGCAGTTGGGCCTGGCTCCAGTGGCTCCGCCGCCGGCCCGAGACGATCCCGGCGGAAGACGGCCTCCAGCTCCGGCTGCTGCGTCTCTGCCAGCGCATGAACCTGGCGAGCAACATCCGCATCCTCCTGTGCGAAAAGGTTCCGGGTCCAACTGTGATGGGCTGGCTGCGGCCGGTCGTCCTCCTGCCCCCCGCTGCGCTGCTGGGGCTTCCGCTGGAACAGCTGGAACTGATCCTGGCCCACGAAGTGGCCCACATCCTTCGCCACGATTTCGCCATCAACCTCATCCAGTCCTGCGTCGAAGTGCTGCTCTTCTACCACCCGGCCGTGTGGTGGGTCTCTGCGAAGATCCGTCAGGAGCGGGAGCTGTGCTGCGACGACCTGGCGGTACGCACGACGGGGGACGCCCTGGACTACGCCGCCGCGCTCACCCGGCTCGAGGCCCTGTGCCGACCGCCGGACTCCCCACGACAAGCGGCCCAGGCACTCGCCATGGGCGCCACCGGAGGTTCCTTCATGCTACGCATCCGCAGGCTTGTGTCACCTATCGCCCCCACACCGCTCGCGCCGAGGGCGGGACTGGTCCTCCTGCTGTTCCTGGGCGGCGTCCTGTCCCTTGGGGCCCGGGGCGCATCCGGCCGAGCTGCAGCCGGTCCCGCCGCCCAGGCCGTCGCCACGGAGCTGGATCCCCACTTCGTTGGCGGCCAGATGCCCCCTGCGGGCACGATGTGGCTCCGCCGCTACGACCGGGATTCCGCGGATGGATTCCGCCGCGCGGGCACCGTGTATGTCCACGTCAATGCCGTGACGGTCACGGCCCTGGCCCGGGCCCTCCGGGCACTCGCGCAGGCCCCCCCGGACCCCGCCCGGGGCTATGCGGACCTCGAGTCGAAGGCCGGCCCAGCCGACGAAGATGCTTACGGCCTGTGGTCCTACCTCTTCCTGGGCGTGGACCCGGCGCGGATCGAGCGCCTCATCCAGGCCCGAGCCACCTTCCCCGACCTCCGGCCCGGGGACAAGCAGGCGGGCGCCATCATCATCCAGCGGCGGGCCCGGTTCACGGCCCAGCTCGGCGTGCTGCCTGAGGGTTTGAATGTGGATGTCTGGGCGGGGAATGTTCCGGCCACGACGGTCCTGGGTGCGCTCCAGCAGCTGCTGGCCCGGCAGCCGGAAGCGGGGATCCCCCAAGAGGTCCGGGTGCAGGTGCCTCCTGGCGAACCGGGGACGCTCATCACCCTGGACCTCAAAGACAAGAACCCTTCTGCACTCTGGGATGAGCTGAACACCGTCATCAGGACTGGAAAGCCCTGATCCTTCGGGAATCCCCCTCGGAAAGCCGTGCGGGCTCCCGTACAATGAACGGTTCGGGAGATTCCATGCTTGCAGTCCAGAATGTCACCATGCGCTATGGCGCAAAGATCCTCTTCGAGGATGTCACCACCACCTTCAACCCGGGCCGGCGCTACGGCCTGACGGGGCCGAACGGGGCGGGGAAGTCGACCTTCATGAAGATCCTGTCGGGCGAGCTGGAGCAGCAGATGGGGAACGTCATCCGTCCCCGCAAGATGGGCATCCTGCGTCAGGACCAGTTCGCCTTCGATGCGTTCCGCGTGATCGATACGGTGATCATGGGCAACGCGGGGCTCTGGAAGGCGCTCCAGGAGCGGGATGCCATCTACGAGAAGGCCGAGATGACCGACGAGGACGGCATGCGCGTGGCCGAGCTGGAGGGCATCGTGGCCGACGAGGACGGCTACACGGCTGAGAGTGATGCAGCCGTCCTGCTGGATGGGTTGGGCATTCCAGAGGCGCTGCATGACCGGAAGATGGGCGAGCTGCAGGGCGGCCAGAAGGTGCGCGTGCTGCTGTCCCAGGCCCTCTTCGGCAACCCCGAGGCCCTGCTGCTGGACGAGCCCACCAACCACCTGGACCTGGACTCCATCCACTGGCTGGAGGAGTTCCTGGACCGCTACAAGGGCACGGTGGTGGTGATCTCCCACGACCGCCACTTCCTGAACAACGTCTGCACGCACATCGCCGACATCGACTACCAGACGATCATCCAGTACACCGGCGGCTACGACGACATGGTCATGGCCAAGATGCAGGTGCGCAGCCGCATCGAGTCCGAGAACGCCCAGCGCGAGAAGAAGATCGCCCAGCTCAACGAGTTCATCCAGCGCTTCGCGGCGGGCACCCGCAGCAGCCAGGTGAACAGCCGCCGCAAGGAGGTGGAGCGCCTCCAGCCCAGCGATCTGGCGCGCAGCAACATCCAGCGCCCCTTCATCAAGTTCAACATCGGCAAGCCCGGCGGCCGCTACGCCCTGGAGTTCGAGGGCGTGAAGAAGGGCTACGACACCGACAAGGATGGAACGGGGGGCCGCCACGAGGTCATCAAGGGCTTCACGGCCATGGTGCAGCGCGGCGAGAAGATCGCGGTCATGGGCCGCAACGGCATCGGCAAGACCACGCTGCTCAATGCCCTGCTGGCCAACGCGCCCCAGGTCACGGAACTGGGCCTGAAGCTCGACGGCGGCGAGGTGAAGTGGGGCCACGAGGCCAACGTGGGCTACTTCTCCCAGGACTTCGCCGAGAGCATCCCCAAGGGCTACGAACTGGTGACCTGGCTGCACCAGTTCGACCCCGACGCCACCAAGGAGCAGATCCGCGGCGTCATGGGCCAGATGCTCTTCCGCGGTGAAGAGGGCAACAAGATGACGGACGTGCTGAGCGGCGGAGAGTCCTGCCGCCTGCTCTTCTGCAAGCTCATGCTGCAGAAGCCCAACATCCTGGTGCTGGACGAGCCCACCAACCACCTGGACCTGGAAGCCGTGATCGCGCTGAACGACGCGCTGCAGCGCTACGAGGGCACCATCCTCTTCGTGACCCACGACGAGGACATCATCGACGAGGTGGCCACCCGCATCTGGCACCTCACCGATGACGGCATCGAGGATTTCCAGGGGACTTACCAGGAGTACCAGGCTCCGACAGGGCGATAGGGCGCCCCGGGTCTCATTCCGGGACGTGGATCCGTTCCTTGATGTGCTTGAGGTTCGCCACGATGGTGAAGGTCATGATGATGAGGAGCGACCAGGAGCTCCACTTGCCGACATGCACCCGGGACCAGGCCCCGAGCTGGTTCGGATAGGTCCAGATCCGGAAGAAAGTACTGAGGTTCTCGGCCAGCCAGATGAAGAATCCGATCAGCACGAAAGCCACCAGCAGGGGCATCCTGCGGTCCCGGTCCAAGGGGCGGAACACCACGGTGGACCGGGCGTAGAGGCCCAGGGCACAGGCGGCCAGGTACCAGCGGATGTCGCCGAGGAAGTGGTGGGTGAAGAAGTTGGCGTAGATCAGCGTGGCCAGCGTCCAGGCCATCCAGTAGGGGGGGTGGTGGATGACGCGGACGTGGAGGAGGCGCCAGGCCTGGATGAGGTAGCTGCCGATGGCGGCGTACATGAACCCCGAGAAGAGGGGCACGCCGAGGACCTTGGTGTACGCGAAGTCCTGGTAAGCCCAGGCGTGGATGCCCGGGGAGGTCTTGAAGGCCTCCAGCGCGAATCCGATGCCGTGGAAGAGCGTGATGGCCTTGAGCTCATCGAAGGTCTCGAGCCGGGACGCGACCATCCACCCCTGGATGGCCAGGGCCACCAGGAGCAGCAGGTCGTAGCGGGGCAGGCCCAGGATGCCCCCGCGGGGCATCGTGAAGACCGCGCAGAAGAAGAGCCCCGCGAAGAGGCAGGCCCGCGCCTCCTTCAGGCCGAAGTACCAGAACTCCGCAGCGGACCGCCGGAGGCCCGTCCACCCGGGCTGTCCAGCCAGGTGGATCAGGTGGTCATCCAGGGCCTGCAGGTTCGGGAGTCGGAGGCTGGCGAGAAAGGCGGGGAGCATGCGGGAATCGGTGGAGCTGGTGGATCCTGAACGATACCAGTTCCCCTGCGGACTGCCTGCGGGCCCCGGACCCCATCCCTGAGGCTGAGGCTCCTCTCGTGCTTTGGGCCTATCTTGCCTAGTGGATCAAAATGTCTATATTGAGTCTTGGTCTGAATGGCCCCCAACCAGCTTGAAGAGGACCCTTCGTGACGTTTCGGCAGGGAACCAGCCAAGGCCCGGAAGACGAGCCCACGGATCCCGGGGGGCTGGGCAGGCCAGGTTCGCGCCTCGCCCGGATCCTGCGGGAGCTGGAGGACTTCAAGCGGGCCCTGGACGAGCACGCCATCGTGGCGGTCACCGATGCCCGGGGCCGCATCACCTATGTGAACGAGAAGTTCTGCGCCATCTCCAAGTACGAGCGCGAGGAGCTGCTGGGTCAGGACCACCGCATCATCAACTCGGGCCACCACTCCAGGGCCTTCATGGCCCAGCTCTGGCGGACGATCCTGGCGGGGAAGGTCTGGAAGGGCGAGATCAAGAACCGCGCGAAGGATGGAAGCCACTACTGGGTGGACACCACCATCGTCCCCTTCCTGGGGGAGGATGGGCGGCCCGTGCAGTTCGTGGCCATCCGGGCCGACATCACCCAGCGCAAGGAGGCCGAGGATGCGCTGCGGCAATCCCAGAAGCTGGAGAGCCTCGGCGTCCTCTCCGGCGGCATCGCCCACGACTTCAACAACCTGCTCACCACCATCCTCGGCAACGCGAACCTGGGGGCCATGCACCTGCCCCCGGAGAGTCCGGCGCTGCCCTACCTGCGCCAGATCGAACAGGCCACGCTCAGGGCCG
Source organism: Geothrix fermentans DSM 14018 (assembly GCF_000428885.1). Lineage (GTDB taxonomy): Bacteria > Acidobacteriota > Holophagae > Holophagales > Holophagaceae > Geothrix > Geothrix fermentans. The sequence continues at coordinate 82,845 of NZ_KE386811.1, read as the reverse complement.
CGGACCTCACCCGGCAGCTGCTGGCCTACGCGGGCAAGGGCCGCCTGCAGGTCGTCGAGGTGGACCTGAACCGCCTGGTGGTGGAGATGACCCAGCTCCTCACCGTGTCCATCTCCAAGAAGGCGATGGTGCGCTATGACCTGGCCCACAGCCTGCCCACGATTTCCGCCGATCCCTCGCAGGTGCAGCAGCTCGTCATGAACCTGGTCACCAACGCCTCAGAGGCCATCGGGGAGGAGGCCAGTGGGCTCATCACCGTGCGGACCGGCGTGCAGAGCGTGGACGAGGCGACCAACGGCGGCCTCCTGCCGGCCCTGCCCCTGGCGGCGGGCACCTACGTGACGCTGGAGGTGAGCGACACGGGCTGCGGCATGGCGCCGGAAGTGCGGGACCGGATCTTCGACCCCTTCTTCACCACCAAGTTCACGGGCCGGGGCCTGGGCCTCTCCGCCATGCTGGGCATCCTGCGGAGCCACCATGGCAGCCTCAAGGTCTACAGCGAGGTGGGCCGGGGGTCCGTCTTCAAGCTCTACCTGCCCGCCCTGGTCCACGAGCACGAGGCCCAGCCACCCCGGCGCATCGGGGTGGACTGGCAGGGCCACGGGGTGCTGCTGATCGTGGACGATGAGCCCGCCGCCCGGGCCGTGGCCCGGGCCCTGGCCGAGGCCTCCGGCTTCCAGGTGCTGGAGGCCGCCGACGGCCAGGAGGCCGTGACGCTGTTCGAGCTGCGCCACACGGAGATCCGGGCCGTCCTCATGGACCTGACCATGCCCCACATGGACGGGCGGCAGGCCTTCCTCCGCATGCACGAGGTGGATCCGGAGGTGCCGGTGGTGCTCACCAGCGGCTACAGCGAGCAGGACGTGCTGGGGGACTTCCTGGGCCGGGGCCTGGCGGGCTTCCTGGCGAAGCCCTACCAGGGCGGCCAGTTCCAGGCGGTCCTGCGGCAGGCCCTGGAGGGCGGTCAGGCCTGATCCAGCAGCAGCCGCAGCGCCTCCTCGGCCACCTTCATCCCCACGATGGCGGGCATGTACGAGATGGTGCCCACGGGCCGGCGCTGGCGGCCGGGACCGCGGTGGGGCTCGATGTCGATGGGGTTGGCGGGGCGCTTGTTGTCGGCGGGCTCCAGGGAATACACGCAGCGGATGCCTGTGGTGATGCCCGCCTTGCGCAGCTCCTTGCGCACCCGCGCCGCCAGCGGGCACAGGCGCGTATCGCTGAGGTCGCCCACGCGGATCTGGCTGCTGTCGGTGCGGCCGCCGGCGCCCATGGCCGAGATGATCGGAAGGCCCTGCTCGTGCGCGGTGCGCATGAGGGCCACCTTGCAGGTCATGGAGTCGATGGCGTCGATCATCACGTCGGGCCGCGGCGTGAGCAGCTCCGGCAGGGTGTCCGTGTGGATGAAGGTGATGCGGGGCTCCACCTCGCAGTCGGGGTTGATGTCCCGCACCCGGGCGGCGGCCACCTCGGCCTTGGGCTGGCCGAGGGTGGAGCGCAGGGCGAAGAGCTGGCGGTTGAGGTTGCTGGGGCCGACGACGTCGTGGTCCACCAGGCGCAGGTGCCCCACGCCTGCCCGGACCAGGGCCTCCACGGCGAAGGAGCCCACGCCGCCCAGACCGAAGACCGCCACACGCGCGGCACGCAGCCGCTCCAGAGCCGCCTCGCCGAGCAGCAGCTCACTGCGGGAATACCACCTCATGCCATCAGCTCCCTGAAACACCGCCTCGCATTGTCCCAGGTCAGGAGCTCAAGATCGGTCACGGAGGTGCTGCGGAGGCTGGCCGCGGCCTCGATCACGCGCTCCAGGTCCGCCGTGCCATCCGTCTCCAGGAGGAGGTGGTCCGCCGCTGCGGCCTGCAGGGCGTCCCGCGCGCCCTGGCGCTCGGGTTTCAGGAGGTCGCCGGAAAAGGACAGGAAGACCCCCATGGCCTGGAGCTCCCGGGCCGTCTCCGGGCTGCCGGAAAAGGCGTGGACCAGGGCTCCGGCGGGCGGCACGCCCTCGCTTCGAAGCACCTCCAGAAGCGTCCCCCAGGCTTTCACCACGTGCATGGCCACGGGGCGGCGCAGCTCATGGGCCAGGCGCAGCTGCGCGCAGAAGACCGTCTCCTGCCCCGCCCGGTCCGCGTCCTTGCGCGCGAAGTCCAGGCCGCACTCTCCGACGCCCACGCGGTGGGCGCGGAGCAGGGCCCCCAGCCGCAGCTCCCAGCCCGGCGCCGCCTCCCGCGCGAACCAGGGGTGCAGGCCCAGCATGGGGAGGACGTGCTCCCGGCCGGCTGCGTGGGCGAGCACCGCCTCCCAGTCCGCCTCGCAGGTCCCGCAGACCACGCGGCGGTGGTCCCGCCCCGGCACGGCTTCCTCCTGGACGCCGACCCTCGGCAGGTGGCTGTGGGCATCGAAGCGGGGGGGCATGGACGTCTCGTGTGGAATCTGGGGAGGAGATCCCCCCCCATGATAGTCGGAAGGGGGACACATGGACGAAGCGGATGGGTTGCTATGATGCGATCAGACTGGATGTGGATGGGTAAAAAAAGATCATCAACCCAAGGGCCGGACCGCGGCAGCCGCCGGGCTCCTGGGGGCTGAGGCGCAGGGCCGAGTGTGAGAGACTGTGGATTCCGGGTCCCGTAGCTCAGCTGGATAGAGCAGCTCCCTCCTAAGGAGCAGGTCGTGCGTTCGAATCGCATCGGGGCCACCACTGGGCCGTTCCCCGCCCCTGCTTCTCATGTCCGATCAGAAGCTCCTGCGGAGCTTCTGATCGCATGCCGGGATGGCAGGAGGAACTTCGCCCCGCGGATCAGTGGATGGGCGCGTAGGCCAGGCCGCCACCCGGCGCCAGGAAGACCGCCTCGCGGTCGAGGAGGCCCACCAGACGGTGGCCTTCCGGGAGGGGCGTGGGAAGCCACTCCAGGGCGCCGTTGAGCAGATCGAAGCGGGCGAGCACCAGGCCCTTGGATTCCGGGGCGTTGCAGGACTTGAGCTGGCTCGGGGTGAAGACGCTGAAGAGCACGTCCTTGCCCGCCCAGGAGAGCATGGGCCCGCGGCCCACGGAGCCCAGCATGGCCCGGCCGGGGAGGGCGTCACGGCAGGTGAAGAAGGTCTGGCCGGGCTCCTTGGGGCCGCGCACAGGATCGAGCACCGTGAGGGCCAGGCTGGGACCCTCCGCCAGGTACACCGTCCCGTCGGCGCCGAGGGCCATGCGGTTCAGCGGCACCAGCAGGGGCTGGGCCGCGGCATCCCTCAGCTGGGTGCGGTCGCCGTAGGACCAGAGCACGGCGCCGGTCCTCAGGTCGCGCTTCTCCAGATAGGGCTTCGGCGTGCGGAAGAGGAGCAGGATGCCCTCGCGGCCCACGGCCATGTCCTCCACGGGGGCCGGGAGGGCCGAGGCGTGCTCGATCTGCCCGTCCTTGGTGAAGATGACCAGGCGGCCGTCGCAGACCATCCAGGTGCGGCTGTAGGAGTCGATCACCCAGCGCTCGGGCACCGCCTCGCAGGCGGGTTCGGGGGCCCGCGGGGCCGCGGGCCGGGGCGCCTCCGCCTTGGCCCGCTGGTGGCGAGGGATGCCATACAGGATCGCCCCGGCGGCGTCGTAGTCCGTGGCCGCGGGGCGCGCCTTGGCCGGGGCGGGACTGGGGTCGGGCGCGGCCTTCCGGACCTCGGGGAGGGCGATCGGGAGGGTGGACAGGAGGCCGCTTCCCTTCATCCAGGTCCGGAGGGAGCGGGTGCCCGGATCGAAGAAGACGAAGGAGCCGTCCACCTCCTGGAAGGCCCAGCGCCCCGCCGAGCGGGTGGGGTCCCAGGGCTGCGGCGAGGCCTGGGCGCGCAGGTGGGCGGGGGCGGAGAGGGCCAGGGCGGCAAGGAGGAGGAGAGGTCGGAGGTTCATTTATTACCTGCCTATATTTTATTATGCGCATGAGCGACTTCAGTTGAATCCCCGGGGCTGTGACGAAATGCACGATTTATTCCAAAGATGCCCGTATCCCCTGAGTGCGCAGAGAGCCGTCCGCTGGCCGTTATTTCTTGCGATGATGGAGTTTTCCCGAGGATTTCAGTGACGCGATCCCAGCTGAAGGACGAAGTCTTCATGAACATGGCGCTGGAACTGAGCCGCCTCGGGACCTGCTGCCGCCTCCAGGTGGGCGCCGTGCTCCTCCGGGGCGACGGCGGCATCGCCGCGGCGGGCTTCAACGGCGCGCTGCCGGGCATGCCGCACTGCACGCCGGAGACCTGCAGGCCGGGCCAGCGCTGCCTGCACACGAGCCACGCGGAGGAGAACGCCCTGGGCTTCTGCGACGGCCCAGTCGCCACGGCCTACGTGACCCACGAGCCCTGCCTCACCTGCTGCCGGGCCCTGGTGCGCCGCGGCGTGCGGCGCGTGGTGTTCCGCCACCCCTACACGAGCATCGCCGAGCAGGAGCGCATGGAGCGCCAACACATCCTGGACCACTTCAACGTGCGCTGGGAGCAGCACGGCCAGGCTTGAAGTCTCCGAGGCGGGGCGCATACTGCTGGGCGCCCCTTCCGTCAGGAGACAAGCTGGTGACTGGAACCCTCATCCACCTCCGGGTGAATGGCCGCGCCATTGCGGCGCCCGAGGGCGCCACGCTGCTGGAGGCCTGCCGGCGGAACGGCATCGAGATCCCCACCCTCTGCTCGGAGCCGCGCCTGAAGCCCGCTTCCAGCTGCCGGCTCTGCGAGGTGGAGGTGGCGGGCCGCGACCGCCCTCCCTGCGCCTGCGCCACGCCCGTGGAGGAGGGCATGGAGGTGGCGACCCACACGCTGGCCCTGGAGGACTTCCGCCGGGCCATGCTGGCGCGCCTGGCGGAGCGCGTCCCCGTGGAGGATCCCGCGCGGCTGGCGGGCAAGCCCTTCCGGAAGCTGCTGGACGCCTATGGCCTGGAGCCCTCGGGGGCCCGGCGGCCCGAGGCGCGGCTCCCGGCCCATCCCTACCTGGACGTGGACCTCTCCTGGTGCGTGGCCTGCGGCCGCTGCGTGCGCATCTGCAGCGAGGTGCAGGGGCAGGATGTCTGGACCTTCACCGGCCGCGGCGCGGAGGTGGCGCCCGGGCTGTCCCCCGGCCTGGGGGAGAGCGCCTGCGTGAGCTGCGGCGCCTGCGCGGACACCTGCCCCACGGGGGCCATCGAGGATGTGGCGCGGCTGGCGGCGGGGCCGCCGGAGCGCTGGATCCGCACCACCTGCGCCTATTGCGGCACGGGCTGCGAGCTGGAGGTGGGCGTGAAGGACGGCCGCATCCGCGAGGTGAGGCCCGCCCTCGACGCGCCCGTGAACCGGGGCCACCTCTGCGTGAAGGGCCGCTACGGCTGGGGTTTCAACGACGCCCCGGACCGGGTCACGCAGCCCATGATCCGCCGGAACGGCACCTGGGAACCGGCGACGTGGGACGAGGCCCTGGGCGCCGCGGCCTCGGCCCTGCGCAAGGCCCGCGCGTCTGGTCCCGGCGCCGTGGGCGTGCTGGCCTCCAGCCGCGCCACCAACGAGGAGAACTACCTGGCCCACAAGTTCGCGCGCCTGGCCCTGGGCACCAACAACGTGGACTGTTGCGCGCGCGTCTGCCATGCCCCCAGCGCCGCGGGCCTGGGCCAGGCCTTCGGCACCGGGGCGGCCACCAACAGCTACGCCGACATCGAGGAGGCCGGGCTGCTGATGGTGGTGGGCGCCAACCCCACGGAGAACCACCCCATCGTGGGCGCCCGCCTCCGCCAGCGGGCCCGGGCTGGCGTGCCGCTCATCGTCATCGACCCCCGGCGCACGGAACTGGCCGAGCTGGCCACGGTGCACCTGCCCCTGCGGCCCGGCACGAACCTGCCCCTCCTCCAGGCCATGGCCCACCTGATCCTGGCGGAGGGCCTCGCTGATACCGCCTTTCTCGAGGCCCGCACGGAGGGCCTGGAGGCCTACGCCGCCTCGCTTCGGGAGTGGAGTCCCGCCCGGGCTGACGCCATCTGCGGCCTCGACCCCGGGGCCATCCGGCGTGCGGCCCGGCTCTACGCCGCGACGAGGCCCGCCATGATCTTCCACGGCCTCGGCGTCACCGAGCACCGCCAGGGCACGGACGGCGTCGCGGCCCTGGCCCACCTGGCCCTGCTCACGGGGAACGTGGGCCTCCCCGGCGCGGGGGTGAACCCCCTGCGCGGCCAGAACAACGTCCAGGGCAGCGCGCAGATGGGCTGCGAGCCCTCCCGGCTCACGGGCTACCAGAAGCTGGCCCAGGCCCGGGATGTCCACGCGCGCGTCTGGGGGGCTGAACCGCCCGGGGAACCGGGCCTCAATGCCCTGGAGATGATCGACGCCGCGGGCGAGGGCCGCATGAAGGCCCTGCTGGTGATCGGCTACGATCCCCTGCTCAGCCACCCGGAGGCGCGGGTGACGGCGGAGAACCTGAACGGCCTGGACGACCTGGTGGTGGTGGACCTCTTCCTCACGGAGACGGCGAAAGCCTTCGGCACCGTCTTCCTGCCTGCCGCCAGCCCCTTCGAGAAGGAGGGCACCTTCATGAACGGCGAGCGCCGGGTCCAGCGGGTGCGCCAGGCGGTCCCCCCCAGGGGGCAGAGCCGCACGGACCTGGAGATCCTCGCCGCCCTGGCGGAGCGGCTGGAGGCCGGGCGCCACTTCCGGCATGCGGATGCCGCCGCCGTGTGGGACGAGGCGCGCCAGGTGTGGCCGGCCATCGCGGGCATCAGCCACGGCCGCCTGGACCGGGAGGGCGGTCTCCAGTGGCCCTGCCCCGCGGAGGACCACCCCGGCACCCCGGTGCTCCACATGGAGCACTTCGCCGGGGGCCGCGCCACCCTGCGTCCCCTGGCCTGGACCCCCAGCGCGGAGACGCCGGACGAGGCGTTCCCCTTCCTCCTGAACACCGGGCGCACCCTCTTCCACTTCAACGCGGCCACCATGACGGGACGGACCCGCAACCGCGAGCTGAGGGCGGACGACGAGCTGGAGCTCCACCCGGACGATGCCGCGGCGCTGGGGCTGCGCGCGGGAGACCCGGTCCAGGTGCGCAGCCGCCACGGGGCGTTCACCCTCCGCGTCCGGCCCACGGACCGAGTCCGGCGGGGCGAGCCCTTCGCCCCCTTCCATGCGGTGGCGGCCTACGTGAACCAGGCCACCGGGCCGGGCCGCGACGCGGTGACGGGGACGCCGGAGTACAAGGTCACGGCCGTGAGCCTCAGCGCCGCGGGACCTGGGTAACCTGGGGGGCATGCTCAGCCATGCCGCCCGTCCGAACCCGCGCCCCTTCCGCGAGAACCGCTTCCTCCAGGGGCTGTGCGCGGCCTACGCCCTGGTCTGGGCGCTGACCGCCATCCGGCCCCTGTACCCCGGCGACTGGGTCATGGAGAACCTGCTGGTGGTCCTCTCCGTGGGCGGCCTGGCCTGGACCTACCGCCGCTTTCCCCTGTCGGACCTGAGCTACCTGCTCATCGCCGCGTTCCTGGCCCTGCATGCGGTGGGGGCGCACTACACCTACTCCAACGTGCCCATCGGTTTCTGGATGAAGGCGCACTGGGGCCTGGCGCGGAACCCCTTCGACCGCATCGTCCACTTCAGCTTCGGCCTCCTGCTGGCCTATCCGGTGCGGGAGGTGTTCATGCGGGTGGCCCGCACCCGCGGCTTCTGGAACTACTACCTGCCCCTCGACGTGGTGCTGGCGGCCTCCGCCGTCTACGAGATCATCGAAAGCACCACGGCCCGCCTCAGCGCGCCCGAGCTGGGGGACGCCTTCCTCGGCACCCAGGGGGACATCTGGGACGCCCAGAAGGACATGACCGCCGCGGCCGTCGGAGCGGTCCTCACCATGCTCATCGTGGCCCTGGTGCGGCGCCTGAACCGCATGCCCGAACCGGCGGACTGAGCCTAGATCCCGCCGTGCTCCCAGGAGGGCAGGGGCGCGGTGTCCAGGGCCACCTCGGTGCCGTCGTCCAGCACGAGCATGGGGGGATTGCCCGGGCGTACGTCCACGATGGTGCGCCCCAGGAGCCGCTCCCGCGGGCCGTGGTGCCAGGGGATGCCCACGGGGTAGGTGCGCCGGTAGTCGTCCAGGGGGCCTTCCAGTCGGTAGCAGAGGCGGTGGAGGGCCGAGTCGAAGGCAGCCTCGAAGCCCTTGGGCGGCTCCGGATCCAGGCCCGCGGCCCGGAGGAAGGCCTCCACCGGCGCCATGTCGCCGGAACCCGCCGCCGCCACCCAGCGCCGCAGCCCCGGGCCGAAGGGCGTGGGACCGTCCAGGGCCACGGCCCGGTCCCGGTGGATGCCCAGCCAGAGGGAGACCCGTCCGCAGGAGCCGGCGCCCTCGAAGTCCAGAGGCAGCTGGGCGTCGTCATGGAAGACCACGGCGCGCAGCGGCAGCCACTCGAAGGTCTCGGCCACCTTGGCGCCCACGGGTCCCAGGCTGTCCTGGCGCAGGTCGGAGACAGCCTCCGCGAAGGTCTGCCGGAGGCTGGCCAGGCTCAGCACGCCCTCCGGGAGGCCGTGGGCGTTCAGGCTCAGGGGCGGCTCGTGCCAGTCCGCCGCCAGGGCCGGCAGCACCTGCTGGAAGAGGATCAGGGCCGGGTCCCAGTCCCAGTGGTGGACGGGCTCGTAGCCCAGCTCCCGGCAGAGGTCGAACCAGGCCCGGTCCGGGGCCGGGGCGCCGGGCAGGTAGATGGACCGGCCATCCAGGAAGATCTCGCAGCCGGGCTGCGCGGCGGCGGACTGGCGCCGGCTCAGGCCCAGCTCGTGCCGGCCCAGGGTGGCCAGGGTGGTCTCCCGGTATGGATGGTCCTCCTGCCGCAAGACCTTCAGCGGCGCGCCGAGGATCCAGGCGTCCAATGACATGGCTCCCCCCCAGGAAGGCAAACCTGAGGCGGCCGGCGGAGCCCGTCAATCCCTAATTGGGATTTGCTGGTTGAAAATCAATCGACCCGGCGGAGCTCAGTGCCCGGGTAGTAGTGCGAAAGGATCTGCTGGAAGGTGGCCCCCTCCAGGGCCATGCCGTAGGCGCCGGTCTGGCACATGCCCACGCCGTGGCCCCAGCCGCGGCCGTAGAACACCCAGCGGCGCTGGGCGCCCTGGCCCAGGGTGAGGAAACGGAAGACGTTGTCCTTGAGGCCCAGGAGGCCCCGGATGTGCATGCCCCGCACCCGGTGGACCGCCCCCTGGGTGTCCACCAGGGCCAGGTCCAGCACCCGGCCCTCCGCATTGTGGTCGGCCCTGATCTCCCGGATGCCGGGGACCTTCATGCGCCGGCGCACCAGGGCCAGCAGGTCGGCCTCGGTGTATTCCACGCGCCAGTGGGCCGTGGGGTTGTAGCGGTCCCAGGCCGCCCCATCGGGGTCGAGCCGGCGCACGAGCGCCAGGGCGGAGCCATCCTCCGCGGGGATCCACTTCAGGCGGTCGCCCACCTGGATGTCGGCCTTCGGTACCAGGCGCAGGCTCCCGTCCGGGGCCTCCTCCGCGAGGATCAGCCGGGGCGAGAGGACCAGGGGTTCGGGGCCGCCCCGCTTCCGGCGCACCTGCCGGTCCATGAGCAGGCTGCCCTCGCCGGGCGCCAGGGGATCCAGGTCCTGCCACATGCGTCCCAGGGCCACCAGGGCCTGGCGCAGGGTGAGGGGCTCCCGGGCGGCCCAGAGCGCCGCCGGGACGATGCCCCGCCGGGTCAGGAAGGCGGCCAGCAGGCGATCGCCCGCCGGGACCTCCGCGGGAAGGAAGTAGGCGGCGTCCTGGGGGCGCTCCTGGCCTTCCACCACCCTGTGGAAGCCCAGGGACCGGGCCAGGGCGAGCACCAGGGAGCCGCTCCGGTCCAGGTCCGTCCCCTCGAGACCGAGGCGCTGCTGGAGGACCCGGACCGGGGCGGCCAGTTCCTCGGCCGTGGCGGGACGCGCCAGGCGCTCGCCGTTGAGCCATTCCAGGGGGATGATGCCCGTCCCGAGCCTCAGCAGCTCCCAGCTCAGCCAGGGCTGGGCAGCCTCGGGGGGGAGGGCCACGCCGGCGGTGAAGGGCAGCGTGAGGGGCTTGGCGGGATAGCAGGTCGCGGCCCGCAGGTAGGGGGCGTCGCCGCCGAAGACATGGGCCACATCCACCGTGTGGCCGCCGCAGTTGGCCATGAACAGGGCCTGGATGGGCTTGCCGCCGTAGGTGGCGAAGAGTCCCTCGGTCTCCTGGATGGCCCGGTCGGTGAGAGACTGCTCGCCGTCCCGGCCGCCGTAGACCTGGTCCGCCACGGTGTCGCCCATGTCGAAGCCGTCCGCCGCGCGCTTGCCCCGGTTGGCCACGGCGTAGGTGCGGGCGGCCACGGCCTGGGCCTTGAGGGCCTCCAGCGAGGGGAATTCCCAGGCGCCCATCTCCTTGGGCACCACGCCGCGGAGGTAGGTCTCCAGGTCCAGCGTGTTCACCACCGTCAGGCGGCCCTGGGCATTGGGGAAGATCTCCACCTTGCCGCGGTAGCGGCCCTTGCCCTGGAGGGCGGTCAGCTCGCCCGCGGGCTTCAGCCACACGCCGCCGAGGGGCAGGGGCCTGCGCTCGTACCGCTCGGTGACGGCATAGAGGGCGCGGCCCTTGCGGGGCTGGGCGTCGCGGGGCTCCGTGGCCACCCACAGCTCCTCGAAGCCCAGGTCCTGGAGCTTCTGGAACAGGGGCTCGGCCTTGGCCGCCTCGGGGAAGTGCCCCACCAGCACGCGCCAGGTGTCCGCGTCGGGCACCTTCACGCGATCCGAGGGCTCCCCCAGCTTCCGGAGGCGGGCCATGAGGGCGGCGGTCTCGTCGGCGCCCATGGGGCGGCCCACCTGGATGCGGTACTCGCTGGTGGGATCCGAGGCGCCGCGGCTGTCCCACCAGATGCGCAGCTTCTCATCCGGGGCCAGCCTCATGAGGGGCTTCCCGGCCCGGTCGCAGACCTGGCCGCCACCTTCCAACGAGACGATCCATTCCGTGGCCTGGGTGTCGAGGCCGATCTTCAGCGGGGGCTGGGCTGCGGGTGCGAAGACGAGCGGCAGGACCAGGGCGGGGACGAGAAAGGGCTTCATCCGCCCCATTGTCCCACGAAACGGGAGAGGACCTGCCAGCGCCGGGCCCGCAGCGCCTCCATGTCGAGCATGGTCCCGCCCGGCCCGCCCCGGTGGAGCAGGAGCGCGATGCAGGCTCCGTCCGCGGGCCGTCCGCGGGCCGGTGGAAGAGGGCGGGGCCCGTGTAGCCCAGGTGGAACCACCAGCCCGAGGCCCCGCCTGGATCCGGATCCAGGGCCGGCGCCGGGGCGGGTGCCTCCGTCGTGGCGTCCTCGATGACATGGAGACCCAGGCCCGAGGGGAGGCTCGACAGCAACTGTCCGAATCGTCCTCCGCCGGAGGAGAGAGTCTGGAGCCCCAGACCCCAGCGGGCGCCGTGTTCTCCTTTTGCGGCCTCCACGGCCATGCGCGCCGGCCAGCCGGCGGCCGCCCAGCGGGCCAGGGCGGCCTCCAGCTGCGGGGCCGTGGTGCCGAAGCCCGCGTGGCCCGGCATGCCGGCCCGTGCATTGGCATCCTGGGGCAGGCGCGGGTCGCGGGCGGGCAGGGGCACGTCCGTGGCCAGGCGCCAGGCTTCGGCATCGGGGGCATCCGGCAGCTCGATGGGGGCCTCGCGCCAGGGCGCAGGACTGAGGCCCGAGGCCGCGCCGAGCTTCGCGAAGGGCAGGCGGGTCTCGGCCTCCACCAGCTCCGCCAGCAGGCGGTAGTTCAGGTCCGAGTAGGTGGCCAGGCCGGGCGTGGCGGGGCGTAGCAGGGGGTGGTCCGGCACGGGCCGGCACAGTTGTGCCGCCAGCGCCTCTCTGGTGTAGGGACGCCAGGGAGGCAGGCCGGAGCTGTGTGAGAGCAGCTGCCGAACGGTGAGCGGCGTGTCGCGGTCGTGGAACCCCAGGGCCCAGCGCCGGTCCGCATCCAGGTCCAGGAAGGCCAGCGCCAGCGGCGCCGTCACCAGGGGCTTGGCGAGGGAGGCGAGGTCGTAGAACCCGCTCACGCCTGCCGTATCTCCGCCAGGCTCTTCGCGACCGCCTTCTGCACCTGGTCGGCCACGCGCATGGCCTCCTGGCCCTCCTCCCAGGTGACGCCCTCCTGGCCCTTGTCCAGGCAGGCGGCGTGGAAGGCCTCGATCTCCAGGCGCAGGGGCTCACCCTCCTCGATGGTGGCGGTCTCGGGACGCACCTCGGGGCCCTCGGGGCCCATCACCAGGCGCAGCAGCTCCAGCTTCTGGGCCGCGAAGTCGAGGCTGGCGTACTCCTTGTCGCCGAAGGCGCGCAGGGTGCGCTCCTTCTTGCGGGCCACGCGGCTGGCGGTGACGGTGGCATAGGCGCCGCCCTCGAACTTCAGGCGGGCGTTCACCAGGTCCGCGTAGGGCGTCAGCACGGGCACGCCCACGGCCACCACGTCGGTCACGGGACGTCCCACGAGGGCCCGCAGCAGGTCCAGGTCGTGGATCATCACATCCATGATCACGTCCACCTCCAGGCTGCGGGCCGGGAAGGGGGAGACGCGCACGGCCTCGAGGAAGCGGGGCTTGAAACCGCGGTCGCGCAGGGCGGCCACGGCGGGGTTGAAGCGCTCCAGGTGCCCCACCTGGGCCACGAGGCCCGGCTTGGAGGCCCGGGCCGCCGCCAGGGCCTCCAGCAGGGCGGCGCCCTCCTCCAGGGAGGCGGCCAGGGGCTTCTCCATCAGCACGTGCTTCCCGGCCTTGAGGGCCTGGGTGCCGAGGGCATGGTGGAAGCCCGTGGGCGCGGCGATCTGGACCGCATCCACATCCGCGAGCACCTGGTCCAGCGAGGCGGCCCAGGGTGCGCCGAACTTCCCGGCGATCTCCGGCCCCCGGGCCGGATCGGGGTCCACCACGGCCGCCAGCACGGCGTCCGGGGCCGAGGAGGCGATCCTGGCGTGGTGCTGTCCGAGATGCCCAACCCCGACGACGGCGACTCTGAGCTTGTTCATGCGTTCTCCTTCGGACAGTCTCGGCTATCTCGGACAGGCCACGCCATCTGGCAGCCCGCGATCAGGCGCCCCATTCAGGGGCGCCTTCCCACTCCCCGCTGTGCGGGATCGTGGAGCGGGGCCCCCGGTGCTGGCCCAGGTGTCCAACCCCCACGACGGCGACGCGCAGCTTGGCCATGACTTCCTCCTGACCAATCGAGCCTAGCAGGGCTGCTACCCTGGGGGTCTTCTTCGCGAGGGCGATCATGAACCTGAAGCTCGAGGCCGTGAACCTTGTCCGCTGGCTGCACTTCGTGACCCTGGCCGTGGGTGGCGGAGCGGCCGTGGTGGCGCTGCTCCTCTCCGGATTCGAGGAGGGCCGCGAGGAGATCCGCGGCCTGGCCGCGACGGTCTGGGCGAAGGTGGTGGCCTGGTCCTTCCGGCTGGCGCTGGTCGCGGGCATCGGCCTCCTCATCCTGATGATCCAGGGCGGCCAGAACCCCCTGAAGCACGGCCACTACTTCCACATCAAGCTGCTGCTGGTGGTCGTCCTCCTGGGCCTGTCCGAGACGGCGCCCAAGGCCCTGGCGGCGGGGAAGCGCGGCTCCGCCCTGCTGGCCCTGGTGCTCTTCCTGGCCTCCAGCTTCACGGTCTACAACAAGGGGCTCTTCGGCGGCTCCACCGCCCCGGCCGCGGTGATCCCCTCCACGGCGGACACCACCTTCACGGCCCGCTGATCCATGCGGCGCCTGCTGTGGGCCCTGGCGGGGACGAGCCTCCTCGCCGGGTGGCCGGAGACCGTCCCTGAACGCACGCAGCTGAAGCGGACCTCCACGGTGGCGGAGGTGCGGACCTTCATGGAGGCCCTGCGCAGGCAGGCGCCGGGCCTGACGCCCTACCGGCCGAAGGGCGCGCCCCCTGCCACGGAGACCGGCAAGCCCCTGCTGGCCTGGCGGCTCAAGGGCGCCGGAAAGGACCCGCTCCGGGTCTACGTGAACGCCAACATCCACGCCGGCGAGGTGGAGGGCAAGGAAGCCATCCAGCAGGTGGTTCGTGAGCTGATGCAGGGAAAGCATCCCGGGCTGCGACGGAACCTGGACCTGGTGGTCATGCCCGCCTACAACGCCGACGGCACGGACGCCCTGGACCCCGCCATCCGGCCCTGGCAGCCCAACCCCACGGAGAGCGGGGTGGGCCGCCGCGAGAACGCCCTTGGCCTGGACCTCAACCGCGACTTCATGCGCGTGGCGGCGTCGAACACCCACTGGCTGCTGGCCATGCTGCAGGACTTCGACCCCGCCGTGGTGATGGACCTCCACACCACCAACGGCAGCACCCACGGCTTCCACCTCACCCACGGCCCCGCCTGCACCCTGGGCGCCGACGAGGGCCTGCTGGCCTTCAACCGCCGCATGCTGGTGGAGGTGCGCGAGCGGCTGAAGGCCGAGGGCATGCCCACCTACGACTACGGCAACTTCGTGCCCTACAAGCCCACGCCGGACAAGCCGCCCACGGCCTGGGAGACCTACGACGCCCACCCCCGGCTGCTCACCAACTACCCCGCCCTGCGGAACCGGCTGGCGGTGCTCTCCGAGAGCTACGTCTACCGCAGCTGGCCCGACCGCATCTCCGACACCCGCCGCTTCGTGCTGGCCTGCCTCACCTGGATGGTGGAGCACCGGGCCGAGATCCGGGCCCAGGTCGGCAGCGCCCAGGCGCGGTGGACCGAAGCCTGGCAGAAGGGACCGGTATCCCTTCCCCTTTCAGCGAAGCTGAAAGAGGTGGAACGGTACCCCTTCGACTGGGTGGACCCCATCCGCGACGAGAAGGGACGCCTCACCGGCGAGAAGTCCCGCACCCACCTGGAGCTGCCCAGCTTCGTGGGCTTCGAGGGGCAGGACTTCGTGACGGCTCCCGCGGGCTACCTGGTGGATCCCGCCTTCGCCCCCGCGGTGCGGCCCCTGCTGGAGGCCCACGGACTGAAGGTACTGGAGGGCCGCGCAAGGCCGCGGAATCTCCCCCTCCTCCGCTTCGGGGAGACGCGCCGCAAGCTGTCTCCGTCGGCCTATCAGGGCGTGTTCACTCTGGAACTGCAGGGCGCCTGGAAGGCGGAGGCGGCGTCGAAGCCCATGGAACTGCCCTGGACGCCCGCCGACCTGGATCGCGCCCTCTACATCCCCCTGGATCAGCCCCTGGGCCGCCTCGCCTTCTACCTGCTGGACCCCCGCAGCACCGACAGCCTGGTGTTCTGGGGCCTCTTCCACTCCGTCCTGCTGCGAGGCAACGGCATGTGGGGCGAGCCCCCCAGATTCCCCATCCTGGCCCTGGGCCAGGGGGATGCGGCTCCCGTCGCCCCCCAGCTCCCTCCTGCGCCCAAGGCGCAGGAGTAGTACTCGGGGCGCCAGAGGCGCCCCGAGTACTGAGCACTGAGGACTGAGGACTGAGGACTGAGGACTGAAGACTGAAGACTGAAGACTGAAGACTGAAGACTGAAGACTGAAGACTGAAGACTA
>NZ_KE386811.1:0-67032 GCF_000428885.1 Geothrix fermentans DSM 14018 | reverse complement strand
GGCACGGAACCTCAGTCTTCGGGCTCCTCGTAGTCCCCGTTGTGCCACACATTCTGCACATCGTCGTTGTCCTCCAGCAGGTCCACGAGCTTGAGGAAGCTGGCGAGCTTGGAGCCCTCGAGGGCGGTGCTGGTGCTGGGGGCCATGATGATCTTGGCCTCGATGACGGGGAGCTTGGCGGCGTCCACGGCATCCTTCACGGCCTGGTAGGACTCGGGGCTGGTCTTGATGACCCAGGCATCGCCCTCGTTGGCCACGTCGTCGGCGCCGGCTTCCAGGGCCACCTCCATGACCTTGTCCTCGGAGACTTCAGGCTCCACCACGATCTGGCCTTCCTTGGTGAACAGGTAGGCCACGGAGCCCTGGGCGCCCAGCTCGCCGCCGAACTTCGTGAAGTAGCTGCGGACTTCCGGAGTGGTGCGGTTCTTGTTGTCGGTCATGGCCTCCACGAGGATGGCCACACCACCTGGACCGTAGGCCTCGTAGACGACTTCCTCATAGGTCACGCCCTCGAGTTCCCCGGTGCCCTTCTTGATGGCGCGCTCCCAGTTGTCCTTGGGCATGTTGCTGCCCTTGGCCTGGTCCACCGCCAGACGCAGGCGGGGATTGCTGTTCACGTCGCCGCCGCCGAGGCGGGCGGCCACCGTGATCTCCTTGAGGATCTTCGTGAAGAGCTTTCCGCGCTTGGCGTCTGCGGCGCCCTTCTTGTGCTTGATGGTGGACCATTTGTTGTGGCCGGACATGGGGGGTGCTCCTTCAGTCGTTCGTTCAACTTGGCTCAGCAACCGCTCCGCGTTTGCTGAGTATGGGAAAAATCTTTTCAATACCTGCGAGATCGTCGCGCAGCGGCGATGTCGCGGGCCGGCCTCAACCTCTGAGCGCGCGCCGGGAAACCCGCGCGAAGGCCGGGGCCTCCTGGCGGATCATGGGGCGCTCGAGCATGAACTGGTACCACTGCTCGCCGTAGACCTTCATCTTGAGGGCCTTGCCGTTCTGCAGCAGGTTCCGGTTGGTGATGAGCCGCTCGTCGCCCTTGCAGATGCCGAGGCCCTGGTTGAGGATCTCGATGGCCCTGTCGCGCTCGCCCATCTCCACCAGCACGTAGGCATAGACGGCATAGAGCAGGCTCTCCTTCTTGCCGGTCTTGAGGGCCAGGGCGAAGGTCTCCTTGGCCTTCTTCTTCTCGCCGCGCTTCCACTGGAGGATGCCCAGCATGGCCTTGGCGATGTAGTGCTGCATGGACGCGGAGGCCAGCAGGGGCTCGGCCTCGTCGTTCTTCTTGCGGAGGTACTGCACCACGCCGATCTGGCCGTCGATGCTGCCCTTCACGAGGAACTGCCGGGGGGCGAAGCGGTAGCCCTCCTTCATCACCTCGATGGCCTTCTCGAACTGCTGCTTCTTCAGCAGGTCGCCCGCGCGGGTGAAGATCTTCTCGAGCTCCTGCTGGACCTTGCGGCCCTGCCAGATGAAGAGGCCGGCCCCGGCGAGGAGGCCGATGGGGATGCTGATCCACAGCTTGATGCTGAGCAGGGTGGACAGCAGGATCACGGCGAGGGCGGCGCCCAGGCCGAGCAGGAGGTTGATCACGAAGGCTCCGTCGAGGCCCGCGGCCGGGCCAAAGGGCCATTTTATCGGCCCCCGGGCTCATTTTCCATGCGGAGGTTCGGAACGGTCAGGCGATGACGCCGCTGCGGGAGGGGCTGGGGCGGCGGCGGCGGACCACCCGCTTGACGGCGGGCGCGACGGCGGCCTCCTTGCGGGGGCGGCCGGGACCCCGCTTGGCGGCGGGCTCCTTGGGTTTGGCCACCTTGCGGACCTTGACCTTCTTCTCCTTCTTCACGCGCTCCCGGCGCACGAGGGCGGCGGCGGCCCGGCCGGTCACCACGACCCGGGTGCCGTCCTTGAGCTTCTTGACCTTGCTGCCGGGCTTGCGGCCCCGCTTGAGGCTCATGGAGAGAGGTTCCGTTTCCAGCAGTTCCCGTTCGAGCTGGGCCTGCAGTCCCATCATCTCCCCCTGGTCCTTTTCATGATCGTGGCCGCAGAGGTGGAGGAAGCCGTGGATCACCAGCGTCTCGACTTCACGCCGGCGGCTCACGCCGAACTTCTTGGCCATTTTATCGGCGGTGGGAAGGCTGATCACGATGTCGCCAAGGTGTGGAAACGCTCCCTTCTCCGCACTTGACGGGAAGCTGAGGACATCTGTCGTCATGTTTTTCCCGCGGTGCTCGCGGTTGAGTTTTCTCATGCCACGATCGTCCACATAAGTCAGCGAGACGCCCTGAGCCTGCGGAGCAAGCCGATCCCGAAGGTTATGGAGGAGCTTTCCAAGTGACTGCTCGCCGGGCCCGCGCATTTTGCTCCGGCTCGACCAATCGATCTGGAAGGGCAGCTTGGTCTCAGTCATGGTCTGCTCCTGTGGAAGATCAATCAAAGGGGGTTCATCATGAGCGCTATTGGCCCATTCGTCAATCTCAAGGTTCTAGGTTCACGAATTGCATCAATGCTGGCCGCTCAGATGATAGAGCCGGCCAGTGATCAATCACAGCCGAAAATACACAAAAAGATTGAATACAAAGAAGAAGTACCCAAATTGAGGGTGTTTCAACCTTCAAGGCCGAACCCTGGCATCCTGAGGGGATGGAGCCCCGCCTGCCCGCCCCCCTCACCGAGCCCCTGGGCCGCTACCTGGACCTGCTGGACCGCTGGAACCGCACCCACGCCCTGACCTCCCTTCCCAAGGGCGAGCGCTGGGAGGAACTGCTGCTGGATGCCGCCGCGCTCCTGCCTTTCCTCGAGCCCCTGGCCCCCGGGAGCCGGGTGGCCGACCTGGGGACGGGCATGGGTTGCCCGGCCGTGGTGCTGGCCCTGGCCCGCCCGGACCTGGAAGTTCTCGCGGTGGACGCCTCCGCCAAGAAGCTGGCCTTCGTCCGGCAGGCGGCCCTGGAGCTGCCGGTGGCCAACCTCAAGCCGGTGCACGGCCGCCTGGAGGACCTGCCCCCCCTGGCGGCGGACCTGGGGACGGCCAAGGCCCTGGGCTCCCTGGAACAGCTGGCGGGTTGGTGGGCCCGGCATGGGAAGGCGGGCGCGTCCTTCCTGGCCCTCAAGGGGCCGGACTGGACCTCGGAGCCCCTTCCGGCGGGCTGGGAGGCCACGCCGCATCCCTACGCCCTGCCCTCGAGGGGGCGGCGGGTGGTGGTGGCGTTCCGGCGCACCGACGGCTGAGGCCCCCGAAGGGGCCCCAGGTCCAGGGAATCCGGCTCGGCTAGCGGGTCAGGGTGTCGCCCAGGAGGATCTCCTCCGTGGTCCTGAGCAGGCGGCAGGTGGCCGTCTGGGCATCCGTGCGCACCACGAGGGCCTGGCCGATGTAGTGGGTGGTGGTTTCCGTGGCGTTCTTCGGGTGCTCGTCGGGGCCCACGGGGAAGGTCCTGGTGCGGACGGCCAGCAGCACGTCGCCCACCTTCAGGCCATCGTTGGTCCCCTTGTCCACGATCACCATGTCGCCGTTGGCGGTGTGCTGGTGGGCGTCCCGGGCGAAGACCACCACCGGGGAGTTCGGCGCCACCTTCACGGGGTCGGTGATGTCCTTGCGGAGCTGGAGGGGCATGTTGGCGGGCTCGGTGAACCGCACCAGGTGGTCACCGACCTCCACGCCGTCGAGGCAGCGCTCGATGATGGCCACGGACCCCTTGGGCTGGGGCGTCACCACCCGGATCACGCCCACCTGCTGCACCACGTCGCCCAGCTTGTGCTTGGTGGCCGGGTGCTTGATCTTGCGGGCCACGGTCTTGAGGATGAGGAAGCGGTCGCCGACCTTGACGCCCTGTTCGCTGCCGCCGTTCATGTAGACGGTCTCGCCCTCGGCGAGGTGCTGGCGGTCATCCCGCCGGTTTCCGGTGAGGGTGAAGGCGCCCTGGTTCTTGTAGTGGGCTTCGGCCCCGTCCGGCGCGAAGAAGGGCAGCTGGATGAAGTCCTGGAAGGCGAAACCCAGCTCGGGCCGCCGGAGGGCGCTGGGATCGGCCCGGCGCCGGTCGGGCTGCAGGCCCGAGACGGACTCGGGAACGGAGCCGGCGGTGGCGACGGCGCGGGTCATGTCGATGATCAGGGGGTCCCCGGGGTAGATCCAGTGCGGATCCTTGATCCACTGGTTCAGCTCCCAGATCTGGGGCCATGCGTAAGGATTGCCCAGATACTTCCCGGACAGGTCCCACAGGGTGTCCCCCTTCTCCACGATGTGGGTGCGGGAGCCTTCTGGGACCGTGATCTCCTTGGGATAATCCCACTTCGAGCTGTGGGCCTCCACCTTGATCGTGCCAGCGGGTTCCTGGGCCACAAGGCCGGGAACCGCAAGAGCCAGGGCCACGAAGAGGCCGGGCGCCATCGCGAGGGCGCGCCGCCGACCGACAGACGGACGATTGGGCTGGTGCATCAGGGACCCCCAGGGGATGTAGGTGGTGCTGATTATAGGTCTTCGACGCGGATCATATCTGAAAATAATGCCAATCGGTTGCGAACTTCATCCTGCGAGATCTGCTCCAGGCGTTCCGTGGAGAACTGCTCCACGGTGAAGCTGGCCATGACCGACCCCACCAGGGTTGCATGCTTCAGGGCGGTCACATCTGCCCGCTCGATCCAGGCCAGGTAGCCCAGGAAGCCCCCGGCGAAGGTATCGCCGGCCCCCGTGGGATCGAAGACGTTCTCCAGGGGGTAGGCCGGCGCGGCGAAGATCCCCTCGGGCGTGAAGAGCGCCACACCGTACTCGCCGCGCTTGACCACGAGGGTGCGCGGACCGAGGGCCTGCACCTTCCGGTAGGCCTTGATGAGGCTGTACTCCTGGGTGAGCTCCCGCACCTCGGCGTCGTTCACCAGGAGGATGTCCACCTCCTTGAGGACCGCGTCCAGGGCCGGGCGGCTGCCCCGGATCCAGTAGTTCATGGTGTCCAGGGCGATCCACTTGGGCCGCCGGGCCATCTGGCGCACCACGTCCAGCTGGAGGGTCGGATCGATGTTGCCCAGGAACAGGTAGTCGCACTCGCGGTAGCTGGCGGGCAGGTCGGGCTTGAAGTCCGCGAAGACATTGAGGTCCGTGGCCAGGGTCTTCGCCTCGTTCAGGTCGTAGCCGTAGGCGCCCTTCCAGCGGAAGCTCAGGCCTGGAACCCTGGACAGGCCCGCCAGGTCGATGGGGCGGCCCTCGAACACGCGCAGCTGGTCCGGGCCGAAGTCCTCGCCCACCACGGCGACGATGCGCACGGGATGGAAGCGGCTGGCGCTCAGGGAGAAGTAGGTCGCCGAGCCGCCCAGGGCCCGCTCGCGGCGGCCGAAGGGCGTCTCCAGATCATCAAAGGCCACACTGCCGACCACCAGCAGACTCATCGGGGGCACTCCATCACGTTCGGATCAGGGCTGGGAAGAGGTGAAATAGAGCAGCCAGGCCTGGCTGCCGCCCATGGGGACCGGCGCCTGGGCGTAGCGGGCCACCATGGGCGTTTCGCCGGAGGCCAGCAGGGCCAGCAGGCCCTCGTGAAGCGCCGGATCCGCGCCCAGGATCACCTGGAGGCTGCGCCAGCCCAGCACGAGGCCGTCGCCCAGGCGGTCCTTCAGGCGTTCCATGGCGTCCTGGAGCGTGTGGCCCCGCAGGTCCAGCACCCCATCCACCTCGATGGCCATGCCGGCGGCCAGCTGGAACCGGACCGGCGCCTGGGCGGGGGCGGGCACTTCCGGCGCGGCGGGGAGGTGGTCTGGAGCGGGAATGGGGGCAGGGGCAGGTTCCTCGGGTGCCTCGGCGGCCGGGGGCGGGGGGGCCGGAGCCGGCGGCGCAGGCGCTGCCGAGGGGGGCACGGCCTGGCCTTTGGGCCCGCGGGCCAGCGGCTTCAGTCCCTTCAGGTCCTTGAGCGCCTCCTCGAAGGTCTCGGGGGGCGGAGGCGGGGGCTCCGGCGCGCCCGTGGCGGGAGCCGCAGGAACCGCCGGCGCGGCGGCCTTCGCGGGGCGGGGGGCCGAGGGCTTCAGTCCCATGGCCGAGAGGAATACCGCGTCCTCGTCATCAAGGCTGGTGGCCCCCTGGGGCTTCGGCGCGGGTTTGGGGGGCGGCTTGGGCGCGGGCTTGGCTTGCTCCTCCGGGCCCAGCTGCTGCTTCAACTTCGCCAGATCCTGCTTCCACGCCATGAACCATCCTCGTCCTGTCCAGAGTAGGCCATCGCGGTCCCGACCCAAAGCCTGCTGTTGCAATCCCGCACGGGGCCGAGGCAAAACGCCGCGATCGCCGCGTGGCCTCAACCGGAGTATGCTGCGCTGGATCCAAGGGGTGACGCCGTTTGCCGTAAGCTGGCACGCCCTTCGCTCCGTAGCATCCCTGCCACACCCACTGGAGGCCCCATGCGCCGAACCACGATGCTCCTGCTCCCCCTGCTCCTCGCTTCGGGCGGGGCGCTCCGCGCCCAGAGCCCGCACATCGGATTCAGCCTGAACCTGCTGTTTCCCACCGGGGAGTTCTCCAGCAAGACCTACCCCGCCTACTACAGCCCCTCCGCCGGGTACACCATC
Source organism: Geothrix fermentans DSM 14018 (assembly GCF_000428885.1). Lineage (GTDB taxonomy): Bacteria > Acidobacteriota > Holophagae > Holophagales > Holophagaceae > Geothrix > Geothrix fermentans. The sequence continues at coordinate 60,495 of NZ_KE386811.1, read as the reverse complement.
CCCCCCCAGAAGGAGACCTACGACGTGGGCTTGGGCGGCAGCTTCACGGTGAGCTTCCCCGTGGACCGCAGCCTGGCCATCCGCCTCAACCTGAGCGGCTCCGCCGAGAACGGGACCAACCGCGCCCCCGGCGAGACCACCATCAACCTGCGCCACTCCCAGTTCAACCTGGGCGGCGACCTGCAGATCTTCCCCGACGGCACCGCCTACCGGCACCGGGGGCTCTACTTCGTGGTGGGCGTCTCCGCGGACTTCGAGCAGTTCGATCGCAGCTTCGGCGACCCCCTCTACGACTACACGGACACCACCCGGAAGAGCCGGATGGGCGGTTCCATCGGCCTCGGGCACAGCTTCGGCTACGATGCCGGCGCCCGGTTCACGCTGGAGGCCACCTTCCACAAGACCCTCACCAGCCATGATGTGGACGCGGGCGATCCCCCCGCCACGGACTTCGTGAAGGTGGGCTTCGGCTTCGTGTTCTGAGCGCCGTCCACTGCTCCAGAAAAGAAGAAGCGGCCCCGGGGCCGCTTCTTCTTTTCTGGAGGATGGGAAAGGCTACTTCCTCGCCTTCCGCTTTTTTGCGGGCTTGGGGGCGGGTTCCTCCTCCTTGCCCATGAGGCCGTTCAGGAGGCGGGTGACATCCTTGTTGGCGGGGTCGAGCTTCTGGAGGCGGCGGGCGTAGGCCAGGCGCTCCTGCCGGGGGCGGGCATCGTCGGCCTTCACCTGCTCCACCTTCCCGGCCACGAAGCGCGTGGTGCCGCCGGCTTCGGCAATCTCCGCCTTCTCCCGCTCGAGGAAGGCCTTCCAGTCCGCGGCGGCCTTGGTGGTGCTGGCCTTGGTCTGGCGGAGCCGATCGAGGATGCCGTCGATGTCCTTGAGGGCACGCTCGCTGTGGGCCAGGGCCGCCTTCTGCTCGTCCATGAAGATCCGGAGCTGCTGGCGGAGCTTCATCTGGTCCTGGTTGAGGCCCGGGGCCTCGTCCAGTTCCCGGAGCCGGGGGGCCTGCTTGTCCATGGCGTCCCGGAACTCGCGGACCTTGACCTCATGCTCGGCGCGGGTCTTGGCCAGCAGGGGCTCCGCGGTGGCGAGGTTCTCCTCGGCGGCGGCCTGGGCCTTCTGCAGATGGACGACCGCGTCCTCCCAGCTGCCCTCGGCCACGCAGGCCCGGGCCGCCATGCTGCGGAGGGCCGTCAGGGCGTGCATGTCGTTGTAGTCGGAGGGATTGACCGTAAGCCCCTCGCGGCCCAGGAGGGCCTCCACTCCCCGGCGCACCGAGGTGGCGTCCCCCCGGTCCAGCTGGATCTCCCAGGGTCCCCGGACCTCCTTGAAGCGGTCCGTGAGGCTCTGGGCGCCCAGGCTGGCGGCCAGGCTGGCGCTCAGCGCGCAGGCAAGCAGGAATCCGAGGCGGCTCATGGTCGCTCCCTCCGGTACGTATGCGGCTTGATCACTTCTTCTTGCCGGCCTTCTTGGCGGGCTTGGCATCCTTGGCAAAGGCGTCCTTGCCCTGCTTCAGGTTGTCCAGGGCCTTGCTGGCCGTGGCGTTGCCGGGATCCAGCACCAGCAGGCGGTTGAGGAAGGCGGCCTGGGCCTGGGCGCCGTTCAGCTTGGTGATGTTCTCGTGGTTGCGGAGCACCGCATCCACCCAGTTCTTCTTGCCGACGATCTTCACCTTCTTCATCACCTGCTCGGTGTTGAACTTGGTGATCTCGTCGTTCTGGGTGGCCAGCACCTCCTTGGCCTTGGCCACGGAGGTCTCGGCGGCCTTGATCATGCCGTCGGCTTCCTTGCGGTTGTCGGCGATCACCTTGAGCACCTTGGGGGCGTTCGCCAGGTTCTGCTTGTGGACGGGCAGGGCGGCGTTGATCTGGGCCAGTTCCTGCTCGTCCTGGCCGATCTTGGCGCCGCGGGCGTTGAACTCGTCGGCCTCCTTCTTGGTGAGCTTCTTCTTGCCGGACTTCAGCTCCTCGTACTCGGCCTTGAAGGCGCTGATCACAGGCTCGAGCTCCTTCTTCCGGGGCTCGCCCTTGGCGATGTAGTCCTGCGAGTCCTTGGCGGCCTTCTCCCACTGGGCGGCGAGGGGGGCCTGGGCCTTCTCCAGGTCCGCCTTGATGTCCTGGGCGGTCTTGAGGCGCTTCTGCTGGATCTCGACGGCCTTCTCCCACTGGCCGGCCTCGGAGGCGGCGTTGGCCCACAGGCGGTAGAAGGACAGCAGCCCCTGGGCGTTGTCCATGCTCTGGCCGATGGTCTGGAGGTTGGCGCCGTTGAAGGCGGGACGGGTGGCGGGGATCATGCCCTCGACCTTCGCCATGGCCTCGGCGGCCTGGTAGTTCTTGAGCATCTGGTTGATGCCGGGAAGTTCAGTGTTGAACTTCTGGGTCAGGTCCACGGGGGCAGGGCTCTGGGCCACCAGCGCCACCGCGGGGAGGAGGAGGAAGGGCATCGGGCGCATGGGCACTCCAAAAAAAGTCCAGAAAACAGGGTAGCGAAAAGGCCCCGGGCCCGCCCGCCCGAAGGTCAACTTGTGATGGGATCAGCCTTCCTGGCGCTTCTCCTCCAGCTCCAGCCATTCCAGCTCCAGGACTTCCAGCTCGGCCTTGAGGGCTTCCCGGTCCTTCAGGGCCTGGTGCCCCGGGGCGTCAGGGCGGAGGAAGGCCGCAGGGTCGGCCAGGATGCCGTCAAGCGCGGCCTGGCGGGCATGGAGACCCTCCAGGGCCAGCTCCACCTCCGCGAGGCGGCGCTGCTCCTTCTGGGAGAGGCCGGGCTTGCGGGCCCGGGTGGGCTCGGCCTTCGCGCCGGACCGGGGGGCCTCGGCCTTCGGGGGCTCCTGGGCGGCGGCCCGGGCCTCCCGCAGGCTGCGCACGGTGGAGGGGGCGCCTTCGTAGAGCTCCCAGCGGGGCGCGCCGGCGGCGTTCCAGGCCAGGGTGTGGGTGGCCACCTGGTCCAGGAAGAACCGGTCGTGGCTCACGAGCAGCAGCGTGCCCTGGAAGCCCAGCAGGGCCTCCTCCAGGTTCTGGAGGGTGGGGATGTCCAGGTCGTTGGTGGGCTCGTCCAGCACCAGCAGGTCCGCGGGGCTGAGCATGGCCTTGGCCAGGAGGAGCCGGTTGCGCTCGCCGCCGCTGAGGGTGGCGGCGGGCCGGGCCTGCTGGTCCACGGGGAAGCCGAAGCGGGTGAGGTAGACGTGGGCCAGCACGGTGCCGTTCCCGGAGCTGACCACCGCGGCGCGGTCCGCCAGGTTGTCGAGGATGCTGCGGCCGCCGTCCAGCTCGCCGCGCCCCTGGGAGATGGTGGTGGTGGCGAGCTTCGGATGGCGGACCACCTCGCCTCCGGCGGGCTCCAGGTCACCCAGCAGCAGCTTCAGCAGGGTGGACTTCCCGCAGCCGTTGGGGCCCAGCAGGGCCACACGCATGCCGCGCTGGAGGCTGAGGTCGAGGCCGTCCAGCAGCTCGGGCCCGCCGGAGTAGGCGAAGCGCAGACCCTCGGCGCGGATGAGGGCGTCGCTGCGGTTGCCGCCGGCGGCGAAGGAGAGGCCCTGGCGCACCTCCAGGCGCGTGCGGTCCTCCACGGTGTCCTTGAGGTCGAGCACCTCCTGGATGCGCAGCTTGGACTTGCGGGTGCGGGCCTTGGCGCCGCGGCGCAGCCAGGCCATCTCGCGGCGCAGGCGGTTCTGCATGTGCTCCGTGAGCCGCGCCTCGCGGAACTCCCGGTCCGACTTCTCCAGCAGGTAGTCGCTGTAGCCGCCCTCGTAGCTGCGGAGTGTCCCCTCATCCAGCTCCAGCATGCGTGACACCACCGCGTCCAGGAGGTGCCGGTCGTGGGTGATGAGGAGGAGGGCGCCCTGGTAGGCCTGGAGCCAGGCCTCCAGCTTCTCCACCTGGTCGGGGTCCAGGTGGTTGGTGGGCTCGTCCAGCACCAGCACGTCCGGCTCCTTGAGCCAGGCCTGGGCCAGGGCCACGCGCTTGCGCCAGCCGCCGGACAGGGACTCCACTTCGGCCTCGAGGTTCTCCAGGCCCCAGGTGGTGGCCGCGGCCTTGAGGCGCGGCTCGAGATCCCAGCCCCAGCGCTCGATCTGATGTTCCACACTTTGCAGTTCGTCAAGGAGGCGGGCCTCGGCCTGGCCCTCGGCGCCATGGAGCCCTTCGTGGATGGCCTGGTGGCGCGCCAGCAGGGCCGCGTGATCTCCCAGGGCCGCCTCCAGGGCCTGCCGGACGCTGGCGCCGGGGACGAAGTGGGGCTCCTGGCTCAGGCGGGCGATGCGCAGGCCCTGGGTGACCACCACCTCCCCGGCATCGGGGCTCTCGTCGCCGGACAGGAGCCGGAACAGAGTGCTCTTTCCCGCGCCGTTGCGGCCGATGAGGCCCACCTTCTCGCCCTGGAAGAGACCGAGGCTCAGTCCCTCCAGAATGGGTGTCGCGCCGTACCGTTTCGTGACATTGATCAAACTCAGGGCGATAGAAGGCAAGAAGGGCTCCTAAGACCTTCCAGAATCCCATGGAAGGCGTGATCCTTGCCGGCAAAGAAATGCGAGAGGCCCGCCATGTCCCTGCAGGAAGAACTCCAGATGTCGACACTCCCGGCCCCGGGAGTCCAGCTCATGCTCCAGCTCATGCTGACGCGGGAGGCCGTCGTCCGCGTCCAGGAGCGGCTCTTCGAGGCCCACGGCCTCACCATCCAGCAGTACAACGTCCTGCGCATCGCCCGGGGCGGGCCGGCCAAGGGCCACCCCATCTATGAGATCGAGCGGAGGATGATCTACCGCTTCGCCAACGTGACCCGGCTGGTGGACCGCCTGGAGGCCCAGGGCCTGCTCAAGCGGGTGGCGGATCCCAAGGACCGCCGCGTGAGCCGCGTGGTCATCACGCCCAAGGGGCGCCGCCTCATGGAGCGCCTGGATGAGCCCGTGCGGGTCATGGCCACCCAGCTCACCAGCTGCTGTGACGAGCAGGAGTGCCTGAACGTCTCGCTCTGGCTGGAGCGGCTGCGGGAGCACTGCCTCCAGCAGGAGGGGATTCAGGACGACCTGGTGGGCGCCATCAACTGATCCAGCAGCTGGTAGGCGGCCACCTCGGACACCCCATCCAGGCGCAGCCAGCGGCCCTGGCCGAGGTCCATCCACAGGCGGCGGGCCGCCGGATCCCACCAGCCCTCCCTGAGGGTCCGGGGTCCCGCCAGACGGCGATTTCCCTTCAGCTGGGCCTGCCCGGGGCGCGGCGTGGCCTCCACGGTCCAGGTGCGGTTCAGGGTGAGGATGCCCTGGTCCAGGCGCCACTGGCCGCCGGGCAGGCGCAGGCGGCTCCCGTCCGAGGCCGTCACCAAGTCGCCCTCCAGGCGGGTGCCCTTGCCCCAGGGTGAGGAGCCCTCCCGCTCGGGGACCCAGCGGATGCCGGAGAAGGCCAGGGCCGCTCCCTCCCAGCCCACGCTGCCGAGGTCGGAGAGGTCCGTGTCGCCCAGCTTGATGCGCAGCGCCGAGGCCGGCGCCTGGTCGAAGGTGGGGTCCACGGGCACCCAGCGGTCCCCCAGCTTCACCTCCACCCAGAAGTGCAGGCCCAGGGTGTCCTCGAGCCCGACCCAGCCCGTCACGCCCCGGGCGGGCACGCCCAGGCGCCGCAGCAGCGCCACGGCCAGCACGCCGTGCTCGGTGCAGTCGCCCCGCGGCGAGCGGCAGACCTCCAGGGCCGAGGCGAAGCCCACGGTGAAGTCCTTGTCGGTGATCCAGTCGAAGACGAAGGCGGTCACGCGCTTCGCCAGCTCCCAGCGGGGCAGGCCCGGGGGGAGGGCCAGGCGCCGGAGGAGGCCGTCGAAGGCCGGGTCCCGGAAGGGCACCAGGGGGCTGGGGGCCAGGTAGCGGGCCTCCGAGGCCGGGGGCCTCCCCGCCACGGGGAGCTGGGCCGCCTCGGCGGCGCTGGGTTCCGCCGCCCGGCTCAGGCGCCAGCGCCCTCCCGGCAGCCGGACCTGCTGGGCATCCCCGGGCAGGTCCGGTGCCGGGCCCTCGGCCCGCAGGGTCAGGCTCTTCAGCCAGGGCTGGAAGGGGTGGGGCGGCAGGGTCTGGAGGGTGCGCTCGAAGAAACCCTCCGCCGCGCCGGCCCGGACCCGGGGGGCGGGAAGCTCCGCCCGCTGCATCAGGATGGCGAGGCCGCCCAGCTCCGTGCGCTGGCGGAGCTCGCCCTGGCTCGGCGAGATCCAGACTTCCACCGGCGTGGCCGAGGCCCCCTGGGTCTCCTGTCCCGTGAAGCGCACGGCGTCGGGGAAGCCCGGCAGCGGATCCGGTCCCGCGGGCGCCAGGGCGAGGGTGCTCCACTGCTGGACTGGGAAGGAGTAGGTGATGGCCGTGACGGGACGGCGCAGGCGCGCGGCCTCCATGAGCCGGGCGTCCAGGTCTTCAGGCCAGAGCAGGGCGCCCTCGGGCACCTGCGTGCGGAGGGCCGCGCCGTTCAGCGGGTGGAGGCTCAGGGTTCCCGGCTCCCTGGGGGACCACTCCGCCCGGCCCTCGAAGGGCTCCTTGGACAGCTGGAGCCGCCAGGTGAAGGTCATGGAGCCGTCCGGGGCGCGGCGGGCGGTCTGATCCACTTCCTGGCGGATCTCCTGGCCCAGGCGCGAGAGGGACATCCACTCGCGGTTCCGCACCTCCCGGGCGCCGTTTCCCGCTTTCGCCTCCTGGGAGGCGCCGCCCACCTCCTGGTCGCCCACCCACTGGCGGTAGGTGCGGACCGGCGCCTCCTGGGCGGCCAGGAGGAGCCCGCCGAGAGCCGCCACGAGAAGGATGGATGCGCGCATCGCACCAGTCTACCGTTCGAAACAGGGCAGACTGGAGGGGTGATCCGGACCCACGCCGCCATCGTGCTCAAGGCTGTGCCCTTCGCCGAGGGCGGGGCCGTGGTCTCCTTCCTGTCCGAGCACGGGGAGCGGCTGTCGGGCCTGGCCAAGGGCGTGAAGAAGCCCACCGCCAAGTGGGTGGCGGCCTTCGAGCCCCTGGGCATGGTGAAGGTGAGCTTCTTCGGCAAGGAGCAGACAGAGCTGAAGCGCGTCACCCGCTGCGAGTTGGCCTTCAGCCCGCTGACCCTGGGCCACCTGGAGTGCAGCCTCGTCATGGCCTGCCTGGCGGACCTCTTCGACCGGGTGGCCCGGGAGGGCGTGGAGGATGACCGCCTCTACCGCCTGCTCAGCGCCTGTGGCCGGGCCCTCAAGGCCGACCCGGACAATGCCCTGGGCATCCTGGCCTACGCCGAGCACTGGCTGCTCCACTGCCTGGGCCTGCTGCCCCACCCGCGGGTCTGCGGGCGCTGCGGGAACGAGACGGCGCCCCTGGCCCTCCTCGACCCGGACCAGGGCTGGTGCTGCACGGCCTGCACGGCCGTGGATCCGGCCGAGGCCCTGCCCCCCGGCGCCCGGGAATACCTGCGCCGGCTGCGCACCAGCGGCGCCGAGACCGCCCCCCGCTTGGATCCCGGCGACGAGGGCCAGGCAGCCGTCACGGCCCTCCTGCGGGCCCGGCTCCTCCAGGAGCTGGGGGGCGGCCTCCGGAGCTACGACGTGCTCTGGCGAACGATCTGAACTTGCCTCCGCCGGCCCAGGCGACGATGGGATGCCATGGTTCGAGGGTGGACATGCGGCTGGGTGGCTTCTTGACGAGATGGGATGGCGGGACCCGCCGCTGGGCGGCCGACCTCGCCGTGCTCCCCTTCCTGGGCATCGTGGCCTACTTCCTGTTCAGGGCCTCGGACTCCCTGAAGCCCGGGGAGGCGGCGATCCTGATGATGGCGGCCGCCGGCCTCGTCCTGCTGGGGCGGCGGTGGTACGCCTGGCAGCAGGCCCTGGCCCCGGAGAGCCTCCTGTCCGATTGGGCTGCGCGCATCCTCCAGGGTGACCACGCGCGGATGGCGCCCCCGGCGGGCCTGGATCCCGAGACCCGCCAGGTGGTGGAGGCCCTCAACGCCCTGTTGGAGGAGAACCGCCGGGTCGGGGAGCAGCTGGCGTCCATCCACCGGGCCGTGGCCCGGGAATGGGTGGATCTGGATGGCCTGCTGGCGGAGATCCAGCGGCAGGCCATGGTGGACCGTGCGGCGCGGACCGGGGCGGGCGAGCGTTTGGCGGCCTACGGCCGGGACCTGAGGGAGACCGTGGAGGGCTCCCTGAGGTTCGATCGGATCGAGCTGGATCAGCGGCTGCGGGCAGGCCAGTACCAGCTCCTGGGCCGGACCTTCTGGACGGCGGTGGAACAGGCCCAGGGGCGGCTGGGGGAGATCGAGACCTTGCTGACGGAGCTGCGGGGCACCTTCCCGCGCCTGCAAAAGGAGGAGGAGGCGCTGGGCCGGCTCGCGGACGCCGGGCTCCGGCAGGGCGAGCGCCTGGACCTGGCGGTCAAGGGGCTGTCGTCCCACGCGCCCCGGCTCATGGAGGAAGTGAAGGCCCGCGGGGAGCAGCTCCGGAGGTTCCGGACCTCCGCCGATGGCGTGAGGGATCAGCTGGAGGCCCTGGGCCGGCGCATCGAGGCCTTCAGGGTGGAGTCGCAGCGTCGCATCCTGGCTTTCGGGGGAGCCCAGGGGGCCATCCATGCCATCGGCGAGGCGGCTCAGCAGACGGGGCTGCTGGCGGTGAACGCCGCGATCCTGGCCCAGCAGGGCGGGGGCGCGGCGGGCATGCAGGCCATCGGGGGGCGCCTCCGCGGCCTGGCGGACCAGACCTCCCGCGGGACCGCGGAGCTGGAGCGCGCCCTGGACGAGCACCAGCGGGGCATGGAGCGCGAGAGCAGCGGGCTGTGGGATCTCCAGGAGGTGGTTCAGGCCCTCGGCACGGACCTCCAGGAGCTCCTCCTGGCGGCAGGCCATGTGGACCGGCAGGGCCAGGACCTGGAGCGCGCCCTGGAGGCCCATGCGGGGCTGGTGGAGCAGGTCCGCGCAGCCTCGGAACGGGCGGGGAGGTCCCTCGCGGAGGTCGGCGGATGCTCGATGGCCTTCCGGGAGGCGCTGGGCCGGCAATGGGGCGTGGAGGCCAAGGCCGCCGTGGGGGTGGAGGAGCTGTTCCGGTCCGGCCGGCACATGGCCGATGTGGGCAGGGAACTCTCCAGGGCCAGCCGGAGGACCGTGGAGGAGATCGGGGAGATCCTCGACGGGCACCAGAAGCTGCGCCAGAGCGAAGCCTACCGCCAGATCGCCTCCGGCGACCTCGCCTGCCTGCTCGGCATGGAGGGAGCCGGGGAACCGGTCTGGAACCGGGCGGTCTGGGCCAGGGCCGAGCGACGCACACGCCTGCTGGAGGCGGGAGGCCCCCTCCCGCCCCTGGGCCGCCGGGAGTCCGCAGGCGGGCTCCGGCTGCTCCTGCTGGGGCAGGATGCCCTGGGGCGTCCTGAAGCCTCCGCCCTGGCGGCCTGGTCCTGCGATCCGGAAGCGAAGACCTGGCGGCTGGACCTGATCGATGGGCTGAGGACCGAGGACCACCGGCAGGCGCTCCAGGAGGTGCTCCGGGAGAGTGCCCTGGAGGCCTGCCTGCCGGGCACGGCCGTGCGGGTCGCGGAGACCGGCGTGGACCTGCGGCTGCCCTTCTCGTACCCCGGGTTCCCGCACTTCCTGGCGGGCCTGGGCCTGGAGCTGGCCGTGGATCCGGCGGAGTGGGATGCGCCCTTCCGGGAGGCGGAGCCGAGGGCGGTTCCCGTCCAGCCGTTCCTCTGGTGCGGGCCCGACATGGACCGGTCCAGCCGCCTTGGCCTCATGCGGCTGGTGCACACCTGGGTCCGCAACGATCCCCAGCACGAGAGCTTCATGCTCTGGCTGCCCTACGAAGGGCGGCGGCCTCCCTGTCCCAGGCTGGCGGAGGCCGAGGTGGAGCAGGGCCTGGAGGGGCGGCCGAAGGTCCGCTGCGTGGGTCTGGATGCCGATGCCTCGGGACTCCGGAGCCTGCTGGACCGCTTGGTCGAGGCCGGCGCCGAGGAGGGGGAAGGGGGCGCCGTCCTCTGCGCGGCGGGGCTGGGCCATGCCCATCCCGAGGCCCTGCTCCTGCGGCTCTTCCAATCCGGCGAGGGCATGGCGGATTCACCGCACCCGGACCTGGTGGCCCCCCGCGCCCGCTTCCGGGCCGAGGTGCTGGGTGGAGACGGAGACCCCCACTGGGCCGCCTGGCTCATTCTGGAGGACCTCCAGCGGAAGGGCTGGGCGCTGCCCCTACCGCAGGTATGAGGCCTTGATGCGGCCTGGACGGGGTTGACAGGGCCGCCGCGGCGCCGATACCTGATGCAAGCGATCTTTGGACCTCCTCCAGACGGTGTGTGATCCAGGGCCCGGGATTGCCGCCAACCAGCTTCCACTCCGGTGGCGGCGGGACTGCGGGAGGCCACGGAACGCCACCCACAGGAGACACCATGTCCAACTTCGCGCTCCGGCGCGGCCGGGGGCTTGCCTGCCCGGACCTGCCGCCCACCCTCCAGCCCCACGCCATCCTCGCCGCCGCCCCGGCTTCCGATCTGCGGCGCACGGCCGCGCTGTCCGGCCTGGTCTACCTCTTCCTCGCAGGTGGGGCCATCGCGCTCGCCTCGCTCGGGCCGAAGACGGTCCTGGCACCGATCCTCCCGCCCGCCCCTCCCTGGAGGCCGGTGGAGCTCGACGGGCCCCCGCGGGCGAGACCCCTCGAACGCACGGCCCCCGCGCCCGCCGGGGGCGGAGGCGGGGAGGCCACCGCCACCCACGCCGCCGCTCCCAGCCGCGAGGAGGATCCCCAGGTCCCCGCGGATGGCCTGTCCACGGTGGATCGCAGCCACGAGACACCCGGGGTGGGGCCCGCCCTTCCGGGACCCGCCGTGCCTGCGCCCGGGCCCACGGGAACCGGCACCGGTCCGCAGATCCACGACTTCACGGCCTCCGCGCCGGCCATCCTCCATCGTGTGGATCCCCTCTACCCGGAGCTGGCCCGCCGGGCCCGGGTCCAGGGCACGGTGGTGCTGATGATGGTCGTGGACGAGCGGGGCGTGCCCATGCAGGTGCGCGTCCTCGACGGCCCCGCGTCTCTGCAGGACGCCGCTCTGCAGGCCGCCCGGCAGTGGCGCTTCGAGCCGGCCCAGATGGATGGCCGTCCGGTGGCCGCGAGCTTCCGGCTCACCTTGAACTTCCGGCTGAGGTGAGGCGGCCATGGTCGGGAGACTCCGAAGCGACATCAATGTCACGCCCCTGGTGGACATCGTCCTGGTCCTGCTCATCGTGTTCATCACCCTGGTGCCGGCCCTGCCCCGCGCCCTGGCCACGGTCCTGCCCCGCAGCGGGACCGGGCCGGCCCCGGCCCTGATCCGTCTCACCTTGGCGGCGGACGGCACGCTCGCCATGGACGGCGCGACGATCACCCTCGCGGAGCTGCCCGGGCTGCTCCGCGCCACCACGGGGAAGGTGGTCCTGCGGGTCCATCCTTCGTTGCCGTTCCATCGCGCCACGAGCGTGCTGGATGCGGTGAAGGGGGCGAGGTCGGAAGCGATGCCCGCCCTGATCGCGGCGCCGGAGGATGCCTAGTTCGTGCTAGCCTCGACCCTTGTGGATCAGGGCGTCGCTGCTCGCAAGGGCAGAGGAAAGTCCGGGCTCCACAGGGTGCTGGGCCTGGCAACACCAGGGCGGGGCGACCCGACGGAAAGTGCAACAGAGAGCAGACCGCCGATGGATCCTCGGATCACAGGCAAGGGTGAAACGGTGGGGTAAGAGCCCACCGCCGGACTGGCAACAGGACGGGCACGGTAAACCCCCCAGGGAGCAAGACCAAATAGGCCGGCGCACCGCGCAAGCGGCGAGGGTTGACCCGACCGAGCCGGCGGGTAGGTCGCTAGAGGTGGGTGGCGACATCCATCCCAGAGGAATGACGCCCCGCGACAGAACCCGGCTTACCGATCCACCACGGCCCCCGCCAGGGGGCCGTGTTTATATTCTCCGGGGGTTCACCTTGCAGCGCATGCGCTGCAAGGATCTATCGGCGCGCTGCGCGCCTCCGCCTGACGCACGCCTTGCGTGCTCCCGCTCGCGAGCTCGCGGAGTCGGAGCCTCCCCCCGGACCTTCGCGCTCAGCCCGGCAAAGCCGGGCCTCTGCTTGACGATTCCCCCGAAGGTTCGGCTACGCTGATGGCTTCTCCGGATAGGCCTCTGACCCGCTTCCGCCATCGCTCCTGTTCCGCGCCTGGACTTGGCGCCGGGGCCCTGCGCCTGGGCTGACGCAAGGGCGCATTGCGCAGGCATTGCCGCCGCGCCTTCGGGCGGGCGGACCATCCCATTCCGGAGATTCCGATGTTCCATGATCCCCTCGGCCTGGCCCGCCGCCTCGAGCGCGCCCAGGTCCTTCAGAACGAACGCTTCAACCAGGCCGCCGGCGGCAGGAGCCTGCCGGTGGGCGGCGGCTTCGCGCACTTCCGCGGCGAGAGCCATCCCCTCAACCAGGCGCTGGGCCTGACCCGGCCCCTCGCCGAATCCGATCTGGAAGCCGTCGAAGGCTTCCTCGGCGCGCCCACGGTGCTGGAGCTGAGCCCTGCCGCCGATCCGTCCCTCTGGCCGATGCTGGCCCGGCGCGGCTACCGGCTCCAGGCCTTCCAGCAGCTCTGGGTTCGCGGGCTCGACGCTGCGCTCCCGCCGGAGGGTGGGGCGCGGATCCGTCTGGCGGAACCGGCCGAGGCCGGAACCTTCAACCGCCTGGTGGCTGCGGGCTTCCAGGAGCGCGATGCCTGGCGGGACCTGACACCACCCTTCGAGATGCCGCTGGGCGTCCCGGAGGCTTGGGGCTTCCTGGCCTTTGCGGGCGAGGAGCCCGCCGGGGGCGGCATGCTGGGAATTGTGGATGGGGTTGCCCTCCTGTCAGGCGACGCCGTGCTCCCGCGCTTCCGAGGCCGGGGTTTTCAGCAGGCCCTCATCGCCGCGCGGCTGGCTTTCGCGCGGGACCGGGGCTGCGACCTGGCGTGCGCCTCCACGGCGCCGGGGACCGCCAGCCAGCGCTCCTATGAGGCCTGCGGCTTCCGCGCGGCCTATCCGAAGGTGGAGATGGCGCGGGGCTGAAGGCCAGGGCGGAGAGGGCGGGATGCGATAGTGGGGGGATGCGCCGTCCCGCTCCCCCCACCGCCGCCCTCCTCGTGACGGCCCTGGCCTTCCATGTGGACATGCTCCTCTACTACCTGCTGGTGCCGCTGCTGCCCCGGTACGCGCGGGACCTGCACCTGAACCCGATGGAGGTGGGGATCCTCTTCGGGAGCTACGCGGTGGCCCTGCTGGCGGCCACCTTCCCCGTGGCCATCCTCACCGATCGCGTGGGCCGGAAGGCGCCCATGCTGTGGGGGCTGGCGGGGCTGGCCATCACCACCCTGGTCTTCGCCCTCTCGAAGCAGTACTGGCTGCTGGTGCTGGCCCGCTTCCTCCAGGGTGTGGCCGGGGCCGCCACCTGGCTGCCGGGCATGGCCCTGCTGGCGGACCACTTCCCCAGCGAATCCCGCGGCCGGGCCATGGGCACGGCCTTCGCCGCCGCCAACCTGGGCGTGCTCATCGGGCCGCCGCTCTCCGGCTTCCTCGATCAGCACGCCGGCCCCGCTTCCCCCTTCGTGCTGGGCGCGGTCCTGGTGGGCCTGGACGCGGCAGGCCGGGCCTTCCTGCTGCCCGAGGTGGAGCCGGACCGGGGGCCGCGGCTACCCTTCCGACAGCTGCTGTCCAATCCAACCATCCGGGTCTTCGCTGGGGCCATGGCCCTGGGCTCCTGTCTGTGGGCCCTGCTGGAGTCCACCCTGCCCCTGGACATGGACCGCCGCCTGGGCCAGTCCCCATCCCAGATCGGCCTGTATTTCGCCGCGGCGGCCCTGGCCCACACCTTCACCTCGCCCCTCATGGGCCGGCTCTCGGACCGCATCGGGCGGGTGCGGGTGCTGCGCATGGGGCTGTGCCTGGCCCTCGTGCTGATCCCGCTCCCGGTCCTGCTGCCGCGGCCCTGGATGGTGGCGCTGGCCATGATGGGCCTGGGCAGCACGGCCAGCTTCATCATGAGTCCCAGCAGCCCCGCGGTGGCGGACCAGGTGGAGCGCCAGGGAAGCCAGAGCTTCGCGTCGGCCTTCTCCATCCTGAACCTGGCCTACTCCGTTGGCCTCATGGTGGGCCCTCTGGTGGGCGGCGCCCTGGTGCAGGGCCTGGGCCTCCCGCTGGCCATGGGCCTCTGCGGCCTGGGCTTCGGCGCCTACCTGTTCGCCACCCGGGGCGTCACCGCCTGAGGGCCCGGTAGATCCACCGTTCCGCATCCCCGGTCCAGGCGCGCCCATCCAGGCCGCCGTAGGCCGCCGGGGCGCCGAAGCCGGCCTCCGCGAGACAGGCGCGGACCTCGGTATCCGTGGGGATCCAGATGTCGTGGCGGAAGGCCTGGCCCTGGCAGCGGCGCTCGGTGCGGATGCGCCGGCCATCGGGGGTCCAGGTCGCGCGTTCCTCGTAGCCTTCCTCCGGGAACTCCAGCCATTCCCCCTCCACGTCGGCCACGGCGTTCCGCAGGAACTTCCGGCCCGCCAGGTCCAGGAGGAGGGCGCCGCCGGGCCTCAGCACCCGGGCGAACTCCGCCAGCTGGCGGAGGTTCTCCGCCTCCGTGGCGAAGTAGCCCCAGCTGGTGTAGGCGCAGAAGACGCCGTCGGCGCAGCCATCGCGGAAGGGCAGGGCGCGGAAGTCCAGGCGGGCGAGGGGGGCGGGCTGCTCCGCCGCGTGGCGCCGGAGGTTCAGGGCGCTGAGGTCACCACCCGCCACCTCCAGGCCGCGGGCGCGGAGGTGCGGATGGAGGCGCCCCCAGCCGCAGGGCAGGTCGAGCACCCGGCTGCCCGGCGGCAGATCCAGCAGGGCCGCGAGTGCCGGCCCTTCCGTGGCGGCGTCCGCGGCCTTGTCCGCGTAGATCTGGAAGTAGGCAGGGTGGTCGAAGTCCCAGGCGAACCATTCCATAGATCGAGTGTGGCACGGCCCCGGGACAAAAGCAGAGAGCCGGCTCTGCCGGCTCTCTGCGCGGGGGGGCCGGGGGTGTGCGCGTAGCGCGGGACCCCCGGAGGGCATCAGGCCTCGTCGGAATCCGCCTTCACGAGCTTCACGATGGGCGTGGACTGGGGCGTGTTGACGATGCCCTTCCAGAGGTAGCGCGTGCCGCGCTTCTGGCCGCTCTTGGAGATCAGCTTGGTCTCCTCAAGCTCGGTGAACAGGCGGCGCAGGGTCGCCGGAGCCCAGTCGCAATCCTTGAGGTCGAGGGCCACCTGGGCCTCGAAGCTGCTGAGGGAGCCCTTGTCCTGGAGGAGGTGCATGAGGTCCTGCTTCAGATCTTCCAGCTCCGTCTTCGAGCGGCGTGCCTTGGCCTTGAAGGCCGGCGGGGCGGCCGGCGGGGGCGGCGCGGAGGGCTTGGGGGCAGGCGGCGCGGGGGCCTGCACAGCCGCAGGCGCCTGGGCCTGCACGAGCATGCCGTCGAGGTAGATGTCGCCCCGCTCGGGGCGGAAGAGCATCACCACGGAGCCGGGGGCCAGGCCTTCCTGCTGGAGTGCCGTGATCACCCGCTCCCCGATACGGGATTTCTGGTCGGCTGACAGACTTGGAGATTGGATAATGACGATGGCCATGACGACTCCACTATGTATACGGTGGATACATAATATCACCTCCGTATTTTTAAATCTGTAAAATACGAGACGCCGGGTGGACCGGATAGACTTCCTACCGAGGATCCCATGCGCAAGCCCAAGCCCGAACGTCCGGAAGAACAGCAGCGCTTCGAAACCTTTCTGCGGTCGCGCCAGCTCAAGCTGACCGGTGAGCGGCTCGAGCTGGTGGAGGAGGTCTTCGGCCAGGTCCACCACTTCGACGCGGACCAGCTGCACATGGCCCTCAAGCAGAAGGGCAAGGCCATCAGCCGGGCCACGGTGTACCGCACCCTGGACCTGCTGGTGCAGTGCGGCCTGGTGCGGAAGAGCAGCTTCGGCGACCAGCACGCGCACTACGAGGCCGTGCGCAGCAACGAGCACCACGACCACCTGATCTGCCTCAACTGCGACGCCATCATCGAGTTCTTCCGCCCGGACCTGGAGGCCCTCCAGGAGGCCATCTGCCACGAGTACGGCTTCCGGCCCATGCACCACAGCCACCAGATCTTCGGCCTGTGCAAGGAATGCCAGAGCCGCGAGACGGACGCGCCGACGCTGGCCCACCGGATGAGCCAGCTGAATGTTTAGCTGTCGGCCCTCGGCTGTCAGCTATCAGCGAAAGCGTGGGACGAGGCGATCTTCAACTGAGAGCTGACAGCTGACAGCTGACAGCTGATAGCTGACTGCCCCGCGAAGCGCTAGGCTAGGCCATGCCGAAACTCTCGCTCCAGGATCTCCAGCGCCTTCCGAAGACGGATCTGCACGTCCACCTGGACGGCAGCCTCCGCATCCCCACCATCCTCGACCTGGCGGAGCAGCAGAAGGTGAAGCTGCCCGCGGACACACCGGAGGGCCTGCGCCCCTTCGTGGAGGTGGGCGATGACTGCAAGTCGCTGGTGGAGTACCTCCGCGCCTTCGACGTGACGCTCTCGGTCATGCAGACCTACGAGAGCCTGGTCCGCACGGCCTTCGAGCTGGCGGAGGACGCGGCCAAGGAGAACGTCCGCTACATGGAGGTGCGCTACAGCCCCATCCTCCATCAGCAGAAGGGGCTCACGCTGCACGCCATCGTGCAGGCCGTGCTGGAGGGCCTGGCCCAGGCGGAGAGGCAGTACAACATCAAGACCGGCGTCATCCTCTGCGGCATGCGCCACATCTCGCCGGACATCTCGCTGCGCCTGGCGGACCTCACCGTGGCCTTCAAGAACAAGGGCGTGGTGGGCTTCGACCTGGCGGGCGCCGAGGAGAACTTCCCCGCCAAGCGGCACAAGGAGGCCTTCGGCCGGGTGCTCCAGAACAACATCAACTGCACCCTCCACGCGGGCGAGGCCTACGGGCCCGAGAGCATCCACCAGGCCATCCACCTCTGCGGCGCCCACCGCATCGGCCACGGCGTGCGGCTCATCGAGGACGGCGACCTGCTGAACTACGTGAACGACCACCGCATCCCGCTGGAGTGCTGCCCGTCGAGCAACGTGCAGACCAAGGCCGTGAAGAAGATGGCCGACCACCCCATCCGCCTCTTCTACGACCTGGGCCTGCGGGTCACCGTGAACACCGACAACCGCATGGTGACGAACACCACCGTGAGCCACGAGCTCCAGGTCATCCACGACGAGCTGGGCTTCACCCTGGAGGAGATCAAGGAGCTCATCATCATGGGCTTCAAGAGCGCCTTCCTGCCCTACGCCCTCAAGCGGGCGCTGCTGGCTGAGGTGGTGCACGAGCTGAAGGCCTTCAAGCCGGGCAGCCTCGAAAGTAAAAAGGAGCACCTCTGATATCCTGACTTCCGAGGTCAGGATTCATGCTGGATCGCTTTGCCGACTTTCTCGAGAACCACGCCAGGCTCCTTCTCACCACCCACGAGAACCCCGATGGGGATGGCGTGGGCGCGGCCGTGGCCCTGGCCGCCCACCTGAAGGGGCGGGGCAAGGAGGCCCGCATCGTCGTGGCGCCGGCGCTGCCCGAGAACCTGCGCTTCCTGGATCCGGAGGGCTGGATCGAGGCCTACGAGCCGGCCGGCGCCCACCGGGATCTGGCGGCCTGGCCCGATGCCTGGCTGCTCATCGACGCCTCGGAGCCCCACCGCATGGGCGCGCTCTTCGCGGCCTTCGAGGGCACCAGCGCCGAGCGGGCCTGCCTGGACCACCACCTGAAGGACGCTCCCCACGGCTTCGACGACGAGTTCACGGACTCCACGGCCAGCGCCAGCACCGAGCTGGTCTACGACCTGGTGCGGCCCCGCCTCGGAGGCGACCTGCCTCCGGTCATGGCCCAGGCCCTCTACGCGGGGATGGTGAGCGACACAGGCAATTTCCGCCACTCCAACACCACGCCCAAGATCCACCAGGCCGCCGCCGACCTTATCGCCCAGGGCGTCCATCCGGCTCGCACCTACAACGCCCTCTACCAGACCGCGACCCCGGCCAAGCTCAAGCTCTTCGGCCGGGCCATGGAGGGGCTCCAGATGCGGGATGGGGGACGCTTCGCCTACGTGGCCGTGACCACCGCGGACCTGGCCGCCTGCGGCGCCACCCATGAGGATCTGGACGAGCTGGTGGAGGAGCCCCGCAAGCTGAAGGGCGTAGAGGTGGCCGCCCTGTTCTCCGAGGCCGCGGACGGCCGGGCCAAGGTGAGCCTGCGGTCCCGCGAGCAGGTGGACGTGAACGCGGTCTGCCGCCTCTTCGGGGGCGGAGGCCACCGCCTGGCCTCCGGCGCCAAGGCTGCCATGCCCCTGCCGGCTTTCATCGCCCAGGTGGAGGCGGCGGTGCTGGCCCAGATGGAACGCGATATGGTCTAGCCAGGGATGGGACCGGACGGGTTGCCCTGAAAAGGCTCTGGTCCCAGACTTCATTTTCCCCTTGGGCGGCATCCAATGGATCAGCCGCACCTTCTCCCGGAACCCCATGGCCCCCAAAGAACCCAGCAGCGCCCCGAAACTCGAACTGTTCTGCAAGCTCCAGGCGGAGAAGGTCCCCTTCATCGCCAAGGCCAACGTGCCGTCCATCTTCGGCAAGTTCACGGTCTACGGCTTCCTGGAGCACGCCACGGGCAAGGAGCACCTGGCCATCGTGGCCGGCGAGATCGATGCCCGGCGCCGCATCCCGGTGCGCATCCACTCCGAGTGCTGGACCGGCGACGTGCTGGGCAGCCTCCGCTGCGACTGCCGCCAGCAGCTCGAAGAGGGGCTGCGCCACGTGGCCGAGCACGGCGGCATGGTGCTCTACCTCCGCCAGGAGGGTCGCGGCATCGGCCTCCTGAACAAGCTCAAGGCCTACGCCCTCCAGGAGCAGGGCCTCGACACCGTGGAGGCCAACCACTCCCTGGGCTTCCCGGATGATCTGCGCACCTACGACTGCGCCGTGGAGATGCTCAAGTTCTTCGGCATCACCAAAGTCAAGCTGCTGACCAACAATCCCCGGAAGATCGGGGCCCTGGAGTCCGCCGGCATCGAGGTGGAGCGGGAGCGCCACCAGCTGGCCTCCAACCCCCACAACCTGCGCTACCTCAAGACCAAGGCCCGCAAGAGCGGGCACATGCTGGATTTCGAGGAAGAGGCGCTTTAGGGGGCTGTCGGCTATCAGCTGTCAGCGAAAGAATGGGCCGAGGCCTGTTTTTAGCTGACAGCTGAGAGCCGATAGCTGATAGCTATAGACCCATGCCCAGTCCCACCCCGGTCTCGCCCCAGACCATCTCCGACATCTCCCACGTCATCCAGCTGTCGGTGGCGCCGGTGTTCCTGCTGACGTCCATCGGCACCATCCTGGGCGTGCTGTCCACGCGGCTGGCGCGCATCGTGGACCGGGCCCGGGCGCTGAAGGATCTCCTGGAGAAGGCGCCGGAGCGCCGGCACCGGGCCATCCACGACGAGATGCACACCCTGGCGCGGCGCCGGCGGTTCATCAACCTGGCCATCACCTGCGGCACCACCGCCGCGCTGCTGGTCTGCGTCAGCATCGCCGTCGTGTTCCTGGGGGCCGTGCTGAAGGTGGCGATCGCCGTGCCCGTGGCCTCGCTCTTCATCCTGGCCATGGCGGCCTTCGTGGCGGCCCTGGTGTTCTTCCTGAGGGAGATCCTCCTGGCGGTGCGGAGCCTGCACCTGGCCTGATCCCGGCCCCGTCCCCCGGCCGGGAGTGCCACAATGCCATCCAGGAGGATGCCCATGGCTCATGGACTGGAAGGCAAGGTGGCACTCGTGACGGCGGCCAGCAAGGGGCTGGGCCGGGCTTCGGCCGAGGCCCTGGCGCGGGCCGGCTGCGACCTGGCCATCTGCAGCCGGAACCAGGCCTCTGTGGAGACGGCGGCGGAGGAGATCCGCCGGGCCACGGGCCGCGCGGTGCTGCCCCTGGTCGCCGACCTCGGGCGAGCCGAGGATGTCCAGCGGGTGATCGAGGCCACCCTGGGCGCCTACGGCCGCGTGGACGTGCTGGTCTCCAACACGGGCGGGCCCCAGCCCGGCCCCTTCATGGCCTTCGACGATGCCGCCTGGCAGGGTGCCTTCGACGCGCTGCTCATGCCCGCGGTGCGCCTGGCCCGGGCCGTGGTGCCCGGCATGCAGGAACGGGGTTGGGGGCGCATCCTCTTCATCACCTCCAGCGCGGTCAAGCAGCCCATCCCCGCGCTGGTGCTGTCCAATTCGCTGCGGGCCGCGGTGACGGCCATGGCCAAGACCCTCTCGGGCCAGGTGGCGAAGGATGGCATCACGGTGAACTGCGTGGCGCCGGGGCGCATCTACACCGACCGAGTCCGCTTCCTGGACGGCGAGGCCGCCAAGGCCAGCGGCCGGTCCATGGAGGACATCCGCGCCGAGCAGGGCGCCCGCATCCCCGCCGGGCGCTATGGCGAGCCCCAGGAGTTCGGCGAGGCCGTGGCCTTCCTGGCGGGCCCCGGAGCCTCCTACATCACCGGCAGCACCCTCGCGGTGGACGGCGGGGCGATCTCGTCGCTCCTGTAAATCACTACCTGCCTCTCGTCGGGCCTCGGGTCAAAAAGATCTCCACGAAGGTCACGAAGGCACCCTGCGGATGTCCTGAGACGGAACGCTGGCGCTGGTCTTCGTGGCCTTTGCGCTCTTCTTCGTGCCCTTCGTGGAGGCTTTTGAAGCCCCTCGGTTGGCCGAGGTTCGTCGATGACCAGGAAACTACAGGCTCTTGATCGCCGCGATCTCCTGGGGGCTCAGGAAGCGCCAGGCACCGGGCTTGAGGAACTGATCGGCCAGGGGGCCGAACTGCACGCGGCGCAGCTTGCTCACGGGATGGCCCACGGCGGCGAACATGCGGCGGATCTGCTGGTTCTTGCCCTCGGTGAGGGTCACCTTCAGCCAGGGGTTGTCACCCTTCTCGGCGACCTCGATGTGGCAGGGCTTGAGGCGCCGCCCGCTGAGCAGGAAGCCCTCCTGGAGCTCCTTCATCAGCTCGGGCTTCGGCGTGCGGTGGACCTTCACCAGGTAGACCTTGGGGATCTCGTGCTCGGGTCCCATCAACACCTGGGCCAGGGCGCCGTCGTTGGTCATGAGCAGCAGGCCTTCGGAGTTGAAGTCCAGGCGGCCCACGGGGTAGAGGCGCCCCGGCACGCCCTTGAGGAGCGCCATCACCGTGGGGCGGCCCTGGTCGTCCCGCACCGTGGTGACGTAGCCCTTGGGCTTGTTCATGAGGATGTAGACCGGGGCCTCCTTGTGGATGGGGATCAGGTCCACGGTGATCTCGTCCCGGCGCGGATCGGCGCGGGTGCCCAGCTCGGTGACGGTCTTCCCGTTCACCTGCACGCGGCCGTCCAGGATGATCTGCTCGCAGGCGCGGCGGCTGTCGATGCCCGCGGCGGCGAGGATCTTCTGCAGGCGTTCCTGGCCTTGGGCCGCGGGACGGGCGGCGGGCCTGGGCGCGGTCTTGGCCTGGGTACCGGCCCGGGGCTTGGCTTGGGCCTGGGTTGGCCTGGGCTTGGCCGCAGGCCGGGGGCCGGGCCGGGAGGTGGCGGCATGGCGGGTGGCGGGCGCGGTGCGCGGCCCCTTCGGGGCGGGCTTTCTCATGGCGGCTCCTTCGGCGTCTCCCGACGCGGAAGGCCCAGTCTATCAGGCTTCTTCGCCGAACCAGGGATGGGCCCGGTAGTCCTCCAGCAGCTCCTCGGTGGCCACCTTCAACACCACGGCCAGGGGCACGGCGAAGACGAGCCCCAGCACGCCGAACCAGAAGCCGAAGGCCGTGAGGGCCAGCAGCACCTCCAGGGGGTGCAGGCGGCTGGCGCGACCCACCCAGACAGGAGTGAAGTAGAAGGCCTCGGCCTTCTGCACGGCGATGAACACGAGGGCGAGGGTCACGAGATGCCCCGTGCGCCCCCCATCCAGGTAGGCCAGCACCAGGGCGGGCGGCAGGGCGGTCAGGTAGGGGGAATAGGGCACCACGTTGGACACGCCGGCCACCAGGCCCAGCAGCCAGGCGTAGGGCACGCCGAGGATCGTGAAGGCCAGCCCCTGGAGCAGGGCCATGGCGGCGGCCACGGCGGCCTGGCCGCGGATGTAGCCGCCCAGGCGCTGGTGGATGGCTCCGCTCATGCGGTCCAGGCGCTCTCGGTGCCGCGGCGGCGCCAGACTCCGGAGGCTGGCCACGAGGGCCGGCCCTTCCAGAAGCAGGTAGTAGAGGATGAGCGGCACGAGGATGAGGGTCAGCAGATCGAGGAAACAGCCCAGGAGGCCGCCGCCCGTGGCGCGGAGGCCGCGCAGCAGCAGGCCCGGATCCAGGCCCTCCAAGCCGTGCTCCAGCCGCGCCTGCCAGGCCGGGTGGTCCTGGAACCAGGGCAGCAGCTTCGCCTCCAGGGCCTGCTTCCAGCCGGGCAGGGAGGCCGCCAGGCGCTCCCCCTGATCCACCAGCCAGGGCACCAGGAGCATGAGGAGGCCGGCGGCAGAGGCCACGAAGGCGATGAGCACCGCCACCACGCTCCAGGGCCGCCCCAGGCGCCCCTCCAGGCGGTCCACCAGGGGCCCCAGCAGGTAGGCCAGGACCATGGCGAAGAAGAAGGGGGCGAGGGCCCTCCGCAGCAGCCACAGCGCCAGCAGGGCGGCCGCGCCCGCCAGGGCGAACCGGAGGGGGATCCGGCTCCGGTCCGTCATCCCGCCGCGGCCGCCCGGGTGGCCCGGACGAAATAGTGGATGCCCGAGGCCAGCACCAGGGCTGCCACCAGCCAGTACATCTCCGGCAGGAAGGGGTCCATCCAGGGCCGGTAGCCCAGGGCGTTGAACAGCAGGGCCAGGGAGACGGCGACAAGCTGGGCGGCGGTGCTCAGCTTGCCCAGGAAGCTCGGGTGGAACTTGCTGTCGCTGAGGCGATCCACGGAGGCGAAGGCGTAGAAGGAGATCACCAGGTCCCGCGAGATGGCCAGGATGGCCACCCAGACGGGGATGGGGGCGGTCATGCCCTGGGTGCGCCAGGCCAGGAGGATGAAGGCCGTGGTCATCAGCAGCTTGTCCGCCGCCGGGTCCAGCACCGCGCCCAGGTCCGAGCCCTGGTCGAAGGCCCGCGCGATGAGGCCGTCCAGCAGGTCCGTGAACCCCGCGGCGGCGAAGAGGATGAAGGCCTGCCAGTGGTGCCCGTACCAGACCGCGATGGCGAAAAAGGGGATCGCCAGGATCCGCAGCAGGGTCAGTGCATTGGGCAGGGTAAGGGGACTGGAGGCTTTCATTGCGGTCCAGTTTAGACGGAGATCACATCCTTTGACTTAGACCTTGTTGCACCCTGAGGCTGAGCTACACTGGATCACGGAGTTGAGATTATGACTCAAAATCTATCAATCCCCCTGAGCGACCTCCAGCCGGGGGACCAGGGGGAGGTCGACCAGGTGAAGGCCCAGGGCCAGATCCGTCAGCGCCTGCTGGAGATGGGCTTCATCCGCGGCGTGCGCCTGCGGGTGGAGAAGCTGGCTCCCCTGGGCGACCCCATGGAACTCGTGATCAAGGGCTACCACCTGTCGCTCCGGCGGGATGAAAGCGCCTGCATCCTCGTCCACAAGGTGGTCTGATGTCCCTCACCATCGCCCTGGCGGGCAATCCCAATTGCGGGAAGACCACCCTCTTCAACGCCCTCACCGGGGCGCGGCACCACGTGGGCAACTGGCCCGGCGTCACGGTGGAGCGGCGCAGCGGCACCTTCGAGCAGGATGGTTCGGTGCTGGAGGTGGTGGACCTGCCGGGCACCTACTCTCTGGCCGCCCGCAGCGAGGATGAGCGCGTGGCCGCCGGGTTCCTGTCCTCCCCCGAGGTGGACCTGGTCCTGAACGTCCTCGACGCCTCGAACCTGGAGCGCAACCTCTACCTCAGCACCCAGCTGCTGGAGCTGGGCAAGCCCGTGGCCTTCGTCCTCAACATGGTGGACGATGCCGAGGCCCGGGGCGTCCGCATCGACGTGGCGGCGCTGGAGACCCTGCTGGGTGGCCCTGTGATCCCCACCGTGGGCAACCGGGAGCAGGGCATCCCCGAGCTCAAGGTCCTCCTGGCCGCCATGGCCCGGGGCGAGTCCAACCGCTGCCGCCGCATCACCGTGGACTACGGCCACGACATCGAGGGCGAGCTGGCCAAGCTCGAGACGGAGATCCGCCGCGACGAGAAGCTCGAGGCGGCCACGCCGCCCCGCTGGCTGGCCCTGCAGCTGCTGGAGAACAACGCCGAGGCCAAGCGGCGGGTGGCGGAGAGCCACGCCAGCGAGGCCATCAGCCAGCAACTGGCGAAGAGCTTCGCCTTCCTGGAGCCGCATCTGGGCGCCGACGGCGCCACCCTGATCGCCGAGCGCCGCTACGGCTTCGCCCACGGCCTGGTGAAGGAGGTGGCCACGGCGCCGGAGGAGCGGCTCACACCCACGGCCCGCCTGGACGCGGTGCTCACCCACCGGTGGCTGGGCATCCCCATCTTCGTGGCCATCCTGGCGGCGGTGTACTCCGTGTCCTTCATCCTCGGGAAGATCCCCCAGGACTGGATCGCCGAGGGCTTCAAGACCCTGGCGGACTTCGCCGGCGCCCGCCTGCCCGCCGGTGAGCTCACCAGCCTGCTGGTGGACGGCGTCATCCCCGGCGTGAGCGCGGTGATCGTCTTCGTGCCCGTGATCATGATCCTCATGGGCTGCATCGCCTTCCTGGAGGACACGGGCTACATGGCCCGGGCGGCCTTCATCATGGACCGGCTCATGCACGTCATGGGCCTCCACGGGAAGAGCTTCATCCCCCTCATCATGGGCAGCGGCTGCAACGTGCCGGCCGTCCAGGCGGCCCGCACCATCGAGAGCCGCCAGGACCGCCTCATCACCATCCTGGTGACGCCCCTGGTGAGCTGCTCCGCGCGCCTGCAGGTCTTCATCGTCATCGCTGGGACCTTCTTCACGCCCTTCAAGGCCGCCCTGGCCATCATCGGCATGCACTTCCTGGGCCTGACCCTTGCGGTGCTCATGGGCCGGATGCTGCGCAGCGCCCTGTTCAGCGGCCCCAGCTCCCCCTTCGTGATGGAGCTGCCCCCCTACCGCCTGCCGGTCCTGAAGGCCACGCTCGTCCACATGTGGGAGAAGGGCTCCATCTTCCTGACCCGTGCCGGCACCACCATCTTCGCGGGCGCCACGCTGATCTGGTTCCTCTCGCGCTATCCCGGCATCGCCAACCGCGAGTGGACCGCCGAGTACCTGCAGCAGCGGCAGGCCGTGGCCACGCTGAACCTGCCCCAGGCCGAGGCAGAGGACCGCCTGCGGGCCCTCCAATTGGCCCATGAGAGCCGCATCGTGAACACGAGCCTGGCCGCGCGCCTGGGCCAGAAGGCCTCCCCTCTCCTGCGGCCCATCCTGGATCCCGACCACAAGCGCCCCGAGGCCTGGAAGGACGTCATCGCCCTCACGGCGGGCTTCGTGGCCAAGGAGATCGTGGTCTCCACCATGGCCGTCATCCACCAGGCCAGCGAGGAGCCCAAGGAGGGCGAGCGTCTCAGCCCGCTCCAGGTGGCCCTGCGGGACAACTCCGGCCTGAGCCCCCTCACCGCCCTGGCCTTCATGGTCTTCACCCTCATCTACACGCCCTGCCTGGGCACCGTGGCCATGATCCGCCGCGAGGCTGGAACCTGGGGCTGGGCGGGCTTCACCATCGTCTACGGCTTGGCTCTGGGCTGGGGGCTGGCCTGGATCACCGTGGTCGCCGGCCGCGCCCTCGGCTTCGCGTGAGGTGGCCATGAGACTCCAGATCCTGCTCACCGCCTCCGCTGTCGCCTGGGCCGCCTACTACTTCCTGCACGGGGCCTACCAGGATCTCAAGGCGGGGAACGCCTGCTCGCACTGCAGCGCCGGGGGCGGCTCCAGGGGCTGCCCGGCCGCGAAGCGGCGCTGACGGTCATCTACTTTAGAGGCCCCGCGCCCACTCGGGCCGCAGGGGCACTTGGCCTGCGAGGGCCGCGTCCAGCAGCTCGAGCATGGCCTCCCGGTCCCTCGGCAGGCGACCGCCGATGGGCAGGTAATTCGAGGCGTGGTTGGACCGGAAGATGGCGTTGCCGGGGTGGGCCTCCTCCAGGAACCAGCGCAGCTCCGTCAGCAGCCCCCGCTGGTCCGGGAGCTCGAAGCGCCCCTGTTCCTCCAGGGCGGCGAGGGGCGTGTGGGGCACCACCGTGAGGGTCAGCGTGGAGAGGAAGCGTGGGTCCATGGCCGTGGCCAGGCGGCCCGAGGCGCGGGCATGGGCCTCGCTCCGCGCCTGTCCCCCAGCGCCCAGCAGGAAGATGAGGGACTGGTCCATGCCCGCCTCCCGGGCCTTGCGGGCCGCCTCGATGTGATCCTCCGCCGTGGCGCCCTTGGCGATGCGGCGCAGCGTCTCGTCATCGCCCGACTCCGGGCCGAGGTAGAGCAGGGACAGGCCCAGCTCCCGGAGCCGCTTCAATTCCCCGGGCGACTTCTCCAGCAGGTTGCGCGCCGTGGCGTAAGTGCTGACGCGGCGCAAGCGGGGGAAGGCGGCGGCCAGGGCCCGGAGGATGGGCTCCCAGTGGTCCGTGGCCATGCCCAGGGGATCGCCATCTGCCACGAAGACGTGCCGGACGTCCTCCGGGAAGCGGTCACCCGCCTCGGCGATGTCGGCCAGCACATCCGCCAGAGGCCGCTCCCGGTACCGCTTGTCCCGGTACATGGCGCAGTAGGTGCAGGCATTCCAGGAGCAGCCCAGGGTGGCCTGGAGGATGAACGACTCGGCCTCGCTGGGGGGGCGGAAGAGCGGCTCGTCGTAGCGCACTCAGCAGCCCCTCCGCCGGGCCTCGGACACGAGGTGCAGGGCCAGGTCCACCGGATCCACGGAGAGGTGGGGCAGGCCGGCCACGAAGCCCGGGCGGCCCACGCGGTCATCCAGGGGCGCCTGGGGGCAGAGGGCCTGGAACCGCGCCGCGAGCTGGGCGAGGTTGGCCAGGGTGGCGGGGCGCATGTCCGCGCCGAGGCACCGGTAGTCCATGCCGTGCTCGTAGACCATCAGGTCCGGCAGGCCGTCGCCGCGCTGGACCAGGAGGAAGGGCTCCTTGGCGTGGGTGGTGCGTTCCTCCACCTTCTCCACCTTCTTGGTCATCAGGAGCCCCCCGCTGAGGACGGCCTTGCCCAGGTCGAACCGGGTCTCCTTGGTCTTGTGGATCTCCGTGGTGCTCTGGGTGCGGGCCCCCCGCTGCAGGAGGCGGACCGCGGCCAGGGGGCACGGATGGGCCCGGCCCTGAGCGTCCACGACCCGGAAGCCCTCCGCTTCCCAGTCCAGGCTCCGCACCACCACGCGAGCGCTGTCGGTGGGGACGGCAGAGGGCTCCGCGGTCCAGGCGAGGAAGCCCTCCGCCGCCAGGGCCGCCACGATGGCCCCACCCTCCGTCGTGGCCCGCAGGAGGATCCGCGGCGGGGTGCCCGCCAGCATCCGCGTGGCGTCCGGCAGGGCCAGGCCCGCGATCCGCGCCGCCCGGGCGACGGCCTCGGGATGTCCAGGAACCTGCCCCACCGCCACGAACATGGGACGAGTATGAGGGGCTCTGGACCCCGGCGATAGAATGAGGTCGTACCCGCGAGGCCTCCATGCGAGTTTTCCGGGGAAGGGCCAGGTCCCAGGCGCGTTCGGCGGGAACCCTCCGCCTGATGGTCCGCTGGGTCTTCGCCACGCTGGCTTTACTGGGGGCCTGGGGCACGCCGGTGCCGGAGCGGCAGGTCTGCGTGGCCCGGGTCCAGGGCACCATCGGTCCCGCCACGGCCGATTACCTTGCGCGGGCCATCGGCGAGGCCGCGGGCCGGAACGCCCAGTGCCTGGTCATCGAGCTGGATACGCCGGGCGGGCTCCTGGATTCCACCAAGGAGATCATCCAGAGCTTCCTGCGGTCCCCCGTCCCCACGGTCGTGTTCGTGTCACCCCAGGGCGCCTGGGCGGGGAGCGCAGGGTGCTTCATCACCATGGCCGCGGACGTGGCGGCGATGGCGCCCTCCACCAGCATCGGCGCGGCCCATCCCGTCGGCCTGGGCCCCGGCGGCGGCAAGCAGGACGACGTCATGAAGCAGAAGCTGGAGAACTTCACTTCCAGCTACCTGGAGGCCATCGCCGGCCGGCGCCACCGCAACATCGAGTGGGCGCGGGCTTCGGTGCGGGAGAGCGCCGCCATCAGCGCGGACCGGGCCCTCGAGCTGAACGTGGTGGACCTCCTCGCCGACGACCTGCCGGACCTGCTCAAGCGCCTCGACGGCCGGGAGGTCGGCGGGCGGCGGCTGGAGACCGCCGGAGCCACGGTGTCCGTGATCCCCCTCTCGGTGCGGGAGAGGGCCTTCCAGGCCATCGCCCATCCCCAGGTGATGCTGATCCTGATGCTGGTGGTGGTGTACGGCATCATCGGCGAGCTGACGAGCCCCGGCGCCATCCTGCCGGGCGTGGCGGGCGTGATCGCGCTGCTCCTGCTGCTCTACCTCTCCTCGGTCCTGCCCATGAGCATCACCGGACTGGCGCTGGTCGCCGTGGCGATCCTGCTGTTCCTGGTGGATGCCTTCGCACCGACGCACGGCGTGCTCACGGCGGGCGGCACCCTGGCCTTCTTCCTGGGGTTGTTCATGCTGTTCGACCGGAGCGAGCCGTTCCTGCGGCTGTCGCTGCTGTGGATGGTGCCCGCCACCGTGGTGACGGTCCTGTTCTTCAGCTTCGTGATCGCAGCCGGCCTGCGCGCCCAGGGCCTGCCTTCCCGGGCTGGGGCCGAGGCCATGCTGGGGCGGACGGTCACGGCCCTGGAGCCCATCGGCGAGGGCGGCGGGCGTGTGTTCATCGAGGGCGAGTACTGGAATGCCGTCAGCGCCGGGCCCATCGAGGCGGGCCAGATGGTCGAGATCACCGCCCGGGACGGCCTGACCTTGACGGTGGAACCGGTGGGGACTTCCAAGGAGGAACGGCCATGAACGGATTCGTGCTGTACCTGGGCCCCTGGATCGTCGTGATCCTCGCGCTCGGGTTGATCGTCCTGCCCCAGGCCGCGCGCATCCTGCGCGAGTACGAACGGGGGGTGATCTTCCGCTGGGGCAAGCTCAAGGGTGCCAAGGGGCCGGGCCTGATCTTCCTCATCCCCTTCATCGACCGCATGGTGCGCATGGACCTGCGCGTGGTGACCATCGACGTGCCCAAGCAGGAGGTCATGACCCGCGACAACGTCCCCGCCACGGTGGACGCGGTGGTCTATTTCCGCGTGGTGGATCCTGAAGCGGCGGTGGTCAAAGTGGAGAACTTCCTCAAGGCCTCCTCTCTGATCGCTCAGACCACGCTGCGCAAGGTGCTGGGCCAGTCGGAGTTGGATGAACTCCTCGCCCACCGCGAAAAGATCAATGTCCAGCTGCAGGAGATCATCGACCGCCAGACCGCGCCGTGGGGCGTGAAGGTGAGCACGGTGGAGGTGCGCGACGTGGTGCTGCCTGATGGGATGAAGCGCGCCATGGCCAAGCAGGCCGAGGCGGAGCGGGAGCGCCGCGCCAAGGTGGTCAACGCCGAAGGCGAGTTCCAGGCTGCGGAGAAGATGGTGCAGGCCGCCGCCATGATGGCCGAGCAGCCCATCGCCCTCCAGCTGCGGTTCCTCCAGACCATGGTGGAGATCTCCAGCGAGCACAACACCACCAGCTTCATCCCCCTGCCCAGCGAGTTGTTCAGGCCGTTTGTGCAGAAAGGGTAGGGGCTTGGCGAGGACCTCTCTCGGAGGCCTGCCGCTCTCCGCCTTTCGCGCCGACCCATCCGGTCACGATTTGAACTGGGCCCGCTGCGCGATCCCCGGTCTCGCTCCCGGCCCTCCCCCGGAGGGCCTCCGAGATCCCACTCGCAGGTTCAAATCCTGCCGCTCTCCGCCTTTCGCGCCGACCCCCCCGGTCACGATTTGAACTGGGTCCGGCTTCGCCGTCCCCCGGTCTGCTCCGGACGCGACATCAAGTCGCGTCCTCCACATCCCACTCGCAGGTCCAAATCCTGCCCGTCCGTCATGGGCGTACACGAAAACCGGAGCACTTGGCTCCGGTCACCGGTTCGATTGGTAGCGGGGGCAGGATTTGAACCTGCGACCTTTGGGTTATGAGCCCAACGAGCTACCGGACTGCTCCACCCCGCGGTAGGAAATCCAGTGTAGCAGGGATCCGGGAGGTGGCAAGGACGCAGGGCGGGGGGTGTTGGTAGACTCGGTGGACGCTCTGGAGGATGTGATGGTACGCCGCATGGTGGCTGCGCTGGTGCTGTTCGCGGCCATGGGGCTGGGCGCGTCGGCGCGGACCTGGACGCCGGAGAAGTGGTTCGACAAGCCGAAGTCGCCGCGCATCGCCAACTACCGGATCGACGCGGTGCTGGATTTCGAGCATAAGACGCTGGAGGCGACGGAGACCCTGTCCTGGCGGAACACGGGCACGGCCCCCACGCAGGAGCTGCCGCTGCACCTGTATCTCAATGCCTTCAAGGGGCCGCAGAGCCTCTTCGTCAAGGAGAGCGGCGGCCGCCTGCGGAACGACCGCCAGGACCGGCCCTCCGAGTCCACCTCCTGGGGCTACTGCCGCCTCATCAGCGCCCGCATGGACGGCCGGGACCTCCAGGGCCACACGGGCGAGGACGAGACGGTCCACTGGCTGAAGCTGCCGCGCCCGGTGGCGCCGGGCGAGACCATCCAGGTGGAGATCGCCTGGGAGAACCGCTATCCGAAGGTCTTCGCCCGCAGCGGCTGGGCGGAGGACTTCCTGATGTCGGGCCAGTGGTTTCCCAAGGTGGGTGTCTACCAGGGCGACCGTTGGAACTGCCATGCCTACCACGCCAGCACGGAATATTTCGCGGACTTCGGCGTCTACGACGTGTCCCTGTCCCTGCCGAACGCGCTGGGGCTGGCCCATACGGGGACCCAGACCAACTTCGTGACGGAGATCGAGCAGGATCCCAAGCGGCCCCTGAACGTCATCTGGCGGCTGCACGCGGAGGATGTCCACGACTTCGCCTGGGCCGTGATGCCGCGGGAGAGCTGGCGCAAGCCCGCCATGGTCGAGTACCGGGGGGTGCAGGTCTTCTACTACATCAACGACCGCAACCGCGGGAACTTCCAGCGCCAGCGCCGCGCCGTGGAGAACGCCCTGCGCTGGAGCGAGGAGTGGTATTTCAAATACCCCTATCCCACGCTCACGGTCATCGACACGCCCAGGGAGGCCGCGGGGGCCGACGGCATGGAGTACCCGACGCTGATCACCGCCGGCTCCGTGGCCTTCGATCCGCTCCAGCAGCGCTTCGAGCCGGAGGTGGTGGCCACCCACGAGTACGGCCACCAGTTCTTCTACGGGATGCTGGCCAGCAACGAGTTCGAGGAGCCCTGGCTGGACGAGGGGATCACCAGCTGGTTCACGCACAAGGCCATGGAGCGCAGCTACCACAGCCTGCTGGGGGGGCGGCGCTTCCAGGTGCCCACGGACTTCCTGGAATGGCAGGGCTACTGGAGCCTGCCCTCGGCGGATCCGCTCACCCGCTTCGGCTTCCGCACACTCAACCTGCACAGCTACTTCGCCTCGGTCTACGACAAGTCCACCGTGGCCCTGAACCAGCTGGAGGCCATGCTGGGCCGGCCCGTGATGGAGCAGGTCATGCGGGCCTACGCCCAGGAGATGGCCTTCCACCACCCCACGCGGCAGGACTTCCGGCGGATCGCCGAGCGGGTGTCCGGCCGGGACCTGTCGGCCTTCTGGCGGGACTTCGTGGAGGGGACCGAAGTCCTCGACTACGCCATCCGCGGGGTGAAGGTCCGGGAGGTCACGCAGGGCGGCTGGCTCTTCTCGGACAAGGCGCCGGTCTTCGCGGCCCCCCAGCCCGCGGCGCCGGGCCGGGTGGGCTCCATCACCCTCGAGCGGCGGGGGGGGATCCAGGTGCCCATCACCCTCTGGGTGCGGCTGGAGAACCGGGACGAGCAGCGGCTCGTGTGGGACGGCCAGGACCGCTGGATCACCTACGAGTTCGACTCCCCCGTGGCCGCGGCCGTGCTGGACCCCGACGGCAACTACCCCATGCTCAAGGACCGGCTCCACGCCAGCTACACGCCCCGGTCCGTGAAGCGGGGCTTCTACTACTGGTCGCAGATGGTCTGGGGCGCCGTGGCCGGCTGGCTTCAGGGCTGCGGCATCGGCTGAGGACCGAGGTTCATCTTCCAAAGATTTCAAAGACCTGCACGAAGGACGCGAAGAAGCAGATCAAGGCCAC
This sequence comes from Geothrix fermentans DSM 14018, assembly GCF_000428885.1. Taxonomy (GTDB): domain Bacteria; phylum Acidobacteriota; class Holophagae; order Holophagales; family Holophagaceae; genus Geothrix; species Geothrix fermentans. Next base: position 28,232 of record NZ_KE386811.1, on the reverse strand, counting down.
GAAGACAGGCCCTGGCGTCCAGCTCAGGACATCCGGGCCGTCGGCCTCGGGCGCGCGTTGCGCGACCGGCTTTGCGGGCGGCGATCCCGGGCGGCTTCCAGGGCCGCCATGGCCGCCGCCCGCAAAGGGATGTCCGCGGTGGGTCGAGACCCATTCGTGTTCCTTCCCTGCCCGGAAGGGCGCCTTCGTGGCCTTCGTGGTGATCTATTTGCTTTTTGATCGTGAAACCGCCTCAGGGCTTCCGCGGCGCCGCGTCGCCCATGCGGACGGACCGGAGGTTCCCCTGGCCGTCCAGCTCGATGAGGATGGGGAACCAGGCCATGCCGAGGTCCTCGAAGGCGGCCCGGCTGGGGACGAAGCGGGCGCTCCGGCCCGCGGCGCGGAGCCGGTCGGACAGCGACCGGGCCTCGGCCGCCAGGCCGCCGGGAATGCTCGCGCTACGGTCATCCTGGCCGGCGTCGAGGCTGGGGATGATCCAGGCCACGTCCACGGGGAGGTCCGGCAGGGTCTCCGCATCGGCGGGAAGGATCCACAGGCGGGGCGCCCCCAGCTCGTCCAGCCGGAGGTCCTGGTAGTCCAGGCCGGGCAGGCTCCACAGGCGCAGCACCGGCGAGCGGCCGCCCAGCAGGCCGAAGAGGCGCTGGAAGCGGGACACGACGGGTGTGGCGGCCTCGTCCGCCCGGGCCTTGATCGCCGCGAAGCGCGCCTCGTCCTGCTCGGCCAGGGCCCAGCAGAGGGCGTGGCGGAGGGCGTAGCCCCGGGTGAGGCCGGGTCCCTTCGCCAGCAGGCGGTCCTCCCAGGCCCGGCGCAGGCCGGGGCTGAAGCGGCCATCGCGGACCTGGGCCTGGCCCCAGCGCCACAGGGCCAGGGCTGTCCCCGCCTGGCGGAGGGGCAGGGCGGCGAGCCGCGGGGCCACTTGGCCCTGCGGCGCCTTCAGCAGGGCCCGCAGGGCCTCCGCCTCCCGGCGGGAGGTTCCCGCGGGGAAGGGATCGGCCGGCGCTTCCTTCAGGGGATCGAAGGCGGCCGCGGCCTGGAGCCAGCGGTGGGCCGCGGCGCCGGGGCCCTTGGGCGCCGCGGGCAGGGGGCGGCCCCAGTCGTAGGCGTCCAGCGCCTGGTCCAGCAGCGCGGCGGCGGTGGGGGGCGCGGGACGGACCTCGGCGGGTGGCGTGGGCGGCGGGGCGGTCAATGGCACGGAGACACCTTGGTGGCAGAATGGTTCTCCGCATCATACGGGAGTCGTCCTTGAATCCAGCCCCATCCACCCTCACGCCCCGGGAGCGCCTCGTGGTGGCCCTGGACCTGCCCACGGCGGCGGAGGCCCTGGCCATGGCGGAGCGGCTGGCGGGCCGCGTGGGCATGCTGAAGGTGGGGCTGGAGCTGTTCTGCGCCGAGGGGCCCGCCTTCGTCCGGGAACTGCAGAAGCGGGTGCCGGTCTTCCTGGACCTGAAGCTCCACGACATCCCCACCACCGTGCGCCGGGCCCTGGAGGCCGTCCTGAAGCTGGATCCGCGCCTGGTCAACGTCCACGCCCAGGGCGGACCCGCCATGCTGGAGGCGGCCGTGGAGGCCGTGCGGGCCCATCGCGCCGCTGGAGGCCGGACGGAACTGCTGGCCGTCACCGTGCTCACCAGCCTGGACCGGGAGGCCCTGGCGGCCCTGGGCCACGCGGGGCGCCCGGAGGACTTGGCCCTGGCCTACGCGAAGCTGGCCCACCAGGCCGGCTGCGGCGGCGTCGTGTGCTCCGCCTGGGAGGCCGCGGCCATCCGCGACGCCTGCGGGGAAGGCTTCCACCGCCTCACGCCGGGCATCCGCCCCGCCGGGGCCGCCACCCAGGACCAGGCCCGCGTGATGACGCCGGCCCAGGCCCTGAAGCAGGGCTCCACTTGGCTGGTGGTGGGCCGCCCCATCACCCATGCGCCGGATCCCGCCGCTGCGGCGGAGGCCATCGTGGCGGAGATGGAAGCCCGATGAGCGTCGGGTCGCCCCTCATCTACAGACCCTCCTTCGCCCAGCGGGCCATGGCCGTACTGCTCTTCGCCGGATCCTGGCTGGTGGGCGTCCGCGCCCTGGCCCAGATCCTGGAGCGCCTGCCCGTCCTGCGCGTCTCCCTGAAGGTGGCCGAGGCCGCCGGGGAACCCACCTGGTCTTTCTGGGTCGCCATCGTCGCGGCCTTCGGCGCGGTGGTGGCGGGGAGCCTCCTCCTCCTGGCCACGCTCCTGGGCCTGCTCCTGGTGGAGGGTTCCCAGGTGCTCGTGGACGAGATGGGCCTCAGCGTCGAGCACAATGCCCTCCCGGCGCCCCTGGCCCGGAAGCTGGGCGCCGGCCGCCTGCTCTGGAAGCGGATCTCCCGCCTCGAGCGCTCGGGTCCCTTCTTCGTGCTGCGGGGCGGCGGCGAGCCCGGCCACACGGGCCCCATGGACCCCACCCTCCGCTTCCTCATGGTGGACCACCTGGAACGGCTGATCCTCACGATCCTGGAGCGCAGCCCAAACCTGAAGCACGAGGACTGATGCCCAGCGGGATGGAAGTCTTCGGGTTCCTGACGGGTGCCGCCTGCGTGGCCCTGCTGGTCCGGGAGAACATCTGGAACTGGCCCGTCGGCATCGCCAACAACCTGGTGTTCATCGCGCTGTTCTACCGGGCGGGGCTCTACGCGGATGTGGGGCTCCAGGCCTTCTACATCGCCATCTCGGTCTACGGGTGGTGGAGCTGGCTGCACGGGGGGCGCGACCACGGGGCTCTCACCGTGAGCCGTGTCCGTCCGGTTCCGGCGGTCCTGCTGGCCCTGATGGTGGCCGCCACCACTGCCGTCCTGGCCTGGCTGCTGCGCCACTACACGAACAGCACCGTGCCCGTGCTGGATTCCCTCATCACGGCCCTCAGCCTCGCGGCCCAGTTCATGATGACCCGCAAGTGGCTCGAGAACTGGCTGGTGTGGATCGCGGCCAACTGCCTTTCCGTGGGGCTGCTGATCTACAAGGGGCTCTACGTCACCAGCGGCCTCTACCTGGTCTACCAGGTGCTCTGCGTGCTCGGCTGGGTGGCCTGGCGCCGCGCGCTCCGGGCCGGGATCGCCGTGCCGGGGCAGCCCGTGGGCGTCACATCTTCGGCCGGCTGAGGTAGGCCTCGGCGCCCTTCATCTCGGCCGTGGGGCCGTGGGCGGGCTTCTTCACCCGCGCCTTGTGCTGCTTGAGTCCCCAGAGGGTGGCCAGCTCCGTGGCCTCGGGGTTGCCCGGGGCCAAGGCCAGCACTTCGGTGAGGTCCGCCCGGGCCTGATCCATCCGGCCCAGCTTCTCCCGCAGCAGGGCGCGCTTCAGGAAGCCCCAGGAATTGGCAGGCTCCTTATCGATGATTTCGGCGTACTCCGCCTCGGCCTCGGTGAAGCGGCCCTCCTCCTCGGCGGCTTCACCGCAGAGCAGGTTGGTGACTGAACAAAAGCCAAGCCAGCGTTTCTGCTCGGCGAACTCGGCGGGACTGAAGTGGGATTTCGCCTTGGCCCGCTGGGCCTCGCGGTCGATGTGGCGCAGGGCCTTCTCCGTGTGGCCGTCCACCCGGGCGAAGATCTCGGCGTCGCCGCTGGCCCGGTAGAAGTCCTTCTGGATGCGGCCCTCGGCGCGGTACTGGTCGAACATGCGGGTGCCGGGGTAGAGGGCCAGGGGGCTGATCTGGCAGTCCTGGGGCCGGGTGTCGCGGATGAAGGCGGCGGTCTCCTCTACGTCCGCCCAGGTCTCGCCGGGGATGCCCGTGATGAGGTAGATGCCCAGGTTCATGCCCACCTTGCGCACCAGGCCCAGGGCGCGCCGGGCGTGGCGCAGGTTGGTGCCCTTGTCCAGCAGCTGCAGCACGCGCTCGCTGCCGTGTTCCACGCCGAACTGCATGAACTCGCAGCCCGCGCGCTTCATGGCCACCAGCCGGTCCTCGTCCACCAGGTTTACACGGCTCTGGCAATTCCACAGGGGGTGCAGGCCGCTCTCCTGGATGCCCTTCATCAACGTCAGCACGCGGTCGCGGTTGGCGGTGAAGGTGTCGTCCCGGAAGCTGAAGTAGGTGAGGCCGTGCTTCTCGCGCAGCAGCCGCATCTCGCGCAGCACCGAGGGCGCGCTGCGGAAGCGGATGGAGGTGCCCCAGAACTCCGGCGTGTTGCAGAAGTTGCAGGTGGCCGGGCAGCCGCGGCTGGTGCTGAGGTAGGCCAGCTGGCCCACGTCGTTCAGGAAGTCCGCCTCCAGGTGCTCGGCGGGGATGCCGATGGCGTCCAAGTCCTCCAGGGGCGGCTGGGGCAGGGTGCGACCGTCGCGGAGGATGAGGCCCGGCGTGCGCTTCCACAGGTCCGAGCCCGGGGCCGTCCTGAGCCGCTCGGCGATGCCCAGCAGCACGGCCTCGCCCTCGCCCTGCACGATGGCGTCCAGGGCCGGGCAGTCCTCGAAGACCTCGTCCGCCAGGTGCGTGGGGTGCGGCCCGCCGGCCAGCAGGATGGCGCCGGGGCAGGCCTCCCGGGCCCAGGTCAGCAGCTCGTAGGAGCGCTTGCGGTTGAAGGTGAACATGGAGACGCCCACCACCGCCGGGTTCTGGGCCCTCAGGTAGGCCAGGATATCCTTGCGGCCCTTGCCGCTCAGGTTCGCCACGCGGCAGGGCAGGTCCCGGGCCTTGAGCATGGCCTGCAGGTAGCCCAGGCCGATGGGCAGGAAGGTCATCCACTCGTCCCCGAAGCCGCTGCGGGGGGCGCTGTAGGCGAGCAGGGTGCGGGGAGGGGTCATAGGCTCCGAGTGCGTGACTTTCCAGTGTACGGAAAGGGATTCCTGAGGGAAGCGGACATTCCCACGGGCGGGCCCCTGGCGCAAATACCAGCTTGCGTTAGGAGATACAGAGCCACCACGGAGGCACGGAGCATGGGCACACGGGAGGCGCCGGGCCCGGATTCTTCTTGGGGCATCCGGGTCCGGCGCCTCCCGTGGCTTCCGGCGAAGCCGGAAGTGGCCTCTGGCCTGCCCATGATGGAGGACCACGGAGGCCTCCGTGCGCCCTCCGTGATCTCCGTGCCTCCGTGGTGGCTCCCTGACCCTCCAATGCGAGTCGGTGTCAAGCCTCGTCCGGAAGGCCCGGAACCGCTAGAATCAAGGCTTCCGGAGCCTCCATGTCCGTTGCCCACGAACCGGCCGTCACTGAATCCCTGGCTCTGGAGCTGGGTCTCTCGAAGGATGAGTGGCAGGTCCTTCTGCGCCTCCTGGACGGGCGGATGCCCACCTACCCCGAGCTGGGCGTGTTCAGCGCCATGTGGAGCGAGCACTGCTCCTACAAGTCCAGCCGCATCCACCTGAAGAACCTGCCCACGGAAGGCCCCCGGGTCATCCAGGGTCCCGGCGAGAACGCGGGCGTGGTGGACATCGGCGATGGCTGGGCCGTGGCCTTCAAGATGGAGAGCCACAACCACCCCAGCTTCATCGAGCCCTACCAGGGCGCCGCCACGGGCGTGGGCGGCATCCTGCGCGACGTCTTCACCATGGGCGCCCGGCCCCTGGCCAACCTGAACAGCCTGCGCTTCGGGGAGATCGATGCGCCGCGCATGAAGGGCCTGGTGAAGGGCGTGGCCGCGGGCATCGCGGGCTACGGCAACTGCATGGGCATCCCCATGCTGGGCGGCGACTGCGCCTTCGACGCCAGCTACAACGGCAACATTCTGGTGAACGCCTTCACGCTGGGCGTGCTGCGCAGCGACAAGATCTTCAAGGGCTTCGCTTCGGGCATCGGCAACAAGGTGATGTACATCGGCTCGAAGACAGGCCGCGACGGCATCCACGGCGCCAGCATGGCCTCGGCGGAGTTCGGCGAGGGCAGCGAGGAGAAGCGCCCCACGGTGCAGGTGGGCGATCCCTTCACCGAGAAGCTGCTGCTCGAGGCCTGCCTGGAGATCTTCCAGACCGACTGGGTCATCGGCATCCAGGACATGGGCGCCGCGGGCCTCACCTCCAGCAGCTTCGAGATGGCCAGCCGCGCCGGCACGGGCCTGGAGATCCGCCTGGACCAGGTGCCCCAGCGCGAGGAGGGCATGACGCCCTTCGAGCTCATGCTCAGCGAAAGCCAGGAGCGCATGCTGCTGGTGGCCCGCCCCGGCTGCGAGCCGAACATCATCCAGGTGCTGCACAAGTGGGGCCTGGACGCCTGCGTGGTGGGCGAGGTCACCGACAGCGGCCGTTTCATCGGCAGCTGGCACGGTGAGCCCGTCATCAACCTGCCCATCCAGCCCCTGGTGGACGCGGCGCCGAAATACGACCGGCCCCGCCAGCGCCCCGGCTACCTCGATGCGGTGAACGCCGCGCCGCTGCCTGCGGATCTCAAACCCGCCGAGGTGGAGCGCACCCTGCGCCAGATCCTCCAGCAGCCCACCGTGGCCAGCAAGCGGTGGATCTTCGAGCAGTACGACGGCACCGTGCGCAGCAACACGCTGCTGGGCATGGGCCGCGGCGATGCCGGCATCATCCGCGTGAAGGACGAGGCGGGCCAGGACACGGGCAAGGCCGTGGCCATGTCCAGCGACTGCAACAGCCGCTTCTGCTACCTGGATCCCTTCTGGGGCGCGGCCCACGCGGTGGCCGAGGCCTGCCGCAACCTGGCCTGCGTGGGCGCCGAGCCCATCGGCCTCACGGACTGCCTGAACTACGGCAACCCCGAGAAGCCCGAGAACATGTGGACCTTCGAGCAGGGCTGCCTGGGCATCCGCCAGGCCTGCCTGGCCCTGGACGTGCCCATCGTCAGCGGCAACGTGAGCCTCTACAACGACACCGAAGGCCAGAGCATCGCCCCCACGCCCATGATCGCCGCCGTGGGCCTCATCGAAGACTGCGCGGGCCCGGTCGCCATCGACGCGCCGGACGCCACGGCCCTCGCCAAGGTGGGCAACCGGCTCTGCGGCTCGAGCTTCCGGGCCGCCCATGACGGCATCTTCCTGCTGGGCGAGACCCGCGACGAGCTGGGCGGCAGCGAGTACCTGAAGCTGCGCACGGGCAAGGTGCAGGGCGCCTGCCCCGAGCTGCGGCTGGACGAGGAGCTGCGCCTCCAGGCCTGCGTGCGCGAGGGCATCCGCCTGGGCCTCATCCGCAGCGCCCACGACACCAGCGAGGGCGGCCTGCTGGTCGCTGCGCTGGAGAGCGCCTTCGGGGCGACCACGGGAGGGGGTGACGGCGAAGGCATGGGCTGCCAGCTGATGCTGGCGAAGGGCGCCCTGCGTCTGGACAGCCTGCTCTTCGGTGAGACTGCCGGCCGCATCGTGGTCAGCGTGAGCCCCGAGGCCGAGGGCAGCCTGGCCACCCTCTGCCAGACCCACCGCGTGCCCTTCGCCAAGATCGGCGCCACGGGCGGGTCGCGCATCACCGTCGCCGTGGATGGCCAGCCCTTGCTGGATGCGGATGCCGCCGACCTGAAGGGCCTCCACGCCGGGGCCCTGGAGGCGGCGCTGGGTTGACAGGCGGCTGCGGCCCCGGGAACCCTGGGGGATTCCCCGGGGGTCCCATGCGTCTGCCGATCCTGCTGCTTCTGGCTTCCTCGCTGCTCGTCGCCGGCGCGCCCGCGAAGGCCGGGAAGACGAAGGCCTCGGCCGCCGGGGCCGAAGCCACCCGCCTGGAGGGGGAGGCCAAGCGCGCCAAGGCCTCGGCGGAGCGCCTGAAGGCCGGCGCCGCCAAAGCTGAGTCGCAGGCGAAGGCGGCCGCGGCCAAGGCCAAGGAGGCGGAAACCCGCGCGGCGGACCTTCAGATCCGGGCGTCGGAGGCCCGCGCCAAGGCGGCGGAGGCCGAAGCGAAGGCTGCGTCCGACAAGGCCACCGAGGCCCGGGCCAAGGCGAAGGAGGCCCAGCAGCGGGTGGTCAACCTCAAGGGGGCCAAGGCGAAGCCCAAGCCCGCCAAGCCGGCGGCGAAACCCGAGGAAGCCCCTGCCGCCAAGACCGAATCCAACCCCAAGACCGAGCCCGCCCCGAAGCCCGAGCCGGAGGCCGTCCCCAAGTGAGGGGCTTCAGATCCCCATGGCCGCCGGAGCCTTGAGCTTGACGGCGAGCTTCTGCATCAGCTCCTGATCGGCCTTGAGCGTGGCCCTGAAGGCCGCATGGTCCGTGTGGTGGATCTCCCGCCGGATCTCTTCGAGGCTGTGGTCGAGGATCCGTGTCAGGAGCTCGGTCTCCTTGGCGTCCAGGTAGAGTTCCATGGTCCCTCCCGCTCGCGTGGCCGCGTCCCGGTGGGCCGCGTTCATGGCCAAATATCAGCTCCCGGGGCTCCTTACGCCAGCCGTCCCCCCAGGAGCCTGGCCGGGAGCAGGAAGAGACCCTTCACGAGCCCGAACACCCCCTCCACGGCGAAGCCCAGGAGCCGGAAGGGCAGGAGCAGCAGCCAGACCAGCGGGTAGAGGATCAGGGCCAGGAGCGCCAGGGGCCAGCAGACCACCAGCAGGATGAGCCAGAGCAGGAACGCGGCCATGGAAGCCTCCGACCGGGCCAGGATGGGGCGGTCCACCCTCCCGTGCGGGCCGGAATCGGCCAACGGGCGCCGTGAACCGGCGGGCGGCGGGAGGTATGATCCACTCACACCACCCCGAGGAAACCATGCCCCACCGAGATGATCCCCTGTCCCTCGACCGCCGCGCCTTCCTGGGCGCCGGGTTGGCCACGGCTGCGGTGGCGGCGGTGGGGGGCGACCTGAGGGCGCCTTCGGCGGGGAAGGGCCTGGCGCTGGAGGAGGCCACCATCGAGGCGCTCCAGGCCGGCATGGCGGCGGGGCGCTGGACGTCGGCGGACCTCGTGCGGCGCTACCGGGCGCGCATCCGCGCCCTGGACCAGGCGGGGCCGAGGCTGAACTCGGTCCTCGAGCTGAACCCGGACGCCCTGGCCATCGCCAAGGCGCTGGATGCGGAGCGGAAGGCCGGGAAGGTGCGCGGGCCCCTCCACGGCATCCCGGTACTCATCAAGGACAACCTCGACACTGCGGATCGCATGAAGACCACCGCCGGTTCCCTGGCCCTGGCGGAGGCGCCGGTCCCGAAGGAGGACGCCACCGTGGTGAAGCGGCTGCGGGAGGCGGGCGCCGTGATCCTCGGCAAGACCAACCTCAGCGAGTGGGCCAACTTCCGCTCAACCCGCAGCAGCAGCGGCTGGAGCGGGCGGGGCGGGCAGACCCGGAACCCCTACGCCCTGGACCGCAGCCCCAGCGGTTCCAGCTCCGGCTCGGGCGTGGCCGCCGCCGCCAGCCTCTGCGCCGTGGCCGTGGGCACGGAGACCGACGGCTCCATCGTGAGCCCCTCCAATGCCAACGGCCTGGTGGGCTTGAAGCCGACGGTGGGCCTGGTGAGCCGCTTGGGCATCATCCCCATCTCCAGCACCCAGGACACGGCGGGGCCCATGGCGCGCACGGTGCGCGACGCCGCGATCCTGCTGAACGCGCTGGCCGGGGCCGATCCGGCAGACGCCGCCACCGGCGTGGCCGCCGCCCGCCGGGAGAAGGACTACACCCGGTTCCTCCTGGCCGACGGCCTCAAGGGTGCGCGGCTCGCAGTGGTGAAGAACCTCCTGGGCGTGCATGCCCATGTGGATGCCGTCATCCAGCCCGCCCTGGAGCTGCTGAAGGCCCAGGGCGCCGCACTGGTGGAGGTGGAGCTGAAGTCCTCGGCCTACGACGACGCCGAGTTCGAGGTACTCCTCTACGAGTTCAAGGCTGGCCTCGACGCCTACCTGGGCGGCCGCGGCGGCGCCGTGAAGGACCTGGCCGCGCTGATGGCCTTCGACGAGCGCGAGAAGGCGAGGGAGATGCCCTTCTTCGGCCAGGAGATCGTCTTCCAGGCCCAGGCCAAGGGACCGCTCACGGACCCCGCCTACCGGAAGGCCCTGGAGACCTGCGCCCAGGCCCGGAAGGACATCCTCGGCCTGCTGGAGAAGCACGGGGCCCAGGCCCTGGTGGCTCCCACCGGCGGTCCCGCCTGGCTCATCGACCACCTCAACGGCGACAGCTCCAGCCTCAGCTTCTCCAGCCCCGCCGCCGTGGCAGGCTGCCCGCACATCACGGTTCCCGCCGGGTTCGCCTCGGGCCTGCCCGTGGGGTTGTCCTTCGTGGGCGCGCCCTGGCAGGAGGGCACCCTGCTGAAGCTGGCCTACGCCTACGAGCAGGCCTCCCGGGCCCGCCGTCCGCCCCGCTTCGCCGCTTCCGCCTCCGTGCCCCGTTGACAGGGCGGAGGCGTGGGGATCACCCTGGCTCCACCTTTAGAGGAGAAACCATGAACCGCGCCCTGTTTGCCCTGCTTCTGGCCGCCTCCATCCTGGCCGTGGCCCAGGAACCCAAGACCAAGCCCGCCGAGCCCAAGACCGCCGCCGAGAAGAAGGCCGAGAAGAAAGCCAAGAAGGCCGAAGAGAAGGCCAAAAAGGCCGAGGAGAAGAAGAAGGAGGCCGAGGCCAAGGCCGCCCCCGCGAAGCCTGCGCCCGCTCCCGCACCGGCCGCTGCCGCGAAGCCTGCGCCCGCTCCCGCACCGGCTGCCGCCAAGCCCGCGCCTGCTCCGGCCCCCGCGCCCGCCGCGGCCGCGCCCAAGCCCGCTCCCGCCGCCGCCCCGGCCGCCGCTGCGGCCAAGGCCGCCGCACCCAAGGCCGCGGCCGTCTCCACGGCCATCGTGGCCAACAAGGACTCCAAGATCTACCACCGCGCCGACTGCAAGCTCGCCTCGAAGATGAAGGATGCCAACAAGGTCTCCTTCGCCTCCGCCGCCGAGGCCGACAAGGCCGGCTACAAGGCCTGCAAGGTGTGCAAGCCTTAGGCAGTCTTCAGTCCTCGGTCTTCAGTCTTCAGTGTGCTGGGAGGTTCCGATGAAGGTGGCTCTGCCGCTGCTGTTGGGCGCTTCGCTGACGCTGGGGGCCCAGGTTCCCACGAAGGCCGATCTCAAGGGCGCCGCGGATTCCGCGGTGGACAAGGGGAAGGCCAAGACCGATGAGAAGGGCGACCAGGCCAAGGCCAAGGCCGATCAGAAGGCGACCGACGCGAAGGCCAAGGCAGACGCCAAGGCCGGCTCCGTTCCGGTGGCCGGCGATCAGGTGAAGGTCGCCACCGCCAAGGGCGAGGGCGCCGCCAAGTCCGGCACCGCCAAGGCCAAGGCGAAGTCGAAGAAGGGCACCACCAAGGGCGCCGACAAGGCCAAGACGGTCACCGAGAAAGCGGTCAAGTGACATCCGGGGGTTCCGCGCTACGCGCATACCCCCGGACCCCCGCGAAAAAGCCCGGCGAAGCCGGGCTTTTTCTTGTCCTGACCTGGGGTGTCTGATCGAACGGAAGCGCTACTTCTTCGGGAACTGCCGGTCGTAGGCTTCCTGGGCGTATTCGCTGGGGGGGACGCCGAAGCGGCGCTTGAAGGCGCGGGTGAAGGCGCTGGCGTCGTAGAAGCCCAGGATCTTGGCCACGTCGCTGGGGCGCTCGCCGTTGGCCAGCAGCGTCACGGCCCGCTGGAGGCGGCGCTCGATGAGGTACTGGTGGGGCGTGGTGCTGGTGGCCTCGCGGAAGAGGCGGATGAAGTGGTCCGGCGTGCAGCGGGCCATGGTGGCCAGCTCCGGCACGCTGTTCTTGGAGCCGATGTGGACTTCCATGTGGTCCAGCACCAGCTGAAGGGTGGAGCGGTTCAGGCGGTAGGGGAAGCGGCCCCGGTCCTCCTTCTCCGTCAGGCGCGACAGCTCGGCCCCCAGGAGGATGAGGAACAGCTCGCGCGTCATCAGCTGCACGCCGTCGGGGTTGGACAGCTCCTGGGTGAAGATGCTGAACAGCTGCTTGAGGCTGAGGCTGCGCAGGACGGCGAAGCTGGACTCCTGCCACTTGCGGGGCGGGTTCTGGAGCGACGACAGCAGCGGCTCGGGGAAGGGTCCCTCCATGAACAGCGCCGTGAAGCCGAAGGGCGCGTTCGCGTGGTGGCGCTTCAGCGTGTGACCGAAGCCCGGCAGCAGCAGGGCCAGGTCGCCCGAGCGGATGACGCCCTCCTCGCGGTCCTCGCTGGTGCAGACGCGCACCGCGTGGGTGGGCTGCAGCAGCGTCCAGGCGTCCCGGGCTGGCAGCAGCTTCGTGGGCACGGGATCGCGCTTGAGGACGGCCAGGCGGAGAGGACCGCTGGTGTAGGTCTGGAGGTTCTTGGCTTCTGAGTCGCTCATGGGTCAGGAATAAACAGGCATGCCCATCGGGGCCTTCCGGAAGGATGACAGGAAAACTTTTCGTCTGCCGGGAAATTTTCACACGCCCGGCATTATTTTTTTCCAGGACCCCCCAGGCGCCGCCTCGGGAACCTGCCTCAGACCCGGGCGAAGACCGCTTCCAGGCTCCGGAACATGCCCAGGCCGCCGGTGGGGCCCAGCTTGGGGTCCACGGCCCGCTCGGGGTGGGGCATCATGCCCAGCACGTTGCCCTTGAGGTTCACGATGCCGGCGATGCCGTTCATGGCGCCATTGGGCACATGGTCCGCGCCGATCTCGCCCTTGGCCGAGCAGTAGCGCAGGGCCACCCCGCCCCGAGCCTCCAGGTCCGCCAGGTCCGCGGGCTCCAGGGTGAAGTTGCCCTCCGCGTGGGCGATGGGCACCCGGAACACCTCGCCGGCCTTCATGGCCCGGGTGAAGGGCAGGTCGGCCCGTTCCACCCGAAGGTGGACGTCGGTGTGGATGAACCGCAGGGACTCGTTGCGCAGCAGGGCGCCGGGCAGCAGCTGGGCCTCGCAGAGGATCTGGAAGCCGTTGCACACGCCCATCACCAGGCCGCCGTTGTCCGCATGGCGCTTCACGTCGGCCATGATGGGGGCCAGGGCCGCGATGGCGCCGCAGCGCAGGTAGTCGCCGTAGCTGAAGCCGCCGGGGATGAATACCAGGTCCGTGTTCTCCGGCAGGCGGGCCTCCTGGTGCCAGACGGGGACCGTGTCCCAGCCCATCACCGTGCCGCAGGCATGGAGGGCGTCGTGGTCGCAGTTGGAGCCCGGGAAGACCGGGACGGCCACGCGCATCACAGCACCTCGATGGAGGCCTTCTCCATCACGGGATTGACCAGCAGCTTGTCGCACATGGCCTGGGCCTTGGCCTTCACCTCGGCGGGATCGGAGCCCGGAATGTCCATCTCGATGAGCCGGCCGATGCGGACATGCTCCACCTCGAAGGCGAACCCGTGCAGGCCCTGCTCCACCGCCTTGCCCTGGGGATCCAGGATCCCCGGCTTCAACTGCACCGACACGCGCACCTTCATGGAGCCCTCCGGCCTCCAGTGTACCTGCAAAGATTCACCACGGAGGCACGGAGGCCACCGAGAAGAGCACTGAGAAAAAGCGCGGAGAAGGGCCGTATACAAGCGATTCCTCTGTGAGCCTCTCCGTGTTCTACCTCCGTGCCCTCCGTGTCTCCGTGGTGTCCTGTCTTCGGGCCGTCGGTTGCCACCGGTGGGCCTCCAGATCCAGGTTGCCCTGGTCGTCCACCTCGATGCCCTCGTCCCGCAGGCGGCCGATCTGCTGCATGGCGCCCCACCAGCGGCCCCGGCTGGGCACGTAGCCCCGGGTGTTCACGACCCGGTGCCAGGGCAGGTCCGTGCCCTCGGGCAGGCCCGACAGCACCATGCCCACCTGGCGGGGGCGCTGGGGGAAGCCCGCCAGCAGGGCCACCTGCCCGTAGGAGGCCAACCGCCCCCTGGGGATGCGCGCCACCACCGCCAGCACCGCCGCGCGGAAGTCCCCCGGCGGGGCCTTGGGTTCAATGCGCTTCGTGGGCCTCACTGCCATTCGGCGACTCCGGATCGAACGTTTCAGAAAAAGACACTCGCTGAGGATGCGGGGGGAACGGAGGTCCGCGGAGGAAAAACGGGCGAAGTCCTCAGCGATCCTCAGCTACCTCCGCGATCTCGGCGAGTGTGGTTCCTTCGCAGCCACGCGCTCAGGCCTGCACGCCGGGCCGCTGGTCCGCGGGCACGCGGGAGCGGAAGCCGCCTTCGTAGCTGTGCCAGTGGTCCAGCGCCTCCTCGGGATAGGCCCAGCACCAGTAGCCGTCGCCGGAGTCGAAGTCCACGAGCCACAGGCCCTTCACGTCGGCCTCCAGGTCCTGCATGCTCCGCTGCCAGGACTCCACCAGGGCCTGCAGGCGGTCGCGGAGCTCCGACACCCGCGCCTCGTCCCGGGCCTCCTCGGCCTGGGTCAGTTCCTCGGCGAGGCTGACGGCCAGTGTGTAGACAGGTTCCGTCACCGCCCTGACCTGCGGCATCAGGGCCCGGGCTTCGTCGAGGGTGAAAATGCGGCCCATGGCGCCTCCATTGCTCCATGATAAGCCGATGCGGTTCGTGCCCCAGATTCCGTCCACCTCCGATCCCGGGTCCTGGCTTCCCTTCGCGCCCCTGGCGCTGCGCTGGGAGGGCGGGGCGCATCCGGACTGGGCCGGGGCCGTGCGCCGGGGCCTGGCGGTCCATGCCGTCCACCTGCCGGGCCAGTCCCCGGTGGAGGAGGCCCTGGAGGTCCTCCGCCACAGCCTCGGACCGGACTTCCTGGTCCTGCCCGCGGCACTCCCTGCGAATCGCGAGGCGGGCTTCCGCCTCCTGGGCCACCTGGAGGCGCTGCTGGAGGCCACCAGCGGCCGGGGCGTGAAGCTCGCCCTGCGGATCGAGGGCGGGGCCGAGGCCGCCGTGGTGGACCTGCTCCGCCAGGCCCGGGCCGAGGCCGTGGGCTACTGCTGGCACCCCGGCACCACGGACGCGGAGCTGCTGGCGGACCGCCTCTGGTGCGGCGTCTGCGAGCCCGGCTCGGACCTGCGGCCCCTCCAGAAGCTGGGCTACCGCTGGGACATGGCCCTGCCCGCCGAAGATCCCGCCACCTTCCGCGCCCAGGCCGCGGCCCTGGAGGCCGCCCACCCGCCGGTGCTCTTCCCCGCGGAGCTGCCCACGGAGATCCTGGGCCGCCCCGTGGTGCCCGACGACAACGTGGTGCTGGGCCGGCACTGGGACCGTTCATGACGCGGACCCTGCTGGTCATCGCGGGCGAGGACTCCGGCGACCTGCACGGCGCGGAGCTGCTGCGGGAGCTGAAGGCCCGCCGCCCGGACCTGCGCCTCGTGGGCGTGGGCGGCCCGCGCATGAGCCCCTTCCTGGACCGCAAGCTGGCGGACGTGAAGGACCTCGCGGTGGTGGGCTTCGTGGAGGTCCTCAAGCACCTGCCGCGCCTGAACCGGCTCTTCAAGGCCATCCTCGCCGCCGCGGCGGAGGAGGGGATCGCCGGCGCCCTGCTCATCGACTACCCGGGCTTCAACCTCCGCCTGGCCAAGGCCCTGCGGAAGCAGCTGCCCGCCGTGAGCCTGCACCAGTACGTGTGCCCCCAGGTGTGGGCCTGGAAGAAGGGCCGCATCCCCACCCTGGGCACCCTGCTCGATACCCTCTACTGCCTCTTCGACTTCGAGCCGGAGCTGTTCCGCGGCTACCCCGTGGACGCCCGCTTCGTGGGCCATCCCCTGGTGGAGGTGGTGAAGCCCGAGTGCGACCGGGCCGCCTTCTTCGCGGAGACGGGCCTCGACCCCGCGCGCCCCCTGGTGGCCCTGCTGCCCGGCAGCCGCACGGGCGAGATCGAGCGCCTGCTGCCGCCCATGGCGGAGCTGGCCCGCCGCTGGCGCGCCGCCCGGCCCGAGGTCCAGTGGGTGCTGCCCGTGGCGCCCACGCTGGATCCGGCCTTCGTGCGCGCCCACGCGGGCGACGCGCCCATCACCCTCGTGCAGGACCGCCCCTACGCCGCCCGCGCCCACGCGGACGCGGCCCTGGTGGCCTCGGGCACCGCCACCCTGGAGACGGCCCTGCTGGGCACGCCCTTCGCCATCGTCTACAAGCTGAACGCCCTCACCTACGAGCTGGCCAAGCGCGTCGTGAAGGTCCCCCACTTCGGCCTGGCCAATGTGGTGGCCCGCCGCGAAGTGGCCCCCGAGCTGCTCCAGGGCGACGTGAACCCCGAGCGGCTGGGGGTGGAGCTGGCGCGGCTGCTGGAGCCGGAGACGGCCCGGCGCATCCGCGCCGAGTTGGGGGAAGTGCGTGGCCACCTGGGAGAGCCAGGGGCGGCTGGGCGCGTGGCCGAGGATCTGCTCCGCAAGCTGGAGAAGTGACCGCAAAGAACAGCCTCTTTCCTGCTGATCGGCGAACCTCAGCTGGAAAAGCGGAACGCAGAGGGCGCAGAGACGCCCTTCGGGCGCGCGGAGAGCGCGGAGGGGACTCGACCCACCCCGCGCGGGCCCGCCGCAGGCGGCCTCCGGCGGTGCCGGAGGTCATGGGGGGCGCCAGGGTCGCGCTCCACTTGGGGCCCGCAGCCCTGGCGCCCCCCATGGAGCCCGCGCTTGTGAAGCGGCACCCCCAAACCAGCCACAACCCCGTTTCCAATCCGTGTGAACCCGCGAAACCTGTGGATCCGCGGCTTTTTCTCCGCCATCTCCGGCTCCAGCCTTTCATCTTGCGAACCTTGGGCCGGGCCTGGCCAATCAGCAGGTCGGCCTTTTTGTGTTCCTTGTGGCTGAATTCTTTCGAGGCGGGACCTTCGCGGATCGAATGGCGAAGGCATGCACAGATTCGGCAGGTTCTGCCCTCACACCGTCCCACCAAAGCGACCGATTCCGTTCGCCGGGGTTTTGATACCGTTCGGCGAAGATGTGATCCGGTGATCCGCAATGGCGGTATTGTTCCTCATCTTCCATCGACGGCAGACTCATGACGGATAGGCCGTCTAATACAAAGTTAGGCCTTCCCGGGGGCGTTTATGCTCGTAGAAGGAAATTATCTCTAAAAGGTGAATCCTATGGTCAGTTCCCTCATCTCGGGCCTAATCGGTTCAATCATCGGCGGATTGATCGCCGGATTCTTCTCGCTTCGAGCCGTGAGTAACGCCGAGGAAGCTGATCGAAAAAAGAGAACCGAAGTAGATGCCAAAATAATTTTGAGCCTCCTTCAGGCACTCCATGATGAATTGGATTCAGTCTTCGCAACTTATCAAGAACGAATTGGAGCCCGCGTGGAAGCTCTGCCTGAAGGGCAACCTCTTCTTTTCTATTATCCAGTAATCAATGATTTTTTCACTGTTTACAATGCGAATGCCTATCTCATCGGAAGGATCGAAAACAACGACCTTCGAAAAGCACTTGTTCAAACCTATGTACTTGCGAAGGGGATGGTCGATTCCTTCAGAATGAATAACGAACTGCTTTCCAAATTCGAACATTGGCACGCATTGGCGGCAGAAACCAACAATCCGGTTCACAAACAAAATGCCAAGGATCGATTCTCAAATCTCGCGTCCTATGCCACTCAAATAAGGAAAGGGCACATAGAAACTAAAAAATCTCTGAGTGAGTTGATGCGAATGATGCATAAACATGGTGTCCTTCATGAGGCCTAACCCTCCGCTCAACTCGGACCCCGCCTGCATTGCCTTTCGCTCTCTCTACATCTCGCTTCCGCGGCTCCGCTCGTCGTCTCGGTGCAGGCGGGGCCGGTTAGCTTCCTTCGTCAGGGCTCACGCATGAATCTCAACATTTCTCGTAACATCGTTACCATCACGCTCGTAGCGCTCTTGCCCGTGGGATGCAACCGTTCCACCAAAAAGGATCCACCAAGCAAGGTCGCATCCGCTTCGGCACAGAATGCCAAACCAACCGTTCACATTGAAAAGAATTCCCAGAATGGGATCACAATTCAAGATTTGAACGAAGAAGAATCTTTTTCAGGTGCTGGAACGGCCTTTTCTTTAGCCTCTGCCCCCGAATCCAGCAATGGAATCATCTTTGGGTACAGCTCCGACGATGACGCAACTGGTGTTCGTGTGAACGATCACCTTTACAAATTGAAGCAGATTGGGACAAAGGTCATAAAAAAGGGTAAAGGTGAGCAAGGTCTCGGTGAGCGGTGCACTGAAATCTGGTCTGGCGATGGCATTGTGGTTGAGTTCGATTACACAACCACCTCAGCCGGTGAAGGTGGTTCTGGCTACAAGGGTCAAGTAAACATCACGCTTGGCAGTCAAAAAGCAACGTTCGAAATCATCGGTGGGAGTGGTTGTTGAACGCCCTAACCTTTCGCTCAACTCGGACCCCGCCTGTATTGCCACCCCCGCAATCTTTCAACTCCCTGCTTCCTCGGTTCCGCTCATCGCCTCGGTGCAGGCGGGGCCGGTGTGCTTCATTCGTCAGCTGCTTGTGCCATTTTTTCTCAGGAGCATCCATGTTTAAAAACAATCGCATTTTTTATGTTGTAATGGCACTTGTCATTACTGCAGCGTGCGGAGGAGGCGGAAATAGTAATAATAGCGTTGGTCCGGCTGGCACTAGCATTCCAAAACAGCCGAGCTTCACAATTTCAAACCTCAGCATTTCGCCGAGCTTATTTACCCAGAGTGAGCACGCTTTGGCCTACGTATATGTAGATGTGAGCCCTTCGGTTGGGGCAATAAAACGAATGAATCTAATCAAAGGCAACGGGAGTATTGACCCATCCTTGGGGATCATATATGGTCCTAATGTCAATACAATTGTGGGTAAACTCCAGGTTGATAATACTTCTGTCGGTATGTTTACCAATGAGATCCAGCTGGAAACCACCACGGGAAACATATCAAACACCTTGAATCAAAACATAACTGTCGTTGCCTTTCTTCCTGATTTAAATATGATTGCGCCTTCAAACGCAATTGTAGGGTCAGATGGGTTTACACTGACTGCCACTGGGACTGGATTTTCTCCCAATTCTATCGTTATGTGGAACTCAAGCTTCTCGCCTCCTGCCTATCCGCTCAAAACAACTTATGTCAGTTCCACCGAGCTACAGGCGCAGGTTCCAGCGAGTGCCCTGACAAGGGTAGAAGTCGTTGGCATTTTTGTCTCAACTCCAGATGTCTCGTCGACCGCATCCCAATCTTTCTCCATCCACAATCCATGAAATATGATTTTTAGGGCATCCCCATGATCTCCATCCGACATCTGCTGGCCGCAGGGCTTTCGACCTTGGCGCTCCTGGGCCAGGCCCCTCCCGCCTCCAAGTCCGAGGGGGCCCCCGCCGCCCCCGTCCAGGCTCCGCAGGGGCTGCGTCCCGCCGAGGGGTTCCAGGCCCGGATCGGCCAGCCGGTGGGCGAAGTCCAGTTCACGGACCTGGCGGGGAAGGCGTGGTCCCTGTCGGCCCTGCGGGGGAAGGTGGTCTACCTCAACGTCTGGTTCACGGGGTGCCCGCCCTGCGTGAAGGAGATCCCCGACCTCAACGCCCTCCACGCCCGGCTCGGATCCCATCCGGACCTGGTCATGCTGGCCCTCGCCTACGACGACGAGCTGAAGGTCCGGGAGTTCCTGAAGACGCGGCCCTTCCAGTTCCCGGTGGCCTGCATCCCGTTCGCGGCGCTCAAGCAGCTGGCCATGTCGGGGTCCAGCGTGGCGTTCCCGACGCACCTGATCCTCGACCGCCAGGGGAACCTCGCCGTGGCCAGCACCGGGGGGAGTTCGCAGATCAGCCAGCAGCTGGCCTTCTCGCTCAGCCAGGTGCTCGGAGCCCAGGCAGGCCCTTCGACCGGGCGTTGAGACCCGGTCCGGGTGCCTGGGGACGCCTGGCCGCGGCCGAGTCTGGTCACTTTCGCATCTTCCGCGCCACCCAAATGAGGAGGAGGGCCCGATGACGGTATCCGTGTTTGTGGGGGCGAGCGTGGATGGGTTCATTGCGCGCCTGAACCACGACCTGGATTGGCTGCCGGAGGAGGGCGGGGAGCCGCACGGGTATGAGGAGTTCCTGGCGGGCGTCGATGCCCTGGTCATCGGCCGCAAGACCTTCAAGAAGGTGCTGACCTTCAACCCCTGGCCCTACGGCGCCAAGCGGGTGGTGGTGTTGAGCGGGCGGCCGCTCCAACTGCCGAGTGCCGTCGGCGGCACGGTCGAGCAGATGGCCGGTTCGCCGGCGGAGATCGTGGCCCGGCTGGCGGCGCGCGGGGCCACGAACCTGTACGTGGACGGCGGCATCACCATCCAGCGGTTCCTGCGGGCGGGGCTGGTGGACCGCCTCATCATCACGCGGGTCCCGGTGCTGATCGGCGAGGGCATCCCGCTCTTCAGCACCTTGCCCCACGATGTGCGCCTGCGCCACGTCGCCACCCGATCCTTCACGAGCGGGCTGGTCCAGAGCGAGTACGAGGTGCTCCGCTGACCGGGTGGCGGCCTCTGCCTGAGGGCGGTGCCTACTTGCCCGCGAGGTGGTTGTCGTACTTGCCAGGCTGCTCCACGTAGACCACGGCGCCGTCGGGCTGGCTGTTCGAGTGGGGGTGGCCGCCGGGGACGAAGACGTAGGAGCCCGGCCCGTAGGGTTGCTCATGCTCCGGGTCGGAACCGAAGCGGAAGGTGCCGGAGACCACCACGAGCCTGAGGTCGCTGGAGTGGGTGTGGACGCCGCTCTTGCTGCCCACGGGGAACTTGACGAAGCCGTGCCAGGGCCCCTGGGCGTGCTGGCCCTGGACATCGGCCACCAGCACGCCGGCCCCCTTGGCGGCCAGGTCCTCCCAAGGGAGCTTGTCGGCGGCGAGGGCGACTTCCCTGCCGCGGCCCTCGCCGGGGGCGTGGGCGGGGGCCAACGCGCAGAGGGTGGCAGCCAGGGGGAGTGCGACCGACCGGAACGGCTGGATATTCATGTGGCCTCCTTGGATAAAGCCCGCAAATGGCTGCCACAAGATAGTCATTGACCATGCTTGTTTCAACAGGATTGTTGCCAGATCCGGGATGACGCCACGGGCGGGGCCGGAGAATCTGCCCGAGCCCTCAACCTGCCCCATCTTTGGAGCATCCTAGGGATGGATGCCTCGGAGGTGCCCCATGCTACCTGTCCTGCTGATGGTTCCCGCCGCACTCGCCCAGGCCCCGGCTCCCCTGCCGGTGGTGGAGGCGAAGGATCTTCCCAGGGCCCCGCGGGGGCCCATGGTGCCCCATCGGCCGGATCCCGGCGGCGAAGGCAGCATCATCGGCGAGACCCGGCGCGGCGCCCGGCGGGGACCGTCCATCCCGGCCCTGCAGCTGCCGGCGGGCAGCGTGCGGGTGCAGGACAAGATCCCCGACCTGGCCGGCTGGCGGGCCTACGCCATCGAGGTGCCCGCGGGCGCCAAGGTGAAGGTCCACGTGGTGGAGGGCCGGAAGGCCTGGTTCCGCGTGCTGGGCGTGAACGCCTGGGGGCGGGAGGAGCCGGGCCTGCTCCAGAACCGCATCCCCACCGGCGAGCCCCAGGCCAGCTACGAGAACCCCACGAAGGAGACGCGCACCATCTACTTCATCGTGGACACCCTCGACGTGAACATGGTCGGTGAGCCCTACACCCTCGACGTCATCCGGGGCTGAAAGGACTCATCGGCTTTTGAAGGCCGATCCGGCCCTACAGCGCCTTCGGTGGATCTCCGGGCAGGCGCTGGAGGCGGAGGGGCAGGGCGTCTTGGAAGATCTTGCGCAGGCCGTCCGGAGCGCTCTTCCAGGCCTTCAGGGCGGCGGCGCGGGTGGGGTAGGCGCCGTAGCAGGCCTGCCACCAGCGGAAGCCGTCCGGGCGCACGTAGGGCAGCACCAGCACATCCGGGGCCTTGGGGCCTGCGGCCCGGGCCACCTGCTTGAGGCCCTCGGCGCGGCCGGACACCACCAGGCGCAGGGTCCAGGAGCCCTGGGGCGCGGCGGCCCGCTGGGCGGCGCCGCGGTGCAGGGCCTCCTGCAGGTCCATGTGCTCCAGGGGCTTCACGGCCTCGACGGGATCCGCCAAGTCCTTTTCCGTGAGCACCCGGCGCGGCGCCTCCACCTGGACTTCGATGCTGCGGGAAGAGCCGCCCAGGAGGTCGCTGACGCTGAGGGTGTAGACCGTCGTCCGGTCGGGGACCACGGCGATGCTGGACTGGCCGTCCAGCTCCAGGCCGCCGGGCTCCAGACGCACCTTGGCGTCGCCCTGGCAGATCCAGCGGAGGTCCACCTGCTCGCCGGGCTTCACCACGGTGCGGCTGGCCTCGAAGCTGCAGACGGCGGCCGTAGGCGCCTTGGCGGCCTTGGCGAGGGCCAGGGCCTGATGGCCCAGCACGGACACCTCCAGCGTGCGGCTCTGGCCGCCGGCGGCGTTGTTGGCGGTGATGGTGTAGCGGGTGCTCTCCAGGGGCGTGACAGTCACCTCGCTCTTGCCGTCCAGCTCCAGGCCGCCGGGCTCCAGGCGCACCTTGGCGCTGCCGGCGCACTCCCACTTGAGCACCACGGGCTCGCCGGGCAGCACGGACTTCGCGCTGGCGTCGAAGGCGCAGATGCGCGCCGCCTCGCCCAGGGGCAGGCCGGGGGTGACGCGCACCTCCGCGCGGCCCAGCTCGGCGCTGGCGGGCCCGGCACTGACTGACCCGGCGTTGGGCCCCGCGTCGAAGAGGCGGTAGGTGGTGGTGTAGGTGGGGCGGAGGGTCACCTGGGAGCGGCCCGGCAGGATCATGCCGCCGGGCTCCAGGCGCACCTGCCCGGCCCCCGGGCAGGACCAGGTGAGCAGCACCGATTCGCCCGGCCGCACCTCCCGGGGCTCGGCGGTGATGGACGCCGCAGGTGGGCCCGGGAGGGGGGCCTGGGCGCAGAGGGCCACCAGGGGCAGGAGCGGAAGCATCCAGGGAGTGTACCGCCGGTTGGGCCTCCCCGTGCGGGCTCCCCCTGGCACGGTCGAAAGCCTGGATCATTGATGCGTGATGTAGACTTTTTCGACCACCTCCGCTTCAGGAAAGGACGGGCATGCCGCCCGGGCAGGAGGTGCGCCGACTCCGACCACCCATGCCCACCATGACAGCCAGTCCCCTCCAGCCCGGTGATGTGGTCGGCCGCTACCGGGTGGAGGCCTTCGTGGGCGAAGGCGGCATGGGGCGCGTGTACCGGGCCTGGGACATCTCCCTGGAGCGGCGGGTGGCCCTCAAGGTCATCCGCGCGGACCATGCCCGCAAGACCGGCGCCCTGGACCGCTTCCAGCGGGAGGCCCAGATCCTCGCCCGCCTCGACCACCCGGGGATCTGCCGCGTCTACGACTGGGTGGACCACCAGGGGATGCTGGTCATGGCCATGGAGTGGGTGGACGGCACCCTCCTGTCGGAGCTCCTGGAGCTGGGGCCGCTCCCCCTTCCGCAGGCCGTGCGGGTGCTGCGGGAGACCGCCCTCGCGCTGGCGGCGGCCCACGCCAAGGGCGTCATCCACCGGGACCTGAAGCCGTCCAACATCCTCATCGCGCCCACGGGCGCCGCCAAGCTCATGGACTTCGGCCTGGCCAAGGATTTCCGGGACCCGTCGTCGGAGGACCAGCGCAGCACGGACCCGATCCCCATCCTGGAGGAGGCCACGCAGGCCACCCGGCCCCAGGCCCTGCGCCGTCTCACCCAGCCCGGCATGGTCATGGGCACCCGGGGCTTCATCGCGCCGGAGCTGCTGCTGGGGGAGCCCGCCACGGCGGCCACGGACATGTACGCCCTGGGCGTGTCGGCCACCCTGATCCTGTCGGGCGATCCGCCGCCCGGGCTGGGCAAGGCCCGGACGCCCTGGACCCGGCGGGTGCTCAAGTGGCGCTCGGGGCCGGGCTACGCGCCGCCGTCGCTCCCCCACACCCTCCGCACGCTGGTGGATCGCCTCCTGTCCCTGGATCCGGACGCCCGCCCGGGGGCCCAGGAGGTGGTGGAGATCCTGGACCAGTTCCAGGCCCCGGCCTCGCCGATCTGGTGGGCCGCGGGCGCGGCGGTGGTCACCCTGGGGCTGGCGGGACTCGGGTTCTGGGCCTACGGCCGCGGCGCGCTGCCCGAGTTCTCCGCCTCCCACCAGGCCCGCCTGGTGGTGGTGCCCGTGCGGGACCTCACCCGGTCGCCGGGCCAGACCGCCGGGCGGGAGGTGGCCACCACGGACCTGCTGGAGCACGTGCTCCGCCGCTTCCCCCAGGTGCAGGTGGTGCAGGACCGGGAGCGGGGCCAGGCCCCTCCGCGGCTCCAGGCCTCGGACCCCGAGGTGCCCGGCGAGGCGGAGCGGGAGTTCGTCCGCCGCCTGGTGGCCCGGACTGGGGCGGACCTCGTGATGCTCGGCGAGATGACCCGGTCCCAGGGGGCCGAGCGGGTGGCCCTCCGGGTGCGGCTGGTGGACCGCCAGGGACGCCTGCGGGCCAGCCAGGAGGTCCTGTCCCCGACCGCGGTGTTCGAGCCCAACCGGGCGGTGCCCGCCGTGCTCCAGGAGCTGAACCGGACCCTCTCACCCCTGGGCCGCTCCCCGGTCTTCCCGCAGGTGCCCGCCCGGGAAGTGCTCGACACCTACGGACTCGGCCTGGACCTGGCCCAGCATGGGGACGCCACCCGGGCCCTCCCCCTCCTGGAGCGGGCCGCCTACCAGGCCCCCAGCTTCGGGCCGGCGCTGACGGTCTATGGCTGGACCCTCCTCGTCAAAGGCGATCCCAAGGCCTTCCCCACCCTCATGTGGGCGAGGGTGGCGGCGCGGGAGGCGGGGGACCGCTACTCAGAGGCCGAGGCCCTCATCAACCTCGCCCTGCTCGCCCGGCGGAACGCCAAGCCCGAGGTGGAGGCCTCCCTGCTGGACGAGGCCCTGGTCCTCGCCCGGGCCTCGGAGGACCGCGACCAGCAGGCCCGGGTGCTGGACGAGATCGGCGTCCTCCGGGTCAACCGGGGCGACTACGACGCCGCGGAGCTGATGCTGAACCCGGCCCTGCAGCTGGCCACGGAGGTGGGGAACCGGCGCCTGCGCGCCCACATCCTGGTGAACCTCGCCAATGTGGCCAAGTACCGGGGCCAGAGCGCCCGGGCCCGGGACCTGTACACCCAGGCCATCGCCGATGCCGGGATCCTGGAGGATCCCCGCCTGGAGGCCCTCAACCGGAACAACCTGGCCATCCTCGACCTGGAGGAGGGCTCCCTGGGGTCGGCGGAGCAGGCCTTCCAGAGGGTCCTGGAGCTGCGGCGCGGCCTCGGGGACGTGGAAGGGGAGTGCCGGGTGCTGATGAACCTGGGCATCGTGGCCTTCATGGATGGGGCCTACGAGCGGGCGACGGCGCGCTACGAGGAGGCCCTGGACGGGGCCCGGAAGCACGACCTGCTCCTGGTCCAGGGCCGCTGCCTCTACCGGCTCGGGGACGTCCTGAGGGTCCAGGGGAAGCTGGCGCCGGCGGCCCACCGCCTGGAGGAGGCCCTGGGGCTGCTGCGCACGAAGGGCACGCCGGGGAACCAGGCGGAGACCCTGGCGGCCCTGGCGGAGTGCCGGGCGCGCCTGTCGGACACCGCCGGGGGCGAGCGCCTCCTCGAGGAGGCCCGGCAGGCCGCCGGGGACCGGCCCCAGATCTGGCGGGCCGCGGCCTGGATCCACCACCTGCGGGGCCAGCCGAACCAGGCCCTGGACTGCCTGTCCCGGGCCCTGGAGGATCCGCAGAAGGATGATCCGGAGCACCGGG
Organism: Geothrix fermentans DSM 14018; assembly: GCF_000428885.1. Lineage (GTDB taxonomy): Bacteria > Acidobacteriota > Holophagae > Holophagales > Holophagaceae > Geothrix > Geothrix fermentans. Next base: position 2,823 of record NZ_KE386811.1, on the reverse strand, counting down.
CGGAAGTGCGCACCCTGATCTCCACCTGGCGGAAGCGGTCTTGACAGAAGCCGCCCGTGGGTTGATGGTGAGCCGGTTTTAAACCATTTCCATCCTAACTTTGAGGAGGATTCATGTCGAAACGAACCTGGACCTGGAACCCCAACAAGTCCATCACCATCACCCTCCGGGCCGATGGCGAGTGGACCCTGACCGGCCCGGACGGGAGCACTCAGCAGGCCGCGGGCGAGTACACGCTCTCCTTCAGGGCGAAGTCCCCGACCTCCCTGGCCTCCCTCGTCATCGACCCGGATCCCGGGGGCGGGACTCCGGGCTGAGGGATCCTCAGTTTCCCAGGTAGGTGAACCAGAAGCGCACGCCCAGGTACGAGCCCTCGTAGCCCTCGGGCAGGCGCTGGAGGGGAGCAGAGCGCAGCACGGCCATGCGGGCGCTTTCGTCCATGGCGGCGTTGCCGCTGGGGATCTCCACGCGGACGCGGTCGAGGCTGCCGTCCCGGGCGATGCGGAAGTAGATCTGCACGCGGCCCTGGGAGCTGGACACGCGGTTCCAGTTCGAGGTGATGCGGGTCTGGACCTGCTGCAGGTACCAGACAAAGGGGAAGTTGCCGTCCACGCCCCCCACGAGGCCCACGCCGCCCTGGACGCCGGCGGTGGGGTTCAGCCCCGGAACGCCCGAGCCTGCGCCGAAGGCGGCGCCGTTGCCCGAGCCCACGGCGCCGGCCACGGGGTTGGGGGAGGCGGTCTTGCCCTTGGCGGCTGTGGTGCCCGTGCCGGTGCTGGCGGCGTCCTTGTTGTCCCCCTTGGCGGCGGACTTGGTGGTCTTGGTGGCGAAGGGATCCGGGGCCGTGGCGGAGGGCGAGGTGTTGCGGACGGGCGCCACCTCCTCCACGCGCCGCAGGCGCTCGCCGGTCTTGCCCACCTCCATGGCGTCGGAGCCGCCGGACTGGCCGCCCATGGCCGCGGGCAGGTTCACCCAGGTGACCTTGACCTCCTCGGCCTGGCCCGCGCCGCCGCCGCGGGGCCAGAAGAAGGCCACGCCGACGGTCAGATGCAGGGCCAGGCTCAGGGCCAGCCCCGGACCCCAGCGGAGCTCGCCCAGGTGGGAGCGGCTGCGGAGGTAGGCCTGGAGGTCCTGGCTCATTTCACGGTCGGGGGGGCGGCGATGGGCGCGGCGGCGGTGACGAAACCCACCTGGGTGAAGCCCGCCTCGCGGATGGCGTCCACCACCTGGATGACGCGGCCGTAGGGCACGTTGTGGTCCGCCCGCACCAGCACGGGCCGCTTGCCGCCGGACTGGGCCCGGGCCTTCAGCTGGTTGGCCAGGACGGGCAGGGCCAGGAAGGCCTGGTCGAACTGGAGGCGGCCGTCGAAGGTGATGCTCACCGTCAGGGCCTCGCTCTCCAGGTTCCGCCCCGTGCGGCTCTCCGGCAGCTTCACGTCCACGCCCGTCGTCATCATGGGTGCCGCGATCATGAAGATGATCAGCAGCACCAGCATCACATCGATGAGGGGCGTCATGTTGATATCGGCCATGGCGCCGCGCCTGCTGCCTGGTGTGAATGACACGGGGACCTCGCTCGGGGAGGCTCCAGTTTAGCGCGCGGGCGGCCTGCTCCGGATGCGCGCCTACTTGGGCTGCCCGCGCCTGAAGATCCGCGCGAGGATCGCCTGCCGCCTGGAGGGGCCCACGGGGGCGCTCGCGATGGCCACGGGGGGAGGGGCGTCCTCGGAGATCGGGTGGGTGCCGCTCACGGGGCCCTCCCCCTTCAATCCGGCCAGGAGGATGGGCCGGAGGAGCCTCCGCGCCATGGATTCAAGGCTGCCCAGGGAGCCCGCCGGGTAGGCCATGGCCACCTCGGCGACCCCGCGCACCACGTGCAGGCTCAGCTGGGCCGCTGGAGCCGCCGCATGCTTCGGGAAGCGGTTCCCGTAGCGTCTGAGGATCTCCTCCTGGAGGGCACGATCCAGCTCCTCGGCGTGGACGGAGCGGGTGCGCAGCTGATGGGTGCGCAGGTAGACGGATACCGTCGACTGGAGCTGGAAGTTCTCCCTCAGGTTCCCGATGGTGGCCCGGGCCAGGGAGGCGGCGAGCGCCTGGGTGATGGCCTCGGGGTCCGTGAGGGAATCCCAGGCCAGGGTCTGGATGTGGCTGCGGAAGGCCTCCTCGTCGGCCCGCCGGAGCCGGTCGAACAGGGCGATGGCCACGTCGTCCCGCCCTGCGGGGAAATAGTTGTAGAGGGTCTGATTGCTGACACCCGACAGGGCGATGATGTCCCGCAGGGTGATGGCGTCGGCCGGGAACTGCTGGAACAGGCCGGCGGCTGCTTCGATGATGGCCAGGTAGGAGCCTCGGCCCGCATGCTTCGGCTCCAGACCTTGAAGGAACCGGATCCGCTCGTCCATGACCAGCCCCTCCGCACCACCTCCACCATACGGGTGGCTGGACCAGCCGAACCTAGAATCATTGCAAATGCAATTAATGTAAACGTATGTAGATGTGCCACTAGTTGTCGCGGCCAAGGACGTTGTTCAGCTTTTGAGCGGGGGCGAGACCGCCGAGGGCTGAGTGGGACCTGTGGTGATTGTAGTGGTGGAGCCAGGCTTTGAGGGCTTGGCTCCGCTGTTCTGAGGATTGGTAGGCCAGGCGGTAGGCCCACTCGCGAAGGGCTGTCTGGATGAACCGTTCGGCCTTGCCGTTGGTCTGAGGGCGGTAAGGCCGGGTGAAGCTGTGCCGGATGTCTTGGGCCTCGCAGACAGCTTGGACCAGCTTCGAGTGGTAGCACATGCCGTTGTCGGTGAGGATGCGCTGAACCCGGACGCCCTG